>NZ_ANAY01000030.1 GCF_000340965.1 Nocardiopsis kunsanensis DSM 44524
CCTCCCCGGACTCGTCCTCGCCGCCCTCGGAGCCGTCACCGTTCTCGGAGTTGGTGCGCTCCAGCTCGGCGATGACCCGCTCGGTGAGCTCGTCGCCGAGGGGCGCGTAGCCCAGCTCGCCGGAGACCTCCTGAGCGGACTCGTCGGTCAGGGCCCAGGTCCAGAAGTCGACGAGCGTGTCGGCGGTCTCCTGGTCGTAGCCGCAGGTGTAGGTGAAGATCCAGTTGGTGCCGGCGATCGGGTAACCCGAACCCCCGATGTCGTCGATGCTGAACTGGAAGTTCTCGGGAACATCGGCCTCCTCGGAGGCGGCGATCGTCGACTCGGTGGTCGGCTCGATGGGCTCACCGTCGGCGTTGACGACGTGGGCGACCGACATCTCCGACTCCTGGGCGAAGGACTGGTTCACGTAGCCCAGGCCGCCCGGGTTCTGGGTGATGCCCTGCGCGACACCGTCGTTCTGCTGCCCGCCGACCAGGCCGGAGGGCCAGTCGATCTCCTTGCCCTCGCCGTACTCCTCGTCCCAGGACTCGACCTCGTGGGCGAGGTAGTGGCTGAACACGGCGGTGGTACCGGAGCTGTCGGAGCGGTGGACCGGGACGATCTCGTCGCCGGGCAGGTCCATCTCCGGGTTGAGCTCGGCGATCGCCGGGTCGTCGAAGGTGGTGATGTCGCGGGAGTAGATGCCGGCGATGGTCTCCGGGTCCAGGACCAGTCCGTCCAGCTCGGGG
This sequence comes from Nocardiopsis kunsanensis DSM 44524, assembly GCF_000340965.1. Taxonomy (GTDB): domain Bacteria; phylum Actinomycetota; class Actinomycetes; order Streptosporangiales; family Streptosporangiaceae; genus Nocardiopsis; species Nocardiopsis kunsanensis. The sequence continues at coordinate 732 of NZ_ANAY01000030.1, forward strand.
TTGTTCATGGCGATGACCACGGAACCGAAGGTGACGGGGAACTGGAGGGGCTCACAGCCGCGGTTGTCGGCGGCTTCCTGGAGGGCCTCGTCGTCGAGGTACTCCTCGGAGGAACCGAAGTCGACGGTCTCCTCCATGAACTGCTCGATCCCGGCCCCGGAACCCACGCTCTGGTAGTTGATGCTGGTCCCGGGCTGGACGTCGTTGGTGTACGTGTAGATCCAGTCCTGGAAGAGCGGGTCCGGGAAGCTGGCACCCGCACCGGTCAGAGAGCCGGTGAGGGCCTCTCCGTCGGTGCCGGCGTTTTCGGTGTCCTCGCCCCCGCTGCTGCACGCGGCCGCGAGCAAGGGGATGGCCGCCAGAGCGGCGAGCTTGGAACGCCCGTTGCGCATGTCCTGTTTCTCCTCGTCGAATCACCACTGTCGGGGCTGACAGGAACGACATTAGGAGCGGATAAAGACGACTGGACATCGTGATCGAGACGGGATGGTGGAAAACCGGTGAATGGGTGGTTAATCGCGGTAACCATTAGATAACGGGCCATGTGTGGCCGTTTTTCTCGGCAGCCCTGGTTCGCGGTAGAGGTGCTCTGCCTACCTGCGGAAACGACTGGAGCACCGGCGTTGTTCACCGGCGTCGGTGTCGTTCTCGTATGTTTTCCGCGATCGATTCAGTTCACGTGTGCGTTCATTTCATCGCGGAGGGTGCCGGGGAAATGAACGGGATGACCGCGGTAGTGGTAAAACACGTTACCGGGCACGGGTCGAGGTTTTTCGGCGAGGGTCATCCCCCTGGGTTCGAGTCGAGCCGGTAACCGATCCCGCGCACCGTGTGTATGAACCGGGGCCGTGCCTCGGAATCACCCAGCTTGTGCCGTAGCCGGCGGATGTGCACCGCGATCGTGTTGTTCACCGGAGGCAGGGGTTTGTGCCAGACCTCGGTCCACAGCTCCTCGCGGCCCACCACCCGGCCGTCGTTGCGCAGCAGGAAATCCATGATCCCGAACTCGCGCAGGGCCAGGTCCACCGGGACGCCGTCCACGAACAGCCGGTGTCCGAGGGTGTCCAACTCCAACGCCCCTGCACGCACCATCGCCGTGCCCGCGCCGCCCCCCTCCCCGTGCTCGCCGGGAGGCAGGGCACCGCGCAGCAGCGCGGCCAGCTCCGGGATCCTGTACGGGCGGCTCACACAGGCCGTCGCCCCCGCAGCCAGGGCCCGCACAGCCCGCTGCGAGTCGCCGGTCCCCACCCCGATGAGGATCGGGATGTCGGTGACGCGACGCATCACCCGCACCAAGGTCTCCAGCTCCACCTCCGAGGGGTCCGCGCTGGTGAGCACGGTGTCGGGACGGGCCATCCCCACCCGGAGCAGGGCCTCCGCGCCGTCCACACACACGGTGATGTCCACGTCGTGTCCGCTCAGCGACAGCACGAGCTGGTGCGACTGCTCCGACTCAGGCTCCACCAGCAGTATCCGGAGTGGGGTCCCGGCCGCTCCCGACACCTCCAGTGCCTCCGCGGGTCCGGGGATCGATGGCGTGACAGCGGGCATGGGGGTCCACTTCGTCGAGGGGGCGTGCGGGTCCCGGAACGGGAGGCGGATCAGCCGAAGCGCCCGGCGATGTAGTCCTCGGTGCGCTGGTCGGCGGGCTTGCTGAAGATCGTGGCGGTCTCGTCGTACTCCACGAGGTTGCCGAAGCGGTCCCCGGCCTCGTCGACGGAGGCGGTGAAGAAGGCGGTGCGGTCCGAGACCCGCGCCGCCTGCTGCATGTTGTGGGTGACGATGACGATCGTGTACTCGCTCGCGAGCTCGTACATGAGGTCCTCGATCTTGAGTGTGGCGATCGGGTCCAGAGCCGAACACGGCTCGTCCATGAGGATGACCTCGGGGTTGACCGCGATCGTCCGGGCGATGCACAGGCGCTGCTGCTGGCCGCCGGACAGCGCGAACGCGTTGTCCTTGAGCTTGTCCTTGACCTCGTCCCACAGGGCGGCCTTGGTCAGGCTCTCCTCGACGATCTCGTCCATGTTGCCGCGCATGCCGTTGATGCGGGGACCGTAGGCGACGTTGTCGTAGATCGACTTGGGGAACGGGTTGGGCTTCTGGAAGACCATTCCGATGCGGCGGCGCACCTCGATGGGGTCGACCTCGGGAGCGTAGAGGTCCTCACCGTGGTAGGTCACCCGACCCTCGACCCGGGCACCGGGGATGAGGTCGTTCATCCGGTTGAGGGTGCGCAGGACCGTGCTCTTGCCGCAGCCGGACGGGCCGATCATCGCGGTGATCCGCTGAGGGTCGACCTTGAGGTCCACGTCGCGTACGGCTCTGTTGGTCCCGTAGACGATGGACAGGTCGGAGACCTCGAAGACGGGGTCTCCCGACTCGGGCCTCCTGCGTTCGTGTGCGGCGGTCTCGGGGGCGGCGCCCGGCTCGGCGCCACGAGGGTTCACGGTGGTGTTGCTGGCAGACATGGAGCCACTTCCGGGGTCGGGCTGCATTCGGGGCGCAGCGGGAAACTGCGCTGTCGTACCCATGCAAACGGCTCGGCGTGAAGCCCCGGTGAACGAGCTACGTGGCAGAGGTGAACGCGGGAGGTGGACTGGAGGTACCAGGTCACCGGAGGTGTGGCCGGACGTCATCGCTCCGTGTGTACGTCGTGCCGTTCCCCGCGCTCCGAACGACGAAAGGACCGGACCCGCGAGTCTGGCGGGGCCGGTCCCGTGGCGTCGGTCGGCGGCGGTTCAGCCCTGCTGATCGCTCTGCTGCTCGCCTTCCTGGCCGTCCTGCTCGGCGATCTTCTGCCGGACCTCGTCCATGTCCAGCTCCTTGGCCTGGGTGATCAGGCTCTCCAGAGCCTCGGAGGGCAGGGCGCCCGGCTCGTTGTAGATGACGGTGCGGTCACGCACGATCATCAGCGTCGGGATGGACTGGATCTTGAACTCGAAGGCCAACTCGCGCTGGGCCTCGGTGTCGACCTTGGCGTGCACGATGTCGGTGTGCGTCTCCGAGGACTGTTCGAAGACGGGCGCGAACTGGCGGCAGGGACCGCACCAGTCCGCCCAGAAGTCGATGAGGACGAAGTCGTTTTCCTGCAACGTGTCCGCGAAATTGTCCTTCGTGAGCTCGACGGTGGCCACGTGGTCTCCTTGAGTGTTGGGCGTCGCCTACCCGGTCTTACTACCAGGCGTGAGCCCCCGTGGGCATCAGCTCCGGTGGCACGCGACCGGTCGTGGTTGGTCAGGTTCTTGCGACAACACGGCCACCCGCAGGACGCATTCCAACGGAAGTCCGGAACGTTTCCACCACGGCCCGCCGGCCGATTGCACCGTTCCTACCAGTTCGGACGGGAAGGAGAGGGTTGACTGGGGCGAGGACGAGACCAACGCCGAGACCGGGGGAGGACCCTGATGGAGACCGGGAGGCCGGAACAGGGAGGAGCGGCCGGGGAGGACGGTACCGAAACCGTCGACTACCGGTTCACCCTCGCCAACGAACGCACGTTCCTGGCCTGGGTCCGTACCGCTCTGGCCCTGCTCGCGGGCGCCGTGGCGGTCCTGCACCTGTTGCCCCTGGAATGGAGCGAGGCGACCCGCACCGCCGTCGGGCTGTTGCTGACGCTGCTGGCCGGGGTCATCACCGTCTACGCCCCCCTGCGGTGGCTGCGGGTACAGCGGGCCATGGGCCGGGGCGCGCCGCTCAAACTGAGCATGTTGCCGCTCATCACCACGTTCGTGGTGGCTCTGGTGTCGCTGCTGGTGTTCCTGGGGAACCTGCTGTGAGTACCCCCGGTCCGCGCTCCGACCCCGGCCTGCAGCCCGAACGCACCCTGATGTCGTGGCAACGCACCCTTGCCCTCGTCCTGGTGGTCGGACTGCTGTACATGCGGGGCTCACTGGTACCGGGGCAGGCGGCCGTCCCCGAGTTGCCGCCCCAGGTGCGGGTGGCCGTCATGGTGGCCCTGCTGATCGTCTTCGCTGCCGTCGCGACCCACGTGTGGCTGCGTTGGCGCCGGACCGCTATGGGCTCCCACGATCCCGCGACGGGCGGGATGCCGAGAAACGTCGGCCGCCCCTGGGCCGTACTCCTGCTGTGTGCGGTGACGCTGTCCCTGAGCGTGCTCCTGTTCGTCACCACGCTCCTGCGCTGAACCGGATCTGGTGGGGAGCGGGGCGGTCCCGTCGGGGCAGTCGCGGGTGCCCCGACGGGACCGAGGGGGTCGCGGCCTCTCCGAGTGGCCGGACCCCGCAGCCGTTCACACCGTCTACACAGGGGCCGTGGTCGCCGTGGTCTTCACCGGCCCGGCCGTCACCTCGAACCCCGTACGCCGGTGGTCGACGATCGAGCCGATGATGGCGTCGAGGCCGCGGGTGGGCTCGTAACCGATGAGCCGCCCGGCCAGCGAGGTGTCGGGGTAGCGGCGCTGCATGTCCTCGTACCCCGTTCCGTAGGCCTGCTCGTAGTCCGTGTAGGTGATCGGGCTGTCGGAGCCGATGAGTTCCACGACCCGGTCGGCCAGCCCCTTGATCGAGATCTCCTCGCGCCCGCCGAGATTGACGGCCCGGTTGAAGGCCTGCGGGGTGTCCATCAGTCGTGTCATCGCCGGGACCACGTCGAAGACCGAGCCGAAGCAGCGCCGCTGTGCGCCCGTGCCGTACACGGTGATGGGTTCGCCGGCCAGGGCCTGGTCGACGAAGCGCGGCACCACCATGCCGTAGCGGCCGGTCTGGCGCGGGCCCACGACGTTGAAGAACCGTGTGATGACACACGGCACCCCGGACTCGGCACCGTGCACGTAGGCGACCAGTTCGTCCAGGCCCTTGGCGGCGGCGTAGGACCAGCGGCTCTTGGTGGGCGAACCGTAGATGCGGTCGTCGTCCTCCTTGAGGCCGTCGGCGTCGTTCTTGCCGTAGACCTCGCTGGTGGAGGCCACCATGTAGGGCACACGGTGGCGGACGGCTGCTTCGACGATGTTCTCGGTTCCGTGCAGGTTGATGCGCAGTGAACGCAGCGGGTTGTCCACGATGTTGTAGACACCCACGGCGGCGGCCAGGTGGTAAACCGTGTCCGCCTCCGACACGAGTCGGTCGATGAGCTCGTGGTCCAGGATGTCGCCCTGGACGAAGGAGAATCCGGGCTCCTCGCCGAGTTGGGCCAGATTGGCCATGGACCCGGTCGAAAGATCGTCGATGACGGTGACCTGGTGCCCCTGGGCGATGAGGTGGTCGCACAAGTGCGAACCGATGAAACCGGCTCCACCGGTGACTACGGCCTTCATTGGTCCCCTCCACTGCAGGTGGTGTGGTGTTCTGTCATTTCGCTCGGAAGGTCTGGTCCCTCGCGGGGAATGCGGTCGACGACCGGTCGGCCGGTTCACAACAGGTGGCGGAGGACGTGGTACCCCTCGCCGTGGGCGACCCCGGCCTGCATGCCGCGCAGAGCGGCGAGGCTGCGCAGGGTCAGCTCCGATCGGGTGTGCGGGTGATCGTGGCTCTGGGACCCGTACATCTGCATGCCGACGAGCTTGGCCTCGACGTCCCGCTCCCGGAGGCCGACGATCAGGTTGGGTGGTACGACCGCGTCGGTGCGCCACTGGTCGGCGGCCTCCTCGTAGGCCAGGACCAGCTTCGGGTGGTGGCGCAGCCGGTGGTCGGAGGGCCGCAGCGACGTGTGCACCGCTTCGGCCACGACCTGATGGTCCTGGTTGTAGCTCGTACGGTGCGGCGCGATCACGACTGTGGGCCGAAGACGTGTGATCGACAGGGGGCTGTCCTGCTCGACGAGCTTGTTGATGTCGACTCGGGCCACGGTGTCCAGCCGCAGGTGGTACTGGTCGCCGGGGAGGGCCATGTGCCAGTCGTCCCAGCGGAAGTGGTCCGCGACCTTCTTGATCTCGGTGTGTCGTTCCTGAGCGGTCGAGAACCCCTTGGGTGACTGATCGGCGGTGTCACCCACCGTGAAGAACTGTACGAACACCTCGGCACCCGCGTCCTTGGCCTTGCTCATGAGGCCGCCGCAGCCGAGTGTCTCGTCGTCGGGATGGGGCGCGAAGATGAGGATGCGCTCTCGGGACCAGTCCGTCGTCATTTCCAGTTTCCGTCCTTTGATCTCTGGAGGAGGCGACTGGGGGGGATTTCACGCAGCGGGTCGGTCCCGATGCGGTCCGGGCCGTGTCGGATCGTGTTGCCGTACGGGTCGGCGGGTGCCTCAGAGCGGTCGCCGGGCGCTCCGGAGCAGCTCGAGTGAGGCCGGGCCCGCGTTGAACAGCAGGTCGATCGCGGCCAGGTGTGAGGTGAACCCGTCGGATCCGCCGTTCCGTTGCGGGTAGACGGGGTGCTCGAAGCCCTGCCACTCGACCTCGATCCCGTGCTGCTTCAGCAGGTCGACGTCGAGGTAGTCGCGCGCTCCGTCCCCCGACAACAGTGTGTCGGCGTCGGCGGCGTTGCAGACCTGGGCGATGAGTTCGCTCTTGCGTCCGGTGAACTCGCCGAGCCGGCTGGCGCGCACGACTGGTGTGTCGATCCCGAAGGCTCCGAGGATCAGGAGTGTCGTGGAGATGGACAGTTCTACCATGTGCTCCCATCTCTGCTCGTAGAGACGGGATATCTCTTCCCGGTATTCGTCCAGGTGCGGTGCGCTTCGGTAGCTGTGATTCAGGAGCGCCCGGAGGTGTTTGGTCCTCCATTTCTGTGTGTTGTCGATCTGCTTGTCCAGGATCCGTTCGTCCCGGGCGGTCTGGATGACCGGGACCGTGAGCAGTTGTCTGCCGCTCTCCCCGGCGATGTAGTTTCGGTTCTGCCAGCCCCGGCGTTCGAACTGGACCGTGTCGAGTGCGACATAGACGTCAGAACGGTCGATCTTGTCGATGAGCCCCAACCAGGGCAAATAGTGCGGCTGGTGGACACATGCGATGCGCTGGCCTGGTGGTTCGGCGATCATCTCGTCCGTCACGGTGTGTTGATCGCGTGACGTAAGGGAAGTACAGGGCGATTCGGGCAAAAATGGACCTGCCACGCCGATGATTCTCCTCCGTCGTACTGGACAAGTCGGCGGTACCGCCGCTTCCGGGCGACCAGGATAAACCGGAGACAGCGGTAACCGTTGGAAGCCCACCGCACATATCTTCTAATGGGTGCCAGCAGATGCAAGCCCCTGTAGAAGATTCGCGTGGCCTCCATAGGCCACGAAGACGTGTGAACCCAACAGTTCCGCGAGGCGTCAACCCAACGCCGACTTTTCGGGTTAATGTCGGTCCGAAACCCAGAACTCTCGAGAGGTTCCAGGACTGTGCGAAGCGTGCGTTTCACCGCTGGTGTGCTGGTCGGGTTGGTCGCCCTGGCTCTGGCAACAGCTCTGTTCGTCTACTGGTTCGACTACGCGACGGGTGTCGCGGAGGCGTCCGGCCTGGGCGCTCTCGGTTACGTCTTCCTGTGGCTGGCCTTCGGCGCGAACCTGCTGCTCTGGACGGTCGTGGGGCTGCTGCGCCTGGGGGAGGACTCGGTGCGCTCCCTGACCGCCCGGCGGCGTATCGGTGCACCCGAACGGACAGCGGTCGAGCGTGAACCGGATCGGGTGCTCGTCGGGGCCGGCGGTTCGGGGCCGCTTCCGGACACCGGAGAGGACCGTCCGGAACAGCCCCAGGACACCGCCGGAAACGCCGGCGCGGACGAGGGTGCCCCCGGTCCCGCCGACCTGTCCATCGCGGTGGTCATCCCGGCGCACAACGAGGAACCGGTCATCGAGGCGGCGATCGGTTCGGCTCTGCGCCTCTTCGACCGGTGGGACGTCTACGTGGTCTCCGACGCCTCCTCCGACGCCACCGCCGAGGTCGCCGCACGCACCGGTGTCAACGTCCTGGAACTGCTGAACAACCGCGGCAAGGCCGGGGCCATCGAGGCCGTCATCGAGGAGTTCGCCCTCACCGACAACCACGACGGTGTGCTCATCCTCGACGCCGACACCGAACTGCACCCGAGCTACGTCGAGGGGGCCAGGCGCCAACTCGCCGACCCCGACGTGGCCGCCGTCGCCGGTTTTGTGGTCTCGGAGTGGAAACCCGACGAGCGCAGCTTCGTGGGACGCCTCATCTCCGCCTACCGCGACCGCCTGTACTTCATGCTCCAGTACCTCATGCGGTTCGGGCAGACCTGGCGCCACGCGAACGTGTCCTTCATCGTCCCGGGGTTCGCCAGCGTCTACCGCACCAGCGCCCTGCGCGAGATCGACATCAACCCCGAGGGCCTGGTCATCGAGGACTTCAACATGACCTTCGAGGTGCACCACAAGCGCCTCGGCCGGATCTCGATGGAACCCGGCACCAAGGCCTACAGCCAGGACCCCTTCACCCTGCGTGACTACTACCGTCAGGTCAGCCGCTGGACCCTCGGACTCTGGCAGACCATCCGGCGCCACAAGCTCTGGCCCAGCAGCTTCTGCGCCGCACTGCTCCTCTACGTCCTCGAGGTCGTGCTCGTCTCACTCGTGCTGTTGGCGACCGTGCTGGTGGGGGCGTTCGTGGCCCTGGGGACGTTCGGGGGCGAGGCCGTCCTGGCGCTGTCCTTCTTCGAGGAGGGGTTCACCGCCGTCACCGCGTTCCTGCCGCTCACGGCGGTACTCGTCGGTCTCTTCGTGCCCGACTACATGCTCACCTGCCTGATGGCGATGGTGCGGCGGCGCCCGTCCTACCTGGTCTACGGACTCTTCTTCTTCCCGATCCGCATCATCGACGCATTCCTCGCCCTACGCACGATCCCCAAGGCATGGACGGCCCGCTCCGACGGCCGCTGGGCCAGCCCCGTGCGCGTCGAGCGGACGTGACCCGCGCGGCCCCGTGATGTGGAGTTCCTGACTCGGACCCGGATCGGGGCGGTCACGGGCGGCGTTTAGCCTCGTGGGGAGAGGCCTTGCGGCGACCCCGCGGGGCCGGGGAACGTCGCGAAACGGGTGAGGTAACGGTGGACAAGAGGCGCGTGTCGTTCGCTCTGTACAGAGTGCTCGCCTACGTCACGGGTGTGTTCCTGATCGGGCTGGTGTTCGTGGCCATGCCCGCCAGGTACCTGGTGGGGGAGAGCTCGATGTTCGCTCTCTTCGGCGCTCCCCAGGGATGGGAGCACTGGTTCGGCCCGGACACACCCCTGGTCATGTACATCACACTGCCGCACGGCTACGTGTACATGGCCTACGTGCTCGTGGTCATCTGGGTGGCCCTCGACCGCCGCTGGGGTGCCGGCCGCACTTTGGGCGTCGCGCTCTCGGGCACCATCCCGGTCCTGGGGTTCGTCATCGAGCGCCGCATCGTGAAGCAGGAGCAGGCGAAGGAGGAAGCCGCCGCGGAGGGCGGCTCTCAGGAACCAGCACGCACCGGCTGACCGTCGCTGCCGTCCTCCTCCGAGGCCCGTTCCTCCTCCGGGGTGCGGGCCTCCGTCAGTTCGCGGCGCATGAGGATGATCCAGAAGACTAGCGCGGAGACGCCGAACATCCCCCACTGCACCGAATAGCTGAGGCTGCGCCAGTTGACCGTCACGCCCGTCGGCGGCTCGGGCGGCGGCACCGGTTCGAGGCCTTCGTTGGCCGGGTCGCTCCCGGGAACGACGATGTAGCCCTCGTACATCGCCTCGTACTCCCACTCCTGCAGGAGCACGGCCGGGGCGATGCGTTCCACCTGGCCCTCGGGCATCTCCATGGGGCGGATGCCGTCCTCGGCGGTTTGGGCCGGCAGTAGCCATCCGGTCACGGAGATCCGGCCGCCGGGCGGCTCGGGGACGGTGCCGGGATCCTCGGTCCATCCGCGGTTGATCGCGATGGCCGCACCGTCGTCGGCGATCAGGGGCAGTACGACGTCGTAGCCCTCGGTCCCGTCCATGACCCGCGGCACGAGGAGCTGGTCCTGGGCCTCGTACTGTCCCTGGGTCTGTACCGCGTTGTTGGCGATCCGGTCCGGGTGCATGTACTCGCCCGGTTCGAAGTCCCTCCCGAGCGGGCGTGCCTCGGCCAGGTCCTCGATCGGGTTGGTGATGGTTTCCCGGTCGGGTTCGAACGAGCGGACGACTTGCCAGGCGGTTCCTGCGACACACACGGCCAGGACGATCAGGGCCGCCAGATGGATGCCCAGCCAGCGCGGGGTCAGGAGCGGTGATCTCACCGTTCCAGGCTAGGGGTGCGCCGTGAGTGGGTGACCGTGACCCCCGGTTGACGATGGCCACACAGGCTTGGCGATTCTCTGTGGGGCAATGACGATTACTTTAAGTAGTTCTACGTGACTGAGGGTTGTTATTCGTGGTTGGGGTGGGTAGTGTTTCTATCAACGCGGAACGACAGGGTCGCTTCCGCGGAGAGGCCTTCAAGGCCGCGACTCCAGGGGGGAGGAGTCGTCGGCCGCTTCCCGAGGCGAGGGTCGCTTCCGTACTTTGAGGGGGGATGCGGAAGCGACCCTCGCTGCTTTTCGTGCGGGCCCTGCCCGGGCTCAACACGCATGGCGCTGCGCGCTGCGGCGTTCGCGTTCCCGCTCGGCCTCCGCCCTGCTGCGGTGCCGCGCCGCGTACACGCGCAGTGCCAGGTTGACGGCCTCCACCTCCGACAGGGCCCCCGAGAACCTCATGGTCTCGCGCAGGGCGTCGGTGTCGATGTCGTCCCAGGTCGGGGTCACGTTCTCCTCCTCGGTGCCAGGGCGGATCACCACGACACCCATGTTCGCGCATGCGCAGAGTGCTGCGTGCACAACCCTTCGTGTTGAGTGGGGATGCGTGTACGAACGATGGTGCGCCGTCCTCGGATGCCTGGAATGCACCGGATAGCCTGGCGGTCGAGTCGACCCGGAGGTGCGATGTCCGTGAACCCGCTCCAGTACCGGCTCGACGGGCCCAACCACGCACCCGTCGTGCTCCTCGTCCCGCCGTTCGGGGCACGCATGTCGGTGTGGGAACCGCAGATGCCCGAGCTCACCCGGGGGCACAGGGTCCTGCGGATCGACCACCGGGGCCACGGCGGGTCGGCCTCCCCGCCCGGGCCCTACCGGATCGAGGACCTTGCCCTGGATCTGCTCTCCGTCCTGGACGCCGAAGGCATCACCCGCGTCTCGGCCGTCGGCGCGGGTCTGAGCTCGTCCCTCTTGGTGTGGATCGCCGTGAACTCGCCCCGCACCATCGACCGGCTCGTGTTGTTGGCTCCCGCGCCGCGGACCCCCCGGATCCACGGGTGGGACCGGATCGCCGAGCGGGTGCGCACAGCCGGCATGGAGGCCGTCACTGCCGACATCGTCCTGCCGTGGTTCACCCCGGACATGTACGAACAGAGCGCCGAGGTGGCCACCGCTCTGGCCGACGACGTCGCCGGCCTCGCCCCCGAGGGGTTCGCGTCCGTGTGCGAGGCGCTCGTCGACATGGACCAGCGCGACCTGTTCCCGGAGGTCAAGGCCCCCACGCTGGTGGTTTCCGCCGCCCACGACCCGCTGCTGCCCCCGGGGCACGGGCGGCGTCTGGCCGACGGCATCGCCGACGTGCGGTTCGAGATCGTCCCCGGCGCCGCGCACCTGCTCGGGGTGGAACGGCCCGACCGGGTCAACGAGCTCCTGCTGGAGCACATCGCTTCCTGAGCCCCGGGTGCGGCAGGTGGCCGGGCCCCGCTCAGTCCTGGGCGGGGATCAGCGGATGGTTGATCTCGAGCAGGTATCCGTCGGGGTCGCGGAAATGTGCCGCGCGCACCCCCCACGCCGTCCAGTCCCGCGGCTCCATGGCCTGGCGTGCGCCGGTGGCGATCAGTTGTTCCGTGGTCGCGTCGACGTCCTCGACCTCGAAGACCACGGCAAGGCGGTCCTGGTGGGGCAGCTCGGGGTCGGCGGTGTCGGTCTCCAGGGCCTCGGCCATGACCTCGCGCTGGCTGATCGCCAGCCTGGTCGGTGACCCCACGTCGAACTCGGCGTAGCGGCTGCTCTCGTCGCCCCACAGGACCGGAAGCTTGAGCAGGTCGGCGTAGAAGTGGAAGCAGGCTTCGTAGTCGTTGACCAGGAGTCGGATGTAGCTGCATCGCATAGCGGGCCTCCTACAGGGCGGGACGACGACCGTCGCGCCCATTGTCCCCCTTCGGGCCGTTGTTGGCCCGTCCCGTCGTGGCCCCCTGTCTTCCCTTGGCCGGATGCGGTCAGGTTCGTGCGGTTTTGACCTGCGGTTTTTGTGTTCCGGGGTGACTTTTTTGTCCGACACGCCGTAGCGCTCTTCGGCTGATATGTAGTAGGAATACTACATACGAGCTAAGGAGTAGGATGAGAAGAGGGAGGGATATGGCCACCATGGCTGAGTATCCACCGGGCCGGGCCGCCGACCCCGCCACCGGAGCACCCATCGAGACGGTCGTCGGGGTCGAGGGGCTGCGCATGGACTACGGGTCCACCCGGGTTCTGGACGGTCTCGGCCTCACCGTGCGCGCCGGCGAGGTCGTGGCCCTGCTCGGGCCCAACGGTGCAGGCAAGACCACCACGATCGAGATCCTGGAGGGTTTCCGACGCCGGTCGGCCGGCCGCGTGGAGGTCCTCGGGCAGGATCCCGCCCGCGCAGGGGAGGCCTGGCGCGCCGACCTCGGGGTGGTGCTGCAGTCCTGGCGCGACCACGGCGTGTGGCGGGTGCGCGAACTCCTGCACCATTTCGGCCGCTACTACGCCGCCTATTCGACGCCCGAGCGCGTGCGGCCCTTCGACACCGATGTGCTCCTGGACCGCGTGGGTCTGGCCGGCCACGCCCGCCGACAGGTCAAGTCGCTCTCAGGCGGGCAGCGGCGCCGCCTCGACGTCGCGATCGGGCTCGTCGGACGGCCCCGGCTGCTCTTCCTCGACGAACCCACGGCGGGTTTCGATCCGCAGGCCCGTCGGAACTTCCACGATCTGGTGCACGACGTCGTCGACGAGAACGACACCGCCGTCCTGCTCACCACGCACGACCTCGACGAGGCCGAGCGGCTCGCCGACCGCATCCTCGTCCTCACCGGCGGCCGGATCGTGGCGGACGGCAGCGCGGAACAACTGGCCACCGGCCTCGGAGGGGACAGCGAGGTCGCCTGGACCGTCGACGGCCGGCGCAGCGTGCACAGCACACGTGCGCCCGTGGAGTTCGTCGCCGGACTGTACGCAGACCACGGTGACTCCGTGACGGACCTGCGGGTCACCCGGCCCACCCTCGAGGACGTCTACATGGACCTGGTCCGCCGACACGAGTCCGGCGATATCGAGAACGCCGCTGCCGAGTTCGAGAGGACGGTCCGATGAAACCCGCCACGAACGCCGTGCGCCTGGGCCTGGCCCGGGGATGGATCGACTTCCTCCGCCTGTCCACGACCCCCGGCGAGCTCTTCGGCTACGTCTTCTACCCCGCTGTGTTCCTCGGGATCGCAGCCAGTACGACCATCGAACACGACGGGACCGGCACCGACGGCTCGGCCTACCTCATGACCGGAGGTGTGGCCTTCCTCCTGGCCAACACCCTCCTGCTCGTCGCCCAGACCATCGGTACCGAGCGCGAGGACGGCACATTGTTGCGGGCCAAGGCCCTCCCGCACGGCATGCTCGGCTACACCGTCGGCAAGAGCCTCCAACTGATGTTCACCAGCGCGGTCTCGTTGGTCCTGACCCTCGTGGGTGCGCTGGTGCTGGTCGGCGGGTTCAGCGTCCAGGGCTGGTCGGGGGCGCTCCTCCTGTCGGGCTTCTGTGCCCTGGGCATCCTGGCGCTGGCTCCCTACGGTGCGATCCTGGGCTCGCTCACCACCAACCCGCGCATGGCGGTCGCGGTGGCCATGATCGCCCTCCTGAGCCTCTCCCTCGTTTCCGGCGTCTTCTTTCCCGTGGACATCCTCCCTGCCTGGGCGGGCGTGGTCGGGACGGTCTTCCCGCTGTACTGGATCGGAGTGGGCCTGCGTGCAGCCCTGCTGCCGGAGGCACAGGTGGCCTTGGAGGCCACGGGTTCGTGGGAGTTGCCCCAGGCCGCGGGTGTACTCATGGTGTGGATCGTGGTCGGCTTCCTAGTCGCCCCCTGGGTGTTGCGCAGGATGGCCCGGCGCGAATCCGGATCACGGGTCAGTGAGGCCAGGGAGAGGGCGATGCAACGTGCCTACTGAAGGCAAGGGCGAGACCGTGCACAACCGCATCGCGATGCTGCGCGCCGAGCGCGGTGTGTCGCGACGGCAGTTGGCCGGGGCGCTGGGGGTCCATTACCAGACCGTCGGCTACCTGGAACGCGGGGAGTACAGCCCCAGTCTTCATCTGGCGCTGCGTATCGCCGGGTTCTTCGAGGTGCCGGTGGAGGTCGTCTTCTCCACCGAGCCCTTCCCCCGTATCGGACAGTGATCCCGCGACTCGCGAAGGAGAGAAGAGATGGAACCGCAGTCCCCCTCGGACCGTGCCAAACTGAGGAACACCGAATCACCCCGGCTCCGCCGTGCGTGGGGTACGCGTACCCGGCGCCGCCTGTACACACTCCTGTACCTGGCGCTGGTCCTGGTCGGCGCCGTGATGCTCATCTGGTCGGACCTGGTCCGGGCGGTGGCGGTCCCCGTGCTCGCGGGCTTCGTCGCGGGCTTTGTCGTATTGGGGCTGCTGGTGACCCAGCTCAACCGGGCCACCCGGATGTCGCTGCCCCACCGGCTGCTCGACGAGCGCCAGCGGGCCGAGCGCGATGCCGCCCACCGGTTCTCCCAACAGACCATGGGCGTCCTGTTGCTCACGGTCCTCGTCGCGGTCGCGGTGCTCACGATCAATGAACCGCTGGACGTGGAGTTCCCGTCGGCACTGGCGTTGCCCCTGTTGTGGGTCCTGGCCATGGTCCACATCTCCCTGCCCGCCTGTTACCTGGCCTGGACCCAGCCTGACGAGCCCGCCGACGAGGAGGACGAGGGCGGGGACGACTTTCCCGGTCAGAACAGGTCGGGGCCGGCCCAACCGTAGGTGTCGCGGTGCCGGATCTCGGCGAGCTCGTCCTCGGTCAGGACACGGGGCCTGCCGATCTGGGCCGCGCGCAGGTAGGTGGCGCACAGCCAGTCGAGCAGGCGCAGGTTCTCCAGCGCGTGCGCGAGGTCGCGGCCCAGCGCCACACCGCCGTGGTCGGCCAGCAGCGCGGCATCGCGGCCCTTGAGCGCCTTGACCGCGTGGTCGGCGATGTCCCCGGTGCCGTAGGTCGTGTAGGGGGTCACCGCGATGGCACCGCCCAGGGACGCGGCGCGATGGTGCACCGGCGGGAGCTCGTCCAGGACGCTGGACACGGCGACCGTGTCGACGGTGGCGGCACCGATGACGGCGGTGGCGTCGCGGTCGTGGTCGGCGGCCTGGCGGTGCACGGCCATGTGCAGGGTGGCTTCGGCCGCGGGTTCGCGGCGGCCCTCGAGCACCCGGTCGTCCAGTGACATCACGGGGCAGTCCGCGGGCTGGAGTTGGTCGAGGGCGACGCCGGAGGGGGTGAGGACGACGAGGTCGCCCCGTCGGACGCTCACGGTGCCCGTCTCGCCGGGTGCGGCGCCGGCGCTCGCGGCGACCGAGCGCGCGGTCAAGCAGACGTCGCGGCGTTCTGGTTCGAGCAGCATGCGTTCCTCGGCAAGGTCGCGGACGGGCGAGTGGTTCCTCCACCCTCGGGCCGGCCCGGTGGGTGCTGTCCGGCCGGCGCCGAGCAGAACCTTATTAGGGCAGCCTAACTATAGTTCACCCTAGAGCACCCCTCGTAGCCGCGTCCAGAGGCCGCCATCCATGTACGGCTTTCCCGGGCGCGAGTCTCACGCCGGTCCTCCTCCGGCCGTGCGCCGACCACACGCGGCGTGATTCCCGCCACGGGCGCCTGTGTTTATTTGGTCATTTTTGCAGCTCATGTGGGGTTATGTGAATATTGGGGCGTAAGAGTTCTATGAGACGAGGCTGTTTGTGACCACCGACCCCGGGCACACCGCCCCCGTGAACGAACCCGACATAACCCTTCCGTCGGCGACGTATCTGTCCCAGCCTGGTTCGACCACCGCCACCAGCCTCTACATCGACGGCCAGTGGCGGGCAGCACGCGACGGCGGAGTACGAGGGATCCTCGACCCCGCCGACGCATCCGTGCTGACCGTTGTCAGCGAGGGCACACGCGCCGACGCAGAAGACGCCATCGCCGCCGCCCGGCGCGCATTCGACGCCGGTGACTGGCGCCGAACCCCTGCCGCCGAGCGCGGGCGCATCCTGGACCGCATCGCCGACCTGCTCCAGCGCGACCGGCACGAGATCGCCGTCATGGAGTCCTTCGACACCGGCAAGACCATCGAGGAAGGCGGGATCGACGTCGACGACGTCACCGACGTCTTCCGCTACTACGCCGGTCTGGCCGACAAGGACGCCGGACGCATCGTTGCCACGCCCGAGGGCATCCAGAGCAAGGTCGTGTACGAACCCGTGGGTGTCTGCGGCATGATCACGCCGTGGAACTACCCGCTGCTCCAGCTCGTCTGGAAGATGGCCCCGGCCCTCGCAGCGGGCAACACCATGGTGATCAAGCCCAGCGAGATCACCCCGGTCACCACCGCCAAGCTCGTGGAGCTGACCACCGAGGCCGGCGCTCCGGCCGGTGTGGTCAACATGGTCCTGGGCACCGGTCCCGAGGCAGGCGCGCCCCTGTCCGAGCACCCCGACGTCGACCTGGTCTCCTTCACCGGCGGCCTGGTCACCGGACGTCGGATCATGGCGGCCGCCTCCGACACGGTCAAGAAGATCGCGCTCGAGCTCGGCGGCAAGAACCCGAACATCATCTTCCCGGACGTCGACCTGGACACCGCCGTGGACTACGCGCTCAACGCCGCGTTCTTCCACTCGGGCCAGGTCTGCTCGGCCGGCGCGCGCCTGATCGTGCACGAGGACATCCACGACGAGTTCACCGCCGAACTGGCCCGCCGTGCGGACGCCATCCGTATCGGCCGCGGTCAGGTCGAGGGTGTGCGCTGCGGTCCGCTGGTCTCGGCCGAGCACCGGGGCAAGGTCGAGAAGGCCGTGGCGCGCGGCGTCGAGGAGGGCGCCCGTGTCCTCGTCGGCGGAAAGCGCCCCGACGAGACCGAGCTCCAGGACGGTTACTTCTACCGTCCGACCGTTTTCGTCGACTGCGACCGCTCCATGGACATCGTCCAGGCCGAGGTCTTCGGCCCGGTCGTGACCGTCGAGCGTTTCCGCACCGAGGAAGAGGCGATCGAGCTCGGCAACGACACCGACTACGGCCTCTCCGGCGGTGTGTGGACCGACGACGCCGGCCGCGGTGAGCGCGTGGCCGCCGGCCTGCGCCACGGCACCGTGTGGATCAACGACTACGGTCCCTACTTCCCGGGAGCCGAGTGGGGCGGATTCGGGCGGAGCGGCGTCGGCCGCGAGCTCGGCCTCGCCGGCCTGGACGAGTACCGCGAGGCCAAGCACATCTACCGCAACCTCGCCCCCGAACCGCAGCGCTGGTTCGGCTGAAGCAGACGTGAGCGGGACGCCTGGGCGTCCCGGACCGACCCCCCGCCCCGGTGCGGCGCCGCCGCGCCGGGGCGGACGACTGCCCGGCGACATGACCGTCCGACACGTCGCCGGGCATCCCTCCGGTCCCGCGGGGACCCGGGGCCGTAACGGAAGAACCGGCCACAAGAGAAGAACACGTCGAACCTGACGACACCAGAGGTCGGTTTCCCCGCATACCCCCCAGGCATGGAAAACGAGAGGAATCAGACCGTGTCGATACAAGAGAACACGTACGACTACGTCATCGTCGGCGGTGGAACGGCGGGCCCGGTCATCGCCAACCGCCTGACCGAGGACCCGAACACCACCGTGTGTGTCATCGAGGCCGGTCCTGACGACCGCGACCACGAGAACGTGCTGCGCCTCAAGGAGTGGCTCAGCGTTCTCGACAGCGACCTCGACATGAAGTACACCACCACGGAGCAGCCGCGGGGCAACTCCCACATCCTGCACTCGCGCGCCCGTGTCCTGGGAGGTTGCTCCTCCCACAACACCCTCATCAGCTTCCGGCCCTTCGCCGAGGACCTCGACGAGTGGGTCGCCGCGGGCGCCGAGGGCTGGGACAACGCGACCGTGCAGTCCTACGCCGACCGGCTCAAGAACAACATCGTTCCGATCGCCGAGAAGGACCGCAACGACATGGTCAAGGACTGGGTGTCCTCGGCCTCGGAGGCGGCGGGCGTGCCAGTCGTGGAGGACTTCAACGCCAAGACCTCCCACGGCGGCGGCTTCGCGGACGGCGCCGGTTTCCTGTCGATCGCCTACGACCCCTACACCGGGTACCGGTCCTCCTCGTCGGTCGCTTACCTGCACCCGATCATGGGTGTGCGCGACAACCTCACCGTGATGCTGGAAACCTGGGCCGACCGGCTCGAGTTCGACGGTGACCGGGCCACGGGAGTCAGCGCCACCACCAAGGACGGCGAGCGCGTCACCGTCCACGCCCGCCACGAGGTCGTTCTGGCCGCGGGCGCCGTCGACAGCCCCCGCCTGCTGATGCTCAACGGCATCGGCAACGCCGAGGAGCTGTCGGCCGTGGGCATCGAGCCCCGCCACGACCTCAAGGGTGTGGGGGAGAACCTGCAGGACCACCCCGAGTCGATCATCATGTGGGAGACCGGGCGCCGGGTGCCCGAGGAGACCGTCATGGACTCCGACGCGGCCCTTTTCGTGCGCCGCGACGAGAGTGACCCGCGCCCGGACCTGATGTTCCACATCTACCAGATCCCCTTCGACGACAATACGGCGCGTCTCGGCTATGAGTCGCCGGAGGAGGGCTACGCGGTCTGCATGACCCCCAACATCCCGCGGTCCCGTTCGCGCGGGAAGCTGTCCCTGACCAGCTCCGACCCGAAGGTCCACCCGGCGCTGGACTTCCGCTACTTCACCGACCCCGACGGCTACGACGAGCAGACCGTCGTCGACGGGCTCAAGGTCGCCCGCGAGGTCGCCGCCACCGAGCCGTTCAAGTCCTGGCTCAAGCGTGAGGTCGCACCCGGTCCGAAGGTGCAGACCGACGAGGAACTGTCCGAGTACGGCCGCCGTGCCGCCCACACCGTCTACCACCCGGCCGGCACCTGCCGCATGGGCGCCGCGGACGACGACGGCGCCGTCGTCGACCCGCGCCTGCGTGTGCGCGGACTCGAGGGGTTGCGTGTGGCCGACGCGTCGGTCTTTCCCACCCTTCCCACACCCAACCCGATGGTCATGGTCCTGACCCTGGGCGAGCGCGCCGCGGACCTGATCCGCGAGGACCGCCTGGCCGAGAACGAGGAGGCCCGATGAGCACCCAGAGAACAGAACCGGAGGGCAACCTCTCCGACGTGACCTTCTCCGTCCGCAACCTGTGGAAGATCTTCGGCAAGAACGCCGACAAGGTCGTGGGCACGGACCTGGAGAAGGCCGACAGCGGGGCCATCAAGGCACAGACCGGCGCCACGGTGGCGGTGCGTGATGTGTCCTTCGACGTGCGCCCCGGGGAGATCTTCGTGGTCATGGGCCTGTCCGGGTCCGGTAAGTCCACGCTGATCCGCTGCCTGACCCGGCTGATCGAGCCCACCTCGGGTCAGATCCTGCTCGACGGCGAGGACGTCGAACAGGCCAGTGAACAGCGCCTGCGTGAGCTGCGCCGCCGCAAGGTCGCGATGGTCTTCCAGCACTTCGGGCTCCTGCCCAACCGCAGGATCATCGACAACGTCGCCTACGGGCTGGAGATCCGCGGGGTGCCGCGCGCCGAGCGCTACGAGCGCGCCCGCGAGATGATCGGGATGGTGGGTCTGAGCGGGCACGAGAACTCCCGTCCGGGGCAGTTGTCCGGTGGTATGCAGCAGCGTGTGGGCCTTGCCCGGGCCCTGGCGGTGGATCCGCAGGTGCTGCTGTTCGACGAGCCCTTCAGCGCTCTGGACCCGTTGATCCGCCGTGACATGCAGAACGAGGTCGTGCGTCTGCAGAAGGAGTTGGACAAGACCGCGGTCTTCATCACCCACGACCTGCAGGAGGCGTTGAAGCTGGGTGACCGGATCGCGATCATGCGCGACGGTGAGCTGGTCCAGGTCGGCACCCCGGAGGAAGTGGTGGGGCGACCGGCCAACGCCTACGTGGCCGACTTCACCTCTGATGTGGCCCGTACGAGCGTGCTGACCGCGCGGTGGCTCATGCGTGAAGCCTTCCCGGAGGAGGACACCGACGGCCCCAGCGTGGAGCCGGGCACCGTGCTCTCGCAGGTGCTGCCGTTGTTGTCGGCCAGTGTCGCTCCGGTGCGGGTCGAGGAGAACGGTGAGCTCCTGGGCTTCGTGGGGCGCGATGACGTGTTGCGCGCCATCGCCGAGGACCAACTCGAGGACGAGGGGGCCTTCGAAGCGATCGTCGAGGACAACGCCGAGGATCTCCCCGCCACCGCGGCCGAGGACGGCCACGGCGGCACCACTCCGAGCGGGAACGGTGGGTGAGATGACCGCGATGACACAGCCCGTGACGACCTCGAGCGGGGCCGCGACGGGCGACGGCGGGGGTGTATGGCGCCGTAGCTGGTTCCAGGCCCTGATCGTGTTGGCCGTGCTGGTCGCCGGGTACTGGGTGAGCCGCACGCTCGGCCATCCGTCCTGGGCCGGGGGGTTCCCCACCGGGCTCGGCGACGGCTTCATGTCCTGGCTCGACGGGATCTACGCCTGGATCGTGGAGAACCGTAACGACAGCCCGCTCTTCCTCTACTTCTTCAACTACGTCTCAGTGGGACTGGGATCAGCGGTCGTACTGATCAACCAGGCCCTGGACGCGCTCACCTGGGTCGGCGTGACCGTCCTGGGCGTGCTCGCCGCCTGGCGTGCGGCCGGGTGGCGCGTGGCGCTGCTGGTCCTGGTCACCTTCGGGGTCTTCGCCCTGAGCGGGCTGTGGAACGCCTCGATGACGACCCTGGCGCTGATCATCACCTCGGTCTTCATCGCCTTGCTGTTCGGCCTGCCGCTGGGGGTCCTGGCCGGGCGCAGCGAGCGCTTCTACCGCTGGTTGCGGCCGGTGCTGGACTTCATGCAGATCATGCCGGCCTTCGCCTATCTGCTGCCGTTCGTGCTGCTGTTCGGTATCGGCAACCCGGCCGCGTCGGTGGTCACGGCCGTCTATGCCCTGCCTCCGGTGGTGCGTATCACGGCGCTGGCCCTCCGTGAGGTGCCTGAGGGGTCGATCGAGGCGGCCACCTCGCTGGGGTCGACCCCCTGGCAGATCCTGACCAAGGTGCAGTTGCCGCTGGCCAAGCGCACCATCCTGCTCGGCGTGAACCAGACCATCATGCTCGCGGTCTCCATGGTCGTGATCGCTTCGGTCATCGGTGCCGGCGGTCTGGGTGACGCGATCTTCCAGGCCCTGTCCAAGGTCAACGTGGGCCAGGCCTTCCAGGCGGGTCTGGCCATCGTCATGCTGGCCATCGCGATGGACCGTGTCACCGGCGCGGTCGGCAACGGCGCCCACACCCCCGACGTCCCCGAGCGGCTGCGCATGCCGGTCCTCGGCGGCGGCCTGGCCGTCGTCGTCGCCACCGTCGTGTTCGGCCGCCTGTTCGGTCTGGGCGGGTGGCCCCGGAACTGGGCCGTTGACATCGCCGCTCCCGTCAACGCCGTCAACGACGCCATCGAGGGCGTCATCGGCGGGGCGACCTCGGCGGTGGGCACGTGGATGCTGACCTGGGTGCTCAGCCCGCTCAGTGAAGTACTGACCGGTGCGCCTTGGTGGCTGGTGGTCCTGGTGGCCGCGGCCCTGGGGTGGATCTTCGGCGGCGTGCGCGTGGCCGTGATCTCCGCCCTGTCGTTCGTGGCCGTGGGCCTGCTGGGTGTGTGGAACAACGCGATGGACACCCTGTCGCAGGTGCTCGTGGCCACCGTGCTCACCCTTGTGCTCGGTGTGGTCCTGGGCGTGCTCATGTCGCGCAACGACGTGTTCGCCACGATCCTGCGGCCGATCCTGGACGCCATGCAGACCCTGCCGCCGTTCGTGTACCTGATCCCGGCGGTGGCCCTGTTCGGCATCGGACGTGTTCCGGCGCTGGCGGCGGCCGTCATCTTCGCTCTGCCGCCGGTGATCCGCCTGGTTAACGACGGCATCCGCGGGGTACCCGCGGGAACGGTGGAGGCCGCCGCCTCGCAGGGCTCCACCCCGTGGCAGATGCTCACCAAGGTCGAACTGCCGCTGGCGCGCGGCTCGCTGCTGCTGGCCGTGAACCAGGGGATCATCCTCATCCTGTCCATGGTCGTCATGGGCGCGCTGGTCGGGGCCGGCTCGCTCGGCTTCGACGTGGTCTTCGGTCTGGCTCAGAACCAGCTGGGTCTGGGGTTGGCCTCCGGTCTGGCGATCGTGGGCCTGGGACTGTTCCTGGACCGGGTCACGCAAGGAAGGAGGGCATCCCATGCCTAGGTTCCCGAGAAAGAACGGGCTGTTGCGGCTGTTGGCCGTAGGGGCGGCCCTGCTGATGGTCAGCTCCTGTGCGGTGCGCACCGACCAGATGGTCCGCGACCCCGACCTCGTCAGGATCGCCGTCAACGGTTGGGTCGGCTACGAGGCCAGCGCTGAGGTGCTGTCCTACATCCTCGAGGAGGAGATGGGCTACGACACCCAGCTGATGAGGGTCGACGAGCAGCCCTCGTGGCAGGCCCTGGACCAGGGCGCACTCGACGTGATCCTGGAGAACTGGGGCCACGAGGACCTGTACGAGCTGTACGGTCCCGAGGGCAACGACACCGTCGTGGACGGCGGTTCCACCGGCAACGAGGGTGTGATCGGGTGGTACATGCCCGCCTACCTGGCCGAGGAGAACCCGGAGCTCCTGGAGCCCGAGGGCCTGCGGGAGAACACCGACCTGTTCCGGACGGCCGAGACCGGCGACAGCGGCGAGTTCCTGGCCGGTGCTCCCGGCTTCGTCTCCCAGGACCAAGGCATGATCAACGCCTTCGACATGGACCTGGAGATCGTCTACGCCGGCACGGAGGCCGCCCAGATGACCGAGGTCCAGAGCCGGTACGCCAACGAGGAGCCGGTGCTCTTCTACTCCAACGAGCCGCACTGGATCCATGAGCAGTTGGATCTGGTGAAGGTCGACTTCCCCGACTACTACGACGGGTGCGACGCGGACCTGGAGTACGTCGACTGCGACTACCCCGTCTACGACCTGAACAAGATCTTCCGGAAGGGCTTCGTCGAGGAGGACGACTACGCCTACCAGTTCCTGGACAACTGGGAGTGGACCAACTCCCACCAGAACGAGGTCGCCGGCATGATCGCCGACGAGGGGATGGACCCCACGGAGGCAGCTGAGGTCTGGGTGAACGAGAACCCCGACGTGTGGCGGGAGTGGCTCCCGGAAGGGTACGAACAGCGTCTCCAGTGACGGCTGTGCGAATCGGGCGGGGGCCGTGTCGGCCCCCGCCTTTTTTGCGTGCTCGGCCACCGATAGCTCAAAAGTGCTACCTGCGGTGCGATTCAGTAGCTATCTTGGAAACATGGCTGCTGAGAAGCTCTCCGTATCCCTTGAGGCCGAAGTCCTTGAGCGCGTCCGTCGTGCCGCAGAGCGGGACGGGATGCCGTTGTCCAGATGGTTGAACAATGCTGCGAGCAGAGCGGTGGATCTCGCTGAGGCACACGCGGCTCTCGAAGAACACTTCGCGGAGTACGGCGAGCCGTCAAGCGAGGCGAGAGCTGAGGCGAGGGCCGCTCTTGAAGCCACGGGTGTCGGCCGGCCCGTTCCGTTGGAAGACGCCGAGGCTGCTGAGGAGGCACTGGCGTATTTGGACAGGATCAGTGAGGTGGATGAAGAATGACGGTGTTGCGTCCACGAGGGTTGATCCTGGATGCCGGGGCTCTCCTGCAAGCTGAGGACAAGCCCAACGGTGAGGTATGGACCTACTGTCTCCAGGAGGTCGAGGCCGGGCGCCGCCCGCTTCTACCTGCTGCGGTCCTGGCGCAGGTCTGGCGGGGCGGTTCCCGGCAAGCCGGACTTGCACGGGTCGTCAAGGTGACTGAGGTCCTGGACTTCGGGGAGGACGACGCGAAGAGAGTTGGAGCCATGCTGGGGGTCTCGGGGACATGCGACGTTGTTGATGCCACCGTGGTCCACGCGTCTATGCGAACGCGCTACGCGGTTGTCACGTCCGACCCCGGCGACATCTCCGCCATCGGGAACGCCTTGAACTACCGGGTCCCTCTGATCACGGTCTGACCGGGGACGGATCAGCGGTTCGGCCGTTCGTGCTGCAGCCGCCGACTCACCCAGTACACGTTCACACACGCGGCCACGAACGCCGCGCCCAGCAGGACCCCCAGCCACACCTGGTCGGTCAGCGCGAACGCCGCGATCGCCCCGACCAGCAGGACGAGCGCACCGAAGACGGCGAGTACCCTGCGAAACCCCAGAGCACTGGCGGGTCGGTCAGCGCTTCCGAGAGTGCCCCTGAGTCTGCCTGCACGCATGAGCCGGCTCCTTCCTCGACGACAGCCGTCTCTTGTTCTACCGCTGCCCTCGCCGCTGCTGTCCGCGGCCCCACCTTCCACGGGCCCTCGTCCGCCCCATACCCAACCGGAAGCACCCCCACCACACGATGAAGGGACGCCCGGCACGGGACGCCCCTGCGTGAAGTGAAGCGACGGGCAGCTACATGCCGCCCATGAGCGCGGGCAGCGCGGCCTCGTAGGAGGCCCGCAGGTCGGAGAGGGCGACCTCGACCGCCCCGTCCGGGTGCCCGACCGCCAGGACATCGCCGCCGACCGTGCCCAGATCCGTGACCGGGACGCCGTGCCGCTCGGCCAGGAGCCGCACCGACGCGGCGTTCTCGGGGGCCACCTCCACCAGCGCACGCGCACCGGACTCGCTGAACAGCGCGGTGAACGCGTCCCCGTCCAGGTTCACACGCACGCCCTTGCCGCCGCGCAGCGCCGATTCGGCCAACGCCACCGCCAGCCCGCCGTCGGACAGGTCGTGCGCGGAGGCTGCCAGTCCCTGCTCGGCGGCCTCGGCCAGGACCTCACCCAGCGCGGCCTCCGCGGCCAGGTCCACCTGCGGCGGCAGCCCGCCCAGATGGCCGTGCACGGTGTCGGCCCACGCCGAACCGGAGAACTCCGGACGGGTCGTCCCCAGCAGCATCACCGTGGCGTTGTCGCTCTCGAACCCGGACCGCAGGCGCTTGCGTACGTCATCGACCACACCGAGCACCCCCACGACCGGGGTCGGGTTGATCGGGCTCTCGCCGGTCTGGTTGTAGAAACTGACGTTTCCACCGGTCACCGGGGTTCCCAGGGTCCGGCAGGCGTCGGCCAACCCGCGGGTGGTCTCCGCGAACTGCCACATCACGCCCGGGTCCTCGGGGGAACCGAAATTGAGGCAGTTGGTCACCGCCAGCGGGCGTGCGCCCGTGGCGGCCACGTTCCGGAAGGCCTCCGCGTAAGCGAGCTGCGTGCCCGTGTACGGGTCCAGGCGTGTGTGGCGTCCGTTGCCGTCGGTAGACAGTGCCACACCCCGGTAGGAATCGTCCGAGATCCGGATCATGCCGGAGTCGTGCGGAGCGGACACGACCGTGTCACCGCCCACGTAACTGTCGTACTGTTGCGTCACCCAGGACGGATCGCCCACACCCGGGGCACCCAGCACCCGCAGCACCTGCTCGCGCAGCTCGCCGTCGTTCTCCGGGCGCGGGAGCTTCGCGGCGTCGTCGGCCTGCAGGGTGTCCTGCGACTCGGGGCGCGCGTACGGACGCTGGTGGACCGGAGCCTCGTCGGAGGCGGTACGCGGAGGCATGTCCACGATCGTCTGCCCGTGCCAGGTCATCACCAGGCGGCCGCCGCGCTCGGCCTCCTCCTCGGACACATCGGTGACCTCGCCGATCTCCGCGGCGAGGATCCCCCACTTCTCGCAGACCGCGAGGAAGGACTCCATCTTCCCCGGATCCACGATCGCCATCATGCGCTCCTGCGACTCACTCATGAGGATCTCCTCGGGGGTGAGCCGGTGGTCGCGCAGCGGCACGCGCTCCAACTGGATCTCCATACCGCCGGTACCGCCCGCGGCCAGCTCGGTGGTCGCGCACGAGACCCCGGCCGCACCGAGGTCCTGGATCCCGACGACGAGGTCCTTGCCGTACAGTTCCAGGCTGCACTCGATGAGCAGCTTCTCCATGAACGGGTCGCCGACCTGCACGCTGGGTCGCTTGGTGTGCGACTCCTCGTCGAAGTTGGCGCTGGCCAGTACCGAAGCGCCGCCGATCCCGTCCGGCCCGGTCGTGGCACCGAACAGCACGACCTTGTTTCCGGGCCCGGGGGCCTCGGCCAGCTTGATGTCCTCGTGCCGCATGACCCCCACGCAGAGGGCGTTGACCAGTGGATTGTCGAGGTAGCCGGCGTCGAATCCGAGCTCACCGCCGATGTTGGGCAGTCCGAGGCAATTGCCGTAGAAGGAGATGCCCGAGACGACCCCGGGCAGGACCCGTGCGGTGTCGTCGGCATCGGCCGGACCGAAGCGCAGCGCGTCCATGACCGCGACCGGGCGTGCGCCCATCGTCAGGATGTCGCGGACGATGCCGCCCACGCCCGTGGCCGCGCCCTGGTGCGGCTCCACGTAGGAGGGGTGGTTGTGCGACTCGATCTTGAACGTCACGGCACGACCGTCCCCGACGTCGACCACACCCGCGTTCTGCCCCATGCCCACGAGCAGGGCATCGCTCTCGGGTGCCTTCTCCCCGAACTGGCGCAGATGCACCTTGGAGGACTTGTAGGAGCAGTGCTCGCTCCACATCACCGAGTAGATGGCCAGTTCGGCTGCGGTGGGGCGTCGGCCCAGGATCTCGCGGACCCGCGCGTACTCGTCGTCGGCCATGCCGAGCTCGGCGTAGGGCTGCGGCGTGTCCGGGTGGCCGAGCGCCGCGGAGACGGTGTCGAGACCGGGTACTTCAGACATACGTCGTTCCGTTCGGAGTGTGCGGTTGTGAACCGGGCCGTGCCCCTCGTCCGGCCCGGGCGGAGGGTGTTCCCGGCCGGTGAGGGGAAGCGGGTCAGTTGGCGGGCGGGTTGGCGTTGCCGAGCATGAGGACGGCGACGGCACCGTCGGAGTCGTGTTCGGTGGCGTCGGCGACCATGACATCGCCGTCGGTCATGATGGTCTCGCTCCGAGGAACGTCGGACGGTTCCTCGGCACCCTCGGGCAGGAGCTGGCCCCAGTCCTGCTCCAGCAGCTGCGCGTAGACCGACTCGACGGCCTCGTCGGAGGAGACGTCAGTGTCCTCGTCGGTGCTCATGACCGACACGAGCCGGACACACTCGGCCGGGTTGCATTCGATGTCGTCCTCCTGGGAGGAGTACTCCAGCCCGTTCGGGGGTTGGCCGAGCGCGCCGGCCTCCGGCGCCTCCAGGGGGTCGGCCCCCTCGCCCTGCCGGCCGCCGCCCGGCTCTTCCTGCCCGGGGACCGGGCCGGTCTGCGCGACGGTGGACAGCGACCGCACGAGCCCGACCCCCCCGGAGACCACGAGCCCGACAATGACCACCCCGGCCAGGATGAACATCGTTCTTCTGGAGCGCAGCAGCGCCATCATCGACAGGATCGTCCCCCAGGTCGTTCGTGTGCGGCTCTAGGCCGGTTCGGGCGTGCGGGCGCCCAGGTGGGTCAGGATCGAGGCGAAGAACCCCAGACCGTCGGTGGAGGGACCGGTCAGTGCCTCGACGGCGTGCTCGGGGTGGGGCATGAGTCCGACGATGTTGCCGTGCTCGTTGGTCACCCCGGCGATACCGCGGTAGGAACCGTTCGGGTTCTCGCCCACGTAGCGGGCCAGGACCCGTTCCTCGGCCTCCAGGTGGTCGAGGGTCTGCTCGTCGGCGACGTAGCACCCCTCGCCGCTCTTGAGGACCACGAGGATCTCCTGCCTCTCGGAGTAACCGCCGGTCCAGGCGGTACGGGCGTTCTCCACCCGCAGGACCTGGTCACGGTTGACGAAGCGCAGCGAGGCGTTACGGGTCAGCGCTCCGGGCAGCAGGTGGCTCTCGGCCAGGATCTGGAACCCGTTGCAGATTCCCAGTACCGGCAGCGCACCGGAGCGTGCGGCGGGCACGATCTCACCCATGAGCGGCGCGAAGCGGGCGATCGCGCCGCAGCGCAGGTAGTCGCCGTAGGAGAAGCCGCCGGGCAGGACGACCGCGTCCACGCCCTTGAGGTCGGCGTCGTCGTGCCACAGCGGGACGGGGTCGGCCCCCGCCAACGCGACGGCACGCGCCGCGTCCTTGTCGTCGAGGGAGCCTGGGAAGGTGACGACGCCCACGCGGGCTGTCATGTGCACACTCCGGAAAAGTCGTTCGGCGAGGAGTCGGTCCGGCTCGGGAGGCTCCCGGTGGGGCCTCCCCGCCCCCGTCACACGGCGGACGGTGCCTTCGACCGAAGCGTACCCGTTCGCCTGTGCTCGGGTACGACGAAGTCCGCTCCGGGGATGCTCCGTTCTGTGTGATCCTCCCGCTCGTGCGGGGTGGAAGGGGCGCAGTGGTGTGGTTCCCGACAGGTGCGCGACGCTCTCTATGGTGTGCGCCACTTCTCCGTTCCGGTCGGGTCAGAGGAGGGCGTAACGGGTGCTGCGCTCGCTCGGGGGCGACTCCAACGGACGGTCGCAAGCGGTGCGGCGCTTGCGCAGTACCACCATCGTGCGCGGTTCGTCCTGGAAGGCGACCTCGTCCATGAGGTAGCGCATCAGAACGATGCCCCTGCCCGATTCCGTTTCCGGGGCCGGTAGGGGCACGGTTTCCTGGGCGAAGAGCTCGGCCAGATGGGCGTCGTCCGGTGCTCGTCCGGTGTGGGAGACCCGGACCTCGCACCACCGGGGGCCCAGCTCGGTCTCCACGGTGTAATCGGGGTCGGGTGCTCCGTGTTCGACGGCGTTGGAGCCGGCTTCGGAGGCCGCCAGCAGGATGTCGTCGACGCACTCGCGGCACAGGCCCCCGCGGTGGAGATGGGTGTCGAGGATGTCGCGTACCACAGCCACCGTGTACGCCTGTCGGGGGAGCGTGATCGAGAAACCGGCGTCCATGTGTCCACCTCTCGTGCTCCTGGTCGGTCAGGTGCTCGACACGTATGGAGACGTTCCCGACCCCTGGTGAGTAAAACGGAAAGCCGTGCCCCGCAGGGCACAGCCGTCCGGTGATGGGACACATCCGGCACTTGTGACGCTTCGTCCCCTGTTCGTGCGTGTTTCGGGCCGGTGGCCGGGGGAGGGGCCGCAGAGCCGTTGCACACCGTGCCGGGCGTGGTTCAGGAAGCGGGGCGGACCTCGAACTCCTCGATGACGGTGTTGGCGAGCAGGGTCTCGGCCATCCGGCGCACCTCGGCGTAGGCGGCCTCGTCGAGTTCACCCTCGATCTCGACCTCGAAGCGTTTGCCCTGGCGGACCTGCTCAACGCCCTCGAACCCCAGCCGGGAACCGGCCGCGGCGATCGCCTGGCCCTGGGGGTCCAGGATCTCCGGCTTGAGCATGACGTCCACAACGACGCGGGCCATTGGGTCCTCCAAATAAGAAGTCGACGGGCGTGGCCAGGGCATGGCCTGGAGGACCACCGGGAATGGGGCCTCCAAGACCCCTCTCGAAAGGGGGCGACGCCAGAGTACGGCACGGGGCCTCGGCCCCGAGTACTCGTGAGGGGTGCTGAGCAGCGGTTGACCAGCCCACATGCCGGGGTTTCAGAGGTGCTGGAACCGTCCTTCTGAGGTCAGTGACCCGTCTCACCGCCATTGGTGTCATCATTGGAAGCATCAAACGGCGTCTAACAGAGTGGAAGAGATCGTCCGCGGTCGTCCTGAGGGGGAATCTTGACGACTATCGAAATGGACCGGACTCCCACGACCGGTGAGGCACGCGAGGAGCGCGCCGAGCACCGGACGGAACAGACTCTCGACTTCGCCAGCGCGGTCACGCCGTTCGCCGACCAGCTCTATCCCACGGCCCTGCGGATGACCCGTAACCCGGCCGACGCAGAAGACCTCGTTCAGGAGACGTTCACCAAGGCCTTCGCCAATTTCCACCAGTTCCGCGCCGGCACGAACCTGCGTGCCTGGCTGTACCGGATCCTGACCAACACCTTCATCAACGGCTACCGCAAGAAGCAGCGCGAGCCGCGTCAGGAGACCACCGACGAGATCAAGGACTGGCAGCTCGCCGCCGCCGCGGGCCACACATCGTCGGGGATGCGCTCCGCCGAGACCGAGGTGCTGGACCACCTGCCCGACAGCGACATCAAACAGGCTCTGGCCCGGCTGCCGGAGGACTTCCAGCTGGTCATCTACCTCGTCGACATCGAGGGTTATGCCTACAAGGAGGTCGCCGAGCGCATGGACACGCCGCTGGGCACCGTGATGTCGCGACTGCACCGCGCCCGCCGCCAACTGCGCGAGATGCTCGCCGACTACGGACGCGAACGCGGGATGCGCGTCCCCGGCTGAGGTTCCCCCGAGCGGGATGGGAGCGCTCCGGGCTCCCGTCGCTGCTTTCCTGCGCCCCCAGTACGATCAGCCCGGCCTTGCCCGACGGCCGGGCCGCTCTGTGCCGCGGTGTCCGCGACGGTTCCGGCGCCGTTGCCGCCGTGTCCCCGAGAAGCGGCCACAAAGTTGTCGGAAGACCTTGTACTTGCTAGGAAGCCCTGCTAATCGAGGCCCTCGATGCTTCTTGGATCATGGTGACCGGACGGAAAAGGTGGCGTCCGGGTCTTGCGCTCTCCACGGTGAGTTCTGTCACGATATGGGGAGGGCTGTCCGCTGTGCCCACACCCCGGGTGCGATGCGGACCTTGATCCGGCCGACCGGCGCCACCCGCGCGAATTCGGCCCCGAGAACCCGAGGAGCAACGTGTCGGACACCACCGCGCACGAGGAACCGGAGCTCATCCAGCTCCTGACACCTGAAGGTGAGCTCACAGGCCACCCTGATTACCCCCTGGAGATCAGCGCGGACGAAGTCCGCGCCCTGTACCGGGACCTGGTCCTGGTCCGCCGCGTCGACAGCGAGGCGGTCTCCCTGCAACGCCAGGGCGAGCTGGGGCTCTGGGCCTCCCTGCTCGGCCAGGAAGCCGCTCAGATCGGCTCCGCACGTGCCCTCACCGACCGCGACATGGCCTTCCCCTCCTACCGCGAGCACGGCGTCGCCTGGTGCCGCGGTATCGAACCCAAGGAACTGCTCGGCATGTTCCGCGGTGTCACCAACGGAGGCTGGGACCCCTACGAACACGGGCTCCACCTGTACACCATCGTCATCGGCAGCCAGGCCCTGCACGCGACCGGCTACGCGATGGGTGTCCAACGCGACGGCGCCGTCGGCGAGGACGGCAGCGCCGTGATCACCTACTTCGGTGACGGCGCCACCAGCCAGGGCGACACCAACGAGGCGTTCAACTTCGCCGCCGTCAACAATGCCCCCGTCGTCTTCTTCTGCCAGAACAACCAGTGGGCGATCTCCGAGCCCCTGGACCGGCAGTCCCGCGCCCCCATCTACCGCCGCGCCGCCGGCTACGGATTCCCCGGCATGCGCGTGGACGGCAACGACGTCCTGGCCTGCCTGGCCGTGACCCGCGCCGCGCTCGCCAACGCCCGCGAGGGAAACGGTCCCACCCTGGTGGAGGCCTACACCTACCGCATGGGAGCCCACACCACCAACGACGACCCCAGCCGCTACCGCGCCTCCGCCGAGCTCGACGACTGGAAGGCCAAGGACCCCATCCTGCGGCTCCGGCGCTACTTGGAGAACCACGGCCTGGCCGACGACACGTTCTTCACCTCCGTGGACGAGGAAGCCGACCGGATCGGCGAGCAGGTGCGCACCGAGTGCCGCGCCCTGCCCGACCCCGAACCGCTCGAGATCTTCGACGAGGTCTACGCCGAGCCCAACGTCCACATCGACAAGCAGCGGTCCGAGTTCGCGGAGTACCTGGCCTCCTTCGAAGGCGCCGGGGCGGAAGGGGGCCGATAGGCCATGACGAGCAAACTCACCATCGGCAAGGCGATCAACGCCGGCCTGCGCGCCGCCATGGAACACGACCCCAAGGTCCTGGTCATGGGTGAGGACGTCGGACGCCTCGGCGGGGTCTTCCGCGTCACCGACGGCCTGCACAAGGACTTCGGCGCCGACCGGGTCATCGACACCCCCCTGGCCGAGTCCGGCATCGTCGGTACCGCGATCGGCATGGCCCTGCGCGGCTACCGGCCGGTCGTGGAGATCCAGTTCGACGGGTTCTTCTTCCCGGCGACCAACCAGACCTTCACCCAGCTCGCGAAGATGCGCCGCCGCTCCGCCGGCAAACTCAGCGTGCCACTGGTCATGCGCATCCCCTACGGCGGCGGCATCGGTGCCGTGGAGCACCACAGCGAGTCCCCGGAGGCCTACTTCACCCACACCCCGGGCCTGCGCGTCATGACGATCGCCAACCCCGAGGACGCCTACTGGGGCATCCAACAGGCGATCCGCAGCGAGGACCCGGTCATCTTCCTCGAACCCAAGCGCCGCTACTACGAGAAGGCCGAGTTCGACACCGAAGCCGCCTTCGACGACGCCCTTTCCATGGGTTCGGCCCGCATCGCACGCCCGGGCACCGACGCGACCCTGCTCGCTTACGGGCCCATGGTCAAGACCGCACTGCAGGCCGCCGAGGCCGACACCGACCACTCGTTGGAGGTGATCGACCTGCGCTCGCTCGCACCGGTCGACTACCCCACCATCGTGGAGTCGGTGAAGCGCACCGGCCGCTTGGTCGTCACCCACGAGGCCACCCTCACCGGCGGCCCCGGAGCGGAGATCGCCGCACGTGTCACCGAAGAGTGCTTCTACCACCTGGAGTCGCCCGTCATCCGCGTCACCGCGTTCGACACCCCGTACCCGCAGTCGCGTCTGGAGGAGCACTACCTTCCGGATCTTGACCGCGTTCTGGACGGTGTGGACCGCGCGTTCGCGTACTAGACGGCGAGGCAGACAGGGGAAGACAGAGGACATGGCGATTCAGAAGAGCGACCCCGCGGTCGACGGCGTGCACGCGTTCAAACTGCCCGATGTCGGCGAGGGCCTGGTCGAGGCGGAACTGCTCACCTGGTACGTGGCACCGGGCGACGAAGTCACCGTCAACCAGATGATCTGCGAGATCGAGACGGCCAAGGCGGCCGTGGAGCTGCCCAGCCCCCACGCGGGCACCGTCAAGGAGCTCAAGGCCCAGGAGGGCGAGACCGTCGAGGTCGGCACGGTCATCATCACCATCGACGACGGCACCGGCTCCGGAGGTGGCGCGTCGGACGGCGGAACGGCCACGGCCGCCGAGCCCGAGACCCCTGCCGACGACGGTGAGGAGAAGGAGAAGCCCCTGGTCGGCTACGGGGAGAAGGCGGCACCGACCCAGCGCCGCGCCCGTCGACGGCCCACCCCCTCGGGTGCGGCTCAGCCGACCCCGGCACCCGAACCCGCCCGACCGGCGCCGGCCGAACCGGCCTCGCCGAACGGAGCGGCCGCGCAGGGACGGCCGTTGGCCAAACCCCCCGTGCGTAAGCTCGCCAAGGACCTCGGTGTGGAGCTGGCATCGGTCACCCCCACGGGGGCCGACGGCATCATCACCCGCTCCGACGTGCGGTCGGCGGCCGAACCCGCCACCGCAGCGCCCGAGACCGCCGCAGCCGCCCAGCCGGCGCCGGCGGTAGGGGACCAGAGCGCCCGGGAACGCCGTGTCCCGGTCAAGGGCGTGCGCAAGCACACCGCCGCCGCCATGGTCAACAGCGCCTTCACCGCGCCGCACGTCACCGAGTTCCTGCAGATCGACATCACCGGGACCATGAACGCGGTCAAGCGGCTGCGTGAGCGCCCCGACTTCGCCGACGTCAAGGTCTCGCC
Organism: Nocardiopsis kunsanensis DSM 44524; assembly: GCF_000340965.1. GTDB lineage: Bacteria > Actinomycetota > Actinomycetes > Streptosporangiales > Streptosporangiaceae > Nocardiopsis > Nocardiopsis kunsanensis. The sequence continues at coordinate 34,571 of NZ_ANAY01000030.1, forward strand.
GCTGCTGCTGGTCGCGAAGGCACTGCTCATGGCGGTGCGCCGCCACCCCGAGGTCAACTCCTCCTGGGACGAGGAGAACCAGGAGATCGTGCTCAAGGACTACGTGAACCTGGGGATCGCGGCCGCCACCGACCGCGGCCTGGTGGTGCCCAACATCAAGGACGCACACGCCCAGGCCCTACCCGAGCTGGCGGCCTCCCTCAAGGGGCTCACCGACACCGCGCGGGAAGGAAGGACCAGCCCGGCCGACATGTCCGGCGGCACCATCACCATCACCAACGTCGGTGTGTTCGGTGTCGACGCCGGTACCCCGATCATCAACCCCGGTGAGGCGGCCATCCTCGCGTTCGGGCAGATCCGCGACATGCCGTGGGTGCACGAGGGCGAACTGGCCGTGCGCAAGGTGACCACCCTGGCGCTCTCCTTCGACCACCGGCTCGTCGACGGCGAGCTCGGGTCGAAGGTGCTGCGCGACATCGGCACCGCCCTGGAGGACCCGGAGCTGACCGCTCTGGCCTGGGGCTGATCGGCGGGGAGACCCGGCACGAGTGAGGGCTCGGACACGACCACGCGGTCGCGTCCGAGCCCTTCCCGTGTGACGGGCCTGTCCCTCAAAGGGGGAGAGGGACAGGCCCTCGTGACAGATATGCCCTCCGACGGGTCGACGACACCTGGAGCGACCCGCCCGCGCGGCCCCCGGCGCTCCGGCGCCTGGCCGTGCGGCGGCCCCGGACAGTGGTGCGGGCGAGGGGCGCAGAGGCGGACAGAACCAACAAGGTGTTGCTCGCGTCGTAGGGGATGTTGGAGCCCAGCAACCGGAGGCCGACCCCGGACGGCCATCAGGACGATCGTGAGGAAGGCCCCGCATGTCCCCCACCACCAACCCCCGAGCCGTACGCGGTCTGGCGGTGACCGCCGCCGTCCTCGCGGCCACCACGGCCCTGACCAGTTGCGGCGTGGTCCGTGATCTCCGGGGGGAGCGTGAGGCCCCCGAGACCGAGAACGTCACCGAGACCGTCGACGAACCCCGCGACGAGGAGGTCGACGCAGACTTCCCCTACACCCGCGAGGGCCCGATCTTCCTCGACACCGGCCAGGACGTGGAGACCACCTTCTCCATCACCGGCCTGGAACGCACCGACGATTACATGGTGCTGCACTACGAGTCGACGATCCGAGCGTCTCTGAGGGGCAACAACACCATCCTCGGCCTGCCGCCGATCCTCATCGACCCCGTCAGCGGTGTGACCGCCGGCCCCCTGCAGGACGGTGACGACGTCCCTTACGGTTCGGTGCCCCCGCGCAGCGACGACCTCTTCCCCGTCGAGACCGACGCCACCAACGTGCACCGCCTCTACTTCCCCCGCTTCCCCGACGACGTCACCGAACTGACCTACGTCGGCAGCGGCCTGGGTGCCATGACCGGCCTCCCGATCCAGGACGTCGACGAGGAACGCCCCGACCCCGAGAACCCCAACGGCGCCGACATGGGCGACGAGGCGGGGGACCCCTCCCCGCAGGCCGGCGACATCGTCGAGTTCGAGAACCGCCGCCCCGACGGCGACCAGGTGGAGTTCATCGGCGGCCTGGAGAGCTTCGTCGACTCCGAGACCACCTCCACCACCCGTGACGGCGACACCGAGACCGTCGCCCTCAAGGCCGACGTGATGTTCGAGTTCGACGAGGCCGAGCTCACCGAGGAGGCCGAGGGGGTCGTGCGGGAGGCCGCCGCCTCCGTCAGCAACAACATCGACCCCGACCGGCGTGAGATCACCGTCATCGGACACACCGACGGCAAGGGCACCGACGACTACAACGAGAGCCTCTCCGAGGAGCGCGCCGAGACCGTGCGCGACGTCCTGGAGGAGGAGCTCGGTGACGAGCACACCTTCGGGCTGGAAGGCCGCGGTGCCGAGGAGCCCGTCGCCGAGGAGGGCGGTTCCGACGACGAGGAGGCCCGTGCCCGCAACCGCCGCGTCGAGTTCGAGTACCCCGTCGATCCCGCCGACACCGACGGCCAGTCCGCCGAACGCGACGAGGACGTGCTGGGTTCCAGCGACCGCAACGTCTTCCCGCCCGCCGACTTCGTCGAGGAGGCCGACGCCGAGGTCGTGGCCACCGAGACCTACGAGGACGTCCAGCTCGACGTGCACCCCCTGGTGCGCGACGGCGCCTACGTCATCAGCACCGTGTCGCTGACCAACACCAGTGACGACCCACTCACCCCCGACCTGACCGGCGACGACGGTGTGCTCCCCGGCGCACCCGCCGACTTCACCGACGGAACCCTGGGCGGCTTCCAGCTCCTGGAACCCGACTCCGACCTGGCCCGCTACATCACCTGCTTCCAGTTCGGCGAGGACAACACGGGGCCGTTCGCCGACGAGGTGCACGAGATGCAGCCCGGAAACAGCTACCAGCTCATCGCCGTGTTCTCCGCACCGCCCGCCGAGGCCGACGAGATGACCCTGCGGGCCGGTCCGTTCGGCGAGATCGAGAACGTGCCCTTCAGCAACTAGCTGACGCGGTGGTGATCAGAGAGTGCAGCGAAGCGCGGGCCCGTCCCCTCGGGGCGGGCCCGCGGCGTGTGCGGGTCCGCGGCGCTCAACCCAGGAGCAGCGTCACCACGAGCAGCACCGGCACCGTCAGGATCGTCGTCACCAACACCACTTCCCGCACCATCATCTCGGACGTGCGGTACAGCGAGGCGTAATTGAACACGTTCTGTGCCGTCGGCAATGCCGCCAACACCACCACAGAGAACAGGTCCGCCGAGCCCAGGCCGAACACCCACGCACCCAGAACGCAGGCCACCACAGGCTGCACCACCGACTTCAGCACCACCGCCAGGAACATCGGTCCCTTCTCCGGGCCGCGCCCCGGCATCCGGCTCCCGTTGAGCGACATCCCGAACGCCAACAGCATCGCCGGGACCGCCATCGCCCCGACCAGATCGAACGGTTCCATCAGTGGCCCCGGCGGGGTCCACCCCGAGGCCGACACCGCCACACCCGCCAACGAACCGATGAGGATCGGGTTGCGTACGGGCGTCCCCAACGACCGCCGTACCATCGGGCCCAGACCACGCACTTGGCCCCGGTTCAGGTCCAGCAACGTCAGCCCCACCGGTGCCATGAACAGCAATTGCAACAACAGGATCGGCGCCACGAGAGTCGCGTCACCCAACACGTACGCCGCCACCGGCAGTCCCAGGTTCCCGGCGTTGACGTAACTCGACGACAACGTCCCCACCGTCGTAGGGCCCACACCCCAGCGCCGCACCAGACCCGCGACGATGAACACCGACGCGACCGTGAACACACTCAGCAGGCTCACCAGGACCGGACCCGAGACCAACAGCGTCAGGTCCGTCTCGGCCAGCAACGTGAACAGCAGCGCCGGGCTCGCCACGTAGAACGAGAGCTTGTGCAGCACCTCGCGCCCGCTGGGACCCAGGACCGGCCACCGGCCGAGCAGGTAACCCACCACCACGATGCTCGCGATGACCCCGAACCCTGTAATGACCCCGGACAAGAAAAGCCCCCGTCGTCCGCACGTGCCCAACAGCGTGGAGCACGCTATCCGACCGGCCCTGAGCCGAGACGGTCCGGGTCACACCAGTACGTCCTGGGGCGGGCAACAGAAAAGCCGGTGCCGTGCGGCACCGGCCTGTACCCGGGGGGACGGAACGCTCAGGCCTCGGCGTCCTCCTCGCACCGCCGGGCCTCGAGCTTCTTGCGCCGTCGGGCCTCGCGCACCGACACCGTCACGACGCGCGTGACGGCCACCGCGGTGATCGCCGCCAGCGGCAGGGCCAGCTTCGTCGCCGGCTGACGGATCGGACGGAAGCCCGCGCCCTCACCGTCGAGCACGATGAACCCCGACGGCCGGGCCCTGGTGAGGCCGATCCCGCCCGAGCCCTCGCCGCCGAGCATGGTCGCGCGACTCACCCCGCCGCCCATGGCGCCGAAGAACCCCACCCGGGCCACGGGGACGACCGTGGTCCCTCCGGAGGTCACAGGTGGGCCGAAGACCGTCGTGGCTCGCGTGTTCTCGCGAAGACCGTCGATGAGGCGGCCGAGTACGGACAACGCGGGCGTGGTCTGGTCGGACATGGGCGTTCCTTTCCGGAGCACGGTGAACCGGTGTCACGCTATAGCCGCAACCCGGCCCTGAGTCGGCGCTTCGTCCGGTGTGTCCGTTACCGGTCAGTCGCCGCTACTGGAGGAGGAAGCAGGAGCTCCGCTGTCAGACCCTCGCCATCGGAACCGCTGGAACCGGATTCTCCCGCCCCGGAACCCGAGGTGTCGTCCTCATCCTCCTCACGCCACCCCCGAGAGCCCTGCTTACCCCTTGGGCCCAGGCCGAGCAGCTCCACGGCTTTGATGCGTTCGGCGATCTTCCACCCCCGGACGGCCCGGGTGTGGTGCACCGAGCCCAGCAGCAACCGACGTTCACAAGGCTTCTCCGTCGGGTGCGGCCACCACCCTGGGTTGGAGTGGAGGCAGTGGGTTCGGTGGACAAAAAGCGAGCGAGGATGCCCATTATTCGGGGGTAGAGACGGGGATCCTCATGTGAAACACGGTTTGTCTGTGCTCCGCCGGGGCGCCGTGAAAGATTCCACCTGGTCATTCGTGCTTCCATCATCGACCCCCAGGGAAGCCGTCTTTTTCCCGCACCGCTTCGTCGGACTCAGCGCACTGACAGACCGCTCCGCGACCCGTCAGGAGATTTCGTGGTTGTCCCGGAGTGTCTCAGGGTCGATGAAGAGGATGATGCTGTCGTCGATCCCCTGACCGGACTCCACGACCGCGATGGTCTCCTCCTGCGGGTGGACCTCCGGCCTGGTGTAGAGAAGGGTGTCCCCTGGTGCCAGGTTTTCTCCACTGTTCACGTCCCACATGAACCCCCCTGATACATCGATGCCGTCCGATCTCCCCGCGATGAGCGTGGAACCGTCGGGGGTGAAGTCCATTCCGCCGCTCACACCCGGAGACTCCATCTCCTGGACGGTCTCCTTCTCCTCGAGGTCGTAGACGAAGGTCGTCTCCGCATAGCCGTCGGAGACGGCCAGGTAGGGCTCCACGGGGGAGAACAACCCCTCGTGCCCGGGAGGTATCCCCTCGCCGTCGTGCACGGACTCGTCCTCGGGGAACTCGGCGATCCGCTCCCCGGACCCGACCTCCACCACCCACATCCGCGGTACGTCCCTGGGATCCTCCATGAAGATGTAGTTCCCGTCGGGACTGATCTCGGTGCTGAGCGTCGACCCGTCCTCCTCCCAGACGAGGGCGTCCTCCTCCCAGTCCCAGATCATCGCTGTCATGTCGCCCTCGGGGCGCACCGACCGAAAGGCGATCAGGGAGCCGTCAGCCGAGAAGGACAACCCGTCGTAGAAGTCCACCTCGTCGTGGTCGTCCGCGATGAACGAGGCGAGCTCGTTGTGGTCCTCGTCCCACACACGTACGCCTTCCTCCCCGACGGTCGCCATGTGACCGGTGTCGGCGAGGGCGAAGTTGTAGAGGACGGACTCGTCCGTGCTCTCGAAGGGCGTGGCGAGGAGTTCGCCATCCCTCCAGTCCCAGAGGCTGACTTCGTCCTCTGTGTGCACGTACAGCCGGTCCCCGTCGGGGGTGAACGACAGGTCGTAAACGGATCCGGGGAAGGCCGACTCGACCGGAGCGCTGTCCTCCGGAGCGCTGCCTTCCTCGGCAACGGAGCCGTCCGTGCTGCCCTCGTCCGTGCTCTCCCACGGACGCAGCACCACGGCCCCGACGGCGGCCATGAGGACCACAGCGGTGACGGCGGCGCCGACCACCAGCCACCCGCGGCGCTCACGGCCCGCATCGGCGACACCCGGAGCGGTGGGTGCCTCGTGCACGACCCGGTGGAGCTCGCGTTCGCGTTCACTGATCTCGGCGTTGACGGGTGCGGGCAGCCACCCGTGCTCGGCGTCCGGCAGGGGCTCGGACGAGAGCACGTGGACGATCTCGTCGGCGGAAGGGCGTGCGGCGGGGTCCTTGGCCAGACAGCGGGCCACGAGGTCGCGCAGGGCGCCCTCGGGGACCCCCTCGAGGTCGGGTTCGGTATCGACGATGCGCCGTAGCACCTGCGCGGCGGGCTTGCTCCCGAAGGGCGGCCGGCCGGACGCGGCGAACACGACGATGCCGGCGAGCGCGAACACGTCGCCGGCCGGGGACTGTTCCCGGCCGAGCACCGTCTCGGGGCAGGTGTAGGTGGGGGTGCCGAAGGCCTCGCCGGTCTTGGTCAGCACGGTGCCTTCGACGGCGCGTGCGATACCGAAGTCGATGACCTGAGGGCCGCGTGGGGAGAGCAGGACGTTTCCGGGCTTGAGGTCGCGGTGCATGATCCCGGAGGCGTGTACCGCTTGCAGAGCACGGGCCAGGCCGAGCGCGAGCACCCGCAGGGAGCCCTCGGGGAGAGGACCGCGCCCCTTCACGGCCTCGCTCAGGGTGGGGCCGGGAACGTACTCGGTGGCCATCCACGGGGGCTCGCCCCCGGGAGAGACCGAGAGCACGGCGGGGGTGAAAGGTCCGCGTACGCGCTGGGCGGTGCGGGTCTCGCGGGCGAACCGGGCGAGGAAACCCTGGTCCTGGGCGAGCTCCTCGTGGACGACCTTGACCGCTGTCATGTGCCCGTCGGGTGTGCGCGCGAGGTAGACCGCGCCCATGCCGCCGGCGCCGAGACGTGCGAGTACCCGGTGCGGGCCGATGTGGGAGGGGTCGGAGGGGGTCAGGGGTTTCATGGTCGGCTTCCTAGGAGAGCGTGGCGGTGATCTCGAAGGTCTCCGGGTCGAGCAGGTCGACGTCGCCCTCGGCGTTGACGGAGGCGATGACCTCCTGGCCGGGGTGGAAGTCGACGGGACGCGGCATCAGGCCGCTCTCCTCCTCGGCGAGGTCCTCTCCGGTCTCCAGGTCCCACAGGTGCCCGTGGTGCTCGTATTCCCGGCCGGAACTCTCGATCAAGGCCGAGTCGGCCTCGCCCCAACTGAAGTGGGCCAGACCGAGTTCGGTGTCGACGCTCATACCGGTCGGGTAGCCGAACTCGTCGTTGTAGACCTCGTGGTAGTCGGGCACAGGGAACCGGTCGATCTCGGCGTCCTCCTCGAAGTCCCACAGCACCAGGTGCTCGTTGCTGCGGTAGAGCACCCGGGTGGTGCCGGGCACGGTCGTGAACTCGTAGCTGGTGTGGTCACGCAGGGTTTCGAGTACCTCCCCGGTCTCGGCGTCGCGGAGTTCCAGGGGCCCGGCGGTGGAGACGACGACACGGTCCTCGTCGAGGAACTCCAGACCGGAGACGAGGGAGTCGTCGTCGGACCACTCGTGCTCGAGTTCGCCGGCGGCCATGTCGACGACGCCGACCGGAGGCAGTTGTTCACCGTCGCCCAAGGTCGTGTCGTGGGCGACGGCGAGGGCCATCTGCTCGCCGGACGGGGAGAAGGCGAAATCCTCGGCGCGTCTGGGCGGTTCGAGCTCGTCGAGTACACGCTGGGACTGCGGGCCCAGCTGTTGGCGGGTGTCGCCGGAGGGCAGGTCGTGGGTGTGTAGGACGGGACGGTCGTAGTCGTCGGTGTCGAACGGTGTGGGCTGCTGGGCGGCGACCATGCAGCCGACCGGGGCGAATTCTCCGCTGTCGGTGTCGGTGAACCCGCCCCCGGGACGGGCGATCTCGGTGCCCTCGCGCCAGTCCCAGACGGTGAGTCCGTGTCGGAAGCTGCTGATGAGCAGGGCGTCGCCGTCGGGGGAGAAGGACACGTCGATGGCGTCCAGGTCCTCCACGGGTGATTCGGGCGCCTCGAGGTCGGCGTCCAGGCAACTGACGTCGCTGATGAGTCCGGTGTCCTCCGTGGTTGCTCGCCCACCGTCGCTGCCTTCTCCGCCGGCGTCCTCCTGGCCGCCGTTGAGGACCCAGACCGCGCCGGTACCGGCCAGCACCGCCACGGCCAGACCCGCAGCGGTCAGCCCGACGGTCTTGCCGCGTCCGCGCTTCTTGCCGGTCTCCTCGCCCGCGGTGAGGACCTGTCGCCCGGTTCCGGCCGAACGCCGCACCACCTCGGCCAGACCCTCGGGCCAGGGACCGGGTGCTGTGGGGCCGCCGAGGATCCGGACGAGGTCGGCAGCGGTGGGACGCAGGTCGGGGTTTTCCTCGACACAGGCGTCGACCACGCCCCGAAGTTGCATGGGCACACGGTCCGACCCTGCAGGGCCCTCGACCCCGGAGGCGGCGAAGCACAGTGTGCGGGCCCAGGAGAACACGTCGGTGGCCGCGGCAGCACCGCCCTCGGGCGCGGCGAAGGCTGGGTGCGGTGCGCGGCCGTGCAGATCGGCGACGACACGTTCGAAGCCGGGATCGGCCAGGACAGCGCCGTGTTCGGTGAGCAGCACACCGCCGGGCCACAGGGACCCGTGGGCGTGCCCGACGGCGTGCAGGTCGGCCAACCCCTGCGCCATGGCCAGGGCGAGCGGGGCCAGCGCCGCTGCGGGCAGGGGGCCGTGGGCGTGCACGCACTCGGCGAGGGTGGGGCCGAAGGGGCGGGTGACAGCGACCCAAGGGGCCGGGCCCTCCGTGTCGGCGTCGAGCACACCCGCCACGTACGGGCTGCGCAGGGGCCGGGTCGCCGCCACCAGATCGGTGAAGGCGGGACGGAACGACGGTTCCGGGACCAGGCCCGAACGCGCCACCTTGAGCGCCACCGGAGGGTGTTCCGGCGCGGTCGCCAGGTACACGCGTGAGCAGGTGTCCTCGCCGAGTCGGGCGCGGAGCCGGTAGGGACCGACCCGGGGCGGGTCGTGCGGGTGGAGAGGGTGCATGGTCAGCCTTCGTCGGGAAGTCGTCGTCCGGTTCAGCCGAGGCGGTCGATCTCGGCGAGGGTGTCGGGGGACATGATGATGATCTGTCCCGCTTCGAGATCGGTCCCGGAGACGACTTCGCCCTCCGGGTGGACCGACATGCCCAGGCCGAGGGCCTCGCTCTCCGGTTCGATCTCTTCCTCTTCCACGTCCTGCGTGTGGTCCCAGTCCCAGATGTGCAGGTAGACGTCCTGTTCGCCGTTCCCGTTGTCGTCCTCGTCGGCCGTCTCGGCGCGCACGGTGTAGATGCGGTTCGCGTGCGGGGCGTAAGCGAACTCGAGGAGATCGGCGTTGTAGGCGTCCTCGTCGTCGTCCTCGTCGGGGTGGAAGACGAAGCCCTCACCATCGTCGGTCAGGAAGTCGTAGTGGACGGGACCCTCGGCGGTGGCGATGATGAGCTCCCCGTCACCGAGCAGGGTCAGACCGGTGCCGATGTCGAGCATCGCGAGGCTGTCGTGTGAGTAGACGACCTCGCCGGTCGCGGCGTCCCACACGCGCAGTTGGTCGATGTTGTCGATGCCGGCGAGGTGTTCGCCCTCGGGGCCGTACACCAGGCTCACCATCGCTTCGCCGTCGCGGTGCACCTGAACGGTGTCGCCGCTCTCCAGATCGATGTCGTAGGTTCCGCCTGCGCTGTCGAAACCGGCGTCACCCACGGTCAGGACGTCGCCGTCGGGGGAGAACGCGAGTTCGCGGATCTCGCGGCCCTCGGCGTGCACGGTGAGTTCGCCGCTCTCCAGGGAGTAGACCTGGGCACCCTCCTCGGTGCCCCAGGCGAGCAGGCAGTCGTTCGGGCTGAAGCGGGGGACACTGGCGCTGTGCGGCAGGTTCGCCTCGATGCGCGCGAGTTCGGTGCCCGCCTGCCAGTCCCACAGCACCACCCCGCGGTTGCCGGACACGGCCAGGACCGACCCGTCGTTGGAGAACCGGCTGAAGACGCGGTCGGTGTTGGAGGGGATGGTCGGGGTCTCCGAGGCGGCCTCGGTGAACTCCTCGGCCAGGTGCTGGGTCGGGTCGCACCGCTCCCGCTCGGGGACCTCTCCCTCCCCCTCTCCGGCGGCCTGGTTCTCCTCCGGTGGCGCGAAGGGATCGGAGGCGGCCCAGAACCCGAACCCGCCGACGAGGCACAGCGCCATGGCGGCGGCGCCGGCGACGAGCAGCCCGCGCGCCTTCGAACCGCTCCCGGACAGGGCGCGAACCCGGTCGTACTCGGCGGTGGCCTCGTTCACGGCGGCCGCGGACCGCGGGGGCAACCACTGGGCGGCGTCGGAGGCGGGGGCGACGGGACCGCCGAGTGTCTGCAGGACCTGAGCGGCGGTGGGACGGCGCGCGGGGTCCTTGTCCAGGCACGCGGCCAGGAGCGGGCGCAGGGCCGGGGGGATCCGGTCGAGTTCGGGGTCGAGGTTCTCGGTCCGGTAGACGACGGAGGAAGGGTGGCCGTCGCCGAAGGGGCCCACGCCGGTCAGGGCCCACACGAGCACCCCGCCGAGCGCGAACACGTCGGCGGGCGGGCCGGCCTGTTCGCCGCGGGAAGCCTCCGGTGCCATGTACCCGGGCGTGCCGGCGATCGTGTCGTCGTCGGTCCGGCGGCCGTCCTCGGTGGCGCGTGCGATACCGAAGTCGATGACCTGCGGCCCTTCGGCAGCGACCATGACGTTGGCGGGTTTGAGGTCGCGGTGGGCGAGTCCTCGGGCGTGCACCCCGGCCAGGGCCTGGGCGATGGCGCGAGCCAGGAGGACGGCGGAGGGTTCGGGCAGCGGTCCGGTGCGTTCCACCAGATGCTGCAGGGAAGGCCCCTTGACGTAGGCGGTGGCCAACCACGGACGTTCCCCCGAGGTGTCGGCGGCGTACACCCGCGGAACGCCATGGCCGTGCACCCTCTGGGCGAGGGAGAGCTCATGGGCGAAGCGTTCACGGAAGTCGGGGTCGTAGGCGTACTCGGCCCTGACCACCTTCACCGCGGCCGGATGGCCGTCGCGGTCGAAACCCAGGTACACGCGGCCCATACCGCCACTGCCCAGGAGGGCGGTGATCTGGTAGGGGCCGATCCGGGTCGGGTCGTCGTCAGCGAGGGAGTGCATGGGGGTTCTCGGTTTCTGGCACGGGGGGTCGCGTGTGCAGCTTACTGTTCGCCCGTCTCCGTCTCTCGGCCGGGACGCGGAGGGACTCGAGGGGGCTCGTCGAACGCGGTGCCGCCCACGGCCAGAGCGGGACAGGTGAGCCGGAAGGTCAGGGCCGGGTCCGGGTCGCCCAGGCCCAGATGTTGACGTCGGAGTCGACGGCGTACTCGTCGATGCGGCGCAGCTCCTCCTCGGTGAAGCCGGGCGCGTCCAGCGCGGCGAGGTTCTGTTCCAGCTGCTGCACGCCGGAGGCGCCCACGAGCGCGGTCGTGACGGTGTGGTCGCCCTGTTCGCGCAGGACCCACGAGATCGCCATCTGCGCCAGGGTCTGGCCCCGCTCCTCGGCGATCCCGTTGAGCGCGCGGGCCCGCTCCAGCACCTCGGGGCCGAGCATGTTCTGCCGCCAGCTCGGCCGGCCCACACCGGCACGGGAGTCGGACGGTACGTCCCCGCCCAGGTACCGGGAGGTCAGCAGCCCTTGCGCGAGCGGGGAGAAGGCGACCACACCCATGCCTTCGTCGGCGGCGGTCGCCAGCAGGCCTTCCTCCACCCAGCGGTTGAGCATCGAGTAGGAGGGCTGGTGCACGATCAGGGGTGTACCCAGTTCCCGCATGATCTGCGCGGCCTCGCGGGTGGCGGCCGGGCTGTAGGAGGAGATCCCCGCGTACAGGGCCCGGCCGGAGGTCACCGCGTGGTGCAGCGCGGTCATGGTCTCCTCCAGCGGGGTGTCCGGGTCCGGACGGTGGCTGTAGAAGACGTCGACGTAGTCCAGGCCCATGCGCCGCAGGGAGTTGTCGAGGGAGGAGAGGAGGTACTTGCGGGACCCGCCGTTCAGGTGCGGGCCCGGGCCCATGACGTAGCCGGCCTTGGTCGTGATGACCATTTCCTCGCGGTGGCGCGCGAAGTCCTCGGCCAGCACACGGCCGAAGTTCTCCTCAGCGCTGCCCGGGGGCGGACCGTAGTTGTTGGCGAGGTCGAAGTGGAACACCCCGAGGTCGAAGGCGCGCCGCAGGATCGCGCGCTGGCCCTCCAGGGGACGGTCCCCGCCGAAGTTCTGCCACAGCCCCAGGGAGATGCGGGGCAGGAGCAGTCCGCTCCTGCCGCTGCGACGGTACTCGGTGGTTTCGTAACGGTCCTGCCGGGCCACGTAGGGGTCCATCGCCTCGCACTCTCCTCGCTCCGGTGTCCGGGAGCGGGACCGCCCCCGGCAAGCACCAGGAACGCTAGTCGATCTGGAGCTCGCCCATGCGGTCCCAGCCCTCGCCCTCGACCTGGCGGCTGACGATGAGCGGGGTCTCGGCCAGGAGCGGCTTGATGGACTCCAGCCCGGCGCGGAAGTGGTCGCTGTTGACGTGGGCCTCGCCGGCCCCGTCCTGGAAGGCCTCGACGAGGACGAACTCGTCGTCGCGTTCGACGCTGCGGGACCACTCGAACCACAGGTTGCCGGGCTCGGCACGGGTGGCGGCGGTGAAGCCGGCGACGGCGTCCAGGAAGGTGTCCTTGGCCTCGGGCTTGACCCGGTACTTCACGACGATCAGGATCATGGTCCCCAGTCTCCTCACTGGTCGCGGTGCACGGCATGTACGTGCACGGGTTTGCGGGCACGGGTGTTCCCCGGACTCAGTCTCGCAGAGGAGGAGAGGAGAGGGCGCCGCCGCGGGCGGCCCGGGCGGCGCGGTGATGATCACACGCCCAGCGGGGTGCACGGGCGTGTGTGGTGCGCGTCAGGCGGCGACCATGGGGCGCCGAGGCGTGGCGACCGTGTGGGGGAAGTGGTACGTCGAGGGCTGGGGTGTCCCGGAGAAGGGGTCCAGCAGCGCGGCGGCCCCCGAGGGGTCGCTGGCGGGATGGCAGAAGGTGCGCCCGAGATCGTTCCAGAAGAACTGTCCGTCGCGGCACCAGACGTTGATGTCCTCGCGCACGGTCATGACCGTCATCTCGGAGCTGCCGGACCAGTTGAGCCGGCGGGTGGCGGTGGGGGCGAGCTCCCCCAGGAGGGCCGTGATGGCCCGCTCTGCGCAGAAGGCGTGGCGGGGTTTGTGCTTGACCCGGCTGGCGAGTGCCGACTTCGCCCGGGTGGACCGGGGGTTGTTCAGACGCCAGTGACTCAAGATGGACTCCAGGGTTTCTCGGGTACCGCGGCGGGGACCTGTTGTGTGGCCGGTGCCCCGCGGGGCTCCGTTCTGTGTGCGGCCACGTCGCCGCGGTTCGAGCGCCCCCGCCGTACTCGTCGGCCGACGGGCCCGCTCCACAAAGAAGCTTGGTGAGGTACGTACGGTGCCGTTACCTCGCAGTTATTCTTTGCGCTCCGGATGCTAGCAGTAACTGACCGGCGGTAGTCGAGACTTCTTTCTGTGGCCAATATCACACCCAACGATCGGGTCTCATCTGTACTGCACCTTGTTTGGGCAGCTGGAAGTCGGCGTGTGGTACGGGTGTACGAAAAGTGGGCGCGGGTTGAAAACACCCTCATCCGGCCCCCTCTGTCGCGAGTCTCACCCAGGTATCGCACACGGTGTCCCAGTTCTGTCGCATACCGTGACTTTGTGCTGGTGGGGAACGCTTGACCGACTCCGGACGCCTCATTGCCCTTCCCGGAACACGCCTCCGTGCGGGCTTTTCCGAGGCCGATGGCCACTGCCTCACCCCCGCTGTCCCTCGCGCACGCGCGCGTGGAGGAGACTGCCTCCAGAACGACCCGAGGAGAGAAGCGGCCACGTGACACAGACAGAAAGATCCGACGACAGGACTTCCCGAGGGGCGGAAACGGGGACCACCGAACCCACTGGCGGTGCACGTGCCTGGATCGTCTGGGGGGTCGCTGTCGGCGGCTACTTCCTCGCCATGCTCCACCGCAACGGCCTCGGCGTGGCGGCCCTGGAAGCACAGGCACGCTTCGACGTGGGCCCGGCCCTGTTGTCGATGCTGCCGATGCTGCAGCTCCTCATCTACGTCCTCTTCCAGATCCCTGCAGGACTGCTCGCCGACCGCATGGGCCCGCGCTACACGCTCGTCCTCGGTGTCGGCGCGATGGTGATCGGCTCCGGGTTCTTCGCCTCGGCGCCCAACATCGAACTCGCCGTCACCGGACGCTTCCTCATCGGCCTCGGTGACGCCCTCGTCTTCCTCAACGTCATCAGGCTCGCCGCCCTGTGGTTCCCGCGCGCCCGCTACTCCCTCGTCAGCGGGCTCACCGCCGTGGTCGGTGGCACCGGACAGGTGGCCAGCGCCGCGCCCCTGGCCTGGGCCCTGGACGGGTTCGGCTGGACCGTCGCCTTCATGAGCGTGACCGCGCTGACCGCCGTCATGGCCCTGCTCGTGCTCCTCGTCGTGCGCGACCGCCCCGAGGGCGCCGCGGGGCGGTCCACGGTCGTCGAACCGATCCCGGTGTGGGCCGCGCTCAAGGAGGCCCTGGCAGCCCGCGGCCCCCGCATCGGTATGGCCCACCACGCCGCGATCATGGCGCCCTTCACGATGTTGATGGTGCTGTGGGGCTACCCCTTCCTCGTGGACGGGCTCGGCCTCGACGCGAGCACCGCCGCCGGGACCCTCACCGCGGTGGCGGCCGCGCCCCTGTGGATGGCCCCGATCGCCGGCATGGCGATCGGCCGCAACACCAGGATCCGTACCGGTGTGGCCCTGACCCTGGGCAGCACCCTCTCGCTGGGATGGCTCCTCATGGTCCTGTGGCCCACCGGTGAGGTGCCCACCTGGCTCGGTCTGACCGCCATGGGGGCCAGTGCCGTCGGACAGACCCTCGCCCCCACGGTCTCCTTCGACTTCGCCCGCGACGGCATCCCGGCCGGCCGCACCGGTGTCGCATCCGGGCTGGTCAACATGAGCGGCTTCACCACCGCCGTGCTCTGTACCGTCGCCGCCGGTGCCGTGTTGGAGAGCCTGCCCGACGACCCCGGAGCCTTCCAGCCGGCGTTCGCACCCATGGCCGCGACCACCACCGCCGCCACGATCGTGCTCTTCTACCTGATCCTGCGCGGCCGCAAGAACGCCTGAAGCCCGCGGCCCCGGGGGAGGCCGCAAGCAAGGTGTCGGAGAAGTCCACGGGAGCCGACCCGCGCGTGGGTCCGTGGACGGCACTGCGGTAGGCCGGGGCCGGATGAGGGGCGAGGCGGGGCGGAGGTTCTAGGAGGGGGAGGCGCGGCCGGCCTTCAGGTCGGAGACGAAGGCCGCGAACGTCTCGGGACTGAAGTCGAGTCTGCCGAGATGAGGGTGCTGGGTGTCGCGCACGTGCACGGCTTCGGGCGTCTCCGCCACCTCCACGCAGTTTCCCCCGTGGTTGCCGCTGTAGCTGGACTTATGCCAGGTGAGTTCCATCGAAGCCTTCCTTCAACTTCATCATGAGCCGCTGAGACTCGGCCGGGGACAGCGCGACCTCCTGCAGGTCTCCGAACTGCAATGACAGAGTGCGGATGCCCTCGCGATCATGGACCATCCTGCCAGCAAGGGCTTCCTCCACGTAGGAGATTTCCCTGCCGTCCTCGAGAGACAGAAGAGTGAAGGGACCGGTGAGGCCGGGGTGTCCATCGCGTTCGGTTGGGACAACCAACACTTTGAGCAGGCGTTTCTCCATCATCGTGAGCATCCGTGAGATCTGTGCCGACATGACGGAGGCGCCTCCGGTCGGTCGGGTGAGCACCACTTCGTCGAGGACGGCCACCATGTGCGGGGGCGCTGGGCCGTCCCAGATCCTCTGGCGCTCGATACGTCCGGTGACGAGTCGTTCCACAGCATGGCGTGATTCACGCGGGTTGCCCCCGGTGAGGGCAGCACGGGCGAAGCCCTCGGTCTGGAGGAGGCCGGGAACCAGTTGGGGCTCGTACACGCGGAACATCCGCGTCAACGGCTCCACGTCGACGAGCTCCCCGATGAAGTGCGGGTAGGCGTCGTTCTGCATCTTGCGCCAGAGCGATCCGAGCAGGTCACCGCCGTTGAGAAGCTCGTCCGCCTTCTGGGAGAACTCCAGGCTCGGATAACGTTCCCCGCGCTCGATGGCGCCGACGAGCTGGGGTGATATCTGTGTATGCCCGGCCACGGTTCGCTGCGAGGTCTCCGACAGGCTGCGCAACCGAGCCAGCTCGGTGCCGAACTGCCTCAACGTCTGATTCTCTGCAGCGGGAACCTTCTTGGCCATGGCCATAGGAAACCACGGGAGGGTCGGCCCCACCACAGCTTCCGTGATTTCCTTTCGTCGTTCTCCACTTGAGCTGTGTCTATGGCCACGCCAATACCTGTGGCTCCATATTCGGTGCATGGAGTTTCCCCCGAAGAAGACGCCCGGAACCTGTTCCCGAAGCCACGGGCTCACAGAGGAGGCCGACCCCCGGCCCGAGGACGGAGGAGACCCCCGACCGCTCACCCGTAAGGAAGCCGCCCGTGACCTCCTGGTCTGTTTCAAGACCCGCGGGATGCGCTTCGAGCTCGACGTCTCCCGCCTGATGATCACCGCGAAACTCAACCACGCCACGCAAGCCGTGGTCCTTCGTGGTGAGGGGGCCGGGATGCGTTGGTGCATGGTCTGGGAGACCTTCCGCGGGGAGAACGGCCCGACCGTCGAACCGGTTCTCCCCATCGGGCAGGAATGGGAACTGTCCCGGCGTCTGCTGGACGTGCTCGAACTGGGCCAGCTCGAGCTCTGAGCCGGCCGGCCCGCGTTCGTGTCCCCCGCGAACGACGAAAGGGCGGGGCGGTCCAGCTGGACCGCCCCGCCCCTGTGCGGTGAGGGGGCGCCGGGAAGGCGCTCGGCACACCCCTTAGAACGCGGCCTCGGGCACGTCCATGAGGTCGTTGGTGACACCCTCTGCGATCTTGCGCTCGGAGGCGATGCGCGGCAGGAACTGCTCGGTGAAGAACCGCGCGGCGGCGATCTTGCCGGTGTAGAAGTCCTTGTCCGCGCCCTCTGCGCCGTCGATGCTGTTCAGGGCCACCTCGGCCTGGCGCAGCAGCAGCCAGGACAGCACCACGTCACCGAAGGCCATGAGCAGGCGGGTGGCGTTCTGGCCGACCTTGTACAGCTCGCGCTGGTCCTCGGCGGCGCCCATGGTGTGGCCCACCATGAGCTCGACGATCTTCTCGACGTGCTCGACGCCCTCCTGGAGCAGCTTGCGCTCCTCCTTGAGCCGGCCGTTGCCGGCCTCGGAGCTCGCGAACTCCTTGATCTCGGCGGAGAGCTGACCGATGGCCGCGCCACCGTTCTTGACGATCTTGCGGAAGAAGAAGTCCTGCGCCTGGATCGCCGTGGTGCCCTCGTACAGGGTGTCGATCTTGGCGTCGCGGATGTACTGCTCGATCGGGTACTCCTGCAGGAACCCGGAGCCGCCCA
The DNA here is from genome assembly GCF_000340965.1 of Nocardiopsis kunsanensis DSM 44524. Classification (GTDB taxonomy): domain Bacteria; phylum Actinomycetota; class Actinomycetes; order Streptosporangiales; family Streptosporangiaceae; genus Nocardiopsis; species Nocardiopsis kunsanensis. The sequence goes on from NZ_ANAY01000030.1 coordinate 51,898, forward strand.
GGGTCTGCAGGGACTCGGACAGCAGAGCGTAGGAGCGCTCCGAGCCCACACCCTTGACGATCGGCAGGAGCAGGTCGTTCATCGCCTCCAGGGCGGTGACGTCCTCACCCGCCGCCTCGGCGATCTGGATCTCGTCCTGCTGCGTGGCGGTGTAGAGCACCAGGGCGCGCATGGCCTCGACGTAGGACTTCTGCGTCATGAGGCTGCGGCGCACGTCGGGGTGGTGCGTGATCGTGACCTTCGGGTCCTTCTTGGAACCGGCCAGGTCGTTGCCCTGCTTGCGCTCCTTGGCGTACTCCAGGGCGTTGAGGTAACCGGTCGACAGGGTGGCGATCGCCTTCGTCCCGACCATCATGCGGGCGTACTCGATGATGAGGAACATCTGGCGGATGCCGTCGTGCTTGTCACCGACCAGGTAACCGATGGCGGGGTGGTTCTCGCCGAAGGTCAGCTCACACGTGGTGGAGGCCTTCAGGCCCATCTTGTCCTCGACGTTGGTGACGTAGGCGCCGTTGCGCTCGCCGAGGGAACCGTCGTCGTTCACCAGGAACTTGGGCACCAGGTACAGCGACAGGCCCTTGGTGCCGGGGCCCGCGCCCTCGGGGCGCGCGAGCACCAGGTGGAAGATGTTCTCGGACATGTCGTGCTCGGCCGAGGTGATGAAGCGCTTGACACCCTCGATGTGCCAGGTGCCGTCACCCTGGTCGGTGGCCTTGGTGCGGCCCGCGCCGACGTCGGAGCCCGCGTCCGGTTCGGTCAGCACCATGGTGGCGCCCCAGCCGCGCTCGATGGCGAGCTTGGCGAACTCCTTCTGCTTCTCGTTGCCCTCGGCGTGGAGGATGCCTGAGAAGCCGGGGCCGGCCGAGTACATGTGCACGGCGGGGTTGGCGCCCAGGATCAGCTCGGAGGCCGACCAGACGAGGGAGCGGGGCGCGCCGAGCCCGTCGAGTTCCTTGGGGAGGTCGAGGTTGTACCAGCCGGCGTCCATGTAGGCCTGGTAGGACTTCTTGATGCTCTCGGGCATCTGCACCGTGTTGGTCTTGGGGTCGAAGACCGGAGGGTTGCGGTCGCCGTCCTCGAAGGACTCGGCGACGACGCCGGTGGCGAGGCGGTTGACCTCGTCGAGAATGGTGCGGGCGGTCTCCTCGTCGAGGTCTTCGAAGGGGCCCTTGCCCAGCACGTCCTGGCGGCGGAACACCTCGAAGAGGTTGAACTCGATGTCGCGCAGGTTGCTCTTGTAATGCGTCATGGACAGCTCCGCTGTGTCCCTGGCCGCGGTGTCGTACACGCGGATCTACCGACTAGTAACAAGCCAATGTTACTGCCGAGTAGTGCAGAACGCCAGTAGGGGCAAGAGGAGTCTGGCGCGCGGGACAGGGATCACAGGCAGCTTCACACACCAGAACCGGGCGACGGCGAGCCGGGTGCGGCCCACCGTCGCCCCCGGGGCCGGGTGTTCCTCCAGGGAACAGGGGAGGGGCCTCAGCAGGCGCCGCGGCCCTCGGTCGTGTCGCACAGGCCCCGGCCGTCGGTCCACGTGAGCGAGTCACGGGCATCCCCGCCGAACGGACGGGTCGCCGTGACGTCCGTGCCGTGGCCGGAGTCCTCGCCCAGGAACACCCGGACCTCCTCCGTGGAGCCGCCGGAGTCGTCGCGCAGCACGTAGAACGGGTGCGGCAGCGGCGAACGGCCCGCATCCGGGGCGGCCCACCAGTCCGCGCCCTGCGCGTCGGCGATGTCCACGAACAGGCAGCCGTAGGTGCTGCCCTGGTACTCACAGGTGCGCGGCTCTGCGCCCCCGTAACGGTCCACGTTCCCGTCGGCGGTCACCCCGTCGTTGAATGCGCGCCAGTACACGGTGTCGCACTCGCCGCCGGAGCAGGCGTTCCAGTCGTTCCAGGCCGTGGCGCGGGCGTCCGGCGCGCTGGAACCGCCGTTGAGGGCGCTGCAGTACTTGTCGACGATGTAGGGCGTGACCAGGCCCGACACCCAAGCACTGTCGATGGCCTCGCCGGCGGTGTTGTCGGTGCCGAGGCCGGCCGAGTCCATCTGCCACAGGCCCACGCCCGGGTTGAAGAACAGGCCGTCGCGGCCGGCGGGGTCGTACAGGCCCGCCTGGTTGTCGAACCGGGACAGGGTCATCGGTGAGGGCGTGGCCTGGGTGCCTGTGACGATCTCGGGCCAGACCGGGGCCAGCGCCATCGCGGTGGCCTCCTTGGCGGAGATGCCGCAGGAGGCCCCGGCCGCGGCGTCGGCCGCGGCGCTCTCCACGGACGAGAGGGCCTCGGCGCCGAAGGTCAGGGGACCGGGTGGGACGGCCGCGTGTTCCAGCTCCGCCTCGGCGGCGAGCCGGTCCTCGGCGGCGCGGTCGGCCGGGGCGGGCGCGGTCGGGGTGGTGTTCGGGCCGTCGGCGGACGTCTCGGCTGCGTGTGCGGTCTGGGGAAGCGTGACGGCCAGCGCGGCTGCGGCGAGCACGGAGGCCAGGCGCCGTGGCAGGCCGGTGGTGTGTCTGGACATGGGGGTACTGCCTCTCCTACGAAACCGAGCGGGGATCTCGGGACAGGAACTTTCACCCGGGTGGGCGAAGTTGGAGGAAAGCTACAAGTGCTGCCATGTGCGGACAAGGACGGTCTCGCGCCCATAGCAAAGCTCTCACCCGAAGGTCAGGACCCGGTACCGACACCGAAACCGGCCCCCGACCCTCGGGTACTGGCCGTCAGAGCACTTCGAGCGGTGTGGCGCGGTCCGGTGCGGGGAAACGTTCGTCCAGTGCCGCCAGATCCGCGTCGCTGAGTGTGATGTCGAGCGCTGCACGGTTCTGCTCCACGTGCTCGGGCCGACTCGCCTTCGGGATGGCGCACAGACCCTCACCCGCGAGCACCCACGCGAGGGCGATCCGGGCAGGGGTGGCGCCGTGGCGCTCGGCGACCTCGGCCAACACCGGATCCCCGAGCAGACGTCCCTGCTCGATCGGGGAGTAGGCCATCACCGGCAGCCCGTGCTCGCGGCACCACGGGATCAGGTCGTGCTCCGGTCCGCGCCGGGTCAGATTGAACAGGATCTGGTCCGTGGCGCAGTCGCGGGCCCCCTCGACCCCCCAGAGTTCGTCCATGTCGCCGGTGTCGAGGTTGCTCACCCCGAAGTCGCCGATCTTGCCGGCCTCGCGGAGTTCGATCAGCGCCGACACCGTCTCCGACAGCGGGACCCCGCCCCGCCAGTGCAGCAGGAACAGATCGAGATGGTCGGTGCGCGTGCGGCGCAGGCTCCGTTCACACGCGTCGATCGTGCCCGCGTACGAGGAGTTGCTCGGCAGGACCTTGCTCACCAGGAACACCTCGTCACGGCGGCCCCGGATCGCCTCGCCCACGACCTCCTCGGCGTCGGCGTACATCTCCGCGGTGTCGATCAGGCCCAGGCCCAGGTCGAGCCCGTGCCGCAGCGCCGCGACCTCCGACGCCCGTTCCGACGCGTCCTCGCCCATGCCCCAGGTGCCCTGGCCCAGCACCGGCAACTCGGCGCCCGACGGCAGACGCAGACCTCTCATGACACAGCCTCCTCAACAGGTTCGGAATCTCCCGGGGAGCTTTCGCCGCTGTGGACCCGCGCGAAACAACAGGGACGCGGTGCTCACCGGTCACTCCTATCCTCGGACAGGACGGACGAGATCGAGCGGAGGGGCGAAGACACGATGCTGGAGCTGATGCCGGGGCTCACCCGGATCTACGAGGAGTGGGCCGAGAAGTACCCCGACGTGCAGCCCCTCACCATCCAGTTCCCGGCCCGCGACGGTGAGGACACCGAGGACGGCGGGAAGAAGGGCGGCCTCGACGGGGTGCTCGCCTACCCGCTCGACGGGCACTGGTTGCTCGTGACCTTCGGTCTCACCGAACTCGGTGAGAAGACCAGTGAGGAGCCCCGGGTCTCCGGGGCCGGATTCGAGTTCACCTGCCGGATCCCGCGCGGACCCGAGGAGACGGCCGTGCCCGCGTGGGTCCTGCGTGTGCTGCATGCCGTCGCCGACCACTTCCTCGCAGGGACCGACCTCGACGTCGGACACTGGATCCTGACGTCCTCCCCGCTCGGCGGTGAACCCGCCAACGGCGACATGACCTCGCTGGTCATCGTCCCCGACGTGGACATCGCGCACATCACCACGCCCAACGGGATCGTGCTGTTCTTCCAGCTCGTCGGGTTGATGTCCGGTGAGGGCCAGGAGGTACAGGAGGCCGGGACGTCGTCGCCGCTCGTCGCGGTGCTGCGTGACCGCGATCCGCGGCTGGTCTCCGACCCGGACCGGGAACCCGTACAGCTGTAGGGGCCGCCACCCGTGCTCGGGCGACGGCCCCTCGACGTCTCCTGCCGGTCAGCGCATCAAGCCTCGTACTCGGTGATGCTCTCGGCGATGCCGTCGACGATCTCGACCTCGGCGAGGACGACGGTGCCGTTCTCGAGTGCGGTGTCGAACTCGTCGAAGCTGCACTCGACGGTGCCGGAGCCGTTCTCGTCGGCGCCGTCCTCGGCCGGGCAGGTGTGGATGCCGCCGAGGATCCGGGTGCTCTCGGCGACGTAGAACGCCTGGCCGTCGATGATGTACTCACCCGGAGCCAGGTACTCCAGCTCACCGGTCAGAGTCCGCGACTCTGCGGAATCTCCCTCGGAAGTGTTGCCCGCGTCCGTGGCTTCGGTGTCCGCCGATACGTTCTCCGCCACCGAGCCGATGGCCTCGCTGGAACATGCGGTCGAACCGATGGCCAGCAGGCCCGTGGCCAGGAGAGCCAGGGCGGTGGAACGAACATCGCGCTTCATGTCATCTCTTTCTTTTTTCAGCGATGTGTATTGACGGGGGATGGCGGGGGATTCGTCGGTGGTGAATGCTACCGGGTGGTAAACGTGTAGCGCCCGACGCGTGTTCGTAGGCAGGATGCAAGAGTATTTTCGGTCAGGCGGGCCGGAACCCCTTGTTCGTAGGGTCTGCCGAATTCACTCGCTCCAGTCGAGGAGTATCATGATCGGAGGTTGTTAAGTTTAGATAAGGCGGTCTCCCGCTGTTCTTCCGGGTTCCTGCAACCCTTTCCGTGTACTATGATCCCGGAAAGCGGCGCTTGGTTCACAGGTACCGCACATTTTTTGAGTGACAGGGAGCAGGCCGGTCCGGCCTCCGGTTCCGTCGACGGCGGGGCCCGTGATCCATCGGCCCGGGTTCGCCGGCCGGTGGGCGGGCGTGGGTCCGCGTGTCCCGGGACGTCACCCGGGGCCGTCACCATGACCGCCTTTCCCCGCAGGGGCCGGCCTCGACGTCGGACACCGGATCCTGGCGTCCTCCCCGCTCGGCGGTGAACCCGCCAACGGCGACACGACCTCGCTGGTCGTCGTCCCCGACGTGGACATCGCGCACATCACCACGCCCAACGGGATCGTGCTGTTCTCCCAGCTCGTCGGGTCGGTCTCCGGTGAGAGCCAGGAGGTACAGGAGGCCGGGACGTCGCCGGGCCGAACCGAGAAGAACCGGTCACCCCCGTGCATGTTCACGTCGGCGCACCTAGACTCCCTCGTGAAGGAAAGAATCCCTCGCTTCACCCCCTACAAACATTTCCTTCGAGGAGTACACATGTGTGGATCATGCTCAGCACCTGTGCCCCCCGCTGACTCCAACGGTTCGAACCGCCACCACGACGGGTCCCCCTCCCCGTGGTCGCGCAGGACGTTCTTCGGGATCGGAGCCGGAGCCACCGCCGCCGTGGCCGGCCTCGCCGGAACAACGCCCGCGTACGCGGCCGGGACCGCGGCCATGAACGGGGATTGGTGCAACCCCGCCCTGGGGTACTTCCCGACCGGCGGCCACTACGGCGCACCGAGAGGCAACTACGGGCACGAGGGCCAGGACGTCACCAACAACATCGGTACCGGTGTTTACGCCGCCGCTGCGGGCACCGTGATCCGCCGCTCCTGGGGCGGCGGGCTGGCCGGCCGCACGGGTGAGGCGTTGGTGATCTCCCACGGCAACAACGTCTACAGCTTCTACGGGCACCTGAGCGCCTACCATGTCGGACTCGACGCCTCGGTCTCCGCCGGCCAGCTCATCGCCGACATGGGAGCGACCGGTAACGTGACCGGCCCGCACCTGCACTTCGAGACGCATACCGGCGGGCTCAGCAGCACCGGCACCAGCACCGACCCCGTCCCCTTCATGAACGGTCGAGGTGTCGACCTGGGCGGCGGCTGGCCGAGGATCGACCCGGAGTCCAACGGCGAACGGGTCAAGAGCATCCAGCACCTGATGAACCAACGCGGAGCCGATCTGGAGATCGACGGCTACTACGGCCCGGTTTCGGTGGACGTGGTGCAGGAGTTCCAGAGCGACCAAGGTCTGGTCGTCGACGGCCAGGTGGGCCCCGAGACCTGGCCGGAAATCGTGTACGGACTCGACACGGGAAGCTCTGACGGCTCCCACGTACGTGGCCTGCAGGAAGCCATGAACAAGCGCAGCGCAGGCGTGCTCGTCGACGGCAACTTCGGTCCGGTGATGGACGGCGCGGTACGCGATTACCAGAGCCTGAACCAACTGGTCGTGGACGGCTACGCGGGTCCGGTGACCTGGCAAGCGCTCGTGGGCTGATCCGAAGCGCGGGGCGGGCCCGGTGCAGCAGTCCTGCCGGGCCCGCCCTCTCTGCCTGCCCCGGGGCTGCGGGCGCGGCCCACCGTCGGCCTCCGGTCCGCGCTGCGGGTCCGTGTGCCTGAAGCACCGTGAGGGGGACGGTTCGCCGGCCGGTGGGGCGGGCGTGGGTCCGCGTATCCCGGGACGTCACCCGGGGCCGTCACCATGAGCGGCCATGACCGCCCTCTCCTCGCCGCAGCACGGCCCGGCCGCACCCGAGCGCCGGGACGGTACCGGTCGGGTCGGCGCCGCACGGGACCACACGCAGCGCCTCGGCGGCGGGCACCGGCCCGAGATCGACGGGCTCCGCGCCGTCGCCGTCCTGCTGGTGGCCGCCTACCACATCTGGTTCGGCCGGGTCTCCGGCGGCGTCGACGTCTTCCTGCTGATCACGGGTTTCCTCATCACCGGGTCGCTGGTCCGGGCCTGCGAACGCGGCGGGATCCGGTACGGGGCGTTCCTGAGCCGTCTGGCCGTCCGCCTGGTGCCCACGGCGGTCCTGGTGATCGCGGCGGCCCTGGTCGGAGCGCGGCTGCTGCTGCCCGAGACCCTGTGGCAGGAGAACGCGGGACAGGCGCTCGCATCCGCCCTCTACCACCTGAACTGGCAGCTCGCGCTCGACTCCGCGGACTACCTGGCGCGCGACGGGACGACCGGACCGTTCCAGCACTTCTGGTCGCTGTCGATCCAGGGGCAGTTCTACCTGCTGTGGCCGTTGGTGATCGGTGCGGCCGTGTGGTCGGCGACCCGGCGTGCAGGCGGGAAGCGCGTGGACACGGAGAGCGGCACCGCGCGGCGCACGGCCGCCGCGCGCCGCGGCGTGTTCGTCGTGCTCGCGGGCATCTTCGTGTCCTCCCTCGCCTACTCCGTCCACATCACCGGCACGGACCAGGCGTGGGCCTACTTCGACACCGGCGCCCGGCTGTGGGAGTTCGCGCTCGGCGGTCTCCTCGCGCTCGCCCTCCCGTGGTTGAACCCGCCACGGGCTCTGCGCCTGCTGCTGGGGTGGGCCGGGTTCACCGCTCTGGTGCTGTGCGGGGTCCTGCTCCAGGTGTCGACCGTCTTTCCCGGGTACGCGGCGCTGTGGCCCACCCTCGCCGCCGCCGCGGTCGTCGTGGCCGGAACCACCGGATCACCGTGGGGCGCCGACCGGGTCCTGACCCTGCGCCCGGTCCGCTACCTGGGCTCCATCTCCTACGCCCTGTACCTGTGGCACTGGCCGGTGCTGGTGTTCTACCTGGCCGCGACGGAACGCACCCTGGCGAGCCCGCTGGGCGGGGCGGCCGTCCTGGTGCTGTCGGTGGTGCTGGCCGCCGTCACCACACCCGTCGCCGACCGCGCCACCGACTTCGGACGCGGCGGCGGGAAGTTGCGCGCTCCTGCTCTGGCGCTGGCCTGTCTGCTCCCGCTGCTGCTCACCGCCGGCACGTGGTCGGCCCGTATGGAGGCCGAACAGCGCAACCTCGAGCAGCAGCTCGCCGACCCGCAGCGCTACCCCGGAGCGCCCGCGCTGAACGACGGCGACCAGGACGAGTACCCCGCCCCGGTCCACCCCGATCCCGCGCACGCCGACACCGACCTGCCGGTGACCTACGACGACGGGTGCAACCAGGACACCGCCGGGACCGACGTCATCGTGTGCGAGTACGGTGCCGACGACCCCGGACGCACGGTCGCGCTGGTCGGCGGGTCACACGCCGCACACTGGTTCCCCGCGTTGGAGGAGATCGCCGAGGACCGAGGCTGGCGCGTACTCAACATCGTCAAGGGCGCCTGCCTGTTCACCGACGCCCCGCAGAGCTACCTCGGCGAGCCCTACACCGAGTGCGCCGAGTGGAACGACGGGGTCATGGCCGAGCTCGCCGACCTGCGCCCCGACGCGGTCTTCACCACCGGTACGACCACCAGCCTCGACACCTCGGCGGGTTACGGGGAGGAACAGGTCGTGGACGGCTACCCCGCCCGGTGGCGGCAGCTGGGCGAACTCGGTATCGAGGTCGTTGCCGTGCGGGACACTCCGCGCCCAGGGTTCGACGTCCCTGAGTGTCTGTCCGGTGCCGGGCCCGAGGAATGCACTTCCGAGCCCGGGAACTCCATGGCGGAGATCTCCCCGTTGGAGGAGGCCGACCTGCCCGAGAACGTGAGCCCCCTCGACCTCACCGACCAGTTCTGCGAGCCGGGGGTGTGCCGCCCGGTCGTCGGCAACGTCCTCGTGCACTGGGACGACGGCCACGTCACCGCCAGCTACATGCGCACGCTCGTGCCCGCGCTCGAGGAACGCCTCCTGGCCGCCACCGGGTGGTGAGCGCGGGCGGGAGCGCGCGGCTCCCGGTGCCGCTTCGCCGCGCCGGTGTGTTGCCCGGTTTCACCGGGGACCGCGGTCCGCGTGGCCGCACCCGGACGGATTAGCCATGTTTAAAGCCGCTCTTAGTGCTGTGCCGGAACATCTTTCGGGACGAGAAAACCGAGCTCCGGCACAGTGAGAGGAGCGGCGATGGCCGAGGGAGGCCGGGACGACCCGGCAGTGCGTGTACGAGGACTGACCCAGGTCTACGGGCCAGCGGTCGCTCTGGACGGCGTCGATTTCGACGCGCACCGGGGCGAGATCGTCGGGGTGCTGGGACCCAACGGCGCGGGCAAGACCACGTTGTTGGAGACCTGCGTGGGTCTGCGCAGCCGCACCAGGGGCACGGTGGAGGTCATCGGGCTGGATCCGGAGCCCCGTCCCCTGCGCCTGCGCGAACGGGTCACCGTGCAGCCCCAGCACGCCGCGCTGATGCCCGAACTGACCGCGCGGGAGACCTTGGAGCTGTGGTCGTCCTTCTACCGGAACCCTCTTGCGGTTCCCGACGTCACCGGGCCTCTCGGGGTGGAAGATTTCGGCGACCGCAGGGTCAGTGTGCTGTCCGGGGGCCAGTTCCAGCGGTTGCGCATCGCCATGGCCCTGCTGCCCGACCCCGAGGTGGTGCTGCTGGACGAACCGAGCGCCGGCCTCGACCCCGTCAACCGGAAGGCCCTGCGCCGGGCCGTGGCCGAGCTCCGGGGCGAGAACCGCTGCGTCATCCTGAGCACCCACCACATGGACGAGGCCGAGGAACTGTGTGACCGGATCGTGGTCGTGGACGGCGGACGTCTCGCGGCCGAAGGGCCGCCCTCCCGCATCGTCGCCGAGCACGCCCCCGGGTGCCAGCTGCGTTTCGAGGCCTCCGACTACGGAACGATCGCCGACCTGGCCCGCGAACACGGTTTCGATCTGGAACGGCGCGGTACCCGCGGCGGGTGCGACCTCGTCGAGGTGGAGGTCGGTGAGGACCGGCTCAACGAGGCCCTCTCCCTCCTCGTCGGGTCCGACACGGCCGGTGTCGACATCCGCCGCGGCGACCTCGAGGAAGCCTTCGCCGCGGTCACCGGATCACGTATCGACGACGAAGGACAGCGCAAACCGGCCGAGGACGCGCCCCGACGGACCGAGCTCCCCCTGGACACTCGATGAGCGCATTCACCCAACTCACGAAGGCAACGTCGGTCTCCCTGCTGCGGCAGCCGCGCGCGATGGGCTTCGGCCTGGTCTTCCCGCTGTTGTTCGTCCTGCTGTTCTTCTTCATGAACACCGTCATGGGCGGCGACGACCCCAACATCGCCCTGACCGAGGACACCCCCGAGGAGGTCACCGCGGCGCTCGAGGAGGACGGCCAGACCCTGATGGCCCCTCCCGGTGAGGCAGCCGACGGCCGGCCGTCCGTGGACGAGGGCGACGCCATGGACGTCCTCGTGGACGCCCCCTCGGGGCTCTCGGGGCCCATCAGCCTGGAGAGCGTCCAGCCTGCGGCGACCACCGACACCGTCGTCGACGCCCTGACCGAAGCGGGCGCCGACCCCGACCGGGTCACGGCCACCACACCGGACGGGGAACCCCCTTTCGACGCCCTGCGCTTCGGCCTGCCGGGCGTGCTCGTCCTCTCCTTCGGTTCGCTCGCCCTGTTCGGTACGGCGGTACCGGTCATCCAACTGCGCAGCCAAGGGACCTTGCGCCTGTTGGGCACCACACCGCTCAGCCGGCTCACGTTCCTGTTGGCACAGGCGCCGGTGCGCTTCGCCATGGCGGCCCTGCAGTTTCTCGTCCTGGCCGCACTGGCCTACGCGCTCGGGTTCTTCGACCCCGTCAAGTTGCCGACGCTGTTGATGAGCGCGCTGCTGACACTGGTCCTGATGAGCTCGCTCGGTTTCGTCCTGGCCGCACGCCTGCGCAACACCGAGATCGCCACCCAGATCGGCGGGTGGATCCTGCCTGTGGTCCTCATGGTCTCCGGACTGCTGGTCCCGCCGAACTTTCTGCCGGAGGTCCTCGACGACGTCAACCGGTTCCTGCCCTTCGCCCCGCTCGGGGACATGCTCCGTGCCGATCTGGTCGGGCTCGCTCCGGACCACTCGTGGTGGGCCTCCGCCGGCATCGTCGCCGCCTGGGCGGTCGGGCTGATCCTCGTGGCGGCCAAGCTCTTCGTCTGGGACCAGGAGAAGCGATGAACAGCTCACCGACACTCGCCGACATCGAGGCCCTGGTCTCACCGAGGGCCGGTCTGGTCAGCCACGCGGGTCGGTTGGAATCGGCGACCCTGACCGACTGGTTCGTCGCGGGCGCCGGGCTGGGAGACCTGAGCGCGGTCTCCGAGGAAGCGGCCACGCACGACCCCGTACCGGAACCGGGCACGATGAACGGGGCCGGCACCGACCGCGACCAGCGCCGCGCCTCCTGGCTGGCCACGGCCGAGTCGCTGGAGCGCTACGCCACCTGCCTGTGGCACGACCTGCCCATGCACTGGGCCACCCAGAGGGAACTGGAGGCCGAGGGGGAAGCCACCCTCGACCTGGGCTCTCTCGCCTCCGTCTCCGAGGCGGAGGAGGCCGATCCGCTCTGCCGCCTGCGGCGTCCCTCACCGGACGAGCCCGTCAGGTGGGTGCGGGGGGTCGACCTCAGGAGCGGTAGGCCCGCGTGGGTCCCCGCGATCCTGGTGTATTTCTACATCGTTCCGCAGATGGACAGTGAGCGGATATGGCTGCCCATCTCCACCGGATGCGCGGTCCACACCGACCCGCGCCGTGCTCTCCTGGGCGGCCTGCTCGAGGTCGTCGAGCGCGAGGCCATCGCGACGACGTGGCTGCGCCGGCTCTCACTTCCCCACATCGACACCGGCGGACTGGACGCGCCCACCCGCGACTTCCTCCGGGAGATGGCCGAGTCCGGAACCCGCGTCACGCTGCTGGACGCCACGACCGACCTCGGGGCACCCACCGTCTACTGCCTCTCCGAACGCCCCGGCCGTCGCCGGTCCCAACTGGTCACCTGCGCCACCTCGACCGACCCCGTCGACGCGGCGCTCAAAGCGGTACGCGAGTCCGAGTCCACCTGGATCGCGATCGAAGAGGGGCAGGAGGCCCCCGACGACCCGCGGACCTTCCACGACGTGATGCACGGGGCGGTCCACATGGCCGATGCGAGTCGCGCGCACGCCTTCGACTTCCTGCGTCAGGAACGCTTGCCACGTCGGCGCCCCGAGGACATGGCCCGCCTGCCCCAGGATCCTGGCGAGGCCCTCAACGTCCTCTACGGCCGGCTCGCCGAGGCCGGCCAGGACGTCTTCGCCGTGGACCTGACCACGGACGAAGCAGCCCGGGTCGGCATGCACGCGGTGCGTGTGCTCGTGCCCGGGCTCGTGCCCCTGTCGTTCTCCCCGGCGGCGCAGTTCACCGGGACCCCCCCGACTCCGCCGACCCTCCTGGGCCCGGTCGGCCGCACCCAGCGAGGAGGAACTGAACCCATGGCCCCAACCCTTCGCCTAGATGAGTAATTCCAAGGGGTCAGTGGTCATAGGCCGTCAGGGAGCGTAGGACGG
>NZ_ANAY01000031.1 GCF_000340965.1 Nocardiopsis kunsanensis DSM 44524
CACGGTTTTTCTTGGGGAGGGGTTGCCTGTTGTGGGTGGCCCCTCTTCTTTTTTGTGTGGCTTGTGAACATGTGAAAAATGCGGGCCGTTCCGAGGGGTGGTGCGGAGCGGTGGAGGGGCGAGGAAAGCCGGAACAGCGTTCGGTGGGAGAATCGTCGCATGACGAACACCATTCCCTCGGAGCTTCTCGCGGCGGCAGAGTCGGCCAAGGGTTTCATGCCCACCGACGAAGGAACCGTTCTCTTCGAGACCGCGCTGGATCATGCACATCTCGGTCCTGTGGTGGAGATCGGAACCTATTGCGGTAAGTCCACCATCTTCCTGGGCGCCGCGGCACGTGCGGCCGGAACCAAGATCGTGACCGTCGACCATCACCGCGGTTCGGAAGAACACCAGGAGGGTTGGGAGTTCCACGACGCCGACCTGGTCGATCCCGGGACCGGACGGTTCGACACCCTCCCGCATTTCCGTAGGACCATCACCCGGGCCGGCCTCGACGGCGAGGTCATCGCCGTAGTCGGTGCCTCCGTCGACGTGGCGTCGGTCTGGGGCAAACCGCTGGGCATGTTGTTCATCGACGGCGGTCACAGCGAGAAAGCTGCCCAGGACGACTACACGCACTGGAGCCCGCACGTGGCCGACGGCGGCGTGCTCGTCATCCACGACGTCTTTCCCGACCCCGCGGACGGGGGCCGGCCCCCGTACAACATTTATTGCCGTGCGCTCGACTCGGGTGAGTTCGAGGAGGTCCGGGCGGTCGGCTCCATGAGGGTTCTGCGCCGTAGCGCCCGTGTGTGACGACCCTCTCCACGGACCGTGTGCGGAGGTGATGCTCCGTACACGGTTTCCTTATCTCTGGACGGTTATTCTTGGGTGGTCATGTGAGTGCTGGGCCATGGCGACCAGTGATTGCGTCAACGCTTGTCCAAGAACACGCATGCTCCGGGTAAGCCTTCGGCAAGAAGGCCATGCGTGCTCAAGGAACCGGCCGGAACCGGCCGTGTCGTGGTTACGGGCGGGTATCGTAGCGATGAGGGTGCAGCGATGGCGGCGTTATTCCCCGAAATACCGCGTCGGTACTGACTCGAACTGAACCGATCAGGGGCACTCGCGCGTCGAACATCAAGACGGCATGGTGCCGTTCATGACTTGATCATGGGGGCGGGGAGCTGAGCAAGAGCGAACACGGCGACGGCGGGACGGATGGGCAGCGTCCCGCCACTGACGCGCCGGAGACGGACAAGACCTCTGCTGAAGAGCTGACCACGGAACCCACGACCGAGGGTGAGGCGCCCGAGACCGTAGGCGGCCGGAGCGAATCCACTGAGGACGAGGGCCGTGCGGAACACGGGACCGGCGACGGGACCTCCGCCGAGGACAGCGACGACGATGCCGGGCCCGAACCCGAGTTCGTGCCCGGCGGTGCGGTGGCTTTCAAGACGAGCGGGACCTTCCTGAGGGACCGTGTGGCCCGCAACCTCGCCGAGCAGGGGTACGGCCCCGAGGGCACGTCCCCCGGGAGCGGGGACGCCGACGAGGACGGCGAATCCTCCCCCGAAGAGGTTTCCTCCGCGGTGGTGCAGGGCGAAACGGCCTCCGACGACACCGGTTCCGGGGACAACGAGGACCAGGACCGGGAGGAGAAGGCCTCCTCGGCCGAGGAGGACAGTTCCTCCGGTGGTGTCGGACAACCGGAAGCGGCGGACACCCCCCGTACCGGTGAGGACGGCCCCGCGGACACGGTCCCGGACGGGGCCGGGGGCGCCGCCGACGAAGCCGACGACCCCACCGGGTCAGAGACCTCCTCCATCCCCTCGGTGGAGGAGAACGACGAGGACCCCGGCGGTGGCGGGTCTGCCGGTCACACAGATGACGCGGACACCACCGTCGACACCTCCTCCGGAGGGGCCGGCACCGCAGCAGCCGCTGCCGCGGCCGCGAGCGCGGGTGCAGCAACGATGACCGGTGACGAGGACACCTCCGAGGACACGTCCGAGAAGGACGCCGGGTCCGGGACCCCCGACGACCCCCCGGAGACCGAGGCCATCCCGATCCCCTCCGCCGACGCCGAGGACGTCCCCGGGGCCGGGACCGGGGGCGAGGACGAGGGCGGTACCGCGGACGAGGAACCCGCGGACGCTTCGCCCGCCACGGAGGCTTTTGCTGTGCCCGGGGCCGGTGAGGACACCGAGACCCCGTCCGAGACGGCCGGAACCGCATCCGCCGAGGACGGTGAACCCGCTGACCGGGCGGGGGAGAGCGTGGTCGGCGCCCCGACGCCCACTGCACCCTTCCCACCCCCAGCAGGGGAGGACGTGGGGGGCAGCGAGGCCCCCTCCGCCGGCACCGGCGAGCTGTCCGGCACCGGTGACGTGGCCGCCGGTGACGGGGCCGTCACCGGCGATGACACCGGCGGTGACGGTGCCGCAGAGGCCGAGCCCTCCTTCTGGCCCGCACCGCAACGGTTCTCGGAGTACTCCGAGGAGGCTGCCCGGTCCGGGCCCGCGGCCGGGGACCAGGACGATGCCGAACCTTCCGGTACAGCTGCGGCGGCAGGGGCCGGCGCGGCAGCTGCGGGCGCCGCAGCCGGTGCTGCTCGGGCCCCCGGGGAACAGGAGGCCGGTGCAGGCTCCGGACCCGGAGAGGCCGCCGGCCCGGTCGGCTCCGGCGGGACGAAGGGCCCCGGCGGGCCCAAGAAGCCGGGCGGCAAGGCCGCGAAGAAGAAGCGGCCGATGTGGTGGCGCATCCTGCGTCCCGTGCTCGTCCTCATGGGCGTCTTCACGGTTCTGGGGATCGCCGGTTTCGTCTACCTGTACACCACGGTCGAGGTGCCCGACGCCGCAAAGGCCGAGGCCACCGACCAGGGCTCCACCTTCTACTTCGCCGACGGGGAGACCCAGTTCGCGGAGCGGGGCACCAATCGGGAGCCGGTCTCCTACGACGAGATGACCGCGGGCGGCGACCACGTGGTCGACGCGATGACCTCCGCCGAGGACCGCGGCTTCTGGGAGGAGCCCGGCGTGTCCCTCAGCGGCACGACCCGTGCGGTATGGTCCACCATCACCGGACAGCAGGTCCAGGGCGGGTCCACCATCACCCAGCAGATGGTCCGCAACTACTACGAGGGCGTCTCCCGTGAACAGACGATCACTCGGAAGATCAAGGAGATCATCATCTCCATCAAGGTCGACCAGAGCGAGTCGAAGCAGTGGGTGATGGAGCAGTACCTCAACAGCATCTACTTCGGCCGGCAGGCGTACGGGATCCAGGCGGCCGCCGAGGTCTACTACCACAAGGACGTCGACGAGCTCACTCCCGAGGAGGCCGCGTTCCTGGCGGCCGCCATCCAGCAGCCGCACTACTACGGCGAGGCGGACGTGATGGAGTCGACCGATTCCCTGGAGCGCCGTTGGCAGTACGTCATCGACGGCATGGTCTCCACCGGGGCGATCACCGCGGACGAGGCCGGCGAGATGGAGTTCCCGGTCCCCGAGGCCGAGCGGCCCACCGACAGCACCGATGTCAGCGGCTACAAGGGGTACATGCTCCAGGAAGCCATGAACGAGCTCGACCGGCTCGGCTTCACCGAGGACATGATCCAGCGGCACGGCTATGAGATCGTCACGACCTTCGACGAGGACCTGATGGAGGCCGCGCACGACGCGGTCGAGGAGACCGTCCCGCACGAGACCGTCCCCGAGGACGTCAATCTCGGCATGAGCACCGTGGACCCGGAAACGGGTGAGGTGTTGGCCTTCTACGGGGGCCACGACTACCTCGAGAACCAGTACGACACGAGTTTCCACGGGGCAGCGCAGGCCGGTTCGGCCTTCAAGCCGTACGTGCTCGCGACCGCGCTGGAAGAGGGCTACAGCCTCCGGTCGACCGTGGACGGGCGCGGTCCGCGCAACGTGCACGGATCCCGGGTGCAGAACGCCGGCAACGACCCCGGCGGTGTGATGAACCTGATCCAGGCCACGAAGGAGTCCAACAACCTCGGGTACGTCGACCTCGCCGAACAGGTGGGGTACGAGAACATCCGGGACACCGCCTACGCCGCGGGCTTCCCCGAGGGCAGCATCGGCGACAACCAGCTCGTCCCGGTCATGCCGCTGGGCGCGGTCAGTGTTCGCCCGATCGACCAGGCCAGCGGGTTCGGGACCTTCGCGAACGAAGGTGTGCACGTCGAGCCGCACGTGATCAAGGAGGTCAACAACACCGACGGGGAGAACGAACGCCCCGAGGTGGAGAGCAGCCAGGCCCTGAAGGAGACGACCGCCGCGGACGTCACCCATGCCCTGCAGCAGGTCGTCAACGGGGGTACGGGCACGGCTGCGCGGCTGGGCGGCCACCCGACGGCGGGCAAGACCGGCACGACCGACGGCAGCGTGGCCGCCTGGTTCGTGGGTTACACACCGCAGCTGTCGACGTCGGTGGGGGTCTACAGCGGGAAGAACGAGAGTTTCTCGATCCCCGGGCACAACATCTCCGGTGGCGGTCTGCCCGCGACCCTGTGGAACAACTACATGTCGCGGGCCATGGAAGGGTACGAGCGGGAGTCGTTCCCGCAGCCGGCCAACGAGGGTACGACGGAGAACTGGGCGCCGGACACGGCCACCCAGGAGCCGCAGCAGCCCCAGGAACCGCCGCAGCAGTCCCAGGAGCCTCCGCAGGAGGAACCGCCGCCGGCCGAGGAGCCGCCCTCGGAGGAGGAACCGCCGTCCGAGGGCCCGCCCACGGAGGAGCCCCCGGAGGCCCCGGAGCCGCCGGAGGAACCGGGCATCCCCGAGGACCCGTTCGATCCGGGTGACCAGATGGCACGCAGCGACGAGAACGAGTGACACGGACTCGTGCATGCAGCAACGGCGCCCCCGCCGTCGGCGGGGGCGCCGTTGTCGTCCGTGGCGGCCGGTGAGTACGGCTCAGACGGCCGGGGCCTGCTCCGAAGCGTGCAGGAAGACACGGGAGCCCCCGGTGGTGAGTGTGAGAGCGTCCACGGCCAGGATCACGGCCGCCGACGTCCACGTGCTGCGTTCCACGGGCCACCGGACCTGCTCGGCGAACTGGTACCCGGTCCAGTACACGCCGTCGGCGGGGTCGCGCAGGTGTTGGATGTCCCGCATGATCCGGACCGCGGTGTCGTGCTCGCCCATGGCGGCCAGGGCGAGCACCAGCTCCGACGACTCGGCGGCGGTCACCCACGGCTGGTCGCTCACGCACCGCACACCCAGCCCGGGCAGGACGAAGGTGTCCCAGCGCTCGTCGAGGCGCTCCTTCGCCGCGGTACCGTGCACCGCACCGCCCAGGACCGGGTAGAACCAGTCCATCGAGAACCGGCTGCGATCGGCGAACAGGTCCTCGTGGTCGTTGATGAGTACGGCCAGCCGGTCGGCAGCCGCCGACCACGCGGGCCTGGTCTCGCCGAGACGTTCGGCCAGCGCGGCGCCGCAGCGCAGCGCATGGTGCACACTCGCGCACACCGTCAACAGGGAATGGTCGCCGGGGGAGCCGTCCTCCGAACGGGCCCACAGGATCTCCCCGTGGTCGCCGCGCAGCGCCAGCGCGAACTCCAGCCCGCTCTCCACGGTCGGCCACAGGCGCCGGGCGAACGCGGTGTCGCCGGTCGTCAACAGGTGGTGCAGGATTCCCACGGCCGGGTAAGCAGCATGGTTGGCCTCACGCAGCGCCGTTGCGGGCGCCCCCTGACGGAATTTGGCGGGCCACCCGCCGTCGGGGCGGCGGGAGGACTCCACCCACAGGTAGGCACGGCGAGCGGCTTCGGCGTGTTCGGGGACCTCGAGGCCGGTCACCGTCAGCGCCATCGCGCACTCGACGTGGTCCCACAGGTCGGTGTGGCCGCCGGGGAACCAGGGGATCGCACCGTCGGGCTCCTGGCTGCGCACGAGGTAGTGCGCCGAACGCTGGAGCTCGTCGGCGGTGAGCACACCGGGTAGGTGCAGAGCGCGGGGGACGTCCGATTCCGGTCCGGGGGCGGTCATCTGCGACTTCACGCGGCACCGAGGGGCTTGCGCACGTACACGATCACGCTCTTGCCGATGACGGGGTTGAGGAGCTTCTCGGCGACTCTGGTGACTTTCGGGGCCTGGAGCATGTCCCACACGAGCATCTCGTGGTAGCTCTTCACCGCCGGGTGGTCGTCGTTGTCGGTGCCCACGGCGCACTTGATCCACCAGTAGGGGGCGTGCAGGGCGTGCGCGTGGTGGTGCGGACCGATCTCGAACCCGGTGGCCTTGAGCTTGGCCTCCAGCTCGGCGCGGGTGTAGATGCGGATGTGCCCGCCCTCGTTGGTGTGGTAGTCCTCCGACAGGGCCCAGCACACACGCTCGGGCAGGAAACTGGGCACGGTCACGGCCGCGATACCGCCCGGGCGCAGCACCCGGTACAGCTCCTTCATGGCCGCGGTGTCGTGGGGCAGGTGCTCGAAGATCTCCGAGGCCACGACCCGGTCGAAGCCGCCGTCCCCGAAGGGCATGTCGAGGGCGTCGCCCTTGACGGTCTCGGCGGTGGCGGACCCGGGGGCCTCGCCCTCGGCCTTCATCGCACCGAACATGGTCTCGACCTCGGCGAGGTCGGCGACGTTCTGGTCGAAGGCGACCACGTCCGCACCGCGGCGGTAGACCTCGAAGGCGTGGCGGCCGCCGCCGCAGCCCATGTCGAGGACGCGGTTGCCCGGGCCGACAGGGAACAGGGAGAAGTCGACGGTGATCAGTGGAAGCTCCTAGGGCGAGTCGGGTGGGTGCTGGTCGGGTGCGGGGCGGACCCGTCGATGGTGGCGGCGTAGCGCCGGGCGGTCAGCTCCGCGACGGCACGCCAGGTGAAACGTTCCTGGACCCGTTCCCAGGCGGCGGCGCCCATGCGGGCGCGTTCGTCCGGGTCGTCCATGAGCGCACCGATCTCCTTGGCGAGGAGTTCGTCGTCGCCGGGGGTGATGAGGCGGCCGGCGTCGCCGTCGACGCCCACGACCTCGGGAAGGGCGCCGGCGTTGCTGGCGATGAGGGGAGTCCCGCAGGCCATGGCCTCCACTGCGGGCAGGGAGAAGCCTTCGTAGAAGGAGGGGACGACGGCCACTTCGGCGGAGGCGATCAGCTCTCCCAGGGCGGTGTCGTCGATGCCGTTGACGAACTCGACGCGGTCGCGCAACCCGAGCTGGTCCACGAGCAGGTCGGTGGGCCCTCCGGGTCTGGGTCTGCTGACGATCGTGAGGGAGATCTCGCGTTCCTCTGCCAGGCGGGCGGCGGCGCGCAGCAGCACGGCCACCCCTTTGAGAGGGCTGTCGGCGCTGGCGGTGCAGACGATGCGGCCGGGCTCGCGGGGGGTGTCGGGGCGGGGGTGGAAGTGGCGGGTGTCCACACCCAGCGGGGTGACCTCCATGCGTTCGGGGCGCACCCCGAACTCGCGGGCGATGTCGTCGGCGGAGGACCGGGAGGGGACCAGGATCGGGTCGAGTTTGCGGGCCACCCGCGCCTGCATCCGTACGAAGGAGTACCAGCGGCGTTTGGTGAGTCTCTGCAGGCCTTTGGCCTCCTGCAGTTCGATGCGGCGGTCGACGCTGATGGGGTGGTGGATGGTGGTGACCAGGGGCAGCCCGGCAGCGCGGATCCCGAGCAGGCCCCGGCCGAGGGTCTGGTTGTCGTGGACCACGTCGAAGTCGGCCAGGCGGCGGCGCAGTTCGCGGTCGGCGCGCAGGGAGAAGGTGAGGGGTTCGGGGAAACCGGCGGTCCACATGGTGGCGACCTCGAGGACGTCGATCCAGTCGCGCCACTCGCGCAGGGGCGGGGCCTTGAAGGGGCGGACGTCGTTGTAGAGGTCGAGGGAGGGGATTTTCTCCAGGGCCACGCCGTCGTCGAGTTCGGGGTAGGGCTGGCCGGACAGGACGGTGACCTCGTGGCCGAGCGCGGCGAGTTCGCGTGAGAGGTGCCGGACGTACACACCCTGGCCGCCCACGTGCTGCTTGCTCCGGTAGGAGAGCAGGGCCACCCGGAGGGGGCGCGTGCGGGAGGGCCGCGGGCTCGGTCCCGTGTTGTTGCCCGGCAGGGTCAAGAGTCCACCTCTTCGTCGGTTCGCTGGCCCGTCGTACCCGCCACCCCTCGGCGGCCCCTCGGAGGGCGCCGGCGTTGTCCGTCCCCGGTCTGCGCCACCGGGCCGCCCGGGCTGCGGTGGTCGACGGCATGGGTGCGAGTCCGCCGGTGAACAGGCGTGGGCGCCCTTATGTTACTCGGCAGTTGGGGTGGGGGCCGAGGGAGGGCCGGGGGTGTTGGACGGATCTTGTGCGGGGACGTCGGCGGTGGTGGCCGACCAGAGGGGGAGGTCGGCCGTCCCGGTGCGGGCCGCTCGGCCGCGCTCTTCGAGCAGTCGCAGGTGGGCGACGGTCTCGGCGGCGGCCATGTGGCGGGCCCGTACACGCATGTCGGCCCAGGGGCGCCGCCAAGTGAGGCCGGAGGTCACCTGCCACAGCGTCGCACGGCCCTCTCGCCGGAGGAGCTCGGCCATCTCGTCGAGGCGGTCCTCGTGGTGGGTGACGATCGCCTCGGTGCGTTCTGTCAGCCCGGTGAAGCGATGTTCGTGTGAGGGAAGGCACAGCAGGCGGTCGGCCCCGGGCATGCGGCCGACGTCGGCCTGTGCGGTGAGGAAGGCGCCGAGGGGGTCGCCGTCGGTCGACAGGAGTGGGAACTGGCCCACGTGCGGGGTGATGCGGGGGAGCACGTGGTCGCCTGTGAAGAACACGTCGGCGTCGTCCAGGTGCAGGCACAGGTGTCCGGGGCTGTGGCCCGGCGTCCACACCGCGCGGAGGCGGCGCCCGGCCAGGTCGACGGTGTCGCCGTCGGCGAGGGGGCGGTCGGGCACGGTCGTGTTCGTGGAGAGGTCGGTCTGTTCGGCGAAGGCGGCGAGGTCCTCCTCGGGGAAACCGGCGCGTCGGAGCTGTTCGGCCATGGTGGCCAGGCGGTCCGGTGCGGGGCTCGCGGCCAAGCGTTCGGTGACCGCGATGTCGGCCGGGTGCATGGCGATCCAGGCTCCGGAGGCCGCGCGCAGGCGTCCGGCCAGGCCGGCGTGGTCGGGGTGGAAGTGGGTGAGGACCGCACCGCGGACGTCCTCGATCCGGTGGCCGGTCTGCTCGACGGAGCGGACGAGGGTCTCCCAGGTCTCGTCGTGGTTCCAGCCGGTGTCGACCAGGACCGCGCCGTCGTCGCCGGAGACGAGATAGACGTAGGTGAAACCGAGGGGGCTGCCGGGGATGGGTACGGGCAGGCTCCAGACACCGTGGCCGAGCTCTTCGACCTGGGGTATCTCGCGCATCCTGGCACCTCTCCAATAGAAACCGAATCGGGTTCGATGTTACCGGAGCGGAGGAAGGTAGGTAGAACATATTCTACTAAGCCCGGACGGAAGGGGTGAAAACCCACGTCCGGCTCTCGGATAACCGTCGTTACGTCGGCCTATGAGGGATGGATCATGGGTTCGATCGGCTGCGCACGCGGGAAAGCCTCGGATAACGTGTTCTCATTGCGGCGTTCGCGTGGAGGGGTGCGGCGCCGGTGAGCTGGCTTCCAGGGGCCGCGGTGGAGGAATGGCGCGCGCTCCGACGAGGAATGGGAGAGATCCTGTGGCCGTGCAGGCGCCGACCGGAACGCTGTCGCGCAGTCAGACCCAGCGTCGCAAACGCATCGTGCAGACCGCCGCGGCGCTGGCCGTGCGCGGTGGTGTCGATGCCATGCAGATGCGTTCGGTCGCCGAACGCGCCGGGGTCGCCCTGGGCACCCTCTACCGGTACTTCCCGTCCAAGATGGATCTCGTGGTCGCCGTGGTCACCGAGGAGCTCGACCTGCTCGAGGGCGGAATCATGCGCCGTCCGCCCACGGCCGAGAGCCCCGCGGGCCGCGCCGTCGACGTGCTGTTGCGTGCTACCCGCGGGCTCATGCGCGAGCCCGAGCTGGCCGACGCCCTCGTGCGTTCGCTCATCATGGCCGAGGTCAAGGTCGAGCTGGACGTGCGGATCACCGAACTGGTCTGGCGTGTGGCCACCGGCACCCTGCACACCGACGGGAACCCGGCGACGTCGGGACCGGCGGAGCACCGCGACCCCGACTACGTGCTCGTGGGTTCGCTGACCAGTGTGTGGATCTTCGAACTGGTGGAGATCCTCAAGGGTCGGCGCAGTGTCGAAGCGGCCGAGGAACGTCTGCAGGTGACCGCCGAGCGCCTGCTCGCCGACTTCTGAGGGAGCACGCGAGGGCCCAGGCCCCGAACAGGCCCGGAAGGGCGCACCTGCCCCGAGTGCAGCTGCACGGGAGGCGCCCACCCGTGCACGCGAGCACCTGCCCGCCGATCCGCCCTGCGGTGCGCCCGCGTCCTCCGGACACGGGTCACTCCGAGCCGAGGAACAGGTCCAACAGCCCGTCGAGGACCCCGTTGCGGTCCTGGTCCTCCTCGGGGTCCTCCTCCCCGGGTGTCCCGGGGTCCTCCGGCGCCGGGGTGGACGGGTCCTCCCCCTGCGGGGGCTCCGGTGCGCCCGTGGCCGGCGGCCGGCCCGGCGATTCCCCGCCGCCGTCGCTGCCGTCCCTGTCCTGGGGCGGGGCCGGGGACCGTGGACCGGTGCCGTTCCCGGGGGGTGCGGAGGGAGGGATCTCCTCGGTGCCGGGGGAGGGGCGGCCACCGGGCTCCTCCCGCAGCGTCGGTCCCGGGGCGTTGTCGGATGCGTGTGTCGAGGACCCCGACGGGTGCGGTCCTGTGGGTGCGGCCGCCTCCTCCGGGCCCACGACGGTGACGGGTCCGCCGAGCGTGCTCGCGTACAGCCACAGCGTGACCGCCACGGCCACCGTGACCAGTCCGGACACGACCGGCAGCACACGGCGCGGACGCTCCGGTTCGACGGGCGCAGGGGATTCGCCGGGGGCCGCCAGGGATGCGGTATGCTCGGTGCGTACCGGGTGGTCGGCCGTGGTCAGGCGGTCCTGCGGCAGGGGACGCGGCAAGGGGGCGGCGGCAGTGGCGCCCCGTCCGCTCTCCCGGGGCTCCGGGGCGGCGTCGGCCTCCTCCCGGCCCGCGTCCGGGGTCCGGACCCGGTGGGCCGGGTAGCCGTCCTCGTCGAGCGGGCGCATCGCGGCGACGATCCGGTCCCGGACCACGGCGAGCTCGGGCACGGTGGCGGTCGCGAGGATCTCACCCCGCAATCCAGGGGGAGGGCCGGGTGGGCGCAGCAGGTCCAGGGCGGCCGCGACGCGCCGGGCCCTGTGCCGGCGCAGGGTCGCGGGCGCCTGCTCGTCGCACTGGTCCTCCGTGCTCGGTTCGGGACCGCTCCGGAGCCCGTGCAGGTTGTCAGCGGCCCGGCGGGTGGCGGACCGGGTCAGCTCGACGCACATGCCGGGGGACAGGCCCAGGATCCGGGCGACCTCGGCCGGGGACAGGCCGTGGCGCAGGTCGAGTTCGACGAGTTCCCTGTGGCCGGAGGGCAGGTGCGCGAACATACGCGCGGCGGGTTCCTCGGCCGGGACGGTGGCCAGTCCGGCGTAGGGGCAGGTGGCGGCCAGGCCCCGCTGTTGGCAGGCGGCACGCGTGAGGGCGTAGAGCCAGGGGGTGCGTTCGGTGCGGGTGGCGCGTTCGCCGTCCAGTGCTGTTCCGGCCACGAGCGCGTCGTGGACCGCCTCCGCGGCCCGCTCTCCGTCCCCGCCCAGCAACGACCAGGCGTAACGGTACAGCGGCGCGGCGAAGGCATCGTGGAGTGCGTGCGCGTCGACGTTCGTCGGTTCGCCGGATTCGGTACCTCTGGTCACGATTCTCCCCCCGCTCTCCTGGTGACGCTAGCGACGCGTTTTCGGCGGCGCGGGGGAATCGATGAGCTGTGTCCTGAAGGTAAGGGTTCTGTTACCCCTACTTGCGGGTCGAAAAGGGGGCCGTCCCCGGCGGGACGGCCCTGCACCGGAGGTCCTGGGGGTGCGTTCCTCCCGGCGGTCACTCGCCCCCACGTGAGGGGCGGCCGATGGCCACCATGCGCTCCACCGAACGGCGGGCACGCTCGGAGGTCGTGCTGTCCACGGTGATCTCGGTGGTGCCGTGGCGCAGGGAGTCCAGCAGCTTCTCGGAGTCGATCATCTTCATGTAGTGGCATTCGGCCCGGCTGTTGACCGCCTCGAACCGTGTGGTGTCGTTGGCGTTGCGCAGCTGGTGCAGCATGCCGGTCTCGGTGGCGATGAGGACCTTCTCCGCGTCGGTCTTCGCCGCGGCGTCGAGCATGCCGCCGGTGGAGAGCACCTTGACGCGGTCCTCGGGTACAGCGCCGCTGCCCACCAGGTACAGCGCCGAGGTCGCGCAGCCGCACTCGGGATGCACGTAGACCTCGGCGTCGGGTTCGGAGGCCACCCGCTCGCGCAGGGTGTGGCCGTCGATGCCGGCGTGCACGTGGCACTCGCCCATCCACACGTGGATGTTCTCGCGTCCGGTGACCCGCTTGACGTGGGCGCCCAGGAACTGGTCCGGAAGGAACAGGATCTCCTGGTCCTCGGGGATCGACCGGATGACGTCGGCCGCGTTGGAGGAAGTGCAGCAGATGTCGGTCTCGGCCTTCACCGCGGCCGTGGTGTTGACGTAGGCGACCACGGCCGCGCCGGGGTGTTCGGCCTTCCACACGCGTACGTCCTCGGCGGTGATGGTGCCGGCCAGGGAACACCCCGCGTTCGGGTCGGGCAGCAGGACCTTCTTCTGCGGGGCCAGGATCTTCGCGGTCTCGGCCATGAAGTGCACGCCGCAGAAGACGATGGTCTCGGCCTCGACCCGGGCGGCCAACCGGGACAGCGCCAGGGAGTCGCCCGTGTGGTGGGCCACGTCCTGGATCTCGGGGCGCTGGTAGTTGTGCGCGAGGATGACGGCGTTGTGCTCCTCGGCCAGGCGGCGGATCTCCTGGGCCCGTTCCTGTCTGGTCGTGCTGTCGGCGGTGGCGGTGACCGGTGCCATGTCGAACTACTTCCTCGAGGCTGGGGATCGCACGGCGGTGGACGCCGTGCGGGGGCGCGTCCGGGCCCGACCCGGGTTTTTGTCTGTCAGGCACAAACTCGGTGAAGCTTAACATGGTGGAGAACGGAAGGGACAGGGTGGATATCCCGCACGCGAACGGACGAACCGTACCCACTGGCGAGGGCGGCCTCTCGGGCCCGCACCCCCGCAAGTTCGGCCACGAGGCGCTCGCCGTCGTATTCCAGATCCGCGGGGACCAGCTGTGTGTGCTGCTGTGGCGGCGGGCGCTGCCCCCGTGGGAGGGCGCCTGGGCGCTGCCCGGGGGCAGGCTCGGCGGAGAGGAGGACCTGGGCGCGTCCATCCGCAGACAGCTCGCCCAGAAGGTCGACGTGCGCGACCTGGCCCATCTCGAACAACTCGAGACCCGCAGCGACCCCGAACGCGATCCCCGGCACCGCACCCTGGCCACCGCCTACCTCGGCCTCGTGCCCGCCGACGTCGATCCGATCGTGCCCGAGGACACCGGCTGGCACCCCACGGCCGACCTGCCCGCCATGGCCTTCGACCACGCCTCCATCGCCCGGTCCGGACGGCGGAGGCTGCGGGCCAAACTCGGCTACACCAACGTGGGGTTCGCCCTGGCCCCACCGGAGTTCACCATGTCGCAGCTCTCCGGTTACTACAGTTCCGCCCTCGGCCACGACGTGGCAGCCACGAACCTGCGGAGGGTCCTGCTGCGCCGGGGACAGATCGAGGAGACCGGGCGTTCGGTCCCCTCGGGGCGTTCGGGCGGACGGCCCGCCGCGCTCTTCCGGTTCCGGGACCGGAGCTTGCAGGTCACCGACGAGTTCGCGGTCCTGCGCCCGCCGAACGCGCCCTGACAGGGCGTGTACACTCCCAGAACGTGACCATTCGTACCGTGGTGTTCGACGTCGGTGAGACGCTGATCGACGAGACCGCAATTTTCACCCGCTGGGCCGACCGCCTCGGCGTGCCGCACATGGCCTTCTTCGGCACCATCGGCGGGGTCATCGCCACCGGTGGCACCATCCTGGAGGCCTTCCGCCTCTTCGTGCCCGGGTTCGACCTGTCGAGCGAGAGCCTGCGCTGGCGGAACGAGGATCCCGACGGGCCCCGGGAGCACTTCGGCCCCGCGGACCTCTATCCCGACGTGCGTCCGGGCTTCGCCGCGCTGCGTGCCCAGGACCTCACCCTCGTGGTCGCCGGCAACCAGCCCCCGGAGGCCGGCCCCGCCCTGGAGGCGATGGACCTCGGGGTGTCCGGCATCGGCATCTCCGACGTGTGGGGCGTGGCCAAGCCCGCCCCCGCCTTCTTCGACCGCACGCTCGACCTCGTTCGTGAGGCCCGGCCCGGGACCGAGGCCCGCGAGGTGCTCTACGTCGGCGACCGCACCGACAACGACGTGCTCCCCGCCCGTGCCGCCGGGATGCGCACCGCACTGCTGCGCCGCGGCCTCTACGGGTACCGCCATGCCGAGCGCCCCGAGGCCGCCCGTGCCGACGTCGTCGTGGACGACCTGTTCGGTCTCGACACCTGGATCGCCGAACACAACCGCGCCTGATCCCTCCCGGGGCCGCGACCGCACGGGCGTGTGCCGGTCCGGGCCGTGCGGCCTGCGGTGCCGTGGAGGGCCCCTCCCCGGGTGCGTGCGCACGGTCCCCGCGCAGCCGTCGTACACCCGTCCCCGCTGTGCCTGACTTGTGTGTGCTGCGGCGTGTCGCCCGTTTGGTCCCCAGGAAAGTGGGTACCGTGCGAACCTGCGCACGGGACCGACCTCACGGGGCGCACCCCACCACCGTCCCCCGAATGGAGACCACCCACCGATGATCACGTTCGAGGGAGCCGCCAAGCACTATCCGGACGGCACCGTCGCCGTGGCGGGCCTCGACCTCACCGTCGAGAGCGGCCGCACCACCGTCTTCGTCGGCCCCTCCGGCAGCGGTAAGACCACCTCCCTGCGCATGGTCAACCGTATGGTCGCGCCCACCTCCGGGACGGTCCTCGTCGACGGCGAGGACGTGCGTTCCCAGGACCCGGCCCGGCTGCGGCGCTCCATCGGCTACGTCATCCAGCAGGCGGGCCTGTTCCCGCACCGCACGGTCCGCGACAACATCGCCACCGTCCCGCTCCTGCTCGGCTGGGGCCGCAGCAGGGCACGGGCGCGTGCCGCAGAACTCATGGAGTCGGTCGGGCTCGAACCCTCCCAGGCCAAGCGCTACCCCCACCAGCTCTCCGGCGGCCAACAACAACGTGTGGGCGTGGCGCGCGCCCTGGCCGCCGACCCCCCGATCCTGCTCATGGACGAACCCTTCAGCGCCGTCGACCCGGTGGTCCGTACCGGCCTGCAGGACGAGCTCCTCCGGTTGCAGGCCGAACTGCGCAAGACCGTCCTCTTCGTCACCCACGACATCGACGAGGCCATCCGGATCGGCGACCGGATTGCAGTCTTCGGACCCGGTGGGGAACTCGCCCAGTACGACACCCCCGAACGCCTGCTCACACACCCCGTCGACGACTTCGTGGAGTCCTTCATCGGCTACGACCGCGGGGTGCGGCGCCTGGCCTTCTTCCCCGCGAACGAACTCGCCCTGCGCGAGGACGTCCTCCTGGACGACCAGGACACCGTCGAACGCGCGCTCAACACCGTCGACACCGCCGGCCAACCATGGGCGCTCGTGGTCGACGCCCAGCGCATGCCGCTCGGGTGGGTGGACGTCGACCGGCTCCGCCACGAACCCTCCGGCCTGGAACTGGGACGGCTCACCCTGACCGCTTACGGGCACACCTTCGACGTCGAACGCGACTCCCTGCGGGCCGCACTGGACGCCGCGGTACTCTCGCCGGCCGGGCGCGCCGTGGGGGTGGACCCGGACGGGAGGGTCCTCGGTGTCGTCTCCCAGGCCGACCTCGGCAACGCCATCTGGTCGGTGTCCTGATGAACGCCGTGTGGGACTGGATCTCCGCTGTCGCCGACTGGGCGGCGGCCAACTGGAACCCGCCCGGGGACCAGGAGCGCGGTGTGTGGCCGCGGTTGGTCGAGCACGCACGCCTGGCCTACCTGTCGATCCTCATCGGACTGGCGGCGGCGCTCCCGCTCGGACTGGCCTGCGTGCGCTGGACCCGCCTCTACCCACCCGTGCTGACCGGCGTGAACGTGCTCTACGCGGTGCCCTCCATCGCGCTGTTCTTCCTCATGCTGCCCTACACCGGGTTCAGTGACTGGACGGCGATCGTGCCGCTGGCGCTGTACACCCTGGTCATCCTGCTGCCCAACGTGGTCGACGGGCTGCGCCAGGTCCCCGACCACGTCCGCCAGGCCGCCGTCGCGATGGGGTTCGGTCCGTTGCGGCGGTTGCTGACCGTGGAGACCCCGGTGGCCGTCCCGGTGATCATCGCGGGGCTGCGGGTCGCCTCCGTGGCCACCATCAGCATGGTCAGCGTCGCCTCCCTCGTGGGGCTCGGCGGGCTCGGGCAGCTCATCCTCAGCGAGGGGTTCCGACGCCAGTTCGACGCACCCATCGTCGTGGGCATCGTGCTGACGGTCGTGCTGGCGTTCGTCACCGATGCCCTGCTCGTCCTCTCCCAGCGCCTGCTCACCCCCTGGGTCCGCCGCGACGGCCGACGCCGCAAGCGCAAGCAGCGGGCCGCCGTACCCGCGGGCGAGGCCGCCGCCGTCGACGCGGGGGCCGATCCGACACAGAGCGCCGAGACCGGGAACGGGGCACACCCATGGATGTCCTGAACGAACTGGTGGCCTGGTTCACCGACCCCGGCCAGTGGAGCGGGCCCGCCGGGATCCCCGCGCGCACCGCGGAGCACCTCCAGTACTCCTTGCTCGGGCTGCTGATCTCCGCCCTCGTCGCGGTCCCGGTCGGCCTCCTCACCGGGCACACCGGCCTCGGCGGGTTCGCGACCGCCAGCCTGGCCAACTTCGCCCGCGCCCTGCCCACCATCGGGGTGCTCTTCCTCATCGTGCTGCTGGTCGGCATCGGACTGATGCCCGTGATCATCGCCCTGGTCGCCCTCGCCGTGCCTCCGATCCTGGTCAACACCCACGAGGGGGTGCGCCAGGTCGAACCCGCGCTGAAGGACGCCGCGCTCGGCATGGGCATGCGCGGACGCGAGGTGCTGATGCACCTGGAGCTGCCCGTGGCCGTCCCGCTCATCATCAACGGCATGCGTACTGCGGCCGTGCAGGTCGTGGCCACCGCCACCATCGCCGCCTACGTCGGTGTGGGCGGGCTGGGCCGCTACATCGTGGACGGCCAGGCCCGCCAGGACCTGACCATGATGGTCGGCGGTTCCCTCCTGGTGGTGTTCCTGGCCGTGGTCACCACACTGCTGTTCGCCGGTCTGAGCCGACTCCTGGTCGCCCCCGGACTGCGAGCCCTCGCCGCCACCGGACGGTAGGCGGCCCGCCCCGGTTCCCACGAGTGATAGGACCAACGACATGCGCAACAGGCTCACCCTGGCCGGTGTGCCCCTCTCGGTACTCATGCTGAGCGCGTGCGGTGCCAGCGACCCCTACGAGGAGGAGAGCGGCGAGGCCGGGACGGTCGTCGTCGGCTCCGCGGACTTCCCCGAGAGCACCGTGCTCGCCGAGGTCTACGGTCGGGCCATGGAGGCCCGGGGCGTGGACGTGGACTACCAGCTCAACATCGGCAGCCGCGAGGTCTACTACTCCCAGATGGAGGAAGGCAACCTCTCGGTCTTCCCCGAGTACAACGGTGCGATCCTGGCCTACTTGGACGACGACGCCCCCAGCGGCACCTCCGAGGAGACCGACGCGGCTGTGGAGGAGGCCCTGCCCGAGGGGTTGGAGACCCTCGAGTCCTCCGAGGCGGAGAACAAGGACTCGGTCACCGTCACCGAGGAGGTCGCCGAGGAGCACGGCCTGGAGAGCCTCACCGATCTGGAGGGTGTCGCTGAGGACCTCGTCCTCGGCGGCCCGCCCGAGTTCGAGACCCGCCACCAGGGTCTCGTGGGTCTGGAGGAGGTCTACGGGGTGGAGTTCGGCGAGTTCCGTGCCCTGGAGGTCGCGCTCCTGACGCAGGCGCTGCTGGACGGCGACATCCAGGCCGCGAACCTGTTCACCACCGACCCGCAGGTCGCCGTGGAGGACTTCGTGGTCCTGGAGGACCCCGAGAACGTCTTCGGGGCCCAGAACATCACGCCCCTGGTCAACTCCGACCAGGTCGGCGACACCGCTCGCGAAGCCCTGAACGCGGTCTCGGCGGAGCTGACCACGGAGGAGGTCACCGCACTCAACGAGCGTGTGGTCATCGACAACGAGAACGCGGCCGACGTCGCACAGGACTGGCTCGCCGAGGCCGGCCTGGACTGAGGCCCGGACAGGAACGGCTCGGGGCCCGGCCGGACGGCACGGGCCCCGACGCACACGTGTGTGCCTACTCCACGTCCTGGTACCTGCGCTCGCGGCGCACCAGCGCCGAGCCGCGGCCGTCGACCCCGGGCAGTCCGATCACGTCGGCGAAGAAGACCATGTGGTCGCCGACCTCCACCGTGTGCCGCACCCGGCACTCCAAGGCCACCAGCGCCTCCTTCAGCACCAGCGCGCCCGTCCGGTCGCCGCGGTCGTGCGGCTGGTTGGCCACCAACAGGCGGGCGCTGGGGCGGCCCGCGGCAGCGAAGCGCCCCGCCAGCGCCTTCTGCGACGAACCGAGCACGTTCACCGCGAAGGCCCCCACCTCCTCCATGACCTCGGCCATGTAACCGGAGGAGTCGACGTTCACCGAGATCACCGCAGGCTCCGCCGAGACCGAACCGAAGGCGGTCACGGTCGCACCGATGTCGTCGCGTCCGTCGGCCACCGTCACGACGGTCACCCCCGTCGCGAAGGCGGACATCGCGTCCAAGTACTGATCGCTCACTGTCGTCGTGCTCCCCGTGTCGAAGCTCGGGCGGTCCCGGTCAGCGCAGGTCCCAGCTGCCGGGCATGGTCAGCGGCCCCGTCTCGGGCAGTCCCAGCTGCGCCGCGACGTCGGCCAGCGCACCCCACGGGCTGAGGGTGGTCTCCGGGTCGGCGGCCGACAGGTCCTCGCTCGACTCGTGCCGGCGCAGCTGGTCGAGCGGGTGCGTACGCGGGAACCCGCGCACGGGCAGGGCACCCGCGCCGACCCGGTCGCGAACCAGGCGGATCGCGGTCTCCAACCCGCCGAGCTCGTCCACCAGGCCGCGCTCGTGGGCGTCGGCACCGGTCCAGATGCGGCCCTTGGCGACCTCGTGGATCTCGTCCCAGGTGCGGCCGCGGGCGCGTGCGACCTTGGTGACGAAGTCCTCGTAGGTGCTGTCCAGGATCGCGTTGATCCGTTCCCACTCCGACTCGGTGAAACGACGGTCGGAGGAGAACATCCCGGCGTGCTCGCCGCGGGCCGCCGAGTCCGTGGTCAGGCCCAGGCGCTCCATGAGCCGGCCGTAGACGGCCTTTCCGGTGATCACGCCGATGGAACCGGTGATGGTCCCGGGTTGGGCGACGATCGCGTCCGAGCCCAGCGCCACGTAGTAACCGCCGGAGCCGGCCACACCTCCCATGGTGGTGACGACCGGCTTGCCCGCCTGCCTGGTCAGCTCGCTCTCCCGCCGGATGAGATCGGAGGCCACGGCCGAACCGCCCCCGCTGTCGACCCGGAAGACCACACCCTTGACCTGCGGGTCCTGGCGGGCGGCACGGAAGGCCGCCCCGACGGTGTCCGACCCCATGACGGTGCCGCCCGAGAGCGCGGACCTGCGGGACTTGCCCAACATGATGGCGCCGCCGGCCGAGATCACCGCGATGTAATCGGGGCCCCCGGCCGCGCGCGGCCGGGGCTGGGGTGCGTGTCGGCGGTGGTAGCGGGTGACGAACTGCAGGCGCGGCTCGACGCCGTGTTCCTGCCGGACCTCCTCCAGCAGGTCGGCGTAGACCTGGTCGCGGTAGCCGAGGCGGTCCACGAGCCCGGCTTCCAGAGCTTCCCCGGCCAGGACCGGACCGCGGTCGACGAGCTCGCGCACCCGCTCCTCGGTCAGCCCGCGGGTCTCGGAGACCGCCTTCACCAGCTGGCCGTTCACCGACTCCAGGATCGCGTCCACGGCCTCGCGGTGGGCGTCGGTGAACCCGGTCTCGGTGTATGTGTCCATCGCGCTCTTGTACTCGTGGCGCCGACCGACCTCGAAGTCGACGTCGAGTTTGTCGGCGGCGCCTTTGGCGAAGACCTGCTGCCACTGCATCCCGGTGAGTCCGAGCAGCCCGGTGGGTGCCATGATCACCCGGGAGAAGGCGGTGGCGATGTAATAGGGCAGGTTGCCGTTGTCGGCTTCGCCGAAGGTGTCGGCCCAGGCCACGGCGGTCTTGCCCGTGGACCGGAAGTCGGCGATGCAGTCCCGCAGTTCCTGCGCGCGTGCGGTGTGGAAGGAACGTGCGTCCACTCGGACCACGAGCGCGGCCACGCGGGGGTCGCGGGCGCCGCGGCGCAGTCCCTCGATCACCTCGAGGTAGTGCTGCTTGCGCCGGTTGAGCAGTTGCCCGAGAGGATCGCCGGGGTTCTCGTCCGTCACCCCTTCCGTCAGGTCGAGTTCGAGCACCAGAGGGGCCTTGGGCCCGGGTACGAACCGCTTCAGGGACAGGGGTTCCGTGATCTTTGCGAGGTCCACCATGGGGTCAGCCTAGTACCCGTGGTCCGGGCCGGGACGGGGCTCGGACACAACCGGGCCGTCCACGGCCGGACCTGCCGCCCGGTTCCGCCATCACAGCCGTCCGCGCGGTGATCGACCGGCCCCGGCCCGACCGGACCGGACATGTGGGCTCTTGTCCGGTCCGTTCCGGTGCGCGTGGTGTGCCGGATCGGCGCTAGGGTCGGGTCTGTTCTGCACCTGGGACACAAGGCTTGAGAGGAGCGACATGGCGGGCACGACAGGTGGGGCTGCCCACGGCAGGTTGCGCGGACGCGTCGGCTTGGGGGCGGGGGCCGCGGCCGCCGTGCTCGTGCTCAGCGCCTGTGGCGGGGACGGCGGGTCCCTGGAGGAGGTCGAACTCCAAGCGGGCGAGGGCGGGATGATGCCGCCGGTCGCCCCGACCGAGGAGGAAGGCACCACCACCGTCGACGCCGACGGGGTGAGCATGGAGGTCCCCGAGGACTGGGAGATCCAGGAAGAGGGCGGGAACCTGTGCCTGACCCCTCCCGGCCAGCCCGCCTGCGCCTACGGCTCACTCCAGCTCCTCACCGGCGCCGCCGACCAGCACCCCCAGAACTGGCCGTTGGAGGGGGATGCCTTCGCCGCCGACGACGGTTGGGCCGACAACACCGACAGCTGCCGGAGCCTCAACACCGCAGCTTCCGGCAACATCGGCGTGGAGAGCGCGGAGCTGACCAACCCGGCCGAGTTCTTCGTGCACGCCGACGAGCTGAAGTCGCACCACGCGGTCTGGGACGTCTCCTGCGTCAACGGCGACAGCTTCGAGGTGCGCATGTGGTTCCTGCCGGTCTCGGACGTGCTCCTGTACGTGTGGTCGGCCGACCCGCAGTACGACCAGGTCTACGAGCGGGCCGCCGAGACCATGGACACCACCGCCCACGGGAACTGATCGGCCCCGCAGATTCTGCGATCGGGGGCCTGCGCGGTCCCCGGAGGCCATAGGGTCGTAGGCACTACACGAAGAAGAGCTCAGCTACGGCGCAGATGCGGGGTGCAGCCTGGTGACCACCATGGGATCGGCGGAACGGATCGGACAGTTCACACTGGACAACGGACTCCGGCTGGTGACGGCGCCCGCGTCCACCGGCCAGGTCGCCGCCGTGAACCTCTGGTACGGGGTCGGCTCCCGCCACGAGGTGCCCGGGCGTACCGGCTTCGCCCACCTGTTCGAGCACCTGATGTTCCAGGGCAGCGGCAACGTGGCCAAGGCCGAGCACTTCGACGTGGTGGAGCGTCTGGGCGGTGACATCAACGCCTCGACCTCCACCGACCGCACCAACTACTTCGAGACGGTGCCCACCCATTCCCTGGACCTCATCCTGTGGCTGGAGGCCGACCGTCTGGCGAGCCTGCGCGAGGGCATGACCCAGGAGGTGCTGGACAACCAGCGCGACGTGGTCAAGAACGAGCGCCGCCAGCGCTACGACAACCAGCCCTACGGCACGGCCCTGGAGCGCATCCTGGGTCTGGCCTACCCGGAGGGCCACCCCTACCACCACCCCACGATCGGCTCGATGGCCGACCTGGACGCCGCGGACCTGGACTACGTCAAGTCCTTCCACAAGGCCCACTACGGCCCGGACAACTGTGTCCTGACGGTCGTCAGCGACCTGGACCCCGAGGACGTCCTGGCGCGGGTGGAGGAGTTCTTCGGTTCCGTCCCGGCCCGGGGGGAGCTGCCCGAGACCCCCGACGCCGCGCTGAACTCGCCCCTGAACGGGCCCGTGCGCGACGGGGTCGTGGAGACCGTGCCCGCCCCCGGCGTGTTCGTCGGGTTCCGGACCCCCTCCTACGGTGAGCGCGAGTTCGACGTTCTGCACCTGGCCTCGGCCGTGCTGGGCCAGGGACAGGGCAGCCGCCTGTACCGCGACCTGGTCGTGGACCGCCCCATCGCAGCCGACGACGGAGGCGGGGCCGCCGACATCCTGCCCTTCCGTTACACCGACAGCCTGCTGTTGGTGAACATGCTCGCCCGTGAGGGCGTGAGCGGAGACGTGCTGGAGCAGGCCGTGCGCGAGACCGTGGCCACGCTGGCCGAGGGCGTGACCGAGGAGGAGCTGGACCGCGCCCGCGCGATCCTGGAACTCGACCACCTCCAGAGCATCTCCGGCCCGTCCGGCCTCGCCGACAGCCTCAGCTCCTGCACCCAGCTGTTCGACGACCCGACTCTGGCCTACACCTGGCCCAGCCGCTGGAGTGACATCACCGCCGAAGAGGTGCGCGCAGCCGCCGAGCGCCTGCTCGTCGACGACAACATGCTCGTGGTCCGTTTCGACCCCGAGACAGCGTAGGGCACGCTCGGTGGACACCGTTTTCCTGCTGCGCGTCGCCCCAGCGGCACTCTCGCTGTGTTCTCGTCAGTCGACGGCACATCCAGGCCGACTCCTTCTTCGGCCTTGCGAGAGCACCACTGGATACGCTCACCCGTCGCCCGCCACCAACCCTCAACGGGCGCCTTCGGCGCAGTACTGGTCCGAGCGACGGAAGGCATCCACCGAACGCACCCTGACTCCGACCGCTTCCTGACCGCGCGGCGGTGCGGCCCCCGGACCGTTCCGGGAGGTGCCGCCCGCCCGGGTTCCCACCGTCAAGCCGTTCGCAGCAGAAAGAGCCGCACAGCATGTCGCAGACCCGCCCGGAACTCGGGGCCCCGGCTTCGTTCACCTTCCCCCGGCCCCAGCGCATCGACGTGGGGGCCGGCACGGTCGTCGCCATCGACGTCCCCGGCCAGCTCCTGGTCTCCCTCCGCCTCGTCCACCAGCACGGCGCCGCGCTCGAGCCGCTGGACGCCATGGGCGTGGGCCTCCTGACCAGTGAGGTCCTGGAGGACGGCCCCGACGGCAACAGTTCCCTGGCCCCGGCCCTGGAACGCCACGGCGCCGAGTGGACCTCCCGTGTCACCTGGGACGCCT
Source organism: Nocardiopsis kunsanensis DSM 44524 (assembly GCF_000340965.1). Lineage (GTDB taxonomy): Bacteria > Actinomycetota > Actinomycetes > Streptosporangiales > Streptosporangiaceae > Nocardiopsis > Nocardiopsis kunsanensis. The sequence continues at coordinate 23,592 of NZ_ANAY01000031.1, forward strand.
TCGTCACGGGACTCGACGTCCCGGCCAACCGTCTGAACCAAGCGGTCCGGCTGTTCGCCGACGCTGTGCGCAGGCCCGCCCTGAACTCCGACGACGTCCTGCGCCGCCGTGAACAGCTCGTGGAACGTTTCTGGCTGGAGACCGCCTCCGCCCAGACCCTGGCGATGCGCAGCGTCGGCAGGCAGCTCTTCACGGGCCGCTACGGCACCCCGCTGGCCGGCGGTCCCGGCAAGCTCGGGACGGTCACCCCCGAGCAGGTCGCGGCCTTCCACGGCGACAGCCTCGCCTCCACGGCCGGCACGCTGGTGGTCGTGGGCGACCTGACCGGTGTGGACCTGACCGAGCTCGGCAGGACCGTCTTCGGCGACACCGCCGCCGCGCGCGAGCGGGACCTGAGTACGCCCGAGGCACCGGACGGTGAGCTGCCGCGCGTGGTCGTCATGGACCGGCCCGGTTCGGTGCAGTCGGCGTTGGTCGTCGCCCACCGCGTGCCTTCCCGCAAGGAGGTCGACCTGCCGCGCGCCGAGGGGGTCAGCGAGATCCTCGGGGGCATGTTCACCTCCCGCCTCAACATGGAGCTGCGCGAGCGCCTGGGGTACACCTACGGCGCCGGCTCCGGTTTCGACCTGCGCCGCGACGCCGGGGTGTTCCTCATGAGCACTCAGGTGGAGGCCGACACCACCGCGCACTCGATCACCTCCTCCCTGGAGCAGATGGACAAACTGCGCGAGGAGGGGGTCACCGAGCAGGAGCTGGAGACCGTGCGCGAGTCCAACACCGTGGGGCTGCCGGTGTCCTACTCCACCGCCCGCTCCATGGCGGGCGCGCTCGTGGACATGGTCGTGCACGACCTTCCGGACGACCACATCGACCGTCAGCGCGCCGGATACGAGAAGCTCACCCGCGAGAGCCTGGACTCGGCGGCTCAGGAGTACCTGCACCCCGAGCAGGCGGTCGTGGTCGTGGCCGGTGATGCCGAACGCCTGCGTGAGCCCCTGTCCGGGGCCGGTGTCGGCCCGGTCGAGGTCCTCGACCCCGAGACCCTCTGGGCCTGAGCCCCGGCCGCCGGGCCTGCCCCCTCCGGCGGAGCGAAATCGATTCGTGATCAAGGGCACGTGTGAGTGCATGGACGCCTGCACGTGCCCCTGACATGGGTTTTGCGATCCCCTGTCCGGCGAAGACGCACTTACGCGTGGCGCAGGTCACAGCATGTCGGCGCCCAGCTCGGACATAACGAAAGCGAACCTTTGTACCGGTCTTCCGGTAACCGTCGGCATGATCCCCGTGCCAGGCTGGTATAACGATGGACCCGACCACCTGAGTGGTGGCGGCGACAGTAACGCTCCGCAGGAGGCCACCATGGCCGGTGAATGGACCCGTGGATAACCGTGTCCTCCCTAGAAAACCCTCACACCCAGAGGCCAGAGGCGTCAGCCGCCCCCGAAGAGTCGGAGGCGGCCATCAGCGCTGACGAGACCCAGGGCGGGCCCCAGAACCCCGAGCCCCGCCTGCTCAAGGGCCGCTATCAGCTGGTCTCCGAGATCGCCCGTGGCGGCGTCGGTACCGTCTGGCGTGCCATCGACCTGATCATCGACCGCGAGGTGGCGGTCAAAGAACTGCGTATCCCCGCGGACATGGGCCGCAGCGAGCGCGAGTCCCTGCTGCGGCGCACCACGCGTGAGGCGCGGGTCGCCGGCAGGCTGACCCACCCCAGCCTCGTGACCGTCCTCGACGTCGTCGACGAGGACGACCGCCCGTGGATCGTCATGGAACTGGTCGAGGCCTCCACCCTGGAGGAGCTCATCACGCTCGGCGGCCCGCTGCCCTACCAGCGTGTGGCCGAGATCGGCCTGCAGCTCATCGACGCGCTCAAGGTCGCGCACAACGAGGGCATCGTCCACCGCGACGTCAAGCCCGAGAACGTGATGATCAGTACCGAGGGCCGCGTCGTGCTCACCGACTTCGGGCTGGCCGCCTGGAACGGCGAGTCCGCGCTCAGCTCCTCGGGCCGCATCATCGGTTCGCCGGCCTACATCTCGCCGGAGCGTGCCAAGGCCGGGCCCCTGGGGCCCGAGACCGACCTGTGGTCCCTGGGCGCCACCCTCTACACCGCGGTGCAGGGCCGGCCTCCCTACGACCGCAAGGGCTACATCAAGATCCTGCGCCAGGCCGAACTGGACGAGCCCGCGGAAGCCACCAACGCGGGGCCGCTGGCGCCAGTACTGGCCGGCCTGCTCAAGGTCGAGCCTTCCGAGCGCCTGACCACGGAGAACGCCACGAAGATGCTGCGGATCGCCGCGCTGGCCCCGTGGGCGCCCCAGACCGACGAGAAGACCGCCGAGCACGCCCCGGCCCCGGCCGAGCCGCGTCCGGCCGTTGCCGAGGTCGATGAGCACGAGTCCGCCCGCGAACAGGCCAAGGAGCACTTCCGGGCCGGTGCGCACGTGCTCGCGGAGTCCATCAACGAACGGATCCGGCACAGCCCCGAGGCGATGAACTCGATCATGACCTCGATCCGGGAGTCCACCGACACCCTGGGGCTGACCAGCTCGGGCCGGCACGCCGACCACCGGAGCAAACTTCCGGTCGTGCTCGCCGTCGCCCTCGGGGTGCTCGTGCTGCTCGCGATCGTGCTGTGGGCGTTGCTGGGGCGCTGACCGGGCCCCGAGGTCGCCGCCGCCTGAGAAGGGGCCGCCTCCCGGAGAACACGTCAGGCGCGCGAGGTATTCGCGCGCCTGTGCGGTCGTGGTGGGGCCGGCGGGATTCGAACCCGCACTGTACAGCACCTAAAGCTGCCGTCTCCTGCCGGTTGGACTACGGCCCCCGTGGCCCAACTGTACCCCGCCCGCAGGGCCCCGGGGATCGCCCCCGGCCCGCCGGTGCGCGGGTCCGGACGTTCGCGCGAGGCCCAGCGGGGAGCGGGTCACAGACCCAGGTCGCGCTTGAGACGGTCGACGTGGCCGGTGGCCTTCACGTTGTAGAAGGCCTTCTCGACCTTGCCGTCGGTGCCGACGACGACCGTGGAGCGGATGACGCCCTGGACGAGGCGTCCGTAGTTCTTCTTCTCCCCGAAGGCCCCGTAGGCGCTCAGCGTCTCCTTGTCGGGGTCGCCCAGGAGCGTGAAGGTCAGTCCTTCCTTGTCGCGGAACTCCCCGAGCTTGTCCGCCTTGTCGGGGGAGATGCCGATGACGGTCATCCCCGCGGACTCGAACTCGCGCAGGTTGTCGCGGAAGTCGCAGGCCTCCGTGGTGCATCCGGGGGTCATGGCGGCCGGGTAGAAGTAGAGCACGACGCGCTTGCCGGTCTCGGCCAGGACCTGGCTGAGGGTCACGGGTCTGCCGTCGGCGTCGTTCAGTGTGAAGTCCGGGGCCTGGTCGCCGGACTGGAGGCGGATCGGTTCGCTCACGTGTGTTCCCCTCTGTTCTGCTCGGGAGGCTCTCGCCACCCGCGTGTCACGAGGCCAAGCCTAGAAGGTGTCCTGTGGGCTCCGCGCAGCGGAGTGCGTGTCCGCGAAACACGCTCCGCAGGTCGGACGCGGCGCGGGGAACGCGGCCGCGCCGCCCCCCGGGCCGGTCGGGGTTGCGATTGCGGTTCGGTTCCCCGGCCGGGGCGGTGACCGTTCGCAGGATCACCTATCGTTGACCGGACCCGTACTTTTGGTCGACCCGTTCCTGACCCGGCGTGGCGCGGGTGCGGGGGCCGGCCGGGCGGTAGCTCTCTTCCGGCGGCGTGCGGCCGCCGGACCGAACACATCCGCTTCGCATTGGGAGTAGTTGGCGACGATGCCTGGACACACACTCGACGAGGTGAGGGAACGTACCCTCAAGGAGCGCGACTCCTGGTGGACGGTGCACCTCGCGGACCCGATCGCGGTGCGGGTCGTGCGCCTGCTCGCCAACCGGACCTCGGTCACACCGAACCAGGTGACGGTCGCCGCGCTCTTCATGGGGCTCGGCGCGGCGGTGTGCTTCGCGCTCGGTTACTGGTACTTCCTGGTGCTGGGCGCGCTGCTGTACTACCTGTGTTTCCTCCTGGACTGCGTCGACGGAAAGCTCGCCCGCATCACCGGTACCGAGACGCTGTTCGGCTCCTGGATGGACTACGTCTCCGACCGGTTCCGTGTCCTGGTCTGCGTGGTGGCGCTCATGGGCGGACAGTACGTCGTGGCCTCCCAGCAGGAACCGGGTGCCCCGCCCGTGTGGTTCGTGTGGATGGCGTTGGCGGTGGTCTTCCTCGACATGCTGCGCTACCTCAACGCGCTGCAGGTCTACAAGGTGCGCCGGGAGATGAGCTCGCACCTGGCCGCCGCTCTGGAGCGTGCGCGCGCCACCCTGTCGATGTTGGAGCCGCCCGAGAGCGAGAGCGGGCGTGAGGCCGAGCAGGAGACCGCGGAGGCCACCGGGAGCGGCAACCGCACGATGAGCGACGGCGGGGAGCAGGCGGTCCTGCGGCACGGAATCTCGGTCCTGGAACAGATCCTGCGCAACCACGACGAACGCGAGAACCGCAACAGCCGGCGGGCCGGGAAACAGCCCGAGCTGACACTGCCCAAGGTCGACCTGCACCAGGAGTTCCGCCACCGTTTCCCCTGGTACCAGCGGTTCTGGACGGCCCTCAACGCCCGTCGGGTGCGCACCCACCTGTTCGGGGGTATCGAGTTCCAGATGGCGATCTTCGTGTTCGCGCCCCTGGCCGCGGGGCTGTTCGGTCCGTCCTCCATCGTGTGGATCACGGCTGTGTCGGGCGTTTTGCTCCTCGCCTTCGAGATCGCCATCATCTATAAACTGTGGTTGTCCACGCGGGACTTCTTCCGTGTGGTCGACGGAATCGACGGCGCGCTGAGATTCTCCGGTCCGTCCGACGGCGCGGAGGAGGAAGGCCGGGAGACCGGCTCGGACCCGGACTCTCAGGCAACCCTGCGCTAGAGGAAGTAGAGGGCAACCCCATGTCGTCAAGCGACACCATCGAGCCGCGCCAGACCCCCGCTGAGATCCAGGCGGAGATCGACCGGGAACAACGCCGGTTCGCCGAGACCCTGGACGCGTTGGAGGAAGCGGCCCGCCCGGGCAACATCGCCCGCCGCCAGCTCGGCAAGGCGCGGGAGCGCGGCGCGCGGCTGGTCGACGAGGCCCGGGCCCTGGTCCTGGGCGGCGGGGCGGTCCGGTTGGAGAGCCGCCTGGTCGAACCGGAGGAGGGCACCATCGTCGTCAAGGGCGACGAGGAGGTCATCACCACGTACCAGTCGCGTAGTCAGCTTCCCCCCGAGGCGATCATCCTCGCGGCCGGTGTCGGCACGGTCGTCGCCGTCGGTGCGGTGGCCTGGGCCGTGCGCCGCAAGCGCAAGTGAGCCGTTCCCGGCGGGTCGGCCGCGGTCTGGCCCGTACGGTCACACGGTGGAGGGCCCCGGCGCCCTCCACCGTACGGGCCTCCGGTCAGAGGAAGGTGCGGCCCTCGCCCCGGTAGGTGGGGACCGAACGCACGTAGGAACCGGTGTCCGTGTCGATGAGGTGCAGGCGGTCGAAACGCTCGCACAGCTCGCCGGCCTTGGCGTGGCGCATCCACACCCGGTCGCCGACGGCCAGGTCCCGGGCCGGTTTCCCCATGAGCGGGGTCTGGACCTCGCCGGCGCCTTCGTCCGGGGAGAAGGACAGCCCGGCGGGCAGGTACGGCACGGGTGCACGGTGCCGGTCGGAGGGACCGGAGGCCGGGTATCCGCCGCCCAACGCGGTGGCCACGTCCGCTGCGGGGCGCCGGACCACGGGCAGGGCGAAGAGCGCTGCGGGACGTCCGGTGAAGGACCGGTAGTGGTCGAACAGGTGGGGCTGGTACAGGCCGGACCCGGCGGCGAGTTCGGTGACGGCCTTCTCCCGGCCGGTCGAGTGCAGGCTTCCGGTCCCACCGCCGTTGACGAAGCGCACGTCACTGATCCGGCGGACGGCGTCCACGACGGCCGCGCGGCGTTTGGCCAGCTCCACCGCGGAGCCGCGCTGCACGGCCCGTAGCAGGCGCGCGTACAGGGGACGGTCCGGGGGAGCGTCGCCCACACCAGCGATCTGGGCCTCGTAGGCCATGATGCCGTCGAGCTCGAGTTCGGGGCGGGCCGCGACGGCGCGGGCGAGCGCGGCGGCCTGTGCGGGGGTACGCACGGGGGAGCGGTAGCTGCCGATGCGCAGGGCCGGTCCGAGCGGCTGCCAGCTGGTGTCGATGTCCAGGCACACACGCAGGGGCGGGATGTCGACGCCCTCGTCGCGGGCCTCGGCGGCCGCGGCGCTGATCAGGTCGAGATGTGCGGTGTCGTCGACCATGAGGGTGACGGCGCGGGCCGCTCCGGGGGAGCGGGCGAGCTCGGCCAGGGCGCGGCGGTCGGCCGTGGGGTAGGCGACCAGGACGTCGTCGCTGACGGGGCCGCGGCCGTTGCCGTCGTCGGTGGCCAACCACAGGGCCTCGGGCAGGGTGAAGGCCATGACGCCCTGGTAGCCGGGCAGGTCGAGGACGGTGCGCAGCAGGTCACGGCAGCGCACGGACTTGCTGGCCACGCGGATGGGGCGTCCGTTGGAGCGGCGGGTCAGGTCGGCGGCGTTGGCGCGGAAGGCGGCCAGGTCCACCGTGGCGAAGGGGGGTTCGAGGTCGCGCGTGGCGCTCTCGTAGCTCTGGCGCGGACTTGTCATGTCTCGAGGATGCCAGAACGTGAATCGCTTTCACCTTCCCGGTGGGTCCCCGGGCTCCGTCCGCGCCCTCCGGAGGGCGCGGACGGTGTGTCCGGACGAACGTTGCCGAACACGCAGGTGAGGGCGTGCGGGCCGATATCCTGGGAGGTCTTGGCCGTTCGGCCGTCCCTTCCCTGGAGTGGTGTTTTCCGTTGAGTGAGTGTGAATACGTCCTGACCCTCGCTTGCCCCGACAGTCGGGGCCTCGTGGCCGCTGTGGCCAACCTGCTCTCCGAGCACGGGTGCAACATCACCGAGAGCCAGCAGTACGGGGACCACTACACCGGCCGGTTCTTCCTGCGGATGCAGTTCGTCGCGGAGGGGCGCGAGGGGGAGACCACCGACGAGGACACCCTGCGCGGGGCCTTCGCGGCCCTGGCCGCTGATTTCGGGGGAAGGAGCGGCTCGGTCGTCGAGTGGAACCTGAGCCCGCGTGAGGCCCGCCCGAAGATGATCGTCATGGTCTCCAAGTTCGGGCACTGCCTCAACGATCTGCTCTACCGGCACCGCAGTGGTCTGCTGGACGCCGACATCGTCGCGGTGGTCTCCAACCATCCGGACCTGGAGTTCCTCGCCGAGTCCTACGGGGTGGACTTCCACCACTTGCCGATCTCGCCCGAGAACAAGCGCGAGCAGGAGACGCGCCTGCTGGAGCTGGTCGAGAGCTACGACGTGGATCTGGTGGTCCTGGCGCGGTACATGCAGGTGTTGTCCGAGCGGCTGTGCACGAAGATGTCGGGCCGCATCATCAACATCCACCACTCCTTCCTCCCGAGTTTCAAGGGTGCCCGGCCGTACCATCAGGCACACACGCGCGGGGTCAAGCTCATCGGTGCCACGGCCCACTACGTCACCGCAGACCTGGACGAGGGGCCCATCATCGAGCAGGAGGTCTCCCGGGTCGACCACACCCACAGCCCTGAGCAGCTCACCGCCATCGGCCGCGACATGGAGTCGGTCGCGTTGGCGCGGGCGGTGAATTGGCACGCGCAGCGCCGCGTGCTCCTGAACGGGGAGAAAACAGTCGTGTTCGACTGAGTCGAGGACCCGGAACGAACGGGTTCCGGACACATCGAGGGGCGCCCACGGGCGCCCCTTTCGTTTTCTGGGTCAGCAGGGGTTCCCGGCGCATTTTTGGGGCAAGGATGGTACTGCCGTTACCTACTTTGACCAGGAAAACCTCTCTCGAAGTGCCTTGTCGGCTACATAGAGTGTGTATAAGGTGTGATCTGACCGATGTTTTCGACCTACTCCAAAGGTCGGGATGTCGATTTTCGGTCACGCCCACGGACATATGTCCGGGAGGGGGAACTCATGGGCAAGAACTTCGACGACGCCGCCGGCAAGGGCAAGGAAGCTTTCGGCAAGCTCTCCGGGGACAGCGGTGAGGAGGCCGAGGGCAAGGCCGACCAGGCCAAGGCCGGCGCCAAGGAGAAAGCGGAACAGGCCAAGAAGAAGGCCGAGGAAGCCGCCGACAACGTGACGGAGAAGGCCCGGGACGCCTTCAAGAAGCGCTGAACGTTCGGATCCGTGTGAAGAGGGGTGGCGGGACCGTGATCCCGTCACCACACACTGTCGAGGGGGAGCCAGTGTCGGAGACCAAGAACGAAGGCAAGGTGCCCAGCGCCCGCGAGGGCACACGCGGTGGCGGCCGTGAGGAAGGCGGCCAGACCAACATCGCCGACGGGGTGGTCGCCAAGATCACCGGTATGGCCGCCCGTGAGATCGGCGGGGTCCACGCCATGGGCGGCGGAACGGCACGGGCGGTCGGTGCCGTGCGCGACGCCGTCACTCGCAGCAGCGATGCGGGAGCGGTCTCCAGAGGTGTCTCCGTGGAGGTCGGGGAACGCCAGGCAGCTGTCGACATCGACCTCGTCGTCGAGTACGGGGCAGCCATCCAGGACCTGGCCTCGGCCGTGCGCCGCAACGTCAGCCAGGCGGTCGAGCGCATGACCGGCCTGGAGGTCACCGAGATCAACATCAACGTCGACGACATCCACCTGCCCGATGACGAGGACGAGCCGGAGTCCGAGCCGAGGGTCCAGTAGTCGTGCGTGACGACGAGCTCCCGGAAAGCATCGCCCGGCGCGTCGCCGACGCTGCCAAGGGCCACCCCGACGTCGTGGACCTGTCCGTCGGCCACTTCTCGACCCTGGCCACACCCGCCCCGGGCGGGATCGTGAGGGGCGTGGCGGTCCGACCGGCGGAGATCGAGGTCGGGGTAGTCGTCAGCTACGGCAGAGCATTGCTGGAGATCGCCGCCGAACTCCGAGGGCGACTCGCCCCGCTCGCCGGCGGCCGCATCGTCCACGTGTCGGTGGAGGACGTGGTCGTCGGCCACAGCGGGGCACGGTCCGGCGGCTGAGGAACCGGACACCAATACTGCAAGAGGGGGAGCCATGTGGCCCATCGTCGGACTGGCCTTCGGGACGGTGCTCGGCTTGGCCGGGGCGTTCGGAGGATTCATCGCCTTCGCTCTGGTCCTTGTGCTCGGGGTTGTCGGCTTCGTCGCCGGACGTGCCATGGAGGGCGAGGTCGACCTCGCCGAACTCTTCAGTCGGCGCTCGGCCTAGGTGGGTGTCGCCGTGGCGCACGTACAGACCGATACCGTCCCTCCGCAGCGGCAGGGGGACGAGAGGGAACTGCCCCGAGGGCGGCACCCGCTCCCGGAGGTCCACGACCCCGGCGGGCGCGTTGACATCGTGCCGACCGTCATCGAAAAGGCGGCCACCTGCGCGGCGCGCGGGGTCGCCGGGGTCACCACACCCCGGCACCGCGCGTCCCGCGTCCGCGTCAGCGGTCGGGCCGTCCTCCTGCGACTGCGGATCGGCGTCCGCTATCCCGAACCGGTCCGCGAGACCGCTGCACGGGTGCGTGAGCGCGTCCGTGACCGTGTCGAGCATCTGACCGGTTCGCGGGTCCACCACATCGACATCGAGATCGTGGAGATGGTGCGCTGACATGACCACCGTTGAAGAGGCCCTGGGCCGCCCCGATCAGAGCGTCGACGCACGCCGCGCGCGTCGCGTCGCCGTACACACCTTCCGGCCCCGCCGTTCCTGGCCGGCCGTCATCACCGGGATCGTCGTCCTGGCGCTCGCGGTGGTGTCGGCTGCCGAGGTCATCGCGGCCCTGGCGGGGAACCCACTGCGTCTGATCCCGGTGGGCAGTGCTGCCGGGTACGCCGCGACCACGACCTGGTCCGCGCCCTCGGTACAGATCGCCTCGGCGGTCCTGGCGCTGATCGGGCTCATGCTCATCGTGCTCGCCCTCGCTCCGGGCAACGGTCACTGGACCGCACTGCGGACCGATGATCCCGCCCTGGTCGTGGGTCTGACCCGGCCGGCCCTGCGCCGTGCCGTCGCCGCGGCCGCCCAGGACGTGAGCGGGGTCGACGGCGCGGACGTGGCGGTGCGCGGGAACCGGCTCCGCGTGCACGTGCGGACCGGGCTGCGCGACTCGGCGGACCTGCCCGCCCGGGTGACCGAGTCCGTGGAACACCGGCTGGCCGAACTCGCTCCCTTGCGCAACATGCGGATCAACACCGACGTCCGGTACACGGAGGGGTGACCATGGCCAGGGACAGATACCGCCGCTCGGCGCGCGGCAACCGGTGGGGACTGGCCGTGGTCGGCGCCGTGCTCCTGGCGGCCGGTCTGGCCGCCCTGGCTGTCGGCCAGGGGCTCTTCGGGGCCGACCCGGCGGGCCGGCCCCTGCTCGGCGGGACGGCACAGGGGGTGCTCAACCAACAGTGGGTCCCCTACGTGGCCGTGGCGGTCGCTTTCGTGGCGGCCTTCCTCGCGTTGCGCTGGCTGATGTCGCAGGGTGTCCAGGACACGATCCGTCGCCTGTCCCTGGAGGGCGGTGGCGAGGGGCGGGTCCTGGTCGACGAGGACGTGGTCAGCGACGTGGTCGAGAACGAGATCACCGACTACCCGGGGGTGCGCCGGGCCCGCGCCCACCTGACCGAGTCGGTGCACCACCCGCACCTGCGCCTGGCCCTGATGCTGGACGAGGACGCCGACGTCGCCCAGGTCTGGCAGCGGGTGCGCGCCAATGCGCTGGTGGACCTGCGCCGGTCCCTGGGGTTGGAGGAGGTACCGGCCGTGGTGCGGATGTCGATGACGGCCCCGACCCGCCACACACGGCGCAGCCTGGCCTGAGGCGTGCGGCCTCGTACCGGCCCCGGGGAGGTCCGCCCCGGGGCTTTTCCGTGAGGGAACGCAAGAGCCGCGTCGTGCGGGGGCCGGACCGCCGGGGCCGTGGGGAAGACGCTCCGGAGCTGCGCTGCTGCTGCGCGCTCAGCACTCGACGACGTTCACGGCAAGGCCGCCGCGCGAGGTCTCCTTGTACTTGTCGTGCATGTCCCGGCCGGTGTCGCGCATGGTCCTGATCACTTTGTCCAGCGACACGAAATGGTTCCCGTCGCCGCGCAGGGCCATCCGGGCCGCGCTGATCGCCTTCACCGACGCCAACGCGTTGCGTTCGATACAGGGCACCTGGACCAGGCCCCCGATGGGGTCGCAGGTCAGGCCCAGGTTGTGTTCCATGGCGATCTCGGCGGCGTTCTCCACCTGGGCCGGGGTACCGCCCAGGGCCTCGGCGAGCCCGGCGGCAGCCATGGAGGAGGCCGATCCGACTTCGCCCTGACACCCCACCTCGGCGCCGGAGATCGAAGCGTTCTGTTTGAAGAGGATGCCGATCGCGGCGGCGGTCAGGAGGAAACGCACCGCACTCTCGTCGTCCGCACCCGGGCTGAAGTGCGTGTGGTAGTGCAGAACGGCAGGGATGATGCCCGCGGCACCGTTGGTCGGCGCGGTCACCACACGGCCCCCGGCGGCGTTCTCCTCGTTGACGGCCAGCGCGTAGAGACTGATCCAGTCGCTGCCGCGCATCGGGTCGGGGTCCACGTGCGCCGGCGCCAGCAGCCCGTCCTCGTCGCACCGGCCGCCCAGCTGGCGGTAGAGGCGGTGGGCGCGCCGTGGAACCCTGAGCCCGCCCGGCAGAGTGCCCTCGGTGATGACCCCGCGCCGGACGCACTGGCGCATGGCGGTCCAGATCTCCAGGAGTCCGGTGCGGATGCGTTCGGGTGTCCGCCCGAAGGCCTGCTCGTTGGCGAGCATGATCGAGCTGATGGACATGCCCGTCCGCGAGCAGAGCCCCAGCAGCTGCTCCGCCGTGTCGAAGGGGTACGGAACGACGGTGTCGTCGGGCTTGATGCGGTCGGCGCCCGCCTCGCGCTGGTCCACGACGAACCCGCCGCCCACGGAGTAGTAGACCTTCGCGGTGATCTCGGTGCCGTGCTCGTCCAACGCCACGAACCGCATCCCGTTGGGATGGTCGGGCAGACTCTCCTTGCGGCGGAAGTCCACGTCCACGGCCGGATCGAAACCGGCCTCCGGCCCCCGTGGGCCGCCCAGGCGCACCCGGCGCTCCTGGCGGACGCGTTCCACCAGGCCGGGGACGGCGTCCACGTCCACCTGTTCGGGAGTGTGCCCCGTCAGGCCCAGTACGACGGCGGTGTCACTGCCGTGGCCCTTACCGGTCTGAGCCAGGGAACCGTACAGTTCGGCACGCACGTGCCGTAGCCGGGACGTCGGCCCGTCCCCGGCGAGTTCGGCGGCGAAGGTGCGGGCGGCCCGCATGGGACCGACCGTGTGGGAACTCGAGGGGCCGATCCCGATCGTGAACAGGTCGAACACGCTGATCGCCATGGCCGTCCTCCTCATTGAGCACAGTGGCGTCGGGGACCGTGCGGGGCCGGCGGCCCCGCACGGAGGGAGAGGTGCGTGCGGCGGGCGTCCTCGACCGGTGCTCGCCGCACGCACCCGGAGCTCTACAGGTTGGGGTAGAGCGGGCGCTTGGCGGTGAGCGCCTCGACACGGGCCCGCAGGCCCTTGGAGTCGAACTCGGGCTTGAGAGCCTCGGCGATGACGTCGGAGACCTCGGCGAAGTCCTCGTCGTCGAAGCCGCGGGTGGCCAGCGCCGAGGTACCGATGCGCAGACCGGAGGTGACCATGGGAGGACGCGGGTCGTTGGGCACCGCGTTGCGGTTGACCGTCACCCCGACCTCGTGCAGGCGGTCCTCGGCCTCCTGGCCGTTGAGCTCGGAATCGACCAGGTCGACCAGGGCCAGGTGGACGTCGGTGCCCCCGGTGAGGACCTTGACGCCGACCCCGGCCATGTCCGGACGCGTCAGGCGCTCGGACAGGATGCGGGAACCCGCGACGGTACGGCGCTGGCGCTCGGCGAAGGCCTCGCCGGCCGCGACCTTGAAGGAGACGGCCTTGGCGGCGATGACGTGTTCCAGCGGCCCGCCCTGCATACCCGGGAAGACAGCGGAGTTGAGCTTCTTGCCCAGGTCGGCCTTGGCCATGATCATGCCGCCGCGCGGACCGCCGAGGGTCTTGTGCGTGGTGGTGGTGACCACGTCGGCGTAGGGCACCGGGTTGGGGTGCAGCCCCGCGGCGACCAGACCGGCGAAGTGGGCCATGTCGACCATGAGCAGCGCGTCGACGCTGTCGGCGATCTCCCGGAACCGGGCGAAGTCCAGCTGACGGGGGTAGGCCGACCAGCCGGCGACGATCATCTTCGGCCGGTGCTCCTCGGCCAGGCGGGCGACCTCGTCGTAGTCGACGGTGCCGTCCTCGTCGCGGACGTGGTAGGCCACGGGGTTGAGGATCTTGCCGGAGTAGTTGATCTTCATCCCGTGGGTCAGGTGGCCGCCGTGTGCCAGGTCCAGGCCCAGGATGGTGTCGCCGGGGGAGAGTAGCTTGAAGTAGACGGCCGTGTTGGCCTGTGCGCCCGAGTGGGGCTGCACGTTGGCGTACTCGGCGCCGAACAGCTCCTTGGCGCGGTCGATCGCGAGCTGCTCGACGACGTCGACGTTCTCACAGCCGCCGTAGTAGCGCTTACCGGGGTAACCCTCGGCGTACTTGTTGGTCAGGACGGTGCCCTGTGCCTCCAGGACCGCCTGGGGAGCGAAGTTCTCCGAGGCGATCATCTCCAGGGTGTCGCGCTGGCGCACCAGTTCGGCGTCCACCGCTGCGGAGATCTCGGGGTCAAGTTCGCTCAACGACTGATCGAGTGTGTTGTCGCTAGCCATACTCGGCTTATTCCTCACCTTCGGTCAGCTTCGTGTACTCCTCGGCGGAGAGCAGTCCGGTGGGGTCCTCCGAAATGCGGACCCGGAACAGCCAGCCGTCCCCGTAGGGAGCGGAGTTGATCGTCTCGGGGGAGTCCTCGAGGGACTCGTTGATCTCCACGACCTCACCCTTGACGGGCGAGTAGATGTCGCTGACGGATTTGGTGGACTCCACTTCGCCTACGGGGTCGTCGAGCGTGACCTCGGTGCCGACCTCGGGCACCTCGACGAAGACGATGTCCCCGAGGGCCTCGGTGGCGAACGAGGTGATGCCGACGGTGGCGACCCCGTCCTTCACGAGGACCCACTCGTGTTTGGCGGTGTAACCCAGCTCCGTGGGAACGCTCACTTCAACTCTCCTTGGAGTGCTTTCTGACTTCTGCCGTACTACGTGCGCCGCGACCCCTGTCAGGTGTCGCGCTGGTAGAACGGCAGCTCGACCACGTCGACGGCCTCACCGCGGCCGCGTACGTCCACGGTGAACACGCCGGTCGCCGTGTCGAGTTCGCTGTCCACGTAGGCCATGGCGATGGGACGGCCCAGGGTGGGGGAAGGTGCGCCGCTGGTGAGGGTGCCCACGGGCTCGCCGTCGCGCAGGACCTGCTGGTCCTTGCGCAGGGGGCGGCGTCCGCGGGAGGCCAGACCGATGAGGCGGCGGGGACGGGTGTTGCGGGAGGCCTCCTCCAGAGCGTGCCGTCCCACGAACTCGTCCTTCTCCAGCTTCACGAGCCGGCCGAGACCGGCGTCGTAGGGGGTCAGCTCCGGAGAGAGTTCCTGCCCGTACAGAGGCATTCCGGCCTCCAGGCGCAGGGTGTCGCGGGCCGAGAGCCCGGCGGGCACCAGCCCCCGGTCGGCGCCCTGCTCCATGAGTGCGGACCAGATGTCGGTGGCGTGTTCGGCGGGCTTCACGAAGATCTCGAACCCGTCCTCACCGGTGTAGCCGGTGCGGGCGAGCAGGACCGGGACACCCGCGACGGTGTGCTCGTACCCGGCGTAGTAACGGATCTCCCCGAGGTCCGCGTCGGTCAGGGGCGCCAGGATCTCGGCGGCACGAGGACCCTGGATCGCGATGAGGGAGTACTGGGAGGACTCGTCCTCGACCCGGGCGTCGAAGCCCTCGGCGCGTTCGGCGAGGACGGAGGCGACCACGTCGGCGTTGGCGGCGTTGGCCACGGCCAGGTACTCGTCCTCGCCGAGGCGGTAGACGATGAGGTCGTCCAGGACACCGCCGTCGGTGCCGGTGAGCATCGTGTACCGGGCCCGGCCGATCTTGACCTTGGACAAGAACCCGACGAACGCGTGGTCCATGACCGCGGCAGCCTGCGGTCCGCTCACGCGGATCTCACCCATGTGGGAGAGATCGAACAGGCCTGCGGCCTCGCGTACGGCCTTGTGTTCGGCGGTCTCACTGCCGTAACGCAGGGGCATGAGCCAGCCGGCGAAGTCGACGAGGGTGGCGCCCGCGCTCTCGTGCACGTCGTGCAGGACCGTGGTACGCGGCTCGTCCGGAGACTCTGACATGGGCACTCCCGAGAGGATGGGCGTCTTTCGTGCGTGGCGTTGCCATCCTCCCCCTCTGTCATCGGTGCCTGAGAGCTTCGCCCGCGCGCGGCGTGGCTTGCACCTTCGGCGAGGGGTCCGTTCCCGGTCCCTGCTTTCCAGAGTGGTCTCGCCCGCACGGTCCGTGTGCCTGAGAGGTTGTCAGTCGGGGAGGATTGCTCCTTCGGCGGCCCGAGCTGGCTGCTCGGACACTCTCCCGTACGGGGTCAGCAACGTGGTTCAGCGTAGCAGCGGCGCTTTGGCGGCCCAAGGCCGACCACCACTGATCGCGGCACGCCGGGCACACACCCGGAAGGGGGTTTCGGTCGGGGGACACGCAGACAGCGCTGGAAATCCACCACTGTTGAACGGTGGGAGCGGTTAGCGTGTCCGGAGGACAGAGCCCATCGATGTCGAAGGGGTGGCCTGTGCGTACCGAGACCGGGAGCCGGGGACCGACGGTTGTCCGCCGACCGATCGCCCGCATGCGCGGGGGCCTGGCCGCGGTCGGGGCCCTCACCGTCATGGTCGGGACGGCCTGCTCCGCGGACGGGTCGGAGCCCGAGGAGGTGGAGAACTCCGCCGACGTGAGCCAGATGGGCCGCGGAGACGTACCCACCGAGGAGCGCGACGACCTGGAGACGGTCTTCGGTGAGGCCGGCGTGGAGGGCACCTTCGTCCTGCACGACGCCGACAACGGCACGTCCACGGTCGTGGGCTCCGAGTCGGCCCGGGAGCGTTCGGTCCCCGGCCCGACCTTCGAGCTGCTCAACAGCCTCGTGGCCCTGGAGACCGGTGAGGTCGCCGACGTCGACGAGGAGATCGAACACGAGGGTTCCGGCGGTGCCAGGAGCCTGCGCGAGGCCCTGCCCGACTCGGACGTGGCGGTGCAGCGCGAGCTCGCCGAACGGATGGGGTCCCGGGACCTGCACACGTGGGTGGACCGGTTCGACTACGGCAACCGTGCCATGGACGACGGGAACGGGAACGGCCAGGAGTGGCTGGAGGGCCCGCTGGAGATCTCGCCGCTGGAGCAGACGGTGTTCCTGGCCGGGCTGGCGCGCGCCGAACTGCCGGTGCAGGTGGAGCACCAGCAGGCCCTGCACGAGGTCGTGCTGCGCGAGCAGGAGCAGGAACGCTCCCTGTACGCCACCGAGGGCTGGAACGCCGACGCCGATCGGTCCCCGGGCTGGTGGGTCGGCTGGGTCGAGGGCCGGGAGGGCCTGCACACCTTCGCCCTGCGCCTGGAGGGCGCAGGCCAGGAGCAGATGGAGCTGCGCGAACCCCTCGGCCGTGAACTGCTCGACGAACTGGACGTGTTCCCGTCCTGAGGGCCGTACGGCCCTGCTCTGACATGGAGCCATGACGAAATACGCGTGGATGTACCGCCTCGGCCCCACCCCGTGGGAGCGTCCCGGCGCCACCAGCGGGGCACAGTTCGACGCCCTGCTCGCCCGGGAGGTACGGGAGCTCTCGAGCGCTCCCGGGCGGGCCCTGGACATCGGTTGCGGACGTGGCCGGTTCACCCCCGAACTGGTCCGGAACGGGTGGGAAACGGTGGGCGTCGACATCGGGCCCGAGACCGTCGGGGCCGCTCGGCGCCGGGGCCCGGCGGAGATCACCTACGTCGTAGGGGATGCGACCGGCCTCGAGCCGGCCGACCTGGAAACGTTCGACCTCTTCCTCGACATCGGCTGCTTCCAGGGCCCGGGCCGCGCACGGCGGGCTGCGGGTCGAGGCGGCGTTCCCGGGACGGGAACTCCTCTCCGTGGAGGACGCGGAGACCGCCGGTACGGGATGGCCGATGAACAGGACCTCGCCGACGTGGTACCGGTTCCGCCGTACCGCTGAGTGACACGTGGTGATCCCCCCGCCCCCGTCCGAAAGAGGAGCTGCCCATGACCGCCGCCAGGACCCTGTACCGCGACCTCACCCTCGTCGACGGGACCGGAGCCTCCCCCGTCGCCGACGCGGTGATCGTGGTCGAGGGCGGCACCATCGTCCACGCGGGCCCGCGCGAGCAGGCCCCGCAGCCCCGGCCGGGCGACCTCGAGGTGCCCCTCGGCGGGCGCACCGTGCTGCCCGGATTCGTGGACGCCCACGTGCACATCGGTTTCGAGAGCGGCAAGGAGCTGGCGGCCAACAACGCGTCGGTCCCGCGAAGCCTGCACGCGTTCGAGTCCGGTGACCGTATGCGACGCACACTGGAGGCCGGGGTGACGTCGGTGCGCGATCTCGGCGGTGCCGACGCCGGGTTCCGGGCGGCCCAGGAACGCGGCCTCGTGCGGGGGCCGCGCATGAACATGGCGCTGCGCCTGATGAGCCACACCGGCGGGCACGCCGACTTCACCCTGCCCTCCGGGCAGAACCCGCACGACTGCGCCCACACCGGCGCGGAGATCGCCGACTCCCCGCAGGAAGCCGTGGTCGCCACCCGCCGACTGGTGCGGGACGGTGCCGACGTCGTCAAGGTCTGTGCCACCGGCGGCCTGACCAGCCCCTCCGACGGACCCACCGACGAGGGCCTCACACAGGAGGAGATCGCCGCGATCGTCGCAGAGACCGCCAGGCACGGCGGGCGACCGGTCGCCGCCCACGCGCAGGGCGCCGCCGGTGTCCGCAACGCCGTGCGCGGCGGTGCGGCCAGCATCGAACACGGCTACCTCGTCGACGACGAGGGCATCGACCTCATGCTGGAGAACGGGACGTTCCTCGTACCCACCCTCAGTACGTTCTATTTCGAGGAGCGTCTCCACCTCATGTCGCAGAAGGCCGTCGACACCAAGCGTGCGTTGACGGAGGAGACCTACCGCTGTGTCTCCCGCGCCGTCGAGCGCGGGGTGCGCGTGGCCATGGGGACGGACGCGGGGATCAGCGAGCACGGCCGCAACCTGCGGGAACTCACCCAGCTCGTCTCGGTCGGGCTCTCCCCGATGGCCGCGATCGTGGCGGGTACCCGGGACGCGGCGGAACTGGTGGGCACCGACGACCGCGTCGGGACGGTGGAGGCCGGAAAACTCGCCGATCTGGTCGTGTGCGACGGCGACCCGCTGGCCGACGTCTCGCTCCTGGGTGACCCTGACAACGTGAAGCTCGTGCTGCAGGGCGGAGAGACCGTCAAGGACATCCGTTGGGAAGGGGGCCGCCGGCCGGGCCCTGCAGCCCCGCCCGGGTTCTGACAGTGGCCGCAGCATCCCGGGTTCCGGGAGGTTGCGGCCACCGTGTCGACCGGAGGGTCAGGCCTTGCGGCGCCGGCGCACCGACTCGGCCAGGTCCGAGAGCACGCTCTCGGTGGTGTCCCAACCCATGCACTTGTCGGTGATGGACTGCCCGTAGGTCAGCTCCGCGGGGTCGCCGAGCTTCTGGTTGCCCTCCTCGATGAAGCTCTCCAGCATCACACCGACGATGCCCTTCTCGCCCTCGGCCAGCTGCTCACCGATCGTGGCCGCCACACCGGGCTGGCGCTTGTGGTCCTTGCCGCTGTTGGCGTGGCTGGCATCGATCATCAAACGGCGGGCGAGACCGGCGCCCTCGATGACGTCCAGGGCCTGGCCCACGGACTCGGGCCCGTAGTTGGGGCCGCCGCGGCCGCCGCGCAGGATCACGTGGCCGTCCGGGTTCCCGTCGGTCACCACGACCGAACCCGCGCCGCGCGGGTCCACACCGAAGAACGTGTGCGAGGCCGCGGCCGCACCGACGGCGTCCACGGCCACCTGCACGTCGCCGTCGGTTCCGTTCTTGAACCCGACCGGGGTGCTCAGGCCGCTGCTCAACTGGCGGTGCACCTGGCTCTCCGTGGTGCGTGCGCCGATCGCGCCCCAGGAGACGACGTCGGCGATGTACTGCGGGGTGATCGGGTCGAGGAACTCGGTGCCTGCGGGAAGGCCCAGCTCGTTGATGTCCAGCAGCAGCTTGCGGGCGGTGCGCAGGCCGCGGTGCACGTCGTAGGTGTCGTCCAGGGCCGGGTCGTTGATCAGGCCCTTCCACCCCACGGTCGTGCGGGGCTTCTCGAAGTAGACCCGCATGACCACGCACAGCTCGTCGCGCACCGACGGCACGAAGGCCTTCAGGCGCCGGGCGTAGTCCATCGCCGAGGCGGGGTCGTGCACCGAGCACGGGCCCACCACGACCAGGAGGCGGTCGTCCTCGCCGTCCAGCACCCGCTTGATCTCGGCGCGGGACTCGGCCACCAGGGCACTGCTCTCGGCACCCAGGGGAAGCTCGGCCAGGAGGTCCTTGGGTGCGATGAGCGGCTGGTAGCTGGCCACCCTGGTGTCGTTCGTGCTCGGCATGCTGCCTTCCCCTCGGTACGCGTGTCACGGGGGTCCGTGCCGGGCCACAGTGCACCGGCAGGACTTTCCGTGCTCATTGGATCCGCACTCATAGGAACGGACGCTGTCTGGAACGGACGCTGCGCAGGCGCTGCCGATTCCGGCTGAGCGGACCGGCCCTGTGTCTCATGGAGTGAGACAGGCGGGGTGTCCGTTCATCGGGGGAGCCGATCGGTCAGTCCGCGAGATCCTCTTCCCAGAACTCGCGGCGGTTGCGGGACCCGTCGACGACGTGCCCGCGATCGGCCTCCGCGTGCCGCAGTTCCACCCGTCGGATCTTACCCGAGACCGTCTTGGGCAATTCGGTGAACTCCAGACGTCGTACCCGCTTGTACGGGGACAACCGCTCCCACGAGTACTCCAGGATGGAGCGTGCGGTCGCCTCGTTCGCAGTCACACCGTCGGCCGGGACCACGAACGCCTTGACCACCGACAAGCGCAGCGGATCGGGGGAAGGCACCACCGCCACCTCCGCCACGGCCGGGTGGTCCGACAGCGTGTTCTCCAGCTCAGATGGTGAGATTCTGTAGTCCGAGGCCTTGAACATGTCGTCCGTACGACCCACGTATGTGAGGTACCCCTCCTCGTCCCGGACCGCGATGTCGCCCGTGCGGAAGACCCCGCCCCGGGTGGTCCTGTGCGAGAGCTCCATGTCGTCGGTGTAGTTCTGCATCACCCCGACGGGGTTCCGCCCGAGGTCCACGCACAGCTCACCGGGCTCCCCCTCCCGGGTCGGCCGCCCCGTCTCCTGGTCCAGGACCACCACGTCGTAACCGGGCAGGGCGTGCCCCATCGAACCCGGAACCACGACCTGGCCCGGAGCGTTGCCGACCAGCATCGTCGTCTCCGTCTGCCCGAGGCCGTCGCGCACCGTCAGGTGCCAGGCCGCGCGGACCTTCTCCACGACCTCGTCGGTCAGCGGCTCGCCGGTGGAGACGACCTCGCGCAGTTGCACGTCGCGGGAGGCCATGTCCTGCTCCGCGAGCATGCGCCACACCGTCGGGGGAGCGCACAGGGTGTCCACCCCGCGCTCGACGAGCTCGTCCAGCAGGCGCACGGGATCGAACCCGAAGTGGTTGAGGACCAGTACCGTCGCCTCGGCGTTCCAAGGCGCGAAGACACTGCTGTAGGCGTGCTTGGCCCATCCGGGAACCGAGATGTTCAGGTGCACGTCGCCGGGCTGTACCCCCAGCCAGTACATCGTCGACAGGTGCCCGACCGGGTACGAGACGCGGCTGTGTGTGACCAGTTTCGGCAGTGCCGTGGTCCCCGACGTGAAGTAGAGCAGGAACGGGTCGTCGGGCCCCACGGGCTCGGGCGGACGGAACTCCAGCCCCGCGTACTCGGAGTCGGCGTAGCTGAGCCAGCCCTCCATGTAACCCACGCAGATGCGGGTCCAGTGGCCGTTCAGCCCGGCGAACTTCTCCGTCTCGGGCGGACCGCAGATCACGTGCGAGATGTCGCCGCGGTCGAGGCGGTCCACGAGATCGGTCTCGGTGAGGGCGACCGGTGTGGGGCACAGCACCGCGCCGAGTTTGAGGGCGGCGAGTACGCACTCCCACAGCTCCACCTGGTTGCCGAGCATGAGCATGACCCGGTCGCCGGGGTGCACCCCCTGCGAGTGCAGCCAGTTCGCGACCTGGTTGGAACGCTCCGACATGTGCCGGTACGTGTAGCGGTCGTGGGCACCGTCCTCCTCGATGATCCACAGGGCGGTGCGGTCGGGACGGCGCTCGGCGACGTCGTCGAAGTGGTCGATCGCCCAGTTGAACTCGTCGGTTCGGGGCCAGGTGAACCGGTCGTGTGCGGTGGCCTGCTCCAGACGCAGCTCCAGGAGCAGGTCACGCGCGGCGCGGAACTCCGCCGCACCGGCGGAGGTTTCGTTCGACATCGCTTCGCCCTCCGGATCACTGGGACGGGAAGGGCGGGGCCGTGGACGTGAGTGACCGTGCCCCGCCCGGACGGACCGTGCGGTTGTTCCTACCCGGTAACGGAATCGGTGACGCCTGCCGCAGGAGGCGGGGGAGCAGCGCGGAGGGGATGTGCCGGGGCGCGGGCGTGGGTGGCCTGCCCGTCTCCGGGGATGTGGGCCCTGCCCTACCGCCGTAGGATGTCGCCCATGGAGGAGTTGCGCGGACGACACGGAACATGGCGGCTGGGCCCGGAGGAGCTCCGGATGTCCTTCTCCGGTGGACGCCGTGTGCCCGCACTCCTCAAGGCCCTGGGGTCGTGCACGGTGCCTCTGGCTGCGGTCGCGGACGTCGACTTCGACCGCGGCGACCGCAAACAGGGCTGGCGTATGCGTCTGCGTCTCGTCGAGGGCGCCGACCCCTACACGGGACTGGGCGCCTTCGAGAGCGAGGACCTGACCCCGCTGCTGCTCACCGGAGCCCACGACAAGGAACTGATCGCGGAGTACTTCGCCGACCAGATCTCCGCCTCCGCGCGGATGGAACGGGAGACGGCGCAGCGGCCCGACCCCGCAGCGGTCTGCCGGGGCCTGGTCGCGCGGTTGCCGTTCCAGGCACGCACGGGGGAGGGCCGCGCGGTCTTCGACGGGTCCCGCGTGCGGCTGAGCTGGGACGGTTTCTTCGCCAGTACCGCCAAGCAGACCGAGGAGCAGCGGGAGTACCCGCTGCCGGAGATCGAACGGGCCGCTTGGCAGCCGCCCGTGGACCTCAGCGAGGGGTGGCTGCGGATCGTGTTGCGCGGGGTCACCATCCCCGGGGCCACCGACATCAGCCACGATTTCTTCACCCTCGCGACCCACGGCGTCAAGGGCAACGAGGAGGCCCTCCTCATGGCCGCCACCGTCAACGCCCACCTGGCCGGGGCCGTGGTCGGGGAGGAGGACGGGGCCGGTCCGGGGCCGGGGTCCGGCCCCGAGGCGATCGAGGCCGCCGGCGGTGACGACGCGGAGACGGTCTTCGCCAAGATCCGCGAGCTCGGACGGCTGCGCGAGGAGGGCCTGGTCACCGACGAGGAGTTCACCGACAAGAAGGCCGAACTCCTCGCCCGTATCTGAACGCCCGGGACCGCACGGCCGGTCCGGCCCCGTGGCCGGCCCGCACATCCCGCGCCGCACTCGGCGCACGACAACGAACAGCCACGGAAAGGCCCGCACCTTGCGCACCTTGTACCCGCACATCGAGCCCTACGACTCCGGCATGCTCGACGTCGGCGACGGCAACAGCCTCTACTGGGAGCTGAGCGGAAACCCCGGGGGAAAGCCCGTCGTGTTCCTGCACGGCGGCCCCGGCGGGGGAACCAACCCGAACCAGCGGCGCCTGTTCGACCCGGAGAAGTACCGCATCCTCCTGTTCGACCAGCGCAACTGCGGCCGTTCCACCCCGCACGCGAGCGCTATGGACACCGACCTGTCGCGCAACACCACCTGGACCATGGTCGAGGACATCGAACGCCTGCGAGCGATGGTCGGGGTGGAGTCCTGGCAGGTCTTCGGCGGCTCCTGGGGCAGCTGCCTGGCGTTGGCCTACGCACAGACCCACCCCGAGCGGGTCACCGAACTGGTGCTGCGCGGGATCTTCACCCTGCGCGAGGAGGAGATCGCCTGGTTCTACCAGCACGGCGCCTCCATGCTCTTCCCCGACCTGTGGGAGGACTACCTCGCCCCCATCCCCGAGGAGGAGCGCGGCGACCTCGTGGCCGCCTACGCCGAGCGCCTCAACGCCCCCGACCGGGAGACCCGCCTGGAGGCCGCCCGGGCGTGGAGCGTGTGGGAGGGTTCCACGGTCAAGCTGCGCCCCGACCCCGAGCTGCGCGAGCACCACGCCGGAGCCGAGTACGCGCTCGCGTTCGCGCGGATCGAGAACCACTACTTCCACAACCTCGGGTTCTTCACCCCCGGCCAGCTCATCGCGGGCACCGACCGGATCCGCCACATCCCCGCCGTGATCGTGCAGGGCCGCTACGACGTGTGTACCCCGATGCGTACCGCCTGGGACCTGCACAAGGCATGGCCCGAGGCGGATTTCCACATCGTCGATGTCGCCGGGCACGCCTTCAGCGAACCCGGGATCATGGATCGGCTGCTGGACGCCACCGACCGCTTCGCGCAGGGGTGACGGGGACGGGAACCCCCGCTCCAAGGGGGTTTCCGTGCTCCAGTACACGAGGGGCTGGGCTCCAGGGCAGGTGCACGGTGCTGGGTCTCCCGGTCCATAAGAGACCCGGATGCTCAGCCACATAGAGGGCTGGGGCTAAGCCCTTTGTGTGGTGGAGCGTCTGGGTTTCTTGTGGCGGGGGAGAGTCTGCACCGTGTACGTGTTCTGGGGCTGAACCCTTTATGTGGCGGCCCCGATCCCGATGTGTGTGGAACGTGGGTGTTCTAGGGTCGTGGAACGTCCGCGCGAAGGAGAGGAACACGAACGTGCGAGTCGAGGTCGACCACGACCAGTGCGAGAGCAACGCCCTGTGCATGGGCCGGGCGCCCGAGGTGTTCGAGGTCCGGGACGACGACTTCCTGTACCTGCTCACGGAGGAGCCCTCGCCCGAACTGCACGAGAAGGTCCGCCAGGCCGAACGGCTCTGCCCGAAGCGGGCCATCACCGTCCACGGGTGAAGTGACCCGGGGGAGGGGTCGTGAGCCCCTCCCACCGTGGACGCGGTGGCACGCCCGGTCGCGTCCCCGGGTCAGCTGCTGCCGGCGGCGGCCAGCGCCTGTTCCCACGTGGTGGGCTCCTCCAGGAGCCGGCGGTAGCGCATGGTCCGGGGCGTCGAACGCAACCCGACCACGCCGGTGAGCATCCCGTCGCGCCCGAGGAAGGCCACGAACTTCCGGTCATCGGGTGAACCGTGGACGAAGGAGACCTGATCCGCCGGGGTGCCCTGGCCCAGCAGCTGAATCTTCATCTTGTATTGGTCCGACCAGAAGTAGGGCACCGGGGTGAAGGGTGTGGGCTCCTCACCCGCGGCCCACGCGAGTATGTTGCGTGCGGCGATCTCACCCTGTTCCGCGGCGTTGGTCCAGTGCTCGAGGCGGATCCGGCCGCCGAAGCGCGGATGCGGCCAGTTCGCCAGGTCGCCCACGGCGTAGACACCCGGGGCCGAGGTGGCCGAGTACTCGTCGCAGGCCACAGAACCGTCCTCCAACAGTTCCACGCCGGAGCCCCGGAGCCATTCGGTGTTCAGGTGCACCCCGATCCCCGCGACCACCAGCGTGGCCGGGACCGTGCTGCCGTCGGACAGGCGCACCCGCTCCACACGGGAACCGCCCTCGTACCCGGTCACGCTCACCCCGAGGCGTACGTCCACGCCGTTCTCGCGGTGCAGCTCGGTGAGGACCTCGCCCACGGCCGGATGCACGACCCGGGTCAGCGGGGTCTGCTCGGCCTCCACCAGGGTCACGTCCATGCCCACGGCCCGGGCACTCGCGGCCACCTCGGCGCCGACGAACCCGCCCCCGACGACCACCAGGCGGCCCCCGGAATCGAACTCCGAACGCACCGCCTCGGCGTCGTCGAGGGTGCGCAGCACGTGCACACCCGCCAGGTCGGTCTCCGGTCTGCGGGCCCGTGCGCCCGTGGCGACGACCAGAGCGTCGTAGGACAGCGATTCCTCCTCGCCCTCGGGCCCCTGCACATGCACGCGCCGGGCGTCGGTGTCCAGGCCCACGGCCGAACGCCCGAGCCGGAAGTCGGCCCCGATCGCTTCCACCACGGTCTCGTCACGCAGCTGCAGCGCCCGGTGCCCGGCCAGCCAGCCCGGGTCCCCGCCCGAGGGGGCCAGCCCCACCCCGGTCAGGACCTCCTTGGACAGTGGGGGACGGGAGTAGGGGCGGTGCTCCTCCTCCCCGACGATCGTCAACCCTCCCAGGTATCCTTGGGCGCGCAGCGCCTCAGCCGTGTGCAGCCCGGCCATCCCCGCGCCGACGACGACGATCCGGTCCATGCTCTCCCGCACCGTGTGCCACTTCCCTTCGTGTCCGTTGGTCTGCCGTGGGCCGGTGGGTGTGGGCCCCGTCCGGCCGATGCCTTCGACGGGCCGTTGTCAGAGCGGCCGGACCTCGCCCACGGTTTCCCTGCCGCCCGGGACGGCCACACGCAGCCGGTCGGCCACGGCGGAGACGTCCACCCCGAGTGCACGCAGGGCGTCGAGTCCGACCAGCGTACGGGCCCTGAGCTGGGCGTCGCCGTCGCTGATCTCGACCGCGACCGTCTCCCCCGTGGGCGCGCCGAGCACCAGGACCCCGTCCGCGCCGACCTTGGAGACCAGGCCCGGCATCCGTCGCATGAGGTCGGTGTCGATCCGGCCGGTGCCCGAGACGTACTCGGGGTGCTCGGTCATCGCGTCGAGCACGGCACGCTCCCGGCCCCCGGCGGGGGCCGTGCGCATCGAGTACAGGCCCCGTGCGAGCCCGGCCAGGGTGACGGCCGACTGCGGGGCCCCGCAGCCGTCCACGGCGGTGTGGGCGACCGGTTCACCGCACAGCTCCTCGATCACCTCACGCACCAGTACCTGCAGGGGATGGCCGTTCTCGAGGTAGTCGTGGGTGCTCCACCCACTGCGCACACACGCGGTCAGGAACCCGGCGTGTTTGCCCGAGCAGTTCATCAGCACCGGGTCGGGCCCGTGGCCCGCCCGGATGTGTTCGGTCCGCGCCTCGGCGGAGCCAGGGACGTCGGCAGGGCACCGGAGTGCGTCGGGGGCCAGCCCCGCCTTGGCCAGCATCCGTCCGACCTCGGCGGCGTGGAACTCCTCCCCACCGTGGCTGCCCGCGGCGATCGCCAGCGACTCGCCCTCCAGGTCCGCCCCGGCGCGCAACATCGCCACTGCCTGGAACGGTTTGGCCGAGGAACGCGGGAACATCGGCCGGTGCACGGGTCCGCGGGCGTAGCCGATGCTCCCGTCGGCATTCAGCCCGACCACCGCCCCGTAGTGGACGTTCTCCCGCATCCCTGATCGGACGGCTTCCGCGAGCGGTACGTACTCGGGGATCGGGTTCTGGGACATGGGAGGCGCTCTCCTGCTCGTCGTGGCCCCGGTTGCGCGGACGGCGCAGCGGGGGGTCTCGGGGCGTGTCACCGAACACACCCTTGGGCTCGTGCACCCGGGGGATGCACCGGCCCAGAACGTTGCACAGGGGGGCTTTCTTCCCGGAGCGGCGCTCATCCGCGCGTCGGCCGGAAAAGCATGTCCGAGGTGGGCAGTAGGGTCGGATGCCGTACCCGGGCGCTGACCGGGACGAACGACGGCCAGGAGGGTGGACACGACGATGGGAACGCTGCGGACGGGCGCGCTGACCCGCCGAAGGGTCGGTGTACGGGCGGCGGACCTGGAGTACGCGGTGCTCGACATGGAGACCACGGGCCTGGATCCGGGCTCGGGCGCCCGGGTGGTCGAGGTCGCGGTGGTGCGTGTGCGCGGTGACGGCAAGGTCGTGGAGGAGTTCAGCAGTCTGGTCGACCCGCGCGCCGAGGTCTCCGGACAGGAGTTCCACGGCATCGGCGCAGGCGACGTGGTGGGCGCGCCCACGGTCGCCGACCTCGTACCGCACCTGACCCGCCTGTTCTCGGGTGCGGTCGTGGTCAGTCACAACCTCGACTTCGAGCAGCGTTTCCTCGGCTCGGAGTTGGTCCCCGCCGGCCTTCCCGAGGGGCAGGCGGGCCTGTGCACACTGCGGGCCCTGCGCTCCCAGGTCGAGCTGGAACGCTACTCCTTGCCCCGGGCCTCACACGCACTCAGCGGCCACTGGCCCACGGGCCAGCACACGGCGTTGGGGGACGCCCGTGCCTGCGCGATGCTCCTGGTGGAGCTCATCGCCAACGCCCCGGGCACCCTGCGCTACCGGGGAGCGCCGCCGCGTGTGCTGTCCGCCCCGCGTGCGAACGGCCCCGAACCGGCCCGCCGGAAGCCGCGCACCCTCCCGCTCCCGGGCGGTCTGGAGGCGCCGCGCGCCTGGGGACGGCCGTGGCGCCCGGTCGAGCTGGACCCGCTGCTGTGCGGGGGAGCCTTCGGGGAGACCGACCGGATGATCGCCGAGCGCGCGGCCCGCCACGGCACCAGGTCCCGCCGCCGCATGGCGACCGCCGCCGTGGTGGCCGGGGGCGTGGCCGCGACCGCCGCGGGCGGCATGCTGGTGCGTCTGGCCGGTCTCAGAAACCGGACAGGGTGAGGAAGAAGGCGATGATCAGGGCGCTGCCGCCGATCGTGGTGAGCAGCGCACGGCCGTTCTCGGTCAGGCGGGCCGAGGCGATCCGCACACGCGGGTACTCCACCCGTTCGGAGGTGGCTGCTGCCCCCTGCCGGGACGGTACGCGCGGGGGCACGACCCTTCCGGGGACGAACTGCGGCATCTTGTTGAACGTGGCGACCGCGACCAGCGCGGCGCCGATGAGGATCAGAACCAGGGTCACGTCAGGGCCTCACGAGTCGATTGTTCGGTCCGGGGCCCCTGATTCTTACGGAAATATCTGTCCGGTAGCGACTCGGTTTCCAACTGGTCAACGCGACGGGCCGGGTTCCGGGTCCGCCTTTATCGCACTGGGTCAGTCCCGGCCACTCTCCGCTGCCGTTTTCGGTACGACGGTCTCCACCGTTTCGGTGGGAACGCCCAGGCCGCGCAGGGTGAACCGGGTGATGAGCGCGTGCGTGCGGTCGAGGTCGGCCTCGCCCCGCACGAGCGGGATGCGTTGGGACCCGACCATGGACAGCGTGAGCCCGGCCGTGGGGTGCGCGGGCAGGGGGTCGAACTCCCCGGCGGAGGCGCCCTGTTCCAGGATCTCGGCGAGTAGGCGCTGCATCGGGGCCACGTGGTCGGCCAGGCGCTGGTAGGCGTCCGGCCCCAGGCTCGCGCCGAGCTCGGCCGCCGGCGGATGCGGGTGCTTGACGATGCCCTCCAGCTGGAGCCGGACGAAGGCCGACAGGCGACGCGCGCACGAGACCCCCGAAGGCAGTTCCTGCCGGTAGCGCTCCACGAAGGTGTTGTTGATCTGCTCGGTGAAGGCCAGCAGGAGCGCGGGCTTGTCGGGGAAATAGTTGTACAGCGCCGTGCGGGTGATGCCGGCGGTTCCGGCCACGTCGGTCATGGAGACCCGGTCGATGCCCTGGGTCTGGATGAGTGTGTCGACCGCCTCCATGATGCGCTCGCGTGTACGGGTACGGTGCGCGGCGATGGTGGGGGCGGTGATCTTGGGCATGGTCCCCATGGTGGCACGGAGTGTGCCCCGGGCAGGGCGCGCCGGCGGCTGATGCGCCGCGTGGGACACGGTCGGGCGCCCGCCCCGGGGCTCAGGGTGTGCACACGCGTCCCAGGTCGGCCAGGACCTCGGTGTTGAGCTGGTAGGCCAGACGTGCCTCGCGTAGCAGGAAGTGTTCTTCGGCCTCGGGCAGCTCCAGGGCGTCCAGGCTCTCCCGGTAACGCGCACGGAACTTCGGCAGACTCCCCAGCGCGCGGAAATCGTAGAAACGCACCCCCGCGCCGTCGGTCAGTCCGTAGGTGCGGCGGGCGGCCCTGGAGATGAACTGTCCGCCGGACACGTCGCCGAGGTAGCGCGTGTAGTGGTGTGCGACGAACCCCGCGGGGTGGTCGGCCATCTGGTGCAGCCGGGCCACGTAGGTACGGGTGGGGGCGCTGGGACGGACGAGGTCCTGCCATCCGTCGCCGAGCAGGTGGGCCAGGTCCTGTTCCAGGGCCGGAACCCGTTCGAGCTCGGGCTGGAGGAAAGGCGCGGTGACGGGGTGGCCGCTCAGTGCGCGGCCGACCTCCTCCAGGGCGAGGTAGGCGAAGTAGTGCTGGGCGACCATGGCGGTGTACCCGTCCAGGGGCAGGTCGCCCTCGATCAGGGCCTGGGTGAACCCGTGCTGTTCGGCTGCCTCGTGATCGCCCCAGGTGGCTGACTTGAGTCGCTCGGAGAAGGAGGAAGGGCTCTGTCGGGTCGGGGGTGCCGCGGCCGTGGCGCTCAACGTGGTCTTCCGCTCTTTCCGTCGGCGTTTTCCTGACATGATGTCACTTCCCGAGGGAGTACTGTCAATAGGTATACGACAAGCTGTCAGAAAAACGCGGCCCCCGCGGACCTGCGGCTCCGCGCCCGCGTGGCTTGCCCGATCACGGGCGCAATGACCCTCCAGAGGTGTGACCGCGTGCACAATGGGGAAACGGTTCCGGCTGCCGGCATCGGATGTGTCTCGCTGCGCTCGCTGGTCAAGCGACCGAAACGGCGATTATCGTTTGAGTGTCGTGTGGTCGGAACCGACCGGAGGACCCCGAGCTGTCGGCTCGGACCGGTCGGCGTGATCAACGCCGACACCGTCCGGCCCGACCGGAGGCGATGAGTGGAAACCAGGAGCCCGGGACACGGTCCCGTGTCCGTGAACGGCAAGGGAGCGGCGGGCGCCGTCCCCGGCGTCGGCGCTGCCCATGACGGCGGGCCGCACGGGTCCGCCCCTCCGGGCGGCGACGACGTCCTGAACAAGCGGGTGGAGGCTACCGTCGAATCGGTTGACGTACTGCTGGTCGAGGACGACCCCGGTGATGCCATGCTGGCCGAGGAATTGCTCGCCGACACGGTCCTGACCACCCGCATCACCTGGGTCGAGACACTCGCGGACGCCAGACCCGAGCTCCGCAACTTCCGCGGCTGCGTCCTGTTGGACCTCAATCTGCCCGACGCGCACGGCCTGGACCTGCTGCGGCAGATCCTGGACGCCGCACCCTCGGCGGCCGTGGTGGTCCTGACCGGGCTCGACGACGAACACGAGGGTCTGGCCGCGGTCGCTGCCGGCGCCCAGGACTACCTCGTCAAAGGCCAGGTCGACGGCTCCCTGCTGGCGCGCAGCCTGCGCTACTCGGTCGAACGCAAACGCGCCGACGAGAACGTGCGCAAACTCCGTGAGGCCCGTATGCGCGCCCGCGAGAACATGCGCCTCGAACGGGGCCTGCTGCCACAGGTGCTGCTGGAACGCTCCCCCCTCAGCCACCGTGCCTACTACCGCCCCGGCCGCAAACGCGCGCTCGTGGGCGGCGACTTCTACGACGCCGTCGAGAAGGACGGCACCACCCACGTGCTCATCGGCGACGTGAGCGGCCACGGCCCCGACGAGGCCGCCCTCGGTGTCAGCCTGCGTATCGCCTGGCGCGCTCTCATCATGGGCGGGGTGGCCGAGCGCGAGGTGCTCTCCCACCTCGAGGGGATCCTGGTCAGCGAACGCGCACAGGAGGAGATGTACGCGACGCTGTGCATGTCCAGCCTGGACACCGGTACCGACCGGATGCGGGTGCGCGTACTGGGCCATCCGCCTCCCATGGTCCTGCACGACGGTGCGGTCGAGGTCGTCCCGGCCTCGCCCCAGCCCCCGCTCGGGGTCCTTCCCGTGGATCCCGGCACCGAGCCCGACGTCTTCTCGCTGCCGGAGGGCTCCAGCGTGCTCTTCTACACCGACGGGCTCGTCGACGCGTACGACAACGGACCGCCCGAGCGCCTCGAGGTCGGGGGACTGCGCGACCTCGTGGCCCGCGTCGTGGACCAGGGCGTGTCCCTGAACCACTTGCCCGAGTACGTGGTCGACGAGGCCGAGCGCAGCAACGGCGGCCCCCTCCAGGACGACGTGGCCATGCTCCTGGTCAAGCACGGGGACCCGCAGTGAGCGCCGGAGGCGGCACAGGCTCCGGCGACCACGAGAACCCACAAGGACACCAAGGCCCCCGGGACGGTGTTCCCGCCGCGCAGGGGGAGGGCACGGCCCAGGCCGGGGGAGCGGACCCGGAGGAGGACCCCGAGGGTTCGGCGAGCGGCCGGCGCCGCTCCGACGCCGGGACCCGGTTCGTGTACGCGACCCCGCGCCCGCGCGTGCGTTCCACCCACGAGTCCTGGAGCCTGCGCCGCCGTGTCACCAGCCTGCTCACCGTCGTCGCAGTGGTACTGACCGTTGCGGTCTCGGTGATCACCCTGGCCGCGTTCCAGGCCCGCGACTCACTGAACATGCAGGTCGACTCGCTCACGCCCGCCCTGAGTGCCGTGGAACAGACCCGTGCCTCCTACCTGAGCCAGGACCATGCCCTGCGCGGCTACATCCTGACCCAGGACCGCGACTTCCTCCAGCCCTATGTCGAGGCCCGCCTCAACCTGCTGGAGCACCAGGCCGAGCTCACCCAGCTCGCCGAGGAGAACCCCGACGTCGCCGAGAACGTCAACGAACTCCTCGAGGCCGGCGAGGTCTGGTCCGACGAGTTCGCCGCACCCGCTCTGGAGCAGGTCGGCAACGGCGAGACCCCCTCCCAGGCCGATCTGCAACGCGGACGGGTCCTGTTCCTGGAACTCAACCGGGTCAGCGACGCCACCAGCCAGCAGCTCCAGGAGGAGATCGACGAGGCCCGCAGTGGTCTGACCCTGGCCACCCAGCAGGTCGTGGCCCTGCTCGTCCTGGTCGGGCTGGTCGTGGTGTTCCTGTCGGTGTTCCTGTGGGTCATGCTCCAGCAGTGGGTGCTGAGGCCCCTGGAGGAACTGGCCGGACACATGAGCCAGGTCTCGGAGGGTTACTACGCCCACCGGATCGTCCTGCACGGGCCGCCCGAGATCGTGCGTCTGGGCAAGGACGTGGACTCCATGCGCGAACGCATCGTCCAGGACCTCGACGAGGTCGCCTTCGCCCGGCGCAAACTCCAGGAACAGTCCACGCTCCTGGAGACCCAGACCGAGGAACTGCGCCGCTCCAACCTCGAACTCGAGCAGTTCGCCTACGTGGCCTCCCACGACCTGCAGGAGCCCCTGCGCAAGATCGCCAGCTTCGTGCAGCTCCTGCAACGGCGCTACCGGGGACAACTCGACGACCGTGCCGACTCCTACATCGATTTCGCGGTCGAGGGCGCCAAACGCATGCAGACCCTCATCAACGACTTGCTGGCCTTCTCCAGGGTCGGGCGCACCAAGAACTTCGCGCCCGTGGACCTGGACAGGGCCTTCACCGACGCCCTCACCAGCCTCTCCGCGCGCCTGGAGGACGCGGACGCCGAGGTCACCGGGGACCGCATGCCCACCATCGAAGGCGACCGGACCCTGCTGACCCAGGTCTTCTTCAACCTCGTGGGGAACGCCGTGAAGTTCCGCGGCGAGGAACCGCCCCGCGTGCACGTCGACGTGCGCCGGGAGGGCGAGGAGTGGATCTTCTGCTGCACCGACAACGGGATCGGGATCGAACCGCAGTACGCGGACCGCATCTTCGTGATCTTCCAGCGGTTGCATACCCGGGACAAGTACTCCGGTACCGGGATCGGCCTGTCCATGTGCAAGAAGATCGTGGAGTTCCACGGTGGCCGGATCTGGCTGGACACCTCCGAGCGCGAGCCCGGCCGGAGCGGAACCCGCATATGCTGGTCCCTGCCCGTGGGGGCCGAGGAGGAAGGGGACGAGCGCGCCGAGGACGGCCAGGGCTCCGAACCCGGCGGTGCCGGAACGGGCCCCTCCGAGGGATCCGACAGCGGTACGGTTTCCTCCGACGACTAGGGGTCCCCCCGGTCACCGGGGGTCTGCAAGCGTGAGCGAGGTCATGTTGGTGCATCCGATCGAGGTGCTGCTGGTCGAGGACGACCCCGGTGACGTCCTGATGACCAAGGAGGCGTTCGAGGAACACAAGGTGGGCAACCGCCTCCACGTGGTCTCCGACGGCGTCGAAGCCCTGCGGTTCCTCCGCCGCGAGGGGGAGTACGCCGAGGCACCCCGGCCCCATCTGATCCTGCTCGACCTCAACCTCCCCCGGAAGGACGGGCGCGAGGTCCTGGAGGAGGTCAAGAACGACGAGGCCCTCGCACACATCCCCGTGGTCGTGCTCACCACCTCCGAGGCCGAGGAGGACGTGCTGCGCAGCTACCGCCTGCACGCCAACGCCTACGTGCCCAAGCCCGTGGACTTCGACCAGTTCATCCAGGTCGTCCGCAAGATCGACGACTTCTTCGTCACCATCGTGCGCCTGCCCCAGTCGTAGGCCGTCGGCGGCGTGGCCGGAACACCGGTCCATGACCCCCTCCGCGCCTCCCGCGGCCCGGGCACGGGGCCGGACCCGCGAAGCAGGGGCAGGCCAACCGGCGCGTTCTCCGTTACGGTGAGGGCATGAGCTTGCCGAAGCAGCGGGACCCCGAGGGCCCTTACCGCATCGTCGTGGTGTGTCTGGGCAACATCTGTCGTTCACCCATGGCCGAGCAGGTGTTGCGGGCCGACCTCGACCGCGCCGGCCTCGGCGACCGGGTCGAGGTCACCAGCTCCGGTACCGGCGACTGGCACGTCGGCGGCACCATGGACCCCCGCGCCGCCTCCATCCTGGGTGTGCACGGTTACCCCGTGGAACACACCGCACGCCAGTTCCGGCCCACCGACCTGGCCGACGCCGACCTCGTACTGGCGATGGACCTGGACAACCACGAGGAGCTCTCCGCCGCTGTCACCGGTCAGGGCGCCGAGCACGGTTTCGATCCCTCGCGCCTGCGCCTGTTCCGTTCCTTCGCCCCCGGCATCGGCCCCAACCCCGAGGTGCCCGACCCCTACTACGGGGGGGACGACGGGTTCACCGCGGTGCTCAACATGGTCGAGGCCGCCGCCAAGGGGCTCACCGACCAGCTCGACGAGCACTTGAACCCCGGAGGCTGACCGGTGGAGGGCGAACCGACCACGCGCGGCGTCCAGGACGGGGACCGGACCGTCCCCGAACGGGGGGACCATCCCCGCGACCCCGTCACCGGAACCATGGCCGAACGCTTGGGCGTGATCATGGACCGGCCCGTGCGCCGCGCCGCCCTGGCCGGAAGCAGCCACGACTGGGAGATCACCTACGCCGAACTCGACGACGGCACCCGCCTGTTCGTCAAGGCACTGCCCCGCCGTGCCCCCGCCCACGGGGTGCTCAGCGCCGAGGCCCGCGGTCTCGCGTGGCTCGGGCAGGCGTTCGGTTCACCCGCCCTGAGCCCCCTGGCCTGGGACGAACGTATCGTCGTGCTCCCGTGGGTGGCCGAGGACGAACCCACCCCGGCCGCGGCCGAACGCCTCGGCCGCCAGTTGGCCGGTCTCCACCTGACCGGTGCCGCGCACCACGGTGCCCCGTGGGAGGGCTACATCGGTCCGTTGCCGATGGACAACACCCCTTCCGACCACTGGCCCTCCTTCTTCGCCGAGCAGCGGCTGCGCCCCTACCTGCGCCGCGCCCTCGACCAGGGCTCCCTCACACCCGCCGACGGCCGGGTCATCGAACGCGCCGTCGACTCGGTCGCCGAGCTCGCCGGCCCAGCCGAACCACCCGCACGGATCCACGGCGACCTGTGGAGCGGCAACGTGCTCTGGCGCGGACCGGACGCCGTCCTCATCGATCCGGCCGCCCACGGTGGGCACCGGGAGAGCGACCTGGCCATGCTCTCCCTGTTCGGCCTGCCCTACCTCGACCGGGTCCGCGACGCCTACAACGAGGTCGCCCCCCTGGCCGAGGGGTGGCGCACCCGTGTGTCCCTGCACCAGCTCCACCCGCTGCTGGTGCACGTGTGCCTGTTCGGCGCCGCCTACCGCACCACCGCCCTGGATGCCGCACGGGCCGCGCTGCGCAGTGGGTGAGCACCCCGGGGCCGCACGGTGGTGCCGGAAACGGACACCCGGTCGAACGTGAGGGTCCTCACGCTCCGGCCCCGCACGGGCGCACGGGTGGTTGGATTGACGGCATGGAGCACGAACACGACGGTCCCGACCTGCACGTGGCCCTCATCGGCTACGGCAAGGGCGGAGAGGTCTTCCACGCCCCGCTGATCGACGCCGTTCCCGGGCTGCGCCTGTCGGCCGTGGTCACCGGAGACCCCGAACGACAACGGGCGGTGCGCGAGCGCTATCCCGACACCACCGTGTACGCGAGCGTCGCCGATCTGTGGGCACGCGCCGACCGGTACGAGATCGCCGTCGTCTCCACACCCAACGACACCCACGCGCCCCTGGCCCGGGCGGCCCTGGAAGCCGGGATGGCCGTGGTCGTGGACAAACCGTTCGCGCTCACCTCGGCGCACGCACGTGAGCTCACCGCCCTGGCCGAGGAACTCGACCAGGTGCTGACCGTGTACCACAACCGCCGCTGGGACTCCGACTTCCTGACCCTGTGGCACCTCATCGAGGAAGGAAGCCTCGGACAGGTGCACCGGTTCGAGTCGCGGTTCGAACGTTGGCGTCCGAGAGCCAAGGACACTTGGCGCGACGCCGGCGGCGTGGAGAACGGCGCCGGGATCCTCTACGACCTGGGCCCGCACCTGATCGACCAGGCCGTGAACCTGTTCGGTCCCGTGGCGACGGTGTACGCGGAGATCTCGGCGCTACGGGAAGGTGTGTACGCCGACGACGACGTCTTCCTCGCCCTGCAGCACGCCCGCGGGGCCCGCTCCCACCTGTGGGTGAGCGCGCTGGCCGCCGCGCCCGGACCCCGGTTCCGGGTGCTGGGCGACGCCGGGGCGTTCGTGGTCCAGGACCTGGACGGCCAGGAGGAACGCCTCACAGCGGGGGAGGCTCCGGACGCCGACGACTGGGGTGCGGTCCCCGAGGAACGCTGGGGCCGCCTGTTCACCGACGGGTGGTCCCGCCCCGTGCCCAGCGCCCGGGGCGCCTACCCCGAGTTCTGGGCCGGTGTTCGCGACGCGGTGGGCGAGGGCGAACCGCTGCCGGTGGACCTGCACGAGGTCGTGCACGGGCTGGAGGTCGTCGAGGCCGCCCGCCGCAGCGCCCGTACCGGGTCGGTCGTGGAGCTGTGAACCCGACCGGGACCGTCCGGGCGGCCGGCGCGGAACCGTCCGGTCACCACGGCCGGCGGCGGGGCCACGAGTGGGGCGTCCGTGCCTGTGGACGGCGTCCCCACCCTTCCTTCTTGCGTTTATGTTGGAGGGGCTCTTCCCATGGCCCCACAGACCGAGAAGGAGACGTACCGTGGCTCAGGTACTCGTGGTCGCGGACGACCTCACCGGTGCCAACGCCACCGGTGCCCGGTTCGCCCGCACCGGCATGCGTGTGACCACGGTGACCCCCGAACACGTCAGCCAGGTCTCCGGCGACCACGACGTCGTCGTGGCCAACCTCGACAGCCGACACGTACCCGCCGAGCAGGCCTCGGACCTGGTCACCGACGTGGTCGAGGCGGTGTGGCCGGTCGGGCTCGTGGTCAAGCGCACCGACACCACCCTGCGCGGGAACATCGGGGCCGAGCTGGAGGCCGCCTACGAGGCCGTGCGCGAGCGCGTTCCCAAGGGCACCCGTGTACGGGTGTTGTTCGCCCCCGCCTTCCCCGGCGGCGGACGTATCACCGAGGACGGTGTGCAGCTGCTCAACGGGGTCCCGTTGGAGAGCACGGACCTGGCGCAGGACCCGCTGTGGCCCATGGGCACCAGTGTCGTACGCGACATCCTCGCCGAACAGACCTCCCTGGCCGTGCGGCACGTGCCGGTCCGCCGGGTCACCCGCGCCATGCTCACCGCGGACCTGCTGTCCGGGGACGAACCGATCGTGTTGTGCGATGCCGATTCCGAGCAGCACCTGTCCGACATCGCCGAGGCCGCGGCCGCCGCCCACCACGAGGACGGGACCGTGTGGGTCGCCGTCGACCCGGGCCCCACCGGGGCCCTGCTCGCTTACGCGCTGCGCCTGCGCGGCCAGGCCGGCACACGCGGCCCGCTGCTCGGTGTCTCCGCCAGTACCACCGGGCTGACCGCGCGCCAGCTCACCACGGTGGCCCGCACCGGTGCGGTGCGGTTCGTGGACCTGGACGCGGCCGCACTGAGCGACCCCGGTGACGGCCACGCCGACACCGTGGCGGAGGAGCTCACCGTCCAGCTGACCTCTTCCGGTTTTCCCGACCTGTGTGTGCTGCGGTTGACCAGCAGCACCGAGCAGGTGCGCGCGCTCTCGGCCCAGGACCGCGCCGAGCTGCCCGTACGTATCGCGCGGCTGGTCTCGGAGGTCATCCACGAACTCGCCGACACCGAGGGGCCCCAGGCGTTGCCCAGCGGCCTGTACCTGACCGGCGGTGACCTGGTGGCGAGCCTGCTCGACGAGCTCGGGGTGCACGCCTTCGACGTGGGCGGGGAGGTCGTGCCGCTGGCCGTGCACGGACACCTCAGCGGGGGACCGCTCGACGGGACGCCCGTGGTTACCAAGGGCGGGCTCGTGGGGGACGAGATCACACTGGTGGAGTGCCTGGCCAAACTCCGACGAGCGGTGCAGAGCCGACTGCGCCAGGTGCACTCGGAGGTTTCGGAACACGTGGTCCCGGTCCTGAGCAAGGACCCCGCCTGAGCGGTTGCGTGCCGCGCCCGGCCCCTCTCTCCCGCAGGTCCGGGGACCGACGTTCACCCGGGCACGGGTGCACGTGTCGCGCGTGCCGCGGCGTAGGACCTTCGGCCGGGGACGTGCAACGCGGTTCCACTGCACGGCCCCGTACGGGACCGGCACCCCTCGTGCGGCGTCCGGTCCGGAGCAGGGCTCAGGCGGTGACGTGCTCGTTGACGAGCTTGCCGACCTGTTCGGCCAGGAACCCCGGCATCTCCAGCGGCCCCATGTGACCGACCCCGCCGATCTCCACGGGCCGGTCGGCGCCGGGGATCACCGAGGCCGTGTGGTGGGCGTGCCACGGCGGGGTCATCTTGTCCTCTGATCCCGCCACGATCACGGTCGGGGCGGTGATCCGTGCTGCGTCGCGGTCGATGTCGAGATGGTTCAGGACCGCGCCCCAACGGCCGCGCGCGATGCCGTTGCACTCGTGCACCATACGCACGCACAGATTCACCGTGCGGGGATCGGCGTCCCTGCCCATCGTGATGTACTTCAGCGCGGCGGTGGTGGCGGCGTTGCGGGGACCGAGGGGGAGCGGGGCCTGGAGGAAACCCTTCGTGGCCAGTGCGGCGAAGGGCGAGGGCAGGGGGAAGACGGTGGAACGCTGCGGTAGTTCGACGGAGCCGGTGTTGGTCAGCAGCACCGCGCCGATCTTGTCGTGGAAGGTGTTTCTCCCACCGGAGGCCATGATCGTCATGCCGCCCATGCTGTGCCCGGCCACGACCGCCTTCCGGCCCTCGGACACGGTCGCCTCCAGTACCGCGCACAGGTCGTCGGCGAGCTTGTGCGGCCCGTACCCGGCCTCGGTCAACGGCTGCTGGGAACGGCCGTGCCCGCGCTGGTCGTACAGGACCACGCGCAGGTTCGGGTCGAGTTCGCGTACGACCGGGCCCCAGGAGGCGAGGGAGGTCGCCCAGCAGTGGGAGAGGACCACGGTCGGTCCGTCCTCGGGGCCGCGTACCTCCACGTGCAGGAGGGTGCCGTCGTCGGACCGGACCTGCAGGTCGTCGGCCGGGCCCAGGTGTCGGGTTGCCATCGGGGATACCTCTCGCTCGGGGTGAAGGGTGGGGCCCGGACCGGTGCGTGGCCCGGGGCGGGTTCGCAGGGGTGGTCAGTCGTCGAGCTCGACCTCGGGGACCGCGAAGGGCGGCGTTCCGGCCCCGCTCACGGGGTGCCCTCCCCACAGGTTGGGCGCGTCGAGGGTTCCGGTGCCCTCGTGCCCTTCGGGGGTGCGGACCACGACCTCGCGCACCCCGTTCTCGTAGGCCGCGGTGATCTCGTCGCTGGCGGACAGGCGCCCCTTCCAGCGGTAGTCACCGGTGTGGGGGGAGAAATGGCCCGCGATGTGGGCGCGCACGTCGGCCGTACCTTCCTGCTCCCCGCCGGACAGGAGCACCGTGACGACGCCCCGGTATTCTTCTTCGCCGTCGTCGAAGCCGCTCAAGCTGTGTCCTTTCTCAGGCCGCGACGGTGGCGCGGCGGGTACGGGAACGGTCCACCCTGAGGTCGTAGTTGTGGGGATCGAACCACCGGGTGCGCAGTGCGAAGTTCCAGGTGAAGGTGGGCCACAGTGTGGTGTTGCGGCCCTGTTCGTTCAGGTACCAGCTGTCGCAGCCGCCGGAGACCCAGACCGTGCCCTCCATGCTCCTGGCGACCATGTCGTTGTAGCGGCGCTGAGCCTCCGAGTGCACGTCGAGGCGGTCCAGTCCGTTGCGGCACAGGTACTTGAGCGCCTGCATCGTGTAGCGGATCTGCGCTTCGATCATGAAGACCTGTGAAGTGTGCCCGAGGCCGGTGTTGGGGCCGGCGAGCACGAAGGCGTTCGGGAAGCCGGAGACCGTGGTCCCGCGGAAGGCCTGCGCGTCGGTGCCCCAGTGGTCGGACAGCGATCGCCCGTCGGGGCTGAAGATCCGTTGGGCCACGGGCGGGTCGGCGACGTGGAACCCGGTGCCGAGGATGATCGTGTCGACCTCGTGCTCGGTCTCCTCGCCCGAGGCGTCCCGGGTGACCACGGAGTTGGCGCGCACCTCGACGATGCCGTCGGTGACCACGTCCACGTTGGGCCGGGCCAACGCGGGATAGTACTCGTTCGACATCAGGATGCGCTTGCACCCGGCGCGGAAGTCGGGGGTGAGCTTGGCCCGCAGATCGGGGTCGTCGGTGCTGCGGTTGATGTTGGAACGCCCGAGCGCCTCCACGACCTTGAGGAGCCTGGGGTTCTTGGCGAAGCCGAAGATATAGCTCTCACGGCCCCAGTAGATGCTCTTGCGCGCGACCTGCTGCGCGCCGGGGACGTTCTCGTAGAGCCAGCGCTCCAGCTTGGTGACGTCGCGGTCGTGGCGGTACATCACCCAGGGGGCCGTGCGCTGGAAGAGCTTGAGCTCGCCGACCTTCGGCTGGATCTCGGGTACGAACTGGATCGCGGAGGCGCCGGTGCCGATGACGGCGACCTTGCGGCCGCTCAGGTCGTGGTCGTGGTCCCACCGGGCGGAGTGGAACATGGTGCCCTCGAAGGTGTCGATGCCCTTGATGTCGGGGATCGAGGGGTCGGCGAGGGGGCCGGCTCCGGTGATGAGGAACTGTGCGGTGAGGGTGCCGTGCTCGGTCTCGATGCGCCAGTGGTTGTGCTCGGGTTCCCAGTGCGCGGACCTCACGTCGTGGTCGAAGTACACGTGCCGGGGGATCTCGTACTCGCCGGCCACACGCTTCATGTAGTCCCAGATCTCGGGCTGGCGGGAGAAGGTGCGGCTCCAGGTCGGGTTGAGCGCGAAGGACCAGGAGTACAGGTGCGAGGGAACGTCGCAGGCTGCGCCCGGGTAGTCGTTGTCACGCCAGGTGCCGCCGAGCTGGTTCGCGCGTTCCAGGATGACGAAGTCGTCGAGACCGGCCTGCTTGAGCCGGACCGCCATCCCGATCCCGGCGAAGCCGGAGCCGATGACGGCCACCCGGTGGTGAGGGGGTGTTTCGGTCACGTTCAGGTCCCTTCTGCGAACCGGCCCG
The DNA here is from genome assembly GCF_000340965.1 of Nocardiopsis kunsanensis DSM 44524. GTDB lineage: Bacteria > Actinomycetota > Actinomycetes > Streptosporangiales > Streptosporangiaceae > Nocardiopsis > Nocardiopsis kunsanensis. The sequence goes on from NZ_ANAY01000031.1 coordinate 64,602, forward strand.
GTACTGCTTCGGGGCGGAATGTGTGTGGTCCCCCCGGGGACGTGGCGCGTTTCGCCCCCGGGGGGAGAAGGCCCCCGGGCGAGAGGCGTGGCGCGGTTCGCCTCCGCCGGGGGGTGTGCCCCCGGGGACGTGGCGCGTGCGCCCCCGGGGAGCCGGCCCACCCCGGAAGGAGCGGTGCGGTCACCTTCCGGTGGTGGAGTCTGTGGGTGCGGCTCAGCCGAGGAGGCCGGCCTTCTTCCAGAAGTACTTGCCGAGGCCGGTGATGGCGTCGGCGGTGTTGAGGGTGTCCACGACCTTGCGGGCCGCCCAGGTCTTGGTCCCGATCCAGTGCGGGTTCTTCTTGGCGACCTTGTAGGCCTCCTCGGGGTCGAGCCCGACCTGCTCGTAGACCTTGGGGTTGATGAGCCGTGTGGCGGAGTAGTAGGTGATCAGACCGAGCACGACCTTGCTGTAGGCCTTGTCGACCGGGCCGCGCTTCTGCCAGTCGCGGTGGAACTCCTCGCGGGCGTAGCGCATGTGGCGGGCTTCTTCGATCACGTGGATGCGGGCGACCGAGCGCACCAGGGGCAGGATCTGTTCGTCCGGCATCGCCTCGCGCTGGAACTGGTCCAGGACCTCCTCGACGAACAGGGCTCCGGCGAAGATGAGCGGGCCGTGCGCGATCGTCTTGAAGAGGCGGCCCAGCTGGAAGGCGACCGGGTCGATCCGGTGGGTGTGCCAGCCGAGCTTGTCGACCATCTTCGCGAACATCACCGTGTGGCGGCACTCGTCGGCGATCTCGGTGTAGGCGTACTGGACGTGCTGGGTCGAGGGATCGTTGTGGTAGGCGTGCCGCACCAACATCTGCATGAGGATGGTCTCGAACCAGATGCCGATGGTGGCGATGGAGGCCACTTCCAGGCGGGAGAGTTCCTTGCGCTGGGCCTCGGTGAGCTGGTCCCACAGATGGGTGCCGTACAGCGAGACACGTTCGGGGCGGATACCCCACATGTCGGGGTCGACGGGCGCGTCCCAGTCGATTTCGATCAGCGGGTCGTAGGAGGCCTTGGCCGAACCGCGCATCAGGCGCTTGGCGATGTCCTCGCGGTCGGTGATCTTGGGCTTGGCCGTGATCTCTGCGGTCATTTCCGTCCCTCCTCAGGAGGCGTTCTGCTGGGCGGCGAGGGTGCCGTGGCGGTTGTGGAGGCCCTGTGCGATCTCCGCGCCGGCAAAGGTTCCGTCGTTGAGGAGCAGCTGCATCTGCAGGGCGACGAGGTTCTCCGTGGTGGCAGGGAAGTGCCGCGTCAGGTGCAGGGCCGCGGTCCCGAGGGTGGTCGAGGCCACGTCACGGGGGGCGCGTGCGGCGCCCGCGGCACGGACGACGGCCATGACGGTGTCGCGTGTGCGTTCGGCGGGCACGAGGCCGTCCAAGGAGGCCCCGTTGGCGCGGGAGACGTCGTGGATGGGGGTGTCGACGTAGCCGGGGAAGACCGTGGTGACACCGATGTGGGTGCCGTACTCGGCGCGGAGCATGTCGGAGTAGGCGGCGACTGCCCGCTTGGAGACGACGTAGGCGCCTGCGAGGGGGAGCTGGAGGTTGGCCAGCAGCGACGCGGTGTTCACGACCCGGCCCCGGCTCTCCAGCAGCGCAGGCAGGGCGGCCGCCGTGACGCGCCAGGTTCCGAGCAGGTTGACCTCGATGGCCTGACGGGCGTGTGCGTCGGGCATGTGGCCGATGTCCACGGAGGGGCCGACCCCGGCGTAGTTGATCAGCAGGTCGGGCCGGCCGCCGAGCTGTTCGACGGCCTCGGCGACGGCTTCGCTCACCTGGGCCTCGTCGGTGACGTCGCACCCGATGACCCCGGGTCCGGGTCTGCGGTCGATGCCGACCACGTTCACGCCGATGTGCCGGAGGACGTCCGCGGTGGCGCTGCCGAAGGCCCCGGAGGCACCGGTGACGATGGCGTTGAGGCCCGGCAGACGGTGCAGGCGGGGCGGCAGGGGGGTCCTCATGTGATCTCCTCCACAGTCATTGCCGGAACATTACAACGAGCATTGTCACGATGCAATGGGGCGTCATCGGATATTTACCGGTGGGTAAGGTCTGGGTGGATCACGCCGCGTACCAGGCCTTTCGGCGTTGCCCGCGCGGTCGGACGGCGTCGGCGGGGGAGCTGGGGCCGGTGTCCAGCGGTGGCCGCGGAGGCCTTCCCAGGGGAGGTGCGGCCCCGGGCGTGTGACCTGCGTTTCCCCGTCGTGTGGCCCCGCGCACGCCCCTTCCCCCGGATGTGGCGAGGCCCGCCGCGACGACGCGTCGGGCCCGGGGCCGTTCACTTGCCGAGGACCGGCCCCGGCGGAAGTACCTAGGCTTGACCCATGGCCGAATACCGCATTGACGAACTCGCCCGGCTCGCCGACACCACCGTGCGCAACGTCCGGGTCTACCAGGATCGTGGCCTGCTCGCCCCACCCCGGCGAGAAGGGCGCGTAGGGCTCTACTCCGAGGCGCACCTGGCACGACTGCGCCTCATCGGCCAGCTCCTGCGCCGCGGTTACACCTTCGCCAACATCGGGGAGATGTTCCAGGTCTGGGAGCGCGGCGGCGACCTCTCCGACATCCTCGGCTTCGAGTCCGCGGTCGGCGACGCCTGGAGCGACGAGATCGCCGACTACCTCACCCTCAACGAGCTCAGAAGCCTCTTCGGCAGAGGGGTGACCCCGCGGACGGTGAAGCGGGCCCTGGACCTCCGGGTGCTCGAACGCGACGGCCTGCGGTTCCGTGTGCCCAGCCCCCGCCTGCTGAACGCCGGAAGCGAGCTCGTCAAACACGGCATGACCGTGGACTCGGTCCTGGACATCGCCGAGAACCTGCGGGAGAAGATCGGTGACGTCGCCGAACACATGGTGCGCCGCGTCGCCGACCACATCCTCTCCGAGCACCCCTCCATCACCGGCATGGAGAGTGAGGAGATCGCCGAGGTCAGCGGACTCATACGCCACGTACGTCCCCTCGCCCAGCAGGCCGTCGACGCCGTCCTGGCCCAGGCCATGGCCGAGCACCTCAACGATGTCCTGGGCGAACGGTTCGCCCAGGACATGGAGGAACTGCACGAGGGCCCGGTCGACGGCCGCGGCGGGGAGAACCCCGTGGGGACCCCCTGAACGCACCGCGCCGTCTTCCGGGGCACGGCCGCACAGGTGCGGCAGCCCCTCAGTCCGTTCCGGAACCCTCGCCCCGGACAGGGCCCCCGTCGGGTCCCCCGACCGAACCGGCCGGGCCCGGATCCGGGGAGCCGGCACTCTCGGCGGGGGCCGTGGCCTCCTCGAGGGGTGCGTCGGCGGGAACCGTCCCCCCGGACCCGTCGTCCCCCTTCGAACCGACCACCGTCAACGGCAGCGACGTCGTGTGGCGCAGCTCGGCGAACGCACCCCGGGGCACCGCCGGGTCGTGCGGATGGACCGGCTTCAGGCGCTGGTAACCCTGGCTCTGGTGCGGTCGGGCGTCCTCCTCACCCTTGTTCGGCCACAGCGACATGGCCCGCTCGGCCTGGGCGGTGATCGTCAGCGACGGGTTCACACCCAGGTTCGCGGTCACCGCCGAACCGTCGACCACATGCACGTCCGGGTGACCGAAAAGGCGGTGGTAGGGGTCGATGACCCCGCTCTCGGCGCTGTCGCCGATGGGGCAGCCGCCGAGGAAGTGCGCCGTCATCGGGATGTTGAAGATGTCGCCGATGGTGCCGCCGGCGTACCCGTCGATGCGCTCGGACAGCCTGGAGGCGGCTTCCTGCCCCTCGGGGATCCACGTGGGATTGGGCTCGCCGTGCCCCTGGCGGGAGGTGAGCTTCTTACGGCCGCCGAGGAGACCGCGCCGGAGCGAGGTGGTCAGGGAGTTGTCCAGTGACTGCATGACCAGGCCGATGATGGTGCGCTCCGACCACCGCCGGTTGGAGAAGCTGCGCACGAAGATGCCGGGACTGCGCAGCGCATTGCCCACGAAACGCAGCCAGCGCGGGACCACGCCGCCCCCGGCGACCTGCATCGCGGTCAGGAGTCCCATGGCGTTGGACCCCTTGCCGTAGCGCACCGGCTCGATGTGGGTGTTCTCGTTGGGATGGATCGAGGAGGTGATCGCCACACCCCGGGTCAGGTCCTCGTGCCAGGGCACGTGGCGGCTCATGGCACCCACGAGCGCCTCGGAGTTGGTGCGGGTGAGAGTGCCCAGCTTCTGCGAGATGCGCGGCAGCAGCTTCTGGTCACGCATGCGGTGCAGCAGCGTCTGGGTGTTGTAGGTGCCCGCGGCCACCACGACCTGGCGGGCGGTGAAGGTACTTGCGTGCTTGCGCCGGCGGGGTCTGTCGGTCCGGAGGGTGTCGACCGCGTATCCGCCGCCCCGGGCCGCGGGGAGTTCGCGGATGCGCTCCACGCTCGTCAGCGGGTGGATGCGGGCACCGCCGCGCTCGGCGAAGTGGAGGTAGTTCTCGGTGAGCGTGTTCTTGGCGCCGTGGCGGCAGCCGGTCATGCACTCCCCGCACTCGGTGCAGGCCTTGCGTTCGGGGCCCGCGCCGCCGAAGTAGGGGTCGCCCACGGACTCACCGGGTGCTGCGCTGCTGCCGTCGCCGTCCTGGCCGTCACCGAAGCACACACCCACGGGGGTCAGCCGGAAGGTGTCGTCCACGCCCATTTCGCCGGCCACGGCGCGCAGGTGCTTGTCGGAAGGGGTGACGGTGGGGTTGGTGCGCACACCCAGCATGCGGCGGGCCTGGTCGTAGAAGGGGGCCAGCTCCGATTTCCAGTCGGTGATGTGGCTCCACTGCGGGTCCTCGAAGAACGCGTCCATGGGGTGGTAGAGCGTGTTCGCGTAGTTGAGGGACCCGCCGCCGACCCCGGCCCCGGCCAGGATCATCACGTCACGCAGCAGGTGGATGCGCTGGATTCCGTACATGCCTGCCTGGGGCGCCCACAGGAAGTTCTTCACGTCCCAGGAGGAGGAGGGCAGTGTCTCGGGGGTGAAGCGTCGGCCGGCCTCCAGGACCCCGACGCGGTAGCCCTTCTCGGTGAGGCGCAGGGCGCTGACCGACCCCCCGAACCCCGATCCCACGACAAGTACGTCGTAGTCGAAGTGGTCGTCGGCCTCTGTGTGCTGAGCGGATGGAGCGTGCTGGGCGTCTGGGGACACGAGCTCTTCTCTCCTGATCAGTTGCGGTCAGCTCGTGGTGCGCCGGATACGAGTCCGCAACATTGAATGCGCCATCTGGAAATGTGACAATTCATATTGTAATCTCCACCACTACTGCCGAGTAAGGCGTGTTCCACGTAACACGCGAGGCGTGCATCGGCGCAAGTTTCGCTCCCCCTCACCGTCCGCCCTCCGGACGGTGGTTCTTTGGAGGTACTCCATGGCCAAGGCTTCCGACGAGGCGTCCGATGCGTCTCAGGACGTGCCTGAGCAGGTCGAGAGCGGTGGCGGCACCCGGTGGCGCCGGTTCGCGCTCGTGGCCGTCCCCGGGTTCGTGGCGGCCGCCGCCCTGGGCGGCATGACCACCCAGGGCCTGCTCGCGTCCTCCTTCGCGGTCTCCGGCGACAACTTCAAGATGTCGGCCGAGCAGCTCCGCGGCGAAGGGTTCTCCCAGTACGGGGACGTGGCCGAATCGGTCGACGGCACCTCCCGTCCCATCGGCCTCTCCACGGTCAACAGCGCCGAGCTCGACAACCTGTGCATGTCCTCGCTGTGGGACCTGCCCATCGGCGAGGCCACACTCCGCATCACCGCGGGGGAGAACAGCCCCGTCGAGGGCTCCTCGATGGTCATCGACATCGAGCAGCTCCAGGGCGACGCCGAGTTCAGCGAGATCGAGATCGGCCGCGACGCCAGCACCCTGGACAAGGCCGACGGCTCCCAGGGCCCGGCCGGAGGATTCGGACTGCAGTCGGACACGATCACCGTCTCCGACATGGAGATGACCTCGTGGGCCGTCACGGCCGGAACCATGCGGCTGTCCGGTCTCGGGCTCTCCGTCAAACCCGGAAACGACGAGTGCTTCTGACGCCATGTCCCAAGCAATGACCAAGCTGCGCGCGGGGCGCGCCCTGTTCCGGAACTGGCGGCGCCGCCGTCCGTTCTGGGGCGGTGCGCTCCTCGCCGCGGCCGGTATCGAAGTCCTGGTGGCCCCTGCCGCGCAGAGCCTGGTCCTGCCCGTCGACCTGATCATCTACGCCGGTATCGCCGGCATCTCCGGTCACCTCATCGGCGCACTCCTGGTCGGGATCGGGGTCCTGAGCTGGTTCCAGCCGGCCCAGAACTCCTTCTTCGGGATGGTCGGCATCATGCTCGCTCTGGTCTCCTTCGTCACCTCCAACTTCGGCGGTTTCGTCATCGGGATGCTGCTCGGGATCGTGGGCGGAGGACTCGTCTTCGCCTGGGGCCCCGAGGCCCGGGAACGGCGCTCCGGGGGACGGCACCGGGGCAGAGGGCCGGGCAGCAGCGACGCGGTCGACGGGGACGCACGGCCGGGCGGGGGCGCCGAGTCCGTCACCGACGGCTTCCCCGGCGGTGACGAGGACCCCGGGACCCGCGCCGAGGACACCCCGCCCTCCGGCGGGGGCGAGCGCTCACCGGAACGTACCCGCCCGACCGGTACCCGGAGGCGGACGTGAGAGGCCCCATGACACGGAACCGACCCCTCGCGGCGGCGGTACTGCCCTTGGCGCTGGTGGTCACCCTGGCCTCCGCGCCTGCACCCGCTTCCTTCTGGGACTGGCTCCTGCCCGAGGACGAGGAGGAGCAGAGCGAGGAGGAACAACCCTCCGAGGAACCCTCCGAGGGCGCCGGAGACCCGTCCGAAGAACCCGGACCCGGAGAGGGTGGGGAAGAAGGAGCGGGCGAGGGCACCGACGAGGGCACCGACGAGGAGACGGAAGAGACGGAGGAGGACACGGAGAACGAGGAGGAGGACGGCCAGGACGAGGACAAGGCCGCCGAGTGCGAGTACCGCGTGGGCGCGGAAGGGCTCGCCCAGGACGAGGAAGAGCTCCTGGAAGCGGTCGAGGCCTGCCGGGACGCGGAGGAGGAAGGCACCCTGCCCGACGCCCCGGTCGAGGAGCGGGACGACTGCTTCACCGGCTCGACCAGGACCTCGGGGCTGACCGCCGACCGGCTCACCATGATCGGGGCCAGTTACGACGGTGTGGTGGAGTGCCCCACCGGTGAAGGACCCCAGCGCTACATCCGGCTCAGCATGGACACGGCCGACCTCGTCAACGGCGAGCTCTGGTTCGAGGAGTCCGGGACCCGGATGTCCCTGGGGCTTCCGGAACTGTCCATGGACGGCGACGTGGTCCTGCACGTCACCGAGATGAACGTCTCGCTCCTGGGTATCCCGCTGACGTTCACCCCGGACTTCCCGCCGCCCCTGCTCCTGCCGATCATGGTCGTTACCGATGTCGACGTCAGTGATCCGCTCACCGCCACCGACACCATGACCATCCCGGACCTCAACGCCCGGTTCGCCCCGGAACGGCAGTGAAGGCCCCGGCGCGGTCCGACCCGGAAGACCCGGGGGGCGCCACCGCACGCGGTGGCGCCCCCTCATGAGCCGGCCCGGGCCGACCGCGGCAGGTCAGTCGGCCTGCGGTTCCACCAACCGGCTCGGGTTGCCCACATGGGAGACGTAGAGGGCGTCACGGGCCCGGGTGCAGGCCATGAACAGCAGCATCCGCTCCTGCTGCACCACCTGCTCCAGAGCCACCTGGTCGCCCTCGGCCGCCTCGATCGCGGCCTTGGGCGGCAGCAGGTGGTCGCTGACCCCCACCAACGCCACGCACCGGAACTCCAGGCCCTTGAGCCCGTGCATGGTGCCCACCCGCACGGCTTCGGCCCGGCCGGAGGTCTCCAGGGACACGGTCGGTGTCCCGTCGGCCTCCAATTCCTTGGCCACCTTGCGCGCGACCCACTGGTTGCGTCCGGCGACCGCGATCGTGTCGGGGTTCACCCCTGCCGCCAGCCACTTCCGCACCCGGTGGCCCAGGGCCCGCACCTCCCCGCGCGGATCGGCGCACTCACGCACCATCGGCTCCGGTCCGTGCAGCACCGACCGGTGACCGGTGGGAAGGCCGGACCCGCCGTCCGTGCCGGGTCCCGTGTGCTGCTCCAGGATCGGCACCGCCCGGTCGAGGATCTCCTGGGTGATGCGGTGGGCGACCCGCAGCCGGTGACCGCGCCCGCGCACGTTGATGCCCAGTGAGGCGAGCGAGACCCGGTCGTCGGACACCTGCTGGTGCGGGTCACCGACCACGAACAGGTCGTCGGGGCCCTCGGGCACGGCCGCGCGCAGCATGCGCCACTGGGTCGGGTGCAGGTCCTGGAACTCGGCGACGACCACGTGCTGGAAGAGCGGCTCTCCGCGGTCCAGGACGTGTGCGGCCTCCGCTGCCAGCTGCGAGGGGATCCACACGCCCTCGACCCGCATGGCGCCCACGTAGCGGTGCACGGTCTCCCACACCTGGCGGCGGTGTTCGGGTGCGAGGTGCTGCACCCGGCCGCTGCGCTCGCACCGGATGTAGTCGGACAGGGAACGCAGGTCCTGGGCCAGGACGACCTGCTCCCACTCGTCGACGAGGAAACGCCCGGAGAAGGGCAGGCCGTCGGCCAGAGCCGCCTTCCGCCAGCGCTGGGCGAGCTCGTCGCGGTCGGCCGTCTGCGGGGCGGCCCGGGTGTGCGAACGCACCACCGAGTGAGCCACCGCGTCGATGGTGGACACCCGCACGCGGGCACGGGTGTCCGGGTCGGGCAGGAGTTGGTCGAGGCGGTCGGACAGGGCCTGGGCCAGCGTGCGGTTGTAGGTGGTGAGCAGTACCGATTCGCGCACCCTCTCGGGGTACGCGGAGGCGTGGCGCGCGGCCAGGTGGGCTGCGCGGTGCACTGCCAGGACGGTCTTACCGGTGCCGGGGCCTCCGGTGACCCGTACGGAGCCCTTGTGGTGGGCCTCGGCGAGACGGTGCTGGTCGGGGTGGAGCGTGATCCGCCACCGGTCGAAGGGGGCCGAGAGCGCGTCGGAGAGCTCGGGCGGGCCGGTGGGGGTGAGGTCGGCCGGCTCGGGCTCCAGGGCTTCGGGGCGCAGGCCGCGGGCGAACTCGAGTGCTTGTGTGTGCGGGCGCACGGTGAGCAGCCGGTAGTGGTCGCCGTGGTCGGGCACGACGACACCGGACCAGTCGGGGGCCACGCCGACGAGCCGCACACCGGGGTCGGTCGCGCCCGGGACGGGGGCCGTCTCCGGGAGCTGCCCGGAGCTGTAGGCGCGCATCACGGACAGGGTGCCGAGCTGGACGTCCGGTGTCAGGTGATTGAAGTCGCTGAGGAACGCCGGGGCGATCGCGAGGGCGGACACGTGTGTTTTCCTCCGGTCGTCGACCTGGGAGCGAGGTGTGTGACCTCGCGTCTTCACTGCTCATCGTGCTCGCGGCCGATTTCCGGCAAACGCTGCGAGAAAGGACTTCGGCGGCATCTCCCGGAAGGCTCGTGTTCCCATTGTATCCGCAGGTCAAATGGGGTCTTCCGTAGCTGTGTTCGAGGGGAGTCCCGAGGTTTCTCCGAGGGGCTCGCGCGACCTGCGGTTTTGCAGCAAGGTCTGGTGTCCGAATCAACGGTTATGGGGTGTCCGGAACACGTGGACCCAGGGGTGCAAGAACTGGCGGCGTGCGGAGCGAAGGGAGGAGGGGTGTGTTCGACGGGCTCTGGCGAGGGAGGGCCGAAAAGGGCATGGAGGCAGGCGCGGGGTTTCTCACCCCGTGGCCACAATAGGACACGCTCTGTGCCTGGAGGGGGGGCGTTGCGCGATCGTGGGCACGAGGGTTCACGTGCCCGACCCGTCAGGCTCAGGACCCTGCCGGGGTCCGTCCTACCCCGGCAGAGTCCTCAGCCCCGCCGTCGGATCCGGCGCAGCACTGTAGAGAAGCGGTGTACCCGCGCCGGGCCCGGCCCAAAGCGTCGGTAAAGGCGGAGTTTCCGGCAACCGACCCGGGTGTTCTAGGCTGAAGGGGACAGAACGCGGGACCGAGAGGACAGTCGAGGACAGTGGCCCCCGAGGACAACAGTCGCATGCGAGTCTCCGACGCCGACCGCGACCAGGTTGCCGAGACCCTCCGTGAAGCCGCCGCCGAGGGCCGCATCACCCTCGACGAGCTCGACGACCGACTGGAACGCACCTACGCCTCCCAGGTCTACGCCGACTTCGAACCCATCGTCGCCGACCTGCCCCCCACCCACGGTTCCGACCTCGCCCGGACCCCGGACACCGCCGCACCGGCCGGCGCCGGACAGTCCGGTGACGCACTGGTCATCAACGCCAAGGGCGAGACCACGGTGCGCAAAGGCACCTGGGAGGTCCCCGCCCGGGTCGAGGCCAACGCACGGTGGGGCACCTGCAAGCTCGACCTGCGGGAGGCCCGCCTGACCTCCCCGGTCACCGAGATCCGGATCGACGTCACCGGGGGCAGCGGCGGCATCATCCTGCCCGACGGGGCCACCGCCCACGTCGACGTCGACTCCTCCTGGTTCGGCACCCTCAAGAGCCAGGTCGACACCATCCGCAAACAAGGGGTCCCGCACTTCGTCATCACCGGCGAGGCCAAGGGCGGCAGCCTCACGGTGCGCTACAAGCGCTCCTCCGGGTTCCTCGGCATCTTCGACGTCTGACCCCGCACCCCCGCACCCCACGGCACGCCCCGCGTGCCCCGAGACGAACCGAAAGGCGGCCCCAGTGGGAGCCTGGATCGCGGTCGGCGCGGCAGTGGTCTGCGCCCTCCTCCCCCTGGCCTGGATCCGGACGGCCGCCCTGGGCCGTGTGCACCCCGTCGACAGCGTCCCGGAACGGCCCGTCGCCGTCGTCCTCGGCGCCGCCGCTTGGCCCGACGGCCCCTCACCGCTCCTGGCCCGGCGCCTCGACCTGGCCGTGGCCCTGTACCGGGAAGGACGGGTCGGACGCGTCGTCGTCTCCGGGGACAACCGCGAGTCCTCGCTCCGGGAGACCGACACCATGACCGCCTACCTCGTCGACCACGGCGTCCCCGCCGACCGTATCGAGGCCGACCGGTACGGCTACCGCACCTGGGACACGTGCGTGCGTGTGCGCGACCTCTACGGGGTGCGCGCGGCCGTCATGGTCACCCAGGCCTTCCACCTGCCGCGCACCATCGCTCTGGCCCGCACCGCCGGTATCGACGCAGTCGGGGTCGGGGACCGGAGCATGGGGGCCCGCCGCCGCTCCACCGTGATCGGCCATGCCCGCGAGGTCGGCGCCTCGGTCAAGGCCCTGCGCGACGCCCTGCTGCGGCCCGCACCCGCCCACACCGGGGTCTGAGGGAGCGGACGGCGACGCAGCGGCCCGCGCCCGAGGGGCCGGCCCGCGCACTCCCCGAGCTCTGCGGAGGCAGCCCGCCGGCACCCGGACCCGGGAAGCACCTGCTCGCGGTTCGCAACCCGCGCCCGGAGCGGGATAATCGGGGCCATGAACGCCACCACCGGAAACGACGCCAACGACGTCCCCAGCGGGGCACACGGCGTGGACTGGGCCGCCCTGGCCCCCGAGGACGCAGACCGCATCCCCGAGCTGCTCGGCCGGCTCGCGAGCAGCGACGCCGCCGTCTCCGACCTCCACGACATCATCCACTTCCCCGCACCCGGGCACCGGGCCGCACCCGAGGCCGTCGACTTCCTCGTCGACATCGCCTGCGCCGGGACCACCCCGGCCACCGACCGCTACCGTCCCCTGAGCCTGCTGCTCGAACTGGTCAGCGCGCACGCCGAGGACCGTTTCCCCGAGGCCCGCGACCTCGACCAGTGGCGTGACGAGGTCGCCTGGGCCACCGCCAACGAAGCCGACAAGGTCCGCGAGCAGTACCGCGAATGGGCCCGGGAGGCGCCGGACGAGCAGCACTACCAGCGCATGCGCAACCGGCTCGCCGTCATGGAGCACGACGACGGAGCCGCGCTGCTCCGGGCCGAGCTCGACACCTACCTCGCCGTGTGCGCCCGCGTACCCGACCTCGTCGAACTGCTCAAGAACAGCGCCGACCGCGGAGGCATGGACCGCGCCGGCGAGTGGGTGAGCTACGTGCTGGGCTTCCTGCCCTCGGAGTCCGAGCGCATCGTCTCCGAGATCACCGGTGCCTCCCACGTCCTCCTGGCCAAGGACCTGCGCCCCACCCCGCAACAGCCCACCAGCTTCCGCGAGGCCCTGAACCAGGCCAGGGACAGCGGCGAACCCCTGCCCGCCGAACTGTTCGCCCTGGGGCTGCTCGCCGACCCCGCCGACATCGACACCGGGATCGGCCTCACCCACCAGATGGCCGGCGGGAACCTGTACAACTCCTACGCCGCCTCGGTCGCCATGGTGCTCATCCACGGCGAGAACACCCCGCGCGAGGCGCTGCGCCGCATCGGCCGCGGCGGAGGCACCAACATGGGCTACGAAGGGCTCTTCAACGAGTCGTGGCCCCACTGCGGCAACCGCTCCCCGCAGGTGCTGGGCTTCCTCGCCCTCGGCCGGGCCGGCGAACGCGCCCGCCGTCTGCGCCTGGACATCCTCCCCGGGCTCATCAAGGGCGAGGAGGACTCGCGCGCGCTCGTCACCGGTGTGGGCCTGGAACTCGTCCTGGGCCCGCGGTCCAAGGAACACACCACCGAGGAACACGCGAGCACCGACTACGAGGAGGAGACCCTCAAGGTCCTGTGGAGCATCGCCGAGCTGCCCGCCTCCGCATGGCAGGACGAGGAGTTCCTCGCGACCCTGCGTGCCTGGGCACTGCCCGACAACGCCGAGGACTACTGCGCCCTGATGGGCGTGGAAACCGAACCGGAGGAGCCTGCCGAGGAGCCCGAGCCCGCCCCGCAGGCCGGCCCCGCCGTGCCCGAGCGTCCCCAGGGGCTGCTGGGCCGACTCTTCGGCGGAGGCCGCTGAGCCGGTTCCGGCGGACCACGGCCCCACGCGGCCGGCACACCGCCCGTGCCCGCCGCGTGGGGCCGGCCCCACGCGGCGGGGGAGAGGTCAGCGGTCGGCGAGCGCCTCGTCCACACCGGTCTCCCGGTCACCGAGCAGTGTCGGGTCCGGGGTGAACCAGGCCGTCACCGCCGCGTCCAGAGCGGCAGGGACCTCCCGCACCCAGCCATGGACCGTGCCCGTGCTGCGCTCGCCCATCAGCGACTCGCCCACACCCACCGCGTCGATCCCGGCGGCCCGGCACAACCGCACCGCACGCGGCACGTGGAAGTCCTGCGAGACGACCGTGGCCTCCCGCACCCCGAAGACCTCCGCCGCCCGCGAGCAGGTGTCCCACGTGGAAAAACCCGCGTGGTCGCCGACCACGTGCTCCTCGGGAACCCCCGCCTCGATCAGGTACGCGGCCATGGTGTCGGTCTCGTTGTAGTGCTCGTCCCCGTTGTCGCCACTGACCAGAACGGCCTCGACGCTCCCGTTCCCGTAGAGCTCCGCGGCCATGTCGAGGCGGTGGGAGAGCATCCGGCTCGGGAGACCGTCCGCGCGCACCCCCGCGCCCAGCACCACGGCCACGGGGCGGTCCGGCACGTCCGCGACCGTGTAGCGGTGCTCCGCCGTGGTGTACGACTGCCGGACGAACGCGAGGACACACAACACGGCGACGGATGCACACAAGACCGCCGCGGAGCCCAGCACCAGCCGGGTACGGACAGGACGGCGGGAAGAAGAGTCAGGATCGGTCACACCCCGGTGGACGCTCGGCACCGGGGAGAGGTTCCTGGCCGGATCCGGCAACCGTGCTGCGGGCACGATCCACACACGGCTAAGGTCGCCGACATGCCCCACGAGTCACCGAGATCCCCCGCCCCCCGGAAGATCGACGCCCTACAGCCACGGCTGCGAGCCCTGACCGACCTCGTCCCCGGCCTCATGAGGGACCTGGTCGGGATGCACGACTACGACGGGGTCGTCGCAGACCTCTCGCCCGAAGGGGTCGAGGCCGGGATGCGCCGCCTCGACGCCGAGGCGGTCCACCCCTACGAAGACCCCCACGACGAGGCCCACGCCACAGCTTTCGAGGACGGACTGCGCCTGAACAATCTCGAGCTGGAGGAGTACCGCTCCAACCCGCTCCCGCACGTGGCGGAGATGGACCTGTCCGGCTACGAGCGCGAGTACGCCCCGCGTGAACAGCGCGACCGTGCCCGGGCGCAGCACGTGCGCCAGTGGCCGCGGCTGGTCGACAACGCACTCGGGTCCCTGGACCGGGTGTCCGCTCCCATCGCGCGCTCCCTCATGGGAGCGGTCGAGGGTGTGGGCGCCGACCTCCCCGCCGACCTGCCCGCAGACGACAGGAAGGCCGCGCTGGAGGCACACGCACGGCTGGTCGCCCACGTACGCAAGGCTGCCGAGGAAGGCCCCGCGGAAGCCGCTCTGGGCGCGGACCGGCTCTCCCGGCTCATGGGGGTCCCGGACGCCGCACACGTGGACCTGTCGGTGCTCGCCCGCCGCGCCGACGAGGAACGCGACCGCCTGCTCGAGGGCCTGGCCCGGGCGACCGCACGCCTGGCCCCGGGACGCGATCCCATGGAGGTCACCCGCGAACTCACCGCACGCGCACCCTCCGCCGACCGGGTGCTGGAGGCGGCCCGCCACTGGACCCGCCTGGCACGCGACTTCACCGCCGAGCGCGGCCTGGTGCCCGACGACAACGGGGAGTGCCGGGTCGAGTCCTCACCCGAGTCGCAACGCTGGGCCACCGCGATGATGGCAGGCGGCGGACCCTGGGAGGACGCCGGCCCGTCGTACTACTACATCCCCCCGCCACAGCCCTCCTGGACAGCGCAGGAGAGCGCCGAATGGCTCGAGATGTTCAGCCACACGACCCTGCCCGCGGTCAGCGTGCACGAGGTCGCACCGGGACACTTCTCGCACTGGCGGTCCATGCGGGCCTTGAGGAACCCCGTGCGTGCCGCACTGCACTCGATGACCTTCGCGGAAGGGTGGGCGCACTACGCGGAGGAGATGCTCCTGGAGGAGGGCTTCGGTGACTACGCGGCCGAGCGCGTGGCCGGCGCCGACTTCCTCGACGGGTACACGTGGACCCCGGCCCACTACGAGATCGGCGTGTACGTGGAGGCCCTGATCCGGGTCACCCGCCTGTCGGTGGCCATCGCCATGCACACCGGCGGCGCGAACGTCGCCGAGGGTGCCGCACGCTTCGAGACCGACACCCCGCTGCGCGGGCCCGCTGCCCGCGCCGAGGCACAACGCGCCACCTTCGACCCCACCTACGGCCGCTACACGTGGGGCAAGCTCGAGATCCTCGCCGTGCGTGAACGGGCCCGCCGCGCCTGGGGAGAAGGGTTCTCCCTCGCGCGCTTCCACCGCGCCCTGCTCTCCCTGGGCTCGCCCCCCATCGGCCTGCTCGGCACCGCCGTCGAGCGCGGCTGACCCGCGCACAAGCGGGTCCCGCGAGCCGGGCCGTGGGACCTCCGGCGGGTGCGTGCACGGCGCGGCCCCGGCCGCGCCGTGCACCCGGGTCAGGCGTGGGGCTCCTGCCCCGGGACACCGAGCGCCGACAGGGCCGCGCGCACACGACCCTGGGCCCGGTCCAGCTCACGCGCTGCACGGTCTGCGTCCACCTCGGCCAACAGCGACACCAGGGCGGTACGGGTGTCACCTTCCGCAGCGGTCAGCGCGCGGGCACACTCGTCCTTCCCGAGCCCCGTGGCCTGGGTCAGGATCGTCACGACGCGGCCGCGCAGCTTCCCGTTCGTGGCGTCCACACCGACCATCAGGTTCGAGAACGTACGCCCCATCCGCACCATGACCGCAGTGGAGAACGAGTTCAGCGCCAGCTTCTGCGCGCTCCCGGCCTTCATACGTGTGGAACCGGCGATGACCTCCGCGCCCGTCGCGACCCCCACGTGCACGTCCACCCCCTCGGCCAGGGGCGCGTCCGGGTTGGCGCTGATGAGCGCGGTCCGGGCCGAACGCTCCCGTGCCGCCTCCAGAGCGCCCCCCACGTACGGCGTGCGCCCGCTCGCGGCCAGCCCGACCACCAGGGACCCCGGCTCGACACCGGCGGCGTCCGCGCGTCCGCTCTCCCAGTCGTCCTCCACACCCTCCACGGCACGCTGGACGGCGTCGTTGCCGCCGGCGTGGTGCGCCACCACCCACTCGGGCGGCACACCGTAGGTGGGGGGCAGCTCCGCCGCGTCCTGGGTCGCGATCCGCCCCGAGGTCCCGGCGCCGAAGTAGTGGATGGCGGTACCGTTCTCCAGAGCCGCCACTCCCAGTTCCACGGCCCGCGCCAGCTCCGGCAGGACCGCGCCCACCGCACGCGGGACGGTCGTGTCCTCGGCGTTGATCTCGCGCAGGATGCCCAACGCCGGGAGCAGGTCGATGTCGTAGGTGCCCGAGTTGCGCTCCTCGGTGGGCGCGCGCACGATGACGGTCTCGTTCCCGGCCGCCGTGCCGCCCCCGTTACGCGACGGGATCTCGCCCTCGTCCACAGCCCTCTCCTCTTCGGTCCGCACCCGGGTGCTCCCTTACTCTTCCGTGCCGCCTCGGCGGCGTCTGCGATCGTCGTTCATCCGGAGTCCGCGGACCGCCTCGTAGGTCGTCTCCAGAGCGGTGCGGCTGTCGGTGTAGCGGATCTGGGCGAGCCCGACGAACAGGCAGTCGACCACCGTCAGCTGCGCCAGCCGGCTCGCGGTGGCACCCGAACGGAACGTGGTCTCGCGGGCCGCAGTGGTCAGCACGTGGTCGGCGAACCCGATGGGTGAGCGGGGGAAGTTGGTGATCGCCACGGTCTTCGCGCCGCGCCGCCCCGCTTCCGTCAACGCCTGCACGGTGTCCAGGGTCGCCCCGCTGTGGGAGATGCCGATCGCCACGTCGTCCCCGCCCAGCACCGCGGCGCTGGTGAGCATCACGTGCGCGTCCGACCACGCGAACGAGGTCAACCCGATCCGGTGCAGTTTCTGCTGCAGATCGGCCCCCACGAACGCGCTCGCGCCCACCCCGTACACGTCCACGCGCCGTGCCCCCGCCATGGCGTCGATGACCGCGCGCAGTTCCCCGACGTCGAGGGCGGCGCCGGTCTCCTCCACGGCCTTGGCGTCGGTGTAGGCGATCTTGTGCACGACCGAGGCGAGGGTGTCGTCGGGGTTGATGTCACTGGAGGGCTCGGCCGTGGAGGACCGCGCCCCGCGCGCCTGCCCGGCCTCGGTGGCCAGCGCCAGGCGCAGTTCGCGGTATCCGCTGAAGTCGATCGTGCGGCAGAAGCGGATGACGGTGGCCTCGGAGGTGGCGCAGTCCTTGGCGAGCTGGGTGATGGACGAGGCCGCGGCCCGTTCGGGGTCGTCGACGATGCGCTGTGCGACGCGGCGCTCGGCAGGGGCCAGGGACGGCAACAGGGAACGGATCCGCAGGACCGTCGTGGGCACCGGGGACGAGGACACCTGTGAGGCCTCTTCGTGTCCGTCGGGCGGTTTCGGAATTTGCGCCATGGAGGAAAGTTTCTTTCGGTCGTGGTGCAGAGTCAACGCGGTGGGGGGAAAATTCGGGAGAATCCAGGATTCCAAGTGCGACTCCGTGCGGCAAGTGCCCCCGATGCGTTGCGTCGCCCCAGCTCACCGGGCACGCTGGTCACCGAAGGCGCCACGGGTCGGTGCGAACACACCCGGGAGCGCCGTGCAGGGGGGATGTGGAGTGTCGTTGGGCGGCCGGGCCGAGCCGCGGGTACGCGTGGGGCTGCTGGGCCGTCTCACCGTCGAGGCCGGGGGAGAACCTCTGCTGCTGCGCGGGAACAAACGTCGTGCGTTGCTCGCGACCCTGCTGCTGCGCGCGGGACACACGGTGTCGGCCGAGGTCCTCGCCGACCGCATGTGGGGACGGAACACGCAGGGCAAGGACCGGCGGGGCGCCCTCCAAGTACACGTGGCCCGCTTGCGCGCGCTGTTCACCGAGAAGCTCGGTGCGCCGTTCGTGCTGGGCGACGACGGCGGATACCGGGTCGAACTCCTGGAACAGGAGTGCGACCTGTTGCGACTGCGCTCCCTGGTGCGCGCCGCCCGCGACGCCGCACGGGAGGGCGACCACCGTACGTGCACCGACCTCTACGCCCGCTCCTTGGAACTGTGGCGCGGGCCGGTCCTGGTGGACGTGCACGGGCACACGCTGCACGAGGAGGAGATCGCCCCGATCACCGAGGAACTCCTGGACGTGGCAGAGGAAGGATGCGCCGCCGCCCTGGCCCTGGGCGACGACGAACGGGTGGCCGTGCGGATCCGCGACATCACCGCCGACCATCCCGAACGCGAACCCCTGGCCCGGATGCGGATGGCGGCGCTCCACCGCTGCGGCCGACGGAGCGAGGCCCTGCGTGTGTACGAGCGGACCCGCAGGGCGCTCGCCGAGCGGCAGGGTGCCGAGCCCGGGGGTGAACTGTGTTCGGTCTACCGTGCGGTGCTGCTGGACGACCCCGGAAGCGGGGGAGACCGGACCACCGGACGGGCGGACACCGGCCCCGGCCCCGAGGCGTACGGCAACACGGCCCTCGAATCCTCGGGGGCCGGCTCCGGGGGACCGGTCGCGGACACGCGCCGGCCGTCCACCGTTCCCCGACCGCGCTCCTTCGGACGGCGCCTACCCCTCGTGTGCACGCCCGCCACAGCCCCCAGGTGCGCGTGTGGACACGGGTACGTTCCTCTCCCCGCTCACGAGGGCGTTCCCGGACCGGCCGCGCCGCACCTCCCGGAGCCGCGGTCCACGCCACCGGTACCGTCCGTGCTCCCCGCGGACCCCGGGCCGGTGATCGGGCGCAACGCAGCACTGGCCGACCTCGACCGGCTCGCCGACCCCTACGGCGACCGCCCCCGCCCCGTCCTCCTGCGCGGCCCTGTGGGAACCGGCACGAGCGCGCTCGCACTGCACTGGGCACATTCGGTCCTCGACGCCTTCCCGGACGGCCAGCTCTACGTCGACCTGCGCGGCCCGGACGGCGTCCCGCGGAGACCGGGAGAGGTCCAGCGCCGGCTCCTGCGCGTTCTCGACCCCGGGACCGCGGACCGTCCGCCCCGCGACACCGAGGAGGGTGCGGCCCGGATCCGCGGGGCCCTCGCCGGGCGGCGCGTCCTGGTACTGCTCGACCACGCCCGGTCCGGGGAGCAGGTCCGCCGGCTGCTCCCCGGACCCGGGTGTGCGGCCGTGGTGGTCAGCCGGTCCTGGCTCACCGACCTCCTGGTGCGCGACGGGGTCCGGGCCACGGAGGTCGGGCCGCTCGGGGCCGGTGACGCAGCACTCCTGCTCGCCACCCTCCTGGACCGGGGTCCAGGGCCGGACCTGCACGCTCTGGCCCAGGTCTGCGGGGGCCTCCCCCTGGCCCTGCGCATGGCGGTGGCATGGCTGCGCACCCGCCCAGGACACACCGTGTCCGACCTGGTGCGTGCGGTTGAGGGGGTGGACCCGGCGCAGGCTCGTACCCCGGTGGCCCGAATGGCCTCCGTCATGCACGCCGGGCCCGTGGCGGGCCGTCGCGACCGCGGGGAAGTACCGGCCGCTCCCGGCTCGCCCGGGCAGAGTGTGGGGGACACGTCTTACGTCTGGCTTTCATCCGGGTGACGCGGACACCGATGGGTCGGCCGAGGTCGTGCGCAGACCAGGAACAGGGACCGCGGGCCCAAGAGGGACGCCGAATCGGTCGGATCTTCTCGGAGGGGTCCTCACCGCTCATGTGAGTCGCTAGTCTCAGGTCCATGGCACAGAACAACGAACCCAACCCTGACCCGGCGGGCACCACCCAGCACTTCCGCCGTTTCGTCGATGAGAACCCGGAGCCGGACGAGTCCGCTCGCCGCCCGATCCTGCCGCTGGTCCTGGCCGGTGTGGGGGCCGTGCTCGCTGTCGGCATCGTCGTCGCGCTGGTCCTGGCCTTCTCCTAGTGCCGTGGCCGGGAACGTTCACCCGGGTGAGTGATCGATGCCAGGGTTGACCG
>NZ_ANAY01000032.1 GCF_000340965.1 Nocardiopsis kunsanensis DSM 44524
CGGTCAACCCTGGCATCGATCACTCACCCGGGTGAACGTTCCCGGCCACGGCACTAGGAAGCGAGCCGTCCTCTCGGCGGTTCTCCAGAGCCCACGCCCATGCTTCGCGCTGAACCTGTGGAACGAACGGATCATCATCCACCTTTTCCATGACCGCTTGGCCGGATGAGGAGTCCTGCGCAGGAACCACGTGCAGATGTGGCCGTTCCGAGCTTTCCTCCGAGGAGGCTATTGCCTGGTCTGTATCCTCTGGGCTCTCGTCGTCGTGCGTACGGTCTACGTGAGCACCGCGTACGCCCGCAGCGTTCGCGCGGAACTCACGCATGAGCAGCTCGTACGCACCGATCAGCGCGAACGAGGGCCAGGCGTGGATGATGCGCGACCACATGGTCGGATCCGCCACCGCGACGTTGGCCGCCAGGGAGGCGCCGGACCCGATGATCAACAGCGCCCAGGGCAGTACTCCGCCCTTGCGGCCGTTGCGAGCGTCGCTCAGCAGCGTCATGGAGGAGGCCACGATCATGCCGTCTACCGAGAGGGGGAACAGTGCCGCGCGCCACTCGGGTTCGCCGTGGCGCAGCGCCAGCTCATACATGTGCGAGTAGGACACGACGGCGGCAATTACAGCAAGCATGAGAACGGCGCTGATGGTTGTCCACCGGGACCAGCGGGAAGCATCCATCACCGGTCACC
Organism: Nocardiopsis kunsanensis DSM 44524; assembly: GCF_000340965.1. Taxonomy (GTDB): domain Bacteria; phylum Actinomycetota; class Actinomycetes; order Streptosporangiales; family Streptosporangiaceae; genus Nocardiopsis; species Nocardiopsis kunsanensis. Next base: position 694 of record NZ_ANAY01000032.1, read on the forward strand.
GCCCGTCCAAGATCAGATCGGTGGAGACCGTGAGGGGCATGTAGGTAACTGACGAGTCCGCCCTCGGACACGAACCATTTCCCCATAGGGGTGGTTGAGACTCTGGTGCGGGTCGAGGTTTACCTCGGCCCGCACAGTGTTGTGTGCAGGCTGGTAGCGCAACCGTAGACCGAGCCCCTTGTAGACCTCGGCCTTGTCGCGGGGTCGGCTCGGCGGAGTACGTCGGCGATGTGCCGAGCGCTTCGACGATGTTCATGATGTCGTCCTTACCCATCCGGCTTGATGTCTGCGGGCGCGACCAGATCGTCCAAGGAAGTCTTGCGCAGGCCGCGTGCGGTGAACAGGTCCTGCCCCGATTCCAGCAACCGGCTCCTGATGCGTTCCTTCTCCTGGTCCGAGAACCCCGGTGGCATGTGGCCCCTCTCCTCGTTCGCTGTGCTCCGGGTGGCCGAAGTGCCGCCTCGGCCGTCGCGCCCATCGAGCCCCTACGAACAAGAAAACGTATTGGATTTTTGTTTTCAACAGATGCCTTCCCCGCGTGCACTGCACACGTCTCCACGGGCCCAGCACCTCGGCCCACCTCCACGTGCGTGGGGCCTGCGCCAACATCCCCCTCAACATCCGGGGTTTCTGCAGGAGCCTCGGCCGTGACCACGCGCAAATGCGGCCCCTGGTTTTCTTCCGGAGGGTCCCGCCCTCGTCCTCTGGGCTCTCGTCGTCGTGTGTGCTCTGCGTGAACACTGCGTACGCCTGCGGCGTTCGCACGGAACTGGCGCATGAGCAACTCGTACGCACCGATCAGCGCGAAGCTCGGCCAGGCATGGATGATGCGCGACCACATGGTCGGATCCGCCACCGCGATGTTGGCCACCAAGGAAGCCCCGACCCGATGATCAACAACACCCACGGCAGTACACCGCCCTTACGGCCGCTGCGGGCGTCGCTCAGCAACGTCATGGGGGAAGCGACGAGCATGCCGTCGACCGACAGCGGGAACAGCGCAGCCCGCCACTCGGGTTCACCGTGGCACAGCACCAGCTCGTACATGTGGGAATAGCTGACGACGGCCGCGATCAGCGCCGGCATCAGAACCGGGATCATGGTGGTCCAGCGGGACCAGCGGGAAGGATCCATCGCAGGTCACCGCCCATCCAGCACCAGTTCGGTGGACAGGGTCAGGAGATTTGTCCCGTTTGGGGAATGTTCGGGTCCCCCTCGGACACCAACTTTCGGAACACGTTGTGGAGGTCCAGCTCGAGCTGGACCTCCATTTTTCGTGTTTCCGTTCGTCAGGTCAGGCGCGGCCCCGTCCGACCGTGGAGCTCAGGGCACCGGAAACGGTTCACCCGTCGCCGAGCCTGTCCACCGTGCGGCGCAGGAACGCGGCCGTTACGACAGCGGTCATCAGGAACCCCCCGAGCAGCAGCACCCACACGCCCAACGGCCCGGAGGTGTAACCGGGGAGCGCCAGAACCGGCCAAGTGGGAGGCAGCGGCAACAGCAGAAGGTTCCAGGGGGCCGGAAGGAGCCACGCAGCGACCGGGCTCAGGACCAGCAGGGCACCGATCCCCTTGACCACCACCATCGCCTCGACCTTGTTCGAGGCCAGGGCGGTCATTCCCGTCAGCAGGATCGGTGCCTGGAGCGCCGCCAGGAGCACGGCGACGGCCATTCCGGCCGACCACCCCCCGACCAGGAGACCGCTCAGAGGCAGAGCGATGGCCAGACCCAGGAGCGTGAGGACCCCGATGACGGCCATCCGGTAGGCGAGGTAGACGGGCAAGGAGAGGGGGGTGACCCGCAGGACCAGCAGGACGCTCTCGTCCATGTCCTCAACGGCACGCAATCCCCCCACCACTCCGAACATCATCGGCACGTGCAGCAGGACCAGCGCGGCCAGGATCACCGGGGAGTGCGGCTCCAGGTCGAACCCGTAGGAACTTCGGAGGAAATCCGTGGCCACGGGGAAGAAGAAACGGATGACCAGCGCCAACAGCACCGGTGCGCAGAGCATGAGCAACAGCAAGGGGTCCCGCCCCGCGCCGAAGAGGTCGATCCGTGCGAAACGCACGACCGCCGGAAGGTTGCCACGGCCCGTGACCGGGCCGACGGCGGAAGCTTCGCGCGAACCGCTGTCGGCACGTGGGGGCGCAACGGGGACCGGGCCGTTCTCGAAGGCGCGACGGGCCACGAAGACCGACGCCACCACCCATACCAGCGCGTAGATCGTGCCCAGTCCCAGCACCAGGGGATCCGCTTCCACGGACGCGGGAGCCGTGCCCAACCGGATGAGGTCGGCCCCCACCGTACTCGGCACCAGGTACAGCAGCGGGTGCTCGAAGAGCCCGGAGATGTGCACCAGGGGCATGATGATCAACGGGCCTACACCGAGAGGTGCGACCAACAGGAACCCTGAGAGGTCCCTCGTCCTGGCACCGGTGATCAGACACAGCGCGAGCAGCAACAACGAGGTCAACGCGACCCCGGCCATGACGGGGACCAGGACCTGGAGGAGGTCGCCGATCCGGTCGCGCGCGGCAACCACCGTCATGGGCAGAGCGATGAGCAGGGACAGCGCCGTGAGCATCGTGAGCTTGGCGGAGATCGCCTCGGTGTAGCGCAGCGGGGTGACGTTCAGCGCATCGCGTGCGCCCTCGGTCCGCTCGAACAACAGCAGGGCTGCCGCGAAGAGAGCACCGAAGGCCGCCGTGTCCAGGAACAGCAGATAGGGCGCCACGATCCCGGCTGTCCCCACCGGAACGGCGAACAGGAGCAGGGTCCAGACCACTCCGAGGGCCGCGGCGGCCGGGACGATGCCGTAGCGCAACTCGACCCGTGCTTCCAGAACCGTGGCGGCAAGAAGGCGGCTCACAGCTTCTCCCTGGTCACGGTGGCGAAAACATCGTCCAGGGATGCTTCTCTGGTGTGCAGGGTCTCCACCGCTCCCGCTCTGAGCAGTTCCAGCAGGTCGGTGTCGTCGGCGAGGGCTTCCATGGACAGCTCCTTGGGCTCCTCGCCCTTGACTTCGGCGACGAGTCCGGGGCTGCCGTAACGGAGCTTGAAGTCGCGCGGGGTGTCGATCGCCGAGATGCTCCCCCGGGTCACGAAGGCGAGTCGGTCGCAGAGCAGGTCGGCGGTGGACATGTCGTGTGTGGTGAGAAAGACCGTGCAGCCCGCATCGGCCGCCTCCCGGACGACCCCGCGCAGCAGTGCGGCACGTACCGGGTCCTGGCCCGAGGTGGGTTCGTCCAGGAAGAGGAGTTCGGGTCTGTTGACGAGCGCTCGTGCCAGGTTCAGCCGCATCTTCATGCCCTTGGACAGGTCGCTGACCCTACGATCGGCGGCGTCCCCCAGATCGACCCTTTCGAGCAGGGTGTCCGGGTCCTCGACCGGTCCTCGGTACAGGGAGGCGAAGGCGGCCAGGTTCTCGCGAGCGGTCAGTTTGCCGAAACCGGCCGGGAGCTCGAACCCCACTCCCACGCGCTCGAAGTATTCCGGACCCCAGTCGTGGAGAGGTCTGCCCAGTACGCTCACCTTCCCCTCGTAGCGGCGCAGGAGACGGGTGAGCACCCGCTGGGTGGTGGATTTGCCGGCCCCGCTTGGGCCGAGAAAGCCGAACACTTCTCCTTTCGCTACTGTGAAGTCCATTTCTCGGACCGCGAGGGCGTCGCTGCCCGGGTAGCGAACACAGAGTTTCTCGACGGTGATGACCGGTTCGGCCATGGGGGTCCTCAAGAGTGTCGGTGGTTTTCACATTTCATACCGCGCCCCGCAGCGCGCGGAAGGCTTCGTCGACGAGCCCGGCGAGGTCCTGTTCACCCTCGCCCTGGGCCCAGTCGACGACGGCTGCGGACAGGACGGCGGAGCAGGCGGCGGCCACCGCTCGCACGGCCAGCGAGGGCGTTCCGTCCTCCCCGTCGGCGGCCAACCCCCGTTCGAAGGCGGTCCGTGCGGAGGCGAGGTTCTCGTCGATCCGGGAACGCAGAGCGGGGATGGACAACAGCAACCCGACCCGGCGGAGGAGGGCGTACCGGTCGCTCTCGCCCAAGCGCTCCAAACCGGTCAGAACCGCTGCGTGGACCCTCTCCACACCGGAGACGGTGGCGGGCTGGCCGCGGATCAGCTCTTCGAGCAGGGGGTTGTACTCGTCCTCCAACACGACCTCTTCCTTGGACGGGAAGTGGCGGAAGAAAGTCATGTGGGAGACGCCGGCCTCCTGGGCGATCTGGGCGACGGACGTGGCTTCATACCCCTGCTCGTCGAAGAGCCGGAGAGCAATCTCCTGAAGGGTGGCACGGGTCCGCTGACTCTTCGACGGGCGCGAGCCTCCGCTCATGGCCACCTTCCTCTCACACCCAAAATGTTAGTAGATAACATTATTTCGTCAATGCCTCATGCCAGCCGTCCCTTCTCCATCATCTCTTGAGACCGACGATGACGCACTGACTGTGTTCATCGCATTCCAGGCCGGGCACTCCGTGGAACTCGACATCCGTGAAACCGGCCTCCTGGAGAGCCGCCTTCCAGCCGCTCGCCCGGAGGAGGGGCGTGCCCTGGATCCGCTCGTCCTCGAACGCCCACCAGCCGGGGGTGAGCCCGAAGGTGAGGGTGTTGTAGTCGAGTCGGTCCGTGAGCTCGTTGAGGATCAGGACGCCGCCGGTCTTGAGGAGGGCGGAGCACTGGCTCAGGGTGCGGTCGACACGCCTGGTGGTGTGCAGCACGTTGCTCGCGACCACCACGTCCATCGAACAGGGTTCGATCCCCTGGGGCTCGGGGGCCCCTTCGATGTCGTAGACGGTGAAGTCCAGGAAGCCCCCTTCGGTGCCGAACCGGTCCTCGGCCACCCGTAGGAAGGCCGGGCCGATGTCGGTGTAGAAGTACCGCAACCGCTCGGTGTCCTCGGACAAGGCCTCCAGGACCGCGGCACTGGTGGCGCCGGTTCCCGCCCCCACCTCGAAGACGTGGGCGGTGGACCGGGGGAACCTCCGCGCGAAAGAACGGACGTGTTCCCGCACCCGTTCGGCCACCAGCTTGTTGTGGTACTCGGACTGGAGGTTGCCCTTGTAGACCTCGGCAACCAGTTCCATCGATCCGTCCGGGAAGACCACGTCGGTCCCGGGGCGACTACCGGAGAGGACTTCGGGTATCGCTTCCTGGCATGCGAGGAGCAAGGGCAGGTAGTCGGCGGCCTCATGGTGCTCGGCCGCCAGCTCCTCGGCCCTTGCCCGGGCAGCGTCCCCCTCCGAGAGGCGTTCGACGGCATCGAGCTCGGGTGTGGCCATGAGCCGGTTCCCGTCGGGCCTCAGATAGCCCTCCCGCTCCAGGATGTCCACGCACGCGTGCAGCATGCCTTCGCGTTCGGGGCCCTCCACGCCGAGGTGGTCGGCCAGCTCCTCCCGGCTCGTGGAACCGCCCGCGGCGGGAAGCACGCCGGCGTCCCGCAACCGGTCGGCCAGAAGCTGGGCCCCGAACTCGGTGACCGCCTCGAACGCGCTACTGAAGTTCTCGTACCGCTCGGGGTCGAGGGCCGGCGGCTGCCTGAGAACCCCCTCGATCTGTCGGGCCGCGATCGGAAGAGTCGGGTTCTCCAGCATGTTGAGGTGATCGTTGTCCAGTTCGACGACGCGGAAATCGTCCTGGACGATCTCCTTCCAGGGTTCGAGGTAGTCGTACCCGTCGAGGATGCGGGTCGGCTCCCAGTAGAGGGCGCTGGCCCTGCCGGTGAACCCGTCGGTGGCTTGGAAGAAGAGAACGGGAGAGGCGTCGTAGGGGAGCATCTCGTACTGCTGGTAGATGCCCTCGGAGTGCGCCGAACAGGTGAGCCCGCCGCTCAGGTAGAAGTAGATGTCGTCGGCCGAGATCCTCTTCTGCCCGCGTTCCTTGGCCAGCTTGGCGAGTTCGGCTACACGCAGGCTCGCGGGCAGGTGGGCGATGTCCTCCTTGCGGATGGCCCGCTCCGGGTACCGGTCGACCTTGAGGAAGTAGTTGGTCAGGTAGGTCTGGAGGAAATCCTCGTCGTAGATCCCGACGTGGCGGTCGAAGACCTCCTGCGTCGCGGGATAGGTGTCGAACATGACCAGGTGGCGAATGGTCTCACCCTCCTCGCTGAGCTTCCGGGCCATGTTCATGGCGATGAGCCCGCCGAAGGAGTATCCGCCGAGGACGTAGGGGCCCTCCGGCTGGACCATGCGCACACACTCGACGTAGTGGTCCACCATCTCCTCCAGGGAGTGGGGCATGGAGCGGCCGTCGGTGCCCTTGGCCTGGAACGCGTACAAGGGGTAGTCCGGTCCGAGCATGTCCGACAGCTCCTGGAACCAGGTGGAGTAGCCGGTGGCTCCGTGTACCCAGAAAGAGGTCTGTCCCTCCCCCCGGGTGTTGATCGGCAAGATCTCGGGGGGCAGGGTGTTGCCCTGTTTGCGTGCGCTCGCGCCGGCCGCCCCCTGCCCGGCGGCCGCACCCGCCAGGTACTCGGGATCCCGACCTTCGAACTCCTCCTCGAAGATGTACCGGGCCAGGGAGCGAACCGTGGGATGGTCGACCAGTGCCGTCAAGGGTAGCTGTACGTCCAACTCCTCCTGAACGGTCTGCATAATCATCGCACTGAGCATGGAGTCGACGCCGAAGTCCTGGAGGTCGCGGTCGTCGTCCAGCTCTCCCTCCTCCAATTTGAGCTTTCCAACCAGGAGATTGTGCAGAACCCCTTGGACGAGTTCCTGTCCGCTGAGTCCCGGTTGGGGGACCGGCCCCTGTGCGTTGCCGGGCCCGGCGGCGCGCCCGACCTCGGCACCGGGGAATCCGTGCTTGGGGTGTTCGGGTTCGGGGAACCAGTAGCGCCGTCCCGCGAAGGGGTAGGTGGGCAGGGGGGTTCTCACCCCCGGCAGGGGAAGGACCGTGTCCCAGTCGACCTCGGCTCCCCGGACCCAGGCGCGGGCCAACGCGGGAGCGTCCTTCGCCTCCTCCGTGCCTGATGCCTCGGCGCGTCCCCTGTACACCCCGGCCCCCGGGTCCGCACCGTCGAGGAAATTCCCCAGTGCGGTCCGGAGCGAGGCCAGATCGGTTGCGACGACGGCGAGCCTCTCGGCCATCTCCTCGCGGCCGCTGCGCAGTGTGAAGGCCACGGCGCCGGCGGAAGGACGGTCTCCCTCCTCTTCCCAGCGCTCGGCTCGTTCGCGGAAACGCGTGAGGACCCCCTCCAGGGCTTCCTCGGTGTGGGCTGAGAACACGAAGACCAGATCACGGTCGTCCGGCTGCTCCTCCTCCCTCCTCTGAGGGGGAAGATGTTGTTCGACGACGGCGTGTGCGTTGACCCCGCCGAACCCGAACGAGCTCACGCCTGCACGCAGGGGCGTTCTCCCTCCGCGCCCATCCGCGAACGGTTCCCAGGGCATGGTCTCGCGAACGATCTGGAACGGGGTCCCCTCCAGATCCACATAGGGGTTGACCTGGTCGAGATGGACGATCCCCGGCAGGGTCCTGTGCCGGATGGACAGGACCAGTTTGAGTAGTCCCGCGATCCCGGAGGCCGGCTCCAGGTGCCCGATGTTGGTCTTGACCGACCCGATACCGCACGAGACGGGGCCGGCCCCGCTTCCGAAGGCGGACTTGATGCCGTTGATCTCCACTGGGTCTCCGAGCTCGGTCCCCGTTCCGTGGAGTTCGAGGTAACCGACGCTGTCGGAGGAAACACCGGCCTCCTCCCACGCCGACCGCAACAACCGTGCCTGGGCCTGGGGATTGGGGGACGTCAACGACGCGGACCGGCCGCCGTGGTTGACCGAAGTGCCGCGGATGACCGCGTGGACGTGGTCTCCGTCGGCCAGGGCCCGGGACAGGGGCTTGAGGAGAACCGTCCCCACGCCCTCGCCCTTGACGTATCCGTTGGCGCGGCTGTCCAGGGTCTTGCACCTGCCGTCGGAGGACAGCAGCCCCATCATCCCGGCCGCGACCGTGGAGTGGGATGAGAGGTTCAGCGCCACTCCTCCCGCGACCGCCATACTGCTCTCGCCGCTGCGCAGCGAACGGATCGCCCTGTGGACGGCGACCAGGGAACTGGAACAGGCAGTGTTGACGGGTTCACTCGGTCCGTGGAGGTCGAGCAGGTAGGAGATGCGGTTGACGGAGATGGAGTGCTCGTTGCCCAGGGCCGCCTGGGCGTTCAGCACACCGGCCTCGTGCATGAGGTGCTGGTAGTCGTTGAACTGGATGCCGGCGAACAGGCCGATGTCGCTCCCGCCCAATTCGGAGGGACGGTAACCGGCGTCCTCGAAGGTCGACCACACTGTTTCCAGGAGTACCCGCTGTTGGGGGTCCATCATCTCCGCTTCGGCCGGGGAGATACCGAAGAACAGGGGATCGAACCGGTCGGCCCCCTCGATGAAGGCGCCCCAGCGGAAGGGACAACGTTCCTCCGGCGGCAGCGACTCGCTGTCGAGCTCGCGCCAGTCCCAACGTTCCGAGGGGATCTCGGTGACGAGGTCGCGCTGGTCGCGAAGGTTCTCCCAGTACCGGTCGAGGCCGGGGGAACCGGGGAACCTCCCGCTCATACCGATGATGGCGATGGGTTCGGTCCCCTCGTCCTCCTGTCCCTGGTGGACGGCGAAGGTCTGCGACGGGTCGGACAGGGCCGTGCCCGCGCTCCCGGCCGATTCCGGGGGTCCGACGGGAACGGTGTCCGAGAGCCGGTCGCCGTGCTCCTCCACCAGCCACTGTGCGATCGCCTCGGGACTCGGCCGCTCGAAGAAGAGGGCGGGCGAGAAGTCGACCCCGTAGTGGTCGGAGATCCGGCCGGCGAGGTCCTTGAAGGACATGGAGTCGAACCCGTAATCGTTCAGGCCGACCGGGGCCTCCATCCGCTCCGGATCCAGGCCGATGGCCCGCGCCGCGAGCTCCACGACTTGTCGGCGTACAGAGGCCAGGAGCTCCTTCGGCGCCGGTGGAGCGGTCGGCTGCGGCGGTGTCTCGGATGTGCGCACGGATCGTTCCGTTCTCGGTGTGGAAGGGGTCTGTGGTACTGCCGGGGACTCCGAGATCCAGTGCCGGTCCGCAGTGAACGGGTAGCCGGGCAGGGAGACCGTCCTGCGGCGTCCGGAGTGCAGTGGTCGCCAGTCGATGTCCGTGCCGACCGTCCAGAGCCGGGCGAGTTCTTCCATTGCTTGCCCGTCGAGCGGTCCGGGTCCGGCCGTCGCAGGGTCACCGTTCCCGTCCGCCCCCGTCGATACGACCGGGTGAGCGGGCGCGGTACCGCGGAAGACCGGGACCGGGGCGGTACTTCCCTCCGCAAAGGCCGTGAGGGTGCGGACCGCGGTGGCGAGGTCGCGAGCCACGAAGGCCATCCTCTCCTGCATGGCCTCGCGTCCGCGTTGCAGGGTGTGGGCGATGTCCGCCAACCTCGGGCGTTCCCGCCGGAACGTCGGGGCAGGGCCCCCGTCCACGCCGAAGAAGGACCGTAGTGCGTCGCGGTGCAACTCCACCAGGTTCGCGGCGAGTTCGTCGACGGTGTCCGGAGCGGGGGGCAGGTCGTCTCCCCTCAGCCCGTAGACCGCGTCCAGCTCGGCGCCGAGGCGTGCACGCGCCACCTCGTCCAGCCCGCTCTCGGCCAAGGAGTCGTCGGAGTGGAGGTCACCGCTGCGCAGGCCCAGGATCCCGCCGATGCGCCCGGTCAGATCCTCCGCCAGCAACGGCAGCAGTTCGCGCGGTTCACCGGTGACGTGGCGCCCCAGGCGCTCGGCCGTGCGCCGCGCGGATTCCGCCAGTGCTTCTCGCGTTCTCGCCGAGAGCACCAGGATCTGGGGGCTCCCGTCCTGCTCGCTGTGCTCCTCCTGGTCGGGTCCGCCCCGGTGGTCGCTCAGGATCACGTGGGCGTTGGCTCCGCCCGCGCCGAAGGAACTCACCCCCGCAACACGCCCGTACTCCCCCTTGGGCTCCCAGGGGGAGAACTCCCGTTGCACTTGGAACGGCGAGTTCTCGAAGTCGATCTCGGGGTTGGGTCGATCGGCGTGCAGGGAAGGCACCAGTGCTCCGTGCCGCATCTGCAGGAGGACCTTGGTGACCGCCGCGATCCCCGCCGCCGACTCCAGGTGCCCGATCGAGGACTTCACGGAGCCGATCGGCACGGTGTCGACCTGCGCCCCTCCCGGGGCGAAGGCCCCGTCGAGTGCGGCGATCTCGATCGGGTCCCCGAGCGAGGTGCCCGTTCCGTGCGCCTCGACGTAACCGACCTCGGAGGGGTCGGTCCCTGAGCGCCGGAGCGCCTCGGTGACGGCGGCGCGCTGGGACCTCGGGTTCGGGACGGTGTATCCGTTCGTCCTGCCGCCGTGGTTGACCGCGCTGCCCCTGATGACCGCATGGACGGTGTCGCCGTCCGCCACCGCCGCGTCCAGGGGCTTGAGGAGGAGGGCTCCCACCCCCTCTCCCGGAACGTAACCGTCGCCGTCGGCACCGAAGCTGCGGCAGCGGCCGTCGGAGGAAGCGAAACCGGTCTGACTCAGTTGGAGGTACTTCCTCGGGTGCGGGCTGAGGTTGACCCCTCCGGCGATGGCCGTGGAGCACTCGCCCCTGCGCAGGCTCTCGCAAGCAAGGTGGATCGCCGTCAACGAGGACGAGCACATCGTGTCGAGCGCGAGACTGGGGCCGTGGAGGTCGAGGAAGTAGGAGACTCGGTTGGCCACGGAGGCGAAGGAGGAGACACCGGCTCGGCCGTCCTCGCCCTCCACGAGCTGATAGTGCCCGTACATGACGCCGACGAAGACTCCCGTGTCCCCGCCCGCTAGACGGCTGCGGGGGCAACCGGCGTCTTCGAGCAGGTGCCAGGCGCTCTCCAGGAACAGGCGTTCCTGGGGGTCCATCGCCTCGGCTTCCTTGGGGGAGATGTTGAAGAAGAGGGAATCGAACCGGTCGATCCCGTCGAGGAAACCTCCCCACTTGGAATAGCTGGTTCCAGGGCGCCCGTCCGGACTGTAGAACCCCGCCAAGGGCCAACGGTCCTCGGGAATCTCGGTCACGCCGTCACGGCCGTGTACGAGGTTGTCCCAGAAGGTGTCCAGATCGGGTGCCTGAGGATAGCGGCCACTGACCCCGATGACGGCGATCTCCCCGTTCTCGCCGGAGGACACCACCGGTACCACCGCCGTGGATGCGGAGTCCCCGGTGGCCGTACACCCGGTCGGCGGAGGCACCGCTTGCGAGGTTCCGGTGGAGGTCTCGGACACCGCTGGAGAAGGGGCCTTCGCGGCCAGGACGTCGGGGTGTCTCCTGACGAAGTACTCCGCGAGTTCTCCGATGCTCCGGTGCTCGAAGAACAGCGTCTTGGCCAGGGGGCCGAACTCCTTCTCCAGACGGCTGGTCAGGCGCACGACCATGACGGAGTCGAAACCATAGGAATCCAGGGGTTCATCGGGAGAGATCCGTTCCTCAGGGATCCGCAGGACCTCGGCGAGAACGCGTGCCAACAGACTCCGGGCCGCTTCCTGGAGTCCCCGTACGTCCTCAGCTGGTCCGGCGCCGGCCGGCTCCTTCCGGACCGTGCCTTCTCCGGACGAGGGTCCGGCCACCAGGACCGACCTGATCTCCTCGGGGTCCCCCTTGAAGAACGACAGCCGGGGGCCGTCGAAGGCCAAGGCCTCGTCGAAGAGCGAGGTCGCCTCGTCCCGGCCGAGCATCCACGCACCGGGGCCGTCCTCCGGCCTGTCCGAGGCCGTGGCCATCCCTCCGGCCCAGGCGGGCCAAGCCACAGAGACCGTACGGCCCTGGCGCTCTCCGCGTTCGCGCAGGAGTTCGCGCTCTTCGGCGAAGGCGTCCAGAGCGGCGTTGGCGTAGGCGTAGTCCACTTGGCCGACGTTGCCGACGGCCGCGGTGAGCGAGGAGCACAGGACCACGAAGTCCAGGGGGTCGCTCTCGGTGAGCCGGTCCAGGACACGGATCCCGCGGATCTTGGCACCGATCACCTCGTCCGCCTGTTCCGCGCTCTTGGCGGCCATGAGGCGGTCGCGAACGACGCCGGCCGCGTGCACGATCCCGTTGAGGGCTCCGAACTCCGCCCTGGCTCCGGCCAGGACCCGGGCCATCCCGACAGGATCGGCCGCATCGGCCCTGGCGTAGGACAGGCGCCGGTCCGAGCGGGCGGAGAGCTCCTCGCCGAATGCCCGGGACGGTTCGGATCTTCCGGTGAGCAGGACTCGCGCGCCGAGGGACAGGAGGTGGTCCGCCAGGATCCGGCCCGCGTGTCCTGCTCCACCCGTGATCAGGTAGAAGCCCGTGCTCCTGATGTCAGAACCGGCGGAGTCCCCCGGGGGCGGCAGTTCCCGGAAGGAGGGGCACAGCACCGTACCGTCCCGTAGCACCCGCAGTTCCGCCGGCTCCTCCCGGGAACCGGCCCCCAACAGGACGTCCCGGGCCACGGAGCCCGCGCCGCCGTCCCCGGGTCCCCCGGGGAGTCCGACTGCCTGGAGGTACAGGTCCGGCTCCTCCGACCGCACGGTCCTGGCGAAGGCACCCAGCGGGGAACTTGCCCCTTCGGCGCAGGCCACCCGCACGGTCAGGGGTTCCGTGCGTGCTCTCGCGCTGAACGCCTGGCACAGCGCCAAGAGCCGGTGGAAGGACCGGTCGGGATCGAGTCCCCCCGGGTCGTCTTCCCAGGCCGCCGCAGGAAGGTCCCAGAACACCAGGATGCGTTCCGGCCGGCTTCCCTGCGGCAAGGAGTCCATGAGCCGGGCATGGTCCTCCGGTGATTCAGGGTCGAGTTCGAAGTGCTCCTCGGTGATACGGCGGAGCGACCGGCCCGGTGTCACTAGGACGAACGTTCCGTCCTCCTCCGCACGCAACCGTTCGGCGTGCCCCCCGTCGGTGTCGAGCACGAGGGTGGCCCGTGCCGGCTCTCTGGCGGGGATCGTGGTCAGGGGCAGGAGTTCGGGGACGAAGCGGAGGATGCGTTCCCCGCTCTGCGGCGCGGGAAGCGGTACCGTGGTCAGACCGAGCAGGGAGACGAGGACCCTGCCCTCCTCGTCCATGATCCGGGCGTCGAACCCCCCGTCCGTTCCACGGACGAGATGGACCGCGCATGCCGCGGTCAAAGGGGCGTGGACGGTGACCTCGGCCAGCGTGTGGGGGACGCGCGGGGTCGCCGCCTCCCCGGAGTCCGGGTCGAGGCCGATCATCGCCTGTAGAGCGCCGTCCAGGAGGGCGGGGTGCAGAGGATGGCGGGTCGGGTCCGACGTGAGCCCGGTAGGGAGGCCGAGCCTGGCCACCACCTCGTCCCCGAGGCCATGGACGGATTCGAGCACCCGGAACCCGGGGCCGTAGTCGAACCCGATTTCTGAGAACCTGCGGTAACACTCGGTCGCGGACAGGCGACGGCCGGCCCCGTGGCGTTCGAGGTCAGCGCGGGGTTCCTCCGGAGGCCGGGAGCCGAAACGCAGGAGGCCGCTCACCCCGGGTGTCTGCGCGCCCGCGTCACGGATGTCGAACCGCGTCCCCTCCTCCACCGAGGTGAGTGCGATCTCGAGCCCTTCCGGGTGGTCGGCCGTCAGCGGCCGGTGCCACACCACGTTTTCCACGCGGTCGGCTGCGGTCCCACGGGAGAGGGTTCCGGCGGCTCTGGCCAACTCCAGGGAGGCCATGCCCGCCAGGATCTTCTTACCGCCGACAACGTGGTCGTCGACGAGGAACCCGGCGCCCTCGGGACGGAACAGGTAACGGGGTCCGTCGCCGTCGGAGAGGTCTTCCAGAACCAGCCCCGGCCCCTCCTCCGCGGGTGTTTCGTGGGTCTTGCCTTCTCCGTCACCATCGGCCTGCGGCTGGTCGATGCGGTAACGCTCCCGGGTGAAGGGGTAGGTCGGCAGGGGGACGCGGCTCTCGGAGCCATCGAAGAAGGACTCGGGGTCCGGGGTCAGACCCCGCTCGTAGAGACCCGCCGCCTCTTCGAGGACCCGGCGGCGCTCCCCTCCCCGGGCCGAACGTTCCAGTTCCTCGCGCAGCTTCAGTGCGCTCCGCCTCTTCTCTGCGGTGCCGAGCTTCGGCACCTCCCGGACACCTTCCCGGAGTTCGGCCTCGAGGGCTTCGGCGAGTTCGTCGGCGTCGCCGGCAACCACGGCCGCCCGGTACGGGAAGTGCATGCGTCCCGCGTGGAGGGTGAAGGCGACATCGGGCAGGTGGACCCCCGCGCCCGTGCCCCGTAGCAGGTCACGCATGTCGGTGATGCGGGCCTCCAGGGCTTCCCGAGTCTTGGCGGAGAACAGGAACAGCTGGTCGCCGGCCCCTTCCGTCCGTCGCGGAGCCACGGGCGGTTCCTCCACCACAAGGTGTGCGTTGGTGCCGCTGTAGCCGAAGGAGCTCAGTGCCGCCCTTCGCGGCGCGCCCGGTGTACGCGGCCAGGGGAGTGGTTCGGTGGGTACGTGGAAGGGGGTCTCGGAGAAGCCGATGCGCGGGTTCTCCTTGGAGAAGTGCAGGCTCGGCGGGATCGTCTCGTGCTCGAGGGCGAGCAGGACCTTGATGAGGCCGGCCACCCCCGCGGCCTGTCCGGTGTGTCCGATGTTGGTCTTTACCGAGCCGATGGCGCAGAAACCGGCGCGGTCGGTGAACCGGCGGAACGACCGGGTCAGGGCATCGACCTCGATCGGGTCGCCCAGCGGTGTGCCCGTGCCGTGCGCCTCGACCAGGGAGATGCTCTCCGGGCTGATACCGGCCCTGTGGTAGGTGGAGGCCTGCACGTCCGCCTGTGCCTTGGCGCTGGGGGCCGTGATCCCGTTGGTCTTGCCGTCCTGGTTGGTGTCCCCCGCCAGGACGACCCCGCGCACGTGGTCTCCGTCGCGCAGGGCCGCTTCCAGGTCCTTGAGTACGACGACCCCGGCCCCTTCCCCCGGGACAAAGCCGTCCGCTTCCTCGTCGAAGGTCCGGCACAGGCCTCGTGGGGAGAGCATCTGGGCCTTGCTCGCGGAGATGTAGAACCCGGGCCCGACGAACAGGCAGACCCCGCCCGCGAGCGCCATCTCGCACTGCCCGGACTCGATGGCCTGGCACGCGAGCTGGATTGCGACCAGGGACGACGAGCAGGCGGTGTTCAGAGCGATGCTCGGACCGCGCAGGTTGAGCAGGTAGGAGATCCTGGCGGGGAGGATGGCCGTGTCGTTTCCCATGAGGACCTGCGCGTCCGCATCGATCCCGGACCGTTGGGAATCGGACACGTAGTCACTCGCCGGCGCTCCGGCGAACACCCCGCAGTCGAGGCCGTCGGTCCCCCCGGTGGCGTATCCGGCGTCCTCCAGGGCCGTCCACGCCGTTTCCAGGAACAGGCGCTGCTGGGGGTCCATCCTCTCCGCCTCGTGCCCGGATATGTTGAAGAACAAGGGATCGAAGGAGTCGACGGAGTCGAGAAACCCTCCCCACCGCGAGTTGGTCCTGCCTGGCGCGGCCGGATCGGGATCGTAGTAGCGTTCGGCGTCCCACCGTTCGGCGGGGACCTCGCGGACGGAGCAGACACCCCCGCTCAGGTCGCGCCAGAACTCCCCGGGGTCCGCGGCACCGGAGAAGCGTCCGTCGAGGCCGATCACCGCCACACGCCGGACGTCCCCCTCTTCCGTGCCGCCCTCGGCGGCGGGTGTCACGGAGTGCGCCGGCGCGGAACGCAGTTCCGCCATACGCCGCCGTCCCTCCTCGGGCGAGATGCTCTTCGCCTCGACGAGTTCGAGAATGGTCCTGAGCTCGTTATTCACCGGACCGCTCCAGCCGTTCGTAGGTTTGGTCGAGCGTCAGCTCACCCGCAGCCAAGCGCTCGAGGTAGGAAAGTTCCTCCGGGACGTCCCGGTCGTCCACGGCGTCCGTGGGTGTGTCCGGCCCGTACTCGGCGCAGACGAACTCCGCCAGTTCTCCCAGAGTGGGGTGGTCGAAGAGAGCCGTCGTCCTCAGCTCGATCCCCAGTTGCCGATTGATGGTCTCCACCAGTTCGACGAGGATGATCGAATCGACCCCGTAGTCCGTGAAAGGGCGTTCCGGGTCGATGTCGGCATCCGCCCGTCCGAGCGTCCGAGCGATACTCCGGGCCAATTCGTCCTGGACACGGTCCCTGTCGCGGGTCTCGACACCGCCGGGCTCCTCCTCGCCCACCGCTCCGTCATCGGCGCGGGCAGGCACGGTCTCGGCCGTACCTGCCGAGGCCAGGTCGCTGATCAGGACCTTCTGGCCGATCTCCCGACCCGAGGACCGGGCCGGGGCGTGTGCGGAGATCCGGGTGAAGCCCTGCCGTTCCAACAACCGTGTCCACGTACGGACCGTTGCCAGGGGAGAACCCGGGATCCTCAGGTGGTCGTCGTCGAAGCGCCACCACCCTTCCAGCAGCCCGAAGGTCAGAGTGGCGAAAGGGCTGAAGGCCGTGGTCTCGCTGAGGATGAGCCGACCGTTCTCCCCGAGGAGTCGCCGAACGTGGGCCAGGGTCCGGTCCAGGTCCCGGGTGGCGTGCAGGACGTTCGCGGCCAGGACGATGTCGAAGGTTCCCGCCTCGAAACCCTGATCCGCGGGGTCCGACTCGATGTCGAGCCGGGAGAAGGCCACGAAGGGGTGTTCCTGGGCAAAGCGGCGCCGTCCGTGGCGCAAGAACCCGGCGGACAGGTCTGTGTAGACGTACTCGATGTCCGACGCATGCGGTTCCAGAGCTGCGAGGACTGCTTCGGTGGTTCCGCCCGTGCCTGCTCCCACCTCGAGGATCCGCAGGCGTCGCGGGCCACTCCGCTCGCGGGCGTAGGCCGCCACCGCATGAGCGGCGAGCGTGTTGAGGCGGTCCGCCAGGGGATCTCCCCTGTAGACGTTCTCGACCAGTTCCATCGAGGAGCCCGGGAAGAGCACCGACGTCGGATCGGTCGCGCCCCGCAGAAGATCCCGGTAGCGGGTCAGGCACGCCCTCAACAATTCTGTGTGTGCCGCGACCTCCGGGCGGTCGGCGGCCAGGGCCGCCAACCCCTCCTGCGGGTCGCCCTCCATCTCTCGCACCGATGTCAGGAGGCCGCCGTCCCTGGTCAGGAACCCCTCCCGGCACAGGATGTCGACGAGGGCAGGTACAAGACGCGCGTGCTCGCCGACCACGCCGAGTTCGGCCGGCAGACTCCGGGCCGAACGCTGCTCCCCCGGTTCCCGGAACACCCCGAGTTCACGGAACGAACGCATCAGCAGGGCCGCGCCCAGTGCGTCAAGGGCCGAATGCGCCTCGGCGAGCCTGTCTCCGTCGGGTTCGGGTCCCAACGGGCGTCCCGCGAGCGGGTCCCACCCGGATCCGGCTGAGGGCTCGGCGGAGGGTTCCGGGGCCCCGACGCGGTCCGTGGTCACACCGAACCTGTCCAGGACCCGGTCCTCGGCCTTGAGCACCAGGGTCTGGACGGTACGGCCCGAGAGGACGGTCTCCAGTGCGCGCATGCCCTCGGCGGTGTCTATGGAGTGCACACCGACCGCGCGCATCCTGCGCCGGTAGGCGGCCTTGGCCACGACGCCGACCTCACCCCAGTACCCCCAGTTGACGATACGCACTGGTACACCGGACTCGTACAGCGCCGCGGCGTAGGCGTCCTTGAAGGCGCAGCCCGCCGCATAGTTGGACTGGCCGGCGTTGCCGCTGAAGGACTGGGCGGAGGAGAAGAAGGCCAGGAAGTCCAGCTCTTCGCCGCGCAGAGCCCTGGCGAGGGTGACCGCCCCCCGGACCTTGGGCTCCAGGGCCGCCTCGAAAGCCGCCTCGTCCAGATCGGCGACACGTGCGTCGCGCAGGACCAGGGCCGAGTGGAACACGCCGTGGAGGACGCCGTGGCGCTCGCGCGCGAGCTCGACGGCCTCCCGCATCGACCGGTCGTCCGAGGCGTCGGCCTGGATGTAGAAGGCGCTGCCGCCGGCGTCGGTGACGGCTCGGATGCGCGCTTCGATGTCCGCGTCCTGCGGGCGGCGCCCCACCAGGGCGATCCTGGCCGAGAAGGAGCGAGCCAGGTGCAGGGCGAGCTCCGCGCCGATCCCTCCGGCTCCGCCGAGGACGAGGTAGCTGCCGCCCTGCCTGAGGGCCGGTCCGGAGGGCTCCTCGGTGCGGGATTCGACGAGGACCCGCTCCCACCTGTGGCCCCTGCGCAGGACGACTTCGTTGCCCAGAGGGTGTCCGGGTTCGTCCACCACCGACGCTGCCACGGTCCCGGGGTCGCGGACCAGCTGGTCGGGGCACACGTCCAGACAAGCGACGCGCCAGTCCGGGTACTCCTTCGCCAAGGACTTCGTCAGGCCTGACAGTCCGGCCGCGAAGGGGCGCCCGGGCCGCGTCCCGTCGATTGCGTGGACGCCGGCGGTCACGACCGTCAGGTGGGGCCGCAGCTCGGCCGAGCCGCGGGACAACAGCGCCTTGACCGCCCGGAAGAGGGAGCGTACCCCGCTCTCCTGGGCCCGTTCCAGGTCGGCCAGGGAATGGAGGTCGGTTCCGCCGGGACCGGCGGAACCGTCGTCGAGTCCTCCCAGGAAGTAGATCCGCTCCGGCCCGGGCAGAGGGGCGATCGCCTTCTCCAGGGCAGCGGGATCACCCGGGGCCGGCCGCACCACGTGTGTGTCGGCGTCCCGGTGCAGTTCGGCCAGTCGCCGGTCGAGGCCGTACGTCTCACCGGGTGCGATGATCAGTACGGGCCCTTCCGTGCGCCCGGCGTCCTCGACGGGGCCGAGAGCACGCCAGTGGGGTCGAAAGAGGCGCGTGGGTACTCGGGGCTTGAGCTCACGGTAGGAGAGCCCGTCGATGACGACGCAGGGGTTTCCGTCCACATCGACGATCTTCAGCGCGCACTCCCCGGGAGAAGCCTGGTGAACATGGGCGAAGCTCTTCTCCGGAACTGGGCGCAGCACGCGGATCCCGTTCATGGCGAAGGGGACGTGCGGCCGCTGGCCCGGCGTCTCGGGCTGCAACGCGGCCACCGATTGGATGGCGCCGTCCAGGACCCCGGCGGGCAGCCCTTCCTCCGGCCCCTCGTGCACGAGTGAGGCCAGAGCTTGCGACCGGTTCAGGGCGATCCCCTTCACCGTTCGGAACCTGGGCCCGTAGAGCACCCCGATCCTGGTGAAACGGTCGTAGTGTTCCCGTCCGGTGACCTCCCGGTCACAAGTTTCCTCGATGCGGGAAAGATCCACCCGTTCTCCGTGTCCGGTCCCGGCGGAGACCGTCCCCCTGCTGTGCACGGTGGGCTCCCCGGCGGAGTCGGCGGTCCGGACCTCGAAGGACAGTTCTCCCGACTCTTCCGCGCCCCTCGGGCGGAGGAGGACCTCGACCTCCTTTCCGTTCTCGACGAAGACCGGGCGCAGCCAGACACAGCGGGTGAGGGTGACCGGTTCGTCGCCGGCCAGGTCCCGCCAGGCCCGGTGGACCAGGGACAGGTGTCCGGCGGCGGGCAGGAGAGGACTCCCGTCGACGACGTGGTCACGGACGACGGGATCGTCCGCCGCGATCCAGTACTTCCTCGACGTCCCGTCCGAGGGCTCCGGGACACGTCCTCGGAGAGCCTCCGTGGGCGGTTCGGCCTCCGTGGGCGGTTCGGCCTCCGTGCCCGGAGCCCGGTACTCCTCCCGGGCGAACGGGTAGGTGGGGAGAGGCACTCTCCTGCAGGTCTGCCCCGCGAACACGGGCGACCAGTCGACGTCCTCTCCCTCCCGGTACCGCCGCACCGTGTCGGAGAAAGCCCCTTCGACGACTCTGGCGCCTCCTCGGTCCTGCCGAGAGGCGGACAGGCCGATCCGGCGGCGCAACTCCTCGGGTCCGTCGGCCGTGAACACCTCGCGGACGTCGAAGTGCGACCGTCCGACCGCCAGGGTGAAGGCGATGTCGCGCCACTCGTGGCGCGACCCGTCGGTCTCCAACCACCGGGAGAGGTCGAGCAGGCGTGCTCGCAGTGCTTCGGGGGTCTTTGCTGATACGGGGACCGGATAGGTGCGGTCCGTCCCTTCCGGTACCCGTGCCCGTGCGGCCGGGGCTTCCCGGGCGACGACGTGGACGTTGGTACCGCTGAACCCGAAGGAGCTGACGGCGGCGGTCCGCGAGCCGCCGCTCGGACGGGCCCAGGGGCGGGCTTCGGTGTTCACACGGAAGGGCCCGTCCGCGAAGGGGATGTGGCGATTGGTGTCCTCGAAGTGGAGGGAGGGGACCAGGCTGCCGTGTTCGATGCACAGCAAGGCCTTGATCAGGCCGGCCACACCCGCGGCTGTCAGTGTGTGCCCCAGGTTCGACTTGACCGACCCGATCGCGCAGAACCCCTTGCGGTCGGTGAACCGGGAGAACGCCTCGGTCAGTGCCTCGATCTCGATCGGGTCGCCCAAACGGGTGCCGGTGCCGTGGCATTCGACGTATCCGATCTGCTCGGGATCGACCCCGAAACGGCGGTAGACGTCGCTCTCCAAGGCGCTCTGCGATGGCGCGCTGGGGGCGGTGATGCCGTTGGTCCTGCCGTCCTGGTTGGCCCCGGTGGCGCTGAGGACCCCGCGGATGTGGTCCCCGTCCCGTAGTGCGGCGTCGAGGCTCTTGAGCACGACGACCCCGACGCCCTCGCCCGGGACGAAGCCGTCGGCCCCGTCGTCGAAGGGCCTGCACCGCCCGTTCGGGGAGAGCATCCCCGCCTTGCTCGCGAGGACGTGGAGTTCAGGCGTGTGCAGAACGGCGACGCCGCCCGCCAACGCGGTCTCGCACCGGCCCTCGCGGATGGCTTCGCAAGCCATGTGCACGGCCATGAGCGAGGAGGAGCAGGAGGTGTCGACCGCGGTGCTGGGGCCGCGCAGGTTGAGGTGATAGGCCGCACGGGAGGCCAGGATCGCCGGGTGCGTACCAGTGAAGGTGTAGCCCTCGGTGGGAACACCGTTCTCCCGCAGCAAGTGGTGGTAATCGCCCATGGCTGCCCCGACGAAGGAGTGGTACTCGGCGCCGTCCACGGAGCGGTCGGAGTATCCGGCGTCCTCCAGGGCCCGCCACGCCTCCATCATGTAGAGGCGCTGCTGCGGGTCCATCAAGCGTGCTTCACGGGGGGACATCCCGAAGAAGGCGGGATCGAACTCGTAGGCGTCCGCCAGCACCGACCCCCACTTGCTGTAGGTCTTTCCGGGTTCCGAACGGTCCGGGTCCCAGTAGCGCTCGGTGTCCCAGCGATCGGAGGGGATCTCGGCGACCGAGTCACGGCCGGCGACGAGGTTGTCCCAGAACTCCTCCAGGTTCCGTGCGTGGGCGAAGCGTCCGGACATACCGATCACCGCCACGTCCGTGCTCCTGGCGGCGACCTGTACACCGGACCCGGGTGAAGAAACCGGGTCGCGGCCGGCCGCCGTGGTCTCCGGGTCCGGGGCGGGTGAGGGCTCGGGCCGCACGGGTGAGGGCTCGTACCGTGAGCCACTGAACGGCTGTGCGGCCCGTTCCCCGATGATGTGTTCGCTGAGCGAACGGATATCGGTGTAGTTGAAGAAGTCCGTGGGCCTGAGCTCGGTCCCGAAGGCCTCGTTCAAACGCTCCACGATCTCCACGGCGAGAACGGAGTCCACCCCGAAGTCGGCGTGGGGGGTGTCGAGGTCGAACTCGGTCGCGGGGATCTCCAGGATCTCGGACATGGCCCCGGCGACGGTCTCGCGCACCGTTCTCGGGTCCGACTCCGGGAACCGGGAAGGCGTCTCCCCGAGGGGTTCCGGAGTCGCCTCCACGGGAGCGGACTCCTTATCACCGGGCCGCTGTCCGCCACTGCCGGCGGAGGCCGCGCCCTCGGCACCGCCATCACCGACCGGCACGCCCGGGGCCGGGGACGCCTCGCCCCATTCGGGCACCCAGTAACGCTCCCGGGCGAAGGGATAGGTGGGCAGGGAGACCCGGCGGGCCCCCGATCCGGTGAGGGGAAGGGCGTGGCCGATGTCAGCCCCGGCCGCCCAGAGCCGGGCGATGCGTTCGAGGTCTCCCCGCCTGTGCAGGGACTCCACGAAGGTACGACCCTCTTCCCCTTCCAACAGCCCGTCCATCAGCGCGGTGTCTCCCGTTGCGCTCCCGAGGACGGTGTCGGGGTCGTCGGTCCCGGCACCGAAGCGGCGCAGGCGCTCGGCCAGTTCGGCCGTGTCGCGGACGACGAACACCGCACGTTCTGCCAGGGGCTCGCGACCGATCTGTAGTGTCAGGGCGATGTCCTGGAGCCGGTACCCGTTCGTGACGGGTGCGGTGCCGCTCCGGTGGGGGGCGCTCTCCGCGATCCAGCGGGCGAACCCGGCGAGGGTGCGGCAGGCGACCAGTTCCTCCGGGGCGGGCCGGACACCGTACTCGTTGCCCGCCCACTCGGCCAGTGCCGACCGGGACACCTCGTCGAAGCCCAGATCCTCCAGGTCGTCCCCGGCATCGACCGACGCGTCGGGGACACCGAGGACGCGAGCGGCCACCGCGCACACCGCGTCCGGGTCCACCGCAGGGGCCGGCTCAGCCGTGGCAGGGGCACCGACGGCCTCGGCCAGGTCCAGAGCGATCGACCGCAGCCCCTCGGGCGTGCGTGCGGAGATGGGGACCAGCTCGGCAACGGCTCCCGGGGCGACACGGGTGTTCATGTCGGTGGCCGGTAGGTACTCCTCCAGAACGGCGTGGGCATTGGCCCCTCCCGCGCCGAAGGAGCTGACCGCGGCCGCTCTCGGGAGCTCCCGTCCGTCTTTGACCGGACGGTGCCAGGGCTCGGTGGCGCGTTGCACCGAGAAGGGCGTGTCCGCAAAGCGGATGTTGGGGTTCTCCGGCTCGGAGTGCAGGGAGGGTACGAGTGTGCCGTGCTTCATCTGGAGGAGGACCTTGGTCAGACCGGCGATCCCGGCCGCGGACTCCAGGTGTCCGATGTTGGACTTGACCGAACCGACGGCGCAGTGTGTTTCCCCGCCGGCTCCGGAAGCGGCGAAGGCCCGCGTGAGTCCGTCGACCTCGATCGGGTCGCCCAGGCTCGTACCCGTACCGTGGGCCTCGACGTAACCCACCCGTTCGGGCCCGAGACCGGACCGTTCGAGAGCGGCGCGGACGACCTCGGCCTGGGCGGCGGGGGTGGGGACGGTGAAACCGTTGCTGCGTCCCCCGTGGTTGACGGCCGTGCCGCGCACCACCGCGTAGACGTGGTCCCCCTCGGCCAGGGCCTTGCTGAGGGGTTTGAGCAGGACCGCTCCCACGCCTTCCCCGGGAACGTAGCCGTCCCCTCCCTCTCCGAAGGTGCGGCACCGTCCGTCCGTGGAGGCGAAGCGCCCCTGGGAGAGCTGTAGATAGCGGTTGGGGTGGAGGATGGTGTTGACGCCGCCCGCGATCGCCTCGTCGCAGTCGCCCAGCCGGATGCTCGCACACGCCATGTGCAGGGCGGTGAGGGAGGACGAGCACATCGTGTCGAGAGCCAGGCTCGGCCCCTGGAGGTCCAGGACGTGGGAGACGCGGTTGGCCACGGCCGCGGACAGGGAGGCGGGTACGAACCCCTGCTCCTGGGCCCTTCTGTCGGCGCCGTAGAGCTGGTACTGGGAGTACATCACCCCGACGAACACACCGACGCCGCGCCCCGCCAGACCCTCACGGGTGTGTCCGGCGTCCTCCAGAGTGTGCCACGCGGTCTCCAGGAAGAGCCGTTCCTGCGGGTCCATCCGGCGGGCTTCGCGCGGAGAGATGTTGAAGAACAACGGGTCAAAGGCGGCCACGTCCCGGAGGAAGCCGCCCCACTTGCTGTAGGAGGTGCCGGGCGCCTCGCCCCGGGGCGCGAAGAACGGGGAGTGGTCCCAGCGCCCGGACGGGACCTCGGACACGCAGTCCCGGCCCCGGAGAAGGTTCTCCCAGAGTTCTCCGGGGTTCTCCGCCATCGGGTAGCGGCCCGCCAGCCCCACGATCGCGATCGGGTCGTCCTCCACGGCCCTGCGCTGTGGCGCGGCCGCTTCCGCCGGACGGGACCGTTCCTGTACCACCCCTTCCCCGGTTTCCGGCGCAGGGCTCCGGGAAGGACCGCCGAACGCCTCTGTGACCGCCTCCGGATGGTTCTGGACCAGGTACAGGGCCAGAGCGTTGGTGTTCGAATGCTCGAAGAAGAGCGTCTTGGGCAGTTCCCCGAACACTTCCTCCAGTTCCCGGGTGATGTTCATGGCCATGACCGACTCCACACCCAGGTGCTCGAACCGCTCTCGGGGATCGAGGCGTCCACCGGGGAGCTTGAGTTCTCCGGCGAGTGCCGTGGTCAGGAATCGGGTGAGGGCGCGGGGTACTCCGGTCGAGGGGGCGGAGTCGGCCCCGGCACCGCCGGAACCAGCCGCGGTGTCGGGGACGGAGCGGCCAGAGCCTCCGAGGGAGCGGAGAATGCGTTCCCTGTGACCGTGGAAGACAGCGATGCGGGAGGGCCCCTCGGCGAGGGAACGCTCCAGGACCTCCATGGCGGTTACGGAGGGCAGGGGCACCCACCCGCGTTCCTGCTCCGCCCTTTCCTGGAGGGCCCGGCCGATGTCCATACCACCCGATCGCCAGAGCGGCCAGGCGACGGACACCGTCCTGCCGGAACGCACGCCCGCTTCCCGCAGGGTCTCTCGCCGGTCCGCGAAACCGTTCAGGAAGGAATTCGCGAACGCGTAGTCGGTCTGGCCGGCCACACCGGTGACGGAGCTGGCCGAGGAGAAAAGGGCGAAGAAGTCGAGCGGCTCCTGCCGTGTGGCCAGGTCCAGATGGTGGGCGCCCCAGATCTTGGGGGTGAGGACCTCCCGCGCCTCCGTTTCCTTCTTCCGGGCCACGAGTGCGTCCCGGGTCGTGCCCGCGAGATGGAATACACCGTCGACACGGCCGTACCGCTGCTTGGCTGCGGCGACGAGTTCCCGGGCTCCGGAACCGTCGGAACAGTCCGCGGCCACGTAGAGGCCTTCTCCCCCCGAGGAGGCCAGTTCGGAGAGGAAGGACTCACCGTTCCCGTCCAGGGGGGAACGGCCGTTCAGGACCAGCCGGGCCCGGTGGTGCCGCGCCAGGTACAGGGCGAGTTCGCGGCCGATCCCGCCGAGTCCGCCGGTGAGGAGGTAGACCCCCTCCTCGCGCAAACCCGCGGAGGACGCTCCTGCGGCCGTCGCGTGCCGCGCGTACCGGTGCTCGGCCAGGGACCGGACCCGCACACGGCCGTCGCGAAGGCACGCCTCGGCCCCGGCCCGGTCCGTCCGAGCGAGCTCCGCGGTGACCGCGGAGGCGGCTTCCCCGTCCCAGAGAGGTGTGCCATCGGGGCATGCGGGCAGGCCCAAGGTGGAGAACCGTGTCCTCGGGTCCTCCTGGGCGAGCGCGGCGAACATGGCCGCGGCCGAAGAACCGATGAGCCCTGCGTGCGAGGTGTCGTCGGGGTGTGTGAGGACCAGGCGCGGGGGCCGGGACGGCATGCCTCCGGCGATCGCCCGGGACAGAGCGAGCAGGGAGTGGGCGCCCCTGTCCAGGGATCGGCCGAGTGCGTTCTCGTCCGATTCCGGCAGGGCCTCGGACCAGTCGTGGACCATCGCGGACACCGGTCCGGAGGTCCGGGCGACCGCTTCGAGCAGCCTCGTGTAGTGGGACTCCGCTGTCGGATCGATCTCGTAGCTGTACGGGGTGTGCTCGTGGAAGCGCTGTCCCGCCCGTACTCGGACAACCGTTCCGTGGAGTCCGCTGAGGGCTTCGGCGCATGCTTGCCTGTCGGAGAACACGAGCAGCACGTCCGATGTCCGTGCGGGTAGGACGGAGGCGAGGCCGTTCTGTTCCTCCCACCGCGGTTCCAGAACCAAGGTGTCATCGCCGACTGTGGGCACGGGGCGCGCCACCAGCCCGTCGACACTCACCGCGGCGCGGCCCTCGGTGTCGGTCACCGTCAGGTCGAAGACCCCGGAGGGCCCTCCGGCCGAGGCGCCGTCGCGGGAACGGGCGTGGACACGGCATTCGGTCGGCAGCGGACCGTGCACGCGCATGCGCTCGACCGCGAAGGGGATGCGTGCGTTCCCGTCCTGGCCCTCCGTCCCCAGTGACGCCAGGACCTGGAACGCACCGTCGAGCAGCTCCGGAGGCAGAAGGTATCCGTCCTCCCGTGCGTGGGCACCCGAAAGTCGGGCGACCACCTCGCCGTCACCGGTGTGGAGGGAGCCGATGACACGGAACCCCGGCCCGTGGACGAGCCCGCCCTCCTCCATGCGCCGGTAGTGGTCGTGCGGAGGGACGCCATCGGTGCACGCCGCACCGAGCGCTTCGATGTCCAGCGTCCCGGGCGGCTCCTCGGGGGCCGAGCGTCGACGGAGTCGGCCTCGCACGTGCGTGGCCGGTTCCTTCCCGGGTTCGCCGCCACTGATGGTGAACGCCGCCTCCGTGTCGGAACGGTCGACCTCGACGGTCACTTCGTGGACGCCCTCGGCGGACACCGCCACAGGCGTCTCGAAGACGGTGTCCAGGAGATCGGGCGTCTCGCCCAGTCCTGAGCGGGCGCCCGCGGCGCGGGCCATCTCCATCAGTGCCGCAGCCGGCAGAACCCTCTGCCGGTGCACTTCGTGTCCTCGCAGGAGGGGGTGGTCCCCCCGCAGCCGTGTGTTGAGGACGCACTGCTGCGGGGTGGAAGCGTCACGGCCGATCAGGGGGTGCGTGGGCGCGTCACCGGCGGCGGGGGCCGAAACCGTCTCCGGCCAGTGGCGCTCGCGCAGGAACGGGTACCCGGGAAGCGAGACCGTGCGGGGAGAGCCTTCCTCCACGGGGGCCCAGTCCACGTCCGCACCCGCCACCCAGACCTCGGCGAGCCCGCGCAGGTCCTTGGCCTCCGTCAAGGCACCGATCCGCTCCTGGCCCACGGGTGGTACGGGGGCTCCGTCCTCGCCCCGTTCCACCCTTCCCCGGAGCGAACCCTCCGGGGTCTGGCCCCGGGACACGGACCTCAGGTCCGAGATCAGCGTGCCGCGGTCACGGGAGGTGAGTACGAGCCGTTCGTCCCAGGCGTCCCTTCCATTGCGCAGCGTGTGGGCGACGGAGGCGAGCAGGCCCGCCTCGTCGGTCCCCTCGTGCTCAGGACGTTCCAGGTGACGGGCGAGGTTCTCGGCATGAACACTCAAGCGCTCCTGACTCCTGGCGGAGAGCAGGAAGAGATGGTGTCCCCGATGGTCCTCGGCCGGGTGCGGGCGGTCGACGTATTCCTGGACGACGAGGTGGGCGTTGGCTCCCCCCGCGCCGAAGGAACTCAGTCCGGCGATCCGCGGGGAGGGTGCGGAGCCGTCACCGGGCGAGACCGGTTCCCAGGACGAGAGCTCGCGCTGGACCCTCAGCGAACCCGAGCCGAAGTCGATGGCGGGGTTCAGCTCATCCGAGTGCAGAGAGGGGACCAGGGCACGATGGCGCATCTGGAGCACGATCTTGGCCAGACCGGCTATACCGGCGGCCCCCTCCAGGTGTCCGATGTTGGACTTGACCGAACCGACCGCACGCGGTGCCGCCCCTGGGGGGAGGGGGCCCAGGGCGCGGTCCAGCGCGGCCATCTCGATGGGGTCCCCCAGGGCCGTACCCGTGCCGTGCGCCTCCACGTAACCGACCTGACCGGGGTCGACACCTGCCCGGCGGTAGGTCTCACCGATGAGGCGGGTCTGCTCCCGGGGGTTGGGGACCGTGTAGCCGTTGGTCCTCCCCCCGTGATTCAGGGCACTGGCACGGATCACGGCGTGGATGCGGTCCCCGTCCGCCTCCGCTTCGGCGAGGGGGCGCAGGACCACGGCTCCGACCCCTTCACCGGGCACGTAGCCGTCGCCCCCCTCACCGAAGCTGCGGCAGCGCCCGTCGCTGGAGGCGTAGCGTCCCTGACTGAGGTCCAGGTACTTGGCGGGGTGGAGGGTGAGGTTCACCCCGCCTGCGAGGGCCGCCTCGGTATCCCCGCGCCGTAGCGCTTCACAGGCCAGGTGGACGGCGGTCAGGGAGGAGGAGCACATGGTGTCCAGCGCCATGCTCGGGCCGCGCAGGTCGAGCGTGTACGAGACGCGGTTGGCGATCGAGGCGTAGGAGGAGCCCAGGGACAACGGGTTGCCCAGGAGCGTCTGTTCGGCCTGGAAGAGCTGGTACTGGGAGTACATGACCCCCACGTAGACCCCGATGTCGCGCCCGGAGATGCGTTGCCGTGTGTATCCGGCGTCCTCCAAGGCGTGCCAGCTCTCCTCCAGGAACAGGCGTTCCTGGGGGTCCATGCGTTCGGCTTCCCGGGGAGAGACGTGGAAGAAGGAGGCATCGAAGGCGTCGACACCGTCCAGGAAACCTCCCCACTTGCTGTAGCTCTTGCCGGGGCGGCCCTTGTCCGGATCGAAGTAGAGGTCATGGTTCCAGCGTTCTTCGGGGATCTCCGTGACGCAGTCGCGCCCGGTCCTCAGGTTGTCCCAGAAGGCGTCGAGGTCGGGGGCCGAGGGGAAACGCCCGCTGATCCCGACGATCGCGACGTCGATGTCCTCCTCACCGGACGCGGAGCGGGCCACGGGCGAGGGCGCGGAGACGCGGGGGAGCTCCGGTTCCGGAGACACCTCCTCCGGGCCGGAGGCCCGTGCCAGACGTGCGGCAACCTCGGGGCGCTCGGCGCTCAGGTGGGCTGCGAGTCCGTCGACGGTCCGGTGCTCGAAGAGCAGTGTGGGGGGCAGGTCCCCGAAGTCGTTCTCCAGGGCGCGGACCACGTTGAGCGCCATGACCGAGTCGAACCCGTACCGTTCCAGGGGTTCCTGTGGCGAGACGGGGCGGCGTACCTCGTTCTCGACGACGCGTCTCACGCGATCGAGGACGGGGGCCTCCGGTTCCTCCGTTCGTTCCCCACTGGTCGCGGGAGCCTCTGGAGCATCCCCGGTGAGGAAACGGAGCGCCTCCCGTGTGGACAGATTGCCCCGTCGAACTCCGGAGAGGACGTCTTCCCGGTTCTGATCATCGCTGAGCAAGGATGGCCTCCATGCTTTCCCGTGCCTCGGTCTCCCCGATCTCGCCCGCCTCCAGCCGACGCAGCAGCGCTCGGAGCGCCTCGTCGGTCCCGATGGCCTGCGGCACGGGGTTCGTTTCGAGTCGTCTGGTGGAGAGGTCCGTCAGGAAGACGAGGACCCTTCCCTGGTCGTCGGTAATACGTACGTCGTAATGCTTCAGCGCCCGGTCCGCTGTCCCCCGCCGCCCGACGACGTGTACGCGGCAGCGTGCGGGCAGCGTGCGGGGCCAGGCGGCCTCTCCCACCGCGAAGGGCAGTACGGGGGGGTCGGCAGGGTCTTCGAGGGCGGCCAACACCTGGAGCGCCCCGTCGAGGAGCGCGGGGTGCAAGGCAGCGTCAGGGAAACTCCCGTCCGCTGCCGTAGGCAGCTCGATCCGGGCACAGGCCTCGGTCTCTCCGGCGCGCACCTCGGTGAGGGAAGTGAGTGACGGGCCGTGGACGAGCCCGCGCTCCCGCAGTCGCCGGTAGTGCTCGACCGTGTCCACGTGACCGGTACACCTGCGCGAGAGGGCGTCCAGGTCAACCGTCTCCGTGCGGGCCCCCGTCTCGAGGACGGCGAGCTTTCCGGTGGCGTGCCTGACCGGCTCCCCGGCACCGTCCGTCGAGGAGATCTCGAATTCGGTTCCCGAGGATGCCCAGGACAACGTGACAACCAGGGTGAGGGTTCCCGTGTCGAAGGCGACCGGACTCTCCCAGACCAGGTTGCGGACGGCGTCCGCCCGCACACCGGAACGGTCGGCCGCGCGTCGGAGGAGTTCGAGGACGAGGACCCCGGGCAGGGTCCGCTGTCCCAGGACGACGTGGTCGCGGAGGAAGCTCTCCTCTCCCGTGAGGGTCACCGCCGACCTGTGTTTCCCCTCGGGGGACGGGAGAGGCTGTGGGGCGAGTGTCCCGACGGTCTCCCCTCCCCCGTACACGGTGTCCTCGCCGGTGTACCAGTAGCGGTGACCGTCGAAGGGGTAAGTGGGCAGGGGCAGTCTGGTGCCGCGCGGCCCCGTCCACAGTGCCGCCCAGTCCACTTCCTCACCGCGCAGATAGGCCTGCGCGCGGAGGAAGGGGAGGGAGGAGGGGGCACCACCGTCCGGTGCTCCCTCGGGCCGAAGATCCGTTCCCGTCAACGCCTCCCGCAGGCGCTCGGCGAACTCCTCCCTGGTCGTGGCCAGGAAGACCGTGCGTTCCCGGAAATGGTCGCGCCCGTGTTGGAGCTCGTGGGCGATCTCCGCGAGCGATGCTCGCGGGTCCGCGGTTCCCAGCCACGCCGACAGGTCTTCGAGCCGGGCCCGGAGCGCGGTCGGTGTCTGTGCCGAGACCGGCAGCACCGCTACCGGGCCGCAGTCCGGAACGTGCCGCTCGACGGGGGGAGCCTCCTCCAGGACGACATGGGCGTTGGTGCCGCTGAAGCCGAAACCGCTGACGGCCGCCCTGCGGGGGGACGAACCGTCCGTGGACCACTCCTTCGGCTCGGTGTTCACATAGAAGGGGGTGCTCTCGAAATCGATGTGCCGGTTGGCGCGCTCGAAATTCAGCGAGGCGGGGATCCTGCGGTGGCGTAGGGCAAGGAGGGTCTTGACGACCCCGGCGATGCCGGCGGCCGCAGCGGCGTGGCCGATGTTGGTCTTGACCGAACCGATCGCGCAGAACCCGTTCCGGTCGGTAGAGCGCCGGAAGGCGTTGGTCAGCGCCTCGACCTCGATGGGGTCGCCGAGCCGCGTGCCCGTGCCGTGGGCCTCCACGTAGCCGATCGTGTCCGGATCGATCCTGGCTGCGGCGTAGGCCGCCGTCTCCACGTCCGTCTGTGCACGGCCGCTGGGCGCGGTGATGCCGTTGGTCCGCCCGTCCTGGTTGATCGCCGTGCCCTTGATGACGCCGTGGACATGGTCACCGTCGGCCAGAGCCCGTTCGAGCGGTTTGAGTACCAGCACGCCCACACCCTCTCCCGGGCCGAACCCGTCGGCCGAGTCGTCGAAGGTCTTGCAGACTCCGTCGGGGGAGAGCATGTTCCCGTTGCTGGCGACGACGAAATAGTCGGGAGCCAGGGTGAGGAAGACACCGCCGGCGAGGGCCATGTCGCACTCGCCGCTGCGCAGGCTCTGGACCGCGAGGTGCAGGGCGACCAAGGAGGACGAGCAGGCGGTGTTGACGGCCATGCTCGGCCCCTTGAGGTCGAGGAAGTAGGAGATCCGGGCAGCCAGGACGGATGCTTCGTTGCCCCAGAAGGCCTGGGCCTCCTTGGTCGTCCCGGCCTTGTTCATCCGGGTCAGGTACTCGCTCGGCCCCACACCGACGAAGACGCCGCACGAGGTCCCGCCGAGCGAACCGCTGGGGTGTCCGGCGTCCTCCAGGGCCCGCCAAGACTCCTGGAGGAACAACCTCTGCTGGGGATCGGTCTGTTCGGCCTCCTTGCCCGAGACGTCGAAGAAGGGGGCGTCGAACAGGTCGATGTTCTCCAGGAAACCGCCACGGTCGCAGTAGGTGGTGTCGCGGCGTGCGGGATCGGGGTCGAAGTAGCGGGCACTGTCCCACCGTTCCGGGGGGACGGGGCGTACGGAGCTGACACCGTTCTCCAGGTTCGTCCACAGGGTGCCGAGATCGGGCGCGCCCGGGAACCGCCCGGACATGCCGACGACAGCGATGTCTCCCGGTGCACGGCGGTGACCGCTCTCGGGTCCGCCGGGCCGGGGAGCGGTGGCGGTGCGGTCGGAGGAGGAGCCGTCCCGGACCTCCGGTTCGGGCACCGTCACGACGACCCTGCCGACCGTGGCCCGGTCCTCCTTGAGGGCGTAGGCGTCGGCGACCCGGTCGAAGGGCACGACGTGGGCGACCGTGGGCCGTATCCGCCCTGTCTCCAGGTGGTCGGCCATGATCCGGAGGTAGGGAACGCGCTGTTCGGGGTGGCGGAGGAAGAACTTCTTGGTGTTGAAGCTGTGGAAGCTCTGGTTGTCGACCATCCGGGACAGGTCGACTCCGCCGGATGCCTGGAGCCCGAACACGGCGATCTCGACATAGCGTCCCTCGGGCGCCAGGAGATCGATCCCCCGTTGCAGGGCCCCGTCGGCCCGGGTGTTGACCACGACGTCCACCCCGCGGCCACCCGTTCGGCGCATCACCTGCTCGGCCACGTCGGAGCGACTGTGGTCGATGGGGTCGGTGAGCCCCAATCCGGCCAGGAAGTCGACCTTGGCAGCCGAACCGGCGGTGGCGATGACCTCGGCACCGGCGATCCCGGCCAGCTGGACCGCCATCAGCCCGTTGGTACCGGTGGCCGCCTCCACGAGTACGTGCTCACCCTCTCGGATCCCAGCCCGTTCCAGGGCGAGGTACATGGCCAGGAACCCGACGGGGAAACCACAGGCCTCCTCGTGTGTCACGTTGGAGGGTTTGCGGACGGCGAAACTCTCGTCCGTGATCACCACGGAGGCCTGTCCACCCATCTCGGGGCGGGTCAGGGCGATCACCTCGTCGCCGGGTTCCAGACGCCGTACGTCGGGACCGGTCCGTCGAACAATCCCCGAGACCTCCACCCCCGGAGTGAAGGGGAAGTCCGGCATCATCGGGTACAAGCCCCGGGCCGCGAGGAAATCCGAGAAGTTGACGGGGAATGCTCTGACCTGGATCTCGACCTCTCCGGGTCCGGGAGCGACCGGTTCCAGGGCGTGGATACGGAGGTCCTTCGGATGTCCGGGGCGTTCGAACCTGACGGCGCGGAAGCCCGTGGAACCCGATGGTGCCGCAGGAGTGGATGCCGTAGCGGCCGTTTCCGAACCGCTCACCTCCTCCCTGGCCCCGGAAGTGTGCCCGGTGGCGGCCGCCGGCGGCCCATGGGCGGTGTCTTCTCCGGAACCGTCCGCTGGCTCCGCTCCTGTGGTCTCCGGGGTGAGGCGCCCGGCCAGGGCCGTTCCGTGCTCCTCCACGACGAAGGCCGTCAAGGCGTCGACCGTCGGGTGGTCGAAGATCACGATGGTCTTGAGGACGATCCCCAGTTCGTGGTTGATCCGGTTGATCAGTTCGACCCCGACGATGGAGTCGACCCCGACGGATGTGAAGGGGGCACCGCCGTCGATCTCCTCGGGCGACATGCCCAGGCAGTCCGCCACGAGTCCGCGGATGATGCCGGACACCTGCGGGCCCAGGCCGGCCGACACGGGCCCCGTCGTCTTCACCGGAGAGACCTCCTCCTCACGTACCGGTACACCGTGGTCATCTCCTGTCGGGTCCTTCCGGACGGATCCCGGCGTTCCCGTCCCGGCCGCGATCACACGCTGCGACGGTTCACCTGGGAAGGTGGAGGTCCCCAACGCGACGGCGCGCCTGAACCCGGCCCTTTCCAACCTGCGGCGCCACGTGTGCACGTCGAGCAGCGGAGACCCCGGAAGCCTCCGGTCCCCGTCGGCGTGGTGCCACCATCCGTCGAGGAGACCGAAGGTGACCGTGTGGAAGGCCAATACTCGGGTGACTTCGGTCAACACCAGTTCCCCGTCCTCCGCCAGCAGTGAACGCACCCGGCCCAGGGCTGCGTCGAGGTCTTTGGAGGCGTGGACCGAGTTGGCCGCCACCACCACGTCGTAGTGGCCCGGCCGGATCCCCTGTTCGGCCAGGGGCAGGTCGATGTCCAACGACCGGAAACCGAGTTCGGCCCCGTGGCGGGGCAGTTCCCGCTCGGCCTGGCGCAAGAAGCGTTCGGAGACGTCCGTGAAGTCGTATGAGACGCCCCGTAGGCCTTCGAGAGCGGCGAGCACGCTGCGTGTGGTCGCCCCGGTCCCGGCCCCGATCTCCAGGACACGGACCCCGGCCGTCCTCCGGGGGTCGCGGATCCGCTGAAGCACGCGGGCGCGGACCCGGTCGGCCAGGAGGGCGTTGCAGTGGTCGACGAGTTCCTCATCGCGATAGATACCGGAGACCGGTCCAGTGTCACCCGAGGGGAACAGGACCTCCGCAGCGGTCGCCTCCCCTCTCAGGACCCGCGGCATGGCCGCCAGGCAGGTGGTCGCCAACGCGACTCTCGCCGAGAGGTTGGGGTAGTCCTCCACCAAGTGGTCAGCACTCGTGACCGGTCCGGCCGGGGAAGCCTTCGGCAGGAAGAACCGCCCCTCCTCCTCGAGGAGGTGCCCGTGACCGGCCAGAATGCCGCACAGTGTCTCCAGCAGGGGGCCGTACTTGGGCAGTGCCCCGGTGTCCCGGACCAGTTCCGTCCGGAGGTGACCCCGAATGCCGTCACGGAACAGGCCGAGCGAACGCAGCACATCCACGGCGTTCACGCGGACGAACGAGTCGAGCGCCCGTTGTTCGGTGTTGACATCCGCGCTCAGGGGCGTGAAGGGAGCTCCGGGTACGGTCACGGCCCCTTCGCCCGAGAGGTCCGCGCCGATCGCGGACAGGACGCGTTCGTCCGCACGGACGGCGACGACCTGTTGTTCGTCCCCGGAGAGGACCCGTTCGACGACCTCCATCCCCTCGGCCGGCCCGATGGAACCGTGCCCCTGGGACGCCAGGCGTTGCTGGTACTCCGGTGAGGCGACATGGCCCACCGTTCCCCAGAGCCCCCAGTTGACGGATCGGACCGGATAATCGGCGCGCGGCGCCAGCCATCGGGCCACGCCGTCCTGGGCCATGGAGGCCGCCGCGTAGTTGCTCTGCCCGGCGGAACCCGTGAACGACTGGACCGAGGACATGAAGAGCACGAAGTCGAGTGGTTCGTTCACCAGCAGGCCTGCGAGCGCCATGCTTCCCGCTGCCTTGGGGGCCATCACCTCGTCGAACCCGGTCTCGTCGAGCCTTTCGATGATGCCGTCACGCAGCACCATTGCCGTGTGGACCACCCCGTCGATCCCACCGAGGAGCGTTCTGGCCTCGGCCAGCGCCGATGCGGAACCCTCCGGGTCGGATACGTCGGCGCGAAGGTAGAAGGCCCGGCCCCCCGACGCCTCGATGGCCGCGATCTCGTCGTCGATCCCCGTGTCGTGGGGACGACGGCCGACCAGGACCATTCGGGCGGAGACGGTGCGTGCCAGGTGGCGCGCCAACGTCGACCCGATGCCGCCCGTTCCTCCGACGAGGAGGTAACGGCCGTGCTTGCGGAAGGGCGGGCCCGTCGGTCGCGCAGGGATTCCGATAGGTGCCAGCGCCTTCTCGTAGCGCTTGCCCGAGGCGTACGCCACCTCTTCTCCCCGGCGGTGGGCGGGTTCACGCGACAAGGAATCGACCAGGGCGGAGGCCGTTACCGGGGAGAGGTCCGTCCCACTCCCCACTCCCAGATCCACACAGACCGTGTCGATGTGCGGGAATTCCTTGGCGAAGGACTTCGAGAATCCGATGAGGCCCGCCGCGAGGGGATCGTCGACGCGGTTTCCGTCCACGTCCTGGACACCGCTGACAGCGATCCTGAGGGTCTTCAGGACCTGGATCAGGTCGCTGTCGGCCAAGGCCTTGACGAACCGGAACAGAACCTGCGCGCTGCGTTCGGTGGCCCCGGTTAGCGCACTCCCCGGCCCCCGGGGAGGGACGTCGCCGAGGACCCAGACGTGCCGGATCCGCCCCATTCCGCCGAGTGCGTGTGCCATCCCCGCCGAGGAACGGCTGTCGGCCTCCCAGGCGCGTTCGGCCACTTTCCCGTCGCGGTCCGTCAGGTACAGGTTCCACACCCGGTGTTCGCCCCTGTTCCGGGCGATCTTCCCGGACAGTTCCGAGGAGGCTCCCAGGTGTACGACGAGGTGGTCGTCCGTGTCGGGCTCGGCGGGCGGTCCGCTGAGCGGGCGTTCGCGCCAGTAGGGAGCGAAGAGGAGTCCGGCGGAAGGGTCCTTCACCTCTCGGACCGTCACTTCACCCAACCAGGCACAGACACGGCCCCGGTCGTCCATGAGCACCGCGTCGTGGCCCCCTCCGGGAAGGGCCTCGACGCGAGCGTAGCGTGCCGTGCGCAGGGGGCGTAGGATCCGGACCGATTCCACGGAGAACGGCAGACGGGTCGTGGCGGGGACGTCACCGTGCTCGAACTCCATGGCGGTGACGAGTTGGAGGGCGGCGTCCATCACCGGGGCGTACAGGGCGTACTCGTCCCCGGTGTCGGGCTCCGCGGCCAGGATCGGGGCGATCGCCTCGCCCTCACCGATCCGTACCTCTCCCAGCGTCCGGAAGTTGGGACCGTAGTCGATTCCGAGGCGCGAGAAGCAGCGGTAGACGGTCTCGTGGTCCACGGAGGCCGGGCAGCGCGACAACGTCTCCTCGGCGGGGAGGGGATCGGCTTCCGATGTGTCGAGAACGGCCCGGGCGTTCCCCCGGACGTGAACGGTCCGTGTGTCCCCGTCCGATGTGCTGATCTCGAACCGGGCCCCGAGCCCGTCGGCCGCGACCTCCACCGAGAGTTCGCGTCCGGGGACGGACACCTCGAACGGGACCGACCAGGACACGCGTTGGAGTTCGACCGGTTCGGCGAGGAACTTGGCGAGCACCCCCCTGGCCAACTCCAGATGGGCCACACCGGGCAGTACGGCCCGGCCCCGGATCCGGTGCTGGTCGACCAGGGCCGTTCCGGAGTCGATCCAGACCGGAACGGTCTCTTCCTCCTTCTTCTCCGGTTCTTCCCGCTGGAGGGCTGCATGCGGTGGCGCCTCGAGGGCTCCGGCCCGACGGCTCCATGGCACACCGCCTCCGGGGATCCAGTGGCGGGTGCGTGCGAAAGGGTAGGTCGGCAGTGAGATCCGCCGAGGACGTTCCCCCCGGTGGAGCGCGTCCCAGTCCACGGAGCCTCCGCTCACCCAGTGGCGGGCCAGCTCGTGGGGGTCTTCCCCGCTGGGGGGCTCGCGTCCCGGCTCCGGTCCGGCGGTTCCCGTGTACACGCCAGGGGCGGGTTCGGTGGTCTCCGCGAACCGCGAGAGCTGCTCAGCGAGCGCGGAGGGACTCTCGGCGACGACCGCCAAGCGGTGTTCCATCGCCTCCCGGCCGGTCTGGAGCGTGTGTGCGGCATCGCGCAACCACCTGCCCCCTCCACCCTCGGGGGCGTCCCCTCGTGTCGCGTCCCCGCAGACCTCCGCAGCCAGATCGGCGACGGTGTGCTCGGGGGTCGGACCATCGAACGCTGCTACCGGCTCGAAGATCTCCACGAGGCGCACGCGCAGGTCGGTGAGGCGGCCCGAGACGAGCCCGAGTTCCTCCAAGGTGTCGTCGGCGTGGATGTCCGTGGAGCGCACACCGAGCAGAGCCGCGATCTCGGCGGCGACGGCCTCCTTCACGTCTCCCTGCTCGTTCCCGGGCACCGCGGCCGAGCGGGCGGCCCTGGCCATCGTGCCGGCGTACTCCGCCAGGCGTTCGGGGGTGCGTGCGGAGAGGACGACGAGCTGTGGTCCGATGGGGTCCGCGACGGCTCCGGGGCCGGGTTCGACGTATTCTTCGAGCAGGACGTGCCCGTTGACACCACCGAAACCGAAAGAGCTGACACCTGCTCTGCGCGGCGATTCACCCTTTCCCTCGGTGCGGGGCCGCGGCCAGGGTTGCGTGGACTCCGCCAACCGTAGGGGGCCGCCTTCGAGCTTGATCTGCGGGTTGACGTTCTCGATGTGCAGGTTACCCGGGACACGGCCGTGCTTCATGGACAGGATCACTTTGAAGATCCCGGCCATGCCCGCTGCGGCCTCCAGGTGGCCGATGTTGGACTTGACCGAACCGACCAGGGTCGTGGGCTCGGTGAGCCGGGGTAGCCCGGAACGGTCCCTCAACTCCCTGAACGCCCGGTTCAGGCCGTTGATCTCGATGGGATCGCCCAGAGCGGTCCCGGTGCCGTGGACCTCCATGTACCCGACGGTCTCCGGGTCCACCCCGCCTTCCTCGAAGGCCCGCACGATGAGGTCGGACTGGGCGTTGGGGTTGGGGGTGGTCAGGGTGTTCACCCGGCCGCCGTGGTTCACAGCACTACCGCGGATGACTGCGTGGACGTGGTCCCCGTCGCGGATCGCCCGGGAGAGCGGCTTGAGCAGGAGCGCACCGGCCCCCTCCCCGCGGACGTAGCCGTTGGCACTCTCGTCGAAAGCCTTGCACCGGCCGTCAGGGCTCAGCATCCCCGCACGCGCGAAGGAGATGTAGATCATCGGCGCGAGGAGGAGGTTCACCCCGCCGGCGATCGCCGTATCGCACCCGCCGCTCCAGATCGACTCGACGGCCGATCGGATCGCCACCAGGGAACTCGAACAGGCCGTGTCGATGGGGAAACTGGGGCCCTTGAGGTTCAGAAGGTAGGACACCCGGTTGGCCAGGATGGCGTGGAACATACCCGTGGTGGTGTAGGCCTCGACGGGCACTCCCGCCTCGTTCAGGAGCTCGTAGTAGTCGTGAGTGGCGACGCCG
This sequence comes from Nocardiopsis kunsanensis DSM 44524, assembly GCF_000340965.1. Taxonomy (GTDB): domain Bacteria; phylum Actinomycetota; class Actinomycetes; order Streptosporangiales; family Streptosporangiaceae; genus Nocardiopsis; species Nocardiopsis kunsanensis. The sequence goes on from NZ_ANAY01000032.1 coordinate 38,937, forward strand.
ACGAACAGGCCGGTCCGCTCCCGGGCGAGGTCCGAGGGTTTGTACCCGGCCTCCTCGATGGCCTTGTACGAGGTCTCCAGGAAGAGCCTCTGCTGCGGATCCATCAACTCGGCCTCGCGGGGCGAGATACCGAAGAAGCGCGCGTCGAAGCGGTCCACGTCCCGGAGGAAACCGCCCCACTTGCTGTTGGTGGTACCGGGCTCGTCGAGGGGGTCTCCGAAGTACTCGCGCCAGTCCCAGCGGTCGGCGGGGATCTCAGTGACCAGATCACGACCGTTGTCGAGGTGCTGCCAGTACTCGTCGAGGTCGCCGGACCCGGGCAGGACACCGTGCATACCGACGACGGCGATCGGTTCCCGTTCCGCGACAGGGGCGGCGGAAGGAACCCTCGGCGACGCGGTCTGCGGCGACGGGGCGGCGGTGCCCCCGGTCTTCTGGGGCCCGGCGGAGCGCTCCTCGCTCTCCGCGTCCGTGTCCGTGACTTCCCTCCGCGGCGCACGGAGGGCGGCGACCTCGTCGGGGAAGGACTCCTCCAGATGCAGGGCCACGGCGTCGACGGAGGTGTACTCGAAGAAAGCGGCAGGGGTGAGATCGGTTCCCAACCTCTGGTTCACCTTGTTGGCGAGCTTGCCGAAGGAGATCGAGTCGAACCCGTAGTCCCCGATGTCCGCGTCCGGCTCCACCCGTGCGGGGTCGAACCCGACCGTGTCGGCCACCTCCTCCGACAGCAGGGCGCGCAGGGCACTCCCGTCGCCACCGGCCTCTCCGGCTGGTGGAACAGGCACGACCTCAACGGGTGCGGGCACAGGTACTTCCCTCTCCGGTTCGCTCACGTCGGCCTTCAAGAGAGCGGCGACACCGGCTCCGTGTCCGGGAACGAACAGCACCTGCCCCGCCGAACGCGTGAGCAGCTGGTCCATGGCGGCGAGCCCAGGGGCGGTCTCCAGGGGCGCGATCCCCAGACGGTCGGCCAGGTACACGCGGACCTGCTCGTCCACACCCATGCCGCCCTCGGCCCAGAGGGGCCAGTTCACCGAGAGCGTCGTTCCCGAACGCGTTCCCCGCTCCTGCCGTTCGTTGCGCCATTCTGCGAAGGCGTCCAGAAAAGCGTTCGCGTAGGAGTAGCCCGCCTGCCCCGGGTTCCCGAGCGCCGAGGCGATCGAGGAGGACAGGACGAACAGGTCGAGGGGATCGTCGCGTGTGGCACTGTCCAGGTGGAGAGCGCCCCGCATCTTGGGCGAGGCGACCTCCTCGACCCTGGGCGCGCTCTCGTGCATCAGGTAGCCGTCCCTCAGGACACCCGCGCAGTGGAAGACCCCGTTGACCGCGCCGTAGGTCTCCCTGGCCGTGCGTACCGCGTGTTCGGCGCCCTCCGCCCCGGACACGTCCGCGCTGAGGTAGATCGCCTCCCCACCGGCTTCGCGGATCCGGCGGAGCAGGGCCTGCGTTCCGGTGCCGGCTTCGGAGCGTCCGACCAGTACCATCCGTGCGGAGACGGTGGAGGCCAGGTGAAGGGCGGTGAGGGCCCCCAGACCGCCGGCGCCTCCCGTGATCACGTGGACGCCGCCGCGTCGGAGCGGGGAAGGGGCGGCTGCCTCTTGGGACAGGCCGTTCTTCCAGATCCTGGCCAGACGCCGTCCCCGCTCGTACCGGACGTGTTGGCCTTCCTCCCATCCCGCGTCCAGTTCCGCCTCGATCGGTGCGAGGGAGCCGCTCGGGTCCCCCGCAGCCAGGGCGGTTATGCCGGAGACCGGAAGTTCCAGGAGGCGGTGGGACAGACGCCGGCTCTCCCTGCCCGCTGTACGCAGCATCCCGCCGAGGGCCTCGTAGGCGGGTTGGAGGTTCCCCCGTTCTCCGGGGAAGACGTACAGGAAACGGGTGGGGGTCCGGTCGCCGGCGGAGAGGACCGCGCGCGTCAGGTGCAGGAGCGGGACGAGGCCGTCGGCGAACTGGCCCTCGAACTCGTGGACAGTACCGCTGAAGACCGTCCTCGACCACAGGACCACGACGTCCCTACGGGCAGCGGTGGGGAGAGCGGACACCAGCCTGGTGAGATCCTCCGCTTCGTGGGGACGGACCTCGAACTCGCCGTTCCCCCGTTCCCTGTAGGCCTCGCCGGGGACGGCGACGACGGCCGTCCCCGTACCGGCCCTGGCACGCAGGAGCATCCGCCCCGCCTCCAGCGAGGGCGCGAGGAGGACCGTCACCGCGCGTTCCGCGTCCTGTCCCGGAGCGGAGGCGGTGGAGAGCGGGGTGTCCTCCCACACGGGGTGGAAGAAGGAGCCCGGCGTCTGCGCCTTCTCCGGGGCCGGGAGCTGTGCCTTCCAGGGCCGCAGCCAGAAGTCGCGGACGAGGACCAGGACCGTTCCCGCCTCGTCCAGGACACGTACTTCGAACTTGCCGCCGTTCTCCGTGGCAGTACGCAGGACCACGTGGGCCGAGCACCGCCGCGGCAGCGGGCCGAAAACCTCGACGGAACCGATGGTGAAGGGCAGGTGCAGGCCGGATCCCGGTCCTCTCCGTGCGATGAGTTCCAAGGAACCCTGGAGGGCCGAGTCCAGCACGCTCGGGTGCAGTGCGAAGGTTTCGGAACCGGTCTCCAGGTGTTCGGGCAGGCGGAGCTCGCTCAGGACCTCGTCCCGGCCGAAGTGGAACCGCCTGGCCCCCTGGTAGCCCGGACCCAGTTGGAGACCGCGCTCGTGGACACGCGGGTAGAACTCCCGGGCCTCGATCTGTTCGGAGCAGCGCGCACGTACCGCGTCTACGTCCACGGGCTCGGGCTCCGCACCCGGCGCCGGCGTTCCGGTCTCGGCCCTGCCCCGACCGTGGACGAGGCGTTCACCGTCGGAGCTGTGGCTGAAGACCTCGTAGGAGTACCCGCCCGTCCGCTCGGTGAGCGCGATGTGCACCCGGCGGGGTTCCTCGACGGTGACGGGTGCGTCCCAGACGTTGCTCTTCAGGGAACGGACACGCGCCCCCAAGGACCGCGCCGCCGCTCCCACCATCTCCAGGTATCCCACGGCGGGAAAGACCGGTACCCCGTCCACACGGTGGTCGTCGAGGAAGAACTCCTCCCCATTGAACAGGACGGACCCCTCCCCGTCCTCGAAGACGTCGACGAAGGGGTGCTCCGCGCCCGGGCCGCCCCCTTGCGGCCAGGAGAGGCCACGCGCCCCCTCGGGCGGGCGGGGAAGCCAATGGCGTTCCCGGGCGAAGGGGTAGCCGGGGAGCTCGACGTGCCGCAACGGCTCCGGGTACATCCGGGCCCAGGGGACGCGTGCTCCGGCGACCCAATGGGCGGCCAACGCGGGAAGGTCTCCCTCCGCGAGGGCCCGTTCCACCTCGGCGCGGGCGGTGTTCACCGGGCGCCCCCCGCCGGCCCACCGGTCCTCGTGGCGGTATTCGCCCTGTTCCTCGTCCCTCAACCGTTCGATCAGTTCGTCCACGTCGTGGACCAGGTAGGCCACGCGCCGTTGGAGGGGTTCCCTCCGGACCTGGAGTTGGTGGGCAACCTCTGAGAGCGGGGGGAGCTCGTCCATCGCCCGGAGCGCCCCGGCAAGGACCCCGCACCACGCGCGCAGGCGTTCCTCGTCCCGCGCCGAGACCACGGCCAGGTGCAGGCCCCCCGCGCTTCCTCTCGGGGGGAGGGCGCCCGTGTATTCCTCGACGACCACGTGGGCGTTGGAGCCGCCTGCGCCGAAGGCGCTGATACCGGCCCTGCGCGGGCTGTACTCGCCCGGGGCCTCCCCGGTCGGCTTCTGGTGCCATACGGCTGCTTGCCTCTGCAAGCGGAAGGGCGTCTCGGCGAAGTCGATGCGCGGGTTGTCGTGCTCAGCGTTCAGGGAGGGCACGAGGGTTCGGTGGCGCATCTGGAGCAGGACCTTGGTGAGCCCCGCGATGCCGGCGGCGGACTCCAGATGGCCGATGTTGGTCTTGACCGAACCGATCGCGACCTCGGAAGGACCCGCTCCGTCGAAGACCTGGCGCAGCCCGGCGATCTCCACTGGATCGCCCAGGGCCGTCCCCGTCCCGTGCGCTTCCACGTAATCGATGTCGTCGGGCCCGAGGCCCGCTCTCCTCAGCGCCGTGTCCACGAGTTCGGCCTGGGCACGGGGGTCGGGGACGGTGAAACCGTTGGTGCGCCCCCCGTGGTTGACGGCGGTGCCGCGGACGACACCGAGGATGCGGTCGTTGTCGGCCCTGGCCCGTCGGAGCGGCTTGAGCAGGACGGCCCCCACCCCCTCGCCGGGAACGAAACCGTCCGCTTCCGAACCGAAGGTGTGGCAGCGCCCGCTCCGGGAGAGCATCTGCATCTGGCACAGCCACTCGTACTTGCTCGGATGCAGGTAGAGGTTGACCCCTCCTACGAGCGCCATACCGCACTCGCCCCGGCTCAGGCTCTCGTACGCCAGGTGCAGGGCACTCAGCGACGACGCGCAGGCCGTGTCCACGGGCATGCTCGGTCCGTGCAGGTCCATCCAGTAGGAGACCCGGTTGGCGATCGACCACGGCATGGAGTTCGGGACGGCCCTGCCTCCTCGCCTGCGGTGGTCCGGCCCCCACAACAGGTAGGACTGGGTGGTCACCCCCACGAATACACCGACCGAACGACCACCGGCGCTGTCCGCTTCCCCCAGCCTGTACGGCGGGTAACCGGCATCCTCGAAGGTCCGCCACGCGCTCTGGAGGAAGAGCCGCTCCTGGGGGTCCATCATCTCGGCCTCACGCGGTGAAATACCGAAGAAGAACGGGTCGAAACAGTCGACGTCCCGTAGGAAGGCACCCCACTTGCAGTACATGCCGCCCTCATCGGCCGCTTCGGGGGCGTAGTGCAGGCGGTGGTCCCACCTCTCCGAGGGGATCTCCGTCACGGCGTCCCTGCCGTGGAGGAGGCCGTCCCAGAAGCCGTCCAGGTCGTCGGTGCCCGGGTAGCGGCCGTCCAGGCCGATGATCGCAACGGCACCGTCGTCGGCGTCCTCCTCGCGTTCCGGTACCGGCACGGTCGTGGGCACGGGAGGTGGAAGGGCCCCGTGGTGCTGCGTGGCGGCCTCCGGCCCCTGTGTTCCCTTCCGTGCCAGGAGCGCCGCGGGGGCCTGGGCGGCGATCCGAGAGGCCGCCTGATCCAGGGTCCTGCATTCGAACAACAGGGTGTGGGCGACCACGCCGAGGTCGTTCTCCAGGCGTGTGCTGAACTGCGTGATGAGGATGGAGTCCAGACCGTACTGGTCGAGCCCGAGATCGTGATCGATCTCCTCCTCCGGGACGGAGAGCAGGTCGGAGAGCACCGAAGCGCAGTACGAACGCGCCGCGTCCAGCGCCGCGTCCCCGTCGACCGGCTGCTCGGTGTCGACGGAAGGGGGAGCGAACGCACGCGGCTCCAGGAGGGCAGGGGCCTCGACGTTCCCGCCGTGGAGGAAGGTGTGGTTGTCGTTCGCGGAGACGAGTGCATCGTCGAACAGTGCGAGCCCGATACCGGTCGGTAGGGGGGTCAGTCCCGTCGTCGGGCCGAACACGCCCGTGGATTCCTCACCCACGCTCATCCCGCCCTCTGCCCACAGGGGCCAGTGGATGACCACCGTGCGTCCGGAACGCTCGGTTACCGAACGGCGCCGGCCTGCGAAGCCGTCCAGGAAGGAGTTGGCGAAACCGTAATCGGTCTGACCGGGGTTCCCCACAACGGCCACGGCCGAGGAGAAGAGCACGAACACCTCGATCGGATCGTCCCGAGTGGCTTCGTCGAGGTTGACGGTCCCGGTCACCTTCGGTGCCAGGACCGCCCGGACGTCCTGTTCCGTCTTCGTGGGAAGGGATCCGTCCCTCAGGACCCCGGCCGCGTGAACCACTCCGGTGATCGGCCCGTAGGCGGACCGTGCGTGTTCCACTGCGGCGGAAAGGGCGTCCGGGTCGGTGATGTCCGCGCTGAGGTAGGTGGCCCGTGTACCGCACTCGGTGATCAGATCGGCCGCGTCGGCAGGAGCGTTCGGGGAGCGTCCCAGGAGAACCACCTTGTTCCCGGGATCACGCAGGAGGTGGCGGGCTGTCAGGACACCCAGGCCCCCGCCGCCCCCGGCCACGAGGTACGTCCCGCTGCCGGGCGCGGGCCGTTCCGGGAGCGGTCGGACCGCACCGGTCTCCATGACCCGATGGCGACGCAGGAAACGGCGGCCTCCCACTCGGAGAACGGCACCGTGCCCGTCCCGTGCCGTCTCGTCGGCCAGCGCGGTCCAGAACTCTTCTCCCTGCGGCGGTCCGTCCATCGCCAGCGCGACCAGTCGGGCCGCGGCGGTCTCACGGCGCAGGCTCGCCGAGAGCCCAGCGACCGCACTCGACACCGGCCCGGGGGCTCCGTCCACGGCCCGGCCGGCGTGGACGAGCCCGAAGCGTTCCCGTTCCGCGGACAGGGCTTGGAGCAGAGGGAAGAGGACGAGCGCGGCCTCGGTGACGGAATCGCTCGTGTCCTCGTCCTTCCACTCACGTGTTCCCAGGACGACGACGGTCGTCTCCGTCCCGGAGGAAAGGCGTTCGGAGCCCACGACGCGGGACCAGTCCTCACGTTCCCGGGGCCGCACGAGCCAGCCCTCGGCGGTCTCGGTGAACGAGTCCCCCTCCCGGGCCCAGTACACCGGCCGTGGGGAGAACGCGCGGGAGGCCCTCTCCTGCTCCTGTGCACCGGCGCCGTCGGCCACCACCACGAGGACCGCGCTCTCGGGCGTGGCCTGCGGCGGGTCCTCTGTGGCCTGGCGCCAGTAGGACTCGACCCCCATGACCTCGTCCTCGCCGGTTCCGGCAGCCTCCGATTCCGCGGACCCGTGTGCGGCCACGGGTTCGGCGGGGCCGTCGAGACGGTGGTGGTGGGGGTCGAAGACACGTGTGGGCAGAGGTGTCTTCCGGAAGGTGCCTCCCGGATACCGGACGCCCCAGTCGAGCCGTGCCCCGGCGAGCCACAGCTCCGTGAGGGGGCGTACCAGCAGGCCGGTGAGCGACTCCTCGCCACCGATCTCCACGTGGGCCGCTCCGGTGTCGGCCGTTCCCGTGCACTCGCCGATGCTCAGGACCGCCGTTCCCGGCGGCGGATCGGTGAATGAGCCGTTCTCGGCCCTGCTCCGCCATTGCGCGACCGTGCCCATACCGTCGCTCGCCCATCTCCGGGCCGTCGGCGATGTACGAAGGGCCTCTCGGGGAAGGAGACGGAACCGGCCCGCCATCCGTTCGGCGACCGCATCGGCGTCCCCGTCCTCCAGGAGTTCGAGCACGTCCTCGGCGGTCAGCAACCCTTCGAGGAGCAGGTCCAGGACCTCGCCCAGGTGTGGATCGGTGAACACTCGTTCCCGGGGCAGATCCCACTTACGGTTGAGCCTGTCAAGCGCGTTCTGCACGGCGAGGGCCGTGAACAGGGACCGTTCGCCCTCCGGTTCCGAGGCGTCCTGGAGGCCGGCGGCCTCGATCGGTACCTCCCGGTCCGATCGTCCGTGCGCGTGGAGTGAACTGTTCCATTCCCGGAGGTTGTTGCGGAAGGTGTGCTGGCCCTCGACCAAGGACGCGCCCTTCGCGACGAGTCTCGCGTGTTCGTCCCCGTTCGGGGCCGTGTCGACAAGCAGGGAACGGAGATGCTGCCCGTCCGGGACCGGAGCGTTCCAAGGCTCCCCAGTGGCCGGGTCGACGAGGGGGACGGTGGGAGCGAACAGTTCTTCTCCTCCCGCGGCGACGCCTTCGGCGATCCGTACTGCGTCAGCGGGGTCCAGGGAGCCGACCGCGGCCAGGGCAGGCCAGAGACCCGGTCCGGGGGCACAGACTGCCGCGGGCTCCAGCCCGTGATCGAGCAGGAACCTGAGGAGGAGATACCCGAAGAGGCACTGTTCCCCTGGACCCTGTTCCCCCGCCCTGAGCCGCTCCACCGTCCCGGCGAGGCCGTCGGTGGCCTCCGCCGTCGTGTCGAGGACACCACGCGGTCCGGGCGAGTCGATGAACTCCCGGACGACAGGGGCCGAGGGCAGACTCACCTGTCCCACACGGAGCCACCAGTCCTCGTGCTGGGCCGGGGGCTCGGAGGGAACACCGTCACCAATGATCTGTGCGATGTCGTCCAGGTCGTGGACCACGCCCGCCAGACGGTGTCCCGAGTGCGTACGGCCGGTCGCCAGGGTGGCACAGACGTCGGGTACGGACACCGTGGATGCTCCTCCGGCGGCCAAGAACCTCTTCCACTCGTCGACACTCCTCCGCAGGGAAGCGGCCGAGTGCGCGGACAACAGGAAGGGGTGGGCACCGGGGTCCTCCCCCTCTCCGTGTGGCTCCGCCGACCGCCCGGAGGAGGGCAAGTGTTCCTCGACGACCATGTGCGCGTTGACACCTCCCATACCGAAGGAACTGACCCCGGCCCTCAGGGGCTCGTCCGGCTCCTCGGACGTCCAGTCCTCCGGGGCCAGGGCGAGCCTGAACGGGCCGTCCTCGAAATCGATGAGGGGGTTCGGTTCACTGATGTGGACGCTGGGCGGGACCACCCGGTCACGCATCATCATCAGGACCTTGATCAGTCCCGCAGCGCCGGCCGCGGCCTCCAGGTGACCGATGTTGGGTTTGACGGAGCCGATCCGGCACCAACCCGTGTCCTGTGAGGCCTCCGTGAAGACACGGCGCAGCGCTTCCACCTCCACCGGGTCGCCGAGCGATGTACCGGTCCCATGGGCCTCCACGTAACCCACGGTCCGGGGATCGGTCCCGGAACCCTCCAGCGCCGCTGTGACCACATCGACCTGGGAATCGACCGTGGGGGCCGTGATTGTGGGACGGTTGCCCCCGTGGTTGACCGCTCCTCCCCTGATGACCCCGTAGACGTGGTCGCCGTCCCGTTCGGCGTCCTCCAGTCGGCGCAGGAGGAGGACGGCCACCCCGTCACCGGGCACATAGCCGTCCGCGCTCTTGTCGAAGGTCCTGCACAGGCCCCGCGGGCTGAGCATGCGTGCTTTGGAGAAGGAGATGTACTTCCACGGGTGCAGGTTCAGGCTCACGCCGCCCGCCAACGCGAAATCGGTCTCGCCCTGAGTGAGGGAGCGCGCCGCCATGTGGACTGAGACGAGCGAGGACGCGCACGCGGCGTCCACCGAGACACTCGCCCCTCGCAGACCGAGGACGTGGGAGACCCGGTTGGCCAGAAGACAGTCGTATCCCCCCAGCCCGGAGTGGCTCTCGACGGGGACGCCCGGGTCAGTGGCGGCCTGGAGGTGGTCCCGGCCCATCACTCCCATGTGGACCGAGGTACGCGCTCGCCGGAGGTGGCCCAGGTCGATGCCGGAATCCTCCACGCAGTTCCAGGACTCCTGGAGCAGGAGTCTTTGCTGGGGATCCATCGACCGTGCCTCCCTCCGCGAGATCCGGAAGAAGAGGTGGTCGAAACCGTAAGGTTCCTCGACCATGCCGCACCACTTGCTGACGCTTCGTCCGGGCGCGGTGACGTCGGGGGAGTAGAAGCGTGAGAGGTCCCATCGGTCGGCCTCGATCTGCCCGATGGAAGAGGTTCCGGCGTTCAGGTTCGCGGCGAATTCGTGGTGGTTGCGAGCCCCGGGAAAGCGGCAGGAAAGACCCACCACCGCGACGGCGTTCCCGGCACTGTTCACGGGCGTTGTCGGCATCAGTACCGCTCCTCCCCCAACAAGACGGACATTCTCCGTTGCAGATAGGCAGCGGTCTCGGTCATCAGACGGACGCCGATCTCGTCCACGTGCCGTTCCCTCCAGGAGCGCTGGGGGGTGTCGCGGATCCACTGGTTGAAGGCTCCGAGGGCGGGGCCGCAGTGGACCTGGTAATCCACCCGGCACGAGTCGTCGCCCTCCATGGCCGCGCGCTGGCTGTGGCCGAAGTACCAGCGGAACACGAGCGCCATCTTGTGCTTGGGGTTCTGCTCGGCCTTGCGAACCTCTTCCGGATCGCGTTCCAGGAAGTAGGCCTCGGTCTCCTTCCAGACCTCTTCGAAGGTCCTCCCGAAGTAACGGGTCTCGATGCGGGAGCGCATTTCCGGGTCGATCTCGTCCAGCGATTCGTGGCTGCGGTAGAGCTCGTGGAGTTTGCGCGCCCGGGCGGGGAAGAAGACGCCCTTCTTGAGGACCTGGACCTGAGCGCCCAACTCGAACATGTCCCCAGCGGGCGCGTAATCGGTGTCCTGGACCTCGATCGCCTCGAGCATGGTCTTGACCGGCTCGCTCATACCGGCCTCCACGGTGCAGAGGTTGATCGAACCGGTGAGGACGAAGTCGGCGCCCAGGAGGAATGCGGTGGCCGCCGCCTCCGGTGTCCCGATCCCCCCGGCGGCCCCCACACCGACGGGCCGGTCGTATCCGTGTTCCCCGTGCGAGGTGTCGCGCATACTGCGTATCGCCGGAAGGAGCACCGACAGGTGGCCACCGTCGGTGTGTCCACCCGAATCGGCCTCCACGCACACGTCATCGGCCACGGGGACCCGTGAGGCCAGCGCGGCCTGTTCCTCACTGACGAGCCCCTGCTCGACGAGGCGACGGACCATCCGCTCGGGCAGGGGGGAGAAGAACGCCTCGGCGACCTCCGGCCGGGAGACCTTGGCGATGATCCTGTTCCCGGGTTCGACCCGACCGTTCCACGATCGCAACCCTTTGATCCGATAACGGGCGAGCGCCGGGGTGATCCTCATGAACGCCGACGCCTCGACGATGTCCACTCCGTGTTCGAGGAACAGGTCGACGGTCTCTTCCTCCACGGACGGAAGGGTGGGATCGTGGACGAGGTTCATCCCGAACGGCGCCCCTTCACCGACCCGGCTCCGGATGGATCGGAGAGCCCTCTCGATCCGGCCCCGGTCCAACCCGCCCGTTCCGAAGAAGGCCAGGATCCCGGCTCGGGACGCGCGGACCACGAGTTCTTCCGAGGCGATCCCGCGATACATCGAACCGCAGACGTAGGAGTACTTCGCTCCGTAGGCACGGCGGAAGGTCTCGCTTCCCAACGTCCGCGCCGTCAAGCGCCCGCCCGGACCGGTGTCGGCCGGGGCCGGCGGCACGGTCGTTCGAGAACGCTCGGTCCCCGCTTCCCGGTGGGTCTCCCGGATCTTGTCGACGAGCCCGGTGAGTACACGGCCAGGGCCGAGTTCCTCGAAATCGGTCTCTCCCAGGTCCAGCAGATACCGGACCGTCTGTGCCCAGAGGACGGGTTCGACCAACTGCTGTGTGAGGCTCCGGCGGAGGTCCCCATGGACGTGCGGTCTCGCCGTGACGTTGGCCATCACGGGCGTGTGGGGCGGTGTGAACTCGACCTCGTCGAGGAAACGCGCGAACTCACGGCTCGCGGGCCCCATGAGGCGTGAGTGGAAGGCTCCACTCGTCTTGAGGGGAAGGTACGCCCTGGCTCCGGCGTCGGTGAACGCCTGCTTCGCACCTTCGACGGCGGTTCTGTCCCCAGACACGATGATCTGCTCCGGGGAGTTGTGGTTGGCCAGCTCCACACCTTGGGCATCGGCCGTCTCCAGTACCGAGCGGACACCGTCCTCCGACAATCCGATGACGGCCGCCATGGCACCGTCGCGCATGCGTGACATCAGCTCGCCCCGGCGCTGGACCAGTCGGAGGCCTGTGCCGAAGTCGAATGCTCCGGCTGCGAAGAGCGCCGTGTACTCGCCGAGGCTGTGTCCCGCGAAGTAGTCGGGTGCGGGTGCCCCCGAACGTTCACGGCGGAGGTGGGAGAGGGCCCCCACCACGAACAGGGCCGGCTGGGTGAACCGCGTGTCGTCGAGTTCCTTGCCGGGATCATCGACGCAAAGTCGCTCGATCGAGTATCCGAGGATCTCGTCCGCCTGAGCGACGAGTTCAGGGAAGTCCGGGAAGAGATCCCTTCCCATACCCCGCTTCTGTGATCCCTGCCCGGGAAAGAGGATGGCCGTCATGCGCTGACCTCGCTGAGGGGAGTGTGAGCGGTGGGCGGGAACGCCGGGTCGGAGTTCGCCGATGCGTTTCCGGTCCCGCCCCGAGGGGGCGAAGGGGTCGAGGATCGTCGTGGCTTCCGAGCGCGAGTCCTCGGACAGGTTCTGCCGGGCGAAACCGGCGAGCGTTCCCGAAGGGCCGAGGTCGAGGCAGTGGAAGGGGCCGCCCTCGTGCTCCAAGTCGCGAATCGTGTCACGGAAGCGGACCGGGTCGCGCACCATGCGCCACAGGTGACCGGGCTCGAAACGCGTGAGCTGACCGGCGGACTCGCACGAGACCACGGGGATACGCGGGGTCCTCATCGGCAGGCCGGACAATGAACGCAGGTAATCGGGGGCCGCGGCGTCCATGCCGGCCGAGTGGAAGGCGTAGTCGACCGCCAGGCGCTGGTGGACGATCCTCCTGGCCGCCAGTTCTCGCTCCAGGCGTTCCAGGGGCTCGTCGGCACCGGAGACGACCAGGTGTCTCGGGGAATTGACTGCGGCGATCTCCACATCAGCGCCGGGCAGGAGGTCCCTCTTCAGGGTTTCGACGTCCTCGAGGATCGCGGTCATCCCGCCGGGAGGACAATGGGTCGTCACCAGTCGGACCTGCTCGGAGACGGCCGCCGCCAATTCCTCCTCGGTGATGCTCCCCGAGACGGTCGCAGCGGCGAACTCACCGAGACTGGCTCCCAGGAGCAGATCGGGTTCGATGCCTTCGGCACGCAAGGTCTCGGCCATCGCCAGCTCGATCATGAGGATGGCCGGATGGGTGTACTCCAGTCGGCTGAACGGATCGACGGCCGTGCGGTCGTCACGATGGATCTCTTCGAGAACCCCGGGCAGCCCTGCCCCCGCGAAGACACCGTCGAGGCGCTCCAAGGCACTCGCGAAGACCGGGTGGGAGGAGCGGAGTTCTCGGCCCATCCCGTAGTAGTGGGACCCCTGACCGGAGAACATGAAAACTGTCTGCCTAGACTTCAAGTCCACCTCCAGACAGGAAAGGTATAAAGACAGGCAAGGAGGACATCACCATAGGGCATAACGCCAATAAGCACCAGAAACGATTCAAGCCTGACCAGATACGGACATCACTTGCAGAGCGGCACAGGGCTCTGACATCGGCCTACTGCTCAGTAACAAGAACTAGGACCCGGATGATTTCACCCAAGACCTCATGTAACCACAGAAATCAACCACTCGCCATGGTCCGCCCGACGGGCAGTGACATTCAGAGTTCATCCATAAAATCTTGAAATAGCCCGCACCTGGAATGATCACGTGTTGTGAGTAATACGTTGCTCAGTGCCCCTGGGAAGCGCCCGCCCTCCGCCGCCTCCCGCGCCGAGAGCCGGCCGACACGCCCTCACACAGCACCACCGTCGGGCCCCAGCAGGTACAGCCAGGGGAGGAGGAGAAGGCGGAGCCAAGCATGGCCTTCTGGCTCACCTGCTGCATGACCGCCAGGGATTGCCGTTGGCCCGCGCGATCTCTGTGGCCGACCTCAACGACGAGCGAGAACTCCGATGCGCTGGAAGGGCAAGGCCTCCAGTTTCACGGCCATGCCCGGCACCACCTGCGATCGTCCGCCACAAACACCTGACCGAGCACACCGATGTTTTTCGAGCCGAACCCCAGAACTGGAACCGAGGCCAAGGAAGACCGCAAAAGGAAATCAAGCAACTCCACAGAGTCACGGATCTTGGTGCAGAGAAAGAAGGAAGGTGAAACAAAAGACGACAGGAGGCCGACAAGGTACGCGGTCACCCGGACCCTGCACAGAACTTCTGAATCCGCCCGGAAGCCTTCGCCCCCAGCTCCCCTCCTGGATGCGCGCAATCATGGCGCGAACACGGATCGTTGTTATTGCGTAACTGCACCGGTCGGACATTACCGGGGCCCGGCCGCTCACAGCGAACGGGTCCTCCCCGATCACGAGCAGACTCACCGGCACCGTAGTGAGTGACCGGAAGGCGTGCGCGATGATTACGCCCGTGGCCCTGGGCCCTCCGGTCCCGGGCGGCAGCACACGGACCATGCGGCCGAAAGAGGCCGACGACTGTGGCAGTGGGGCGCGCCTCTGGCCGCAGCGTACTGGCAGAACGTCGACCGGATCCATAGAACGCTGTGGAGAAATCATTGCGGCAAAGCAACGATCCACAGCTCGCACCCTCGGACAAGGCCGGAGCGGCAGGGACGGACGACCGCCGGATGACGGTACCGGGCTCCGCACACCGGTCCCCGGCTCCAACAACCGGTTCGCAACGCACCTTCACCCCGAGAACCCCGGGGCACGGGGGCTCTCTCCTCGCTCGCTCGACTCCGGGCGGCCGCATCGCCGCCGGGACCTGTCGGCCTGAGGACCGCGGGGGCCGGACTGTCCGCTCCCCGGCCGACAGGGAACACCGGCTTCCCGTCACACGGAGGAGGGAGAACCCAGCTCGCGAGAGCAGTAGGGACGGTCGAGGTGAGCGGGGCGAGGCACACCCCGGCCGTCCCGGACACCTGCGGGCCTTCATCCCTCGGACAAGGCGGGGATCACACCGGGTCGCTGGAGCGCACCCCGGTGATCTCGTTGTTGCGGAAGGCGTCCACGAACAGGGCATGGTCGACACGCACCTGCGCCGCGTAGCGATGTGCGAAGCCGGTGCACCAGTCGGCGAACTCCTGCTCCTTGCCGGCCAGGGAAGCGGTGATGGCGTTCTCGGTCTCACCGTCCACCAGGCTCGCGTCCGCGTGTGCATCGGAGACGCAGTGCGCCTTGGCCGTGGCCCGGCCCAGGTAGTCCAGTACCGGTGCGATGTCGGCGGGCTCGGTGAAGTCGTCCCACTCCAGGTCGTTGACGTAGGGCGAGAGTTCGCTGACCACGTATCCCTCGCCGTCGATGTCGGTGTGCCCCAGCAGCGGGTCGGCGTGGGCCTGCAGCGCACGCTGGGAGACCGCGGTGCGGTGGCCGTGGTGGTGGAACTGTTCCATGATCTTGCGGTCGGAGACCACCCGGGAGGGAGCGGCGATGTTGCCCTGCTTCACGGAGAGCACGAAGTCGTTCTCCCACGCTTCGGTGGGGCCCTCGATGAGGACGTTGTAGGCGGGCAGCCCGGCCGAGCCGATACCGAACCCGCTCTTGCCGACGATGTCCTTGATCCGGTACGCCAGCGGGTTGTACCGCTGTTCGTGCGGGATGGTCTCGACATACCTCCCGAAGGCGGCCGCCACACGCTCGTACTCATCACGGTCGAGCCGCCGAACGCCCGGACCGTTGCGGAAGACCGGCTCGTAGCCGTCCAGGGTGGTCATGGACCGCAGCATCTTGAAGCGGCTGTTCATGCGCGCTCGCTGCAGTACGTCGTGCACGGTGCCCTCGGTGTTGCCCAGACGCAGCGAGAACTCGTCGTCGTTGTTGTGCTCGGCGAAGGTGGCGACCTGGTCGACGTAGGCGTTGACGTAGCGCGGGACGAGGGCGCTGATGTCGTCGTCGGAGAGCGCCTTCTGCCAGCCCAGCAGAGCGATGCTGGCGACGAAGCGCAGCAGGTCCCAGGTGAAGTGCCCCAGGTAGGCCTCGTCGAAGTCGTTGATGTCGAAGACCAGTTGGCCCTCGGAGTTCATGTAGGTGCCGAAGTTCTCGGCGTGCAGGTCTCCCTGGATCCACACCCGGGACGTGCGCTGGTCGACCCAGGGGTCGGCCATGTCGATGGTGTCGGCGTAGAAGAGGCAGGCGCTTCCCCGGTAGAACGCGAAGGGGTCGGCGGCCATCTTGCGGAACTTGCCGCGGAAGGCCCGGGGGTCGGCCGCCATGAGGTGGGAGAAGGCGCTCTCGAGGGTCCGGACGATGTGGTCGCGCCGCTCGGGGGAGCTGTCGGGAGGGGTGTCAACGTCGAACATGGTCTCAGGATGCCTGCATAACGGGCATCGTGCACATTTATCAGCCGGCCACACGTTCCCACCCCGGCCTCAGGGGGTCGGGACCGTGCTCGACAGCACCACGTGGACGGTGGTGCCGCCCAGGATGCTCAACAGCGCGTTGCCGCGCCACAGGTGCAGGCCCACGGTGACGGCCAGGGCGGTCAGCGGTACCAGGGACTGCGGCTGCGGCAGGGGCAGGTCGCTCAGGGAGTAGACCGCCAGGATGATCATGACCCCGGCGGGCATGCGGGTACTGAAGTAGTCGACGGTGTCGACGGTGCGCATCGTGGCCAGGGCCGCGAACGGCAGGGCTCGGAGCCCCCAGGTGACGGCGGCGGCCACCAGGACCGCGGCGATGGCGGAATGGGTCTCAGACATGGCTGGGCCTCCTTCGGGATGCGAGGTGGCGGACCAGGAGTCCGGCGGCCAGGAACGCGAATGCGGCCACGAGCATCTGGTCGGGGAAGAGGAGCAGACCCGCCAGGGCGCTCCCGGCGGCGAGCACCGGGGTGGGCATGTCACTGCGGGTGTCTTTCAGGGCGTCGAGCGCCAACACGGTGAACAGGGCGGTCAGGGCGAAGTCCAGGCCCTGGACACTGTCGGGGACGAAACCTCCGACCAGGGCTCCGGCGGTCGCGCTGCCGACCCAGTACGCGTGCATGTGGAGCTGGGACCACAGGATGCGCCGACCCGGCCAGGTACGGGACCGCTCGCTGGTGGCCAGGGCATAGGCCTCGTCGCTCAGGGCGAAGGTGGCGTAGGCCTTGCCCGCCCCGCTCCTGATCCTGTGCAGCGGGAAGGAGAGCGCGTAGAACACGTGCCGGAAGTTCACCATGAACGCGCCCGCGGCGACGGCGGCCAGAGGGGCAGCTGCGGTGACCATCCCGACGAGCAGGAACTCGAAGGAGCCTCCGTAGATGAGCAGGGCCGACAGCCCGGCCCACCACCAGTCCAGGTCCGCCTGGACCACGAGGACCCCGTAGGCCAGACCGAGCGGGACGAAGCCCAGGCCCACCGGAGCGGAGTCGGTGAAGGCGACCCGCAGGTCAGGACTGATACGCATAGTGAAATTCTAAGAAATATTTTGCCTTATATGGTTACAGGAATGAGGCGTATGCTGCCGTTATGAGAAATGAATACACACTCGATGCGGTCGACCGTGAAATTCTGTTCCAACTACGTGAGGACGGCCGGCTGTCCAACGTCGAGTTGGCGCGGAGGGTCGGCCTGACCCCGCCCCCCTGCCTGCGCCGGGTCAAACGGCTGGAGGAGGCGGGCGTCATCACCGGGTACCGGGCCGTCGTCGACCCCGCACGGTTGGGAAGGGGCCTGGAAGTACTCGTCGACGTGGAGATCTACGCGACCGACCGCGCGACCATCCAGGAGTTCGAGGACACCGTCACCGGCTACGAGGAGGTCGTCGAGTTCCGCCGCATGTACGGCCGCCCCGACTTCTTCCTACGGGTGGCGGTGGCCGACCACGCCGCCTACGACGCCTTCCTGTCCGACCGGCTGAGCGGCCTGCCTGCCGTGCTGCGTGTGGAGTCGCGCCTGACGATGAAACAGATCAAGGCCGATCACTGATCGGTTCCCCGCCCGGGGGCGTTCCGGTGGCACGCGTCCAGGGGTGGGCGCTTCCACCGACCCGGCCCACGGGTATGACCCGCTGCAGGCCGTGCGGAACGGGGAGGGGCCGCGATCCGGTCCCTGTCCCGGCCGCCCCGGCCGATGCGGCTGCGAGGAGGGCGAGATGAGTCAACGGAGTGAGGGCCTTCGGGCCCCCGCCGCCATCGAGGTGCGCGGCGCGCGTGTGCACAACCTGAAGAACATCGACGTCGACGTCCCGCTGGGTGAGCTGGTCGCCGTCGCCGGCGTCTCCGGCTCGGGCAAGTCGTCGCTGGCCATGGGGGTGCTCTACGCGGAGGGCGCGCGGCGTTACATCGAGGCGTTGTCCACCTACACCCGTCGGCGCATGGCGCAAGCGGCGCGGGCCGACGTCGACCGGGTCAGACACGTCCCGGCCGCGCTGGCCCTGCGGCAGCGGCCCGGTGTGCCCGGCGTACGTTCGACCTTCGGCACCTCCACGGAGCTGCTCAACGTGGTCCGGCTGATGTTCTCCCGGCTGGGTTCCCATCTCTGCCCCAACGGCCACCGTCAGCGCCCTTCGCTGCACGTGGCGACCGAGGACCCGATGGTCTGCGGCACGTGCGGGGCCGAGTTCTACGCCCCCGAGGCCGAAGAGCTGGCGTTCAACTCAGAAGGGGCCTGCCCCACCTGCCAGGGCACCGGAACCGTCCGTGAGGTCGACGACACCTCGCTGATCCGGGACGAGTCGTCATCCATCGACGAGGGAACGGTCATCCCCTGGCAGATGTACGGCTTCAAGGTTCAGCCGCAGATCGCCCGTGAGTTCGGCGTGCGCACCGACGTGCCGTGGCGGGAGCTGGCCCGGTGGGAGAAGGGCATCGTCCTCGACGGTCCCGAGGAGAAGAAGCACATCACCGTCACCACGAAGAACGGTGTCCACGAGCTGGACTTCACCTTCCGCAACGCCCGGCTGACCGTGACCGCCGAGCTCGACCGCGCCAACGACGAGAAGCGGCTGGCGCGGGTGAGCCGGTTCCTCATCGAACGCACCTGCCCCGACTGTCACGGGACGCGGCTCTCCCCGGCTGCCCGCGCACCAGTGATCGGGGAAAGGAACCTGGCCGACGTCACCGCCATGACTCTGGAGGAGGTGCTCGACTGGGCGCCGGATGCCGTCGGCGCCGTGCCCGACGAGATGCGCTCCATGGCCCGCAGCCTGGTCGACACCCTGCTCCGGATGGCGCGGCGGCTGATCGAGCTGGGGCTGGGTTATCTCTCCCTGGACCGTGCCGGGTCGACCCTGTCCACCGGTGAACGCCAGCGTGTCCAGCTCGCCCGCGCTGTGCGCAACGAGACCACGGGTGTGCTCTACGTACTGGACGAACCCTCGATCGGGCTGCACCCCTCCAACATCCACGGGCTGCAGGGGGTCGTCGACGACCTGCTGGCGGAGGGCAACTCGGTGGTGATGGTCGACCACGACGTGCAGGTGTTGCGCGAGGCCGACCATCTGATCGAGATCGGCCCCGGTTCTGGGCACCGGGGCGGGACCGTGATCGCCCAGGGCACGGTTCCGGAGGTGGACCGGGACCCGGGCTCGCTGATCGGAGGGTTCCTCACCGGCCGCGAACGGGTCGTGGTGCGGGAACGGGCCGGGGCCGACCGGATGTTCGACCACGGCACGCTGCTCATGCGCACCGGCCCCGTGCACACCGTGCACGCCCTCGACGTGGCGATTCCCCGCGGGAGACTGACCGGGATCACCGGGGTCTCCGGTTCCGGCAAGACGACCCTGGTGTTGGAGAGCCTCGTCCCCTCACTACGGGCGGTCCGCGCCGGGAACCGGACCCGCCGGCCCGAGCACGTGCGGGAACTGGAGACCGGTGGGATCGAGAAGGTCAACATGGTGGACGCGACCCCGATCGGCGTCAACGTACGCTCCACCGTGTCCACCTACGTCGGCGTGCTGGACGATCTGCGGCGCGCCTACGCGCGGCTCGATGCCGCCCGGGCCGACGGGCTCGGGGCGGGGGACTTCTCCTACAACACCGGCTCACTGCGCTGCCCGCGTTGCGAAGGCACGGGGGAGATCTCCCTGGACGTGCAGTTCCTGCCCGACGTGGACATCGTCTGTCCCGACTGCGAGGGCTGCCGCTACGGTCCGGAGGCCGAGAAGTACACCCGCCGCTCCGACGGAGGTACGCAGGAGCTGGCGTTGCCGCAGCTACTGACCCTGACAGCGGCCGAGGCGATCGAACACGTGGGCGGTCTGAAGAAGGTACGCGCCAAACTCGATGCGCTGATCCACGTCGGGCTGGGTTATCTCACGCTCAACGAGGCCACCCCGGCACTGTCCGGGGGCGAGGCGCAGCGGTTGAAACTGGTCTCGGAGCTCGACCGGCGGCAGGGGCGGACTCTGTTCGTCTTCGACGAGCCCACCGTGGGGCTGCATCCCCTGGACGTGCGCGTGCTGATCGAGGTGTTGCAGAAGCTGGTGGACCAGGGCGGGACGGTGGTCGTGATCGAACACGACCTGGACCTGATCGCCAACGCCGACCACATCATCGACATGGGGCCGGGCGGCGGCACCGACGGCGGGCGGATCGTCGCCGCCGGCACCCCCGACGGGGTCGTCGGCGAGCCCGGCAGCGTCACCGGACGGTACCTGCGCGGCCACCTGGGAGGAGAGTGACCGCGGCGGGACTCACGAGAGGCCCAACGCTTCGTTGGTCCCGGTGCCGCCGAACACCCCGCCGGTGTTCGGGAAGGTGCCGGTCTCGACGATCTGCCGTGCCGCGTGCGTATCGGCCCGGCACTCCGCCCGTGCTGTCCTCCCCCGCCCTGCACCGGAGGCGGAACCGGCCGAACGATCTCCACACGCGGTGCGGGTTCCCGGGCAGCAAGGGAGAAGGGACCGGCCCGCCCGCCGGTGCGGGAGACCGGCGGCGGCGTCGTCCGGGCGGACCGGTTCATGTGAGGACGCTCAGTTCCCCACCCTCTTCGCGTGGTTCAGGGCCAGCAGGCTGACCAGGTCGTAGGCCACGTGCGAGGCGGCCGTGGAGGTGATCTGCGCGTGGTCGTAGGCGGGGGCGACCTCCACCACGTCGGCTCCCACCAGGTTCAGGTCGGCCAGCCCGCGCAGCATCTCCAGCAGTTCCCGGCTGGTGATCCCGCCGGCTTCGGGTGTCCCGGTTCCGGGGGCGTGTGCGGGGTCGAGGACGTCGATGTCCACGGACACGTACAACGGCCGGTTCCCGATGCGCCGGCGCAGGGCGTCGGAGATCTCGTCCACCCCCTTGCGCAGGACGTCGGCGGCGGTGACGATCCCGAAGCCGAAGCGGCGGTCGTCCTCCAGGTCGCGCTTGCCGTAGAGCGGGCCCCGGGTGCCCACGTGCGCGATGGCCTCGGTGTCGAGGATGCCCTCCTCCACGGCCCGGCGGAACGGGGTGCCGTGGGTGTAGGGCTCGCCGAAGTAGGTGTCCCAGGTGTCCAGGTGGGCGTCGAAGTGCAGCATGGCGATGGGACCGTGCTTGCGGTACAGGGAGCGCAGCAGCGGCAGCGCGATGGTGTGGTCGCCGCCCAGGGTCACGAGCCTGGTGCCGGCGTCGAGGAACTCCGAGGCGCCCTGGTCGAGCGTTTCCACCGCGTCCCCCACGGAGTAGGGGTTCACGGGGATGTCGCCGCCGTCGACGACCTGGAAGCGTTCGAACGGGGCCACCTCCAGCCCGGGGTGGTAGGGCCGCAGCAGGCGGCTGGCCTCACGGATCGCGGAGGGGCCGAACCGGGCTCCCGGGCGGTAGGACACACCGGTGTCGAAGGGCACGCCGACCACCGCGACGTCGGCGTGCTCGACCTGGTCGATGCGGGGAAGGCGGGCGAAGGTCGCGGGGCCGGCGAAACGCGGGACGAGGCTGGAGTCCGTGGGGCCGATCGGTGTGCTCATCGGGTTGCTCTTCCTGTCGTCGTCGACGTGGCTCCCGTGCGTGGTCCGATCGTTCGCGGACACCTGCGGCACGGTCGTGGTCCCGGTCAGCGTAAGGAGCCCTCCGGCGCCGTTCCAGTGGCCGAACCATACGGGTCCGAGGCAGAATTTGGACGGACCGTCCAAGGCACGTGGTTGTCGAAGGTGTGCGGCACACGCTGGATGCGGAGGGCCGCGCCGGGGAGACGGGGACTGTGGGCGGTGTCCACCGGACGGCGTGAACGACGGAGGCGACCATGGACGGGAACGGCGGTCGGGCCGAGAGCCGCAATGTTCCACTGAGTGTGATCACGGGCCGCCGCGACCTGGGTCTACGCACCGTCGTCGACGCGGGCGACCCGGGCATCACCTGGGCGGTCGCCAGCGAGCTGGCCGATCCCGCCGCGTACCTGCGCGGCGGCGAACTCCTGCTCACCGCCGGCATCAACCTGTCCGAGGGTTCCGCGCAGGTGCGTGATTACGTGGCGTCCCTGGTGGGTGTCGGCGTGGGCGCTGTCGGGTTCGGGGTCGCCCCGGTCCACCGGTCCGTCCCCGCTCCTCTGGTCGAGCAGTGCCGCGCGCAAGGGCTGCCCCTGCTGGAGGTTCCCGTGTCCGCGCCTTTCGCCGCGGTCAGCCGTGCGGTCGGTGAGGAGTTGGAGGAGCGCCATATGCGTGATGTCCGCCGTCTGGGCGAGGCCCACCAGGAGTTGGCGCTGGCGGTGGGTGCGCCTGCTCCGGTGGAGCGGGTCCTGGCGGTACTGGCCCTCTCCTTGGGGGGTTGGGCCGTGCACGTTTCCTCCGATCCGGCCCTGCCCTCCCACCGGACCCCGAGTGCGCCCGTCCCCTCAGGCACCGAGTTGCGGTCCCTGATCGACAAGCTCAACGACCCTTCCGGCCCACGCAGCGCCAAGGCGGTCGACGGTGGTGACGAGGTCTTCCTGCACACGGTCGGTGCTCCGCCGGAGAGGCGGGGCGTGGTACTGGTCGGCCGCCCCGAACCGCTGGGGGTCACCGACCGCGCGGTCCTGCGCACCGCCACCGCGCTGCTCGACCTGCTCGCACGTACGGGCAGTGACGAGCCGCCCGTCCCGGGGCCGGTCATCACCGGGTTGCTCCTGGACGGCGGGCTCGGCGTGAGGGCGGCGGCCGGGCTCGCCGAACTCGCCGACACCCGGGCCGGCGGCCCGCGTTCCCCCGCGTCCTTGCCCGTACACGCGGATCACGGCACCGACCCGCGGTGCGGCGGTGGCCGGGCCCCGTCGGACGGGACCGACACCTATCGGGCCCTGCGGGCCGTGCCGGTGCTCCGGGGCCGCTACAGCGCCCCGGGCGACCTGCCTCTGGAGACCCGTCTGGTCGACCGTGTGCCGGGGACCGGGGAAGTACGGACGCCGTCGGTACGCGCCGTCATCGCCGACCGCGGGGAGAACGCCCACAGGCAACACCTGGACCTGCTGCTCTCCCACGGCTGGGTCGCCGCGCTCGGCCCGCCCGCGTCACCGGAGGGTCTGCCGGGATCCGACCGGAGAGCGGCAGCCCTGCTGGTGCGGGCCCGGGCGACGGGCACTCCGCTGCTCTGGACGCAGGAGACCGATCCGTTCGAGGCCTTGCTGGACCCCGCTGCTGCCGCTTCGCTCAGCTCCGAGCTCCTGGGGCCGCTGGCCGAACACACCGGCACAGCCCGCTCCCTGCGCAGGACACTGCGCACGTGGCTGGCCCGGCACGGCAACTGGGACCGGACCGCGGCCGATCTGGGGGTCCACCGCAACAGTGTCCGTTACCGGATCGGCAGGATCGAGCGGGACCTGGGTGTGGACCTGTCCGACCCCGAACGGCGCATGCGCCTGTGGTTCGCGCTCGGCCGCCACGATCCCGAGGGGTGAGCACCTGATGGGAGGCGCCACAGCCGGCTGCCGTGGCGCTGGCCCGGAGGACGACGCGGCTGGTGCGCCGGTACGGCACGCGGGGCGCCCGCCTTCCCCGGTACCCGGGTTCGCGCGGGGCCGGTGCCCCGCTTCCGGCCCGGGTACCGGGGCTCGAGGCGGGGCGGCCTCAGGTGTTGAGGCCCTCGAGGATGCGGTGGGCCTCGTCGAGGCGTTCGGGGTAGGCCTCAGGTGTCCGTGACATCCGCATCGCCGAGAGCTCGCACGCCATCGTCAGGTGGGCGGCCAGAACGGCGACGGGCTCCTGCGCGCCGGCTTCGGTGAGGGCGGAAGCCAGGTTCGCTGAGCGCTGCTGTCTGGTGAGCAGGTACCGCGACCGCAACTCGGTGGACTCGCGCAGCAGGCGGGCGAGGATCGCCGAGTGCGCGGGCGAGAGCGAGGGCTGGGACCGGGCGGTCTCCTGGGCGTCCCTGAGTGCTTCCACGCAGGCGCGCAGGTTGCCCCCGAGAGGTCTGGGGGCCTTCTCGCGCACGTGGGCACACATGCGGTCCACCTCGGCGCCGTCGTCCGCGAAGAGTACCTGCTGTTTGTCGCCGAAGTAGCGGAAGAACGTGGTTCGTCCCACCTCGGCGCGTTCGGCGATCGCGGTGACGGTGACGTTTTCGAAACCGTGTTCGGAGAAGAGCTGGAAGGCGGCCGACACGATCGTGGCCCTGGCCTTGCGCCGTTTGCGAGCGTGAAGCGTGTCAGGGGGGTGGTGCATGAGCGACCCTATCGAGTGAGGACCCGGGTCTTCCTTCGACGGGACTCATAGGGACGGTAGTCCCTAATCGGGGAAGACGGCCGGGCTAGCGGGAAATCGACGTGGCCTGTCGGGTTCTGGTCGGCGCGACGGATGGGCACAGGCCGGGGTCCACACGCGCGCACCGTTGGCCCGGGATCCTATTGTACGGACCTTCTGCTCTGACAACCGCCTTCCCTTGTCGCCTTCTCCTGCCCGGCGAATAGGTTCCCTCTCAGAGGCATTATGCACGGACCTGACCGTACTTTTTTCGTTCACGGAAAATTGCACTCCGAGAAAGCAGTTCCGCACGGTCTCACCTCCCCTCCGAGGGCACATCCCTCCACGTTCCTCTCTCGGACGGCACCGCCCTCCACTGCAGTTTTCACGGGCGGTGCACGCGCCGCAACGGAAGGGGACGCATGTGGGCCAGGCTCCGCCACACCCATTCGAGGGGGCCGGTACGGAAGGCCCGCTGCCACAGGTGTGCGAAGAGCAGCGCGGCGGCGAGGAGGACGAGCGCGATCCCGTACTGGCCGAGTATCGGGATCCGGGCCTCGAACGGGCCCATCGTCAGGAGGAAGAAGGCGGTACTGGCCAGGTACACCGTCAACGTGACGCGGCCGAGCGGGGCCAGGCACCTCAGCGCGCGAGCGGCGAACCGGTCACGGCGCAGCAGCCACCACGCCAGACCGAGGAAGAACAGCGCTCCGCCCAGGCCGGACAGGGTCCCGGAGAAGGAGACGAGCATCTGCGAACCGGCGGGGAGGATCGGCACCCCGTCGGGGTCGAACCGCACCGGGTACAGCAGGTCGTCGAGGAAGAGGACGGCCATGCCCAGGACCTGTGTGGCCAGGCCGATCCACACGAAGCCCCCCGGAAGGCGTGTGGGAACGTCCGTGGAACGCGGATCGAGCTCCGGGCGCCGTGCCAGCCACACACCAACGCAGAAGAACCCGAGCGTCTGCGGGAGCGGGGCGACCTGCATGTTCCAGGACCCCAGGTCCATCAGGTCCACGAGGTACTCGGCGCCGGGCGCGAGGGCGAACAGGACTGCGGATCCCGCGAGCGGGCGCTTGCGTGACCCGGCCAGCAGCAGCGGCATCAGCGGTGTCAGGACCAGAGCGGTGAGGGCGTAGTGGGTGAGGATGTCCCCGCTGAAGACCGCGAGGTGGGGAAGGCCGAACAGTACCCCCAGGGCGGTGTAGCGGCGCACCATGGCCGCCGCCGGCCGTGTGCCCCGGTCCCGGGCCGAGCGCCAGGCCAGGACCGCCCCGGCCCCCAGCAGCACCATGAGCAGGGCGCGGGCCTTGCCGGACATCAGCAGGACGAGCCCGCCGTCGACGAGTGAGGTCAGGGTGCCGAAGGGCTTCTCCCCGAAACTTTCGGCGGCCAGGACGACGGAGGTGGCGTTCATCGCGATCACGCCGATCATCGCCAGCCCCCGGGCCACGTCCAGCAGGGGGAGCCGGCGGCGGACGGCGTCCCCTCCGGAGTGGTGGGCGGGCAGGGTCCCCGGTGCGCCTCCGGTGTCCGAGGGTTTCCCGGGGCGGGTCGGGGTACCGGTGCGCGGGGCTGCTCCTCCGGCCCGCTCGGCGGCGTCGCGTTCGTGCCCGGCGCCGCTCACGGGCGGTGCGGGTTCGGGGGTACGTTCCACGGTCACTGGGGTCCTCACGTCCTCGGTTCGTTTCCTGCGATCCTGTACCGCGCGCCCGCCCCGCCACATCCACCCGATGGCCGACCGGGCCGACCCCGGTGTTCGTTCTTTCGACCGATACTTCTCCCCCGGTCGCGGCCCTAATGTGGCTGCATGCCCCGCTTCTCAGCCCTGTCCGGGTACTTCACGGACCCGTCCACCCGTCCCCGTGCCCTGGCCGTGTGCGCCGCCGTGGGCCTGACAGTGATCCTGGTGGCGATGTGGGTCGTGGACCTGGGGAACGCCCTGGCGATCCCGGAACGCGAGGACTGGTCGGGCCCGCCGAGTTCTCCGATGGATTTCGCGCCCGCGGCCTCCGGAGCGGTCTGTGCGGTACTGCTGATACTGGTCGTGCGTCCGCGGGCCGGCGCGGGGGCGACCTTCGCGGCGGCGGTGGCGGCGCCCCTGGTGGTCACGGCGCTCTCGGTGCTGGTGTGGCCCCTGCCGCGCGGCCTGTTCGGTTACCCCACCGCCGGTTCGGAGTTCACCTCCGTCCTGGCGCTGTTGGCCCTGACGGCCCTGCGCTGCAACGCCCCGCGTATCGCCGTGGTGTCGTTGTCGGTGTTCGTGGCCGCCTACTCCGACTCCCTGCGCGACTTCTTCATGGCCGACCCCTACCCCGCCCTGCTCGCGGTCGTGTTCGGCCTGGCACCCGGCCTGTACCTGCGGTGGCTCGGGAGTGAGCGGCGCGCACAGGAGGAACGGGCCCGCCAGACCGAACGTCTCGCCATCGCCCGGGACCTGCACGACGTGGTGGCGCACGAGGTCACCGGGATCGTGGTGCAGGCACAGGCGTTGCGGTACGTGGCCGAACGCGATCCGTCGGCGGTGCACGAGGCCCTGCCGCAGATCGAGGAGGCCGGCACACGCGCTCTGGAGTCCATGCGGGGACTGGTCTCCGGGCTGCGCGAACAGGGTTCGGCCCCGCTGGCACCGGTCGCCGTGGAAGGTCTGCGCGAGCTCGCCGCCCCGGCCGCACCCGGGCGTCCCGGTGTGGCGGTGGAGCTCTCCGGGCCGGTCGGGGAACTCCCGGCGGACGTGGGCGCGGCCCTGCTGCGTGTGGCCCAGGAGTCGGTGACCAACGCACTGCGGCACGCCCGCAACGCAGGCCGGGTCCGGGTCCGGGTGACGGTGGCCGACACCGTGGAGCTGGAGGTGGCCGACGACGGTCACGGCTCCTCGCGACGCGGGGGCGGCGGTCACGGACTGGTCGGGATGGCCGAGCGGGTGCGTCTGTTGGGCGGGGAACTGTCCGCGGGGCCCTCCGAGACACGGCAGGGTTGGACGGTGCGGGCGACTGTGCCCGTACCGGAGCGAGAGGGGAACGGGGCACGGTGACGATCCGGGTACTGCTGGCCGACGACCAGCCGATGGTACGGACGGGGTTCCGCTACATGCTGGACGCCGAGGACGGGATCGAGGTCGTCGGTGAGGCCGGGGACGGACTCGAGGCGGTGCGGCTGGCCGAGGAGCTGCGCCCGGACGTGGTGCTCATGGACATACGCATGCCGGGGATCGACGGCCTGGAGGCCACACGCAGGTTGGCCGGCCCGCAGGTCGAACAGCCGCTCCGGGTGGTCGTGGTGACCACGTTCGACCTGGACGAGTACGTGCACGCGGCACTGACCGGCGGAGCGGTCGGGTTCCTGCTCAAGGACGCGGGCCCGGCGCTGCTGATGGAGGCGGTACGGGCGGCCGACCGGGGCGACGCGCTGGTCTCCCCGCGCATCACCGTGCGCCTGCTCCGGCATTTCGCGGCCGCGTACACGCCCGAGCCGCTGCGGTCGGAGGTCGGGTTGACCGAGCGCGAGAGCGACATCGTGCGGTCGGTGGCGCGCGGGGCGACCAACACCGAGGTCGCCGAGGAGCTGTACGTGACCGTGAGCACGGTCAAGACGCACCTGGCCCGGGTGCAGGAGAAACTCGGTACCCGCAACCGGGTGGAGATCGCCGCGTGGGCGCACCGCAACGGCCTGGCGGGGTGAGCCCCGCGGCCGGGGGCGTCCCCGGGGTTCCGGGGGTCCCGGGAACGATGGTCACCACGGGCCGTCGCCGTAGTCCTTGAGGAAACGGCCGTAGAGGTCCTCGCCGGCCTCGCCGCGCACAACGGGGTCGTAGACCCGGGCGGCCCCGTCGGTGAGGTCGAGCGGGGCATGGAACCCGGCCTCGGCCAGGCGTTCCTTCTCCGGGTGGGGGCGCTCGTCGGTGATCCAGCCGGTGTCGACGCTGTTCATGAGGATGCCGTCGCGCTCGAACATCTCCTGGGCGCTGGTGCGGGTGAGCATGTTCAGCGCGGCCTTGGCCATGTTGGTGTGCGGGTGGCCCGACCCCTTGTAGCCGCGGCCGAAGACACCCTCCATGGCGGAGACGTTGACGACGTGGGTGCGGCGCGCCGGTGAGGCGGCCAGGGCCGGGCGAAGGCGGTCGACCAGCATGAACGGTGCGCTGACGTTGCACAGCTGTACCTCGAGCATCTCCACGGGGTCGACCCCGCCCACGTGCTGGGTCCAACTGTTGACGGGGGCCAGGTCGGGGACGAGCCCGCCGGCGTCGATGGCGGTTCCGGAACGTACCCGCTCCATGGAGGCCGATCCGGTGGTCAGGGCCAGGGAGGTGAGCATCTGCGGGGTGAAGGTGTGCCGGGCCGCGGTCAGGGCGCCGTCGGCCCCGCCCTCGGTGAGTTCCTGGACACGGGGCCGCAGGCCGCCGAGCACCCGGGGCCGGGGCAGACCGCGGCCGGTGACGGGTTCGGCCTCGGCCTCCAGGAGCGGCGTGTAGGAGGCCGGGGAGCGGCGCACGGTCTGGGCGGCGTTGTTGATGAGCACGTCCAGGTGCCCGTGTGCGGCGACGGTGTCGGCGAGCTCCACCACCTGGGAGGGGTCGCGCAGGTCGATACCGACCACCTCCAGGCGGTGCAGCCACTCGTGGCTGTCCTCCATGGCGGCGAAGCGGCGTACGGCGTCGTTGGGGAAGCGTGTGGTGATGGTGGTGTGGGCGCCGTCGCGCAGCAGCCGCAGGGCGATGTACATCCCGATCTTGGCGCGGCCGCCGGTGAGCAGGGCACGGCGGCCGGTCAGGTCGGTGCGCGCGTTGCGGCGCCGTCGGTTCTCGGCAGCACAGCTCGGGCAGAGCTGGTGGTAGAACGCGTCGACCTCGCGGTACTTGTCCTTGCAGACGTAACAGGGACGGGCCTTGTGCACCACTCCGGCGAGGGGGCCGTCGCTGCCGCTGGTGAGGGCGCGCCCGCTGGTCTCGTCGTCGATGCGGTCGGGTGCGGCGGTGGCCGTGGCCGCGAAGACGGCGGCGTCGTGCTCCTTGACGCGGGCGCGGCGTTCCCGGCGCCGCTGTTCCTTGACCGCCTTGAACAGCCCGGCGGTGGCCCGTTGCACCGCGATGGAGTCGGGGTGGTCGCTGGGCAGCGACCCGGCCTCGGCGATCACTTCCAGAGCCGAGCTCAGCCGGTCGTGGCCGATTCCCTCGGTCGTGCTCCGTTCCGTCGTATCCGTCACTTCCACCACTGCTCTTCTTCGTTCCGTGCGGGCCCGGGCGGGCCGTCCGGAAGTTTATGCGGATCGGCGTACCGCCCTGGCTCGGCCTGCCGGTCGCGGACGTCCGGCAGGGCGGTCCCGGCCCTGGTGAGCGGGGCCCCGGCCCTGGTGACCGAAACGATCCACGGAACGGCCCCCACGAGCGGCCCGTCCGGGGGACGATGGAGCGGTACCAGGATCGCGGCCGGGGCCTTCCCCGGGCAGGAGGATCAAGTGGACGGATCGACGCGTGAACTCGTGGTGTTGCTCGACGAGGACCACCGTCACGTCGGGGTCGCCGACAAGGCCACGGTGCACACCGGGGACACCCCGCTGCACCTGGCGTTCTCCTCCTACGTGCTGGATGCGCGTGGACGGGTGTTGATGACCCGGCGGGCCTTGGACAAGATCACGTGGCCGGGGGTGTGGACCAACAGCTGCTGCGGCCACCCGGGACCGGACGAGCCCCCGGAGGCCGCGGTGCGGCGGCGTGCCCGCCAGGAGCTGGGGATGGAACTGGCCGACGTGTGGCCGGCGTTGCCCGACTTCCGCTACCGGGCGGAGTCGGCCGAGGGGATCGTGGAGAACGAGGTCTGCCCGGTCTTCTGGGCGTACACCGACGACGAGCCCTCCCCCTCCCCGGACGAGGTCGCCGAGTACACGTGGGTGGAGTGGGCTGACCTGGTGGCGGCGGCCGAGCGTGCGCCGTGGGCGCTCAGCCCGTGGTCGGTGCTGCAGATCCCCGCGATGCCGGCCCCGGAGAGGGCGTGGACGGCTGACGGGAGCGGGGTCCGGGCCTGAGGGGCCCGGCGGCCCCGACCGGCGCCTGTGGGTGGAGGAAGCGTTGGTGGCCACGGGGGTGTGGCACGCGGGAGTGCCCGCCCCCGCCGGGGCGTCACTGCCCGGTGAGTTCCCTGGAGACCTCGGTGACCTCCCAGGAGGGGTCGTACTCGGAATGGTCGGCGTAGACGGCCGCCAGGCACTTCACGGCCATACGCCAGGCGAACAGTTCGGACCAGGGGTCGCCGCCCCGGTCGGCCGCCGAGGGTTCCACCGTGCGCATACTCGTCTCGTGCGCTTCCGTGTAGCCGCGCACGATCCTGCGTTTCGCCACGATCTCGGCAAGCGCCCGTTCCCTGCCGCGGGAGCCTTCCGGGGCTGCTCTCGACGCGCGTTCGTCCTCGTCCAACCGCGCGTTCAGGAACTCGGCGATGGTCAACGGACAGCTCCTCATCTGTACCGCGTTGCCCTACACAAGGGTCAGTATCCGCCATAGGGCTCTTTCAGGCCACTCCGGCCGGAACCGGTCGCAGGGGGTTGGCGGCCCCTCAGCCACACGGGTTCCGGGACCCAGGTCAGACGCACCCCTCGAACTGCGGGACGGTCCGGAGGAGCTCCAGATCGGTGCTGCCGAACCACTTCTCCAGCAGTTCTCCGGCGGTCCCGTCCTGGTACATCCGGTTGATCGCCTTGTTCACGGCCTCACAGGCCTCCACGTCCTCGTACGGCAGGCCCACCCCGTACTTCTCGTCGGTGAAGGGGTAGTTCACGAACCGGTAGGCGGAGGGGTCCTCGGCGAGGTACCCGGCCAGGATCAGGTCGTCGGTGGAGACGGCGTCGGCGCTGCCGTCGTCGAGCCGGTCGATGCACCGACTGTAACTGGGGGCCTCGGACACGGTCGCGTCGATGCCCAGCCCCTCGGTGATGCGCGAGGCGGAGTTGGAGCCCTCCCCCTGGCACACCTCGAGCCCCTCCAGGTCGCGCACGGTCTCGATGTCGGTGGCGTCGGCGCTCACGAGTATGTCCTGCTTGGCGACGTAGTAGGGGCCGCCGAAGGTCACCTCGGTCTTGCGTTCGGGGGTGATGGAGTAGGTGGCCACGACCATGTCCACCTCGCCCTCGATGATCTTGTCCTCGCGTTCGACGGAGGTCACCCCGACCATCTCGACGTCGTCGCGGTCGAAACCCATCTCCTCGGCCAGGTAGTGGGCAACGTCCACGTCGAAGCCGGCGAACTCGCCGTTCTCTCCCAGGCCCAGTCCGGGCTGGTCGAACTTGACCCCGATGGTGATCGTGTCGCCCTCCAGGACCGAGGCCTCCTCCCCGGACGCCGCACAGGCGGCCAGGGTCGAGAGCCCCACGGCGGCCGCGAGGAGGGACGTGACGGGCCGGTGCCGTTTCCGCCCCGGCCCGGCGGGTGCTCCGTGGAGCGTTCTCGGATCGGTGAACCGGGATGATTCGACGAACATGACCTGGTCCTCGTCTCTGGGGGTCATCGGTACTCGGCCAGGCGCGGACGCGCCCCGGCGGCGAGGAGCGCCAGCACCAGCAGGGTTCCGGTGGGCAGCAGCCACGCCCACACCGACAGGGAGCGCTCACCGCTGTCGATGCCGCTCGCGAACTGCTCTCCGTGCAGCTCGATGAGGCGGTCGAGGGCGTCGGTGTAATCGGTGAAGGCGCCCTCCTGGTGGTGGGCGATGTCCATGCGGGCGTCGATGGCGCCGGACCGGTCACCGTCCTCGGAGAGCTCGCGCATGCGCCGGTCCTCGTCCTGGAGGGTGTCGTAGGCGGAGAGGACCTCGCCGAGAGCCCCGCGTTCCGTCGGCAGGAGGGAGTCGCGAGCGTCCTCACCCAGGTAGCCGAGGGTGCCGGGGTCGGTGTCCTGTCCGTCCTCGCCCGGCTGTACCCCCTCGCCCGGCAGGTCGGGGTAGGCGTCCGCGACCTCCCGGATCTGCCCGTAGTACTCCTCCAGGTTCCCGGCAGGGCGGAACAGCACCGCCTGTGCGCGTTCGAGGTAGACCTGCTGGTGGTTGTCGGCCAGTTCCGGGTCGAGCAGGTAGCGGCTCTGGTCGGCCTGCATGTCGGTGGCCACGGCCTCGGCCCGGGCCAGGGCCATGGCGGCGTCCAGGCCCTCCTCCTTTGCGCGGCTCTGGGCACCGCCGGCCGCGTCGAGGGTCAGGACCACCCCCGCGGTCAGTGCTGTGGTGAGCGCCGTCGCCGCGAGCAGGGGCACGTTGAGACGGCGGCGGAAACGTCGGCTCAGGTAGATCTGGAACCCCGCCAGGACACCGATGGCGAGCACTCCGGTACCACCCACTCGGAGCAGCCCCAGTACGAGCGCGTCCTGGCCCTCCTCGTGGTTGGCGCGCACGATCGCCGAAGAGCCCAGGCCGAGGTTGAAGGCCTTGGGCATGAGGTCGGTGTGCATGAGGCGGCTGCCCTCGCGGTAGCGCTCCAGGGCGGCCCCGTCCACCTCACCGGGGGGCGCCTCCGCCTCGTCGTTGAGCAGCAGCGCCTCGCCGGCCACGCGTTCGTACTCGCCCAGCCCGTCCAGGACGGCCTGGACGTTGCGTTCCTCGATGCTGTCGCCCTCGGTGAGAGAGGCGGCCTGCAGCAGGGCCTCGTTGGCCCGCGTGCGGCTGGCCTCGTACTGTTCCTCGGCGGACTCGCGCCCCGACCCGAGTCCGTGGTCGGTGCCCATGAGGAGTACGTCGGCCACGTGTGCGTCCATGCCGGCCAGGGCCAGGTACAGCTCCGTGGTGGCCATGGCCTGGGGCCCGGCGTCCTCCCCCAGCACCTCCACGCCGTTGCGGGCCTGTTCCAGCGCGGAACCCGCCGACACGGACAGACCGGCCACCACCAGGACCGAGGCCACGGTCAGGAGCCACAGCCTCGCGGGGGTCGTGCGCAGGCGCACACGGAGGACCGACGGGAAGCGCTCATCCCCGTCGGACGACGATGACGGTCCACGCGCCGACGTAGATGCGGTCGTTGTCATTGAGTGGAACCTCCACGTGGGGGGTGATGGGGTTCGCGATCCCGTTGACCGTGGTGCCGTTGGTCGAGCCGGGGTCCATGAGGGTCCACGTGTCCGCTTCTCCTGCCAGCAGGACCGCGTGGACGTGGGAGATCGCCGGGTCGCCGCCGGGGCCGCCCAGGTCGATCTCGGGGACGGGACCGCGGGAGACTCTGCTCCGGCCGATACGGATCCGGTCGCCGCTCAGGGGGACACGGCGGGGCCGGTGGTCGGCGGGAAAGACGATGCGGTCGGGGTCGAGCATGCCCTGGTCGACCATGTACTGGTAGTACGCGGGGTCGGCGGACACGTCGGCGTTCCAGAGCGTACCGAGGGGGTGTGCACCGGGATACCGGAGCTGGTGGGCACCGGGCTGCGCGGTGAAGTCGTGGCCGCACTCCTCACAGAACCGGCCGGCGCGGGAGGTCCCGCACCCGGGGCAGGGGCCGCCGCGGGGTTCGCCCACGCCCGGGTCAGGGTCCGGCAGGGGCGGGGGCGCGGGGACGTCCGAGGGGATCAGGGTCTGCATGCGGAAGCCGCACACGTCGCAGAAACCGTCGGCCGTGGAGTGGTGCCCGGACGGGCAACTCGGCATGTGGCCCTCCTAGCCGGGTCCGAGGGTTCCGGCCGGCCCAGGGACGGACGGGTGCGGCACTGGTGCGTCTCGAGGCCCGCGCACGGGGACGACGACCACGCTCACGTTGTCCTTTCCGCCCGCCCGGAGTGCCAGGCCGACGTACTCGCGGGCGGTTCCCAGGGGGTCGGCCCCGGGGCCCGGCACTGCGGCGGCCATCTCCCCCGGTTCGTCGTAGTAGTTCCACAGTCCGTCGCTGCACAGCACCACGGCACCCGGGCCGGTCGGCGTGACGGTACGGACGTGGGCGTCGATCTCGCCGGAGTCGGCTCCCAACCAGGCGATGAGGGCGTGGGCGTGGGCGGAGCGCATGGCTTCCTCCCGGGTGAGGGCGCCGGCCTGGACCATCGCCTCGGCCCAGGAGTCGTCACGGGTCAGCAGCGCGGGGGCGTCGGCGTCCCCGTTGTCGGGGACCCAGTAGACACGGCTGTCACCGACCCAGCCGACGGTGACCGATCCGGCCGCGGGGTCGACCACCGCCGACACGAACGTACATGCGGGTGCGGAGCCGGGCGGGTCGGCGAT
Organism: Nocardiopsis kunsanensis DSM 44524; assembly: GCF_000340965.1. Lineage (GTDB taxonomy): Bacteria > Actinomycetota > Actinomycetes > Streptosporangiales > Streptosporangiaceae > Nocardiopsis > Nocardiopsis kunsanensis. Next base: position 73,153 of record NZ_ANAY01000032.1, read on the forward strand.
GGCGGCGACGGCCTCGGCGGCCCGGGTCACGGCCGTCCCGGTGGCCTCCCGGGGGCCGGCGCCGGCACCGATCTGCTCGGCCAGGACACCCGCACCGGTCTCGGCCGTCACGCGGGAGGCCTCGTCCGAGCGGGGCGAACTGGAGACGCCGTCGCACACGACGGCGCAGACCGTCCCTGGCCCGTGCTCGGAGTTCTCCGCCACGACCCGCACGGCCATGGCGTCCTCGTTGCGGCGGTGCCGGTGCCCGACGTCGCTGACTCCCGAGGCGCGGGCGGTACGCACGACCACGTGGTCGCGTCCGGTGGGTTGCAGGTGCAGGCACGTGCCGCAGTAGCCGTCGGTGACCCGGCCCGGGCACCAGGCGCAGGTCTGCGGGCCTGCGGGGCCGACCGCGTTCCCCTCCACCGTTCGCGGACCCAGGGGTAGGGCGTTCGCGTGCGGGGAGGTCCCGCCCCCGGCCCCGGAGGTGTCGCGGCGCACCGGTTGGGTGGCGAGCGTGTCGATCTGGTCCCACTCGGAGTCCACGGCCAGGCTGCCGGTCAGGGAGGTACCCCCGCTGTGGACGTGTCCGCTGTACTCGGAGAGCCGGCTCCAGCGTGCACCGCTCGGGGTGGTCCAGTCCCCGCCCCCGGGACGCCCGCGGGCGCTCAGCAGGGCCGCGGACCCCTCCCCGACCCTGTCGGCCGCACCGAGCGGTGCGGCGCCGTCCCCGGTCTCCTCCGGTTCCGGAGGGGCCTGTCGTACCTCGTCCGGCAGAGTACGGCCGCAGCCCTCGCAGAAAGCGTCCCCGGCAGCCACTCTGTCCGCGCATCCGGGGCAGGTCCGCACCTTTGTCATCGGTGTTCCTTCATCACTCACAGCAGGGTCTTGGGGCGTAGGGAGTTGGCCTTGTCGACGAGCACGTACCGGTCGGCGGCCGAGGACGCCCAGTGCGCCAGGGACCGGTACCGCCGTTCCAGATTGGTGCGCACCCCCTCTTCGGTGAGGTTCGTGCCGAGCAGGCGGACCGACGTGTCGGGGCGGCCGCCTCGCCGGAGCCAGTCCAGGGCGCCCTCCAGGACCCGGGCGGCGAGCCGTTCGCCGCTCTCGCTGTCGAGCCGGATCCGGCCGAGCCGTTCGCCGGCCTGCAGGAAGTCGTCGACGTCCCGGAGGTCCTCGCCGGTGACGAGCAGGGCGATGAGCACGGTCTGGGCGTGCACGTGGAGACTGGACAGTTCGGGGACGGTGTCCAGGACCTCGATGGCGCGGGAGCGCTGCCCCTGTGCGCGGCGGATCCGGGCCAGACCGAAGGCGGCGCTGACGTAGGAGTGGTCGGTGGTCCAGACCGTCCGGTACAGCTCGGCCGCGGTCTCGTGTCCGCCTGTGTGCTCGGCGGCCATGGCCAGGCCGAGCTTGGGAGCGAGCTCGCCGGGCAGGTGGGAGTAGAGCTCGTCGAAATGGGCGCGGGCGGCCCCGAACTCGCCGTCGCCCAGTTCCATGACGGCCATGTACCACATGGTCCGCCAGTCGCCCGGCATCGTCTGGCCGAAGGCGTGCAGGGCGTCCATGGCCTCGAGCCTGCGGCCCTCGGTGATGAGAGCACGCACCAGCATGAGCCGGGTCTCGGGGGTGGGTGAGGGTGCCGCGCGCAGGGTGGGCACCAGTTCGGCCGGTGAGAGGGAGACGAACCCGCCCAGGAGTTGGGCGGCCGGGTCGGCGGGGTCGATGACCGGTGCCGGCAGCACACCCGCCGCCCGGGTGGGCGGGGGCGGTGACAACAGGCGGTCGGCGTCGTGGGCCCCCAGGTCGGCCGCGCTGAAACTCTCCGCGCCGAAAAGGGACGAGGGCGCCGGGTGCGGGGATTCCTCCATGTCGGAGAGGACCTCGCGCAGCACCCCGGTCAACTGCTCGGCCATGTCGACGGCGTCGTGGAAGCGCCGTTCGGGTTCGGGGTGGGTGGCCCGCCGCAGCAGCCGGTCGTAGGACTCGTAGCGGCGCAGGACCGGTACCGCATCGCGTGGCGGGAGGGTGTAGGGATGGCGCCGCCGGAAACTGAACCGGAAACTGAGCACCGCCAGGGCCCGGCCGACCGAGTACAGGTCGGAGCTGACCGAGGGGCCGGACCTGACGATCTCCTCCTCGGGCACCCCGTAGCCGGGGGTGCTGTAGACCGCGCTCTCGGTGTCGTCCATGCGCCGCACACCGCCCAGGTCGATGAGCTTGACCTGCTCCTCGCTCTGGATGACGTTGTCGGGTTTGAAGTCGCAGTAGAGCAGGCCCTTGGAGTGCAGGTACCCGAGGGCACGCAGGCACTCCAGTCCGTAGGCGATGACCTGGTCCAGGGGCAGCGCACCGTCCTGACCACCGGATCCGCGACGTTCCAGGAGCAGTTCGCGCAGGGACTTGCCGCCCACGTAGTCCATGACGATGTGGCCGCTGGGGACACCGGTCTGCGGGTCGGGGTGCTGGGCGAAGTTGATGATCTTGACGATGTTGGGGTGCTCGACCTGCGACAGGTACTCGCGTTCGGCCGAGGCGGCCTTGTGGGCCTCGGCGTCGCCGGAGTTGAGCAGGCCCTTGAGCACGACCCACCGGTCGTTGACGTTGCGGTCGCGGGCGAGGTAGACCCAGCCGAGGCCGCCGTGGGCCAGGCAGCCGAGCACCTCGTACTGGCCGCCGACCATGTCGCCCTCGACGAGTTTGGGCACGAAGGAGAACCTGGTGCCGCAGCGGCGGCAGAACCCCTGGGTACGCCCGGGCAGCTCGCCCCGGCGGCGGCCGACCTTCTCGTTGCAGTTGCCGCAGTAGCGGTTCTTCTCCGCCACGACCGGGTCGGTCATGACCGCATCGGAGGGGTCGCGGTAGGGCACCACCGGGACCTGCACCAGTCCCATGCCGAGCGTGCCCCGTGAGGTGGGGCGGCTGCTGCTGCGACCGGAAGCGCCCGCTCCCAGCAGGGCGGCCGTACCCCCGGAGCTGCGGCCGGGACCGCTGCGGCCGGAGAGGCGCATGTGGCCGGAGCCGGACCCCTCGCCGCTGCTGGGGCCGCTGCCCGGACGTCCGGGCCATTCCTCGGCTGCCGGGTCGTGGGCGGAGGGCCCCGGGGGCCGCCGCAGCGGTTCCTGCGTCTCCGCGCGCCACTGTGGCGGGACCGGGGGGCCGCCCTCCACCGGGGCGCCCGGCACGGGCGTATCGGACCGTCCGGGGGCCGCGCCACCGGGCCCGGGTGTCGTGGGGGGCGGGTCAGGGGGTCGGGAAGCTCGCACGTCTTGGGGGGCCTGGCCGCACGCACCGCAGAGCCCGTTCCTCAGACGGCCGTTGCAACCGGGATCCGTGCAGTTGGTCATGTGTTGTGCACCACCATCACTCTCGCCCTTCTGACGCGTCCGCGCCCGGTGTGGTTCTCCTCGGTGCACGGCCGGATCCGGTCAGCTGACGGAGAGCGTCCCGGTAAGCGGCCAACGCTGCGGCGGCCTCACGCAGGTCGGCGGGGCCCTGCCGAAGGGCCCTGTGCGCGCGGCGGTGCTCGGCGAGGAACCGTTCACCCTCCGTCGGCCCGAGCCGTGCCGCCCGTGTGCGGTAGCTCTCCAGACGCGCGCGCAGCTCGGAACGGCGTTCCAGGAGTGTCTCGAGGCTCTCCCTGCGTTCGGCGACGTCGTCGACGGTCTCGTGCACGGCCTGCTGGAGCCGGCCGTGGAGCCTGCCGAGCTCGCGCCAGCGCCCCTGGGTGCGCAGCTCGGCCATCTCGGCCACCCCTTCGCGCAGGGACGGGACCCTGTCGATGATCTCCACCGGGACGGGCACCGCGACGGCTCCGGCGACCCGGCGCCTGAACGCGGCTGTGCGGGCCGTCTTCTCCTCTGCGTCGTCGATGGCCCAGAGGAGGCGCTCGACGCTCTCGTCGTAGGAGTCGCACATACGGAGCGCGTCACGCAGTTCCCCTGCGATGTGTTCGAGCCGCGTCCGGGCCCGTTCGAGGTCCGAGGTGTCGGCGGTGCCGTCGCCGGTGACCAGGGCGAGGGGATCGCGGCGTACGGTCTCGCCCAGGGAGGCCAGTTCGGCGCGCAGAGGTTCGTGGTCCCCCTCCTCGTCCCCGACCATCCCGGCCAGGGAACCGATCTCCTGCCACAGCGCCTCGAGTTCATCGATCTTGGGATGGAGGACGGCCCAGGCGGCCTCCACATCGGCGATCGTCCCGGCGATCTCCTCCGAGTCGGCGGACATGCGGGCGATCGCCTCGGCCAGGGAGAGGTGTTCGGTGGCCCCGTCGAGCAGGAAGGCGACCGAAGGGCCGGTCAGTACCTGGGACAGGGCCTCGCGGACAGAGTTCTCCTCGCCGTCGGAAGCGCGGAGGGCGCCGGCCTGTTCGACGACCTCATCGAAGGCGGCGTGCAGTGTCCACAGCCTGTGGACACTGCGTTCGGCGCGCTCCCACCGCTGCCGGGTGCGGCCCACGGGGCCGGCGCCCTGGAGCATGCGCTGGGCGACGTTGCGGTCCATGTCGGCCAACTGGAGGGAGACACGGGCGCCCTCGCCACGCACACGGTTGAGCGCCTCCTCGATGCCCTCCCAGCTCATGGGCGGACCCCCGGGCCCCGACGCGCTCGCCACCGTCCCAACCACTCCCCGCGTCCGGAGCCCACGCCTCGCGGGACCGCCGGTGTCTCGATGCCGGGGCGTGCCCGTCCGCCGCCCCCACACACGAGTGTGGCCCCCTGTCGTCCCCATCACAAGGAAAGCCGGGACTCAGGTCCCTCGACGGCCGGCTCGGGGCCCGTCCGGCCACCTGGTGCGGGCCGGGGCCGGGGCCCGGCAACACCCCGTCCGTGACTCGGGCGGGGCGGTCAGTCGCCGCGTCTGGGGGCCCGGTGGCGGCCGCGGCGCGGGCGCTCCCGAGGCTCCTCGGGGGCCGAACGCCGGGCGTCCTCGCGTTCTTCACCGACGCGGAAGGTCCGGTCCGCATCGGGGGCCTCGGGAGCTTCGTCCCCTGTGCGGCGGGGGCGTTCGAAGCGTTCGCCGGGTTCGAAGTCCTCCTCGGGTGCGGCCCGGTCGTCCTCGCGCCGGGCGAGCAGGTCCCCGCCGTGCTCCGGCCCGTCGTCGTAGGGGTGGGCTCCTGCGCCCGGGACGTACCCGGCTCCGCCCTCAGCCCCCTCGTCCCAGACCCCCTCGTCAGCGGAGCTCTCGTCCCCGGAACCCTTCCGGCGACCGTCGGCGCTGCGCAGCCGGAGCCCGGCAACGGCGAGCACCAGACCGAAGACGATCGCGTAGATCCCGACGACGAACACGAGCGCCTGGGCACCTTCCAGGGGCCAGAACCACAGCAACAGACCGAAGATGACCGAGAGCGCACCGACGAAGATCAGCAGCCACTCCGAGCTGATCCGGGCACGTAGCCGGACCGCGGTGATGATCTCACCGACACCGGTGATGATCGCCCAAGCACCGACCACGAACACGAGCGCGACCACCGCGGCCAACGGCCACAGCAGCGCGACGAGGCCGACGACCAGGGTCAGCACGGACTGCACCACCAGGGGTGCGCGGGTACCGCGTTCGGCCCGGAGTGCGGCGTAACCGACCGCTCCGGCGTCCACGAGCGCGTAGACACCGAAGGCCACGGCCAGGGCCACCAGTGTGAGTCCGGGCCACAGCAGGGCCAGGATCCCGAAGACCACTGCGGCGACGCCCCGCAGGACCACCAGCCACCAGTTGCGGCTCAGGTGCCCGAGCAGACCTCCGGGCAGTTCGTACCCGACCATCACAGCCTCCCTCCGCGGCGAGGGGCCCCGCGTGGGCGGGGCCGCACCCTGGCACTTCCCGTATTGGCGGCCTCCGACGACTCCGGGCCCGCAAAATACCTGGAAAGCAGGCCCCGACACACGACCGCCCGCCCTCGCCGGCGCCGGCTGTGGAGGCCGGCGGGTGGCGCGGACGGGCGGTCGGGGTTCGGCCGGGCCGCTCTACCCCTGGCCGGGGTAGCGGCGCTCGGGCGAGCCGACGTAGTGCTGGCGCGGACGCGCGATCCGGAAGGCCGGGTCGTGCAGCTGCTCGCGGTAGTGCGCGATCCACCCGGGCAGGCGGCCCAGGGCGAACAGCACCGTGAACATGTTGCTCGGGAAGCCCATGGCCCGGTAGATGACGCCGGTGAAGAAGTCGACGTTCGGGTAGAGCTTGCGCTCGGTGAAGTAGGGGTCCTTCAGCGCGGCGGCCTCGAGCCTGAGAGCGAGCTCGAAGAGCTCGTCCGGGTTGTCGTCCCGGTCCAGGATCTGGGTGGCCAGGTTCTTGATCTGCTTGCTGCGCGGGTCGAAGTTCTTGTAAACGCGGTGACCGAAGCCCATGAGGCGGACCTCGCGGTTCTTCACGCGCTCCAGGAAGTCCTCGAGCTCGACACCGGAGTCGCGGATCTCGTCCAGCATCTCCAGGACGGCCTGGTTGGCGCCGCCGTGCGAGGGCCCGGACAGGGCGTTCACGCCGGAGGCGATGCTCGCGTAGATGTCGGCCTGCGAGGAGCCGACGACCCGCACGGTGGCGGTGGAGCAGTTGAGCTCGTGGTCGGCGTGCAGGAGCAGCAGCAGGTCGACGGCCTTGCCGAAGAGCTCGCCCAGCTCGCCGTCGGGGCGCCGCTCCCCGAAGGTCATGCGGGTGAAGTTCTCGACGTAGCCGAGCGAGGGGTCCGGCGCGATCGGCTCCTCGCCGATGGAGTTGCGGTAGATGCGGGCCGCGATCGTCGGCAGCTTGGCCATCAGCCGGATCGTGGCGAGCTCGACCTGGTTCTCGTCGGCCGGGTCGGCACTGTCGTCGTAGTAGGCGGCCAGGGTGTTGACCGCGCTGGCCATCAGGGCCATGGGGTGCCCGTTGCGGGGCATCGCGTCGATGAACGCACCCATGTCTTCGGGGATGTCGGCGTTCTCGCGCAACTTGTCGGAGAACTCCTTGAGCCGGCCCGGCTCGGGCAGCTCGCCGTAGATCACCAGGTAGGCGACCTCCAGGAAGCTGCTTCCGACGGCCAGGTCCTGGATGGGGTACCCGCGGTAGCGCAGGACCCCCGCGCCGCCGTCGATGTAGGTGATCTTCGAGCTGCAGGAGGCCGTGTTCCCGAACCCCGGGTCGAGGGTGGTCATGCCTGTGGACCCCAACAGGGTCTTCAGCTCGATGGTGCGCTCCCCCTCGGTGCCGGTGAACACCGGGAGTGTCAGCGTGCCACCCTCGTAGTGGAGCTCAACCGTGCGCTCTTTCTCGTCATCGCTCATGCCCGAGGTCAACCTTTCCAGGCGGGGGATCCGTGAGGTACGTGGGACGCGGGGCGGGTCAGCCTCCACGTTCTTTTGATTCACTCGTTATTATTCTGTTTTGTTAAACGATAGTTAAGCAAAATCATATAAGTTTCACCGATTCGGGGACAGGTGACATGAAACACACACTCATGCCCTTGCAGAATTGCCGTACGGTGAAGATTTATAGATTTTGCCGCATCGTGTGAACTTTCATGCTCGCCCTGGGGCGCCACGCACGGCACCGGGGACACCCGGCGTCGCCCTTGTCTCCTGCTCCGGTCCCCTGAGCACTCCGTCACACAGTGCTCCGCGTCCGCTTCCCATGCCCCTTCACAGATAGGGACAAACCGGAAGCTTCCTCGGGGTGACCATGTTGCCGATCGCGCCCTAGCGGCCTCCGCACAGGCTACCTTCGCCCTGATCACGGGCGTGGAAGCGGGTCGCTCTCCGGCCCGTGACTTTGGCCTCTACGCACGCCGGACCCCTCGGGGCGACACGGCGCACACGCCCCGGGAGGGCCCCGGTGATGTGTGTACCGCGTACCTCGGCAACGAGGGTTCACACCGGTCTACGCCAATACCCCTGGGCGCGACGCCGAGTCACCGCCATTGACCCGGCGTGAATATTTCCGACCGAAAGAGAAAACGGGTCCCACGTACGAGAACACTGAGCGGGGGTTCACGCGTTCTCGTCGGCGCCGCCGGCGAGCAACGCCTCCATGAACAGTTCCGGATGGTCGCGCTCGATGACCCGCAGACGCCACTTGTTGTTGACCAGCACGAGGAGTTCCCC
>NZ_ANAY01000033.1 GCF_000340965.1 Nocardiopsis kunsanensis DSM 44524
CCGGGAGTGCGCGGGGCCGTAGTTGCTCCCGTAGGGGGCCGTTGCTGTCGCAGGAGCGAGCCACCGTGCCCACGCCGCAAGCGGTGGTCGCAATGGCCCGCCCGAGGGGGTTGGCGGTTGGCCCCCACTTCTTCGGGCGGACGGTTGGCTGCGGCCGTGGGGTGTTCGGCGGCGAGAGCGGGCCGGCCCGGGGAAGGGGCGGGCCGCACACCCCGAGGCGCCGCGAGAACCCATCACACACCCGCCACATTCACCGCGATGAAAGGGGCGTGGCGGGGCGCCGAAGCGGGTTGCGGGAAGCCCCGGCCGGGCTACGCTCGACGCTCCGACGAACACCACCCACCTGCCACCAGTCCATGGCCCCTGCCCTATCAGTTACCAGCCCACCGGGCCCACACCCACCTGCTACCGCCCCCACCGGGCCTTCCCACCTGCTACCGCACCACCAGGCCCACCCACCACTCACCGGTCCACCGACCCACCGGGACCTGTGCCACCTACCAACGGCCCACGGGCCCCTCCACAGTCCATGAGCCCCACCGCAGCCGAAACCGGGTTCTCACCCACCCTGTCCTGGCGGCCGCACACGCTCAGAGCCGTGCTCACGCATGACAAGCGTTCCAGGTGTCCGGAAGGACCCCCACACGCTCTAGCCTGGAGCGATGAGCGGACTTTCCGAGGAGCAGACCAGACGTGTCATCGAACTGGCCATGGACCTGGCCCGTGCAGGGCAGACCGAGGAACTGATGGAGTTCTTCGACCACGGCCTTCCGGTCGACGTGAGTGACGACGACGGCAACACTCTGTTGATGCTGGCCGCCTACCACGGCCACGCGGGCACCGTCACCGCCCTCATCGGGCGAGGTGCCGACGTCGACCTGCGCAACAACAACGATCAGGCGCCCGTGGCCGGGGCGCTGTTCAAGGGTGAGGACGCGGTCGTGGCGGCACTGGTCGAGGCCGGTGCCGACCTGGACGCGGGTACCCCCACTGCCAAGGCCACCGCCGAGATGTTCGGGCGCAAGGACCTCCTGCCGGGCTCGGACTGACAGACGGGTCCCGCACGGCACAGCCGGCCGACGGGACCGGCAGAAACCGCATCGGAGACAGAAAAAGGGGCCGGCGTGGTCGCTGAAGACCACGTCGGCCCCTCATGTGCGTGGACGCCGCTCAGGACACCTCACGTCGCACATTCATGCTCAGAGGTTGCCGGCCTTGAGGGCCTCGATGGCCTTGCGCACACCCTCACCGTAGGCCGGGTCGGCCTTGGTGCAGTTGCTGATGTGGCGCTCGACGACGACCTCGGAAGCACCGTCGATGGCGCGAGCGGTGTTGGCGAACAGCCGCTGCTGCTCCTCGGCGCTCATCTGGCGGAACAGGTCACCGGGCTGCTCGAAGTAGTTGTCGTCGTCCTCGCGGTAGTTGAACCGGTCGGCGGTGGATCCCACCCCCAGCGCGGGCTCGGCGTAGGCCGGCTGCTCGGGCCAACGGCCGTAGGAGTTGGGCTCGATGCCGGGCACGCCGCCCTGGTTGCCGTCCACACGCATGGCACCGTCACGGTGGTAGGTGTTGACCTGCTTGGCGCCACGCGGGTAGTTCACCGGGATCTGGTGGTGGTTGACGCCCACGCGGTAACGGGCGGCGTCACCGTAGGAGAACAGGCGGCCCTGCAGCATACGGTCCGGGGAGACACCGATGCCCGGGACCAGGTTCGCCGGGGTGAAGGCGGCCTGCTCCACGTCAGCGAAGTAGTTCTCCGGGTTGCGGTTGAGCTCGAACTCGCCGACCTCGATGAGCGGGTAGTCCTTCTTGGACCAGACCTTGGTCAGGTCGAAGGGATGGAAGCGGTAGTTCTCCGCGTCCGCCTCCGGCATGATCTGGACGTAGAAGGTCCACTTGGGGTAGTCGCCGCGCTCGATGGCGTCGAACAGGTCCCTCTGGGAGGACTCGCGGTCGTCGGCGATGACCTTGGCCGCTTCCTCGTCGGTGAGGTTCTCGATGCCCTGCTGGGTACGGAAGTGGAACTTGACCCAGTAGCGCTCGTTGTCGGCATTGACGAACGAGAAGGTGTGCGAACCGAAACCGTGCATGTTGCGGTAACCCACGGGGATGCCGCGGTCCGACATGACGATGGTGACCTGGTGCAAGGACTCGGGCAGGTTGGTCCAGAAGTCCCAGTTGTTGTCGGCCGAGCGCATGTTGGTGCGCGGATCGCGCTTGACGGCGCGGTTGAGGTCGGGGAACTTCAGCGGGTCACGGAAGAAGAAGACCGGGGTGTTGTTGCCGACGACGTCCCAGTTGCCCTCTTCGGTGTAGAAGCGCAGTGAGAAGCCGCGGATGTCGCGCTCGGCGTCGGCAGCGCCGCGCTCACCGGCGACGGTGGAGAAGCGGGCGAACATCTCGGTCTGCTTGCCGACCTCGGAGAAGAGCGCGGCCTTGGTGTACTGGGTGATGTCCTGGGTGACGGTGAAAGTACCCCAGGCACCCGAACCCTTGGCGTGCATGCGGCGCTCGGGGATGACCTCGCGGTCGAAGTGCGCCAGCTTCTCGAGGAACCACAGGTCTTGGAGCAGCATCGGGCCGCGCGGGCCGGCCGTGAGGCTGTCCTGGTTGTTGGCGACCGGTGCGCCATTGGCTGTGGTGATCGGGTTGGTGTTGTCTTGCGACATGGACTCCTGCTTCCTTGAGTGAAAACCTGCGATGCTGTGCGACAAGAGTCGGAGGGGTCAGGCTTCTTGACACGCGGGGCACATGCCCCAATAGGTGACCTCGACCTCGTCGACGACGAAGCCGTGGTCGTCCGAGCCCTCGAGACAGGGTGTTGCTCCCGTGGCGCAGTCCACGTCCGAGATCGCGCCGCACCGACGGCAGATCACGTGGTGGTGGTTGTCGCCCACACGGCGCTCGTAGCGTGCGGGCGACCCCTCGGGTTCGATACGCCGTAGGAGTCCAGCGCCGGTCAGGGCATTGAGGACGTCGTACACCGCTTGGTTGGACACCGCACCGAGGCGAGCGCGGGCCACCTGGAGCACGGCGGAGGCGTCGGAGTGCGGGTGGGCCTCGACAGCCTCCAGTACCGCGACTCGGGGCCCGGTCACACGTAGCGAAGCTGCCCGCAGGACAGTTTCGGTGTCGGTCTGGTGCATGGCCCCAGTAAAGCAGCTTTTCTTGAGTAGATCCAATCTTGGGGTCATGCTGTTTTAGTCACAGCGACGATGTACACCATACGAGGGATGAGACCGTGGCCGTTCCCGGTGAACCCGTACGCACCGAACCGCTCCCCGGCGCTCCTAACCTGGACCCATGACCGAAAGCGCGACCCCGGCCCCGCTCCCGCCCGAACTGGTGGCAGCCGTCCTGGACCTCGACCTGCCCCAGCACCACCTGGACGCCATGGCTGCCGACCCGGACTCGGCTGCAGACGTCCTCCTGGAAGCCGCCGGGCAACAGCGCGAGCACGACCCCGCCCACGCCAAGGCCCTCCTGCAGATCCTGCGGGAACACGCCCCGCAGGACGACCACCGCCAGTACGCTGCGCACATGCTCTCGCAGATCCTGCGTTCCGAGGCATGGAACGAGGAGGCCGACCGGCTCATCGCCGACCTCCTGCGCCCCGGTGTACTCGGACGCGGCATGGCGGCCGTCCTCGCCGAGGAGTACGCCGATACCGCACCCGAGACCGCCCTGTACTGCTACAACGTGGCCTGCCGTAGCGTCCTGGCCCAGCCCGCGCAGATCGTCGACCGGCTCGAACCTCTCGGACTCGCCCTGCTCACCGGGCGTGCCCGCGTGCGCGAGCGCCTCGGACTCGCCCCCGACGCCCACGACGAGCAGGCCCGCGCCGCAGACGGGTCCGACACCGAGACCGGCCTGCTCGACCGGGCGCTGCACGGTGCTTCGGAGGCACAGAAGGACGACGCCCCTGTCGTGCACGTGGCCTACGCCCGCGAACACCTCGACGAGGCCCGCGAACACGGTCTGATCACCGGAACGGACACCCACCACCACGACGTCGAACGTGCGCTGCGCGCCGACGCCCGGAAAACCCCCGCCGTGCCGTTGCACACCGCCACGGCCACGCCCGGCCAGATCACCGCCTTCGCCGCGACCGCAGAGCTCGACCCGGCCGAGCCGGCCACCCGCGAACGTTGGGCCCAGGCCCTGGACCCCGAGGCGCTGCGCCCCTGGCCGCCCGAGCGCAACCAGGCCTGCTGGTGCAGGTCCGGACGCAAGTACAAGAAGTGCTGCGGATCCCCGGTCGTGCGCTGACACCGGAAAAGAGCCCCGGCGGGCGCACGGGCCGGATCCACGTACGCGGCCGGACCCGCCGGCGAGCTCACCGGGGCCCGTCGCCGAACGTACGCTCGTCGAACGGGACGAGCTTGGCCGCGTGCAACATCCGGACCCGTTCCGGGCCGGTGAAGACCCGGTGGGCCACCCTCGCGCGTGTACGCCCCAAACCGACGATCACCCCCGTGTACCAGAACCTCCGGTACCGGAACCCCACCCGCTGACCGACCCGCAACCGGCCGATCACCTCCCGGGAACGGGCCACCAGCTCCCGGTGCTCCCTGCGCCGATCACCCCGCTCCCACGACTCGGACCGTTGGTGGAACCGGTCCCGGGCCTCCTCGGCGGCCCGCACGACCACTTGGCGACGGCACTCCGCGGCCAGCCACGGGTACCGCGCCGCGATCGCCTCGCACACCTGTCGGTGCGGCTCCGGTCCCTGATCGGTGCCGCCGTCGGAACACAGATGGCGCAGGTAGTCCACGACCAGGCGTTCGATCGGCGCGCATGAGGGAGCCCGCCCGTCCGGGCCGGCGCTGCGCTCGGCGTGCTCACGCGCGAGCCGTTCCAGTCGTGCACGGTCGTCGGACTCGGGGAACAGAGGAGTCACAGAGACCTCACCAGGGTCGAAGGGCTTTGCAGGCCATCGTGTACCAGTGCCGACGATCCCGCTCGGGGCCTGTGGACAATCGCGGACCGAACCGGGGGCCGAGAGGCCGAACCGAACAGACGCCGCAGGGATCGGAACACGTGTCCGCGTGCCTGAGGGCGGACCCTGGCGACGAGAAGGCGAACATGTTCGGAATCCTGCGGCCCTGCCGACACACTCTGTCCGCAGAACTGGCCGGCGAGTGGATGTCACACCTGTGCGGGTTGTGCCTGGCCCTACGGGACGGCCACGGCCAGGCCGCACGCCTGGCCACCAACCACGACGGATTGGTGGTCTCGGCCCTCACCGCGGCCCAGACCCGGACCGGGACCCGCACAGCCGGGCCCTGCCTGCTACGCGGCATGCGTACGGCCACCGTCGCCGAGGGGGCGGGCGCGGAACTGGCCGCGGTGGTCTCGCTCCTCCTGGCCTCGGCCAGGATCAACGACCACATCGAGGACGGCGACGGCCGCCTCGCCCGAACAGGTGTGCGCGAGCTGGCCGGGCGGACGGCCGAGCGGTGGCAGCGGGGTGCCCGCGCGTCCGGGGCCGGGCTCGGGTTCGACGGGACCGCGCTGACCGCCGTCGTCGACCGCCAACGCGCGGTGGAGAAGGCAGCGGGGGAGGGGACCGATGTCCTCGGTGTCACCGCGCCCACCGAGGAAGCCACCGCCGAGGCGTTCGCGCACACGGCGTTCCTGGCAGGACGGCCCGCCAACGCCGAACCACTGCACGAGGCAGGTCGCCTCTTCGGCCGGATCGCCCACCTGCTGGACGCGGTCGAGGACCGGAACCAGGATCTCGCCCAGGGCTCTTGGAACCCCCTCACCAACACCGGAACCCCGATCCGGCGCGCCCGTGACCTGTGCGACGACGCCGTCCTGGGCGTCTCCCTCGCCGTGGACGAGGCCGACTTCGACGACGGCTGCCTCGTGCACGCACTACTGGTCTTGGAACTGGGCCGCGCCGTCGAACGCACCTTCGCCCACGCAGGACACCCGGGACATCCGGGCCAGTACCGGCACTCGGTGCACGGGAACCACCCGGGGCACTCGGAGCGCCACGGCGGTTCCCACGGCCCGGCACATGCAGGAGGCCCCCACAGCGGCGGGGAACACCGCTCCGGCGGGGGCGGTGGGCAGGGCTCGGACCGTTGCGACTGCGGCTGCCGGACCCCCGCATTGGAGCCACGCCGCAGCCGGGGTCTGCCGGCCGGCTGCGCGGCGGCCCTGTTCATGTGCTGCACCTGCCAGTTCTGCTGCCGGGATCCCCACCCCGGACCCTGGTCCGGTAAACCGAGGGGGTCCTGGTGCGAGGCCTGTAGCTGCTGGGCGGAATGCTGCTCCTGCTGCGACTGAACCCAACTGCGCGTTCTGCCCGTGCGGCGTGCTCAGCTCCCGTGGAAAACAGCGAGGTCGATCTCGGGCGCGCTCGTGCACCGCACCCCCTCCTCGGGCGGAGGGGCTCTCCCGACGCCGCGTCCATGCAGTGGGCGTCGAACATCGCCTTCGTCGAGCGGGGGCAGGGCCTGATCGGAGACCAACCACCCGCGCACCAGCGCCAGGGAATCTTGTGCTCGTCCGGGCGTGTGTACGCGATCTCGTCGGTGAAGCTGCGCGACACCACCGACGCGAGATCACCACGGGCCAGAGCGGTGCCCAGCCTTGCGGGCACTGCTGGGAGCGCGACCTCGAAGCCGCCCTCCCCGGCGTTGGACGGGCGTGGACCGTACCCCTCCGGTGTTCAGGGGCGGAACGTGGTTCTCGTGGGGCAGGCCCGAGAAGAGCGCTGTCAGCAGGACGGGGGCGAGCGAAGAGCAGATGGCACGGGTATCGCGCGACCTCCGGGGCCGGAAGAAGGTTGTCCGCAGGACGGGTTCGCGGGCCTCCGTTCCCGGACACGGCCCGGGTCGGCCCCTCCGGTGGGTACCTGTCCCGCGCACCGGGCCACCGGGCGCCCGTGCAGGCCCGGCCCGAACCGGACCCCCGCGGCTCGGGCTCCCCACGTGTGTGCTCATTGGACCGCACCAGGACCAACTGACCGGTGACCGCCGGCGCCGGCCACGGACCGCACCGGCGTCCGCCCCCGATGTTTGGTGACGCCGCCCCAGGTCAGGACCACGAACAGGGGCCGGAAGGCGAATACGCCGGGTCCATGCGACTCGAGGGGGACGAATGATCGCTTACCAGGAACTCATGGAGCACGTGGTCCGCGAGGGGAACGCGACCGACAACGACGAGGGGCGCCGGGCGCTGGAAGCGGTGACGGGCGCCCTGGCCCGGCACACCACACCGGACACACGCAAGCGCCTGCGCGCAGAGTTCCCCGCCGCGCTGCGGGACCACATCCCGGCGCAGCCGAGCGCCCCCGCGTTGGAGACGACAGGAGCGCTCTCGGAGGAGGTCGCACAGGAGGTCGGCTGCCCCGAGGAGAAAGGGGTGCGTCTGGTGGGGGCGGTCCTGACCGGGATCCGCTGGAGCGACCCCCGGCTCGCCGATGACCTGGCATCCCAGCTTCCCGACGAGCTCGCCCAGTGGGCCCACGACCCCGAGGGCGCTCGCGGGCGCGCCGACACCGGGGTGTCCGGGTCCCCGAGCCGGCTCGACGAGTCGACGTTGGAGCGGGCGATGGAACGCCTTCCCGCCTGGCGGGGCGACACCGGCGGCCTGACCAGGGACGTGGATCTGCCCGGCGACCGGGTCACACCACTGCTGAACCAGGCGGAGAAGGCCGCGAGGCGGCTCGGGCACTCCTTCGAGCACTACACCACCGACAGCGGGGTCACCTTCACGGTGCGGACCGAATCGATCGCTGCCGTGACCACGCGCGACATCGAGATGGCCGAGCGGATCGACGCGGCCGTGGCGACCATCGGTTCGGGCGGCTGAGGCAGTCCCGGCCCGGTCGCCGGGGCGCGTTTCCGCGTGGCCCGCCCCGTTCAGAGGCCGGTCCCCACGCGGTGCAACCGCAGGTCCGTCCCGCCGCCGTCGACCTCGGCGGTCATGTACGTGTGGTGGGGCTGTCTGCGCCGATCGGTGGGCGAACCCGGGTTGACCAACCGCAGCCCGGTCTCTGCGCGAGTGTCCCAGGGGATGTGCGAGTGGCCGAAGACCAGCACGTCCACGTCCGGGAAGAGTTTCGCGCACCGCTTCTCCCGCCCCTTGGCCTGTCCTGTCTCGTGGACGACGGCGAAGCGCACACCGCCCAGTTCCGCACGGGCCACCTCGGGGAGGCGCTCTCGCAGCTCGGGGCCGTCGTTGTTGCCGTACACGCCGATGAGCCGCTCCGCTCGTGCCTGGAGCGAGAGCAGCGACTCGAGGTCGCACCAGTCGCCCGCGTGGACGACGGCGTCGGCGCGTTCGACCTCTTCCCAGATCTGGGCGGGAAGGTCGCGGGCGCGCCGTGGCAGGTGGGTGTCGGAGATGATCAGCAAACGCATGGCACGCAGGTTAGCTGTTGCGTCGGCCGAGGCCGTGGCGGCTGAAGGGGCCGGCTGTTTTCTGTGCTCCGGGGGCCGTGGGAAGAGTAGATCTTTCGGGCAAATTGTGAGACCGGATTTCCTGAGAGACGCTCTGCCTGGGAGTACATCGTCCCCTCTGGGGGCGGTGTGCGGGCTCGGTGGGTGAATACCTGCAGTTCGCATGCCTTTCGGTGGAGGCGCCCGACCAACTCACAGAATGTTCATTATTTCGTTATTCGTGATATGCGGCATCGGGTCGGCGTTTCTGTTCCACTGGTGCGGCGGCCACCCTCGCCAGAAGCCGCGCGCTTCCCCTGCATTCCGGAACAAGGTGGGAGAAACCCGGACCCCGGTGAGTGAGGCCCCCTTCCCCCGAACCCCCAGGAGTCATGTTGAGCTACCAACCCCCCAGCCGGAGGAACCTCCTCAAGAGCATCGGCGGACTCACCGTCGGTATGGCAGCCACCTCCGGTGGCCTCCTCGCGTCGGCATCCTCCGCTCATGCCGACACGGCCACCAGCACGGTCAGGCCCCATGCCGGCCTCGACATCGTCGAACAGAACGAGAACGACGCACGGATGTGGTACTACCGCTTCCGGACCGACGCGATCGGGTGGGACCCCGCGGTCAACGTCATGGTCCCCGAGGGCTACCGGAACGACGGGCGCACCTACCCCGTCCTCTACCTGCTCCACGGCGGCGGCCTGAACCAGGACTTCCGGAGCTGGGACAACTCGGGTATCCGCGAACTCGCCGCGGAGCACCAGCTCATCATCGTCATGCCCGACGGCGGCCCGGCCGGCTGGTACAGCAATCCGGTCACCTCCAACACCGGTCCCCGCAACTGGGAGACCTTCCACATGAGCCAGCTCGTCCCCTGGATCGACGCGAACTTCCGCACCCACGCCGAGTTCGACGGCCGTGCCGTGGCGGGCTTCTCCATGGGCGGCTTCGGCGCACTCAAGTACGCAGCCAAGTACTACGGCCACTTCGCCTCGGTCAGCTCCTACTCCGGGCCGGCCAGCATGCGCCGTGACGCCGGCGCGGTCACCCACTGGGCGAACGTGACTTCCGCGGCCGCCGAACTGGCCGGCGGCACCGTCTACGGGGTGCCGTGGGACGAGGCCCGGGTGAGCGCCGACAACGCGGTGGAGAACATCGGCCGTTACCGCGGCAAGCGCGTCTTCATGGTCGCCGGTGACAGCCCCGACCCGATCAACTGGTTCGACCGGATCACCGAAGGAGAGGTGCTCGCCGGGCAGCGGGAGTTCCGCGCCGGTCTCGACGCGGCCGGGATCGCGCACGAATCGCACGAGGCCGCAGGCGGTCACTTCATCCGCGGTGACCTGGTCGCCGCGGACCTGGACGGCATCGTCGGCCGCCTGCGCGCCGCGGGATAAGGGGCGCCTGCGGGGAATACCCGACGGTTTCCGTGAAGCCCGCCGGTCGGGGTCTGCTCCTGTGCCCCGACCGGCGTCCACCGGGTTCCTGCCGGGTGCGGCCGACCCCGGGCCCGGGGAACCGGCCGAGGGGCCGCCCCTCAGGAGTCGGGGCCCGGCCCTTGAGTCTCCGTGCAGGCGTCGATCTGCTGTTGCACGAGCGGCCCGTACAGGTCCAGGAGTTCCTCGCGGGAGATCTCCTCGGCGGGAAACAGGCCCAGAACCCGGACCCCCTCGGCCAGACCGAGTATCTGGGAGGCCACGGCGCTCGCGTGGCGGCGGTCGGGGGTGGTGTCCCCGATCAGCTCACCGAAGCGGTACAGGAGCCGCTCCCGAAACTCTGCACGGGTGCGTTCGGGTTCGGGGGACTCACGGGCATGGGAGACGGCCACCAACAGAGGGTCGGAAAGACCGTGTTCCCGCCGGTTGAGAACCTTCTGTACCAGTGCACGGCCCAGCTCGGAACGGGGCAGGTCCAGTTCGGCCAACGGGATGTCGTTGGGGCCCAGCTCGTTGAACAGCTCGGCCTTGCTCCGGTAGTGCTTCATCACCAGCGAGGGGGAGACCCCCGCGGCGGCGGCGATGTCCCGGATGGTCACCGCCGTGTAACCGTGCTCGGAGAAGAGTTCCCGTGCGGTGCTGAGGATCGTGCCTCGACTGTCGGAAGCGCTCACGACTCCACCTTCTCATCCTCGTCCCCGGAACCACGGGCCCGGGCGGAGCCGGAGGCCCCGGCCCCGGTCGCCTCGTCCTCCTTCCCGGCACGCTCGCGGCCCGGGACGAAGACGGTGAACAGCACACTGGCGGTGCACACGGCCACGCCCAGCAGGAGCGCCAGAGCCATGGCCCTGCCGGAGGGGAAGACCGCACCGTCGACGGTCACGGTCAGCGACGCGAAGACCAACGCGGTCACGGCGCTGCTGCTGGAGGTGCCCAGCGAACGGATCAGGGTGTTGAGCCCGTTCGCCGAGGCGGTCTCGCTCCGAGGAGCGGACGCCATGATCAGCGTGGGCATGGCCGCGAACGCGATCGCGCTGCCCATACTGACGGCCATGTTGCCCAGCACGACTTCCCGGACGGCATCGTGGTTGAACATCCGCCACAGGTAGGTCA
Organism: Nocardiopsis kunsanensis DSM 44524; assembly: GCF_000340965.1. Taxonomy (GTDB): domain Bacteria; phylum Actinomycetota; class Actinomycetes; order Streptosporangiales; family Streptosporangiaceae; genus Nocardiopsis; species Nocardiopsis kunsanensis. Next base: position 10,952 of record NZ_ANAY01000033.1, read on the forward strand.
GGCCCATGACGGCCCCGCCGTTCAACAGTGTCGGTTTCCCGCCCCACCGGTTGATCATACGGCCGGAGACCGGTGAGAGGACGAGCATCATCAGGCCGCCCGGCACCATCGCCAGGCCGGCGACGGCCACGGGCAGGGCCAGGCCGTACCCGGTGTCGGTGGGCACCTGCAGCTGTTGGGTGGTGACCAGGCTGTTCAGGAACATCGCGAAGCCGACGAAGTAGGAGGAGACGTTGGTGAGCAGGACCGGGCGCCGGACGGCCGTGCGCAGGTTCACCATGGGCTCGCGTGTGCGCAGCTGCAGCGGGATCCAGACCGCCAGCGACACGGCCGCGAGCGCGAGCGAGCCGATGACCTGGCCACTGGCCCATCCCCACGAGGCGCCCTTGGACAGCGGGAGCAGGACACTGACGAGAATGATCGTGAGTACGAGTGCGCCGGGGACGTCGAAACGTCCGGGGAAACGCTGCGAGGACTCATCGAGCACCAGCAGGAGGGTGAGGATGAGGACCGCGCCGGCCAGCGCGCTGGACCAGAACAGAGAGGTCCACCCGAACGCGCTGTAGAGCACACCGGACAAGGGCAGGCCCAGGGCCGAGCCGATACCGAGAGTGGCGCTCATCAGGGCGATGCCCCCGGCGAGCTTCTCCTTGGGGAGCTGGTCGCGCATGATGCTCATGCCCACGGGGATCAGGGAGGCACCGAACCCCTGCATGGCGCGGCCGATCAGCATCGACAGGAAGGTCCCGCCCAGTGCCGCGACGAGTGAGCCCACGGTCATGGCCGACAGGGCCACGAGCAGCATCCTGCGCTTGCCGTACATGTCGGCCGTGCGGGCGACGATCGGTGTGGCCACGGCCCCGGTCAGCAGTGTCGCGGTGACCAGCCACGAGGCGTCGCCGGTGGAGACGCCGAGGATCGAGGGCAGTTCCGGCAGCAGGGGGATGACGAGCGTCTGTTGCAGTGAGACGACCATGCCGCAGAGGGTGAGCACCCCCATGGTGAGCCATGAGGGCACACGCAGGACGGAGATACTCCGGGCTCCAGGGTGAGGAATGCGGTGCGGGTGCGCGCCGGGCAGGGGCACACGAAAAGAGGGTGAACGGGTGTTCACCCCTAGAGAGTGAACATCCGTTCACCCCGGTGCGTCAAACATTCGCCACCGGATGGGACCCGTGTCACCGGTAGGGGCACACCCCTGCCCCGGGCCAGGCCACGCAGTCCGGCGCAGGCACCCCGGGGCAGCAGGGCACCTCGACCCGGGCCGCTGGTATGAAGAGTCGCGGGCGGGGACGCCGAGCTCACGGCAGGATGCGCCGGGGCCCTTCGGGCGGGTGGGGACGCGGGCCCCACTCACGGGGATAACCCAACGAGACCTCGATGTGGGGGACCCCGTCGACGGTGATCGTGCGGGGGATGTGCAGGTGCCCGTAGACCACGGCCCGAGCGCGGTAGCGCAGATGCCAGTCGGCGGTGGCCTCGGTCCCGCACCACTGCGCGAACTCCGGGTAGTGCAGCACCCGGGTGGGTTCGCGCACGAGCGGATAGTGGTTGACCAGCACGGTGGGCACCTCCGGATCCAGCGCGTCCAACCTCCGGCGGGTGTACTCCAACCGGGACCGGCACCAGGCGTCCCGACCGGGATAGGGGTCGGGGTGGAGCAGGTACTCGTCGGTGCAGACCACACCCGCCTCGTAGGCCACGTCCAGGGCTTCCTTCTTGGTACGGGTGCCCTCGGGACGGAACGTGTGGTCGTAGAGCACGAAGAGCGGAGCCACGGCAACGGGCCCCTCCGGACCGTGCCAGACCGGGTAAGGGTCCTCGGGGGTGTGCACGCCGAGAGCACGCAGGGAGTCGACCAGGTACAGGTAGCGTTCCCGGCCGCGCAGCTGCACGGGATCGTTGGGCGTGGTCCACAGATCGTGGTTGCCCGGAACCCACACGACGGTGCTGAAGCGCTTGCTCAGCAGCTCCATCGCCCAGAGGACGTCGGTGGTGGTTTCGGCGACGTCGCCGGCCACCAGGAGCCAGTCGTCGTCGGCGCGGGGCCGGAGCGATTCGGTGAAGGCACGGTTGTCCTCGTGCCGCACGTGCAGGTCGCTGATGGCCAGCAGGCTCATCCGGACAGCCCCTTCGCCTCGGTTCGTCTCCACCTCCGGAGCACGGCCAGACTACGCGTTGTTCTCGTGCGGAACGCCGACGGTGCGGGGATCGAAGGCCCCGGCCGACCGTCCCGTGCGGCACCGGTGTCCACACGTACGCCCCGGGCCGCCGGGGACGGTGAAGGTCTCGAGCGTGCCGTGAGGGATCGAGAGGGTGCTCTCGTCCTTGCCGTTTCGATGCGGGCCCGCCTTACCGGGCGTCCGCGCCGGCCCGCAGATCGGACAGGAGTGTCTCCGTCACCCTTTCCTCGTGTACGGCCACACCGCGCTCGGCGATCACCTCGTGCAGTTCGCCGTCCCACGGCACCGGGGTCGTCCTGCCGGGCGGGGGAGCCGTGGCCACCCGGGAGAGGGCCTCCCGGTAGTCCTGGGCCCCATACGCCAGGGCAGAGCGCCCGTACGGGCCATCGCGTGGGCGGCGGATACGCAGCCCTTCGCCGTCGAAATCCCCGTGGTAACGCAGCTCAGCCCCCTCCGAGGCCAACTGTTGCAACAGGGCCACGGCCGCACTGCCGGGCCGACCCGACACACACCAGAGGAGGACATCCACTCCCCGAACGTTGCTGCGCCAACGCCAACACCGAGGGGTTCTCCACCACGTACACGACCGGAGCGGGCCTGGACGCCGGCGCGGTCCGGGGAGATCTGGTCCAGGGTGACCACGGCCGCCTGTCCGGCCTCGGCCCATATACGCAGGGTCTGCGCCAGCGGATCCGTCCCCCGTGGGCGCAACCCCAGGACGAGCACGGTCGAGGAATGGGCGTCGCAGTCCACCCCGCACGCGGCCCACAGCGCCCGCCGTTCCTGCGCGTTCCGGGGGACCGGTTCGTTGCGCAGAGCCGCCAGCGCCTGTAGGACCAGGCCGGGCAAGGCCTTCGTCCCGTCCAGGGAGAGCGGGTCCCCGGTCACCTCGGCGGCCAGATCCGGAAGAGGGCGGCCGTCGGCGAGCGGGAGCGCCGCCACCACCGCCAGCGCCTGCTCCAGGCGGTGGCGCAGAGCCTCTGGACCACCGACGGGAACACCGTCGGCACGCACGTACTCGGCACCGCATGGAAGAGGTCTTCGCCCGGCACGGGGCGGCGATGTTCCCCGACCCCCTCGACGACCTGGACCTGTGGTGCACCTGCCCGGACCGGGGCCGCCCCTGCAAGCACGCCGCAGCCGTCCTGTACCCGGTGGCCCGGATCTTCGACGACGACCCCGCGGCCCTGCTGACCTGGTTGGGCCGTACGGAGGAGGAGACCCTGGAAGCGTTGGGCATTCCGGGGGAGAGCGAGAGTGGACCGGCGAGTGAACTGGACGTGGACCTCACGCCGCTCGCAGAGCGCATCGAGAACTTCTGGGCCCCGCGGAGCCGGTGCCCATGGCCCCGCCGCGCCCCTTCGACCCGGTGGCGCACTGGGAGGGGTCCACCCCCGCTGTGGCCTCGCGTCTGGAGCCCATGTACGCGCTGCTGGAACGCCCCGAGCCCTGAGGGCGGAACTTCACCGAGTGCCCCGGCACGGAAGACGGCCCGGGATATCTTTGGGGCATGACCGACCAAGCACACCCCTCCGGGGCCGGGACGCTTCCCGCCGCGCTCATGAGCACCGTTCACCGGATCGGTCTGCCCGATCAGGTCCTGCGGGAATTGGCGGAGCAACCCGAGGAAGCCGGCAACATCCTCCTGGACGCCGTGTACCACCTTCGTATGGCCGAGCGTCCGGACCTGTCCCTGCGGTTGTTGGAAGCGTTGCGGGAGAATCCCCCTGCCCCCGAGGACGAGCAGTACGCCTCCATCGAACTGGCATGGCACCTGCGGGAGAGCGAGGAGGCCGACGGCCGGGCCAGGGCAGAGCGTGTCATCGAGGACCTGCTGCGTCCGGGCCGCCTGGGCGAGGGGCCCGCCGGTATGCTCGCCGAGGACCTCGAGGAGACCGGGCACCGCAAGGAGGCGCTGCTGTGCCACAACATCGCCTCCCGTGAGCTGCTCCTCGACTCCGTCGACGAGCTGGCCGGGCTGCCCGCCCGGATGCTGCACCCGCTGATCGGCCGCGCCCGTGTACGGGCAGATCTGGGGCTCGTCCCCGATGACCACGACCTGCTCGCCCAGGGGCTCTCCCAACGCCTGATGGAGGAGGCGGCCGCCGAGGGCACGGACGAGGACCCCTTCGACCGGGCTGGGACCGACTGGGAGCAGCATCTGTTCGACCCAGCGGCGGGTGCGCTCGGCCGGGACGAGGAACCCGCCTTCTCCCGCACTGGGCCCGAGCGCCGGATCCGGGTGTTCTACTCCCGGCAGGACTTCGACACTGCCCGTGCCCGAGGTCTCCTCACCGACCGGGCCGCAGACCAGGGACCCGACGCCCATTATCGCGACGCGGAACGGGAACTGCGCGAGCACGCCCGGCAGTACCCCGAGACCGCCGTCTCCGTCCTGTTGTGCGGCGTCGATGAGCTCCTCGCCTTCGCCGAAACCCACGGCACGGACCCCGCGGACGAGCACACCCGCCACACCTGGGAACGGATTGGGGTCGACCCCGAGGACCCACGGCTCCATATCTGGCCTCCCGAACGCAACCGGCCGTGCTGGTGCGGGAGCGCGCGCAAGTACAAGAAGTGCTGCGGATCCCCGGCGCTGCGCTGAGCCACGGAGACCGATTGGTTCGCCGACCTCGGCGGGCCCGGCCTGGTTCGCCGACCGCGGCCGGAGCGTGTGGAACGCGGGGCGTGAGTCACGTGCCCCTGCCACCCCATAGCAGCGGTGGCTGGACGGAGGGGCCACCCGGCAGCCAGTCGGGCGCTACCTCCGAGCCCGGCCCCTCAGGGCCGGGTCAAGTTGACAGCGCGGGCCGCAGGTGGGCGTGGGCCCAGGCCGCGAGCGTGGTCGGTGTGGTGGTGAGTGCCCCGCGTTCCTGCTCGGGGGTGAAACCCTCACGCAGGCCGGCCGCCATACCCACCACGCCTTCGATCTGCCCGGTGCTCAGACCGACGGAGCCGAGCCCGGCGCGCACCTCCTCATCGGAGACCCGCTCGGCGCGCACCGGCCGGCCCAGGGCCTGGGCCAGGATGTCGGCCACACCGGAGAAGGACAGGTCCTCGGGCCCGTGCACCGCCTGCACCCGGCTGCCCGACCAGTTGGCGGACAGGAGCCTGGCGGCCGCGACGTCACCGATGTCGCGCGGATCGACCCAGGGCATCGCGGACTCGAGCGGCCACGGGGTGGGCAGGACGCCCTCGCGCAGAGCGCTGATGTCCATGAACAGGTTGGTGAAGAAGTAGCCGCAGCGCAGGTGCAGCACATTGGCGCCGGTGGCGTCCAACGCCTGCTCGGTGCGGGCCAACCCGTCGATCTCGCCGGCCCCGTGCCGCTTCTCCGCGCCCACACTGCTGAGGAACACGGTGTGCCCGATGCCGTTCTCACTGACCGCGCGTGCCGCGTTGGCTCCCATGCGGGCGTGGCCGGCGACCGGGTCGTCGTCCGGCGTGGGCGGGTCCACCCAGAAGAGGCGGTCGGCGCCCCGGGTCGCGCGCAGGACGGCATCAACGTCTCCCTGGTCGCCCTGTACGAGGTCGACCCGTGCCCGCGTGTGGGCGTCGATTCTGTCGGGATCGCGCAGCAACAGAGTCGGGCGCATCCCCGCCTGCAGCAGCAGCCGCACGACCCGGGATCCCACGTTCCCGGTGGGTGTGGTGACGACGATCTTCCCGAGTGTGTTTTCGTGTGCCATGGCCGGACGCTACAGCCGAGCACCGACAGATTCCGGCCGGTGCGGCCGGCACGGCCGGTCGCGCGGAAAAACCAAACCGCCCTCCGCGCTTCTTCGCACGCCGGGAAAGCGCTGCCCGAGCGCCGTACGAGCAATTCACACGCCCTGCGGTCCGTCCCGTCCCTGCAGACCGGAAAGGGGATCGTTCCCGGCTTCCCCGGCCCCGTCCGGCGCCACGGCCTCTCCTTTCCTGCGGGAATGCTGGGTTTCTTTCCCACCGCCCCTGTCGGCGGGCAGCAGGGGATGGTCGGCGACCTCGTACCGGCGGATGTAGGTACCCAGGAATGCCTGCAGGCTCGCGCCCATCGGTAGGGCGAGCAGCGCTCCGGGCGCACCCAGGACGGCCACGCCCGCGATGACCGACCCGAAGGCCAACGCAGGATGCATGTCCAGGGTCCTGGCAGTGATCCGGGGTTGGAGCACATAGTTCTCGAACTGCTGGTAGACGGTGACGAACACCAGCACCCACACGGCCGGCCACACACCTTCCACCAGCGCCACCAGCACAGGAGCGGCACCACCGATGTAGGTACCGATGGTGGGGATGAACTGCGACAGCACACCCATCCACAGAGCCAGGGCGAACGCGAAGGGCACGTCCAGCACGAGGAGCACCACGTAGTGCGTCACCGCGCAGACCACGGCCAGCAGCGCACGGGAGTAGAGGAAACCGCCCGTCTTGGTGATGGCGATCTCCCAGGCGCGCAGTACCTCGCGCTGGGTACGCGGTGGCAGGACCGAACAGAGCACACGCCGAAAACGCGGACCGTCGGCACACAGGTAGAAGGTGAACAGGGCGATCGTCAGCGCGTTGAAGAGCAGAGCCAGGACGGTCGTCCCGGCGCCCCAGACGTTGTCGGCCACACCGGAGGCGTACTGCTCGATCAGCCCGCTGGCACTGGAGATCTCACTGAGCAGGGCGGTGGGGGAGTAGGAGGCGTCGAAGGTGGCGTTGACCCAGTCCAGCGCGGTGCGGGCCATCGCGGGCACCTCGGAGACGAAGGCCACGACCTGACTGATCAGCATGGACCCGAGCAGGCTGAGGAAGGCCGCGGTCAGTGCGAACAACAGGAGCATCACCACCCCGGTGGCGGGTCCGCGCGGCCAACGGTGCCGGTGGAGCCAGTTGACCGCAGGTTCCATCGCCAGCGCCAGGAACAACGAGATCAACAGCAACACGAGTAGGGCCTGCAACTGCACGAACAACCACAGAGCCAGGCCGAAGGCCGTGATCAGCCACAGGGCCAGCATCATGGCGCGGGGCAGCCAGGGCGGCATACTGCTGCCGCGGTCGTGGTGCGAGGGACCGGACGAGGTGATGCTCGTGGACAAGCAGGCTCTTCCTCACCGTGCGTGGAGTGTGAGGGGACTTTCCTCCGTCCCGGGGCGGCTTCCGCCCTCCCGGACGATGGTGCTCCCCTCCACACCTGTCCTTCCACCACCGCCGCACTGTCTCCGGTACTTTCTACGGTTTTCGAGGGTCGGCAGGTCCTCGCGCCTGCTCGGCGCCGAGCAGACGCTCTCGGCCGGGCCCGAACCACCAGGAGCTCGCCCTGTGCACGCGAAGAAGGGGCGTAAACCGGTGGCACTCGGCATGGGGGAGTGGAAAGCTCACACGCATGGTCTCGACAGTGCAGAACATAGCGATCGATTGCACGGACGCCTACGATTCGGCCCGGTTCTGGAGCAGAGTGACCGGCCGCCCTCTGCACCCGGAGGACGGACCGGGCGAGGTGGAGACCCAGGTCATGCCGGCCGAGGGTCCCGTGCTGCACTTCAACCAGGTTCCCGACACCAAGGCGATCAAGAACCGGCTCCACCTGTGTCTGCGTCCCGAGACCTCACGTGAACAGGAGGTGCAGCGGCTGATGGGCCTCGGAGCCGCCTTCGTCGCCGACCACCGGGAACCCGATGGCTTTGGTTGGGTCGTCCTCGCCGACCCCGAAGGCAACGAGTTCTGTGTGCTGCGCAGCGAGTCCGACCGGGCCGCCACAGGACACTGACACCACGCACCGTCCCGGCCGGTCGCCCGGGACGGTTTCTCGGGCACTCGTGGGCGGCCGCGACGGGGAAAGGCTGCCCGGTCGGCGGCGGACTCGTCGCAGCGGGCGGCCAACGCGCGGACTCCGCACGGACGGGCGGCCCCCATACTGACCTCGGTCTCCTCCAGGAACGCGTCACAGTCCCACGCGGTCGAGCTCGGCCAGGAAACGCCGCTTGCGGTGATGTTCGCTGCGTATCCGCTCCACGAACGAGCGCGCTTCCTCAGGCTGCCCCGCCCGTTCGTACAGGTCGCGTCCCCGCCGCGCGAGGTCGGCGGCCTCCGGGTACAGGCTGGTGTCGACCCGTACGACCCGCTCCTGGGCCGCATGCACGTACACCGCGGCCGCGTCCTCGGGACGGTCCTTTTCGCGCAGCGCCGCGACCCGGAGCCACTGGTGAGGGTCGCAGCCGTGCTCGGTGGCGGCAACCCAGGCCTCACCGGCGCACCCCTCGTCGACGAGCACTTCGACCAGGGAGCACGGGAAGTGCCTGGCCTGGCGCCGCGCCGCTGAACGGGAGAGCACGGTCAGGGCCTGCCCACGCACCGTCGGCCATTGGTCGTCCGGGAAGTCTCGGTGTAGCGCACGGTAGGTGTACACCATGGGATTGCGTTCGAAGGCCTCCCACCGCAGCCGCTGAGCCTCCTCCGCACGTCCGGCGGCACGATGGGCCTGGACCGCGTATTCCACCAGGCGTCCGCTCACATGCCTGGACCCCTCCGACAAGCCCTTCTCCGCCCACTCCAGGGCCTCGGCCCCGCGCCCCGCGTCGTCGAGCACGGAGACGATCCCGGGGTAGGCCCCCGACCCCTGGGATGCCAAGGTCTGCACGAGTAGATCGGTGTCACCGACCTCACGGGCGTACTCGCTCTTCAAGAAACCCGTGCTCCAACTGTTGGCGGTCTCACCCGTATCGCCCTCGAACAGCTCGCGGCGGTAGTGCTCCAGGCCCTCCTCGCCCAGTACACCCGCGTAGTCACCCATCTGGGGATCGGTCAGGCCGGTGCCGTCGAGCTGCAGGTCCAGCAGCCACTCCGCGAGCGCGCGCGATTCCGGTGCCGCGATTTCGCACGCCTGTACGTGCGCGTCGAGAAGCCGGGCTCCTGCTTCACCGATGTGGCCGCCTGAGTCGTCGACGACCCCTGCCTGCTGGTCCAGGAGGGTCGCAGCGTGGCGAGCCAGCTCCTCGGCCATGGTCGCCATCCCCTGTTCCGTCTTCATCTCCACCAGGCGTGCCACTTCGTGCACCCGATCGGCGTAGACCCGTGCCTCTGTGTACTCCACGAACCCGGTGACGCGCAGGGCAGCCTCGACCAGTGACCGCCCCGCACTGTCAGCGTTGTCCGCGCCGCTGTCATTGCTGCCGTACCCGGCCGCGGAGGCTCGCAGCTCCAACCGGCCGCGCAACTCGGGCGAAGCATCGGTCGCCTCCAACACCAGCTCGACCAGATCGGTGGTGCTGAGCGAGCGCAGATAGGCCTGCAGGTCGGGGGCACGGGGCGTCTCCACCCCGTGATCGGCGTTGTACAGGTGCACGAGTCCGAGGGCGACGCAGTGCTTGCAGAAATTGCCGTCCTCGGCCCAGGGGCAGTCGCAGTCCCATTCCATGCCGTTGCGCAATGGGGTGAGTTCGACCTGGTAGGCGTCGGTGCCGTGGACGGTGCCGCGCACCGTCCTCCCGTCGAGGACGACCTCTTCGACCTGGGCGACGTAGTGCACGCCCCGGTCGTAGGACTTCGCACCGGCCAACTCGAGGAGGTCTTCGCGTGTGTAGGAGGGCATGGGGCCATTGAACCGGATGGGGGAGTGTGAGGGCTGTGAGCGCAGGGTTCGTTTCATCGAGAGACGATCTGTTCCGGCTCAGGTGCGCTCGGCTCCTGTGGGCCCGAGGTTGTCGGTAGGAGATGTCGCTCAGCCCCCACGGCCTGGGAAAGTCCCACTATGAACCGTTCCCTCGCTTCGGCGGTCGGCCTTGTCGTGGTGGCGACGGCGTCCAGGACACCACGGCTTCTTCGGTGAGGCTCAGCGTTTCGAGGAACTCCTCGAATTTGGCACGCAGCCACGGAAGATCACCATGCGGGTGCTTGGGACCGATGCCCACACCGACACGATCGGCCCACGGCAATACCTCAGCCAACCCTGCGAGCAGCTGCTGGCCCTCGCCTCCGCTCTGGGAACGGCACTGATCGGCCGCGAATCGGACAAGCCCTGGCCCACCGTGCTCAAGTCGGCCGGGACCACTCTTCTGACCATGTTCACGGCGTTCACCGCCATGGCGACCTTTGTCATCGGCGTGGTCGAGTGATCCCCGACCGGCCCCCCGGGGGGCGATGAGCGCGTCCCCGGGGGCATCACCGGTGACAGCGGTCAACTGACGGAAGCCCTCGGAGGCCATGGGGGTTCACCGGTCCCGGGCCGCACCCGGCCCGAGGAAACCGCCGATGATCCACTCGGTCAGAAGGGTTCGGTGCACGTGGCCGTGGCCGAGTACGGCAGGCAGACGACAATCGCGCCCGTCCCGGAGGAGAGGGCGGTTTCGGTCGCTTTGGAAAGGTTCCTGCCCTCGGCTCCGAACACCGGGCCGCTGCGGTGGGGCGCGCCCCCGGAAGTTGGCCGCTTGTGGCCACTCGGGACCACGTACCCCGGACCGTAGGTATTACTGGAGCCACTGCTTGAACTCCACCGACCCGGCTGATGTGAAGGAGTGCCGTGCCTGCCGAGCGGATCTGGCTCGACGTCCCGTACGCGGAGAAGGACCTGGCGAAGGCGGAAGGGGCCAGGTGGGACCCCCGGGCACGCCGCTGGTACGCGCCCCGGCCGGGCATCACGGGACTGGAACGCTGGTCGGCCCGCCCCGACGTGCCCGATCTGCTTCCGGGCGAGGACCGCTCGCTCGGCTCCGGGCTCTTCGTCGACCTGGTGCCCACCACCTGCTGGTTCACCAACGTGCGTTCGTGTGTGTCACAGCAGGACTGGGAACGGCTGCGCCGCATGGTCGTCAACAGGGCAGGACAGCTCTGCGAGGTCTGCGGCGCCCCCGCCGACCGTGCGGAGCGGCGGTGGCTGGAGGTCCACGAGAGGTGGACCTTCGACGAGCAGGCCCGGGTCCAGACCCTGCGGCGCCTGATCTGTGTCTGCACGCCCTGCCACACCGTCACCCACTTCGGCCTCGCACAGGTGAAGGGGATCGCCGGTCAGGCGATGGACCACCTGATCGCGGTGACCGGCGCCTCCGCCGCAGCAGCCCAGCGCCACGTGGAAGAGGCGTTCGCGCTGTGGGAGCAGCGCTCACGACTGGTGTGGGAGCTGGACCTGGGCATGCTCACGGGTGCGGGGATCACCGTCGAACCCCCGCCCGAGGCGTTGCAGCGCGCGGGGGAGGCCCGGGCCGAACTCCAACGCCAGGGCTCGCGGGGATGACAGAGCACCCCGGCCGGGTACCGCGCGAGCGGTACCCGGCCGGGGGTGTTGCCCCCGTGCGTGGCCACCCCCGCCCCGGGAAAACGGCCGCGGGCGGGGGACCAACGGCGCAGTGGCGGCCGGCAGCGGGTCCGACAACGGCGGTCGGCCGCACCGGCACGCCTTCAGTGCGGAACCATCGGCGGATGGAACCACAGGTGCGGGCGCCCGGTGCGCGGGTGCAGGTCCACGTCCGCTTCGACACCGTAGACCTCGGCCAACAGGTCCGCGGTGAACACCTGTTCAGGGGGCCCCGAAGCCGCGACCCGCCCCTGGTGCAGGACGACCAGATGGTCGCAGAAAGCCGCGGCGAGGTTGAGGTCGTGCAGCGCCGCCAGCACGGTCAGCCCGGAGTGCTGCACCATCGCCAACAGCTGGAGGGCATGGCCGACGTCGAGATGGTTGGTCGGCTCGTCGAGCACCAGCAGGGACGGCTCCTGCGTCATGGCCCGCGCGAGATGGACGCGCTGCTGCTCACCGCCGGAGAGCGTGCTCCAACGGCGGTGCGCGAGGTGGGCGAGGTCGACCCGTTCGAGCTGGTGCACCGCGATGGCCCTGTCCGTGGCCGAGTCCGCCTGCAGGGCGGCCCGGTGGGGGGTACGGCCGAGCAGGACCACATCCAGCACCCGCAGATCGATGTCGGTGGCCGAATTCTGCTCCACGAGCGCCAGGCGCCGGGCCAGCGCGCGGCGCGGCAGCCTGTGCACGTTGTCGGAGCCGATGTGGACGACCCCCTCGTCGAGCTTGCCCAGACGCGCGAGCCCGCGCAGCAGAGTCGACTTGCCCGACCCGTTCGGCCCGAGCAGACCGGTGAAACTCCCGGTGGGCACCTGCACGTCCACACCCGCGAGGATGTGCTGCCCGTCGACCGACCAGGAGACGTCGGCGGCCGTGAGTGATTCGCCTTCGGCGAGGTGCGTCATCAGCGATCAACCTTGCGTCTGAGGATCCACAGGAAAACCGGCACGCCCAGCATCGCCGTCATGATGCCCACGGGCAGGTCCCGCGGCTCGAACGCGATACGGGCGACCACATCGACCCAGATGAGGAACACCGCGCCGACCAGCGCCGACAGCGGCAGGACCCGCCGGTGGTCCGGGCCGACCAGCGCACGCACCGCGTGCGGGATCAGCAGCCCCACGAACCCGATGGTCCCGGAGCCGGCGACCAGCACACCGGTCACGAGTGCACACACCACCAACAGCACCCACCGGACCCGCTGGACGTCGATACCCAGGCTGGCGGCGGTGTCCTCGCCGAACGCGAACGCGTTCAGCCCCCGGGCGGCGAAACCGCAGACCAACAGTCCCACCAGCACGGCCGCGGCCATGGTGTACACGGTCGGCAGCCGCGCGGACGCCAGGGAACCGGACAACCAGAACTGGGCCTCCTGGGTGGCGTGCGGGTCGGCGACCCAGATGATCAGGAAGGAGGTCACGGCGGAGGCGAAAGCACCCACAGCGACCCCGGCCAGGATCATGCGTGTGGGCGTGAGTCGGCCGGACCGCTGCCCCAGGGCCAGCACGAGCACGAACGCGCCCAGCGCACCCAGGAACGCGCCCCCGGCCACGCCGAGGCTGCCCAGGCTCAGACCGGCGACGATCACCGCGACCGCCCCGAGCGAGGCACCCGAGGAGATCCCGAGCAGGTAGGGGTCGGCCATGGGGTTGCGGGTCAGGGTCTGCATCACGGCACCGACCACTGCCAGGCCGCCGCCCACCAGCGCGGCCGTGAGCACACGCGGCAGGCGCATCTCCCACACGAGGTTCGCGCGCAGTTCGGTGAGGCCTTCGGCACCGTGCAGCCCGAACAGGTCGATACGCAACCAGCCCAGGCCGAGCCGTTCGGTGGCCACGGTCCACACCTCGCGCACCGACAGGTCGCTCTGGCCGAGGGCGACCGAAACGACGACCGAGCCCGCCAGAAGGGCCAGGGCGAGCAGGAACACCAGACCCAGCGGCCCGCCCGTGCCCGCCGGCGCGTCCGTGCGCCGCTCGGCCCGCGAGACGGAGGGCAGACTCATTCCGTGCCCGCCTCGGCCAGGTGGGCGCCGATCGTCTCGATGGCGGCGGCGTTCTGCAGCCCGGGGGTGGTCTGCGCGAACGGCAGTTCCACGACCGCGTCCTCACGGAAGGCCCGCAACTCCCGCAGCGTCGCATCGTTCTCGATGAAGGAGAGCTTGTCGTCGATGTCCTGCCCACCGAAGTCGGCGACGACCACCAGGTCGGGGTCGCGCTCCACGACCTGCTCCCAGCTGGTGTCGGACCAGTGGCCGGGAAGGTCGTCGAAGGCGTTGCCCACACCGAGTTCGCGCAGGATCATGCCGGGGCCGCCGCAACATCCCCCGGCGGTGGGCCCGTCGCCGGTACCCATGTCCCACCAGAAGACGTCCAGGTCACCGACATCTTCCGGCAGCTCGGCGCGGACCGCCTCCAGGGTCTCCTGCTGCTCGGCGACGACCTCCTCGGCCCGCTCCTCGGCGCCCACCAGCGCGGCGACCTCGCCCAGCCCGGTCCAGATCTCGTCGAACTCCAACGGCTGCTCGTCGTCGCGGTCGGGGCAGCGGTCGGGCGCGAGGTAGCTCTGCACGCCCAGATCCTGAAGCTCCTCGCGGGAGGCCACGCCCCCGTCCTGGCGGAACGCGCTCGGATAGACCGAGTAGATGAAGTCCGGTTCGGTCCCCAGGATCGTCTCGGAGCTCGGATAGTCCTCCCCGCCGGGGTGGACGATGTTGAGGTCCTCGGCCTCCCGCCGCACATCCTCGGGCATGCGCTCCAGGTCGCCGACGGCGCCGATGATGCGGTCCTGCACACCCAACGCGACCAGGTTCTCGATCGCGCCCGGGTTCATGGCGAAGATGCGCTCCGGCGGGGACTCGAAGGCCACTTCCATACCGCAGTTGTCGACGCTGTTGCCGTCGGCCGCTGCAGGGGAGGGGTCGGAGGGGTCGGCGCCCGCGCAGCCCGACAGCAGCAGGAGGGCGGCCGAGACCGCCGCAGTCGTCGCCACCGCGGACACACGGCCCGGTGATCGGGGTCCGGCGCCTCGCACGGCAAGGGCTCGGACAGGACACAGCATGAGCACGACCAAGGCCGCCTTTCCACACCTCGTGGACGGATCGAGCGTGCCGTGGCCGGTCTCCTGGCTGACGGGTCGAACGGATCACGCGGCGTCTTCCCGGACCACACTCTGGTCCAGTGACCCCTTGCGGGAGCGCGTGACCTTCCCGATCACAGTGGCGAGGGCCGCTCCGGTCTTGCACCGGTTTCCCGAGCACCACGGCGTCAGGGACCCTACACGGGGCGGTGCGGGCGCACCGTCGCCGGGGTGGCCCGTTGTTCGTCGGGACGGCTCAGAACGAGCCGACGACGGAGACGAGGCTCACGAGCGCGACGACCACCAGGACCGGGATGGCCAGGGTCACGACACCGAGGTCCTTGTAGGACTGCCGGTGGGTGAGCCCGCAGACGATGAGCAGGGTGACGACGGCACCGGAGTGCGGCAACGTGTCGAGACCGCCCGCGGTCATCGCCGTGAGCCGGTGCATCGCTTCCATACTGACGCCCTCCTGCTCGGCCATGGCCTGCAGGTCCTCGCCGAGAGCGTTGAGCGCGATCGTCATACCGCCCGAGGAGGAGCCGGTGAGGCCGGCGGTGACGGAGACGGACAGGACCGAGGTCCACAGGGCGCCGGCGCCGATGCCGAAGACCGAGTCGCGGACGACGGCGAAGGCGGCGACCGAAGCGACGACCGCGCCGTAGCCCACCTCGGAGGCGGTGCTGAAGATCGGGAGCATGGACCGCTTGGCGCCGTCGACGAACCCGGTCCACAACGTCGCGGAGTTGCGGACGTTGAGGGCGGCCAGGAGGAGGATCGCCGCGGCGATGCCCAGCATCACCGCCCACAGTCCGGCGCGTTCGTCGATGGTGGCCCCGCCGAACCGCTCCTGCTCCAGGTAGGACCAGTCGAGCGCCGGGAAGATGAGCAGGGTGCACGCGAAGTTCACGGCGAAGACCGTGAGCAGCGGAAGGAAGGGCACGAGGCGGCTGGCCGGTTCGAGCGTGGTGACCTGGTTCTCGGCACCCTCCTCGGAGGACCCGCCGGCCACATACTCGCTCTGCGGACTGTCGAAGCTCTCACCCTTGCGGACCAGCGCGCTGCGCCGGTACTCCAGCCACAGCAGACCGAGACCGAAGATGAGGGCACCGCCCACCAGCCCGATGCCGGCCCCGGCGAACGACCCGGTGCCGAAGAACTGACCCGGGATGATGTTCTGCACCTGTGGGCTGCCCGGCAGTGCGGTCATCGTGAAGGTGAAGATGCCCAGCGCGATGGTCGCGGGGATGAGGCGGCGGGGGATGTCGGCGACCCGGAACAGCTCGCGTGCCAGCGGATACATGACGAAGGCCACGACGAAGAGGCTGATGCCGCCGTAGGTCATCAGGGCCGAGGTGACGATCGTCGCCGCGATCGCGCTCCGCGAGCCCACCAGCTTCGTCACCGTGCGGGCGATGCTCTCCGCGTAGCCGGTGACGGTCATGAGCACGCCGAAGATCGCACCGAACAGGAACACGGGGAACCAGCTGCCGACGAAATCGGCCATCGCCGGCATGAAGACCTCGGTGTAGGAGGCCAGGATCGGGGCCCCGGAGAAGAGCACCGCGACCACCGAGGCCAGAGGAGCAGCGAGAAGGACGGGGACACCGCGGTAGGCGAGGGTGATGAGCAGGAACAAGGACGTGACGATGCCTATGATTCCCAGTGCCATGGGGGCTCTCCTCGGGGGTCGGGGCAACGTGTGCCGGATCTTTCGCCGGGGACGGCGTCGTCCCGGGGCCGGCGCGGGCGTCCAGCAGCACGGGGGAGTGCTGTGAGTGTGTGCTGCATCCAGTGGGATCGCCGCCGGGCGGGCGGGCATCCCGGGGTGATTTTCGCGCCGGTGTGGTGACGGAGGAAATAGTGAATAGTGGGGCACATCACCGCGATGTTGTGGGGTGCAAGGGGGTTGAAGCGGCGGGGTGCTCGTGGTATCGGGTCTTTGGTGGGGGAAACACCGTTGATAGTGCTCCTACGGGCGCCAGAAAACGTTGTCAGTGCCCACAAGAGCACTGACAACCACCCGGGCCGACACGGCCGGGCCCCGAGCACCACGCACACACGTGCCCCCCGGCACCACAAGACTCCCTTCACACCCATCAACACATCTGGGGCAGGTGCGAGCGTAGGCATGGAACGGCCGCCTGCAACCGGGCGTTTTACCCCGTGTGAGCGAATTTTTGACAGTGGACATCTGGTCGGACGTCGATGTGTCAGGACGCCCACGAGCCGCTCTCCGGGCCGACCAGGTAGACCGTGAACCGCTGTTCCTCACCATCGGCGAACTCGACCCGGATTCAGGATGGTGGGCATGTGCAGCCCGATGGCGAAGCTCGCGCTGAAGTCGTTGATGGGCTCAAAGAGATGTAGCTCCGTGCGGGTGGCCTCGAATGCCTGTTCCCCGGGGCGCACGTAGGTTTCGATGCGCCTGCCGAGTTCCAGGCACGGGGCCTCAGCCGCTACCCGCCCCATCACCTGAGCGCGCCGAGGCCGCCGTGATCTCTTCGCGCAGGCGCGCGGCCCGGGGATCGGTGAAGCCTTCCAGAGCCTCCAGCGCCTCGTGCCAGTGCCCGCGCGCTGCCTCCTGGTCTCCGGTGGCGGCCACCGCTGAGGCCGACCGGTCCAGGCAGACCGCGAGCTTCCACCGGTCCTGGTGCCTGCGGTAACTGTGGGCCGCCTGCCGGTAGAACTTCGCGGCCTCTCCCGGACGTTCGAGCGTTTCGTGGACCTCGCCCACGCCCTCGAAAGCTTCGGCCTCGCGCACCTGGTCGCCGATCCGGCGGTGCAGATTCGCCGCTTCGTGGAAGCAGGTGAGGGCCTCCTCCGGGTGTTCGAGCAGCAGATGGATCCGGCCGAGTTCCAGGAGCGCGAAACCCTCCCTGGGGGAGTTGTCCAACTCGCGGGCGACCTCGAGCCCGCGCTGTGTGCAGGACAGTGCGCGATCGGTCCGGCCCAGTTCCCGCCATGCCGCGCCCGAACAGGCCAGACAGGCGAACTCGCCCATCTTGTTGCCGCTCTCCTGGAGGATCCCGACCGCCTCCTCGGCCAGGTCCACCGATTCCTGGGGACGCCCCGAATCGAGCAGTGCATCGGCCAGGTTGCCGAGCGCGATCCCCTCCCAACCCCGCTCACCCAGGCGCCTGACCGTGGCCAACGACCGTTCGAAAAACTCGCGCGCCTCGGCGGGCCGGTGCTCGCGCAAGTGGGCCAGCCCCAAGGCGTTCAGTGACATGGCCTCCCCGAGCTCGTCCCCCGACTCCCGGCGCAGTTCAAGAGCGCGTCGATGGTGGGCGAGCGCCTCCTCCCGTCGGTGGGACTGCACATAGGCCATCCCCAGGCTCTCCGCCAGGTCGGCCTCGGCCGCACGCTCGTGCTCGCGCCGGGCCGCACCCAGACCGAGGAGGCCGGCGGTGATCCATTCGGCCATGGGGGCCCGGTAGATGTGGTCGTGCCTGAGCACCACGGGCAGACGCCAGGCGAGCCCGTCCATCCCGGACGAGACGGCGGCTTCGGTCGCGGCGAGAAGGTTCTTGCTCTCGGTCTCGAACCACCGGACCGCTTCCGTGTGTTCGGTGAATGCGTGGACGCCTCGAAGTGCGCCCTCGTGCGGCTCCGGGCCCGGTTCGAGGTGTCGCAGTGGTGAGTGCACCGCCCTGGCCGCGGAGTCCGCGATCTGCAGGTACCAGGACAGCAGGCGTCTCAAGGCTTCCTGGCGATGCTCCGGTTCCTCCTCGCGGCGGGCTTGGTCCAGGGCGTAGGAGCGGAGCAGGTCGTGGAAGCGGTACCGGTCGGGGCCGGACTGCTCCACCAGGTGCGCGCCCACGAGTGAGTCCAGGATGCGGCGTGCGCGCCGGACGGGCAGATCGGCCAGGGCAGCCGCGGCCCCCGCATCGAAGTCATGGCCCGGATGCAGCCCCAGCAAGCGGAACTGGCGCGCGGTTT
The DNA here is from genome assembly GCF_000340965.1 of Nocardiopsis kunsanensis DSM 44524. Taxonomy (GTDB): domain Bacteria; phylum Actinomycetota; class Actinomycetes; order Streptosporangiales; family Streptosporangiaceae; genus Nocardiopsis; species Nocardiopsis kunsanensis. The sequence goes on from NZ_ANAY01000033.1 coordinate 29,402, forward strand.
CCTCCGGCAGAGCCCGGTAGGACCAGGCGAAAACGGAGTGGACCGCGTCGGCCTCCTCCTCGTCATCGGTGGCCAGGGCGTCCCAGAGCCCCGATTCGTCGCGCAGGTCCTGGATGAGTTCGCCCAACGGCATGTGGGGCCGGCTCGCCGCACGCTCGGCGGCGATGCGCAGGGCCAGGGGCAGCTGCCCGCACAGCCGGGCCAGCTCGGAGACCTCGCGGGCATCGTCCTTGGGACGTTGGTGGACGGTGACGTGTTCCAGCAGTTCCACGGCCTCGGCCGGGTCCAGGGCCCGGACGGTGAGGCGCTGCGCCCCGTCCCGGGCGACCAGACCGGACAGCCGGTCCCTGCTCGTGACCAGCACCACGCAGCCCGCGGAGCCGGACAGCAGGGGCCGCACCTGGGCTGCGGTCGAGGCGTTGTCCAGCAGGATCAGCACGCGCCGGTCCGCGAGCAGGGAACGGTAGAGGGCTGCGCGGCTGTCGAGGTCGGCAGGCATCGTGTCGGCCGAGACCCCGAGTGAGCGCAGGAACCGGTCCAGGGCCTGTTCCGGGGGCAGGGCCGGGCCAGGGCCGTAGCCGCGCAGGTCCACGTAGAGCTGCCCGTCGGTGAAGTGCTCCCGGACCCGGTGCGCCCAGTGCAGGGCCAAGGCGGTCTTGCCCACGCCGGCCGTACCGGTGATGACGTGGATCGACGCTGCCTGCCCGGGCTCGGAGCCCCCGCCGGTCAGGTGGGCGCTGAGTACCTCGGTCTCCCCCAAGCGGTTGATGAACCCGTGCACCTCGCCGGGGAGTTGCCTGGGGACCGGGGCGGGGGAGAGGCCCGGTTCGTGTCCGTGGAAGTGCACCCCTCCCCGGACCTCGCGTGCCTGCACTGCACGGCCGGACACCTCCGCCATGCGTGCCCGGTCGCCGCGGCTGCCTTCGTCGGGTTCCCCACCCGGTTCGTGGGGTCTGTTGTCAGGCACGGGTGGCTTCCGCCCCACCCACCTCACGCCCGAAGAACTCCTCCAGAGGCTCGGCGTCCTGGTGCAGGGCGGCGATCTGGGCCCGGCACCGTGTGGTGATGGAGGGGTCGGTGAAGCGTTCCCCTCCTTGGAGGACACCCTGGGGGTCGTAGAGGATCTTGTACGTCACTTGATCGCCCACGTTCAAGACCTCCGGAAGCCGGCCGCCCCGTTCGAGCGCGGCGATGGGGCCGGCAGAGACGACCCGCACGTCCTCGCCGCACTGCGCCCGAACACGCAGGGAGTGCAGTTCCCACAGCAGGTAGATGGTCATCGGTTTCTCCGCGACACGGACCCGCCTGATCCTGCAGCCCGATCGGGCGAGTTCCGCGAAGTCCTTCTGTAGAGAGGAGCGGTTGCTCTCCAGAAGCCGGAGCGATTCGTCCCTTCGCCCCTCACGGAACGCCATCCAGCTGGCACTTTCCGGCTGATGGAAGTCCTGCTGCCGTTCGAACTTCCAGATATCGGTGTTCTCCAGCGAGGACAAACGAGCGTCGAAATCCTCCTGGTAGGGATCGAGCGCCAGACGTTCTCCGGAAAGACCGTCGATGGTGTCAAGCATCGGGGATGTCTGCTTTCGCTGATATCAGAGTGTTGCGGGGGATGATGACGAGTCGTTCGTCCTCGGCAATGGCGGCGTCCGGCGGGAGCTGCCGTTTGTGGAGATCGGTCAGGTCACGCCCGATCACGGCGATGTCGCCGTTGTCGAGCTCCCAGATGTCGGGGCATCCGTTGACCCGGTCCGTGTTGCCCAGATCCTCCGGTGACCTGCCGAGTCTGCGTGCCATGGTCGCTGCGGGGTCTGCCTCCCAAGGACGCTTCATCATGGGCCCCTTCCGCGCACGGTTCGGGGGAGTGCGCTCTTCGAAAATAGCACGGAAATCATCTCCGTCCGAGTGAGGAATATGTCCCGCGTGGTCATGTTTGCTGTACTCTGCGCCGGAGAAGTGCATGGAGTCGAAGGCGGATCTGGCTATGTCCGGAAAACGGCAGGTCATGAGGGTTCTGTGGCGCTTGGTTTCTGGGTTCCCTCTTGCTGTACGTGCTCTTTGAGGTGTGTTGTGCCCGGTGCGAAGGTGCGCTCGGAGATCCTGGCCGTCGAACTCGTGGGAAGAATTTTGTGCGGTTCTTGAGGGTGGATCAATAATGCACCTGAAAATGCATGTGCATTCCGCTGCAAAATCGGGCATTCCAGTCCGGCTGAGCGCCGGTCCCGGGCGTGCGATGCCCGCGCGACCGGCAGGGCCCCGTTCGATGCGGTGCGGTGGCAGGGGAGAGGACGGGGATGAGCGACGCTGCTCCCCCCGTCCGTGGTCACGGAGGCCGGGAAAAGTGGTCGCGGATGGGGGAGGAGGGCAGCCGGGGTCAGTAGACCCGGATGACCTCACGAACGTCGGTGGAGACCAGGTAGTCCTTGGGGTCCAGTGCCATCGCCTCACGTTTGGGGGAGCCCCAGTACTGGCTGTTGCGCTCGGCGCAGGTCTCGGGGCCCTCGTAGGAGATCTCCCAGATGAAGTGGTGGCGCTCCCGGTCGATCCATGCGCCGCCGAGGGAGAACCCGAACTCCAGGCGCAGGGGGACGATCTCCTCTTTCCAGCGCCGGACCCACTCGTCGAGCAGGCCATCCCGGACGGTGTAGGTGCGTACCTGAGTGGTGACGGTCACGACGCTGCCTCTCACGGACAGAGGCCCGGCGCCCGGACCGGAGGCCCGGACGGGCGCCGGGGTGTGGGGGTGGTTCACGGGCTACGGGCGTGCGGTACGGGCGAGGGTGAGGAAGGCGTCCCACTCGGCGGCGGGGAAGGGCAGGTGGCCCTTGGCCGGGTTCTTGGAGTCGCGGACGGCCGCGCCGCAGGGGAAGTCGGCGACCTCGACGCAGTTGCCGTTGACACCGCTGTAGCTGCTCTTGCGGAAGCTGGCGGGGATGTGGGCGACCTCTATGCAGTTCTGCCCCTGGTCGCTGTAGCTGCTCTTACACCACATCATCTGGTCGCTCACTGTTGTCACTCTTCTAGCTCTTGGAGGAGGCGGTTGATGAAGGCTAGCGACTGCACCGGGGCCATGGCGCAGCTCTGCGTGCTGCCGAACATGTCGTTGAATAGCCTGACCTGGTGTTCCTCTTCCAGATACATGCTAGTTGCGGGGGTCTCCAGGTAGGCGATGCTGGCATCCCGGAGATCCGTGAAGTCCATGATCACGTAGCTTCCCTCGGTTGACGGATGTGCTCCCGCAGAGAAAGGCAGTACGTAGATATTGATGTTGTGGCGCGAGGCCATCTGCGTCAGATGACGCAACTGCTCTTGCATCACATCGCTTGTACCGACCATGCGCCGCAGCGCCGCCTCATCGATCAGCGCCATGAACGTAGGCGGATCGACTCGGTTGAGGACCCCTTGCCGCTTGACGCGCGCTTCTACTCGTCGATCGATTTCATCGTCGTCACGGACAAGGTTCGCTCGAAAGATGGCATCCGCGTACTGGGGCGTCTGTAGCAAGCCCGGAATCACTTGAGATTCATATGTCCGAAATGTGCTCGCCTCGGCCTCAAAGTCCGCCAGCATCTGCGGGATGAGGTCCTTGTACTGCGACCACCATCCCTTCTTGCCTGCAAGTTTGGCCAGTTCGTGGAGGGTTGCGCGTTACTCCGGGGTGACCTCGTACAGGTCCAAGAGCTTGTTCAGAGTCCCAGCGGGCACAGCTTTTGACTCCGCCTGCTCGATCGCTCCGAGGCTGGACTTGCCTAAGCCTGCCTTCTTGGCAGCTTCGACGATGGTCAAGCCAGCTTGGGCGCGCAGGCGCTTGAGCTCAGATGACAGTCGTCGTCGACGAATGCTCGGGCTGTAGGGAGTTGCCATGGGTGGAGCCTAGCGGAAAAGTTTCACCGGAATCCGGTGAGATTGATTGACTCCCCCGGATTCCGGTGTGAAGATGAGTTGTGTAGTCAGTGATCAAGTGTTCACGCAGAGTCTCTGTCGCTCAGGCTACGCCGTGCCCCTCCCGTCGACCGGGAAACGCGAAGGATGTACCTCTGCGGGCACGCCGACCCCCGTTCAACTCCCACGTGCGAAGGAGCTCGTTCGTCATGCCCGCAACTGCCCCGATGCCTCTGCTGCCGGAGGTGACCGTTCCGCTCGGAGAGCTGGTGCCGCCCCGATGCCGGCACTACTTCACTGGCCAGGCCGACATCCGCAACTACAAGGCGCGCTGCTACTCCTTCGGCGGGTCCGTCCAGTACATGCCGCTGGTGCGCGCCTTCCTGAACACCTGCGCCGCCACCCGGTCCGAGGACTACCGCTACCTGTTCACCCTGCTCGGGTCCGAGCTCGCCAACAACGCCGTCGAGCACACCCGCTCGGGGGAGTCCTACGGCACCTACACCTTCAAGTGCGAACGGCTGGACGGCGGGCTGAAGCTGACTTGCCGCGACCAGGGCGCACGCGACCGCACGCGGATCGAGTTCGACCACCGTTCGTACCTGCGTTCCCACCTGAACGGGCTGGGTCTGGCGGCCGAGTCCGGCCGCGGCCTGGCGCTGATCGATGCCCTGGCCACCACCTGGGGCGACAACGGCATCCCCGAGCGCCGCCAGGTGTGGTTCTTCCTGGCCTACGACCTGACCGGCAACCTCTGGAACACCGCCGCGTAGAGCGCGGCTGCATCACGCCCCTCGGACGTGAAACGGGCCCAGGAGAGCGCGCCAACGCCTCCCGGGCCCTCAATCCCGAAATCCCGTCACTTGCGTATGAACAGAAAGCAGGATCGATGACAAATCCTATCCCGCAGCCCCGCCCCTCCAGCGACCCGCTGCACCGTTCGTTCCCGACGCTGCCCCGGCGCGGCCCGCTCGTGGGGCCCTACTGCCCGGTGTGCACGCACACCTCCTGCCGTCGGCGCCGGGCCCAGGGGTTGCCCCGCTTGGGCGGCCACCGTGCCGAGTACCAGCGCGAACACGCACTCGCCGCCACCCTCCAGCGCCGTAACCCGCACCTGATCTTGTGGTTCGGGGAGCAGACCGGGTCGTACTGGGTGGCCTCCTCCACCGGCCTGGCCGAGGTGCCCGACACGGTGACCTTGGATCGCCTCCTGGCCCCTGAACCCGTGCACGGCTGACCGACCTCGTGCCCCTGCCGGTGGCGGCCGGTACCCGCAAAGGGGGCGGCCGCCACCGAGCGGATTGCCTCGGGGACGAAGGCCCGAGCTCAGAGACCTTCCAGGATCTCCCGGGCTCGCTTCTCGTCCTCTTGGCTTTGCGCCTCGTCCTCTTCCCAGCTCACGGCGGAGAAGAGACCGCTGTTCTGCCACCAGTGGAGGATGGATTCGTCCATGCCGTCGTTGTAGCAGTCGACCGCGCTGTAGAGGACGCTGAGCTCGGCGCCACGCAGCCGGAACTGCGGGGAACAGTCGTGTAGGCCGGTGTGCGCTGAGTTGTCGGCCACGATCTGGTAGCCGCCGAGGTACGGGTCGAACTCCTCGCGGAGAATTTCGTCTATGTCATCCAGGTACTGGGGCTCGACCCCCCACACGCGCATATAAGCGAGCTCCGTCCGTTGGATGAGGCGACCGAGGCGCGGGACGTCCAAGGAGCTCCAATGGCCTCCGCCCGAAGGGACCAGCCTCGAGGCCAAGCCCATGCCTTCGCCCCGGGCCGGGCGCGTGTCCAACAACGCGTCCCCGACACACAGGTCGCGACGATGCTCCGGCACCGCCTTGAGGAGAGCCCTGAACATCGCTCCCTGCAACGACTCCGGTCCGAGGAGTTCTTCGGCCAACTCATCGAAGTAGAACGCCACGTCGACCTTTTCGCGCGCGGACTTCTGCCGGGGCATACGCATTTCCCGTCTGCTCTTCGAGTCTGTCGTGGGTATTTCCATGCTTCGTGGGGAGGAAGACGGATCCAACAACATTTCGAAGAGCGTGCTGTTGCCGTTGTCCGGTTGCCCGAAAGCGAGAGCCGACACCTGGACCCGGCTGTCGGTTACCGAAGCGACTGTGCCGATCCCGGCGTAGGTCACTTCTTCCGTCTCGGCCGTCCCCAGGGTGGTGAGTGAGGTCATGGTGGTGAGCCACACGGGGTCGAACCTGATGGAGATCTCCTGAGTGCCGTAGGTGAACCCCAAGTGGGGATCCCGTTCGATAAGCCCGCTGATGGGCATGAGAGCGCGAGCGTGTTCGATGTTGCGAGCCCGCATCGGGGAATCGAAGGAGACCACCATCCCCGGCTTCACCTCTACCGGGGAGTCCGGGTCGAGATCGACGGCGAGTTCCCTCCAGTTCTCGAACACCATCTTGACCTGACGTACGAAGGTGCCGGCCAGCATGCCCTGTTCCCGGAACGCCTTGTTCGGGTCGAGGCCGATGCGCCGTGCGGCCTCGTGGACCTTTTCGCCTCCGGAAAGGGCCGCCATACGGGGCAGATTGACGAAATCGACGTGGCGGAAGTGCACGTTCCAAGTGCTCCCGGCCTGGCGCAGGCTCCGGGTCCAGCTCTCATGGCGGCCCTTGGCTTCGACGAGCTCATCGGTGGGGAACCCTCGACCGGAGTTCTTGTCGATCATGCTGTGGCATGAGGGACAGAGGAACATCAAGTTCTCGACCGTGTTGCGCTGTTCGTTCGTCATCGAGGGGTCGAACCGTGGGCCTCCGTCGGAGAGCGCGGCGATGTGGGAGACGACACCGGTCGGAAGATTTCCACGGGTGGTGGGATCCAATTCACAGCGGCAGAGGTGGCACATGCCGTTGCACAGGCGCCACAGCTCTCGTCGTGTCGGCTCGGTGACTTCGGTGTTCCTACGGGTGGCTATAGTTTCCTGCCTCGATCTCGGGGAGTTCCGGGCACGGAGATTCTAGAGTCGGCCACGGACCGGACAGGAACCTGCCGGTCACGCTCCGCACTTGCCCGACTCTCGGACGACCGACCTCCGGAAAGCCCGCACACACGGCGCTTTTATCCCGCAGAACGGTACTCGGGCCCCGCCCCTCGGGGATACTGTGTGTACGGGCCGTTCCCGCTCCCCCAGACTGCGGCCCCACGCTGTGAGAAGGCAGGCCACAAGTGCAACCCCTCCGAGACGAAGACCCCCGGACCCTGGGCGAGATCACGCTCCTGGGCAGACTCGGCAAAGGCGGGATGGGCGTGGTCTATCTCGGGCTGGCGCCCGATGGTGACCACGCCGCGGTCAAGACGATGCTCGGCGAGTACGCCGCCCAGAGCGATATGCGCGAACGTTTCCAGCGTGAGGCCACCGCCCTCGGCCTGGTGCAGGGGCCCGGAACGGCCGCCTTCATGGGGGCGAGCCAGCCCGACGCGGACCGCCCGTGGCTGGCGATGGAGTACATCACCGGCCTGGACCTGGCCGAGTACGTCAAACGCGACGGTGCGCTCGAGGAGGCCGTCGGTACCGGGCTGCTCCTGCTGCTGACCGACGCCCTGGCCTCTGTGCACCGGGCAGGGCTGCTGCACCGCGACCTCAAACCCGCCAACGTCATGCTCGGCCCCACCGGCCCCAAGGTGGTCGACTTCGGGCTGGCGGCGATCGGCAGGGCCGGCGGGGACCTGACCGCGGTGGGCAGCCACATGGGCACCGCCCTGTTCATGGCCCCGGAACAGTTCGGAGCCGCCGACCAGGTCACCCGGGCCGCGGACGTGTACGCCCTGGGCGCGGTCTCCTCCTTCGCGCTGACCGGCCGCTACCCCTACTACGGGCCGACGGACTACGCGGTCCAGCAGAGGATCCTCGACCCGCGTACCGCTCCGGACCTGGAGGGCGTCCCCGAGACCCTGCTCCCGTTGTTGCGGTCACTGCTGTCCGCCGAACCGGACGAGAGGCCGCCCCTGACCGAGGTACGGGCGCTGCTCCTGGAACGTTTGTCCGCGCTGGACCTGACCCCGGGTTCGGCTCGTGAGCTGGTGGCCGGGAGCACCCACGTCCCCGGGACCGAGGTCCCCGACACGGTCCCCGCCACCCCCCGGGTCCGGGTGCGCACGACCCGGGCCGCCCCGACCCGGCACGAGACGGCACCCCAGAAGGCCGCTCTGGCCGCCGAGCGGCTGCGCAAGGCCTACGCGCGCCCGGCCGTGGCGGCCTGACCCCGGGGAAGGCCGCCTGCACCTGGCAGCCGAGCACCCACCCCCACAATCAATTCGGGACACAACTGACACCTTTCGCAGGGGCGGAGGGGTCAACTGGTGATCCCCGCAACGCGTGTTAGCGGTGAGAGGACCGATGGCAAAGAGCGAGGGCCGTGCCGTGGCAGAGGACGAGGACCGGGCGAGCTCAGGACAGTTCGCCCCCGGCGCCCGCGTGGTGGTGCGCGACGCCGAATGGATGGTGCGCACCTGCACCCGCACCGACAACGACGGGTACCTGCTGCGCGTGGTGGGGGTCTCGGAGTTCGTCCGCGGTGAAGAGGCGCACTTCTTCACCGGGATCGAGCACATCGAGCCCCTGCTCCCGGAGGAGACCACGCTCGTACACGATGCCTCCTCCGGGTACGCCGAGAGCCGCCTGTACCTGGAGTCGGTACTGCGCCGTACTCCGCTGCCCCAGTCCGAGCGCCGCCTGGCCACCGCCGGCGGCTTCCTCCTGGACGACAAGGTGTACCAGCGGCGTCCGGCCGAGCTCGCCCTGAAGGCCCTGCGCCCGCGCGTGCTCCTGGCCGACGTGGTGGGTCTGGGCAAGACCCTGGAGATCGGGCTGACCCTGGCCGAACTCATCCGCCGCGGACGGGGCGAACGCATCCTCGTGGTCACACCGCAGCAGGTCCTGGAGCAGTTCCAGCAGGAGCTGTGGACCCGCTTCGCCATCCCGCTGGTGCGCCTGGACTCGGTGGGCCTGGAACGCATCCAGCGCGAGATCCCGGCCGGCCGCAACCCGTTCCTGTTCTTCAAACGGGCGATCATCTCCATCGACACCCTCAAGAACCAGGGCAAGTACGGCCAACACCTACGCAACATGCACTGGGACGCGGTGGTCATCGACGAGTCCCACAACCTCATCAACGAAGGCAACCTGCGCAACAAGCTCGCCCGGGTGCTGGCCCAGCACACCGACGCCCTGCTGCTGGCCTCGGCCACCCCGCACAACGGCGACGCCCGCTCCTTCGCCCAACTGATCAACCTGCTCGACCCGGCCGCCATCGCCGACCCGGGCAACTACACCGCACAGCAGATCGAGCACCTCTACATCCGACGGACCAAGGTGCATCCGGAGGTACGCGCCGACATCGGCGACCAGTGGCCCGAACGCGGCCCCTCCGTCCCGGTGCGGGTGGCCGCCACCCCCGCCGAGGAGGCGGTCTCGGCCGAACTCACCCAGGTGTGGCTGGCAGGGGAGGCCCGCGAGGGCGGTCCGGTGGTGGCCAAGAACAACCGGCTCTTCCCCTACACCCTGCTCAAGGCGTTCCTGTCCTCCCACCGGGCGCTGGCCGCCACCGTCGGCAACCGGCTCAAAGTGCTGGAGCGCAAACACGCAACCGCCCCGGCCGCCGATCCGGCTCTGGACCGCGAACACGCCGCCCTGACCGAACTCGGCAGGCTCGCGGACAAGATCGACACCTCTTCCTCCGCCAAGTTCCAGGGCCTGCTCACACAGCTCGCAGACATCGGGATCGGCAAGAAGAGCCCCACCCGCGCGGTGGTCTTCTCCGAATCCGTGCCCACCCTGGAGTGGCTGCGCGAGGAGCTGCCCGCAGCTCTGGGCCTGAAGAAGGACCAGGTCGCCCTCATGCACGGCGGCATGTCCGACACCGAACAGCAGCGGGTCATCGCCGACTTCGCCCTCTCCGACAGCAAGGTGCGGGTCCTGGTCACCGGCGACGTGGCCTCCGAAGGCGTGAACCTGCACCGCCAGTGCCACCACATCGTCCACTACGACCTGCCGTGGTCGCTCATCCGCATCGAGCAGCGCAACGGCCGTATCGACCGCTACGGCCAGGAGTACCAGCCCCAGTTCCGCGCGCTCATCCTCACCTCGACCGTCGACGGGGCCAAGGACGACACCACCGTCGCCGAGAAACTCCTGGGCAAGGAGGCCGACGCCCACCGGAGCCTGGGCACAGCCGAAGCCGAGACCGGTCTGTACAGCGCCAAGAAGGAGGAGGACCGCCTGGTCCTGGACCTGTTGGAGGGCCGCACGGTGGAGGAGTCCCTCGAGGCCTCCCGCGCCGAGGAGGACACCGACCCCTGGGAACCGGACGCCTTCTTCGGCGACTTCGGCGTGGACGAGGACACTGCACCGCCTGAGGTGGCCCCCTCCCCGGGCCTGTTCGCCGACACGGAACAGTTCGTCCTGACCGCCTTGGACACCGTCGCCCCCGAACTCGACCTGGGACAGGACGAGACGATCCTCGCCTTCGCCCCGCCCGCCGACCTCCAGCAGCGCCTCAAGGCCCTGCCCGCCGGCTACCTGAAGGACCACAAGGTCGAGGAGCGCCTCCGGGTGACCTTCGACCGCGAGCACGCCGAGGACCGCCTGAACGAGGCCCGCTCCACCAAGACCACCTGGCCCGACACCGGCTACGTCACCGACCTGCATCCCCTCGTGGAGTGGCTGGTCGACAAGGTGCAGGTGCGCACTTCACGCGGTCGCGCCCACGTCCTGGTCGGTGAGGTGGACGAACCGGTCTTCCTGGTGCAGGGCACCTACTCCAACGCTCTGGGCCAACCCACCGTCGTGGAGTGGATGGCCGTCACCGGCCTGCCCGGCCGGGCCAGGGTGGAGGACATGTTCGAGGCGCTGGAACGTGCCGGTGTGGGACCGGGCATGGTCAACACCGGCCAGGGCGGCGACCTGGCCGCTCTGCAGGCTCTGGTGCCGGACGCGGTCCGCGCGGCCACCGCCCACCTGGAGCAGCGCCGTGATGAGTACGCCTCCCGGATCGAGGCGGACCTGGCCGAACCCGAACGCCGGGTCGCCGATTGGGAACAGCTGGCCCTGGACGGACTGCAGGAGAGCAAGCAGGACCAGCGCGCGCGGGTGCGCGAGACCGCCGAGGAACAGCGCCGCCTGCTGGAGAAGATGCGGACCGCCGGGGAGCCCCTCCTGCGTGTCCTGGCCGTGGTGAAGGGTGCGAACCGAGCATGAGCTACGACTCCGTGATCAACCGTGGCGAGTACTTCTCCGACCACTATCTTGCCGAAGTCCTGCCCAAGACCCTCAAGAAGAGCGTCTTCAAGGACTGGTCCGAGAGGGAGAGCGCCGAGACCCGGCGGGTGGCCCAGACCAAGGAGAACGAACAGGCCGCCGGGGACGAGCGGCGCCGCCGGCCGGTCACCCCCAGGGAGAAGCTGCGCCGGCTGCGCTCGCGCTACTTCGACGACCGGCCCGCCTTGGCCGAGTACACCGAACGCCTGCGTGAGAGCCCGGACTCGGTCACCGGAACACGGGTGGCGGCCCACACCGAACGCCTGCACGGGCTGCACGGGGCGATCCTGACCGCTCTGGGTTACAGCCCCAAGGAAGAGCCCTACACCGCACACTTCGAGCACGGCGACGACACCGTCGAGGTGCGCTTGGCCCTGCACGAGCCCACCGTCGCCGCCGTCGAGTGCGGTTGGGCCCCCGACGTGGATGCCGCCATGGACCCCGACGGCCCCGGATGGCTCCTGGATCCGGTCCGGCTCGGCGGCAGTGAACGCGACCGGATCGACCTGGGCACCAAGCTGGTCTCCTGGCTCTTCGCCCGCGAGGAGGGGCTGCGCTACGTCCTGGTCCTGGTCGGGGGTGTGGTCGTGCTCGCCGACCGCACCGTGTGGGGCGAGGGCCGCTACCTGGCGGTCAACCTCGACGCGGCGCTCAGCAACAACGACACCGACGAACTCGGCACCATCGCCGCCCTGCTGGGCGCCGAATCCCTGCTGCCCTCCGAGGACGGCAGCGGGGACGCCCTGTCCGAACTGGTGGAGTCCTCCCACCAGCACTCGGTGGGCGTGTCCAAGAGCCTGCGCCAGGGCCTGCAGAGCTCGGTGGAGATCATCGCCAACGAGGTCCTGGACCGGCTGCGCGAGGAGGGGGTGAACCCGCACCACATCGACACCGGTACCGGGCGCGGTTTCGCCGAGGAGCTGGCCCGACAGTCGCTGCGCTACCTGTACCGGATCCTGTTCCTGCTCTACGCCGAGGCCCGCCCCGAGCTGGGAGTGGTGCCCGCCAAGGACGAGGCCTACCTGCGCGGCTACAGCATGGCCCGCCTCGGGGACCTGGTCGTACACGATCTGCAGGGCGAGGAGGCGCGTACCAGCATCCACCTGTACGAGTCGCTGGACCTGCTGTTCGGCATGGTCAACGAGGGCCACAACCAGCGCGGGTACCAGCTCGGTGAGGAGGAGGCCGCGGGCCTGTCCGAGGGCGAGGGTCTGCGTTTCGAACCGCTCAGGGCCGACCTGTTCGACCCCGCGCGCACCCACCTGATCGGGACGAGCCTGGTCCACCCGGACGACGATCCGGACGAGCCGGAGATGCCCGCGCTCGACACCCGGCTGCGCAACGCCGCCCTGCACAAGGTCTTGAGGCTGCTCATGCTCTCCCGGGGCAGCAAGAAGGGGCGCGGCGGGTTCATCTCCTACGCGCAGCTGGGCATCAACCAGCTCGGCGCGGTCTACGAGGGGCTGATGTCCTACACCGGGCGCATCGCCGAGGAACCCCTGTACGAGGTGGCCAAGAACGGTGACCCTTCTGGTGGGTCGTGGCTGGTGCCGCACTCCAAGGTCGACGACTACCCCGAGAACGTGTGGGTGTACGTCACCGACGAGGACGGCAAACCCACCGCGGAACGCAAGCAGTACCGGACCGGACAGTTCGTCTACCGCCTGGCCGGACGCGACCGGGAGACCAGCGCCTCCTACTACACCCCCGAGTCGCTGACCCGCTTGACGGTGCAGCTGACCCTGCGCGAGCGGCTGGACCAGGACGGACAGACCACCTCGGCGCGCGAGCTCCTGGAGTGGACCATCTGTGAGCCCGCGCTGGGCTCGGGGGCCTTCCTCAACGAGGCGATCAACCAGGTCGCCACCGAGTACCTGAAGCGGGCGCAGAAGGAACGCGGCGAGGAACTCGACCCGGAGAAGTACGCCGAGGAGCTGCAGAAGGTCAAGGCCTACATCGCCCTGCACCGCTCCTACGGGGTGGACCTGAACGAGACCGCGGTGGAGCTCGCCGAGGTCTCGCTCTGGCTGAACGTAATGTACCCGGGCTTGCAGGCGCCCTGGTTCGGGCTGCATCTGCGGCGCGGCAACTCGCTGGTGGGCGCGGGTCGGCGACTGTACTCCCCGGAGGCGGTGAAGAAGGGCGAGTGGCTCAAGAGCGCCCCCGACGAGGTGCCCTTCCGTGAAGGGGACATCCCCGAGGGCCACATCCACCACTGGTTGCTGCCCGCCCAGGGGTGGGCGAGCGTGGCCGGTGAGAAGGAGGCCAAGAACCTCGCCCCGGAAGAGACGGCCAAGCTGAACGCCTGGCGTAAGGCCATGCGCAAACGGCCCAAGGCCACGGGCAAGAACTCACAGATCAAACGGCTGCAAGGGCTGTCCAGGAGAGCCGAGTACCTGTGGGGCTTCGTCATCCGCAGGCTGGAGCTGTCGGAATCGGAGATCAGCCGCCGGATCGACGTGTACGGGGCCGACTGGATCGAACAGCCCGAGAACCCGCTCGACCGTGACGAGGTCAAGGCCCGCCTGGAGCGCAAGGGCAGCCCGTACTGGCGCCTGAAGACCGTCATGGACGCATGGTGCGCGCTCTGGTTCTGGCCGGTGCAGCAGGCCGGACTGTTGGACGGCAGCGACGAGATCTACGGGCGCCTGGAGCGGTCCCTGGAATTGAGCGCCGGCGGGGGAGACTCACTGTTCGAGACCGTGCAACGGGACAGCAAGAGCCTGGCCGACCTGGACGGATGGCTCGACTTCGCCGAGGCCGTGCTCGGCTCGCACGACATCCCGGACGACTCGCTGTACGAGGGCAAGATCGAGAGCCTGGGGGAACTGGACGAAGCGGAGGAGCACCTGCCCGGCTTCATGGGCATGGTCGAGCCGCACAAGTTCGGTGAGAAGTTCCCCTGGTTGTCCGAGTCGGAGAAACTGGCCAGACAGTACGGTTTCTTCCACTGGGAGTTGCAGTTCGCTCATCTTTTCCAAGGGCGTGGTGGATTCGATATCCAGGTCGGGAACCCGCCGTGGGTGCGGCCGAACTGGGAAGAGGATAGCGTTCTTGCTGAGCAAGATCCTTGGTTTGAACTCAGCGGGCGGGCAGCTGTCGATGCAAAAAAGCTCCGGAAAGGCGTAGTTCTCAGTTCGACTCGAGTAGTTATTCATTTCCTCGGAGAGCTCGCTTCGGTAGCGGGATTGCGTGATTTTTTGTCTGATGTGTCGACCTATCCGTTGCTAGCGGGGACCCAGTCAGACCTATATCGATCTTTTATTGTTCGAACTTGGGCGAGTTCGTCTATTTCAGGGTTTTCTGGGTTGATTCATCCAGACTCTCACTTTGGAGGTGCGCGGGAGGGTGCCATGAGGGAAGCTGCTTATTTGCGCCTCAGGTTCCATGCGCATTTCTCGAACCGTCTGGAGCTTTTTGAGATTGAGGGAACCAGGCAGTTTGGTGTCAATGTCTACGGCGCTGCTAGTGATATCGACTTTATAAACGCCAGTTGGATATTTTCTCCAGCATCTTTGATGGACTCCTTGAGGGGTTGTGGCTTTTCCGGGATTCCGGGGGTCAAGAAGGATGGAAAGTGGGATGCTAGGCCGCACCCCTCTAGGCTGATCCACGTGAACTCAGAGTTGTTGCGTCAGTGGGGAAAGCTTTCCTCTTCGGGGGAAAGTTCGGTAAGTCGAATCCCTCTTCTTTATCCGGTTACCAAGGATGAAGTAGGTGCTGTGGCTAATTTGGCTGAGTATAGTTTCAGGCTTGGCTATAGTGACCCTTTTATTTCTTCTGGCTATCATGAGGCCCAAGCTAAAAATGGGGGAATTATTCAATGGCGTGGATCTCGAGTCTCTTCACTTAATGAGGTTATCATTCAGGGGCCTCATTTTTCTCAGGCGACCCCCTTTGCGAAGCAGTCGAGGATCCCGTGTAATACGAACAGGGACTGGGATGCGTTTGACCTTTCCTCTCTCGGGGGTCAAGCGGTTCCGGTGACGAACTATGTTCGTGCTTGCGACCTGGATGAATACCAGGATGCCCAGGTGAAGTGGGGCGAAAAGCGTTACACGGAGTACTTCCGTCTTGCTTGGCGGGTGATGATCCCGTTTGATACTGAGCGAAGCTTGTTTGCAGCGTTGATCCCACCTGGCCCTGCTCATGTTGATGCAGTTAATACCATGTGGGTGCGAAACAATCGAACCACCGTATTGAACGCTGGCTTCTGGTCTTCGCTTCCGCTGGATTATTTGCTGCGGATCACAGGGCGTTCTCACCTGAGAGTGTCTGAAGCCAACAAGATGCCCGCCCCGACCCCCGGCCACCCCCTGGAAACCGCGCTTCTCGTACGCACCATGCGACTGAACTGCCTCACCGACGCCTACGCCCCGCTCTGGTCGGAGCTCTACGACGACACCTGGCGCGGGCAGACCTGGGCCGTCGACTGGGAAGGCCTGGCCCCGCTCAACGAGGTCGGCCCGGAGTGGGAGTGGGCCTCACCTCTACGTACCGAACGCGAACGCCGGGCCGCCCTGGTCGAGCTCGATGCCCTCGTCTCCGTCTGGCTGGGCATCACCGCCGAACAGCTCGCCGTCGTCTACCGCTCCCGCTTCCCGGTCCTGTCCGACTACGAGGCCCAGATGTGGTTCGACGCCAACGGCCGCAAGATCGCCAAGAGCCACAACACCTTCGGCTACGGCCAGACCAAGGAGGACTACCTCGCCCTCCAGAAGTACCTGGACTCCGGCAACCCCGCCGACATCCCCGAGGGCTACTCCGCGCCGTTCTACAAGGCCGACCGCGAGGCCGAGTACCGCGAGGCGCACGCCTACTTCACCGGGATCGTCGAGCGCGCCAAGCGCGAGGGCACCTGGACCGCACCCGAGCGCCCGACCGGTCCGGCCGCCACTTCCGTCGGCGATGACCCCGCCCCCACACCCCTCGCCCCCGGGGAGGCATGACCGTGCAGCCCACCCTCGCCGCGGCCGAAGTCCGCCGGAACATCACCCAGTACCTGTCCACCACCTTCGCGCTCGCCGACGAACCGGTCCGCGAGAGCCTGGAGTCCTTCCTCAACGACCCGGCCCAGGGCATCTTCCGCGGCCCCTACCTGCGGGTACGCACGCCTTTCCGTAAATCCGACGACTCCTGGCTCTCGGCCCTGGAATGGCACCCGCCCGGCTTCACGCCCTTCCTGCACCAGGCCAAGTCCTTCCACCGGCTCTCCTCCCTGGACAAGGCCCCCGAGCCCACGCTCATCACCACCGGTACCGGATCCGGCAAGACCGAGTCCTTCCTCGTGCCGGTCCTGGACCACTGCCGCCGCGCCCGCGCCGCCGGCACGTCCGGGGTCAAGGCGATCCTGCTCTACCCGATGAACGCCCTGGCCACCGACCAGGCCGAACGGCTCGACGAGTACCTGGCCGACCCGGCCCTGTCCGAGGTGACCGCGGGGCTCTACATCGGTGACACCCCCGCCGACGGGTACGAGCGTGTGGCCACCTCACGCGGTGAGATCCGGCGCCTGCGCCCGGACATCCTGATCACCAACTACAAGATGCTGGACCTGCTCCTGCAGCGCGGCGACGACCTGCCCCTGTGGCGCGGCTCCGAGCTGTCCTACGTCGTCGTCGACGAGTTCCACACCTACGACGGCGCCCAGGGCACCGACGTGGCGATGCTGCTGCGCCGCCTGGCCGCCGCCACCGGCAACGCCCGCCCCGGTCGGCCGCTGGGCAACATCTGCCCCGTGGCCACCTCGGCCACCCTCGGCCAGGACGAGGCCGCACCCAGCACCACGGCCGAGACGGCCCTGGACGCCCGCACCCCCGCCCGCAGCGTGCGCGAGGTGGCCGCGACCGTCTTCGGCACCCACTTCGGGCCGGACTCCGTGGTGGGCGAGGACCGGCTGTCCCTGAACGAGTTCATGGACACCCTGGACTACGAACTCCCCCTGCCCAACCCGGTGCAGGTGGGCAACCTGCCCGAACCGCACGGGGACCCGGCCCGCATGGGGCCGATCATGCAAGCCTTCACCGACCGGGACGACCTCACCCCCAAGCAGCTCGGCGCGACCCTGCGCAAACACATCCTCACCAAGGCGGTCCTGGCCATCCTGGACGGCACCGTGCGCTCCCTGGACGAGGTGCTCGCGCACCTGCCGGAGAACGGCGCCTACATGTGGGGCCAGGCCATGCGCAGCACCCCCGAACTGACCACCGAGGCCCTGGCCCGCTACCTCGCCCTGCTCTCCCTGGCCCGGGACCCCGACGTGCCCGACGGTGAGCCCGACCGTCCGCTGGTGACCGTGGAGACCCACCTGTGGGTGCGCTCGGTGGCCCGGCTCCTGCGCGCGGTCTCCGACCGGGCCTCCTTCACCTGGCACGGGGAGAGGCCCGTCGGCCGGGCCGCCGAGACCGTCACCGGCACCCTCGGCCACACCCACCTGCCCGCGGTCTACTGCCGTCACTGCGGCCGGTCCGGATGGGCGGCCGTCTCCCCGGAATCGACCCCCCAGGACCTGGTCACCGCACCCGAGAAGATCTACCGGACCTCGATCACCGCCAAACGCGGCCTGCGCCCACTCATGCACGCCACCCGCGAGGAGGCCCTGAGCAGCGACGCCAACCGGGCAGTGCGGGTGCTGTCCTCCTCCGGAACCCATGCGCGCCCGGCCACCCGCGCCGACGTGGACGCCTACGACGCCGGGGAACTGGACGGGGTCTTCGTGCTCACCGACCTGCGCCACGACAAGCAGGCCTTCCGGGAGGCGGAGAACGACCGCTGCCCGGTCTGCGACGCCGACCAGGGCACCCGCTTCCTCGGCTCCGGGCTGGCCGCCCTGGCCTCGGTGGCGGTCACCGAACTGTTCACCGGCGGCCAGCTCACCCACGGCGGCGACGTGCCCAAGACCCTGCTGTTCAACGACTCGGTCCAGGACGCCGCACACCGGGCCGGGTTCGTCGCCAACCGCTCCTACACCTTCTCCGCGCGTTCCCTGCTCACCTCCCAGATGCAGAAGGACGGCACCCCCAAGGACCTCAACGACCTCATCGCCGACACCGTCCTGAAGGCCCGCGAACCCAGCTTCCTGGCGTGCGTGGTGCCCCCGGCCCTGCACGACCGGACCGGCATGGACGAACTCCTGGCGGGTGAGAGCAGCGGCAGCGACACCCAGTGGGAGATGGTGGCCGAGCGTCTGGCCTTCACCGCCGTCATGGAGTTCGGCCTGCGCTCCCGCCAGGGCCGCACCATCGAACTCACCCGCACCGCCACCGCCCACGTGCGCCTGGACGAGCCCGACAAGATCGCCGCCCTGGCACGCGACGTGCTCCAACACAGCGGTGAGGCCCTCACCGGCCTTCCCGAACCCGAGGTCTTCCGCGGTTACGTACGTGGCCTGCTCGAACGCCTCCGCACCCGCGGAGGCATCGCCCACCATTGGCTGGACCGATGGATCCGCAACGCGGGAACCAAACGCTACGGCACCATCTGGGGCGAGCGTCCCGACGGCATGCCGGCCTTCCCCAAGCCCAAACGCGGCATCACCCTGCCCGCGCCACGTTTCCTGCTCGACCGCAGCAAACAGGGCAGCGAGTTCGACTCCATCGCCGGCAAGGGCACCTGGTACCAGGACTGGACCACCCGCTGCCTGGGGGTGCCCGCCGACACCGCCACCCGCTACCTGGGGCGCCTGTTGGAGGTGTTGCACGACGAGGGGATCATCAGCCGCTTCACCACCGACGACAACACCACCCGCGCCTACGGGCTCACCCCAGGACACATCAGCGTCACCAGCATCCATCCGGACACGGTCTCCCGGGCCGGACTGATCTGCCCGGTGTGCAACTGGCGCCAGACCGTGCCCCTGGACCACCAGCAGGACTGGCGCAGTACCCGCTGCCCCCGCTACCGCTGCGCAGGCGCCCTCCAACCCGACGAGGACCTGCGCTTCCGGGGCGACTACTACCGGCAGCTGTACCGGAACGCCGACCCCTTCCGGGTCACCACGGCCGAACACACCGGACAGCTCACCCGTGCCCAGCGCGAACGTGTGGAACGGGCCTTCAAGGACGGACAACGCCACACCGACCCCAACGTCCTGTCGGCCACCCCCACCCTGGAACTGGGCATCGACATCGGCGACCTGTCCGCCGTCATCCTCGGATCCCTGCCGCACGGGCCCGCCAACTACGTCCAACGGGCCGGCCGCGCCGGGCGCCGCAGCGGCAACGCCTTCCTGCTCACCATGGTCGGCAGGCGCGCCCGCGAGCAGTACTACCTGCAAGAGCCCCGCGACATGATCGCCGGGCGCATCGCACCCCCGGGCAGTTTCCCCTCCGCGGTGGAGATCCTGCGCCGCCAGTACCTGGCCCACCTGACCGACCTGGCCGCCCGCGGCCACCTGCCCGGCGTCCCGGCCCTACCCGGAAAGGCGGACGAACTGTTCGGCGAGCTGGGCTGGCTGCGCGGCTTCACCACCTCCGCGCTGGAAGCCGGACCACGCTTGGTGGAAGGTTTCCTCGACCTCTTCACCGGCGCCGGCCACGACGTCGACCCGGGGGCCGCCGCGCAGTTGCGCGACTTCGCCGCCGCGGGGCTCAAGGACAAGACGGCCGAGGCCGAACGCGCATGGGGCGAACGACTGGACGAGCTGCTCCGGCGCGTGGGCACCCTCAGGGAGGAGAGCGGCCGCCTCCTGGACTCCGACCCCGAGCAGAAACGCCGCAAACGCGCACTGAACGCCGAACGCTCCGCCGTGCAGCGGCGCATCGGCGAGATCAACCGCACCAGCGCCCACGGTGCCCTGGTCGAGTACGGGGTACTGCCCAACTACTCGCTCATCGACGGCGCCGTCGAGATGGAAGCCACCCTCACCTGGGACGAGGAAGGGGCCGACGGCGACCGCGTCTTCCGCTCGGAGGTACGCGAGTACAAACGCGCGGCCCGCATGGCCCTGACCGAGTTCGCACCCGGCAACCACTACTACGCGCGCGGTTTCCAGCACACCGTCGACGGTCTCGACATCGGCTCCCGCGCCCGGCAGGCCTACCATCCCTGGCGGGTCTGCCCGGGCTGCGGACACGTGCGCACCCACAACGCCGAGAGCGACACCTCGCCCTGCCCGCGCTGCAACAACGCCTTCATCGGCGACCGCAGCAGCCTGCACCTGGTCCTGGAACCCACCCGGGTGCACGCACGCGACCGCCGCGAGGACGCCCTCATCCGCGACGACCACGACGACCGGCGCCGCGAGTACTACCAGACCGCAGTGGCCGTGGACATCCCCCAGGACCGCATCGAGGAGGGCGCCTGGCGCCACGCCAGGCACGCATTCGGTGTGGAGTTCACCCGCGAGGCCACGGTGCGCCGCTTCAACCTGGGCCGCCAGGGCGCCAAACGCTCGGTGGAGGTGTCCTTCGCGGGCGAGCAGGTCGCCGTCAACCCCTTCCAGGTGTGCCGTTCCTGCGGCGGAGCCACCGCGGGCGAGCCCACCGAGGCCGCACCCGGCGGCCTGGTCAGCCAGTACGACAACCAGCGCGGCTACCACCGGCCCTGGTGCCCGCAGCGGCGCGGCGACCAGGTCGAACACGTGCCACTGCTGTTGGCCCACACCCTGCGGACCGAGGCGCTGCGCATCCTGCTGCCCGTGGCGACCGTGCACACCCAAGAACGCATGGTCAGTTTCAAGGCCGCGCTCATGGCCGGGTTCGCGCGCGTCTACGGTGGGGCACTGGACCACCTCGACGCCGTGGTGGCCACCATGCCCGACGAGTCCACCGGCCACCAGCGCCGCTACCTCGTCGTGTACGACACCCTGCCCGGCGGCAGCGGTTACCTGAACCCGCGTTCGGGCGCCGACGGCATCCGCGAGGTCCTCACCGCTGCCCGCGAGGTACTGGAGCACTGCTCCTGCGGGGACGAAATCACCGGACGCCAGGCCTGCCACCGCTGCCTGCTCGCCCACGTCAACGACGCCGAGTTCCCCTTCGCCGACCGCGACGTGGCCCGGCGCATGCTCGCCGACCTGCTCGACGACTGGCGCACCGACACGGTCGCCCACACCGGGCTGATCTCCCTGTGGGACCAGGTCGAGAGTGAACTGGAGGGCCGCTTCCTCGGTGCTCTGGAACGCTGGGCCCAGGAGGGCGGGGCCGCCCGTACCTTCCGCCGCGAGGGCGAGGACGCCGGACGCAAGAAGGCCGTCCTGCAGCTGGACACCGGGAAGGAGGTGGTGAGCTGGGACGTGATCCTGCAGAACACCATCGAACGCACCCGCCCCGACGTGGTCTTCCGGCGCCGGGACTCGGCCCGCCAACAGGTCGCCGTGTACCTGGACGGATACCGCTACCACGCCGCCCCGGACAAGAACCGCATCGCCGGCGATGCCGCCAAACGGGCCTGGCTGCGCTCCCAGGACATCACCGTCTTCCAACTCACCTGGGACGATGTGGAGTTCCTGGAGAAGGGCAAGGACGCCGCAGTGGTCCGGAAGGGCTCCCCGGTCTGGGAACCCTACGGGACCCGTGGACGCATGGCCGCCCAGCAGATGTTCTCCGGGGCCGACCCCAAGGAGTTGGAACGGCTCACCTGGGTCAGCCCGGCGGTGACCCTGTTCGCCTACCTCACCGACCCCGACGACAAGGCCTGGGCGAGCCGCGCGGCCGGACTGGTCGCCGGGATCGCCGGGACCCGGGGCAAGGACCAGACCCAGCTGCCGGGCCTCGACCTCGCTCCCCGGTTCACCTCGGTCCTGGAGGGCGAACCGCTGCCCGATCCCGTCCGGCGCGGCGACTGCCAGGTGGTGCGCGGCCACGACGACACGGGTCTGCGCACCGTGGTCGTACGGAAGCTCCCGGAGAAGGTCTACAGCGGATTCGTGGTCCTGGACGACCGTGACGAGACCGTCACCGCCGACGAGGAAGCCCACAAGAACCGCTGGAAGGCCTGGCTGTACTGGGGCAACCTGCTGCAGTTCCTGCCCGGCCAGAACGGCGACGGTGCCCAACTGGCGCTGAGCACGTCGGGAACCTTCGACGCCGCGGCCCTGTCCGCTTTCGGCGGGCACAGCCTCGACACGAGCCTGGCCACACACCCGCCGACCACCGAGGAGATCGAGGAACTGCTCGGCGACACCCTCGTTCTCACCAGTGCCCCCGAACCCGCGCAGACCGCCGTGGAGACGTCCGAGCCCGACCACACCTTCGTCGCCACCGTCGACCCGGCTTGGGACCAGGCCCGGAAGTGGATGGAAACCGAGGACCCGGCGCTGCTCGAACTGGCCGAGGAACTGTCCCGGCGCGGGGCCGCCGCACCCGAGGTCGGCCACGAACTGGAAGGACCCGGCATGTGGGTCGCCGAACTGGCCTGGCCCGACCGAGGGGTGGCCGTGGTGCTTCCCGCGCAGTTCCACGGCAGCACCGACGACCGGGACCGCTGCGTGGACGCCTACCACGCCGCCGGCTGGCACGTGCGCGAGGCCGCCGACTGGGATGTGTCGGAGCTGTCGGCCATGCTGGCCGGAGCCGGCTCAGGGACCGGAGACGGCCCCGGCCGGGAAGAGGAGAACACGAAGGGATGAGCGTGCCGGGAAAGACGACACTGCGACTGCTCGACAAGGCCGACAAGCAGATCCGCAAACTCCCCCAGAACGTCAAGGGCGCCCTGTACGACTTCCAGTACAAGTTCAGGGAGAACCCCACTGCCACGGGACTGCGGTTCAAGCAGCTCAAGGGGCACGACAAGCTGCACTCGGCCCGTGTCAACGCCGACTACCGGGCGTTGCTGTTCCACGTGGGCGAGGGCGACTACATCCTGGTCGATGTCCGTAAGCGCCAGCACGTCTACGACAACCTCGACCGGTTCCGGTACGAGGTCAACAAGGTCACCGGTGCGCTGGAGATCTTCGGGATCGTCGCCTCCCGCGACGTGGTCGAGGAGAGCCCCGGGATCGGGGAACCCTCGGAACCGGGTGCGGCCCAGGAGACCGGAGAGCCCGAGGAAGCGGAGGAGGCCGGGCAGGCCGCTCCGGGCACCGCCCCGGAAACCCGGAGCGCGCCCACCGCGGACGCGGACCCCGCCCTCGAGGAGGCTGCGACCGACGAGGCCGCCCCCGAAACGCCCTCCACACCCGCCTCGCCCCCGCTCTTCGCCGATTACACCGCCGAACAGCTGCGCGAACTCGGGGTCGCCGAAGGGCTGATCAGTCCGGCCCTGGCCCTCACCACCGAGAACGGCCTGCTGGAGATGGTCTACGGGGCGCCGAGCCACACCGAGGAGGTGCTGCTCGCCCTCGCCGACGGCAACGGTTTCGACCAGGTGCTCCAGAACATCACAGGCCCGGTCACCGCCGAAGGCCCGGTCGACACCTCCGACTTCAGTGCGGCCCTGGCCCGGCCCGCCACCCGGGTCACCACCTCCGACACCGATCTGCGCGAGGTCCTGGAGGACGACTTCTCCGCCTGGAAGGTCTTCCTGCACCCCACCCAGGAGAAGCTGGTCGAACGTACCTACCGCGGCCCCGCCCGGATCAGCGGCGGTCCCGGTACCGGCAAGACCATCGTGGCCCTGCACCGGGTCAAACACCTGGTGCAGCAGCTCCCGCGCGGACGCAACAAGGCGGTCCTGCTCACCACCTACAACACCAACCTCGCCGCCGACCTGCGCCACCGCCTGTTGGACCTGGCCGGCCAGGACGTCCTGGACCGGGTCGACATCGTCAACATCGACAAGCTCAGCTTCCGCATCGTCAACGAGAGCGGCCAGGGAAGCCACGGACGCAGGCCCATCTCCGACGACCAGGTCGCCCTCGAGTGGCGAAGCATGCTCACCGAACTCGGAGAACAGCACTGGCCGGCCGAGTTCCTCGAGGACGAGTGGAACCAGGTCATCCTCGGCCAGGGCGTACGTTCCCGTTCGGAGTACTTCCGGGCCCGCCGCGCCGGGCGCGGACAGCGCCTCAGCCGCGGTCAACGCGCCGAGATCTGGCAGCTCGTGGAACGGTTCACCATGCGCCTGGAGGAAAAGGGCAGGTGGACCTACCGCCAGGTCGCGCAGGCCGCCGCCCAGGCCGAGGGGGAACGGGCCGCCAAGATCCTGGCCAACCGTGAACGCGAGGCCCAGGAGGGCGGACAGTTCCTGCACCGGCCCGACGAGTCCATGACCAACCTGCGGTTCCGCTACGAACACGTGGTGGTCGACGAGGCCCAGGACCTCAGCTCCGCACACTGGAGTCTGCTGCGTGCCATGGTCGACCAGCGCGAGAACGACATCTTCCTGGTCGGCGACACCCACCAGCGCATCTACGACAACCGGGTCTCCCTGGGCGCGCTCGGCATCCGGATCCGCGGCCGTTCCTCCCGGCTCACCCTCAGCTACCGCACCACCCGGGAGATCCTGGGCTCGGCGCTGGGGCTGCTGGGTGAGGAGGACTGGGACGACCTGGACGACGGCGCCGACACCCTGTCCGGGTACCGGTCGGTGCTGCGCGGTCCCCGGCCCACGTTCCGCGGCTCACCCACCTGGGCGGCCGAGTGCGAGGCCGTCGTGGCCTGGGCCCAGGACCTGCTGCAGAACGCTCCCCGCGACACCGTGCCGTCGATCGCGGTGGCCGCCCCCACCAAGAGGGAGGTCGACGCGGTCCAGTACGCGCTCAGCAAGGCCGGGGTACGTGCTGCCTCCCTGGGTAAGGAAGGGCCGCCCGCCGGGTTCGAGCAGGCCGTGCACGTGGGCACCCTGCACCGGTTCAAGGGGTTGGAGTACCAGCACATGGCCATCGCCGGGGTGAGCGAAGGGCTGATACCCCGTGCCGGGCTGGACCGCCTGCGCGAGTCCGCCCCCACGCGCTACCGGCACGAGCTCCAGAAGGCGCGGTCGCTGGTGTTCGTGGCGGCCACCCGTGCCCGCGACTCGCTGACGGTTTCCTGGCACGGAGACCCCAGCCCACTGTTGCCGAAGAAGGCCGTGCGGGCGGCAGCGGGCGAGGAAGAAGCCAGGGTCGATGACGGCGGCCTGTTCCAACCCGCCGGCACGTTGTTCTGAGACCGCTTCCGTGGTGACCGGGCCGGGCGGCCACCGACCGTCGGCCCGGTCCCGGAGCACTGTCGAAAATGAAGCCGACCGGTCTCCGGTGCACAGCTCTGCGTGGATTCCCTGTGCCCGGACCGGTCGGCCTGCCCCGGGGAACGGTGTCCACCCATGGTGCGCGAAGAGAAAGAATGTCCGTGTTCTTCCGCGCCTTGTTATGGTCGCGATTCATGGGGGAGTTCAGCGCTGCCCGGTTCGAGTGTAGGGACATTCCGTTGCGTATGTGGCCTGTTGGAGACGCTCGGTACCGCTGTGCGGTTCACCCCTGTCGCAGCTCCGCAGGCGGGCGAGCGATGCGAAGGGCATGTTGCTGTCGGTGGCGCTGTCCGCCAGAGGGCCCTGTCTCTCCGGTGATGTGACAGTCCCTTCTGCTGCAGTACCGAAAACGAATCGGTACCGGCACGGTGGTGGAGGTGAGTTTCCTGGTGACACCCACTTTCACTCCGGAGAGTATGTGAAACACAGCGTGCCGTGTGAAAAGGCGACCCAACTCAAGTGCGCATGTTCCGGTTGCGGAGGAAGCCTCCACAGGTGGACCGGGCATGTGCGCCGGGCAGAACCCGGACACGAAGAGGATCGTGAGCGCTTCCGGGACGCAGCCGAACAGGAATGGCTGCGTAGCCGAAGCCGCTTCGTGGCCAACAAGTGGCGTACCCCGACCCTGTACCTCCGCCGTGCCGGAGCTGGTCTGGCGGCTGCCGACACCGTGGATTGGCTCGTACGGCACCCCGGAGAACGTGAAGATCTCAAAGGGTTCGGGTATCGGATCCACAGCGATGTCTTCGGTGGTGAGATGGCCACCGAAGCGCAGGAACGAAAAAGGAAAGACCCGGCCTTCGCAGAATACGGAAGCCACACCGCTGGGCATTTCTGGTGTGAACTGCTCTCCGAACTCGCGCTCACACTGCACAGGATCGGTAACGTCTCCGACCAAGTACCGGGGGAGGTCAAAGCGGTACTGCTCGAGAGCGAGAACGCACCCGAATGGGGACCGGTGCGGACCGCATTGGCAGATACCGCATTGGACGGACTCTGGAAGATCGCGCAGGAGACTCTCGCCTCGAACCCGAGAACCCTGGCCAGAGGACTGCGGCTGCTCGCGCTCCTCATCTGCCCCGACCCGGGCGCGCACGAGCGGGTGACGGAGGCTTCCATGGGACCCCTGGCACGTGAAGTGTTCTCCGAAGAGACCGAGGGACGCCTGGAGTTCACCCAACTACTCGGTGGCTGAGGCAGTACCAGGGGCTTGCTGCAACCAGTGAACGCCGGCCCCGGCCAACGAAGCAGGAACAGCCCGCAGGCAGCGACCCGCCTTGAGCATGTGCGGCCGGCCATCGCCCCGATCGGTCGGTCTCGGCCACCACGAGGCCCGAGGGGGCGCTGCTGTGGGATCCTGACCCCGTGATGAGCGCAGAACCCGATCCCACTCGCACGTACCTGCTGATCCTCAGCGAACGCGAGGCCGTGGCGTGGGTGCTCCGGCACCAGCAAATGGCCTTCCCCTCGACCCGGCGGGCGGAGGTGGAACGGCTCGCCGTGGGTGACCGGTTGCTCCTGCTCACCACGCGCGGGTGCTGGCACAACCCGACCCGGGACCGCACCCGCATCATCGGGACGGCCGAGGTGTCCTCCCCGGTGCGGACCTACGAGGAGCCGGTGACCATCGCAGGAAGGGACTTCCCGCGCGGGTGCGACCTGCACCTGGACAACGTCACCCCGTACCGCACCGGGGTGGAGCTGTCCCCGCTCGTACCGGAGCTGGAGGCCTTCCCCGACGCCCGCCCGGGCGCGTGGGCGGTCCGGATCCGCAGGCCGCTGCTGGAGCTGGGACGGGCCGATGCGTGGCTGCTGACCGGCGAGCTCGCTCGGGTGGCAGGCGACCCGGCGGAGCTGGTCCCGGAGTACGTGGAGAAGGTGCGAGCGGCGGTTTCCCGCTGAGTCGAGGGCGGAACCGGGGGAGAACTGTCGCCAGGAGAATCCGAAGCAGCTTACGCTGCGAAAGCCGATCCGGAGGGTTCCGCGAAAGCGGTTGGCGGGATCAGGGGAAAGGGGCGGGAACGAATCACGTGTCCTCGGTCCGGACTTTCCAGGGATCGCCACGAGGCATAGCATGCAGGACGATCGACCGAGAAGAACGGAGGCGATATGGTCCGTGTCCCTTTGATGGTGCTCTTGGCCGGTTTGCCACTGACAGCCACGGCACTGATCGTAGCTGTGGTGAGTGGGCCGACGACTCCGCTCGTGTGGACCCTGTGGGCGTTGTGGGGTATTGCCGCGATCGGTGGCGCATGTGTCTACCTGATCGCTCGCAAGCGTAGTCGGATTTGATCGACCATTACCGACCCCGAAGGATGTTCGGGACCGGTAACGACCAGCCTGAGAAGGACCGATGCTCGACGATCCCGAAATCCCCGACCTGCTCACACCGGAACAGGCCGGCGAACTCGTCGGTATGAGCAAACAGGGTGTGATGAAGTTGATCCACGCGGACCGTCTCCCCGCCCGTCAGGTCGGACGCCAGTACGTCCTCCGGCGCAGCGCGGTGGCCGATTACCGAGAAACCCGAGAACATCTGTAGCGACACAAGCGTGTGCAGTGGCGCGTCGCGGTACCGAGAGGCCCGCACTGCGCTCGGCGCGCCCGTGGGCTTCTACGGGTGCGGACCCGGGACACCGTGAGGCACGTGGTCGCGGTCAGGCCTCACCCCCGAACAGGGCTGCCCGTGCCGCCCATGGGCGCTGCACGAAAGGCTGCTGCCGTGCATGCGGGCCCCACGTCACCCGGTCTTGAAGACCGTGCTCATGTGCCACTCCAGAGCTTCCGGGGAAGGATGGTTCGCCTTCTCCCGAGGGAGGGCCACCGGTCTGCTCTCCAGGGCGGCGTACTCCTGCGCGTCGGGAAAGTCCTTGTGCAGGCGGGGACTGACCCGGACCCCCAGGTCCGGGGCGCTCGACAGGTAACCCGTGTCGAAGAGCTTGTGCACGTCCGAACGCAGCAGGAGGCCGTTGTCGAGCCGGTGCAGCCCGCCTTCGGAGACCGGGTGGATGTGGGCGGCTTCCAGCGCGGGGCGCAAGGCCTGGTGAGTGATGGCGCACCGGCCTTCATAGGAGTCCAGCAATGCCAGCTTGAACGCTTTCTGCCCCAGACGGTGCCGGGTGGGACGGGCTTCGCCGAACATCGGCCCTGAACGTTCCCACGTGGCCGCCACGGTGCTCTGTTCCTCGGAGACGACCTCCGCGGGACTCTGACTCAGGATCCGCTCGGCGATGGGAGTGAAATAGCCGGCGTACTCGTGGTTGACGATGTCCTCGTAGCCCTTGCCCTGAACGGCACTGTAGCGCCAGTTCGGAGGCGGGCCGAAGGTCTCCTCCTCGGGCAGGAACACCGGGTCGCGCAGCATGATGCAGCGGATGAGCGGATCTTCTTCGGGAGGGATCTTGTTCTTCGTTCGGTAGCCGTTGATCGCCTCGAGTGCCTCCTCGTGTGACCTTCTTCCGTTCCCCTCACCGAAGGACTCCCAGGCCTCGGACAGAGGGGCGGGCACGGTTCCGCTGAAAACGGCGCCGCCGACGATCCGGTCGTGCGGTTTCTTGGTCTTGAACAGGAACAGATCTCCGGGGGAGAGCGCCCGGAAAGGTTTCCCGGAGGGGCGCCAGAAGTTGATCTCGTCCAGGTGGGGGCGCTGAGCGAGGAAGCCGGCCCAGGCCTTGTCAGTGACGCCGACGAATGCCTTCATGTCCGACATTGTGGGTCAGGGCGGCTGCAGAAGGTGTCCTGTGACCGGAGATGCCACTGATGCAGACGGAGCTGTGCAGGCGAAAGGCCTGGGCACTCGCCTGTGACCACATCCGGCCAAGGGGATTCCCGCGACGAGTGAAGGGGCGGCCGAGTGAATGGGGTTCCATGGTTCGGACGGTCGGCACCGTGTTCTCCCGAGGCGGTCCCTGCGATGCCGGCGAGTACACGGATGCGAACGCGTGAGGGAGGCAGCGAGCGCGGGTGAACGCATCGGACGGACCCGGGTCCGTACCGCAGCACCCGAGCACGCGGCCGAACGTGTCCCGCTTGCTCCACCCTGCCGATGCGTGCGTCGCCAGGGTGTTGCCCGGCACGTCCGCCCCCTCGTTCTCCTCTGATCCCTCTGCCCGCTACCTGGAAACGACAAGGACCCCCATGGCAGTAGAAACCTTCGACAGCACCAAGGAGTTCCTGGAAGAGCTGCTCAAGAAAGTGGCCGACGGCCGTATCCAACTCCCCGATTTCCAACGGGGGTGGGTATGGTCCCAGGAAGGCATCGCCAGCCTGCTCGCCTCCATTTCCCAGGGGTACCCGGTCGGTACGCTCATGTTCCTGCGGGCCGGAGGGGAGACACGTTTCCGTCAACGGCCGGTCGAAGGGATCCGCACGGTTTCCAAGGACGCCGAATCACTCATCCTCGACGGGCAACAGCGGATGACCTCGCTGTTCCAGGCCATCACTCTCAACGCCCCCGTACAGACCCATGACGAGAGGGGCCGGAAGGTCGCGGGCTGGTTCTACCTCGACATCGAGGCGGCGGTGAACCCGGAGATCGATCGCGAGCTCGCCGTGAAGTTCCTGCCCGAGGACAAGATCGACAGAAATCCACGTAGGAAAACTACTCTGGACTGCTCCACTCCGGAGAAGGAGTACGAGGCGAAACTCTTTCCCCTCAACCAGATCCTGGATTCCAGCGACTGGGCGGAAGGGTTCCGTGAACACTACGACTACGCCAAACCCGTCCGTGAGCTGTGGAAGCAGTTCAGTACCGATGTCGTCAAGCGTTTCGAGCGGTACCAGCTCCCGCTGATCGAGCTCGGCAAGGAGACGCCGCGAGAGGCGGTGTGCCAGGTCTTCGAGAAGGTCAACACCGGTGGTGAGGCGTTGACCGTGTTCGAGCTGCTGACAGCGACCTTTGCCGCCGACGAGTTCGAGTTGCGTCCGGACTGGGAGCAACGACGGAACACGTGGCTGAACGACAGCCGGTACAGGGTCCTCGAACACGTGAAGGACACCGACTTCCTCCAGGTCGTCACGCTGCTCGCCACCCAGGAACGGAACCACGTCTGGCTCGCAGGGGGAGGGGACCGGGACAGGGCGCCCCGGGTCGGCTGCCGCCGTGCCGAGATGCTGCGGCTGTCGCTGGAGGACTACCGGGGATGGGCGGACAAGGCCGTCGGTGCGCTGCTGACCACCGCGGAGTTCCTCTACGACCAATGCGTGTACGACACCAGGTTCCTGCCCTACGGGACGCAGATCCTCCCCCTCGCAGCGATCTTCGCGACCCTCGGAGAAGAGGCGGAGACCCCTTCCGCGCGTGAAAAGATCTCCCGGTGGTTCTGGTGCGGAATCCTCGGCGAGATGTACGGGGGCAGTACCGAGTCCCGGTTCGCCCGGGATCTGCCCGATGTCGTCGCCTGGGTGCGAGGCAAGCACTCCGTGCCACGCACGGTGGAGGAAGCCCAGTTCTCCGCAGGACGCCTCGAAACACTGCGCACCCGTAACAGCGCCGCCTACAAGGGTATCTACGCCCTACTGCTCAAACGCGACATCAGCGATTGGCGGACGGGAGCCAACATCAAGGCGGACACGTACTTCGACCACGCCATCGACATCCACCACCTCTTCCCGCAGAAGTGGTGCGAGGACCAGGGCATCCCGCGCGACCGGTACGACGGCATCGTCAACAAGACACCCCTGTCGGCCAGGACCAACAGGTCCATCGGAGGACGCGCACCCAGCTCCTACCTCGGCCGTATCCAGGAGGAGAACAGGATTTCCACCGAACAGATGGACTCCTACGTGGAGCGGCACCTGATCGACCCCGAGCACCTGCGCACGGACGACTTCGAGACCTTCTACGAGGCCCGCGCGGCCCTGTTGACCGATCTGGTCGCCGAGGCCATGGGCAAACCCGTCACCCCCTCGGAGGATTAGAGGAAGGGCGAACCCCGTCCGGCCGGGCCGTTTCGGGAAGAAACGACAGCCCCCGTGTCGAAACCGGGCCCGGTCCCGGTGCTGCCGCTGAGCACCGGGACCGGGCTGAGGCGCGGTGTTTCCCGCGCCGGGACCGAGTTTCTCCGCGATGGTTTCCTGCGCGGCAGCCGCGTCTATGCCGCGAAGCCGCGGATGCGGTGCTGCATGACCCGGTAGGGCCAGCCTTCCTCGGTGTTCCACTGGCTGACGCTCAGATGCAGATCGTCCAGTGTCGAGCCGGGGATGATGTAACCGCCGTAGAGCTGGGCCACGTGGGAACCGTCCTCGTGCCCCCACGCGCCGCCATGGATGAGGGTGCGCCGATGGGCGGTGTGCAGGTTCGAGGTGGGCGTGTCCACGATGATGCCGTCGATACGGTAATCGCCCGCGTTGAACCAAGTCAGGACCCACTTGCCGCCGAGCGGGCGCAGACACATCTCGCCGAAGGCGCCGTCGAGGACCGGTGTGGGCGGGTTGCCCCAGCCCCAGGCCCCGTCCCGGTAGCCCCACGGTTCGTAGGCGGCCGGGTCGGCGATGGAACCGGACCGGACCCGGTGCAGGATGATCGGCCGACTGCGGTCGAAGGACGTGGAGTAGACGTAGACGTAGCCGTCGTTGCCCTCACCCCACGTGAGCAGCTGGAACAGGCCGCCGTGCAGGTCGGGGGCGAACTCGGCGCCGGTGTGGACCCAGGTGGCGCCGGAGTCGTCGGAACGCCAGATCTCGGTCCAGACCACGTTGCCCAGGCCGTTGTTGACCATCGCGTGCAGGTACATGCTGTTGCCGATGGTGATCACGTCGGAGGGCAGCACGGTGGTGAAGACCGGGTTGTCGTGGTCGTAGTACCAGAGCTGCTGGGCGGCCTCACCGCCCACGGCCCCCGACCATTGCACACCGGAAGCGAGGTCGGTGGTGGTGGAGTACAGGGCGGTGGGCGAGCGCCACCACCCGCCGCCGACCCAGGCCTGTTCGAAGCTGTCACCGAAGACGAAGAGCGTCCGTCCGTCGGGGGTACGGACCGGGATGCCCAGGTCGGTGGCCTCCATCCGGAAGCGTGTGGTCAGTCCGGGGCCGGTGAGATCGGCGACCTTGGTCACCTGCAGTGCTTGGGATCCTACGTCGTCGGCTCGGGCCGGCGAGGCTGCGCCGAGCAGGAGTCCGGAGCCGAGGAGGGCCCCGGCCGAGGTGCGAAGAAACGCGGACCGGTTCATCCGGGGCGCGGCCGCGTGCGGGGGGTTTCTGTCACCGCGGTCGGTCAAGTTCGCTCCTACTTGTGAGTAGTGGATGCTCAGCATCGAGAACCCGCGGCGGCGGTGTCAACCACCCCAACGAACAGTTCTACGGACGGTGGTGAGGGCACAGCGCACGGTCCCGGCGGTGTTTCCACCGGCCTTTCCCGAGCAACGAGAGGGCATGAGACCTCGCGGAGCCGAACACGCTTCCAGGACCCCCGGTCAGGGCCGGCCCGGACCCGCCCGCGCCGGGGCCCACCACCGCGTGCTCAGACCTCCAGCCCGCGCAGACGCTCCGCGACCTGCTCAGCGCGCGGGTCCCCGTGGTCGGTGAAGTGGTCCAGGGCCGAACCCCACACCTGGCGGGCACTTTCTGTCTCCCCCAACACCACGTGCGCCTCGCCCAGGCCCAGCAGTGCCACGGCCCGGCTGTCGCCGTCCTCGTGCTCCTCGAACACCGCGATGGACGTGCGGTACTGCGAGGCGGCTTCGACGGCTCGGCCGGAGCCGAGGAGGGCACGCCCCAGAGTGCAGCCGGCCCACGCCACGCTCCACACGTCATCGATGCCCTCGAAGGCCGCGACCGCTGCCCGGCCGCGGTCGAGGGCCTCCTCCCACCGCCCGGAGTCCGCGCTCAGCTCGGCCAGGCTCAGCAATCCCATCGCTTCACCCCGGCGTTCGCCCGCCTCACCCAGGACTGCGATGGCGCGTTCGACGAAGGCGTGAGCGCTCTCGTGTTCGCCGAGCTGCCAGGACACCTCGCCCAGCTGGCGTAGCGCGAACCCTTCCACCCACGGGTCACCCGGCCCCCTGTTGGCCTCCAGAGCCGCGCGGTAGTGGCCCGAGGCCTCATCCAGCTCTCCCAGCAGCCATTGCGCGTCGCCCATCCCCAGGTGGTTGCGGGCCGCGCCGAAGGCGTCGCCGGCTTCCTCGGCGGCCCGCAGCCCGAGAGTGTGCAGATCGCGCCACTGGTGCCAGTGCCGGTGCATCTCGAAGAGCGGGTAGGCGGTTGCGGGCAGGCGCCAGGCGACGTCGTGGTGGCCGTGTTCAAGGGCGGCCTCCGCGGCGGCGACCAGGTTGGCCCGCTCGGTCTCGAACCAGGCCCGTGCTTCCTCCACAGAGGTCAGGGCAGGAAGCTCCTCGGGTGTCTCGCTCCCCCGGACCACGGGGAAATTCGGATGCTCGGCCAGCTGGGCCCGGGCAGCGGCGTGGGTGTACCAACGCGCCACGTCTCCGACGGCCTCGCGTGCCGCGTCGATCCCGTCCTCGTCATCGACCCGCTCGAGGGCGTACAACCGCACCAGGTCGTGCAGGCGGTAACGGTCCGTGCGTGGGCGTTCCACGAGATGGGACCGCGTCAGTTGGTCCAGCAGCTTCCGCGCACGGTCGAGCGGCGTGCCGGTGAGTGCGGCGGCGGCCCCGGGGGAGAACTCCGGACCCGGATGCAGACCCAGACGGCGGAAGAACCGGGCGGTGTCGCCGTCCAGGGCCCGGTAGGAAGCCGACATCACGGAGCGCAGGTCAGACAATTCGTCCTCCTCGAAGGTCGTTCGGACCGGAGGAGGGCACCGGGCCCTGCCCCGAACGGCGGGCCCGGTGCGGTGTGAGGTCAGGCCTGTCTCCGGCGGTGCTGTTCGACTGCCGCGATGACGACGTCGGGAGAGATGCGCACCGCAGTTTCGCCGGGAAGGGGATTCTGCACCTTTGCCCAGTCCTCAGCTGCCAGAACGGCGCCCTGCACGACGAATTCTCCGGTGTCGCTGAGGTAGACGGAGGGGCAGCCCTTGCCGCCGGAGGACGGGTCCTTGGCGAGCAGTTCCAAGTCCATGGCTCTCCTATCGGGGGTCGCGTGGGACCTTCAGGAGGAGCCGAATTTAACACGCATCCCTGGCGCCACAAGGCCTCTGTCCGCTTCCGGCCTGACTGCGAGCAGTGCCTTCTTCCACCCCGAGCCTCTTCAGCCCCACGGGCCCCATCAGAGACAAGCGAGTACTGCTCGGTGACGGCCAGGACCGGCCCCCGGTGAAGGCGGAAGCGGGCGGAGCTGCTCAGCCCTTCCGGGTTGTCAGCAGGAAGCTCGGGCATCGGGTGGTCCGTCCTCGTCGGGGACAGTGCGGATCCGGGAGAGCCGGCGGCTCGTCCTCGGAAGCCGTGGTGCCGGACGGTCGAGCTGTGTGGTCGGACATGCGCGACCCTGTGGGCGGCTACGCTCATCGGTTCTGGTGCGCCCCCAGGAACACATCACCGTGCGCGGCGCACACGTCCCGGAACACCCGTGTTCCGGCAAGAGCCACACGGTCGCAGGGCATTTTCGCCACCGAGCTGACCAGACCAACAAGGGCCTCCTGGACTCCAAGCGTTGATCCCGAAGATCCACGCCCGGTCCGGAGGCCCTCTTTCGCCACCACGCCATCACCGAGGCTTACCCACTTCTGTGGTCATTTTCCGCTAGATGCGGTTGAAACGCCACCTGAAGTCGGGGTTGGACGGGTTGTGGTACCCGAGCTTGAGGAAGGACCCGTTCCAGGCCGGGTTCTCCAGGGTGACGCCGAGTTGGGTGTTCTTCACGGGAACGATCTGCTGTGCACCATTTCCGACGTCCGACACGTGCCAGCGCTGTTCGTTGCGGTGGCTGCAGGTGGTTTGCTCGATCCGCTGGTTGGCGGTGGTGTTGCCGTTCTTGGGCTGCATGCACAGACCGCTGCGCAGGTTGCGGATCTCGTAGGAGGCCATGCCCGAGCTGTGCCCGGCATAGGAGACGTCCCACTGCATCCCCACGTGGTCGGCCGGCCATACGCGGATGTCGGTACGTGCGGTGGAACCCCCGTACGGGACCACCTCGGCGTCGTTCTTCTCGAAGGCGATGCGGTAGTCACCGGGAGAGACTTCGGCGGACGCGGCGGCGGGGGACAGGAGCAGCATCCCGACAGCCGCAGCACAGGCGGTCGCTGCGGATACTGCCTTGCGGGGAATTACCATTGTTTTCCTTCTGGTTCAGGTGTCTTCCAGGAAGATGTTCACCCCGCCGGTGCGGCCGGCCGGGTTGCCGCCGACAGTTTCCATTCTTGCGCGGGCCGTTTTCAAGAATTATCCCCGAAGCTTTCGTCGGGGCTGTATTTTTGCTTCTCCGTAACCGGGGTGCCGGTATCGAGGTGGAAGCGTGTTGCCGTATATTTCCCCTATCATCCACGGAAAAGGAGCATCAGGGGCGGGGAGAGGCAGGGGATCGGGTTGCTGTTACCTGCACCCCGAAACTGTTCGGAAGGGTCATGATTTTTCCCGTGTGCGGGGGTGTGAAGAGCAGGATTTCCCAAGTGATGTGGAGACGAAAGGGTTCGAAACAATTGTGCCGCCAGGTGGGTTGGTGCGCTTTTGGGGCGGCTCGCCCCGATGCTCCGGGGTGGGAGAAGGCCCCGTGGCCAGGGCAGGACCCACAGGCCGCAGGGGCGAGGAAGCGGGTGGGCCGGCATGCGAGCCGGGCGGACCGGGCCGGCCTCAGCCGGGTACGGCCGCGCTGCGGCGCCGTTTCCGGCGGTTCACCGGCCGAGGCCACGAAGTCGAAGCCACGAACGTGCTGGGGAGGGGCCGGAGCGCTCGCCGGCGTCCGTGTGAACGCCGCAGGCCTGCCTCACCCGGCCTTTCCGTCGCCGGCCGGCTCCTCCCCGCCGTGACGGATCCGGCCGAGGCGGCGGGTGAGCTCCTCGCGCCAACGATCGAGCAGCGCTGGGCATTCTGCCAAGGCCCGCGTGGTGGCGAGGTCGTCGGCGGGTGCGCGCATCGTGTGGCTGACCCGCGCTACCGTCCACCGCGGATACGGGCGCTCACGCAACACCATGGCATCGCCCTCCTGCAGAAAGCCGCACGAGAGGACCCGCAGGTACCAGCCGGTGCGCCCGCTGCGCTGGATCCTCGGGACGAGATCGGACACACCCCAGCGGCGGGCGGGTTTCCAACACGGGCGGCGGGGCTGGCTCACCTGCAGAACCACTCCGCCCACGTGCCACACGTCGCCGAGACAGACCTCGTCCTCGGTCAGGCCCTCCACAGCGAGGTTCTCCCCGAAGGCACCCGGCCCCACCGAGGACAGGCCCAGCTCCTCCCGCCAGCGGGGATAGTGCTCGCACGGGTAGACGAACACCGCCTTGTCCGGGCCGCCGTGGTGGCGCCGGTCGGCCTGCTCATCTCCGGTGAGGCTGTCCTGCGCGACCCGGACGGGGCCGGAGAGCGCGGACTTGCCGATCGCGCTGACCCAGGACCGTCCGGCACCGTCGTCGAAACGCCGGACCGGACCGGCATGTACCGACACCACTCGGGCGCCGGACCGGGCATCGACCATGGCCACCACTCCTCGTCACGCACACAGGTACGGGACCATCGTGCTACACGCCAAGTCAGCGGCTCCCACCAGGCCCGGCATCTGTCCCTGCCCGGCACCGCCCAGCGGGCCGACCGCCACGTCGTCCTCGTCCTACCTGGGCGAGAGGCCCGGGCGGAAGGTACCTGTTTTCCGCCGGACCAGGACGCACGCGCCGGAAGAGGGCACGAACGTGCCGCCGAGTGAGACGTTCACTGACCTCTGCACAGCGCAAATGTGTACCGGCGGGACCGCCCCCCCCGGCCGGCTCCCCAATGGCCGGGTCCACCGCCCACCACTCGTACTCGTGACCTTCGTTCCTACCGTACTGCCCCTGGCCGGAACCGGCCACAGAACCGGAGGTTTCGTGGTGGGCTGTGGCCGTTAGCGTGCCGAACGTGGATATGCCCGAACGCGCACACGACCCTGCCCACCGGTTCAGGGACTACGCCACCCTCGTGGAGCAGATCTTCACCCGGGGCCCCCAGACGGTGGCCGACCAGATCGGGAACCATGTGCCCGGCGGAACCGACCCCTCCTCCCCGCCGGGGCACCTGCGGTGGTTGCTGCTGAGCCGCGCCCACCTGCTCGCGCGCTCCCATGACCGGGCCGAGGTGGCCTGCGTCCTGTACGACCTCCTCGCCCCACGGACACCGGTGTTCGCGTGGCTGACCGGTGTGGAACGGGCCCTGCCTCCGGTGCGGTTGACCGCCCGGGGCCCGGAAGGGGTGCCGGAGGACCCCCGGCTCGTGCGGGTGCTGACCGGCCACCGTGCCCCGGTGCGCTCGATCGCCTGGTCCCCCGACGGAGAGCAGCTGGCGACCGTCGGTGCCTACGACTCCTGCGTGCAGATCTGGCGGACACGCGACTGGAGTCGGCAGGAACGGCTCGACATCACCGGGGCCTCCCTGGACGAGGCCGTGTGGAGCCCCGACGGGCACAGGCTCGCGGTGCTGGGCCGGAGCGACCGTTTCCCCGACCTGGGCGAGCACGAACCGGATGACGTCCACGGACGGCAGGGCCGCGTCGAGCACGTACACATGGTGCTCGTGTACGCCACCGCGACCTGGAAGGAGATCGCCGCCACCCCCACCGCGCCACGGTGGGGGACCGGGGACCGGCCGTCCCTGGCCTGGTCCCCCGACTCCCGGACGCTCGCCATCGGCGAGGACATCGGTGTACGCCTGTGGGCGATGGAGGCGCCGGAACAGCCGGCCTGGCTCGGGCCGGTACCGGATGTGCGCAAGATCCTCGACCTGGACTGGCACCCGGACGGAACTCTGACGGCACTGGTGCAGAGAGAGCAGCACCTGTCCGGGAAGAGACCGACAGTACCGGCGAGCATGCTCGTGACCTGGCCGGAACCGAACACAGCTCCGCACTTCCGGAGCTGGCACGAGGGGCTGCCCGGACGGCCGTACGCGGGGCTGCGCCGGCACCCCGACGGCGCACGGGCCTGCCTGTTCGCCGGCAGGGGACCGGACCTGTGCGAACCCGACGGCTCGGGGATGCTGTGGCAGCGCAGCCGCTTCGGACACCTGGGGCCGCAGACCAGGGCGGTGGAGTGGTCCCCCGACGGGCACAGGTTGGCCGAGCTGCGCTCCCGCCACCAGGGGTGGGCCGACATCGTCCTGTGGGGGACCGAACGGGGCCGCGAACCGTCCGTGTCCGCCCGGATCGACTGCGCCCCCGAGGAGACGACCGCGCTGGCGTGGTCGCCCGGCGCAGACCTGTTGGCCACCGGCGGGGTCAGCGGGGTACGGCTGTGGCGTCCGGAAACGGGAAAGCCCCATCACGGCAGCTTCGACATGCGGGTCACCACACCTGTGTGGAGCCCCGACGGCGCCCACGTGGCGGTCCTCTCCCCGGGCCTGGGTGAATGGTTCGTGGTCGACGCCCGCGACCCGGCCGAGCCGGAACCGTTCGGCCCGGAGTGCCCCTTCCCCCGGCGCGACCCCGAGAAGGAGAAGGAACTGGTCGAGACCGCGCGCCAGGAGGGAGAGGACCACGACCCTTACACGGGCGTGTACGGCCGCCATGCCCCCGACGCGGTCAGTCCCGGGCAGGAGCTGTACGCCCTGGCGGGGGACGGCGACCCCATCAGGGTCTTCGACCTGAGGGGCGGCGGCAGTCGCCTCCTGGGGAAGGAGGGGCCCGGCGGCCGGTGGATGCTGCTCCGGTTCACCCCCCAGGCGGACCGTCTGGTCAGCCTGCACCAACGGACACTCACCCGGCAGGACGGAGGGGAACGGGAGGAGGAACTCGTGCTGACCTTGTGGGACGTGGCCACGGGCCGACCGTCGGCCCGTGAACGCCTCTGGCGCGACCGCACGTCGGAGACCGAGCGGGTGGAGCATCCGCGTGCCCTCGCCGTGGGCCGCACGCACCTGGCCTGGTGCGGGGGCGAGGGGACGGTGGCCCTGCACGACTCGGCGACCCTGAAGCCGGTGAGTAGGACCAGGACCACCGGGGCCGCGACAGGTCTGGTGTTCTCCCCCGACGAGGACGCGCTTGCGGTGGTCGGCGACGGCGGGGTGCGTGTGGTGGACCTGGTCGAGGTCGGGGACCGGGCGCGGTGACCCCGGCACGGGACCGGCGCACCCCGCCGGGGGAGTCGTGGTTGACCGGAATCGGCCACCTCGGGGGCAGGCCGGGGAGGACGGGGAACCGTTAGCGTGCCGGGGGTGGACGACTCCGAAACCCCTTACGATCCTGCCGATCGGCTCAGGGACTACGCCACCCTTGTGGACCGGGTCTTCACCCAGGGTCCTCAGGCGGTGGCCGACGGCATCGCCGACCAGTCGCGGGCAGGGACCGACCCCTCCTCCCCGCCGGGGTACCTGCGGTGGTTGCTGCTGAGCCACGCCCATCTGCTCGTGCGGCCCCAGGACCGGGCTGAGGTGGCCTGCGTCCTGCACGACCTCCTCGTCCGGCGGCCGCTGGTGTTCGCTTGGCTGACCGGTGTGGAACGGGCCCTGCCCCCGGAACGGTTGACCATCCGCGGACCGGAGAACGCACCGGACGACCTCCGGCTCGTGCGGGTGCTGACCGGCCACCGTGCCCCGGTGCGCTCGATCGCCTGGTCCCCCGACGGCGAGCAGCTGGCGACCGTCGGTGCCTACGACTCCTGCGTGCGGATCTGGGACCCGCGCGACTGGAGCAGCCGGCGGCGGATCGACATCACCGGGGCCTCCCTGGACGTGGCCGTGTGGAGCCCCGACGGGCGCAGGCTCGCGGTGCTGGGCCGGAGCGACCGTTTCCCCGACCTGGGCGAGCACGACGAGGGCGACGTCCACGGCTGGGAGAGCCGCGTCGAGCACGTGCACATGGTGCTCGTGTACGACACCGCGACCTGGAAGGAGATCGCCGCCACCCCCACCGCGCCACGGCTGGGGTTCGGTGGACGGCCGGTCATCACATGGTCCCCCGACTCCCGGACGATCGCCGTCGGGGAGGACATCGGCGTGCGCCTGTGGGCCGTGGACGAGGACGAGCGGTCCCCGTGGCTCCTGCCCGGCGGCAAGGTGCGGCAGATCCTGGATCTGGATTGGAACTCCGACGGCACTCTCACGGCACTGGCCCGAGGGAGCGAACAGGTGCCGGGAGGGGCACACACCATGCCGGAGAGCCTCCTGGTGACCTGGCCCGACCCGTGCCTGGGGCCCGAGTACCGCGTGTGGGCCCGCGGGGTGCCGTGGGACACCGTGACCGGGGTACGCAGGAACCCCGACGGCCACCGCCTCTGTGTGTTCTCCAGACGCGGGGTGGCCCTGTGCGAGCCCGACGCCGAACGGCCCCTGTGGCAGGAGGAACGCGCCTTCGCCGATGCCTGGACCAAAGCGGTGGAGTGGTCCCCCGACGGGCGCACACTGGCCGAGTTGCGTTCCCGGCACCAGGGGTGGGCCGAGATCGTCCTGTGGCAGATGGGACCGGACGCCCAGCCGTCGGTCCTGGCCCGGTTCGACTGTGCCCCGGAGGAGACCACAGCGTTGGCGTGGTCGCCCGGGGCGGACCTGCTCGCCACGGGCGGCGACAACGGTGTGCGCCTGTGGAGGCCGGAAGCAGGACAGACCCGCCGCAGCGGTTTCGAGACGCGGGTGACCACGCCCGTGTGGAGCCCCGACGGGAGCCAGGTGGCGGTGTTCTCCCCGGCTGTCGAGGAATGGTTCGTGGTCCAGGCCCGCGAGCCGGCCGAGCCGCTGCCGGCAGGGCCGGAATGCCCCTTCCCCCACCTGGATCCTCAGGCGCAGGAGGAGCTGATCGACGCCGCGCGCCAGGAGGGGAGGGACTTCGACCTCTACACGAGCATGTACGGGCCCCACGCCCCCGATGCGGTCAGCCCCGGGCAG
Source organism: Nocardiopsis kunsanensis DSM 44524 (assembly GCF_000340965.1). Classification (GTDB taxonomy): domain Bacteria; phylum Actinomycetota; class Actinomycetes; order Streptosporangiales; family Streptosporangiaceae; genus Nocardiopsis; species Nocardiopsis kunsanensis. The sequence goes on from NZ_ANAY01000033.1 coordinate 70,552, forward strand.
GAGCTGTACGCCCTCGCGGGTAGAGGATCACGCATCATCCTCTTCGACCTGGTCGACGGCGGCACCCGCCAACTCGGCGCGGGTCGGCCGGAGGGGCGGTGGATGCTCCTGCGCTTCACCCCGGACGCGGACCGACTGGTCAGCTTCCACGTACGCACCCTCACCCGCGAGAGGGACGGGGACTGGGTCGAGGAACTCGTGCTGACCCTGTGGGACGTGACGACGGGGACACAGCTGGCCTGTGAGCGGATGCAGCAGAACTGGGCATCGCAGACACGGCGGGTGGACCATCCACGCGCTCTCGCTGTGAGCCGCACGCACCTGGCCTGGTGCGGAGGGGACGGGACACTCGCCCTGCACGACTTGGAAACCCTGGAGCCGCTGAGCCGGACCAGAACCATCGGGGCCACCACCGGCGCGGAGTTCTCCCCGGACGGAACCACCCTCGCGGTCGTCGGTGAGGGCGGGGTGCGTCTGGTGGACCTGGTCGAGGACGAAAGCCGGAAAGGGTGACACAGCCGGGGGCGGGACGCGGAGCCGAACAGCCGGCCCTACGGCCCGGTGCCGTGACACTCCGCGACCGCCTCACCCGGGGACGGAACCGGCCGGGGTGCTGTCCGCCTCCGTGGTGCTCTGGTGCAGCCGCTCCAGGGCGGCTGCGATCTCACCGTCGTCGTCCTCGACGAAGTCCTCCACCTCGTCGGTGTAGGCGTACACGGCCTCGAGGACCTCCGCGGCGGCCCCGGCCCGGCCGGTCTCCTCCAGTAGCTGCACCGTGTCGACGACGGCGTGCACCGCACGGGCGTAATCGGCCGCCTGTTCCCGGGGGAAGGGCTCGTGCACTTCCAACTCGCCCGCGACCAGGCTCGACAGCGCCTCCGTGTCCCCGGCTGCGGCCGCGGCCCGTAGCTCCAGAGCCAGGGTCAGGGCGGGGGAGTACCCGGCCTCGGTCAGCAGGAGCCCGACGAGGCTCTCGTGGTCCAGGGAACGCAGGTGTACGGCGGCATCGGGCACCTGGGGAGCCTGTTCACCGTGTTCGCGCTCGAAGAGGTGCACCAACCCCAGCGCGACGACGTGCTTGCAGCAGTTGCCCTCCAGTGCCCAGGGGCAATCACAGCCCCAGGAGAAGTTGCCTTCGTCGGAGAGCTGGACGCGGTAGCGGGCACTCCCGCTCACGGTGGCGTGTACCCGGCCCTGGCTGAGGCGTCGGCCGGACACACGGTCGAGGTAATCCAACGCGCGGTCGAAGGAAGGCTGTCCGGCGATGTCGAGCAGGTGTTCACGCGAGAGTTCAGGCATACGGGAAGTCAACCAGAAGGCCCGGCCCGCATCGAACGCGAGCGGGGCCGGCTGCGCAACACACGGCCTCGCCCGGGCACGCAGACCGGTCCGCAGGACGGCACCTGGTTCCCCGTGGTCCCCCGGACGCCGCGGCCGGCCCGCGCCTGTTCCTCACCTCGCCGGGTGGCCGGCCCGGAAGAGCAGTTCCTCCGACGGGTCCAGGGACGGCAGAGCCGGGCCTGCGGCATCCCTGCGCCAGTCGTGCTCCCGGACCGCGTCGGTGCACATGCGCCGCCAGAGCTCCGTCCGGTCCCCGCGCACGGCTCCCCGGGTCAGCTTGCGGGCCAGGTCCGACACGACGGTGAGGTTGTGCGCATGCGCGGCCTCGGCGTTCGGCTCCTGCCCGAGCACGGCATAAGAACTCATCTCATTTGGATTCTCGGTAGCCTGGCCGTGTGTCGATGGTGGAGCGGCTGGTGCCGGACGAGCTGTGGGAACTGTTCCAGCGGGTGGTGCCCGAGGCACCCACCCGGCCTCAGGGTGGCGGCCGACGCAGACACGGTGATCGCGAAGTGTTGGCCGCGATCATCTTCGTGGCCAACAGCGGCTGCACATGGGCTCAGCTCCCGCCGGTGTTCGGTCCCTCCGGGCCCACCGCGCACCGGCGTTTCACCGAGTGGACCCGGGCCCGGGTCTGGGCCAAGCTCCACCGCCTGGTCCTGGACGAGCTCGGCTCCCGCGGTGAGCTGGACTGGTCGCGGTGCGCGATCGACTCGGTCAACATGCGGGCCCTCAAAAGGGGGACCTGACAGGTCCGAATCCTGTCGATCGAGGCAAGAAAGGCGCGAAGGTCCACCTGATCACCGACAAGTCCGGCCTGCCCCTGTCCGTGGCGATCTCGGGGGCCAACACCCATGACAGCCAGGCCCTGCAACCCCTGGTGCAGGGGATCCCTCCGATCCGGTCCCGCCGTGGACCCAGGCGGCGTAAACCGGCCAAGCTGCACGGTGACAAGGGGTACGACTACACCCACCTGCGCCGATGGCTACGCAGGCGTGGGATCGTCCATCGCCTGGCCCGCAAGGGCGTGGAGTCCTCGAAGCGGTTGGGGCGACACCGGTGGCAAGTCGAGCGCACCATGGCCTGGCTGGCCGGATGCCGCCGCCTACACCGCCGCTACGAACGCAAAGCCGACCACTTTCTGGCCTTCGCCGGCATCGCCTGCACGCTGATTTGTTACCGCAGACTGGCCAAATGAGACGAGCTCTAAAGCGCGGGCAGGGCATGGATGCGGGCGCAGGTCAGATCGTGGCGGGAGCCGGGCTCGACGTCGGAGACCCACAGCGGGGTTCCGTCGGGGGTCGCGAGGAACTGGATGTTGCCCGCGAAGTGCTTGGCCTTGCCCGAGTACCACTCGTCGTTTCCCTTCTCGTTGGTGCCGGCGGCGCGGTCGCAGTCGATGAGGGTGCCGTCCAGGACCACGTGGCCCGCGCCCTGTTCTTGGCATTGGTGGAGGGCTTGGTGCAGGTCAGGGGCTTGTGTGGCCAGGATGTCGATGGCCTCGTGCAGGTAGCGGTAGCCGGTGGCCTGGGAGATGTGCGCATCGCGGGCCAGGCGGTGGACGCTTCCGGCTTCGCGGAACCAGCGCAGGGCGAAGAGCGCTTGGGCGAACGGGCCCAGGGTTCGGGAGCCTTGCGGGGTGCTGATCATGCGGCGGTGGGCGGCCAGGTGCCGGGCAAGGAACTCGACGACGTGGCGGGGGACATCGAGCATGGCAGAATAGGGGACCAACGTGAGGCCTCTGGTTCAGCGGACGATCTTGTGGAAGAGAACCGTCCTACCAGGGGCTTCACGTCTGCGTGAGGTGATTCCCTAATGTCTGCTTCTGTCTCTTTTGCGTTCTTGGTCCGGCTTCCTGGCTCGCATTTCGCTGAGAAAACCTCACTGTTGTCCGTGAAAATTCAGGCGCAGATGTGACGTTCGGTTTCGTTGTGTGGGGAGGGGTCGGATGTTCCGCGCAGTGAGCCTTTTTCATCCTGTTTCTCGGAGCTGAAGAACGAGCACGGCACGAGCGATC
>NZ_ANAY01000034.1 GCF_000340965.1 Nocardiopsis kunsanensis DSM 44524
GGGGAACTCCTCGTGCTGGTCAACAACAAGTGGCGTCTGCGGGTCATCGAGCGCGACCACCCGGAACTGTTCATGGAGGCGTTGCTCGCCGGCGGCGCCGACGAAGAACACTGACCCCTTCGCCGCCTCTCGTTCTCGGAGGTCGTCAGCTCTGTCCCGGCGAACCCCGTCACGGTCACGCGTGCGCATCGCTCCGCCCCTGCCGCTCCCCGAGGAGTCCGTGCTGTCCACCACCGCACCGCCCGATACCGGCACGTCCCCGACGCCTCGCTCCGTCACCAGGATCGTCACCGCCTCCGCACTGGTTCTGGTGTTGAGCGGTCCGGGCCGGACCGCGGGCATCGCCGTCTTCGCCGATCACGTCATCGCCGACCTGGGGTGAGCCGCTCAGCCGGCTCCCTCGCCTGCATGGTGGGAACCCTGTCCGGCGCGCTCGCGCTCCCTTGGATCGGCCGCGCGGTGGACCGGTTCGGGGTCCGACGAGTCCTGGCGCTGGTGGCGCTCGGCTTCGGTGCCTCCTCCTGTTGGCCTGTGCTCAGGAACTCGTCGGACTGACGGCCGGGTTCGTCGGAGTACGCGCCTCGGGCCAGGGCGGTACGACCATGGTCTCTCCGGGCCTGGGCGCTCTGCTCTACGGAGCCGTGCTGGGTGTGGCAGCCTCCGGCGCCCGAGCCGTGGAGAGCGCCGCTCTGCCCTTCTACTTCGGCACGGCCGGCCTGGGCACCCTGCGGGGACTGACCCAATCGGTCGCGGTCGCCTCCACCGCCGTCGGGCCCATCCTGCTGTCCTTGGCCCGTGGGTGGTCGGGTTCCTATCTGCCCGGGGTCATGGGACTGTCGATGCTGTGCGCCCTCGTGGCGGTCGCGGTGTGCTTCGCCCGCAGACCCGAGCACCGCACCGTCTGATCCCGTGCGCGCCTCTTTCCGAACACATGCGGGACACGCCTGTCCTGTGACAGTCATCTCAGCCGCCGAGAGTGACTCGAACCTTCACGTAAGGGTAGCTTTGCCTCAGGTTGCCTCCCGCAGGAAAGCGCGGGATCACCGCATTCTTCCCGACCTGCTCCCAACGACATGGTCGGGTCCGTAGCGACGGAGCCGCGCCCAGGGCACCACGAGTACCGCACCGGATCCACTGCGTTTGATCGCGTTGCGGCCGCCTGGCCCGGTGCGTGTCCACCCGCGCCGTCGCCGAACTCCTGACCCCGAACACCGCGGTCCTTGCTGTGGACCGCCCGAACCAGATGGGTTCCATGAATCTGCCTGTGAAGACCCCTCGGTCTTTGATGCCCAAGATCCCCGCCGCAGCGCAGCTGCGCGCCGACGTCCTGGCCGGGCTCGTGGTGGCCCTGGCGCTGATTCCCGAGGCCATCGCGTTCTCGCTCATCGCCGGCGTCGACCCCCGGGTGGGCCTGTACGCCTCCTTCGTCATGGCCGTGTCCATCGCTTTCCTGGGCGGACGCCCGGCGATGATCTCCGCCGCCACCGGCGCCATGGCCCTGGTCGCGGCGCCCTTGTCCACCGAATACGGCGTCGATTACCTCATCGCCGCCACCGTCCTGGCCGGACTCGTACAGATCGCCTTGGGCCTGCTCGGGGTGGCCAAACTGATGCGGTTCGTGCCGCCCAGCGTCATGACCGGGTTCATCAACGCCCTGGCCATCCTCATCTTCTTGTCGCAGGTTCCGTACCTGACCGACGGAGACGTACCGGTCTACGTCATGGTCGCCATCGGCCTGGGCATCATCTTCGGCCTGCCGTACCTGACCAAGCTGGTCCCCGCCCCGCTGGTGGCCATCGTCGTACTCACCGTCGCCGCGGTGGCCATGGGCATCTCCACCCGTACCGTGGGCGACGAGGGCGAACTGCCCGAAACAGTTCCCGTGCCGCTGATCCCGGACGTGCCCTTCACCTGGGACACGCTGACCCTCATCGCGCCCTACGCCCTGACCCTGGCCCTGGTCGGGCTGATGGAGTCGCTGATGACCGCCAAGGTCGTCGACGACCGCACCGAGACCACCTCGAACCACGGCCGCGAGGCCCGTGGACAGGGCATCGCCAACGTCCTCGTCGGCTTCTTCGGCGGCATGGCCGGGTGCGCGATGATCGGCCAGACCATGATCAACGTCTCCTCCGGTGCCCGCACCCGGGTCTCGACCTTCCTGGCCGGTGCGTTCCTGCTCGTCCTGTGCGTGGGCCTGGGTGACATCGTCGGCATGATCCCCATGGCCGCTCTGGTCGCGGTGATGATCTTCGTCTCGATCGTGACCTTCGACTGGCACAGCATCGCACCAGCCACCCTGAGGCGCATGCCCTGGAGCGAGACCCTGGTCATGGTCGTCACCGTCGCCGTGGTCGTGGCCACCCACAACCTCGCCATCGGCGTGGTCGTGGGCGTGCTGGTGTCGATGGTCTCCTTCGCCCGTCGGGCCGCCACGCAGGCCGACGTGACCAGCGTCCTGGACCCTGATGGCGGCACCCGGGTGTACTCGGTCAACGGCGAGCTCTTCTTCGCCTCCACCGGTGAACTGGTCAACCGGTTCGACTACACCGAGCAGGGCCTGGACCGGGTCGTGATCGACATGTCCGACGCACATGTGTGGGATTCCTCCGCGGTCGCGGCCCTGGACCAGATCAGCGAACACTTCCGCAGGCACGGCGTGAAGATGGAGATCACCGGACTGAACGAACCCAGCCAGAAGCTGCACGAGGAACTGTCCGGAACCCTGACCGGCGGCCACTGACCGCAGCAGGGCCCAAGGCGGGGCCGCCAGGACCACTCCAGGCGGCCCCGCCTCTGTATGGGTCCACCGACCACGGGTTACACCGGAACTGGGCCGGAACGGAGCGCTGCGAGCTGGGAAACAGCCCTGCTCCTTACATGCGGGAGTGTTTCTTTCATTCGGGCAGAACAACTCACGGCGCCACTTTCTGCACGGGCGTTCCACTGATCACAAAAGAACGGCATGCGGTCACGGTTCCTTTCCCGTCGCGGACCAGGTCGGAGGGCACGAGCAGGTCACGTCGCTCCGGGTGGGCCGACCCCACGACCGAGGAGACGATGAACCACGTACCCTCACACGGTTCGGGCAGGTCGGCGCGCACGCGTTCCTCGGTCAGCAGCGGCACTCCCTCGGGTACACCTGCCGCCCGGGTCACCCGCACACGCACCGCCTCGACCCGGGCCGGACTGTCGGCTCGGGGCCAGCGCTGGATCACACGTGAGCGCTCGTCGACGACCGTCACCATGTGCGGGGTCAGGTTGACCACCGGCATCCGAGGCCTCCGTTCTGTGCTGCGCGCGGCCGTCCGGGTCCGTGCGGCGGTGTCCGCGCCCGTGCTCTCATCGCAAGTCTCTCGGACACCGTCGGCACGCCTGCGCAGGCACGTCTGAGGAGGTGGGGGCGGGCGCGTCCGGAGCGTGGGAGGCCTTTCGCGGTGCGGGCGGTGCGGTTGCCGCCTGCATTCCCGGCATCCGGCAATTGACAGCAGCAACGCGACGGATCTAATTTGTTCTCAGACCTTCCGTTGACTCGGGAGTGTCGGAAATAGCCTCACGTCTCTTCACACACGCTTTTCCGCGGGGCTGGGAAAGCGACCCGGCCCGGGTCCACCCGGGGAGAAGAGTTCGTGAGCACGCACCACTGTTCCGCATGGGAACTGTTCCGTTCGACCACGTTCCTGCGCGTCTTCACACGCGTGGTGGGCTGCGGCCCGTGTTCGGGCGACGGAACCGCACAGAGCTGCCCGGGCCACTCCGAGCAGTTCTACAACTACGTCAACCTGTGTGCCGAGCACTGCCCGTGCGCGGAACACCGGGGCGACGCCGAGAGTGTGATCGCGGTGCGCATGCGGCGCGCCGCGCCGGTCCGTGCCCCGGACACCGGACCCGGGTGCGGCCCCCTCCTCGTGCGCGGGCGCGAGCATGTCGACCGCAGCGCCGCGCACCGGTTGCGCGACGCCCTGGACGACGTGCGCCGCGACCGCTCCTACAAAAACCTGCGGCGCGTCTACCCCCAGTACACCGTCGGCGGCTCGGTACGGTGCGCGTTCTCCGAACGTCCCCGGCGCTGGGCCCAGCGCCGCGACGTGTCCCGGGTGGCCTCCGACCTGGTCGACCAGGAAGCGCTGGCGATGCTCGTGCTCACCGCCGGCTGGGGCAACCCGGCCGCCGACCTGCCCGAGGACATCGCCCCCGGCGAGCACGTCTCCTTCACCGAGGACGGCAGCGCGGTGCCCGTGTCCGACCTGCACGGACGTTCGGTGAGTGAGGAGCGCGACCCGCCGCTGGTCTCCACCGCCACCGGCGACTACCTGCTGCGCAAGCTCACCGAGCTGGCGGCCGGACGCGACGCCGACCTCGGCCGCACCCCCGACCAGCGCCGCCGGTTGGTGTTGCGCCGGTTACTGCCCGACCTGAGCGGTGAGGACCTGGCCCGGCGCCTGACCGGGGTGCTCGGGCGTATGGCCGTGGACATGCCCTCCCACTTCCGTCTGGTGCAGCAGGCCCGCGGGAGGGCCCGCAGCGCCCCTTACACACCGGTGCCCGACCCCGACGAGGTACCGGAGGGGTTCGCCGAGCGGCCCAGACGCCAGGTCCTGAGCGAGCAGGAGCTCACCTGGCTGTCCGGGGCCGCCTCACGGCTGGCGGAGGAGGCCCAGAGCGACCGCGCCGCTTTCGACTCCGACCCCCGAGGCGCACTGGACACCCTGGTCTGCGCACTGTTGGCCGAGGACGGCACGGCGCCCGTCCGGTGGCGTCCGGCCCTGGAGGACCCCGACGTGCGCGCCGACCTGCTGGAGGCCCTCGCCGAGTCCGCCGAGACCCTCGAGACCGCCGGGGACCGAGACTCCGCACCCTGACGGGACGACCGCGCCGCCTTCCCCCTTGCCGCGCGGAACCCGCTCCGGTGTGCGGGCCCCGGACCCGTTCCCCCGGGTCCGGGGCATTTCTGTGTGTACGCCCCCGGGGCGTGCCGTTCCTGTCCGGTGCGCGCCCCGAAGAGGATCAGCGCCGCCACCGGCCCGTCGGAAGAGCCTCCCGGCCTCAGGCAGGCGGCCCCCGACCGGAGAACCGGCGGACCAGCGGGGGCAGGACGGGATACTCGGCGAACTCGCGCAGACTCATCACGGCCGTCTCCTCCAGAGGCAGGCGGTGGCGCCAGCGTGCGGCCAGGCACAGGTCCCGGGCCTGGGCGACCTGTCTCCAACGGGCAGGGTCGGCGCCGTCGGGCAGTCGGCGGGCGGTCAGGGCGGTGCCGAAGGCGTCCAGGAAACGGCGGACCTCGCCCGCCCCGGCCCGGCGCACCCCGGCCGCAGGGTCCAGGGACAGGGCCCGCGCACCCCGGTTCACCAGGTACAGCTCCGGTCTCAGGTGCACACTCCCGAGGCCGAGGGCCTTTCCCATCCCGAGCTTGTGGGCGTACTCGGGGTCGCGTGCGTCTCCACCGTCGACGGGGTTGTCCAGGAGCAGGGCCCGTAGCAGCGCTCCGAGTTCGGCGCTGGTCAGGTTGGTGAAGGTGAGGCGGGAGCGAAAAGTGAGCCCGCCCCGCAGAGGAACGACGTCGCGCTGGGTCTCACGGGGCGGGCCGTCACCGTGAGTGGGCAGACCGAACCCCAGGGCCTCCTGCGCAGCGCGGTCGTAGCGCTCCGGGGTCCCCACCCCCTCCGGATGGCGGTGCAGGTAGACCTTGTACCCGCCCAGGCGCACCCGCCCCTCGTGCGACCAGGTCACCAGGTCGGGCCGCTCGCCCACCTCGGTCTCGGGCCCCTGCAGCAGATAGTTGGCGAAACAGCCGCGCTGGGGGGAGAGCAACCGTACACGCAGGGGTCCGTCCGGCAGGTCCGCGTCGGTCCGGTCGCAGACGGCGTCACCGACCTGGACCCTGCCCCGGGTCGCGCCGCCGGGGCCGGCGAAGGTGTCGAGGTCGCCGAAGAGGGCCCGGGGAACGTCGACGGGGCGTCCGGCCCGTTCGTCGCGGTCGGGGTCCTCGTGTTGGGGGCCCAGGACCCTCGGTGGCACGGCACGCCGGATCGGGTTCTCCTCACTGACGGCGATGCGGTACCCGCCGGAACGGCCGAAGGAGACCACCGCACCGGAGAGGTCCTGGTCGAACCAGACCGGCTCCACCCCGGACCGGGGCAGTCCCCCTCCCCCGGCCCCGGCCACGGGCGGGCGTTCGGGGTCGCCGGGGCCGGCACCGAGGTGGTCGGGGAAGGCCAGGCGCTGGTAATCGGTGATCTGCTCGGCGGACTCGAAGAGTTCCACCAAGGCTTCGGGGACGGGCAGGCGTCCGGTGCGCATGTCGTGCGGGCGGGGGAAGAGGAAGGCGTTGCGGCGCTCGGCGGAAGCCTGTCCGGTGAGCACGATCAGGGCCGGGACGACGGTTCCCCCGTCGGTGCCGTGGGCGTGCAGGTGGTCCAGGGCCTGGGCCCGAGTGGGGGCGACCGCGACCACCCCCTTGGTCCCGGGGACGTGGAGTGCGTGTACCCACCGGTGCTGGAGCATCCCGTGCTGCGGGTGGAGCGTGGGTACGTAGCCGGTACCGCGCGGCGGGTCGGGGAAGGTGTCGACACCGAAGTCCCAGGTACGCAGGCTACGGCGCAGGGTCTCGAAGGGGAGCTTGAGGGCCTGGCCGGGTTCGGGGGTCCAGGGGGTGGGCGCCACCTCCACCACGTACCAGCGGTCCTCGGGACCGTCGTGCTGGAGGAACCCCTGGCGGGTGCGTAGCCCGGCGCGGCGTTTGCGGTAGTGGGCGTGGCGGTGGGCCATGACCTGGCGGGTGCGGGCGGGCAGGGTGCTGTCACCGCTGTCGGGGTCGATACGTACGGGAGCGCGGAAGTAGAGCATGGGGGTGTTGACCGGTCCGGTCTCGCCTCCGGTGAGGATGCGGACGGTGTTGCGGATCAGGCCCCGCAGGCTGGAGCCGGGCAGGACCGGCAGTCCCGGGCCGTCCGGATCGGGCAGGCGCAGGGAACGGCCGACGCGTCCACGGTCGGGGCTCCGGCCGACATAGGTGGGGGTGAGAGTGGTGGCGGTCAGTTCGATCCAGCCCGTGTGGGTGCCGGGAACGGTGCGGTCGTGCGAGCGCAGCAGATCGGCGGTCCGGTGTCCTGGGTGCAGGTCGGCAGCGGGCAGGGGTGTGTCGGCGAGCGGGACGGAACCGTAGGGGGCGGTGGCGGTGTGGCGGACCCGGGTGCCGGACGTGACGGGGCCGGGTCCGGTGGGGCCCTCTTCGGTACCGTCCTGGTCCTCGCCGGGGCCCTGATCTCCCCCGCCGTGTCCGCAGGTTCCCTCCCCGCGCCCGGTGGAGCGGGCGGCCAGGTCACGGGGGTCGGGCATCACACCTCCTCGACCGGGTCACCGGTGCCGGGATCGGGCCCGGGGCCGGCGGGGTCGGGGCCGGTGTGCAGCCCGGTGAGGCGGTGGAAGGCCACACCGACCGCGCCGGTCGCGGGATCCTCGGCCCAGTACTCGCGCACGGTGAGCCACATCCCGACGGTGCGGGCGAGGGTGCTCCCGTCATCGAGGGGGCGGGTAGTGCCGCTGGTGTCTACGGGATCGAGGGGAAGGACCGCACGGGTTCCGTCGGGTTCGGAGGCGAGGGTCAGCGGGGGCGGTTCCTGCGGACCGTGGTCGGGGTCCCGGTGGCCGGGCGCGGAACGGACCGGCCGACGGTACTCGGGTCCGTTGTGCCCACGCAGCAGGAACGCGCGGTCGCGGGGGCGCAGCGGGGCGGGCAGCGGCTCGGGCGCGTCGGCGCTGAGCCAGCCGTGTTCGCCGCCCTCCCCCAGCCGTATCTGGGCGTGCGGTGTGAACACGAGCACCTCCAGGATCCGCCACCGGTCCCCCGGCCCGGGGACGGACGCGGAGGACGCGGCGGCCCCGAGGTCGGAAAGGCGCCACCGTTCGTGCGGGCAAGCACCGGTGACACGCCCGTCCCCGAGTTCGGCCAGGAGCCACTGGGGCTCGCCGGCACGAGCGGGGAAGCCGGACGGTGGGTGGTCGAGCAGGCCGCAGCGCACACCCCGGGTGAAGACCTGCTCCAGCACGGCCTCGATCTGGCCGGGGGTGAGTTCGTGCCGCAGGAGCCCTGCGGGCGGGGGCGGGTCGAGGTTCACCGGTCCCCCTCCGCCACGGGTCGGGGACGCAGACGTGCGTGCCAGCGCGAGACCCAGGCGCGTGCGGTACGGGCCTCGGCGCTGTCGGGCTCACGCACGGCGGTGAGGAGGTCCACGGTCCGGGCGGGTGCGTCGTGGCCGGGGTGCAGGGTGAGCGTTGCGGCGGTGGCGGTGACACGTCCGTGCCCGTTCCCGGCACCCGAACCGAGGGTGTGGAGGGGCACGGTCGCCAGTTCACGGACCAGGAGAGCGATCAGGCCCCGGACGGCGTCGTCGGGTTCGTGCACGTCCAGGACGGCCTCGGCGCTGCCCCCGCAGTACATGTCATCGGTGGACAGGTGCCCGTCGACGGCGTCGCCGAAGAGGGAGTCCACGGTCAGGCGTGTGGTCGTCAAGGGCGCACCACCTGTCAGGACGGGGGTGCGGCGCAACCGGACGCGGGAGGGCCGGGGCAGGGCGGTGGCCGGGTCGGTGTCGCCGCCCCACCAGTGGGCGTGCCAGTGCCGCCACAGGTCCTCGTGCCCGCCCAGGGCCTCACAGGCGTCGCGGGCCAGCCGGGCAGCGATGCGTTTGAGGAGGGCATGGAGCGCGGTGTCGCCCAGGACCGGCTCGTTCCCGGGGCTCTGCAACGCGGGCCCGGAGGCCGCGGACGGGTTCTGCGCCTCCTCGGGCCTGCTGACGGAGGGCCCCGGCCCCCGGTACGCCGGGGTGGGTCCCTCGGCGGGCGGGGCGGGACGGGCGGGAGGGCGGTGCCGGTGGACACGGTCGACGGCCCCCGCCCGGTCGGGCGGGGGGTGGTCCGTGATCATGAGCAGCCCGGGACGGACCCGTCCGGGGACCGACGGCCGGTCCGGTTCGCCCACGGCCAGGGTCAGGCGGAGCTCGTCGCGGCGGCGCCGGTCCGTGGTCCCGGCCGGCAGGTCGCAGGCGAGGTCGGGCAGGCCCTCGGTGTGCAGGACCCGGGCCAACGCCTCGGTCAGGGTGGCCGGGCCGTCGGCGAGGGTGTGTTCACCGTCCTGGTGCCGTCGGTCCCAGGTACGGGCGTGGTGGGCGAACCATCCCTCGGCGGTGGTGAGGTCGTGGCGCCGGGCTCCCCAGGCGGTGGCGGCGACGGCTCCGTGCCCGCGCCCGGTGCGTGCGCCCACGTGGAGCCCGGGTCCCGGGCCGGGGGCCGGGGCGCGGGCCTGCTCGGGCGCGGGCGCGTGCAACCCGGCGACGGCCTCGACGAGCAGACCGAGCAGCCGCCCCTCGTCCCCGGGTTCGTGCACGTGCAAGCGCAGATGGGCGGTGAGGACGGTCCCGGCGGGTAGGATCTCCCGGCTCCACAGGTGTCCGGGCAACGCCGTACCGGAGGCAGGGTCCACCCGGTTCCCGGATCTGGGGACCACGGGGGCGGGAACCCGGCCCTGGGCATCGTCCAGGTCCAGCGCGCCGGGGTACCCGTTCCCGTCGGGGTCCTCGGCCGCGGCGGTACCGAACAGGGTGGCGGCGGCCTCGGCGTCACCGGTACGGGCAGTGAGGTCGTGGCGCAGCAGCCCGGCCAGGGTGGTGGCACGCAGGCGGGGCAGACCGGTGTCCGGGGCACGGTCCACGGGCAGGTCGGTCCCGGTCTCGTCGGCGCGGCGGTGGGCCGGGTCGGCGGACCCGACATGGGTGTCGGACCACAGCACCAGGCGGACGGTGATCTCCCAGAGCACGGACGTCGGGGTCTTGCTCACGAGTGCACACCCCCGCGGGCCCGCAGCAGGCGGGCGGCCTCCGTCATCCAGGCCACCAGGTGGGCACGGGCCAGGCGGGCAGCAGCACGGCGTTCCCATTCGCGGGCGCGCGGGGACAGTTCACCGGGTGCGGGCGGACGCCCGTCGGCCAGGTCGAGGTCGACGGCGGCCAGGGCCGCGGCGTAGTCGGGGTCGGCGCCGGATGCGGGGCGGTGGTCGGTCCACCAGGCGGCCACGGCGCCGGGGTCGCCGGGCAGGGTGAGCCATGCACGTGCGGTGACCGGAGCGGGGCGCTCGGCGCCGGTGGGGCGTGCGTGTTCCAGGGCACGCACGGCCTTGGCCGAGAGCACCCCGTCGCCCCCGGCCACGGCACGGGCCAGATCGGCCAGGCAACCGTGCGGGGTGCGGTCCGGGCGAGTGAGGACGGCGCGCAGACGGTCCAGGAGTCCGGGGGTCAGAGGAGGGAGCCGGTGTTCGCAGGCGCGGGCACGGGCCCGGGCGTGGGCGCGTACGACGGGTCGGGCGGCGTCCCACAGCAGGGCGTCCTGGAGTCGGCCCGGAGGCCCGCCCCAATACTCGGCCCCGGGAGGGTCCGTGCCGTCCTGCCCGGGCCGGCCTGGTGAAGGGTCGTGCCCGTCGGCACGGGGGAGGCGGGGGGCGGACGCGGGGCCGCCACCCGCCCGCCCGGGGGCCGGGGATGCGGCGGGAACGGCCGTGTGGGCCCCGGACGGAGCCGAAGAGGTCCGGGCCGCCACGGGCTCTGCTCTCGGGGGCAGGGGTACGGGAGTCTCCGGTGGCGGCGGGAGCAGCGTGAACTGTCCGTACCCCTCCACGGCACGTTCTCCCACCTGGTGGGTCTCCAGCTCGCGGACCTGCTCGGTCGACAGGCCCGCGCGGGTGAACAGGCGCACAACGGCCCCGGGGGCGGCCGCCCAGCGTTGGGCCATGGGTCCGTGGTAACCGCGGTGGTAGGCGCCCACGAGCACCGGCTCCACGTGTGCGGTACCGACCTCGATCCCGGCCCCGGGCAGGACCCTCCCGCACAGGTCGGCGACCTCGGCGACCAGGGAGCGGGGGGAGGCTCCCCCGTGCGCCCCCACGACCAGGGCCGGGGCGAGCAGGAGCAGGTCGAGGGTCCCCCCGGGCGGTACGGAACGTTCCGTCCACGGGAGACGGACACGGTCCGGGGAGAGAGGACGGTCGGGGTCGGCCGGTCCCACCCGTACGCCCCCGTGGGCGCGGGTTCCCCCCGAACCCAGGGTGAGGGAGCCGCCGGCCCGGTCCAGGGTGTCGAGGATGTCGTGGGCCAGGTTCTGCAGGGCCCGCGTGTGCGGCGCGCGCAGATGCCAGCGGGCCTCGAAGACCTGGTCGGCGTCGAGAGCGGTGGTGTGGAAGGGGCCGCCCGGCGTGTGCCGGCCCGGTCGGGACAGGAACCGTTCGGTGGTGGTCCGGACACGGGCGCGCAGCACACGGTCCGGGGTGAGGGGCTCACGGACCGCCTTGTAGGGCACGGACGGGTCGGTGGGGCCGAAGACGTCCACCAGGGTGGTTCCGTCCTTTCCGGGCGTGTAGAGGTTGGCCGGCGCAGGACAGGCCACACGCACTGTTGCGGGGTCGGGGTGGGGCGTGCCGTCCTCGACACAGCCCGGCTCGAGGCGTGGATGGGCGGTGGCGAAACACACCTGCCGGCCGCGGGCCACCCAGTCGTGCAGGGCCCCCTCCCGGCCCGCGTGTCGCAGCACGGCGGCGAGCATGCCGCGCTGGGCCCGCCCGGGCACGGTCAGGTCGGTGGCCACTTGCAAGGGGTCTCGCCGGGTGCGCACGGCCACTGTGTCGGTGAGCACGTAGCGGAGAGGCAGGTAGGCGCTCACCGGGAGGTCGGAGGATCTCACGTCTACACCTCTTCCCCGTCGGGACCGGTTCCTCTCCCTGGGTCCGCCTCCTTCCCCGGTGGTGCGGCGAGGGCGAGGGTGAGGGCGTCGGGGTCGGTGGTGCCCGGGGCGGCCAGGCGGACCTCGACCCTGCCGCGTCCCCGGCGGGTGCGGGCGCCGATGCGGTCGGTGGCCAGGCAGGCACGGGCAAGGACGAGCCAGTGGTCCGGGGACGGGGTACGGGCCCAGGTCAGTGCGGCGGTCAGGGTCGTCCCCGGCAGGAGGGCGCGGTGGGTGCGCAGGTGCCCGGGCTCGGGGGCGCCGTCCGTGCCCACGGCGGTGCTCGTCTCCACGACGGTGCGGACCCGGGTCAGGGCACGGCGCAAGGTGCTGTGTTCCGGTTCGGCGCGTCCGGCGAGCGCACGTGCCACGACCGCTCGGGTCTGCTGGTCGGCGCCGGCGTGGCCGAGCCGGAGGATTCGGTCGGGGCCGTGGGAGCCCGGCCGTCCGAAGAGCTCGTCGGCGACCCCGGCCAGGTGCGGTGTGAGCACGAGTGCGGCCTCGGCCCCGGTCCGCAGGCATGCGGCGAGGCGGTGGCGGGGAAGGTGGGGCAGGCCGTGCTCGTCGGTGGCCGCGTCGGTCGCTCCGCCGGACCCGGTGAACAGGGCCGGGGAGGCCAGACGGACCAGCACGCGGTCCGGTGCGCTCACCCGAGGCCTTCCCGGAGCGGGTGGTGGCGGCGTACACGTGCGGGGTTCCCCGTACGGGCCGGCCCGTGCGGGCGGTCGGGACGGCTCGGCAGGAAGAGCCGCCGGGCACCGTGGGCGGACGATGTCACGGCATCGGCCCTCCCTCTGCCGGAAGGACTGGGCCACCGGCCCCGGTCCGCCCCTGTGGTTGGGGCCGGTGGGGTTCGAGCGCCGCGGCGAGACCGGGGTCCAGGTACAGGTCCATGACCTCCACGGCGTCCAGGAGCCCGCCGGGGGTCCAGCCCCGGGGCAGCTCGGCGGGACGCCCGGTCGCGTGCTCGCGGCGTAGGAGTTCGGAGGCCGGGTCGGCCCCTGCTTCCAGGAGGGGAAGGAGGGTGGAGTGCAGCCAGCTCCTCTCGCGCGGGGCACCGTCGGGCAGCAGTGACCCGGGGGCCCGAGCGTCGAGATGGGTGTCCAGGAACGTGCGCAGACCGTGCCCGGTCAGCGGCAGGGTAGCGCGTTCGTCGAGGCGGTGCAGGGCACGTTCGATGCCGTCGGCACCGGTGGTCCAGGCGACGACATGGTCGTCCTCCTCACCGTCGGGGCGCGCGGTCCGCCGTGCTTTCGCCCGGGAGCACAGTGCCTCGCACACGTCGTACCCGAGCGCCAGGGGCGCGCCCACGGACTGCACCGCCACGCCCACACCCACCGTGGGCACACACGTGGTGTGGCCCGGCCGTGTACCGGGGGCGGTACGCCCCCCGGCCCCGTCCGCCGGCGGCACGGTGCGCCGGGGGCCGCGGCCATCGTGGTCGAGGGCGCGGTGGAGAGCCACGCGTGGGTCGGCCGGGTCGGCGATCCGCACGGGGTCGGCGTCCAACCAGTCCAGCGCGTACCGCACCAGAGGCAGGGCCAGGCGGGCATCACACACGATCGTGAGGTCGTCCCCGGCCACCACGATCGGCCGCACCGGGACACTCACCGTCCCCTCGGCGTCGCGGTGCAGGGTGACCGCTCCCCCGGGGCCCACACCGGGCACGACGGGGTGGGACCCGGGTTCGGTACGCACGGTCGCGGCCACCGCCCGTACCAGCGCGCGGGCCAACCCCTCGATCAGACCGGCGATCCGGCGGGAGAGCTCGCGCTGGGCGAGCGCGCCCGAACCGGGCACCCCGGGGTCGGCCGCACGCTCGCGGTACTCGCCCAACAGCGTCCCGAGCCCGTTGACGTCGATGTGGGCGACGGCGGCCCGGCTCACCTGCCCGTGTTCGCGTCCGAGGTGGTCGGTCTCCTTGGGCAGGGCCAGGTGCGGCCCGGGCAGCCAGGCGTGTTCCTGTTCCCGGTGCCAGCGCCGCCCCACCCCTCGGGCACGGGCCACGTCGGCCGAGACCCGCTCGGGTACGCCGCCCTGCGAGCGCCGGGTGCGGCTGGTGTCCACGACCTCCGCGGGCGCACCGCTGACCGCGCACTCGGCGGTGATCCCGTATCCGTGAGCGGGCACGTGCAGTGCGGACATGTGCTGCCGGGCCTCACGCAACCGTCGGGGCAGCAGGGCCAGGGCCCCGTCCACACCGATCGTGCAGGAGGTCCCCTGCGCGGGGCCGTAAGGCACGTGCGCGACCACGGGCGTCAGCCCTCCGGCGCGTTCCCGGAGGTGGCGGGTGTAGCGGGAGGTGAACAGCCGCGCGGACCCGCGGTCCGCGAAGACCCCGGTGAAAGCGCCTCCGGCGTCACGCAGCACCAGGCAGTCGCCGGGCACCAGGGAGGCGATCCCGCGCTCTGGATCGCCGGTGTCGGTCAGCTCGGCGACCAGGGCAGCACGCCCCACGGCGTCCAGGATGCGGCGCCCCTGGTAGACGAAGGCCTGGATCCCGCGCAGGTCCACGCCCACGACCACCCCCGAGGCCGGTGGGGCCCAGGAGGGTCCGTCCGCACCTGTGGCAGGCCGTTGCGGCGAAAAGCAGGTCACCGGAAGTGAGCTCCTCCTCGGCGGGGACAGGGCGGGAAGACGAGGGCCTGCGTCCGTGGCAGACCGTCCCGGTCCTCTCTCTCGGACAGAACGCCACACGACCGGTAACCGTAACCAATCGGCCTCCGCACGGATCCCCGCGGGGGACGGGAAAGCAGCGCCGGACGGCGGTCCGGACAGCGGCCCCGCGGGCGCCGCTGTCCGAGAGAGCTGGGTGCACAGCCCCCGCCAGGAAGGCCCACGCATGTCCGCCTCGCCTCCCCCACGCATGACAGCGGCCCGCCCCCCGTCCCCCGTAGGCACGACCCCCCGCGAGCCGCCCCTGCACCCACCGGATCTGGCCCCGCACCTGCGCGGCCTGGCCAGGTCGCTGCGGTCCCGGTCCCGGCCCCGACCCGCCCCGACCCCGCGGAGCTGAACACACGCGTGGGCCGGCCGGCCCCGTACCTGTGCCCGGGAACCGACCGGCCGCGCCCCGGCCCGCGCTCGCCGTCCCCGAGCGGGACCGGTGGTCGTCGGGGCCTGCTCGCCCAGCGGCCCCTAGTCGAAGAGCGCACCTCCGAACTCACCGGCCTCGGCCACAGCGGGTCGACGCGGTTCGTGCACACGGTGCGGGGTGCGGCGCGCCGTGCCCCGGCCCTGGCGTCCGGAACGCCGGGCTGCGGCCCGCGTATCCGGCTCCGGGGCGGTGACGGTGTCCACACGCACCGACCCGAACCCCTGCGCGGTGTACTTTCCGACCCCGGCCAGTTCCACCAGTTCCAGCAGCGAGGCGAAGGCACGGACGTGCCGGGGATCGCCGCCGACGAGTTCGAGCCGCATACCGCCCTGCCAGGCGAGAACGGAACGGTTGTCCGCGTGGTGGTGTTCACCCAGCCGGATCTCCTCCCCGGGAAGGGGTGTGCGCCGCAGCTTCGCCATACCGCCCAACACCAGGTCGAGCCAGGGCTCGGCCAGTTCGGGCGGGGCGAACCGGGCGACCGCGCCGACAGCACCGCTGCCGCCGACGATGCCGCCCCCGGAGCGGTGGACGGCGCCGAAGAGCCTGCGGGGGTCGGGCCACACGTGCGGGATACGGTCACCGGTGGCGTCGCGTGTGGTGGTGACCACGGGGGTGTGGCTGCGGAGCTCTGCCGTGCGCGGGGCGTGCGTGCGGTGCTCGCCGGAGAGCAGGGTGGCGTAGCCGGTGTCGAAGGTGCGGGTGACCGACAACGGTTCCATGAGGTGGTCACCGATGCGCTGGGCACGGCCCACGAGTTCGGAGGGGTCCAGCGGGGGCGGCACGTCGTCGAGCCAGGTGAGGGTCCAGTGGTGCAGCCGGTCCCCCAGAGGTACGGGCCAGCCGTTCATCGCCCACTTCTTCGCACCGGTGTGTTCCCCGCAGGGCTGGGGCCACCAGGTGTTGAGCAGGCCGTGACAGTCCTCGGGCCGCACGGGCCGGGCAGTCTCGGCCCGCTCACGCAGGATCAGGGTCCACCGTCGGGGCACGGTCACCACTTCCTCGTCACGCGGTCGTGACGGCGGGATCGCCGCCGTCCTCGGTCCACCGAGGATTCCTCTCGGACACTCGCATACACCCGCGCGCCGTGGTGTTCCTCCTCTCTCCCGGGGCGGGGGCACCGCACCGGGCACGGTCGCGGCCCGGCGGGCGCCGCTAATGTGGTGGCGGCGGTGCGCCCCACCGCCGTGCCCGGAGCCGATCGACCGGAGGGCCGATGCCCCGCCTGAGCCACACCCTCGACATCACCCCCGTGGACCGCGCGGTTCTGGCCGACACCGTGGCCGCGCTCCACGAGATGGCCCGCGCCTGCCGCTTCGACGGGCGGGGCTGGCTCGCCCTGCCCGACCGCGCCACCGTCGCGGATCTGCGCGCCGAGGCCGATGATCTGGGTCTGATCGACGCCGATCAGGCCCGCCGCCTGCGCGAGGAGCAACGCGAGGCGGCCGAGCGCAGCGCTCGGGCCGGGGCCGAGGGTGACACCGCGACCGCCGAGGAGGAGGCCGTGGCCGCCTCACGGTTGGCACTGCAGCTGAAGAACGGCCGCCACCTGGCCCCGCGTTCGCGCTATCTCCTTGCCGAGCTCTCCCCCGCCGGGGTGCCGCTGGAACCGGCCGAGGAGGACAAGGGCTGGAGCGGCACGGGGCTGACCGTGACCTCCTGGGACGAGCACGGAAAATCCGCGGTCTCCTACGACATGCCCGACACCTCCGGGGGAGAGCCCGCGGTGACTTGGGGCGACGTGGAGCACGACGGGGATCGCGAACACCTGCGCGCCACCACCGAGGTCCAGATCCCCGGCCGCGGCGCCTGGCTTCGGCGAGCCCGTGCCGACCTGGCCTTCGACACCGGCGCCTGGTACGAGGCCGCCGCCGGCCGCGGCGACCCCGAGTCCCCGCCGGCCCTGGTGGTGGCCGAGCACCGGCTGGTGCGGGTCCGCGCGTGGGTGGCGCCCTCCCCCGGCGAGAACGGGTACTGGTCGGTGGAGGCTGTCCTCGACGTGCGTGGCCGGGGGTTGTTCCGTCCCATGGTCGCGTTGATGTTCTGGGCGATCCGGGCTTCGACCCGCCGTGAGGAACGAGGCAAGGTCGGCCGGGGCGAACGCACCCTCCGCGAGCAGCTGGCCGAGGACGCCGTCCGTTACGACCGCATCGCGCGCAACGCCCCGCGCATCCCGGGGTTCCTGCGCCGGGTGCGCGACGCCATGGCCGGCGCCCGCGACGCCCCGCCCGAAACCCCGTGAGCCTCCCGTGTCAGGGTCCCTCCCGTTCGGCGGCCCAGCCGGTGAGTGAGCGCACGCGCAGTTCGGCGTAGCGGGCGGCGTTGCGTTCGTCCGAGAGCAGGCTGCCCACGATCGCGCACAGGAACCCGAGGGGCACCGCCACGAGCGCGGGGTTCTCCAGGGGCACGAACTGGATGTCGACGGAGGCGGGCAGCACCGACAGGTTCTCGCCGGTGACGGGGTCGGTCCTGCCCGACATCACCGGGGAGAACAGCATGAGCAGCATGGTCGCCGCGAGCCCGCCGTAGATGCCCCACTCCACGCCGCGGGTGTTGAACCGCCGCCAGAACAGGGTCAGGACGATGACGGGCAGGTTGGCGGCCGCGGCCATGGAGAACGCCAGTCCGACGAGAGCGGCGACGTTCTGTTCCTGGACCTGGATCGCCAGCACGATGGCCAGCCCGCCGATGACACACGCCGAGAGGCGGGCCACCACGACCTCCTGCGACTCCCGCGGGCGTCCCCACATGAGCACGTGTCCGAACAGATCGTGGGCGATGGAGGAGGACGAAGCCAGGGTCAGGCCGGCGACAACGGCGAGGATCGTGGCCAGGGCGATGGCGCAGACCAGGGCGAGCAGCACGGCGGCGCCGGCCGGTCCCGCGGTGAGCCGGCCCAGTTCCTCGGCGAGCAGGGGCACGGCTGTGTTCCCGGAGGGGTCCAGGGCCGCGATGCGTTCGGAACCGACCAGGGCGGCCGCGCCGAAACCGAGCGCGAGCGTCATGAGGTAGAAGGTGCCGACCATGAACACCGCGCGATTGGCCGAGGACCGCGCCGCGCGACCGTCGGGCACCGTGTAGAAGCGGATGAGGATGTGCGGCAGAGCGACGGTCCCCAGTACCAGTGCCAGGCCGAGACTGATCATGTCGAGCTTGTTGTACAGGGTCGCGGCGGCGTCGCCGGGAACTTCGCGTCCGAGCCCGAGTCCGGGTTCGAGGAAGGCCGTTCCGTGTCCGCTCGCCTCGGCGGCCCCGCCGAGCAGGGCGCGGGGGTCGAAGGAGAAGACGGCCAGCACCAGGACGGTGAGCAGCCCGGTCACGCCCAACAGTGCGACGGCCTTGATGATCTGCAGCCAGGTGGCGGCCTTCATCCCGCCGTACATGACGTAGACGATCATGAGCACGCCCACGAGCACGATGGCTCCGGTGCGGGCCTGGGAATCGGTGAGCCCCAGGAAGGGCCCGTCGTGCAGACCGAGCAGGACCGAGAAGAGGGCTCCGGCACCGACCATCTGCGCGACGAGGTAGAACACGCAGACGGTGACGGTGGAGACGGTGCAGGCCAGGCGTACGCGCATGCGGCGCATCCGGAAGGCGGGCAGGTCGGCCATGGTGAAGCGGCCGGTGTTGCGCATGAGTTGGGCCATGGGCAGCACGAGCAGCCAGGCCACGAGGAATCCGATGGAGTACAGGAACCCGTCGTAGCCCTGCAGGGCGATCATCCCGGCGATGCCGAGGAAGGAGGCGGCCGACAGGTAGTCCCCGGTCAGGGCGAGGCCGTTCTGGGTGCCGGAGAAACCGCGGCCGCCGGCGTAGAAGTCGACGGCGTCTCGGGTGGTGCGGCGGGCCCGGACCGTGATGGCCAGGGTGAACAGGACGAAGAGGGCGCACAGGCCGACGGTCCACACGTGCGCGGCGCCCAGTTGTCCTGCCAGGACTCCATCGGCGAGCTGTCGGGCGGGCGCGGCGGTCACGGTCGCACCGCCCCGGTGCCGTGCTCGGCCTCCATGCGGGAGCGCACGCGGTCGGCGAGCGGATCGACCCACCGGCGGGCACAGCTGCCGAAGGCCCAGGTGAGGACGGACACGAGCAGGAACTGGCCCAGACCGGAGACCAACGCGACATTGACCGGTCCGGTGAGGGCGATACTCATGAAATCGCGGGCGTAGGCGCTCAACAACAGATGTGTGAGGTATCCGCTCAGGAACAGAGTGATGAGAATGCCGGACAACAGGGCATATCTTCGCCGCAACCGCACGAAATCGGGGTCGATCCACAGGCGTTCGCAGGCGTGGGCGATATCGACCTCCTCGGCCCTGCTCGCGCTGCGGCGCTGCGGCCCTGCGGGTCCGCCGCTGCGGCCGCGGGGGGCCGCCTCCATGTATTCGACGTGCTCGACCATGATCCTCCCCCTGGATGATCTGCGTGGATGCGCATGTGCGGCCCGAGCGGCCGCGCGCGGCCGCTCCCCTCGTGCCCGGCCGCACTCCGGGATCGGCTCGCACCCTGCGGGCGGATTCGTCCCGGTTGGGGATTCACCCTAGCCAGGCCGCTGCGCGCGTTGTGGCCGAATTCCGAAATCCATCCTGGACCCGAGACCACAAGAAAAGGAAAAAGCGGACGAACGATTCACCGAGGCATTTTCCATCCGTTTCCGAGGTCCGGCGGAGCCACCGCGGACGGTCGGCCGGACCCAGCGGCCGGGGCACGCGTGGCCACGGTGACCTCCGGTCTTCGCTAGGCTTCCAGGGCGACCCCGGTTCCGTTACGGCTGCCCTGAGTCCATCCTCCTCGGCCTTCGTACACGTGTATGATTACTGGGGTCCGCCCGTTCACGCGATACCGAAGGGAAATCCCCGCCGTGGTCACCGAGGTCTTCACGCGCAAGTACTGCGATTCCCACGCCGTCCGCGAGGAGAAGGTCGAGGCGACTGAGGTCATCCAGTTCGCCTGGGAGGGCACGGTCCGCGAGGTCGACGCGTGCACCGAGTGCTTCGAGGAGCACCAGGAACGCTTCGAGCCCCTCGTCGACTTCTCCCGTCCGGTGAAGAAGCGCCGCAAGAAGGCTGCCGCGCAGAGCTCCACCGAGAAGACGGACAGCGAGAAGAGCGACTCCGAGGAGCCCGCGCCCGCGGGCGCCGACGCGGACGCCTGAGCCGAACGGCCGTGATCGTGCGGGGTCCGTCGCCCACAGGGGCGGCGGGCCCCGCGCGTGTTCGTGGCCAACCCAGCGCCACCCCTCGTGCGCGAGAGGCCCAGCGCTGACCGGTGGGAAGAACGGTCTTCGGTCCCGGACCCTGGTCGGGCTCGATTGAAGCCCGGACCTCTTCCATCTGTGGCCGGTATGTGACCCCAGATCGGCCCCGAAGGCTCTTGCTGTGGTCAGACCCGGTGCTCACCCCTCGCATCGACAGTGAGTCGGCACTCGGTCGGGGACGGACGCCCCGGGTCTGCCACCACTCCCGGGGGATCAGCATGTACGCCCACCGAGCCGACCAGAACCGCCCTGACCAGCTGACGGTTCGCATGCAGTCATGGGACCGGTGGGACTGGTGCACCGTCCCGTCCAGGAACTGGTACGCCCCCGTGCAGCCGAACGCGTTCAACTCCCCGGCCCGGCTGTCTTCGATGGTCTCACTGGACTGCTCGCCGTAGGGGCTGTAGTCGTAGACCGCCTCCGGGGACTCGGCCTCGCTGTCTTCGGCCGTGAGCGCCAGAACCGTGTTCTGCCCGTCCAGGGTGTAATGGAAGCGCTCATCGCCCTCCCAGTCGACCATCGAGATCAGCTCACCCTCAGGGTCCCGGACGAAGCTCGTCCGGTCACCCTCGGAGGCGATGTTGGTGACACCCAGCGCGGTGTTGGACAGCTGCCGGTCCACACGCTCGTCGCCGTCCACATCCGTGATCCCGCGCATCTGGGTCTGGTCGGAGGTGTCATAGCTCAGACTCGTGGACAGGTCCCCGTCGCCGTCGTCGGAGCGCAGCATCTGGTTGGTGGGGCTGTACTCATAGGAGTTGCCGCCGCGCTCGACCATGTTGCCGGCCTCGTCGTGGGCCACGTCCTCGCCGCGGGCCGAGGTGGTCTGGTCGGCGTCGTCGTAGGCGAAGCTCTCGTCGCCGGCCTCGACCATGTTTCCGGCGTCGTCGTAGGTGTAGTCCCTCTCGCCGTTGCTGGTCAGACGCTGCAGCCCGTCGTAGGTGAAGGACTCGGTCTCACCGTTCACGGTGCGGGCCTGCATCTGGTCGCTGTCGGCACCCTCGTTGTCGTAGGAGTAGGACGCCGACAGCAGCTCCTGGCCCTCGGCCCCGGTCGTGGTAATGCCGGTCAGCCGGGCCGAGTCGTCGTAGGAGCGGCTCTCCTCGGCCCCGTCGGGGTGGGTGATCGACGTGCGCTGGTTGTTGCCGTCGTTGTCGAAGGTGGTCTCCGCACCGGTGTGGTCGGTCAGCGAAGTGAGCCGGAACGCGTCGTCGTAGGCGTAAGTGGTGGTCTGGCCGTGCTCGGTCAGCTCGGTCAGGTTGCCGGCCGCGTCGTAGGCGTAGGCGGTGGTCTCCGTGCCGCTCGAGTCCGTGCGCTCGGACTCGAGCAGGTCGCCGCGCCCGTTGTAGGCCATCTCGGTGGTGGCCTGGTCGGTGTGGGTGGCGACCTGGCGGCCGTTGCCGTCGTAGTCGATGGACTCGACGACCTCGCCGTCGTGGCTGATGGAGACGATGCGGTCGAGCCGGTCATAGCCGTACTCGATCGTGGTGCCGTTGCCGTCGGTCACCTCAGTGACTCGGGAGAGCGAGTCGTAGCCGAACTCCGTGGTGCCCACGGGCCCGGGTTCGGACATCGCGGTCATGTTCCCGGCACCGTCATAGGAGTATTCGGTGGTGTTGCCGTTGGCATCGGTGGAAGAGGAGACCAACCCCTGGCCGGTGTAGCTCATGTCGGCCACGGTGATGTCCATGTCGTCCTGGCTCGCGGAGGTCATGTTGCCCGCGTCGTCGTAGGACATGGACAGTTCGTCGCCGTCGGGCGTGGTCACGCTGGTCGGCTTGGCGGGGTTGGCGGTGTCGGTGAACCCGACCGAGGTCGACGCGCCGGTGGGCAGCTCGGTGCCGATGAGGTTGTTGAAGTCGTCGTGCTCGTAGGTCACCGAAGCTTCGAGCGCGTCGGTGGTGGTGGCGACGTCGGAGTTGGCCGTCCAGGTCTGCGAACGCGTGTTGTCGACCTGGTCGCTGGCCTCGGTCTGACGACCCTGATCGTCGAAGACGAACGTCGACTCACCCCCGTTCGGGTCTTCGACGGCGGTCTCGCTGCCCTCCTCGGGGCTGTCGTCGTAGGAGTAGGACGTGGTCGCCCCGCCCTCGGAGCCGTTCGGCGCGCTCAGGGACGAGACCTGGTCGTCGTCGTTGTAGGCCACGCTCCACGTGGCACCGGTGGCGTCGGTGACCGAGGACAGCAGCCCGCCGTCGGTGTAGGAGAACTCCAGGTCCTGGCCGGCCCGGTCGGTCAGCTCGGTCAGGTTCCCCTCATCGTCGTAGGAGAAGGCCGAGGCGGTTTCACCGATGGGGTCGGTGATGGAACCGGGCTGGTACCACTCCTCCCAGTCGAAGGAGGTGACGCGGTCCTGGGTGTCCACGACCGAGGCCAGGTCGCCCTCGGAGTCGTAACGCATCCGGTGGGTGTTGCCGTTGCGGTCGGCCTGGGAGTACAGCCAGCCCTGGGCGGTGAAGGTCCAGACCTGGTCGGCGTACTCGCCCCGGTGGAAGGTGAGCGCGTAGTGGCCGTTGTCGAGCTCGACCAGGTCACCGTTGATGCCGGCCGGGGAGGTGAAGGAGCCGTCGTCCTCGACGTCGAAGCGTTCGCAGTAGCCGGAGGGGCCCTGGAAGATGATGGAGTTGCTGAAGACCTGCAGGCCCACGTCGCGCCCGTGGGAGAGGGTCCAGCCGTCCTGGCCGTCGGTGGAGTTGTAGAAGCTGGAGACCGACAGGTCCAGCCCGGTGCCGGCCATGGTCAGGTCGCGATGCTGGAGGACGAGTTTCCGGTAGCGGTATTGACCGCCAGTTCCAGACGGTCGCTGACCTGGTGGCGCTCCAGCGGATACCAGTCCTGGATGCCGCCGTTGCCCCAGTTGGCGCAAGTGTCCGCCTGGGGTTCGCTGTCGGAGGGTTCCGGGTCACCCCCGGCTGGGGCCCAGGGTTCATCGGGCGGGTCGCCGCCTTCGGGGTCGGTGTTGGCCTCACCCGGTTCCCAGGTCTCAGGGACCGGAACGGTGCGATCCGCCGGGGAATGGGGATCATCGTCGGCCCAGGCCGGGGGTGCGTACAGCAGGCCGCTGACGAGTGTGGCCGCGGCGACCGAGGCCACAGCGACGCGGGGGAATCGGCGTCTCACGGGGGGTCGCTCCAAACAGAGGCGGGGGATGGGGGATCGGAGCGTCGATCGAGCGGGGTGAGAGCGGGTGACCACCGCGGGTGCGCTGACGCCTCGAAGAGATTAGGTTCTGGAAAGCGACCATGTAAAGCACAGATAAAGACCCCCTCATGGTCATCTGTGGGATCCACCTGTGTGAGGTCTCATCAGCGAGATGGGGGCGAAGCGGTCTACATTGCGTGCCACCTGAGCAGATCCCCTCAGCCCGCGCCACACGAAGCCGAGGGATTCTCTGACGCCTTGATGACTTGGGCACCTGCGATGGCCAGCTGTGGCCACGGGGCACCGCTTGATCACCTCAGGTGGGTTTTCGTCCGGAGAGCGGGCCCATCTGTTCTTCGAAGAGCGGCGTCGCCCGAGCTCGAGCGACCCGCGGTGGAACTCAGCGGGGAGAGGGTGCGCGAGTAATCGTTGCTTGCTACAGCCCACAGGGGTGGCACCCCCGCCCACAGATCCTGCGGCGTCTGATCTGTGGGTGAACCTCAGGTCAGGGGTCCGGACCTTCGTCAACGGGGGTGAGCAAGGCCGCGTGGATCAGTCGCACCCGGCCGCGATCACGGCCGGTCGCCACCTGGTAGGCCACGGTCGCTCGGGAACGCCCCAGCTTGGTGATCACCCCGGTCCGCGGGTGTCCGCCCAACCGGAACGCGACCTGCTGTCCCACGCGCATCCCCTGGATCACTTTCCGGGACTCGGCCAGCATGGCACGGTGCTCGCAACGTTGCTGCTCTTTTTCGTCCTCCCACATCAGGCGGTCTTGTTCCGCCTCGAGGTCCTGCTCGGCGCGACGAGTGATCTGACGCCGGCATTCCTGGGCCAGCCGGGGGAAAGCTTGTGCGATCGCCTCGCAGGCGGCCCGGTGGCGGTGACTGCTCTGGTCGAGGTCGTAGTCGGTGCACACGTGGCGCAGGTAGTTGACGACCAAGCGGTCGAGCGGGGTCCGGGAACTGTCACCTCCGTATTCGAGATCCAGCAGTTGAGCGTGTTCTCGGGCGAGGCGTTCCAACCGGGCCGGAGTGGGCTTGGCAGGGAA
The DNA here is from genome assembly GCF_000340965.1 of Nocardiopsis kunsanensis DSM 44524. Classification (GTDB taxonomy): domain Bacteria; phylum Actinomycetota; class Actinomycetes; order Streptosporangiales; family Streptosporangiaceae; genus Nocardiopsis; species Nocardiopsis kunsanensis. The sequence continues at coordinate 24,316 of NZ_ANAY01000034.1, forward strand.
GAAGGTCGTGACCATCGCAGCTCACATGGGATGGGGGTGAGTGGACCTCCAGTGTGAGCTGTGGTCGCGGATCCTGCAGAGGCCCTGTGGACAGAGCACGTTCAGGCTCTGGATCGGCTGCGCCGTTCGAGAGGTCGGCGCCCTGGCCCGTGTGGGGCAGGACGCCGAAGGATCGAGGGTGGGTGGTCGGGGCTACGAACGACCGGTGCGGGCGGAGGTGAGGAAGGCCGTCCACTCGTCGGAGGAGAAGGGGAGATGACCCTTCGCGGGGTTCTTGGAGTCCCGGAGGGCTGCGCCACAGGGGAGGTCAGCGACCTCCACGCAGTCCGGGCCTTGCCCGCTGTAGCTACTCTTTCGGAAGCTGGTGGGGATGTGGGCGACTTCAACGCAGTTTGGCTCTTGGCCGCTGTAGCTGCTCTTGTGGAAAACCAGCTCGTTGATCATCAGTCGCTTTCTAGAGAGGTGAGCACGTCGGCGATGAACCGTGCGCTCTGTGTGGTGCTCAGGGCAGTCCCCTGGATGTCGCCGAACGTGGCACTGTAGCGAGCGACATCCTTGGGCTGCTCGAAGAATACTGAATCGGTCACCGTGCCCACATGGACGATAGGCAGATCCATCTGCTCAGGGAACTCCAAGATGCTGAACGGGGCGACCAACGCAGCGTGGGAGCCTTCAGCGAACGGAAGCACTTGCACATCAATGTGGGGCATCTTCGCCATGTGAAGCAAGTGCTTGAGCTGTTCACCCATGATCGATGAGGTGCCGATCATGCGCCGTAGCGCGGCCTCGTCCATGACGACCCGCAGGTGAACCGGATTGAAGCGTGTCAGGATCTCCCGTCGCGCCATACGAGCTTCCACACGGTGGGCGATGTCGTTGGCGTCGGTGTAACGCCCTCCCTGGAAGAGGGCTTCGGCATAGTTCGGGGTCTGCAACAGCCCCGGAATCACGAGTCCTTCGAAGCTGCGGATGACGGAGGCTTCGGCCTCGAAGTCCGGTAGTGCTTGGTCTCCGAAGACCTCCTTGTAGGAGGACCACCAGCCACGTTTCTTGGCATCCTTCGCCAGCGCGTGCATGGCTTGCCGCTTGGCAGGGTCCTCGATCTTGTACAGGTCCATCATCTTGTCGAGGTCGCTCGTGACGATGCGACGTGTCTGCCCAGTCTCGAGCTTGCTGATCTTGGATGATGTCCACCCCAAAGCTTTGCCTGCCTGAGAGACGGTCAACTCGGACCTTTCGCGCCCTTGCTTGAGCTGAGCAGCGAGGCGGCGGAAGCGGAGGGTAGGGCTGTGCGGCTCATGCATGGGGACAGCCTAGAGCAAGCCATTAGACATTGTCGAAGAAAATCAGTTGACTCTCGCCAATGTCGAGTTAAGGTATTGAGTGTAGTCAGTGATCAGGCACTCACACTGAGTCGCAGATGGCCAGGCTACGCCGTGCCCCTCCCGTCGACCGGGAAACGCGAAGGCCACACCCCTGCGGGCACGCCGACCCCCAGTTCAACTCCCATGCGCGAAGGAGCTCGTTCGTCATGCCCGTAACCGCAGCCGCACCCTTGGCCGACCTGCCCGAAGTGACCGTCCCGCTCGGGGAGCTGGTCCCACCCCGTTGCCGCCACTACTTCACCGGGCGCTCCGACCGCGCCCACTTCCGTGTCCGCCGCTACGACTTCGGCGGCTCTACCCGCTACATGCCGCTCGTTCGCGCCTTCCTGAACACCTGCGCGGCCGAGCGCGACGAGGACTTCCGCTACCTGTTCACCCTGCTGGGCAGCGAACTCGCGAACAATGCGCTCGAACACTCACGCTCGGGCCGGCCCTTCGGCGTCTACAGCCTCACCTGCGAGCGCGCACGCGACGGGCTCCGCCTGACCTGTCGGGACCAGGGCTCCCGCGATGGCGCGACGGCGCCCTTCGGAAAGCGCGCACACCTGAAGGCCGCTCCGAACGCACTGGACCTCTCCGCGGAGTCCGGGCGCGGGCTGGCATTGATCGACGCCCTGGCCACCACGTGGGGCGACAACGGCATCCCCGACCGGCGCCAGGTGTGGTTCTTCCTCGCCCACGACCTGACCGGCAGCCTCTGGAACACCGACCACGAGCCCGCTCACGGCTCCGACCTCTAGGAACACCTCACGCCCCTGGACGTGAAACGGGCCCAGGAGAGCGCGCCAACGCCTCCCGGGCCCCAATCCCGAAATCCGACCACTTCCACATGAACAGAAAGCAGGATCGATGACGCATCCTATCCCGCAGCCCCGCCCGTCCAGCGACCCGCTGCACCGTTCGTTCCCGACGCTGCCCCGGCGCGGTCCGCTCGTCGGCCCCTCCTGCCTCTCTTGCGAACACCGCTCCTGCCGGCGGCGCCGGGCCCAGGGCCTGCCCCGCTTGGGCGGGCACCGGTCCGAGTACGCCGCTGAACACTCCGAAGCAGCCGCCGCGCAGGGACGGCATCCGCACCTGATCATCTGGTTCGGCGAATCCACGGGATCGTTCTGGGTCGCTTCTTCCACCGGCCTGGCCGAGATCCCCGACGCCCGGACACTGGCCCGCGTCCTGGAACCCGTACCGGCCTGACCCGGGTCCAAACTGAACCTTCCAAAAGGTACAGTTTGGTCCATGTCTCAGCTCAGCGCCCGGCAGGAACGCATGTCCCCGGCGCGTCGGTGGTTGCTCCTGGCCACCGTCGCCTCGGGGCTCTTCCTGATCACCCTGGACAACACCATCCTCTACACGGCTTTGCCGACGCTTACCGAGGAGCTGGGGGCCACCGGATCGCAGAGCCTGTGGATCATCAACGCCTATCCGGTGGTCATGGCGGGGCTGATCCTGGGCAGCGGCACCTTCGGGGACCGCGCGGGCCACGTGCGCATGTTCCTGCTGGGCCTGGTCGTCTTCGGCCTGGCCTCGCTGGTGGCGGCCTTCTCCCCGACAGCGGGGATCCTCATCGCCACCCGGGTGCTGCTGGCGGTGGGCGCGGCGATCATGATGCCCGCGACGTTGGCGTTGATCCGCATCACCTTCACCCGGGAGCGCGAACGCAACTTCGCGATCGCGATCTGGGGCAGCATCTCGGTCATCGGTATCGCCGTGGGCCCGATCGTGGGCGGCGCCCTCCTGGAGTTCTTCTGGTGGGGTTCGGTCTTCCTGCTCAACGTTCCCATCGTGCTCATCGCACTGGTGGCCACGCTCGTGATCGCGCCGCCCAACCGGCCCGACCCGAGCAAACACTGGGATCTGATCTCCTCGCTGCAAGCCATGGTCGGTCTTGTCGCCGGCGTCCTGGCCATCAAGGAGATCGGGCACGTGCCTCCGAACCCGTGGGTGATCGCTCTGGCGGTGGCCGTGGCCGGCATCGCCTTCACCCTGTTCGTGCGACGCCAGAGGCGCCTGTCCGACCCGCTGCTGGACTTCGCGATCTTCCGCAACCCTGCCTTCTCCGCCGGGGTGCTCACCGCGGCCCTGGCGATGTTCGCCATCGGCGGCATCCAGCTGGTCACCACCCAGCGGTACCAGCTGGTGGCCGGGTTCAGCCCTCTGGAGTCCGGTCTGCTGGTCGCCGCGCTCGCCGTTGGTTCGCTGCCCACGGCGCTGCTGGGCGGGGCCGTCCTGCACCGCACCGGGCTGCTGCCGCTGATCGCCGGTGGCCTGGGTGTGGCCACGGTGGGCGTGGGCACCACGATCGCCGGGTTCCACCTGGCCTTCCCCCTCCTGGTGGCGGGGATGGTCCTGACCGGGGCGGGCCTGGGTGCGGCGATGTCGGTCGCCTCCGTCGCGATCGTGGGCAACGCGCCCGGCAACCGCGCCGGGATGGCCTCGGCGGTGGAGGAGGTCTCCTACGAGTTCGGCAACCTCAGTGCCGTGGCACTGCTGGGCAGCCTGCTCACGTTCGTCTACTCGGCCACCGTGCAGCTGCCCGCCCACGCTCCGGACCGCGCCGGGCTGAGCCTGGCCGACGCGCTGGCCGTGGTCGGGGACGACGCCGGTGTCCTCTCGGCCGCCTACAACGCCTTCGACACCGCGTACCTGGTGGTGATGGCGGCGGTGACCCTGGTGTTGGCGGTGGGCGCGGCCGGCACCGGTCGGATGCTGCGCCGTCACGGCCCCGGAAGCTCCTCCCAGCACTACGTCGACCACTGAGCGGAGCGCACCGTGCGTCAGAGCAAGCGAACACTGATTTTGGACGCAGCCGTCCAGGTGGTCCAGCGTGAGGGCATCGCCGCGGTCACCTTCGATTCGGTGGCGGCACAGGCAGAACTGACCAAGGGCGGTCTGCTCTACCACTTCCGTTCCCGGGAGGCCCTGTTGGAGGCAGTGCACGAACACCTGGCCCACCAGTGGGAGTCCCAGTTGGAGCAGGCCGCCGGGACCACGGCCGACCATGCGGGTCCCCGGGAGAGGTCGGCGGCCTACGCAGCGGTGTGCACCACCAGCGCCACCCGCGCGGAACTGCTGTTGCTGGTCGAGGCCGCCAACGACCCGACCTTGAGCGCCTACTGGGAGGACGTACAGAACCGGTGGGTGCCCTCGCCCGATTCCGCTGAACTGCCACAGGCCGACCTGGAAGACTTCGTGCTGCGGCTGGCCGCGGACGGCCTGTGGCTGCACGAATCCATCGGAGGCCGCCCGCTCGATCCCCGGCTGTGCCGCCAGGTCGCCGAGTATCTCATCGCCGCCTTGACGGGTTCTGACGGCACAGGCCCGGCCGCGGGCTGAGCCGCCGGGCCTCCGGGTTATCTGCTGCCCGAGGTCGGCGTCGACGGACGCCAATACATGGTCCCCGCCGCGAAGACCGCTACGAGGCACGCGAGCGCTGCGAGGGGCCAGATGCTGATCTGCTCGCCCGAGCCGAACAGCGACGGGACGAGCAACATCAACCCGGCAGCAGATATGGACATCCCGGCCAGGCTGATCACGAACATCCACGTCTTTTTCATCGTCAGGACCTCACCCGAAGCAGTTGGTGACGGCGGTGACCGGTGCTCCGCCGACAGTTGCGTATGCGCCGATACAGGCAACATACCGCCTGCCCGTCCAGGGGACCGTGCGCCAACCTGCGCAGGCACTCGCGATGTCCCGTGCCCGCTCCCTCCACCGATAGGACGGGGCACCGGCACAGTTCAGAGCTGCCCGGTGACCAGCTCCCCGTCCTTCCACACCGCCGCCACCTGCGGGACCCCCGGCCGGTAGGCCAGGTAGAGGTGGTTGGGTGCCTCCAGCAGCGTCAGGTCGGCGCGGGCACCGGGGGCGAGGTGTCCCACGTCGTCGCGGCGCAGCGCACGGGCCCCGCCGGCGGTGGCGGCCCACACCGCCTCGTCCGGTGTCAGACCCATGTCGCGCACAGCGATCGCGATACAGAACGCCAGGCTGGAGGTGAAGCAGGAACCCGGGTTGCAGTCGCTGGCCAGCGCCACCGTCGCGCCCGCGTCCACGAGGCGGCGGGCGTCGGGGTAGGGCTGGCGGGTGGAGAAGTCCACGCCGGGAAGCAGCGTCGCCACGGTCGGTTCGGGGCGCCGCGCGGCCTGGGCGAGGGCGTCCACGTCACCGTCGGACAGGTACGTGCAGTGGTCGACCGAGGCCGCCCCGACCTCGACGGCCAGCTGCACCCCGGGGCCCTCCCCCAGCTGGTTGCCGTGCACGCGTGGCAGGAGCCCGTGCTCGACACCCGCCGCCAGGATCCGGCGCGAGGCCTGCTCGTCGAAGGCGCCGCGTTCGCAGAAGACGTCCACCCACCGGGCCAGGGGTGCGCACGCCTGGACCATCGGCCCGGTCACGAGGTCGATGTAGGCCTCGGGGTCGCCGTCGTACTCGGGCGGGACCAGGTGTGCGCCCATGAAGGTGACCTCGTCGGTGACCCGTCCGGCGATGGACAGGACCCGGACCTCGTCCTCGACGGTGAGCCCGTACCCGGACTTGACCTCCAGGGTCGTGGTGCCCTGGGCGCGGGCCTCGCGCGTCAGGTTCCGTGCGGTGGCCAGGAGGTCGGCGTCGGAGGCCTGTCGTGTGGCGGCCACTGTGGTGCGGATGCCCCCTGCGGTGTAGGGGGTGCCGCTCATCCGGGCGGCGAACTCGCGGCTGCGGTCGCCGGCGAAGACGATGTGGGAGTGGCTGTCGACGAACCCGGGGACGACGCAGCGTCCGGCGGCGTCCACACGCGCGTCGGCGGCGGGGGCCTGCGCACGCGGGCCGGCCCAGGCCACACGTCCCTCCTCCAGGACCAGTGCGGCGTGGGGGATCTCCCCGAGCGGGCCACGGCCCAGTGCGGGGTCGTTGGTGATCAGGGTGCCGATGTCGTCGACCAGGATCGTCCCGGGCACGTCGGCGGTCTCGGTCGGGTTCATGGGTCGAGCTCCTTGATGACCGTGTCGAGGTCCTCGGCGGCGTCGGGCAGGTGCATGTGTTCTCCCCCGCGCACGATCCACCTGCCGTCGGCCATGACGTGGCGCACGTGGTCGGCGGTGGCGGCGAAGACGGCGGCGTCGGCTGCGCGTTCGGGCGGCGCTCCGGCCAGGCCGATGCCGTCCAGGGGCACGTTGACCAGGTCGGCCCGCGCTCCCACACGCAGCGCCCCGGCGTCGTCCCAGCCGAGCGAGGCGTGGTGGGTGGCGGCCCGCAACAGGTCGCCGGCACCGAGCGTGCCCCGGCGGTGGGTGCGCAGCCGCTCGTGCAGTTCCACGCCCCGGGCCTCGGCGAACAGGTCGGTGAGGACGTGCTGGTCGGTACCCAGGCTCAGCGGGGCGGGCAGCAGATCGCCGGTGCGGGGCAGCCCGTCGGCCAGGTCGCGTTCGGTGGTCGGGCACAGGCACACGGTCGCACCGCTGGCGCGCACGAGCGCGACGTCGTCGTCGGTCAGGTGGGTGGCGTGCACCAGGCTGGTCCGCGGCCCCAGGAAACCGGCAGTATCCAGGACCTCGACGGGGGTGCGGCCGTGGGCGGCCAGGCTCGCGGTGTTCTCGGCGGGCTGTTCGGACACGTGCACGTGCAGGGGCAGGTCCCGCTCGTGCGCGGTGCGGGCGACCGCGGCCAGGTCATCGGGGGTCAGGGCACGCACCGAGTGGGCGGCCACCCCGGCTCTGGCGTGGTCGCCGTCCAGCTCCAGGTGCCGGATGCGCTCGGCCCAGCTCTGTACGTCGCCGTCGCCGAAGCGCCGTTGCGGTCCGGTGAGCGGCTGGCGGGTGCCGTCGGTGTCCAGGCCGCCGGACAGGTAACACACGTCCAGCAGGGTCAGGCGGATCCCGGCCTGGCTGGCCGCTTCCACCAGGGCCTGCCCCATCGCATTGGGGTCGGGGTAGGCCTCTCCCCCGGGCGTGTGGTGCAGGTAGTGGAACTCCCCCACCGCCGTGATGCCGGCCAGGGCCATCTCCGCGTAGGCGCCCCGGGCCAGGCGCAGGTAGGTGTGCGGGTCCAGGCGGTCGGCGACGCGGTACATGGTCTCGCGCCAGGTCCAGAACGATCCCCCGCCGGTGTGGGTGCGCCCGCGCAGGGCGCGGTGGAAGGCGTGGGAGTGGGCGTTGGCCAGCCCCGGCAGGGTGAGGCCGCGCAGTGCCTCGGCGCCTGCGGGCGGGTCCGGGGGGCGGGTCAGGTCGGTGATGCGCCCGTTCTCCACGGTCAGCAGGATCCCGTGCTCGACCCCGCCGTCGGCGGCCCCGGTCCAGGCCCACTCGGCCCAGTGGCGCGACCTCACGGGGCCACCTCCCCCGTCGGGCCCTCCAGGAAGTCCTGGAGCACGTCGGCCAGGGCGAACACACCGGCGTGGCAGTCCTCGGGGTCGGCCCGCTCCTGCGGTGAGTGCGAGATGCCGGTGGGGTTGCGTACGTACAGCATGGCGGTGGGCACGTGCGCGGAGAGCACGGCGGCGTCGTGGCCGGCCCCGGTCGGGAGCACGGGCACTTCCGGCTCGGGGGCGCGGCGGGCCAGGACCTCGGCGACCCGGTCGCGCAGGGCGCGGGGGAAGTCGACGAGCGGGGTGTGGGACTCCTGCGCCATCCGCAGCTGCACGCCGTGTTCGTCGGCCCCGCGTTCGGCCTCGGCCCGCACCCCGGCGACGACCGCCTCCAGGGTGGTCTGGTCGGCGGCGCGGGCGTCCAGCCAGGCGCTCACCCGGGAGGCGATGGCGTTGGTTCCGTTGGGCACGGCCCGGACCTTGCCGACGGTGGCGCGGGCGTCGTGGGCAGCGGCGCTCTCCCGGGCGGCCAGCACGGCGCGGGCGAAGGGCAGCATGGGGTCGGCACGGTCCTGCAGGAGGGTGGTGCCGGCGTGGTCGGCGCGGCCGGTCAGGTCCAGGCGCCAGCGTCCGTGCGGCCACACCGAGCTCGCGGCGGCGACCGGGTGCGGGGTGCCGGCGAGGTGGCGGCCCTGTTCCACGTGCAGTTCCACGAACGCGTCGAGCTGGCGGAGCAGGTGCGGGTCGGGGCCCAGCGCTTCGGGGTCGAGCCCGGCGTCGGCCATGGCTTCGTCCCAGGTGATCCCGTCGGCGTCGGTGAGGGCGCGGACTCGGTCGGGATCGATCTCCCCGGCGGTGAGGCGGCTGCCCAGGCACGGCACACCGAAACGGCCGCCCTCCTCCTCGACGAAGACGACCACGGCCAGGGGACGCTCGGGCCTCAGGCCGCGTTCGCGCAGGATGTCGACGGCTGCCAGGGCGGAGACCACCCCGAGGGGACCGTCGAAGGCACCGCCCTCGGGGACCGAGTCCAGGTGCGAGCCGGTCGCCACGGCGCCGGGTGCGGGTGTGCCCCACCAGGCCCACAGGTTGCCGTTGCGGTCGGTGCGCACGTCCAGGTCACGGGCGCGGGCGGCGTCGGTGAACCAGGCACGGGCCCGGGCGTCGGCGGCGTTCCAGGCGTGCCGGTGGTACCCGCCGGTGGCGGGGTCGCGGCCGATGGGTACGAGGTCGGCCCACAAGCGGTCGAAGCCCATTCATTCCCCCTCGTGGGACGGGACACGGATGCCGTGGGTGTGCGCGACGCGTTCGGCCTCGGGGTAACCGGCGTCGACGTGGCGCAGCACCCCGGTGGCCGGGTCGTTGGTCAGGACCCGGGCGAGTTTGGCGGCGGCCAGGTCGGTGCCGTCGGCGACGCTGACCTGCCCGGCGTGCAGGGAACGGCCCATCCCGACGCCGCCGCCGTGGTGGATCGACACCCAGGAGGCGCCGGAGGAGGTGTTGACCAGGGCGTTGAGCAGCGGCCAGTCGGCGATGGCGTCGGAGCCGTCGCGCATGCCCTCGGTCTCGCGGTAGGGCGAAGCCACCGACCCGGTGTCGAGGTGGTCGCGGCCGATGGCCAGGGGTGCGCTGATCTCACCGGCGGCGACCAGTTCGTTGAAGCGCTGCCCGGCGGCGGCGCGTTCGCCCTGGCCGAGCCAGCAGATCCGGGCGGGCAGGCCCTGGAAGGCCACCCGTTCGCCGGCCATGCGGATCCACCGCGCGAGGTGGTCGTTGTCGGGGAACAGGTCGAGGATCGCGCGGTCGGTGCGGGCGATGTCGGCGGGGTCGCCGGAGAGCGCGGCCCAACGGAAGGGGCCCTTGCCCTCGCAGAACAGCGGCCGGATGTAGGCGGGCACGAACCCGGGGAAGTCGAAGGCGCGGGCGAAACCGCCGGTGCGGGCCTCGTCCCGGATCGAGTTGCCGTAGTCGAAGACCTCCGCGCCCGCGTCCATGAAGCCGACCATGGCCTGCACGTGTGCGGCCATGGACTCGCGGGCGCGGGTGGTGAACTCCTCGGGTCTTGCGGCGGCGAGTTCCTTGTGGTCCTCCACCGCCACGCCCAGAGGCAGGTAGGCGAGCGGGTCGTGGGCGGAGGTCTGGTCGGTGACCACGTCGATGTCGGCGCCGCGGGCCAGCAGCTCGGGAAAGACCTCGGCTGCGTTGCCCAGGACACCGATGGAGAGGGGGCGGCGTTCGGCGCGGGCGGTCTCGGCCAGTTCGAGGGCGTGGTCGAGGTCGTCGGCGCACACGTCGAGGTAGCGGGTCCGCAGCCGGCGTTCGATGCGGGTGGGGTCGCACTCCACGACCAGGGCGACCCCGCCGTTCATGGTCACGGCCAGGGGCTGGGCGCCGCCCATGCCGCCCAGGCCTGCGGTGAGGGTGACGGTGCCGGCCAGGGTCCCGCCACTGTGCCTGCCCGAACCGCTCAACTCGGCGGCGACGGCGGCGAAGGTCTCGTAGGTGCCCTGGAGGATGCCCTGCGTACCGATGTAGGTCCAGGACCCGGCGGTCATCTGCCCGTACATGGTCAGGCCCTGGGCCTCCAGGCGGCGGAACTCGGGCCAGTTGGCCCAGTCCCCCACGAGGTTGCTGTTGGCGATGAGCACGCGCGGCGCCCACTCGTGTGTGCGCAGGATCCCCACGGGTCTGCCGGACTGCACCAGGAGGGTCTCGTCGCCCTCCAGGTCGCGCAGGGACGCGGTGATGCGGTCGAAGCTGCGCCAGTCGCGGGCGGCCCGGCCGGTGCCGCCGTAGACCACGAGGTCCTCGGGGTGCTCGGCGACCTCGGGGTCGAGGTTGTTGTGGAACATGCGCAGGGCGCCCTCCTGGGGCCAGCCCTTGGCCGACAGGGTGGTGCCGCGTGCGGCGCGGACGGTGCGTGGAGCGCTCAACGTCGGGTGTCCTTTCGCTGGATCAGGCGAGGGGGGTCACGGACTCGGCGGCCGCCACGACGGTGCCGTCGGTGATGAGATCGGCCGCGGCGGCGATCTCCGGGGCCAGGTGCCGGTCGGGCCCGGGGCCGGGCACGTGTTCGCGCAGGGCACGCACGACCGCGCCGGTGGCCGGTCCGGGTTCCAGGGGCGAGCGCAGGTCGAGGGCGCGGGCGGCGGTGAGCAGCTCCACGGCCAGGACGGTGGTGAGGCCGTCGACGGCGCGGCGGAGTTTGCGGGCGGCCGACCAGCCCATGGACACGTGGTCCTCCTGCATGGCCGAGCTGGGGATGGAGTCGACACTGGCGGGTGCGGCCAGGCGCTTGAGTTCGGAGACGACGGCGGCCTGGGTGTACTGGGCGATCATGTGCCCGGAGTCCACACCGGGGTCGTCGGCGAGGAAGGCCGGCAGACCGTGCGAACGGGCCACGTCGAGCATGCGGTCGGTGCGGCGTTCGGCGATGGAGGCGGTGTCGGCGACGGCGACGGCCAGGAAGTCGAGCACGTAGGCGACCGGTGCGCCGTGGAAGTTGCCGTTGGACTCCACGCGCCCGTCCTCGAGGACGACGGGGTTGTCGATGATGCTGTCGAGTTCGCGCTCGGCCACGGTGCGGGCGTGGGCGAGGGTGTCGCGGGCGGCACCGGCGACCTGGGGTGCGCAGCGCAGGGAGTAGGCGTCCTGTACACGGTCGCAGTCGGGACCCTGGTGGGAGGCGACCACGGGGGAACCGGCCAGGAGGGCGCGCAGGTTCGACGCGGAGGCAGCCTGACCGGGATGCGGGCGCAGACGCTGGAGCTCGTCGGCGAAGACACGGTCGCTGCCCAGCAGCGCCTCGACGCTCATGGCCGCGGTGATGTCGGCGACGGTGAGCAGCCGGCCCAGGTCCTGGCAGGCCAGGGCGAGCATGCCCAGCATCCCGTCGGTGCCGTTGATCAGGGCCAGGCCCTCCTTGGCACCCAGTTCGACGGGGTCGAGACCGGCAGCGGCGAGCGCCTCGCCGGCGGGGCGGCGTTCACCGGAGGCGTCGCGGACCTCACCTTCCCCCATGAGGGCGAGCGCGACGTGCGACAGGGGCGCCAGGTCGCCGGAGCAGCCCAGGCTGCCGTACTCGTGCACGATCGGGGTGATCCCGGCGTTGAGCAGGCCCGCGAGCGTTTCGACGGTGACGGCCTGAACGCCGGTGCGGCCGGAGCACAGGGTGCGCAGGCGCAGGAGCATGAGCCCGCGCACGACCTCGCGTTCGACCTCGGGGCCGGCGCCGGCGGCGTGGGAGCGGATGAGTGAACGTTGCAGGTCGGCGCGCAGGTCGGGGGCGATGTGGCGGGTGGCCAGCGCCCCGAAACCGGTGCTGACACCGTAGGCGGGCTGCTCCCCGGCGGCCAGGGCCTCCACGCGTTCGCGCCCGTGGCGGACGGCCTTGCGGGTGTCCTCGGCCAGGACGACACGGGCGCCATTGCGGGCCACGTCCAGGACCTGGGCGGGTGTGAGCGGCGTACCGCCGATGGTGAGGGAAGGAACTGCTGTGGACATGGTCCCATTCGATCCCCCGCGGAGGCTCGCGTGAAGTGCCCACACGTGAGTTCTGTCCGAGATATCAGACAGCCGGCCGCGGCCCGCGCGTGTGGCAGCATCGGGGGCATGAGCCACGTTCCGGCCGCCACACGGGCGCTGCGGTTGCTGCGGTTCCTGGCCACCCGGCCCGGGCCGGTCTCGGCCTCGGCCATCGCCGACGGGATCGGGGTGCCCCGGTCGAGCGTGTACCAGCTCCTGGAGGCCATGGCCGAGGAAGGTTTCGTCACCCACCTTCCCGAGGAGCGCCGGTGGGGGCTGGGGGTGGCGGCCTTCGAGATCGGATCGGCCTACCTGCGCCACGACGGTGTGGAGCGGCTCGCGCGTCCTCTGCTGCGCCGGCTCACCGAGTCCACCGGCGCGACCGCGCAACTGGGGATCCTGCACGGTTCCGACACCCTGTACCTGCTCAAGGAGCAGCCCCCGCACGCGCCCACGCTCATCACCGGCGTGGGCGTGCGCCTGCCCGCGCACCTGACCGCGTCGGGCCGGGCGATGCTGGCGCTGCTGCCGCGTGCGCAGGTACGGGCGCTCTACCCGGGCACCGGCTCCTTCACCGACCGCACGGGCCGGGGCCCGGCCACCCCGGGGGAACTGCGCCAGGTCCTGGCCGAGGAACGCCGACAGGGATGGTCCTCGGAGGAGGGCCAGGTCACCGAAGGGTTCCTCTCGGTGGCCTCGGCCGCCACCGACCACAACGGACATCCGGTCGCCGCGATCGCCCTGACCGTGCCCAGCGCACGCCCCATCACCCGGGCAGCGCTGACCGCACGGGTGCGCGACGCCGCCTCGGAGCTCACGCGCCGCCTCGCCGGCCGTGCGAGCCCTGCGTAGGGGGCCGGTCGGGCCCCGGGTCAGCCCGCGAGGGGATCGCGTTGGACGACGGAGGGCAGGGGCGAGGTGCGCTCGATCATGCGCAGGATCTTCTCGCCGTGGTCGCGGGGCACCTGCACGTAGAACTGGGTGGTCGCGTCCGGTTCGGCCGGTTCCAGTCCCAGCCCCTCGGCGGTCTCGGCCCAGTTCGGGAGTTCGGCCCCCGAGCGGTGGGTCTCCAGCACGAACTCGATGAATTCGTGGCGCCGCGCCCCCGTGGTGACCTCGCGGACACGCCGGATCTCGGACCAGGCGATGAAGGTGCCCTCCCCGGGGAACCACCACTTGCGTTCCTGCAGCACCGTGACCCCGTCGCTGTCGGCGCTGATGCCCTGGCGCGTGATGCGCTGGGGCAGGCCGCGGAGCACGATGACGTTGCTCCCGGGGCCAATGAAGGCCATCACGACGGCGGCCGAACCCCACAGTGACACAGATCCGGCGGTGGCCTCCCCCGTGAACACCTCCCGCCCCAGGGAAACGGCCACGAGGAGGAAACCCACGGTCAGCACCAGCGAGAAGTAGGTCACGGCCATCCACATGCGCGCGTTGGGCCCGCGCAGGCTCACATAACGCCGCAGGTGGGAAACGCTGTTGGGTCCTCCGCTCAGGTCCGAGGGGGTTCCCTGGGGTGCGGCGGGCGCCTCTTCGGAAGCGTCCGTGGGGTCGGGGGTCACGTCCGTGGGGTCGGGGGCATCCATGTCCCCATTCTTCCAATTCCCACGCGTGGTCGGGCCCGTGCGCCGGGGCGGACTTTCCCGGAAGTCCGATCCGTCCCGGCTCCGCCGCGTTAGAGTTGCCGTCCATGAGGCCCAAGACGCACGAGTACGACACGGAACTGCACGTCGACGGGCAGGTCCTCGTCCTGGACGGGATCTCCTACCGGGGACGCACCGTGCTACGGGAGGGTCCCGACCAGTTCCAGCCCTTGGAACGCTGGGCCAAGGGGGTGGCCGAGGCCGTGGGTGAACCTGTCACGTGGCGGGCATCGGACCGGGGTGAACTGGCCGCGCGGGGCACGGTGCGTCCGGGGGAGGTTACTCAGAACCGCCGAGCGCTCTGAGCCCCGCACTTGGCGCACTGGAACTTCCGGTCGTTGCCGAGGACCCAGTCGTGGTCGCCTCCGGTCGGGCACGAGGACATCGACACCATCTCCTCCAGGTGGGGGCATCCGGGATGTGTGGCTCACTGTATTTCTCACCAGCCACACCAGTCCCAGGAATGAGAACTTCGGGCCGGTCCCTCATGTTCGGCCCCGGCCGGTGCCCGGAACGCGCCCGCACCGCCCACCACGGTCCCGCACACGCGTCGGGGCCCGTCCGGACTCGGACGGACCCCGACGGCGGAAGTCCCGCTCGCGCGCAGGCGCGGGCGTCAGTTCTTCGAGGCCTTGATGTGGGCCTCCACCGCGGCACGGTCGGCACGCAGCTTTGCGAGCGCCTCGTCGAGGATGAGCTTGCCCTCCTCCTCGCTGCGCCGCTCCTTCACGTAGGCCAGGTGGGTCTTGTACGGCTCGGTACGCGGGGGCGCAGGGGGGTTGGCCCGGTCCTTGCCCGCGGGGAACCCGCACCGGGGGCAGTCCCACTCCTCGGGGACCGCGGCCTCGCTGGCGAAGCTCGGCACGACCCGGTGCATGTTGGCGCAATAGAACGGAACGCGCACACGCGGCGCGGACTCACCCCGTTCCATCTCGCCCATGGGGCCGGCTCCGACCCGGCTGCCACGAATGGCACTGCCACTACCCATACCCACGAGAAACTCCTTCGGCGGACCCACCGGCGGCTCCGGCGGGTGTGACGGTGAACGGGGCGCCTGCCGACCGGGCCGTGGGAGACCCGTACGTCTCGGGCGATGAGCGCCCCGGGACCCGGTCGTCCAACCCGACTCGGCCCCAGGGGATGACCGACGTCCCGCAGGCCCTGGCTTCGGTGCCGCGGCGGTGCGCCGGGATGGGAGGAAAGCCCGTGCGGGGCCTACATGGCTCCCCGGCTCAGCAACAGGCCCAGAACCACGATGGAGATGATCCACGCGGCGGCGATCCCGACCGTCATACGGTCGAGGTTGCGCTCGACCACGGACGATCCGCCCAGCGAGGACGTGACGCCGCCGCCGAACATGTCGGACAGGCCACCGCCCTTGCCCTTGTGCATGAGCACCAGGAAGATCAGCAGCACGCTGAGAAGCATCACGAAGATGGACAGACCGAGGATCACACGCTCACCCGCAGCTCGACCCCGCAGTGGGGGAAAGATGGACACCATGGCCCCTCGACACCACTCACAGGTTTCGACGCGGGTTGCACGGGCCGATCGGCGAGCGGGGCGCTGAGGAGGCCGGGACATTTTCGGATTTTACCGTGCCCATGGTGACACGGAGGGAGCACCGCGAGGTACGGAAGAACCCCACAACGAAGTGTAGCCCGGACCCGGGCTGTTCGTGTCCGCACGGGCCAGCCGGTCCCGCCGCGGATCGCGGCGGGAGCGGCGGGCCTCGCGTGCGGTGGCTCCGCGCGGCCTACTTGGCGTCGCCGAAGCGGATGATCTTGACGAAGTCGTCGGCCTTGAGGCTGGCACCGCCGACCAGGGCGCCGTCGACGTCGTCCTGGCCCATGATGCTGGCGGCGTTGTCGCCCTTGACCGAACCGCCGTAGAGCAGACGCACGGCCCCGGCGACCTCGGGCGAGTAGAGCTCGGCCAGGCGGGTGCGGATCGCCGAGCAGACCTCCTGGGCGTCCTCGGGGGTGGCCACCTCGCCGGTACCGATGGCCCAGACGGGCTCGTAGGCGATGACGAGCTTCTCGGCCTGCTCGGCAGTGATGTCCTTCAACGCACCGTCGACCTGGCCCAGGACGTGCTCGACCTGGTTGCCGGCCTTACGCACCTGAAGACCCTCGCCCACGCACACGATCGGCACGACGCCGTTGCCGAAGGCGGCCTTGGCCTTGGTGTTGACCAGGGCGTCGTCCTCGGCGTGGTGCTCACGGCGCTCGGAGTGGCCCACGAGCACGTAGGAGCACTCCAGCTTGGCCAGCATCGAACCGGAGACCTCACCGGTGTGGGCGCCCTTCTCGTGGGCGGAGAGGTCCTGGGCGCCGTAGCCGATACGCAGCTTGTCGCCGTCCACGAGCGTCTGGACGCTGCGCAGGTCGGTGAAGGGCGGCAGGACGACGACCTCGGCGTTGTCGTAGTCCTTGTCCTCCAGGGCGAACGCCAACTTCTGGACGAGCGCGATGGCTTCCAGGTGGTTGTTGTTCATCTTCCAGTTGCCGGCGATGAGCGGCAGGCGGTTGGACATGGTCGGTGTATCCCTACTGGTGAAGGTCCGGTCCGAAGGACCAGGGTCTGTGTGCTGCGTTGTCTCGGCCCGAGGAGGTGTTGGTTCCGAGCGGTCCCGGCAGGTTCCTGCCACAGGAGCGCACCCGATGAGCGCCGCACCGCCGCGCGTCAGCCGAGGGCGGTGGCGGGCGACGGGCGGGCCCCTGCCGGAACGGGCCCGGGAGCACAGCCTAAGCCAGGGCGTCGATGCCGGGCAGATCCTTGCCCTCGAGGTACTCCAGGCTGGCGCCGCCGCCGGTGGAGATGTGGCCGAAAGCGGCCTCGTCGAAGCCCAGGGAACGCACGGCCGCCGCGGAGTCGCCCCCGCCGACCACGGTGAAGGCCCCGGAGTCGATGAGGGCCCGGGCCAGGGCGCGCGTACCGCCGGCGTAGGGCTCCATCTCGAACACACCCATGGGACCGTTCCAGAAGACCGTGCGGGCGTCGGCGAGCTTCTCGGCGAACAGGGCGCGGCTCCTGGGGCCGATGTCCAGCCCCATCCGGTCCGCGGGGATGTTCTCGACGTCGGCGGGGCCGTGCGCGGCGTCGGCGGCGAACTTCTCGGCGGCGACCACGTCCACGGGCAGGACGATCTCCACGCCTTCGCGCTCGGCACGCTCCAGGTAGGCCTTGACCGTGTCGATCTGCTCGGCCTCCAGGATGCTGGAGCCGATCTCGTACCCCTTGGCCTTGAGGAAGGTGAAGACCATGCCGCCGCCGATGATCAGACGGTCGGCGGTGCCCAGGAGGTTGTCGATGACGCCGAGCTTGTCGGAGACCTTCGAGCCGCCGAGCACGACCGCGTAGGGGCGCTGGGGGTGGCTCGTGAGCTTCTTCAGGACCTCGATCTCGGTCAGGACCAGGCCCCCGACGGAGTTCGGGAGACGTGCGGGCAGGTCGTAGACGCTGGCGTGCTTGCGGTGCACGGCCCCGAAGGCGTCCCCCACGTAGAGGTCGGCGAGCTGGGCGAAACGGTCGGCCAGTTCACCGCGCTCGGCGTCGTCCTTGCTGGTCTCACCGGGTTCGAAACGCACGTTCTCCAGGAGCGCGACCCGGCCGTCGGTCAGGGCCTCGCTGACGGCGTGCGCGGACTTCCCGGCGGTGTCGGTGGCGAAGGCCACGTCGGTGCCGAGCAGCTCACCCAGACGGGCGGCGACGGGACGCAGGGAGTAACGGGTGTCGGGTTCGCCCTTGGGGCGGCCCAGGTGGGCGGCGACGATGACACGTGCGCCGCGCTCGCTGAGCGCGCGGATGGTCGGCAGGGCGGCACGGATACGACCGTCGTCGCTGATCCGGTCACCGTCCAGGGGCACGTTGAGGTCGGCCCGGACGAACACGCGCTTGCCGGAGACGTCGAGGTCGTCGATCGTCCGCATGCTGGTTCTCCTCGGTGGTCGGCCCGGCCGCGGCGGCCGGGCTCTGTCTGTCGGTCCGGTGGGCGGGGCGTGGGCGCGCCGTGCCCGGGGCGCGCCCACGGCGGCATCCCCTCGCCGCGTGCGAGGGGATGCCGACCGCGACTCGGGCGCCCTGGGGCCTCGGCCTCACCTACTGGCGGGTGCCGACCAGCTTGGCCAGGTCGACCAGGCGGCTGGAGTAGCCCCACTCGTTGTCGTACCAACCGATGATCTTGACCTGGTTGCCCGAGGCCATGGTCATCTGGGAGTCGAAGGTGCAGGAGGGCGAGGTCCCGACGATGTCGGAGGAGACGATCTCGTCCTCGGTGTAGACCAGCACGTCCTTGAGCGCGCCCTCGGAAGCGGACTTGAACGCGGCGTTGACCTCGTCGCGGGTGACCTCGCGGTCGAGCTCCACGACCAGGTCGGTGACCGAACCGTCGGGCACGGGCACACGCATGGCGATGCCGTCGAGCTTGCCCTCGAGCTCGGGGATGGCCAGAGCGGTGGCCTTGGCGGCACCGGTGGTGGTCGGGATGATGTTCTCCGCGGCGGCGCGGGCACGACGCAGGTCCTTGTGCGGGAAGTCCAGGGTGACCTGGTCGTTGGTGTAGGCGTGGACCGTGGTCATCAGACCCCGGGTGATTCCGAAGGCGTCGTTGAGGACCTTGGCCATCGGCGCCACGCAGTTGGTGGTGCAGGAGGCGTTGGAGATGATGTCGTGCGTGGCCGGGTCGTACTTGTCGTCGTTGACGCCCAGGACCATGGTGATGTCCTCGCCCTTGGCGGGGGCGGAGATGACGACCTTCTTGGCACCGGCCTCGATGTGCTTCCTGGCGTCCTCCGCCTTGGTGAAGATGCCGGTGGACTCGATGACCACGTCGACGCCCAGGTCGCCCCAGGGAAGCTTGGCAGGGTCGCGCTCGGCCAGGACCTTGACCGTCTTGTCGCCGATGCGGATCTGGCCTTCGCCGACCTCGAGCTCACCCTCGAGCTTGCCGAGCACGGTGTCGTACTTGAGCAGGTGCGCGAGCGTCTTGGTGTCGGTGAGGTCGTTGACCGCGACGATTTCGATGTCGCTGCCGCCGGCCGCGGCCGCGCGCCAGAAATTGCGGCCGATCCGTCCGAAGCCGTTGACGCCTACACGGATAGTCACGGAACTGTTCTCCTCATGTGTCGCACATCACTGTCGACCCGCGCGCTCAGGAACCCCGGCGCGATGCCCGGTACGGAGCCGACCGGCCGTGTTGGGCAGCGTGAACGCGTATCAGGTCTTCACAGAGAGCCTAGCGGAGCACCGGCGGGAAACCGTTCTCAGCTCGCCCCCGCCGAACGGCTCCACTCTCGTGAATCCACTTCCATCCTGGCACTGCGACGCAAAGAGGTCTAGACCATTATGCGAAGTTATCGGGGTGTTTTCGCAGTTAACAAAGCTGAACACTCTGAGCGGAGCTGAGCCCTCATTCGTCACATCGTCGAACATTCCCCGACCGCGGATCAGGGCACGAGCATGTCCGGAGTGAGGTTCGCCTCGGTGCCTTCGATACCCAGATCGCCCGCACGCTTGTCGGCCATGGCCAACAGCCTGCGGATCCGCCCGGCGATGGCGTCCTTGGTCAGCGGGGGGACGGAGAGCTGGCCGAGCTCCTCCAACGAGGCCTGCTTGTGCGCCAGGCGCAGCTTGCCGGCCGCGACCAGGTGCTCGGGGGCCTCCTCACCCAGGATCTCCAGTGCCCGTTCCACACGCGCGCCCGCAGCGACCGCGGCCCTGGCGCTGCGGCGCAGGTTGGCGTCGTCGAAGTTGGCCAGGCGGTTGGCGGTCGCACGCACCTCACGGCGCATACGGCGCTCCTCCCAGGCCAGGACGCTCTGGTGGGCGCCCAGGAGGGTCAGCAATGCACCGATGGAGTCCCCGTCACGCACCACCACACGGTCCACACCGCGCACTTCACGGGCCTTGGCGTGCACCTTCAGGCGCCGGGCCGAGCCCACCAGGGCCAGCGCCGCCTCGGGGCCGGGGCAGGTGACCTCCAGCGACATGGACCGGCCCGGCTCGGTGAGCGAACCGTGCGCGATGAAAGCACCCCTCCACGCCGACTCGGCATCACACGCACCGCCGGCGACCACGTGCCGGGGCAGACCCCGCACGGGACGGCCGTTGTTGTCGACCAGACCGGTCTGGCGCGCCAGGGACTCCCCGTCCTTGATCACACGTACCACGTACCGGTTGCCCTTGCGCAGCCCGCTCGGGGAGAGCACGACCACCTCGGACTCGTGCCCGAAGACCTCGGAGATGTCCTTGCGCAGGCGCCGTGCGGCCGCTCCGGTGTCCAGCTCGGCCTCGATGACGATACGTCCACCCACCAGGTGCAGTCCCCCGGTGAACCGGAGAATGGTCGAAACCTCTGCTTTGCGGCAGCATGGCTTCAGAATGGCCAGACGGCTCAACTCGTCCTTCACCACGCCGGTCATCGCCATCGCCGCGATCCTCCCCTTGAACTGGACCGTCCCGGTACCTCACACACGACACCGGGCTCCCGTGACCCGTGACCTCCTCACGGGCCACCGTCTCCGAGGCAGACTACGCGACGAGGTGCCGACGGCCGACCCCTGAACAGCGTGTTGCCCATCCCCGACCGGCGCTTGACCTGCACCATGTCGGGCTTCGTGCGGGTGTGCCTCAAATGCCCCCGCCCCCGCCGGCCGACCGCTCGGCCAGGTACTCGCGCAGGACCACAGCATGGTTGTGTTCGGTGTCCTTAGCCGCGTACAGCAGGGTGACCGGGCCACGACCGGCCGCGGACAGGAGCGGGTCGAGGGCCTCGGGGTTCGACTCCAGCTCGGTCCGGTACCGCTCGGAGAACTCCGCGAAACGGTCCGGATCATGCCCGAACCAGGTCCGCAGCTCTGCGCTGGGAGCGACTGCCCTGAGCCAAGTGACACCCTCCATGGCGGTCTTGCTCACACCGCGGGGCCACATGCGGTCCACCAGAAAACGCTCACCGGGCGGCGGTTCCGGCCCCTCCTCCGGACGCTCGCGAGCACGGAGCTCGTCGTGGACACGTTCCAGGAAAACCTCGTCACCAGCCATGGTGCGAGGCGTTCCCCGGCACCGGCCGCCGCCAACCCCTCACTTCGACAGGATCCGTTCGAAGGCAGCGGCCAGACGTTCGGTGTCGTGGCGCGGCGTGCCGTCGACACGGCTGAGATCGTCCAGTTCGAGGACCCCGCCCAGATCGCGCACCACCCGGTCCAGCAGCGTGGCCTCCTCCACGGCCTCATGGTCGGCCAACACCACGTCGACCCCGAGTTTCGGTGCGTGCTCGCGCAGCACCTCGAGATAGGTCTCGGGCCTGAAGTGGTCGGTCTCCCCGAGCTGCGGGGACAGGTTGAGGGTGACCAACCGCCGGGCGCGCGTGGAGACCAGGGCCTCGGCCAACTCGGGCACCAGCAGGTGCGGGAGCACACTGGTGAACCACGATCCGGGACCGAAGACCACCCAGTCGGCCTCACGGACCGCTTTGAGCGCCTGTGTGCTCGCCGGCGGGGATTCCGGGACCAGGGAGATCGAACGCACGGAACCGCCCGTACTGGCACAGGCGACCTGCCCGCGTACCGTGCGCATCTCCTGGGGCCGCTCGGGGTCGGAGCCCTGCACCTCGGCGACGATCTCCAACGGCACCGACGACATCGGCAGGACCCGCCCGTGCGCACCCAGCAACTGGCCGACCCAGTCCAGGCCGGCCACGGAGTCGCCCAGCAGCTCCCACAGGGCGACGATGAGCAGGTTGCCGACCGCGTGCCCGTGCAGGTCCCCCTCGCTGCGGAAACGGTGCTGGAGCACCTCGCTCCAGGTGTGGCCCCACTCGTCGTCACCGCACAGGGCCGCCAGGGCCATACGCAGGTCGCCGGGCGGCAGCACACCGAGCTCCTGACGCAGGCGCCCGCTGGAACCGCCGTCGTCGGCGACCGTGACGATCGCCGTGACGTCGGTGGTGACCTGTCTCAGTGCGGACAGGGAGGCATGCAAGCCGTGCCCTCCCCCGAGCGCGACCACCCGTGGTGGGCGCTCGTCGTCGCCGCCGTCCACCGCGGTGTTGCTGGACATCGTCGAGGCCTGCCCCCTCGTCCCCGTGCTGCACTCGGACGTGCGACCGTGTCCGCCCTGGGCGGTGGGCCGCCGGTCGTACCACGCCCCGGACCGTGCCGGCCCTCCGCCGCAGCGGGCACCGACACCGGGATCCTACTCCCGGCCCACGTCCCTGTGGACCACGTTGACCTCCACCCCCTGGTCACGGAGGCGCCCGGCGAACTGCTCGGCCATTGCCACACTGCGGTGCTTACCGCCCGTGCACCCCACCGCCAAGGTCATGTAGTGCTTACCCTCACGCTGGTAACCGGCGGTCGTGAGCTTGAGGACCTCGCCGTAGGCCTCCAGCATGTCCTTGGCCCCGTCCTGGGACAGCACGTAGTCGCGCACCGGCTCGTCGCGCCCGTTCAGGGCTCTGAGCTCGGGGACCCAGTGGGGGTTGGGCAGGAAACGGCAGTCGAGCACCAGATCCGCATCGACGGGCAGACCGTGCTTGAAACCGAAGGAGACGACGTTGGCACGCGGCCGGGACTCGTCGCTCTCCCCGAAGAAACCGATCACCCGCGCCTTGAGCTGGTGCACGTTGAGCTGGGAGGTGTCGATGACCAGGTCGGCCTCACCACGTACCGCGCGCAGGGTCTCCCGTTCGCGGGCGATGCCCTCGGTCAGGCGTCCGTCGCCCTGCAGGGGGTGAGGACGGCGCACGCCCTCGAAGCGCCGCACCAGCGCCTCGTCACCGGCCTCCAAGTAGAGCACACGGGCGACGATGTCGCGCTTGCGCAGTTCCTCCACCGTGGAGAGCAGATCCTCGGTGAAGGCCAGTGAACGCACGTCCACGACCACGGCCACACGCGGGACGGCCCCGTGTGTACGCCCGGCCAGCTCGATCATCGTGGGCAGCAGTCCGGGGGGAAGGTTGTCCACCACGAACCAGTCCAGGTCCTCCAGGGCACGTGCCGCGGTGCTGCGCCCGGCCCCGGACATACCGGTGACGACCACCACCTCTGGTGGCAGGTCCCCACCCAGTTCGACCGTCATGCGTCTCCTCCCCCGTCGTTGTTCTCGTCGGCCTTCGTCCTGCCGTCACTTCCACCCGACAGGTGTGCGTGCACAGTCTCCGCCAGTTTGGGCCCGATCCCCGGAACTTTCGCGATCTCCTCGGGGGTGGCCCCGGAGAGTTTGCGCACCGAACCGAACCCCTTGATCAGAGCGGCCCGGCGCGAGGGCCCCAGCCCCTCGATCTCGTCCAGAGCGCTGCCCGTGAGCGCCTTGGCCCGTTTCTGCCGGTGGTAGCGGATCGCGAACCGGTGTGCCTCGTCACGGACCCGCTGCAGCATGTAGAGCCCCTCCCCGGCCCGCGGCAGGATCACCGGGTCCTCGTCGTCGGGCAACCAGACCTCCTCCAGCCGTTTGGCCAGACCGCACACCGCGACGTCCTCCACACCGAGCTCGTCCAGGGCGCGCCGGGCCGCCTCGGCCTGGGGACGGGCCCCGTCGACCACCACGAGGTTGGGCGGGTAGGCGAACTTGCCCGGCGCCGCGTCCTCCCCCTCACGGCGCTCCCCGTGGTCGCCGGACCGGCCCATGTTCGCGACCTCGCCGCTGCGGGAACTCTCCTCCAGGTAGCGGCGGAACCGGCGGGTGATGACCTCGTGCATGGCAGCGACGTCGTTCTGTCCCCCGCCGCGCACCTGGAAACGCCGGTACTCGGACTTGCGGGCCAGACCGTCCTCGAAGACCACCATGGAGGCGACCACGTGCTCGCCCTGGAGGTTGGAGATGTCGTAGCACTCGATGCGCAGCGGCGCCTCGGGCAGGTCCAGTGCCTCCTGGAGCTCGTTGAGCGCACTGCTGCGGGTGCTCAGGTCGCCGGCGCGATGGGTCTTGTGCCGGGCCAGGGCCTCACGGGCGTTCTTCTGCACGGTCTCCATCAGCGACTTCTTGTCACCGCGCTGGGGAACCCTGAGGTCGACGTTGGAGCCGCGCCGCTGCGAGAGCCACTCGGCGACGGCGCGCGTGTCGCCGGGGGCGTGGGAGACCAGGACCTCGCGCGGGACGACGGTGGCCGACTCCTCCCGGTCCTGCTCGTCCTCGTCTCCCCCACCGTCGCCGTAGAGCTGGCCCAGGAGGGTCTGCACGAGTTCGTCCGTGTCGGCGTCGGTGACCCGGTCGACGACGTAACCGCGCCGGCCGCGGATACGTCCGCCGCGTACGTAGAAGATCTGCACGGCCGCCTCGAGCTGGTCCTCGGCCATGGCGATGACGTCGCAGTCGGTGGAGTCGGGCAGCACGACCGCCTGCTTCTCCAGGGCGGAGCGCAGGGCCGCGATGTCGTCGCGCAGCCGGGCCGCGCGTTCGTACTCCATCTCCTGGGCGGCCTCGCCCATCCGCCCCTCGAGTTCACGGAGGAAGCGCCCGGTGTCCCCTGCCAGGAAGGAACAGAAGTCGTCGACGAGCCTGCGGTGCTCCTCCGCGCTGACCCGGTCCACACAAGGGGCCACACACTTGCCGATGTAGCCCAACAGGCAGGGCCGACCGCTGCTCCGCGCGCTGCGGTAGACCCCGGCCGAACACGTACGCACCGGAAAGACCCGAAGCAACAGGTCGACGGTCTCGCGGATGGCCCAGGCGTGGGAGTAGGGCCCGAAATAGCGCACACCCTTGCGTTTGGCACCGCGCATGACCTGCACTCGGGGGATCTCCTCGCCGAGGGTCACCGCGAGGTAGGGGTAGCTCTTGTCGTCGCGGTACTTGATGTTGAACCGGGGATCGTACTGCTTGATCCAGGAGTACTCGAGCTGGAGCGCCTCGACCTCGGTACCGACGATGGTCCAGTCGACGTCGGCGGCCGTGGAGACCATCTGCTGCGTGCGCGGGTGCAGCCCGGCGAAGTCGCGGAAGTAGGAGGACAGCCGCGAGCGCAGGTTCTTCGCCTTGCCCACGTAGATGACGTGGTCGGACGCGTCCTTGAACCTGTAGACCCCCGGGGAGGTCGGGATGCTTCCGGGCGCGGGACGCAGGTGAGGAGTCGCAGCCATGCCCCCATTCTGGTCGCTCCCTGGGACATACGGCCACCGGCGCCGCACACTTCACACTGCCGTGGCCGGTCCGGGGCGTTTTCCACGGCCACCGCCCGGGTCCGGAAGCCGCGCTCCACCCTGGACCCGACGCTCTCACCCCAGAGCAGGTAGCACAAACGTCACAATTGAGTATCTGGATACTCTAGTTTGGTCGGGTACACAGAACAGCCCGACATGAACGACACAAGGGGGCCATTTCACCGTGGAACCGAAGCACTGGATCACGCTCGGCATAGCCGTCGGGATCGCCGTTCTCCTGGTGGCGGCCGCGCACTGGGTGCTCCGGCACCATCTCGCCAAACAATGGAACCTGGCGGAGTTCATCGTCAACCGGACGAAGGTCAGCGCCTACACCGCCGCGGCCGTGGTCGGCGCCAACCTGGCCCTTCCCAAACGCGAGGACGTGGACTCGGCCACCTACTCGACCATCAACCACGTGATGGTCATCCTGATGATCGCCACGCTCACCGCGTTCGGCATCGCTGTGGCCTACGCGGCCACCGACACGATCCTGGCCCGCCTGAACCAGACCAACACCGACGCCGACCGCCGTGCGCGCCGGTTGAAGACCCAGGTGCGGCTGCTGCGCCGGGTCATCACCTCCATCATCGTCACCCTGGCCGTGGCCGCCATCCTCTTCACCTTCGACGAGATCCAGGCGCTCGGGGCAGGGCTCCTGGCTTCGGCCGGTGTACTCGGCATCGTCGCCGGTGTGGCCGCCCAGTCCACGCTCGGCAACCTGTTCGCCGGACTCCAGCTCGCCTTCAGCGACGCCCTGCGCCTGGGCGACGTGGTCGTGGTCGAGGGGGAATGGGGCCGGGTCGAGGAACTCAGCCTGGTCAACGTCACCATCAAGATCTGGGACGAGCGCCACCTCGTGGTACCGGTCTCCAACTTCACCACCACCAGTTTCGAGAACTGGACCAAGCAGGGCACCAACATCACCGCCAAGGTGGTCTTCCCGCTGGACTGGCAGGTGCCGGTCCAGGAGATGCGCGAGGAAGCCGGCCGGATCATCACCTCCAGCGAACACTGGGACGGCCGGCAGTGGTCCTGCCAGGTCGTGGACATCGCCGAGACCGGCGAGGTCATGGTGCGTGTGGTCGCCTCCGCTTCCCACACCGACAGCCAGTGGTTCATCTCCTGCGAGATCCGGGAGCACCTGGTCGCTTGGCTGGCCGAGAACTACCCCGAGTCCCTGCCGCGCAAGCGCACCGAGTTCGTCGCAGACTCCTCCGAGGAGAGCGAGTACGCCTCGCAGTACCCCACCTCGGCCTTCCGCCGTGTCGGGGCCGGTGCAGCGGCGGTCGCGGGCGAGAAGAACGGTATGGCCGGGGGCGATCCCGGAGAGGCCTGACCCCTCCGCCCCTCCCTCAGCAGTCCCCCACACGTACGGGGCGCACGGAACCGGGAGTTCCGTGCGCCCCGTTCGTTCGTCTACTCCTCGTCGAGCACGATGTCGGTACCCTGGACGGTCACCGTGAACGCCGCCAACGGCTCCTGCGCGGGACCGGTCACCGGCTCACCGGTGGCGTAGTCGAACTTGCTGCCGTGGCACAGGCAATGGATGAGCTCCTCCTGGATCTCCTGCACCGTGCACCCGCCATGGGTGCAGGAGGCGCTGAAGGCCTTGTACTCACCCTTCTCCGGCTGGGTCACCACGAGCTTGCTCTGATCGAAGACCGCTCCCCCGCCCTCGGGTACGTCGTCGGTACTGCCCACGACCTGCCCGCGGCGGATGTCCTGCGGCGCGGGCGGTTCTCCCCCGCACGCACTCACGGCCCCCACCGCGGCGACCGTCCCCGCAGCGCCGAACAGGCTGCGCCTGCCCATCGCGCACCCGCACGTCCTCTCACCGGCCACGTCAGAACGCTCCTCACCTGCGCCGAAAACTTCAACTACAAACCGTAGTACGTCCGTCGGACCGGTTCGACTCGGGTACGCGGTCTGCGACGCGTCCTCAGCCAGACCCTCAGCCCGGTGCCCGTTCCTCGTTCCGAGCGCAGTGCGGCGGCACCAGGGCGTCGCGGACCCGGCGCCAGTCCACCCCGGACAGGCCCAGCGCACCGAGATCCTCCACGACCGCACGGATGGACCTCAGGTCCGACTCGTCGGTGATCTCGGTCCCGTCGTCGCGGTGGCCGGAGACCAGATCGGTGACGTAGCGACGCAGAGGCTCGAGCCCGTTCTGAGCGGCGGACCGTGCGCGCGTGTGCCAGCGTGCGTCGTGCGGGATCCAACCGGTGATGACCTCGGTCGGCTCGGGCGTGTCCATGCAGGGACATTAACAGGGCGCAGGCACCGCGATGCCCTGTGCACAAGGATTCCCGCCCCGCGGCCGCAGCCGTCGGGGCGGGCCGGGCTCAGAGCATCTTGGTGAGGTACTGCCCGGTGTAGGAGTCGGCCACGGCCGCGACCTCCTCCGGGGTGCCCTCGGCGATGACCTCGCCGCCACCGGACCCGCCCTCGGGCCCCATGTCGATGATGTGGTCGGCCGTCTTGACGACGTCGAGGTTGTGCTCGATGACGACGACGGTGTTCCCGCTGTCGGCGAGCCGGTTCAGCACGCTCAGGAGCTTGCGGATGTCCTCGAAGTGCAGCCCCGTGGTCGGCTCGTCCAACACGTAGACGGTCTTGCCCGTCGAACGGCGCTGCAGCTCGGCAGCCAGCTTCACCCGCTGGGCCTCACCGCCGGACAGGGTGGTGGCCGGCTGACCCAGGCGCACGTAGCCCAGCCCGACGTCCTCCAGTGTCTGCAGGTGGCGGCGGATCGCACCGATGTGCTCGAAGAACTCCAGCGCCTCGGTGATGGGCATCTCCAGCACCTCGGAGATGTTCTTGCCCTTGTAACGCACCTCGAGGGTCTCGCGGTTGTACCGCGCCCCCTGACAGACCTCGCAGGGCACGTACACGTCGGGCAGGAACTGCATCTCGATCTTGAGCGTGCCGTCACCGGAGCAGGACTCGCAGCGCCCGCCCTTGACGTTGAAGGAGAACCGCCCGGGCTGGTACCCGCGGGTCTTCGCGTCCGTGGTCTCGGCGAAGAGCTTGCGGATGTGGTCGAACACCCCCGAGTAGGTGGCCGGGTTGGAGCGCGGCGTGCGCCCGATGGGGCTCTGGTCCACGTGCACGACCTTGTCGACCTTGCCGGTGCCGTTGACCCGCAGGTGGCGCCCGGGCACGTTCCGCGCTCCCTGGAGCTCCTTGGCCAGGGCCTTGTAGAGGATCTCGTTGACCAGGGTGGACTTGCCCGAACCGGACACACCGGTCACGGCGGTGACCACACCCAGGGGGAAGGCGACGTCGATGCCCTCGAGGTTGTGTTCCCGGGCCCCCTTGACCACGAGCTCGTGGCCGCTGGTGGGCGAACGCCGCTCCTTCGGCACCTCGATGACGCGCCGCCCGGTGAGGTAGTCGCCGGTCAGTGACTCGGGTGTCTCCAGAAGCTCGGAGACCTCCCCCGAGACCACGACGTGGCCGCCGTGCTCGCCCGCGCCCGGCCCGATGTCGACGACCCAGTCGGAGGAACGGATGGTGTCCTCGTCGTGTTCGACGACGATCAGGGTGTTACCGATGTCGCGCAACCGCTGCAGCGTCTCCAGCAACCGGTGGTTGTCGCGCTGGTGCAGTCCGATGGAGGGTTCGTCGAGCACGTAGAGCACCCCGACCAGCCCCGACCCGATCTGGGTGGCCAGACGGATGCGCTGGGCCTCACCGCCCGAGAGCGATCCGGCCCCGCGGGCCAGGTCGAGGTAGTCCAGGCCGACGTCGAGCAGGAACCCGAGCCGGGCGTTGATCTCCTTGAGCACCTGGGAGGCGATGACCATGTCCCGCTCGGACAGCTCCAGCTCACGCAGGAACTTCGCGCTCTCGGCCAGCGGCATCCGGGCGACCTCGGCGATGGACCTGCCGCCCACGGTCACCGCGAGCACGACCGGTTTCAGCCGAGTGCCCTCGCAGGTGGGGCAGGGCACGACCCGCATGTACCCCTCGAGGCGTTCCCGGCTGAACTCGCTCTCGGTCTCGGAGTGGCGGCGCCGCACCCACGGGATCACACCCTCGTAGTCGGTGTAGTAGGAGCGGGTACGCCCGTACCGGTTGCGGTAGTTGACGTGCACCTGCGTGTGATGGCCTTCCAGCAGCGCCTTGCGGGCCTTGCGGGGGAGGTCCTGCCACGGGGTGTCCATGGTGATGGCGAGCGCATCGGCCACGGCCTGCAGGATACGTTCCCAGTAGCCCGTGTTGGGTCCACTCGACCACGGAGCGATGGCGCCCTCGGCCAGGGACCTGGCCGGGTCGGGCACCAGCAGGTCCGGATCGACCTCCATGCGTGTGCCCAGGCCGGAGCAGTCGGGGCAGGCCCCGTAGGGGGCGTTGAAGGAGAACGAGCGCGGTTCCAGCTGCTCGAAGGACAGGTCGTCGTAGGGGCAGTACAGGTGCTCGGAGAAGACCTTCTCGCGTTCGGGTGTGTCGGCGGGCAGGTCCACGAAATCGAGGACGATGGTGCCGCCGGCGAGCTTGAGTGCGGTCTCCACCGAGTCGTTGAGCCGTCCGCGCGAGGACGGCTTGACCGCGAGGCGGTCCACGACCACGGAGATGTCGTGCTTGTCGTAGCGGCCGAGTTCGGGTGCCTCGTCAAGCCGCACGGCCTGTCCGTCCACGACGGCACGGGTGAACCCCTTGGACTGCAGGTCCTTGAACAGTTCGACGTACTCGCCCTTGCGGCCGCGCACGACCGGGGCCAGGACCTGGAAACGGGTGCCCTCGGTCATGTCCAGGACACGGTCGACGATCTGTTGGGGGCTCTGCCGGGCGATCTCGCGCCGGCACACGGGACAGTGCGGGATCCCCACACGCGACCACAACAGGCGCAGGTAGTCGTAGACCTCGGTGATGGTGCCCACGGTCGAGCGGGGGTTGCGGCTGGTCGACTTCTGGTCGATGGAGACCGCCGGTGACAGCCCCTCGATGAAATCGACGTCGGGCTTGTCCATCTGGCCCAGGAACTGCCGGGCGTAGGCCGACAGGGACTCGACGTAACGCCGTTGCCCTTCGGCGAAGATCGTGTCGAAGGCCAGGGAGGACTTGCCCGAACCGGACAGGCCGGTGAACACGATCATGGAGTCGCGCGGCAGCTCCAGCGACACGTTCTTGAGGTTGTGCTCGCGGGCTCCCTGGACAACCAGGTTTTGTTCGACCATCGAGTGAGACATCCTTCGGCTTGAGCGCACAGGAGGCGGGCTCGCCGCGGCGACGGCCGGCCCGAGTAGCGTGGCGGCACGGCGGTCGAACTGCTCCCTGACGTACCCGCGCGACCGTGCGTAGGGACCGGTCGCCGTTCGGGCGGATGGAGGGTGACGCGCCTGTGGGTCCGTCCGCCCAGCCTAACGACGGGTGGGGACACTTTCTTCCCGGGCGGGAAGAGACAACACAGCCTTCCCACGCGCGAAGGGGCCGCATCCCCGGACGGGAAGTGGCGGCACCCCGTCCGCGTCACCGCGAGGAGTACCGCCACTATAGACGAACACCCGTTCGAGTTCAGCCGTTCCGGGTGGAACACCGCGAAGTATCCGCGGCCTCCCGGGCGCTCAGGAGCGGTCGGAGGCCGGGCGGGAGCGCTCCAGCTCCTCCGCACGGCGCTTGTCGATACCGCTCTTGACGAGGCTGCCGGCCACGGTGATGCCCATGACCCCGAGGATGACCGTCAGCGAGAGGCCGATACCGACCTCGGGCACCGCCACCCCGTTCTCGTGCAGGGCGTGCAGGATCATCTTGGCGCCGATGAACAGCATGATCGCCGACAGGCCCCAGCTGATGTAGGCCAGGCGGTCCATCAGCCCGGCCAGCAGGAAGTAGAGCTGGCGCAGCCCCATCAGGGCGAAGGCGTTGGCGGTGAAGACGATGTAGGCGTCCTGGGTCAGGCCGAAGATCGCCGGGATCGAGTCCACCGCGAAGACCAGGTCGATCACACCGATCGCGACGATGACCAGCAGCATCGGCGTGATGTAGCGGATCCCGTCGAGCTTCACGGTCATCTTGGCACCGTGGTAGTCCTCGGTGACCGGCCAGAAACGCTTGATGAAGCGCACGACGGCGTTCTGCGAGAAGTCCTTCTCGTCCTCGTCGCCCTTCACGTGGTCGCGCACGATCTTGTACGCGGTCCAGATGAGGAAGGCACCGAAGAGGTAGAAGACCTCACTCCAGGCGTTGATGACCTGAGCACCCAGGACGATGAAGACACCGCGCATCACGATGGCGATGACGATGCCCACGAGCAGAACCTCGTGCTGGTACCTGTGCGGCACGGCGAAAGCGCTGATCAACAGGTAGAACACGAACAGGTTGTCGATGCTCAAGCTCTTCTCGGTCACGAACCCGGCGAAGTACTCCGCGCCGGCGGTCGTCCCGCCGAAGTACATGAGGCCGAAACCGAACACCACTGCGAGGGCGATGTAGAAGACCGCCCACCACGCGGCCTGACGCATCCCGAATTCGCTCGGGCCCTTCGTCTTGCTCCACGGGCGGTCGACGATGACGAGGTCCAGTGCCAAGACGGCGACCATCGCGCCGATGGTCACGGCCCAGACCCACAAGGGAACGTTCACGGGTGTCTACTCCTCCGGTGTGAGTGCGCGCGAGCGTTGTGCACGCACGACGAACAACCGGAGGTCTCTCCCGCCCGTGCCCCGGGGGCTCGGACCGACGGAACCGGGAACACGTCCTTGTGCTCCGTGATGACGGCGCCGCCGCGGTAGGGATACTCCCCTCGCGTACTGAATTGCGGCCACGACCGCCGTACCGGCAGTCGTGGACCGGCTCCAAGCATGCCATCAAATCGTGTTCCGAGGAAGTCGGTCCGCAGTGGCATCGGTCGCGCCGCACGGCCACCCTCGGATCACCATGCCGCAACACCCGTGTAGGCCTTCAACGCCGCCTCGACGGCGTCCTCCTCCGTGGGCAGCGCCTCGGCGGCCTCACGCGAGCGTCTGCGCAGGTCGTCGGCGAGACCGGCATCGTCCAGGACCCGGCCCACCGCGGCCGCGAGCGCCTCCGGATCGCCCGGGGGCACCAGCACCGCAGTACCCGAGTACAGCTCGGGGATACCGCCCACCCGGGTGGAGACCACGGGAAGACCTGCCCGGAGCGCCTCCATGACGACCAGGGAGGAGCCCTCCCACCGGCTGGTGAGACAGAACACGTCGGCGGCGGCGAGCAGGTCGGCCACGTCGGTGCGGTGTCCGAGCATGCGCACGTCGGCGTCGAGCTCGGCAGCGGTGTCGTGCAGACTCCCCCACAGCGGGCCGTCCCCGGCGATGGCGATGACGGGCTCGGGACGGCGGTCGGCGATGGCGGGAACGGCGGCCAGGAGGGTGTCCAGACCCTTCCGCTCGACGAGGCGTCCGATGGTCAGCACCAGCGGCCGCTCGGGCAGTACCGCGAGGTCGGTGCGGGTGTGCTCTCGCCCGTTGAGGGCCGGACCGAGGTCGGGGGCGGCCACCACCGCCAGGCGCGTGTCGCGTGCCCCGGCCGCGCCCAGGCGTTCGACCAGGTCGCCGGAGACACCGAGGCACAGGTCGGCACGGCGGGCCACGACCTTCTCCAGGAACGAGTGGGCCACCGCGCGCACCCCGGAGACCTCGGTCGGAGCGTTGTGCACGGTCACCACGAGGGGCCCGACCCCGGCCAGCGCACACAGACCCCCGGCCCGGACCCCGTGCGCATGGACGACGTCGGCGCTGCGCAGCAAGGCGCGCAGCCGTAGCACGGTCCCGGCGTCACCCGGCTCGGGGTCGGCACCGATGGGGACCGGGGAAAAACGCAACCCAGCTTCGGTGAAGCCGACCTCCCGCTCGGTCTCGGCCGGGCCGACCACCACCACCCGATGGCCCCGGGCCGCCAGGCCCGTCCCGAGCGAGCGCACGTGCCTGTCCGACCCCCCACCGCTGGTTCCCACCACCAGCGCGATCCTGGCGTTCACCGTTCCCCCTCCGTGTTCGCTCTCGTCCCCAGTGCCTCCGGCAGCGGGTCGGGCAGGAACCCCTCGGTGCCCTCACCGATACCGAAGGAACCGCCCCGGCCCTGGGCGTGGGCCGACAGTGCCAGCACGGTGACCACATCGCCGACGGTGCGTCCGGCCACGTCCACGGTGCTGTAAGCAGACCGCCCCTCGCGGGCCTGTGCGAGTACACGGCCCTGCTCCGCGGAGGAGGGCCCGCCCGCGAGCACGGTCGGGCCCACGGATGCGTGCAGGGCTCCGGTGAGGGCCTCCAGGGCAGTACCCACGGTCTGCCCCTCACCGCCCTGCCCGGCCCCCTCCCCGGCGGGGGCGACCACGACGAGTGCGTCGGCGGCCCCGGCGGGCTCGCCCGTGACGGTGAGCAGGTCGGCCTCGGCGAAGGCGGACAGGACCGCCTGGGCGTCGTACCCGTTGCCGGGATCGCCACCGTCGTCGCCGCCGGGGCCCGCGTCATCGGAGGACTCGCCCTCGCCGTCGTCGACAGGGGTGTCCCGGTCCTCGGGAACGGCGTCCGGGCCCTGCCCGGCAGCGGAGCCCTCCCCGGAGGCACTCTCCGCCTCGTCCGGGACGGCCAGGACACGGCCGAGCTCCGTACCGGCCTTGGTGTGGGGACCACCGGAGAGGCGTTCGGCCACGGGTGAGACCTGCACGGCGAGTTCGTCGACGAACGTGGCGTTGCTCTGTTCCAGGAACCCCTCCGCCAGGTCGACACGGCCCTCCACGGTCCCGCCGGCCTGCTCCACACGCCGCTCCAGGGAAGCGAGCACCTCCCCGTCGGCCCCGGGCGCGGCGACCCCGACCACCCCCACACCCCGGAGACGGCCCCGAAGCATGTCCTCGGCAGCGGCGTCGACCATCTCGTCCGCGCCCTCCCCGAGCCGCTCGGACACCTCGTGTTCGGTGCGCAGGTCCGCGCTCCGGCCGCGCAGTTCGTCCGCCTCGGACTCCAGGGCCTCCAGCAACGGCCCCTGGAGCACGGTCGATCCCAGGGCCAGCCCCACGGTCAGCGCCAGGAACACCGCGATGGTGGAAACAAGGTGGTAGCGGAAGTCGATCACGTGAACAGCCCCGTCAACCAGTAGGAGAAGGTGTCCCAATGCATGGCGAGAAAGGCCAGCTGCTCCCGCCCGGCGGGGGAGACGACGGCGGCCACCACGATGGTGAGCAGACACGCAGCGACCAGCCCGGCCAAGGACCACGGGGAGACACGGGGCCGGTGCAGACGGATCACAGCCCCTGCGTCGACGAGTTTGCCGCCGGCCCGGAGACGGGTCAGGAACGTGCCGGCCATGCCCGCACGGCCCTTGTCCAGGAACTCCTCCAGGGTGGCGTGGGTACCGACCGCCACGATGAGGGCGGCCCCGCAGCCGTCGGCGAGCATCATCGCCACGTCCTCACTGGTGCCGGTCAAGGGAAAGACCACGGCCCGGTACCCCAGACCGGTGGCACGGGCCAGGCCCGGGGCGCGCCCGTCCCGATAGGCGTGCACCACGAGTTCGGCGTCCCCGGCCAAGGCGCCGTCGGAGACCGAGTCGAAATCACCGACGACGACGTCGGGGCGGAACCCGGCCTCCAGGACGGCGTCGGCGCCACCGTCCACACCGATGATCACGGGACGGAACTCGCGGATGTAGGGCCGCAGGGCCCTCAGCTCCTCGCGGTAGCGGTAGCCGCGCACCACGATCAGGACGTGGCGTCCCTCCATGGCGGTGCCGACGGTGGGCACACCGACGCCGTCGAGCAACAGGTCGCGCTCGCGTTGGAGGTAGGCCGTGGTGTTGGCTGCGAAGGCCTCCAGCTGGGTGGCCAGCCCCGCACGCGCGGCCTCCATGGCCGCCTCGACCGAAACGGTGTCCTGACGGACACCGCGGACGAGCAGCTCGGCCCCGCGGTAGAGGCTCCCGCCCTCCAGACACAGGTGTTCGCCCTCACGCACCAGGGTGAGGACCTCGGGGGCCACGCCGTCGATCAGCGGGACACCCGCGGCCACGAGGAGTTCGGGCCCCTGGTTGGGATGGCGTCCGCTGATGCTCTCGGCGGCATTGACCACCGCCGAGACCCCGCAGCTGAGGAGGGCCTCCGCACTGACCCGGTCGAGATCGACGTGGTCGATGACCGCGATGTCGCCAGGACGCAGACGCTTGGTGAGATTCTTGGTACGACGGTCCACACGGACGGGGGCCACCAGCCCGTTGGAGGCCTGCGTCCGCGTGCGGCGCAACCGCATGACTGTGGCGCTGAACGCCTCCGACACCTTCATCGATGACATACTGCCAGAACGCGACCACACAGGGTTATAAAAGTCGGCGGGCAGGCGTGTTCAGGACAAAACACACCCCGCCCCGCGGCGGAAGAACACAGAACGCCCGGACCGACAGGGCGACACGGGCTCAGACCGCCGGGTGGGCCCGCTCGGGATCGGCGTTGCTCAGCAGCTCCTCGGCGTGGGCACGGCCCAGCTCGGAATCCTCCAGGCCGGCCAGCATCCGCGAGAGTTCCCGCACCCGGCCGTCCCGGTCCAGACGCACCACGCCGCTCTCGGTGACCAGACCGTCGGTGGACTTCTCCACCACCAGGTGCGCGTCGGCGAACGCGGCGACCTGCGGCAGGTGGGTGACCACGATGACC
This sequence comes from Nocardiopsis kunsanensis DSM 44524, assembly GCF_000340965.1. Lineage (GTDB taxonomy): Bacteria > Actinomycetota > Actinomycetes > Streptosporangiales > Streptosporangiaceae > Nocardiopsis > Nocardiopsis kunsanensis. The sequence continues at coordinate 59,913 of NZ_ANAY01000034.1, forward strand.
TGGGCACGGCGGGCCAGCCGGGCCAGACGGCGGCCGATCTCGACCGCGGCCTTGCCGCCCACACCCGCATCGACCTCGTCGAAGACGAACGTGGGCACCGGGTCGGCGCCCGCGAAGACCACCTCGATGGCCAGCATCACCCGCGAGAGTTCACCCCCCGAGGCGCCCTTGTTCAGCGCCAGGGGCCTCGCACTGGGGTGCGGGGCCAGCAGCAGCTCGACCTCGTCGCGTCCCTGCGGGCCGAACTCCTCCCCGGTGGTGATACGGACACTGACCTGTGCGTGCGGCATCGCCAGGGCAGTGAGCTCCTCGGTGACTGCCGCACCGAAACGCTCAGCGGCCTCCTCCCGCAACCGGGTCAGTTCCTGGGCCGACTCGGCCATGGCGGTGTACAGCTCCTCGGTCTCCGAGGTCAGCTGCTCGATACGCTCGTCGTCGCCCTCCAGGTCCGCCAGGCGCTTGCCCGCGTCCTCGGCCCAGGCCAGCACGTCGTCGGTGGTCGCGCCGTACTTGCGGCTCAACTGGGTCAGCAGCGCACGCCGTTCCTGCACCTCGGCCAGACGGGCGGGATCGGCATCGACCGACTCCGCGTAGGAGGCCAACTCGGTGGCGGCGTCGGTGAGGATGAAGGAGGCCTCGTCCAGGCGCCCACCGATCGCGGACAGCTCGGCGTCGTGCTCGCTCACCGCCGAGACCGCACTACGGGCCGCCGACAGCAGGGCCGCCACATCCACCTCCACGTCCGAGGCCGGGTCCCCGGCCAAGGCCTCGTGGGCCGTGGTCGCAGCCATGCGCAACCCGTCGGCGTGGGCCAGACGGGTCTCCTCGGCGAGCAGTTCGGCGTCCTCACCCGGCTGCGGTTCGGCGGCGGCGATCTCCTCCACGCCGAACCGCAGCATGTCCGCTTCCTGGGAACGCTCGCGGGCACGCTGGACGATCTCCTCCAGCTCCCCCGCGAGCTCCCGGTGCCGACGGTAGGCCGCCGAGTACCGCTTGAGCTCCTTGCCCAGTTCCTCCCCGGCGAAGCGGTCCAAGGACGAGCGCTGGCGGTCGGTGCGCAGCAAGCGCTGCTGATCGGACTGGCCGTGCACGGCCACCAGGTCGTCGGCCAGATAGGACAGCAGACTCACCGGGGCCGAACGTCCACCCATGGTGGCGCGCGAGCGACCCTCCGCGGAGACCGCACGGGTCAGGATCAGCACGTTGTCGTCGATGTCGCCGCCGGCCTCGAAGACCCGCGAAGCCACCCGGCCGTCCTCGGGTACGAGCAACCGGCCCTCGACGCCGGCGCGCTCGGCCCCGGGCCGGACACGCTGCGGATCGGCACGGCCTCCGAAGAGCAGACCGAGCCCGGTGACCACCATGGTCTTGCCCGCCCCGGTCTCACCCGTGACCACGGTCAGCCCCGGTGACAGCTCCAGAACGGCGTCGTCAATGACCCCGAGCCCCTGGATTCGGACTTCTTCGAGCACCGATCCCTCTCCTGATAGTCGACGCCACTGTCCACACGTCCACACACACGCGTGCACCGCAAGCCGGGGAGCACTCCCCGGTCAACGGCCGTGCTCACCCCTGCCTCTCCACCCGGCGACCGGCAGCCCGAACTTGGCCACCAATCGGTCGGTGAACGGAGCCCGGTGCAACCGGGCCAACCGAACCGGCGTATCGGCACGGGTGATCTCGATTCGTGCCCCTGCGGGCAATTCGACCATACGCCGTCCGTCGCACCACAGTACGCCCGGCACCGTCTCCGGCAGCACCTCCAGGGCCACCGACGTGTGCGGACCCACCACGAGAGGCCGGGCGAACAAGGCATGTGCGCTCAACGGAACCACGAGGAGGGCGTCCACGTCCGGCCAGACGACAGGACCTCCGGCGGAGAACGCATGCGCGGTCGAACCGGTGGGGGTCGCGCACACGACACCGTCGCACGCCCAGCGTGAGAGGGGCCGGCCGTCCAACTCCAGTATGGTCTCCAGGACCCTCCGCGCGTCGCCCTTCTCCAAGGTCGCCTCGTTCAGGGCCCACGTGCGTTCCGAAGGCACACCCTCGTTACGGCCGCTGTGGAAGACCGCCACGTCCAGGGTCATCCGTTCCTCGACGGCGTAGTCGCGCTCGACCACACTACGGACCGTCTCGTTCAGGTCCTCGCGTTCGGCCTCGGCGAGGAACCCCACGTGCCCCAGGTTCACACCCAGCAACGGAGCTCCGGCCGGTCTGGCCAACTCGGCGGCGCGCAACAAAGTACCGTCACCACCCAGGACCATGACGAGCTCGACCCCCTGTGCGGCCTCGTCGTCCTCCACGACCTCGACCGGCGCGAGCTCGAAACCGGACCGGGCCAGTTCCTCGGCCTCCTCCTTGAGCATGCGCACGTTCAGACCCTCACGGGTGAGGCTCTCGTGCACGAGCTGGGCGCTGCGGAGCGCCGCGGGCCGACCGGTGTGGGCCAGTAGGAGAACACTGCGTCCCCTGGTCATCGTCGTCCCCTCAACGTTGTCTCCCTACGAGGGAGTGGTACCGACACCCGGTTCCCTCGGCCGGGACACGTTACCCAACCGACCGGGCGCACTGTCACGCGGTCCGGGCGCCCCGAAGGCGCGCCGTGCGGCCACTGCCCTACCGCGGGCCCTCCTCGATGACCCGGGCCAGCACATCCGTGTCCAAGGGCCCGGCACCGGCACGCAACCACAGGAAGTACTCGACATTGCCGGAGGGGCCGGGCAGAGGGCTCGCGGCGACATCGACCACACCCAACCCCAGAGCGCGGGCGTGCTCGGCCACGGAGGTCACGGCCTCCGCCCGCATCCCGGGCTCACGCACCACACCCCCGGCGCCCACACGTTCCTTGCCGACCTCGAACTGGGGTTTGACCATGAGCACGAAGTCGGCCCCGGGATCCACGCACTCCAGCAGCGGACCGAGCACGAGCTTCAGGGAGATGAAGGACAGATCACCCACCACCAGGTCGGGACGGGGCTCACCGACCTGTTCGGGGCTCAGTTCGCGCACGTTCACACGTTCCATGACGCGCACACGGTCGTTGCTGCGCAGGGCCCAGGCCAACTGCCCGTACCCGACGTCGACCGCGCTCACGTGTGCGGCGTTGCGCCGCAGGAGCACGTCGGTGAACCCGCCCGTGGAGGCCCCGGCGTCCAGGGCACGACGGCCCGCCACGTCCAGGGAGAAGGCATCCAGGGCGCCGATGAGCTTGTGGGCGCCACGAGAGACGTAGGGCGGCTCGTCGGAAGGGGTACGCACGACGATGGGCTGGTCCGTACCGACCTGGGTGGCGGCCTTGGCGGCCACCATCCCGGCGACCTTGACCGACCCGCTCTCGATGATCTCTGCGGCGTGTCCGCGGGAACGGGCCAGCCCACGGCGGACCAGTTCGGCGTCGAGCCGACTACGTTTTGCCATGGTCACCAAGAATACCGGGGTTCAGCGTGCTCCGTCGGTGCCTTGGTCCAGAGTTCCCAGTACCGCGGTGAGTTCCTGATGGAGGCTGTCGAAGACCTCCACGTGCTCGTCGGTGGGGCGCTGGTCCAGCGCGGCCAGGCGTTCCTTGGTGGCCTCGAGCGTACGTCGGGCCAACTCGGCGGGCTCCACGACCTCTCCCCCCGTCTGCTGCTGCGGTGCGTCCCGACCCTATCTCCCGGCCGGCAGCGCGTGTACACACCTTCGGCCCGCCGTGGCCCGGCCGTCCGGCCCGCGCGGGCACGGGCGCCTACTTCTTGCTCTTGGCCTTGCCGGAACGTTTGCCGTTCGACTTGCCCTTGGCGGATCTGGCCTGAGCGGACCTGGCGGGGTCGGGCTTGGCAGGGGCCGACTCGGCCGAGCCGGACCTGGCGGGGGCCGGGGCTGCGCTCTCCGCGCTCCCCTCCTCCGGCCGGTCCCCGCCGTCGGCCCCGGAACCCGCCTCCGGGGTGTGCTCGGCCTCCTCCCCCGGAGCGTTGCCGGCCTCGGGAGTCTCCTCCGCCTCGGTGCTGTCCTGGGCGCTCACGCCGGGGTTCTCCCCGCCGGCCGGATCCTCCGCTCCGACGACGGCGCCCTCCTCCCGGCGGCCCGTCCCGTGCCCGACTCCGTCCGGGGCTGCGCTCGAGGGATGTCCCGAGACGTCGCTGTCCACCGCCAGGGCTCGTTCGACCGCGTGTCTGGCCGCCAGACGGCGCTCCAGTTCAGCGACCCGGCGGGTCAGGCGCTCGTGTTCGTCACGCGGGACCATGTCCATGCTCTCCAGCTGGCGCCCGACCTCCTCCCGCACCAGGTCGGCGATGGCAGTCCGGTTGGCCTGACTGGTCTCGATCAGCTCACCGGCCAGGGCCTGGATGCTCTGCCCCACCCGCGGGGCGGCCTCACTCTCCCCGGCGACGGCCCCCACCGCTCTGCCCTCGGAGCGCAGCAACGCTCGGGCCGCAGCGACGGCGTCGCGCCGGGAAAGTTCGGTGAGGCCATTGGCGGCATCGAGATAGGTGCGTACCGCGTCGACGACCATGGTGGCGTTACTCCTTGGAGCGCATGAAGGCAGGCAGGGTCACAGGGGCACGAGGGGCGGAAGGAACCCGCGCATGGGCGGGGGATCCGGCAACAACGCTACCGCTGCCGGGGAGGCCGCCGCACGGAATCCACACAGGTACTCCACTTCGTCACTCAGGACACAGAACCCCCTCTTCCACACCGGTTGAGGCATCATGGATTCATGAGCAGCATCGACGCCTGCCTCGACGGGTTCGCCCTCATCAACCGGCGCATCCTCGAGCGCTCACGACAGGAACGGGAACGGCGCATCGACGAACGCACCGTCGCTGTCGTCGTGCCCGACCTGGACACCACGTTCCGTCTGCGGCTCACCGTCGAGGGGCTGACCGACCTGAGACATCACCCCACCGGCGTGGTGCACGACCCCGTACAGATCACCGTCACCGTCAGCAGCGACGACCTCGTTGCCATCGCCGAGGACCAGCTCAGCGCAAAATTCGCACTGGTCACGCGCCGCGTCAAAGTCAGCGCCTCCCTGGGTGACATGCTGCGCATGCGTTCCCTTGCCCAGTGAGCATCCGTCCAACGACGGGTACCGTTCTGAGGTGTCTCGCCACGCTCTCGACCTGGCCCCGTTCCGAGGCCTGCGTTACGCCGCACCCGACGTCGACCGCTTCATCGACGACGGCTCCGACGTCTCCCGCCTCCTCGCCCCGCCCTACGACATCCCGGACGCGCAGGAGGCAAGAGAGCTGCAGCGCTCCGACCCCCACAACGCCGCCCGTGTCACCCTGCCCTTCGAACTGACCCGCGAGAGCCACCCCCGCTACCGGACCGCCGCCGCGCTGCTGCGCCGATGGGTACGGAACGGGGTACTCGCCCAGGACCCCGACCCGGCGCTCTACGTCTACGAACAGATCACCCCCGACGGAACACACCAACGCGGCCTCATCGGGGCCCTGGACCTGAGCTCCCCCGTGCGCCCGCACGAGGACGTCGCCGAGGCACCCGTACAGGACCGGTTCCGTCTCATGAGGGCGACCCGCGCCAACCTCGAACCGATCTTCCTCCTCTACCGCGGCGGCGGGGGCGCGGCCTCCCGGGCCGCCCAGGACCTGCCCCGGCAACCGCTGTTCACCGCCCGCGCCGGCGACGGGTCCCAGCACAGCCTGTGGGCGCTGACCTGCCCCGCCACCATCGCGGAAATACGCGCCGACCTCGCCGGACGCTCCGCCCTGATCGCCGACGGCCACCACCGCTACGCCGCCTACAGGAAACTGCACCACACGGAACCGGACCCGATCTGGCACCGGGGCCTGGCCATGCTCGTGGACAGCGAGACCCACCCGCCGCACCTGGGCGCGATCCACCGGGTGCTGCCCGGGGCCGGGACCGGCCCGCTGCTCGAACGCGCCCGCAGTGTGGCCCGGGTGGACCCGGTCCCGACCCTCACCCCGGAAATCGAGGGCCCGGGTGTGGTCCTGGCCGCCCCCGACGGAAGCGCCCATCTGGTACACGGTTTCGACGAACAGACCCTGACCACCCACAGCCCCGACCGGTCCGCACGGTGGCGACACCTGCCCACCTCCGTGCTGCACCAGGTCCTGCTCCCTCTGTGGGGCGTGGCCGAGGAACAGGTCCGCATGGTGCACGACAGCCCCGAGGGGGCAGTGGCTGCCGCCCACAACGACAACGGGACCGCGGTGATCGTGCCATCCTTGTCCGTGAACGAGGTCTACGCCGTGGCCGACCGCGGCGAGCTCACCCCCCGAAAGTCCACGTCCTTCGGCCCCAAACCCCGCACCGGTCTGGTCATGCGGCTGTTGGACCGACCCCCCGAGGAACCATGGTCGACCGAACCCTCTGCACACACACCTCCCTGACCGAGGACCTGACCGCCTTGGGGGTCCCACCCGGGTCCGTCCTACTCGTCCACAGTTCCCTGAGTTCGCTGGGATGGGTCTGCGGCGGGGTCCCTGCCCTGGTGCAGGCCCTCACCGACGCCGTCGGCCCCGGCGGGACCGTGGTCGTGCCCACCCAGTCCGGCGAGTGCTCCGACCCGGCCGCATGGCAGAACCCGCCGGTGCCCGAGACCTGGTGGGAGACGATCCGGGCCCAGATGCCCGCCTACGACCCGGCCGTGACCCCCACCGCCGGTGTGGGGCGTGTACCCGAACTCCTGCGGCGCTGGCCGGGCGCGGTGCGCAGCGCCCACCCCCAGACCTCCTTCGCCGCCCTCGGCCCGCGGGCACACGAACTGATGGAGCCCCATCCCCTGCAGGACTCCCTGGGCCCGGGTTCCCCACTGGGACGTATGGCCCGGTCGGGGGCACAGGTGCTCTTCCTCGGTACCGGGTACGCCACGTGCACGGCCTTCCATCTCGCCGAGTACCAGCTCCCCCTCGCGCCCCGGACGCGCTGCGGTGCGCCGGTGCGCAACTCCTCCGGCGAACGGGTGTGGACCGAGTTCACCGACGTGGCCCTGGACGAAGAGGACTTCCCACGTATCGGGGCGGACTTCGAAGCGCAGGCCCCGGTCACGGTGGGAAAGGTCGGCGAGGCCACCGCCAGGCTGTTCCCCATGGCCGAGGCCGTGGACTTCGCCGCAGCGTGGATGCGGCGCCACCGCGCGGCCCCGCGCCCGTGAGCGGCCGCGGGGCCGGCCGCCCGCGCGCAACGGTGTGCGACAGGGACCACACCGTCGGGGACCACCCGCGAACCGCCCGCACCGGGGCCTACCCATAGCCTGGGGACGTCGTCTGCCACCACCTCGATGAACGGGTCCGCCTCCATGACGCTGCGCGCCTCCGAACGTCCCCTGAACGAGCTCCACGACGCGATGCTCCTGGATCTGGACGGGGTCGTCTACGTCGGCCCCCATGCGGTACGGGCGGCTCCCGAGGCCGTCAACAAGGCCCGCGCGGCCGGCGCCCGCGTGGCGTTCGTGACCAACAACGCCGGCCGCACCCCCGGGCGCATCGCCGACCACCTCTGCGAGCTGGGGATCGAGGCAGCACCGCAGGACGTGGTCACCTCCGCCGAGGCAGCCGCCCGGCTCATCGCCGAGCGATACCCGGGAGGCTCGGAGGTCCTGGTCATCGGGGACACCGGGCTGCGCCAGGCAGTGCACCGCTCCGGGATGCGCCCGGTCACCGTCGACTCCGAGGCGGTCGTCGCGGTCGTGCAAGGGTACTCGCGCTCCATGGCCCGCGACCTGCTCGACCAGGGGGTACTCGCCGTGGCCCGCGGCGCCTTCTACGTCACCAGCAACGCCGACTCCACGACCCCGAGCGAGTGGGGCATCGCCCCCGCCAACGGCGCCTTCGTCCAGGTGATCCGGCATGCGACCGGGGTGGATCCGGTCGTGGCGGGAAAGCCGATGCGTCCGCTGCACCAGGAGGGGATGTTGCGCACGGGTGCGCGCGACCCGCTGATCGTCGGGGACCGACTCGACACCGACATCGAGGGCGCCGTCAGCCACGGGGCCGCAGGTCTGCTCGTGCTGTCCGGCGTGGCCACCCCCGCCGACGCGCTGGCCGCTCCCGAACACCGGCGCCCGCGCTACCTGGCCCGGGACGTGTCCGGCATGAACGAGGTCCACCCAGCGGTGGAGCGCGAGGGGAACACGACCCGCTGCCAGGGGTGGACCGTCACGGTCGACGGCTCCGACGTGGGGCTCTCCGGTTCCGGTGACCCTCTGGACGGTCTCCGTGCGCTGTGCACGGCGGTGTGGGAGATCCCCGGCACCGACCCCGCCGGCGCGAGCACGCTCGAGGCGCTCGGCCGGCTCGGTTGGTGAGATCCGGGACCGCCGGAGCAGCCACACCAGTGCCTTCGCCCACGTGAGCATGTCAGCCTTCCTCCTTCCTGCGGCCCCGCACGAAACGCACCGACACCGCTTCGACCTCACACACGCTCCGGGGCCCGTCCACCCCTCGCCACGTGCGGCGCCGTAGCGCACCGTGGACATCGACCACGTCGCCGAGGCGCCAGCCCCGCACGTGCTCGTGCAGGTCCTTGTCGAAGCTCACACAGGTGATGGAGTCCACCCGGCGTCCCCGGAACCGTGTCGAGGGATGCCTGGCCACGCAGATGCGCCAGGTCGCCAGGTGGTCACCGCTGGGCAGCTCCCGGAACCGGGGTTCGGCGGTGATCCGGCCCGCGACCACGACCTCGTTGTGGTGCTCCGCCTGGCTCACCGCGCCGGTGTCGCCCACCCGCGTACTCTCCTCCGCCCCGGGCACGGTCCCGGAGCCTTCCACCCCCTCCGGGGGCTGTTCCTTCGGTGCACGGCCGGTCGCACGGGGCTCCGCACTGCCGACCGGACGTGCGGCTCGGTGCGTTTCCGCGGCACCGTCAACGGGACGCGCGACGCCGCCCTGCCGTGAACGGCCGGACAGAGGCGGAGGTGCGGGGTGCGTGAGGGCTGCGGGTCCGGAGAAGGGGCCGGGCGTGGAACGACAGGACATGGGGTTCTCCCTGGAAAGTGCGCTACGGGGACGGCACACCGCTGGAAGGGGCCGGACCTCGGTCCGGGGCTGGAGGCGAGTGCGCCGATCCCAGGTTCACCGCAGGGGAGGAGGAAGAAAAGGCCCGGTTCCGGATCTGTGGACGAGGAAGGTGACCCGACTCAGCAGCCCGGGAGCACACTGTTCTAGAGTCGGGAGCCCGAAGACACCGTAGAACAGGGGTGCTTACCGTGCACGACGACGTGGACGTGAGCGGACTGCCCGAGGGGATCGTCCCTCTCGGCAACGACATCTACGCCATCGACACGATGCTCGCCGGGTACCCGGGCGTGGTGTCGAGCTACCTCATCCGCTCCGAGCGGCCGTGCCTGGTCGAGGTGGGTACTGCCGGCTCCGCGCGGGTCCTGCGGGACGCGGTCGTGCGCCTGGGGTTGGCCCCTGAGGACCTGGCCACGATCGTGGTCACCCACATCCACCTGGACCACGCCGGCGGCACCGGCGACATGGCCGCGCACTTCCCCAACGCGGAAATCGTGGTCCACGAGCGCGGGGCCCGCCATCTGGCCGACCCGAGTCGGCTCATGGCCAGCGCGAAGATGGTCTGGGGTGATCGCTTGGAGACCTTGTTCGGCCAGATGCGCCCCACCGAGGCGCAGCGCATCCGTGCGGTCGCCGAGACCGGGGAGATCGACCTGGGCGCGGGCCGTAAGCTCGTCTCGCACTACGCCCCGGGCCACGCCAAGCACCACATGGGCCTGGTCGACACCCTGACCGGCGACCTGTACGTGGGTGACGCCCTGGGTGTGTACAGCCCGCTCACCGGCGACGTGCGCCCTGCCACACCCCCGCCGGACTTCGATCTGGACTCGTGCCTGCGGACGCTGCGCCTGTTCGGTGACATCCAGCCGCAGCGTCTGATGTTCTCCCACTTCGGTGCGGTGGAAGCGGTCCCCGAGACCATCGACAGCGCCGAGACGGAACTGCGCCTGTGGGTGGAAACGGTCCGGGAGTCCTACGCAGCCGACGACGACCTGGACCACGCGGTCGCGATGGTCAAGGAGAAGGTGGTCTCCCGCTACAAGCCCCTTCCGCCGGATGCCTCCGAGGAGGCCGCGGCGGTGCTGGACATCCTCGCCGGCCCGGAGGCCAACGTGGGCGGGATCATGCACTGGCTGGACCGTCTGGAACAGGAGCAGGCCGAGGCCGAACGTGCCCGCAAGGAGCGCGAGGCCTGAACCGGTCCACGAGTACGGGGCAGGGCCGCACAAAAATGGCGTGCGGCCGTCCGCTGCCCCGTTCTAGGCTCCACGCATGACCTTCACCCTCCGGCACATGGACCGTGCCGACATCCCCACTGTCCTCCCACTGCTGACCGCGTCGTTCCCGTGCATGGTGCTCACCGAGGACGCCATGCGTTGGCGGGAGGACCGTCCCCATCCCGAATTCGTGGTCCGACGGATCCTGGCTGAGGACGAGAACGGCGTCCTCATCGGTTTCGTACAGACCCAGGCGCTCCGCTCCTCCGACGCGAGCGGTCACGTCAAGGGGTACGTCATGCTGTTGAGCCTGCGGGAGGGGTCGACGAGGGCCGACGAGATCCGCACCGCCCTCATGGCCGAGGCCGAGCGCGCGGTCCGTGCGGACGGCGCCACCCTGGTGCGGGCGGAGGTCTGCGGCGAAGGGGTCCAGGTCGGGGGTGAGCGTCTGGCCGCGTTGCTGCACGGGCGCGGATACACCGAGACGCTGGAGGAGCACCGGATCCTGGGTCTGGACCTGAACGACCTGCCCGAACCGCCGCCGGTGCCCGACGGCGTGGAACTGCGCCCCTTCACCGCGTTCACGGACGACCCGCGTCCCATCTACGAGGTCGACCGCGAGGCGACCTCGGACGAACCGGGTGAACGGAGTGAGGAGTTCATGACCTACGAGGAGTGGCTGCACACCGTGTGGCCGCCCCCTCTCATGGATCCGGACGTGAGCCTCGCGGTCCTTGTGGAGGGCCGGGTCGTGGGGTTCACCGCCTACGTGAGCGACCGCGACACGAGAATGGAATCGATGATGACCGGCGTCCTGGCCGACCAACGCGGCCGCGGTCTGGCCGGGCTCGCCAAAGCGACCGCGCTGCACAGGGCCCGTGAACGCGGGATCCGGTACGCCTACACCGGCAACCATGCCGACAACGCCCCCATGCTGGCGATCAATACCTGGTTGGGGTACCGCTTCGCCGGGGCGGAGCATCTGCTCGCCCGCCCCGGCGATCAGGGGTGACGGGGACCAGGGGCCGACTCGGGCGCCCCGGGCAGGCCGGCGGCCCGGATCAGGTGTGCGTAGAGACCGTCCGCCCAGGAGAGCTCGTCGTCGCCGGGCAACCGGTCGAAGGCGCGTGCCTCCACGGTCTCGAACTCACCGGTGAGCGGCGCCAACCCCTCGACCTGGGCGTACGTGACGACGGTGACGTGGCCGCCGGAGAGCACGTAGTAGCCGATGAGTTCCTGCTCGGACAAGGTCGCCCCGGCTTCCTCCATCGCCTCGCGCCGGGCGGTCCGCCACAGGCTCTCGCCGGGTTCGCTGTGCCCGCCGGGGAATTCCCAACCGCGGCGCCGGTGCCGGACCATCAAGGGCCTCGCTCCCCGGTAGGTCAGGCAGACGACGGAGTCGTGGTGCTCGGGCAGGGAGCCCAGGCACACGACCGCACCGCCGAGCGGCACACCGTCCGGCGGTGGGTCGGGAACAGCACTCAGTTGCGCCCCCGGTCCTGGTCCTGCTTCTCGGGCGGATGCTCCGGACCGTCACTGGAGATGTGTTCGTCCACCTCGGAAGCGGGGTCCTCGGCGTCGCTCCACATGATGCCGTCCTCGAGGTCCACGTCCACGAGCTCGACGCCCTCGAGCTCGGCGAGACGCTCGTCGGCTTCGGTGACGCCCTCCCGGTCGACGGAGGAGGCACGCGCGAAGTACTCGCGGGCGTCGTCCGTCCTGCCGAGCTCGGCCAGGACGTCGGCGTAGGCGTAGAAGAGACGTGCGATCCAGGGGCGGGCCCGGCGTTCCTTGAGCTCGGGGACCTTGAGCTCGGCCAGCGCTGCCTTGGGGTCGCCCATGTCCCGGCGGGCCCCGGAGGCCACAATGCGCAACTCGATGCGTTCGGCCGGATCGAGGTCCTTGGCCGCGGGGTCACCGGCGACCTCCAGCGCGCGCTCGGGGCGGCCGAGGCCGCGCTCGCAGTCGGCCATGACGGCGAGGAAGCTGTCACGGCCGCTCATCCGCCGGGCGGCCCTGAGGTCGGCGAGGGCCTCCTGCCACTTGCCCACGGCGTAGGCGGCCACACCCGAGGCCTCACGCACGCCGGGGACCCGGGAGGCCTTACGGCGCGCGAAGAGCGCGTGCTTGTAGGCCCGTTCGGGGTTCTCCTCGAGCAGGAGACCGGCGGCGACCACGTGTTTGCCGACGAGTTCGGCGAGGGACTTGGGCAGCGAGTTCAGGTCCCTCTTGAGCTCGGGGTCCAGCTGTCCGAAGGTGGCCTCTTCCGGCAGCAGCGGGGCGGCGTCCGCCGGGTCGCGCTCCTCGCGGGGGCGGCGGTCCCGATCGTTGCGGCGCTGGTCGTCGCGGCGAAACCCCCCTCCGCCACGGCGGTCGTCCCGTCCGCGGCCACCGCCACGGCGGTCGTCGCGAGAGCCCGCACGCCGGTCGCCGCGGGGTCCGCCACCGCGATCGTCACGGCCGCGACGGCCACCACGGTCGTCGCGTCGGCCCCGCTGGGAACTTGCCTGGCGGCCACCTCTGTGATCGCGGGAGCCCCGGTTCCCGGAACGGGAGCGGGGCCGCTCTCCGCGGCCCCGGCCGTCGGGCCCACCGGAGCGGCCTTCGCCACGCCCGTCGGCTCCGGAGTCCTCGTGGTCTCCCGAGCGGCTTTCCTCAGTCATCGAACCCGTCCGTCAACATTCAAAAGCGCTGCCACTTCGGAGCAGCAGCGCATCATAGTACTTGGCACTCCAGTTTACGGCACAGCCGCGACCCGCAGCGCCACGCTCGGCGCCGGCCTCTGCGTGTCCCTCCACATGAGAAAACTGTTTCACATGTTCACAAGATACACAAAAAAGAAGAGGGGCCACCCACAACAGGCAACCCCTCCCCAAGAAAAACCGTGG
>NZ_ANAY01000035.1 GCF_000340965.1 Nocardiopsis kunsanensis DSM 44524
TCGCCCCACGACAGCGGCACCCACACATACCCCGCACCCGGCGGGACCCCGCCCTGGGGGGCACCCGTCGACGGCGGAGCTCCGAGTGCTCCGCCCCAGGCCCAGGGCGGGTACGGCCCCTTCGGCGGCCCTTCGCCCTACGACAGCGGTACGCACCCGATCCAGTCCGCCCCGACCGGCCCGCCCCAGGGCAACCCGCCTCAGCCGGGCCCGGGCCACAACCCCGGCCAGTACGGTCCGGGGGAACTGTTCGACGGCGGTTATGCGCCTCCGTCCCAGTCCCAGCACGGCGGGCCCGCACCCTACGAAGGGTGGGGCGGCCCCGTACAGAACGAGACGACCGACCTCTACCCGCGGGACGCCTACGGCCGTCCACTGCCTCCGCCCGAGGGCTACTACGAGGGCAACTACGAAGACGGCCGTTACCGCTGAGCCCCCGTTCCAGCGGTGGCATCGCGTGATGCCACCACGACCGGGGTGGCCCGGTATCCACAACGCCGAGGTGGCACATCCCGTGCCACCTCGGCGTTCTTCGTATGCACCGGTCCCCGTTCCGAGGTCGGTTCCGAAAGAACACCCCCATTTCAAACACACTCCGTAGCCAGGCAACCACAGAAATGACTACAGTTGGTGTCCGGTGAAGCACAAAGCACGGCCCGGCGGTCTCGTGTCCCCACCACACGCCGTACCGGCCCGTTCCCGCATTCCCCGTGCACCGACGTACCACTTGCCTGGCCCGATCCGAACGGAGTAACCATGCGCGACAACGCCCAGGGAACACCGAGCCGACCACCGGCCGAACCATCGGACTCCGCACGGGGACCGACGGGCCGCAAAGGGATCGCCGCGGACGTCGGCGCCTCCCTGGTGGTCTTTCTGGTCGCCGTCCCCCTTTCCCTGGGGATCGCCGTCGCCTCGGGCGCACCCCTCATCGCCGGCATCATCGCCGCCGTGGTCGGCGGGACCGTCGCCGGCGCCGTCGGTGGATCGATGGTGCAGGTCAGCGGTCCCGCCGCAGGGCTGACCATCATCGTCGCCGACCTGGTCATGACCTACGGCTGGCGGGTGACCTGCCTCGTCACCCTGCTGGCCGGCCTCGTCCAACTCGCCCTGGGCGCCTGCCGGATCGCCCGGGCCGCCCTCGCCGTCTCCCCCGCCGTCGTACACGGCATGCTCGCCGGGGTCGGCGTGACCATCGCCCTGGCCCAGCTCCACGTGGTCCTGGGTGGTGCGCCCCAGAGCTCGGCACCGGCCAACATCGCCGAACTTCCTGCGCAGATCGCCGACAACCACACCGCAGCCGTGGGGGTCGGTGTCATCACCATCGTGCTCATGTTCGGCTGGAACCGCCTTCCCAGCCTCGGCCGTTTCAACCCCGCTCTGGTCCCGGCAGCGCTCGTGGCCGTGGGCACCGCCACCTCGATCGCGACCCTGAGCCGCTGGGAGGTGGAGACGGTCGCCCTGCCCGGTTCTGTGGCCGGCGCCTGGAACGGTCCCGCCCTGCCCTCCTCCGACCAGTGGCAGGGCGTGGCCGTCGCCGTCGCGGCCGTGGCCATGGTCGCGAGCGTGGAATCCCTGCTCGCAGCGATCGCCGTGGACCGCATGCACAGCGGCCGACGCGTGCAGCTCAACCGAGAACTCTGCGGCCAGGGCGCGGCCAACACCGTCAGCGGCGCCCTGGGCGGCCTGCCGGTGGCCGGGGTGATCGTACGCAGCACCGCCAACGTGCGCGCCGGTGCCAGGAGCCCGCTGTCGACGATCCTGCACGGCTTGTGGATCCTGCTCTTCGTCGCCCTGTTCGCGCACGTGGTCGAGCTCATCCCCATGCCGGCCCTGGCCGCCCTGCTGGTCTTCATCGGCACCCGTATGGTCTCCCTCGCCCACCTGAAGGACCTGCGCCGCCACCATGAGGCAGGCGTGTACCTGACCACCCTGTTCGGTGTGGTCCTGCTCGGACTCCTGGAAGGGGTCTTCCTCGGGTTCGCACTGGCGATGATCATGGCGCTGCGCCGCCTGACCAAGCTCACCGTCACCAGCGAGGAACGTGCCGGGAGCACACACATCGCGGTCCACGGTTCACTGACCTTCCTGGCCGTGCCCCGGCTTGCCCACGCGTTGCGGACCGTGCCCGAAGGTTGTCACGTCGACCTCGACCTGCACGTGGACTTCATGGACCACGCCGCCTTCGAGGCCATCCACGCCTGGAGGGTCGACCACGAACGCACCGGCGGACGGGTCGACATCGACGAGGTGCACGAGAACTGGTACACACGCAGCTCCGCGCAATCGGCCCCGGCAGCCAAGACCGCGCCCCGGGGCGCGGCCCGCTGGTGGGCGCCGTGGGAGATGCGCGGCGTTTCCCGCACCGGGCTCAACCCGTTGGGACTGCTGTCCGCCGGGGCCCGCGAATACCACGCCGGTACCGCCGACCGGATGCGGGCAGTGCTCAACCGCCTCCCCCACGGCCGGAAACCCACGGCCCTGTTCGTCTCCTGTGCCGACTCCCGGGTGGTGCCCAACGTCATCACCGCGAGTGGGCCCGGCGACCTCTTCACGGTCCGCAATCTCGGGAACCTGATACCGCCGCACGGGGCCCCGAACGCGGACAGTTCGGTGGGCGCGGCCCTGGAGCACGCCGTCACCGTGTTGCGCGTGCCCTCGATCGTGGTGTGCGGGCACTCCCACTGCGGGGCCATGCAGGCGCTGCTGAACCGCACCCACCACGACGCGGAGGAGTCCGACACCGCCCACATGCGCCAGTGGTTGGCTTACGGACAAGGCGGGCTCTCCCGGCTCGGCGCGGACGAAGGCGCACTGGCGGGGCTGCCCACCGCCCAGGCACTGTGCCGACTGGCCCAGGAGAACGTACGCGAGCAGCTGGACCGCCTCATGGAGTACCCGGTGGTACGCGAACGTGTGGAGTCGGGCGAACTCACCCTCACCGGCATGTACTACGACCTGGAGACGGCCCGGGTGCACCTGTTGGACGCCGGCACCGGCACGTTCGTACCGGTGGCCGGTGCCCAGGACCTGCCGCTGCAACATGCCCGGACGGAGGGGCAGGGCCCCGACGGTCAGCTCGTGGAAGCGTCGTCGTCGGGGGTGTCGTCGCGGCCGTCCTGTTGAACACCCGAGGCATGGTACGAGGCGAGCAGGATGATCACCAGGATCGCCAGGATCGGTAGGCCGAAGAGAACCACCCAGAAGGTGGTGGAATCGAACACGTTGCACCCATTCCCATGAAGCGGACGCCCGCACGGCCCCGGTACCCGGGGTTCCGGGGACAATCTACAGGCGCGGACGCCACGTGTTCCATCACTGTCCGGATAGGGAACCGTTGCTGATTCCCGATCCAGGAGGGCCCGTCGGTACACGAACCATCGGTGGCCGGCGCTTCTTCGGCCCGACGCACGCAAAGCGCTCCACGTCCCGGCACCCGCTCGGCCCGGGACGCTCGCCGCTTCCGGAGGAAGAAGGAGGGGAGCCGGCCGATAAGCCGGATTCTGTCGGTCCTGGAGGACCGGGCGAACATCCATCTGGGGCCGCCGTTACCGACGGCCTCGGTGCGGTCCACCCGCGGACTCGGGCGGGCAGCCCTCGAACATCCGCGCGGGGACCCTGGGGCCCCCTTTTCGACCTTGCTCCGGGTGGGGTTTGCCGAGCCGACCGGATCACTCCGGCCGCTGGTGGTCTCTTACACCACCGTTTCACCCTTACCACCGCCGAGCGGTGGCGGTCTGTTTTCTGTGGCACTTTCCCGCGGGTCACCCCGGGTCGGTGTTACCGACCACCCTGCCCTGTGGAGTCCGGACTTTCCTCGAATCCGCGCACCCGGCGCGGTCCGCGATCGCCTGGCCGACTCCCCTCGTCCACGATCCTAACGCCTCAAAGGGTCTGCCAGGCCAGGTGCGCGGTGTCGTTGAGAGAACGCACGACCATGGGGCCGTCAGCGTAGCAGTCGATACACGTCAGGCACGCAGTGTCCAGGTGCATACTGTAGAGCGCCCCCAGCGGGGCCCCCATCGCCTGTTGCACGAGGATCTTGATGGGCGTGACGTGGGAGACCACCAGGACTGTGCTCCCCCGGTGGCGGCGCAGGAGCGCCTCACGGGCCGCAGACACCCGTGCCCCCACCTGCGCGAAGCTCTCCCCGCCGGGCGGAGCCACCTGCGGATCACTGATCCAGCGGTCCACCCCCGCAGGGTCGGCGGCCCTGGCCTCGGCGAAGGTCATCTCCTCCCACTCACCGAAGTCGGTCTCCACGAAGCCCTCGTCGACCTCGACCGGGAGCCCGAGTTGCTCGGCCACGTGGGCGGCGGTGTCCCGGCACCGCGTCAACGGCGAGGAGACCACCGCGTCCACGGGCAAGGACGCGATCCGGCGTGCGGCCGCGCTGGCCTGTTGATGCCCCTGGTCGGTCAGCTCGGCGTCGCCCCGACCCGCGAACCGCTGGTCCACGGACAGCGGTGTCTGCCCGTGGCGCAGCAGCATCAGCCGCGTCGGTTCGGTGTCGGGGGCGCTCCACCCGGTACTCACTCGGCGGACCGACCCCCCGCCCCCGACTCGTCGGTGCGCACCAGGATGCGGCGGCAGTCCTCGCACCGCACGACCTCGTCATCGGCGGCGGCCTTGATCTCGTTGAGCTCGACCGTGCTCAACTGGAGCTTGCACCCGCCACAGCGGCCGTGGCGCAGCGGCGCGGCGGCCACACCGTCGTGCTGGGCCCGCAACTTGTCGTACAGGGCGAGCAGGTCCGCGGGGATCTCCTCCAGGATCCGCTCACGGTCCTGGCTCCTACGGGTGCGGTCCCACTGGATCTCGGCCAGGGCGGTGTCCCGGCGCGCGACGGTAGCGGTGTGCTCGGCCACGGCCTCCTCGCGGGCGGCGGCGACACGGTCGACCTCGGCGGAGAGCTCCTCGGACTGCTCCATGACCTCCAGGACGATCTCCTCCAGCTCGGCCTGGCGCCGGGCGAGGGAGGCGATCTCCGACTGCAGGTTCTGCAGTTCCCTGGCGCTGGTGATCTGCCCGGACTCCAGGGCCTTGTTGTCGCGATCGGCGCGGTCACGCACCTGCTCGACATCGCTCTCGGCCTTGCGCTGGCGCCGTTCGACGTCGGAGGCCTTGGTACGTACCGAGATCAGTTCCGACTCCAGAGTTTGCGCCCGCTCCTTCAGCGCGGCGGCCTCGACGGCCTCCGGCAGGGTGCGGGCACGGTGGTCCAGACGCTGGAGCTCGGTGTCCAGGTTCTGCAGGTCGAGGAGTCTGGCCTGCACGGCGGGTTCGGCTTTCACTTGTGAGGTCTCCTGGAGTGACTGAGGGAAGGCGCGATGGCCGTCGGCGCCCCTGACTCTGTGCAGTTGGTCTCCGGCCACCGGCCGGTACGGAGCCGCGGCCCCGTGGAACAGGGCTCACCCGCGCCCGAAGGCCTGTGCCCAGGCATCCGTCACGGTCGTCGACACGCGCATCTCCACGTTAGCCGCCCACGATCCGGCCTCGCGCGCCAGTGCGTCGGCCAGGCGCGCGGAGCCATCGGTGAGCCAGGGCCACTCGCTCGCGAAGTGAGCGGTGTCGAGCAACGCCGGCGAGCCGGACTCCTCGACGAACTCCGAGGCGGGGTGGTGGCGCAGGTCCGAGGTGAGATAGGCGTCCACCCCCGCAGCACGGGCGGCGCCGAGCAGGGAGTCCCCGGACCCGCCGGAGACGGCGACGGTGGTGACGAGCCGGCCCGGGTCCCCGGCCACACGTACCCCTCCGGCGGTGGCGGGCAGGCCGCGGGCGGCCTGGTCGGCGAAGTCGTGCAACACGAGCGGCTGCTCCAGGACGCCGATGCGTCCGATACCGCGGCGGCCCTCCGGGTCGGTCGGGTCGGGGTCGAGGGGGCGCAGGGGTCCGCTCACGCCCACGGCCCGTGCCAGGGCGTCGGACACCCCGGGAGCGGCGGTGTCGGCGTTGGTGTGCGCTGTGTACAGGGCGGTGCCCGAGCGGATGAGCCGGTGCACGATCCGGCCCTTGGGGGTGTCGGCAGCCACACTGTGCACACCGCGGAGCATGAGCGGGTGGTGGGTGATGATCAGGTCCGCGCCCCAGAGCAGGGCCTCGTCGACGACCGCCTCGACGGGATCGACGGCGAAGAGGATCTTGCCCACGGTCTGTTCCGGGTCGCCGCACGCCAGACCGACGGCGTCCCAGGAGGCGGCCCAGGCGGTCGGGTAGACGCTCTCGAAGGCCGCGGTGACATCGGACAGGCGGGGATGCGGATTCTCGGTGCTCACGAGCACGACACTAGGGCATCTGCGGCGTGTGCGCGGCCGGAAAGCGATCTGGCTCCTCCCCGCTCCCGAACGGCACAGGGCCTGAGGGGTCGGGTCCTGTTGTGTGATCGGTGTGCCGGGCATGCCGGGGCGGTGGTTGGTGGAGCCGGGCGGATCGGCGCAGGTGCGCAGCCCCGGTGGATCGGTGCAGGTGGGTGGTGTTCGTCGGAGCGTCGAGCGTAGCCCGACCCCGACGAACCACCACACCAGGCACCACAAGAAACCCCACCACCCTCGCCACCACCCCTGCCACCCCGGAGTCCCAACCCCAGGCACCCCGCCACACAAAAAGACTTCACCACCGACCCCATCAACGACCTGGGGCCGAAGGGCCGCGCTTCGTCCGGCCCGGAGGGCGCGGGGCACGCCGTAAGCTTGGGCGGCGATGAACGACAATCGACACCCCTTCACCCCGGTCGGCGCGCACGTCCCGGTCGCGGGCGGCATGGCCACCAAGGGGTTGGCCTACGCGGACACGATCGGCGCCGAGACCATCCAGGTCTTCACCTCCAACCCGCGCGGGTGGGCGACCAAGGAAGGCGACCCGAAGCAGGACGCGCGCATGCGCGGGACCGATCTGCCGGTGTTCGTGCACTCGCCCTACCTGATCAACCTGGGCACACCCAACGAGGAGACCGCGGGCAAGTCCGCGCATTCGCTCGGGCACACGATGCGGCGCGGGGCCGACATCGGCGCGGGCGGTGTGGTCGTGCACACCGGTTCGGCCGTCTCCGGGGGCCGCGAGGCCGGTCTGGCCCGCACCCGCGAGCGCCTGATGCCGCTCCTGGAAGAGCTCGGCGAGGACGTCCCGCCGCTGCTGCTGGAGCCGATGGCCGGGCAGGGCCAGGTGCTGTGCGCGACCGTGGACGACCTGGTGCCCTACTTCGAGGCGCTGGACTGGCATCCGAACGTGGGCGTGTGCCTGGACACCGCGCACCTGTTCGCCGCCGGGCACGACATCTCCACGCGTGCGGGGATGCGTGAGGCCCTGGACCGCTTCGGCGAGGTCGTGGGGGCCGAGCGGCTGCACCTGATCCACGCCAACGACTCCAAGGCTCCGTGCGGCAGCAACAAGGACCGGCACGAGAACATCGGCAAGGGCCACATCGGCGCCGAGCCCTTCGCGGAGCTGTTCACCCACCCGGTCACGGCCGGGGTACCGATCACGTTGGAGACGCCGGGACCGGAGGAGCCGCACGGCGAGGACGTGGCCACCCTCAAGGGCCTGCGTCCGTAGGGCCCTCTTCAGGCCCGGGGACCGGAAGACCCTTCCTCGGGGCCCTGGCCGGCCTCGGGCTCGAGCAGGCGCGCGAGCACGGGGAAGAGATTGATCTGGACCTCGACGGTCTCCGTGCCGGGGGTGTCGGCGGCGGACTCACGGCTCTCGGGAACGTGCTCGCGCTTCCATCTCCACATGAAGTCCATCAGGTCCCGGGAGAGCTTCTGCGCCTCCTCCGGTGTCAGGGGCAACGGATGGTTGGCGTCCATGGTGGCGGCCTTCCACCGTTGGACGTCCGGGTCCTCGGGGGCTGAGGCGGCCAGATCGTTCCAGGTGCGGAAACGCCGTTCGCGCTCGCCGTAGTAGTACTCGAGCACCGTGTCGGCCGCGTGGCGGGTGGCCGGGTCCTGCCGAAAGGCGTGACCGGACATGGACCATCCGCCGCGCCTGGCCTGCCACCAGCGCTCGCGTCCGCCTCCGTGCCCCTCGGCCGGTTCGATGAAACCGTGCCGGGCCAACTGGCGCAGGTGGTAACTGGTGGACCCGCTGCTCTCCTCCAGGCGTTTGCCCAGAATGGTGGCGGTGGCCGGCCCCCGTAGCTGGAGTTGCTCCAGGAGGCGTCCGCGCAAGGGATGGGCCAGTCCGCGCAGAGCAGTGGCGTCCACGTCCATGTGGTTGTCGGGACGCTCGGAGGGGCTCGGGGCGCTCTCTGCCATGGGGTCAACGGTAGTACGGGCCGGGGCAGGTCCAGCCCCTGTGTGCGTGCCCGGCCGCGCACGCACCTCAGCGGTCCTGTTCGGCCGCTGTGTCCATGACCCGGGAGGCCTCGGCGATCCGGCGGCGCAGGAGCAGCACCGCTACCGCGGTGAACAGCGGACCGGCCAGGAAGGGCAGGGCCAGGTCCGCCCGTCCGAGCACGCCGCCCAGGAGCGCGCCGAGAGGGGTCAGTCCCCATCCGACCGTACGTAGGACGGTCGAGACCCGCCCCCGCAGATGCTCGGGCACCACGAGCTGCAGGAACGGGGCACCAGCGATGTTGGAGGCGGTGACGCACAGGCCGAGCAGCCCGAGTGCGGGCACGGCCGTCCACACCGAGGGGAAGGCACCCACCGCCATCATGGCCAGGGAAAAGCCGAGGTAACCACCGAGCATCACCGTGCTCCGTCCGAGCACGGCCACGAGGCGGGCGCTCACCACGGCCCCCGCGAGTCCGCCCACGGCCATGGCACCGATGAAGACCCCGTAGAACCTGTCGGGTACCCCCAGCACGTGCTGCGCGTAGAGCACCATGACCGCCGTGGCGCACTGGAGACCGATCATGCACGCCGCGTTGCAGGCCATCATCGAGGGCAGCAACCGGTCCTGGCGGATATATGCCAGCCCTTCGCGCAGGGCGTTTCCTGTCCCGGGCTTCTCTCCGGTGCGGTCGGCGCTGTCCTCGTGGGAGAGCTCCGGACGGCGGCGCAGCAGAACGAGCACGAGCACGGCCAGCACGGCACTGAGGGCGTAGGAGAACACGGCCCCGGCCACCGGCAGGACCGCGACGGTGGCGAAGAGGATCCCGGCCACGGGCGGACCGACGAATTCCTGGGCGACGGTGCGCGCCCCTTCGGCACGCCCGTTGGCGCGGTCCAGGTTCCGGCGGGCCACGACCCTGGGCACAGTGATCCGGGTCGCGGGATCGCTGACGGTCTCGCAGCAGATGACCACGAACAGCGCGGTGTAGAGCGCCCACATGGTGTGGTCCCCGGTCAGGACCGTCGAGGCGAGCAGGGCGACGGTGAACGCGGTGATCCCGTTGGCGACGGCCATGGCGCGCATGCGGTCGACCCGGTCCAGCAGTATCCCGGACAGCGGCGCCACCAGGAGCCAGGGCAGGAACCGGGCGACGGTCAGGCCGGACACGGCGAGGGGGTCCTGGGTCAGGGCAGCGGCGATCAGGGGTAGCGCGGTGGCGAGCATACCGTCGCCGAGGTCGGTGGCGGCGCCGGCTCCCCAGAGCCCGCCGTACGCGGGTCCCAGACGGTCGGTCCTGCGGGGCGGACGAGTGGCCATGGGCGTTCCTCGGCTCGGGGTCACGCCCTCACGCTATTACAAAGACTCCTTTGCAAATAGAGGTTTGCAAAATTTTCGCTGCAATACCTGTTACCTGCACCGCCCCGATCCATCGCCCGCGAACACCCCGCACCTCCTCCCCTTTCGCCCGCCCTTGGGTGACAATGGACGCGGCACCGTAGCGGCAGAGCGACGACCCCGCAGGAAGGGACGGCCCACCATGGATCCGTTGAGCCTGGTCATCGGCGCGCTCATCGCAGCGGGCGGAGTGGCCGTCGGACGCCTCTCCACCCGGCGCCAGCTACGTGCGGTGCTCGAGGAGGAACGCCGGCGCGAACGCGCACGCATCTCCCAGGACGGGCACGAACAGGCACAACCCCTGTGCGGATGCGGCCACCACCTGGTCTTCCACGAACGCGAGACCTCCAAGTGCCAGAGCCAGGTCGTGATCCCGGGGCACTGGACCGGTTCCAGGGAGACCACCTACCGCCAGTGCATGTGCCAGGGCTACCGCGGCCCCCGACCCATAGACCCCTACTACGCCCCCGACCTCAACGAGACCTGAGCTCCTCGGAGGCCGTCCTGCCCGGACCTTCCACGCTCTGTTGAACAGGCCGGTTCACGGGTAGCCCTCCTCCATGGATGGAATCGTCAGTGACATGGTTCTCGCCGCCGTCATTCTGTTCGGCACACTCGCCATCATCGGGGTGGTCGGTTCCCTCACCCTGCGGGAGGAACGCCGCAGCCACCGCTGAGAACACACGGTCCGCCCCGCTCCGCCGGGCCGAACCGTGGCCCCGGCCCGCCGTCGATGCCGCTCGGGTGCCGTCTCCGCACACACGGAGCAACGCGCCCGAAGCCTTCCGGCGGACCCGAGTCATGTCCGGGGCCGGCGGTCGGTGACCGGACCGCCACAGTGCCCTCCCCGTCCGGGCACGGGCACCCGGCGCGATGGGGGACCCTGGGCGTGGGGACGGCCCCAGGGTGACAACTGTTCGCCCCCGCAAGACAATGTCCCCGCACCGAACAGCCAGAGATGTGGACACTGAACCAGTGACGACCCCTGTGACACCCACGATCGACCAGCGCATCGCCGAAGAGCTCGACGTCGGCGCGCATCAGGTCGAGGCCGCCGTCGGGCTCCTCGACGGCGGATCGACCGTCCCCTTCATCGCCCGGTACCGCAAGGAGGTGACCGGCGGGCTCGACGACGCACAGTTGCGCGCTCTGGAGGAGCGGCTGCGCTATCTGCGGGAACTGGACGAACGCCGCAACACGATCCTGGAGTCGATCCACTCCCAGGGCAAGCTGGACGAGGACCTGGAGTCCCGTATCCGTGCGGCCGACACCAAGGCCCGCCTGGAGGACATCTACCTCCCCTACAAGCCCAAGCGCCGCACCAAGGCCCAGACCGCCCGCGAGGCCGGGTTGGAGCCGTTGGCCGACGCCCTCATGGGCGATCCCGGTCTGGACCCGCAGGAGACCGCGGGCGGCTACGTCGACGCCGACAAGAACGTCGCCGACACCAAGGCCGCCCTGGACGGTGCCCGCGCGATCCTCGTGGAGCGCATGGCCGAGGACGCCGACCTCACGGGGATGCTGCGCGAGCGCCTGTGGGAGCGGGGCCGTCTCGGCTCGTCCGTGCGCGAGGGCAAGGAGGAGGCCGGGGCCAAGTACTCCGACTACTTCGACTTCTCCGAGCCCCTGACCGACCTGCCCTCGCACCGGGTCCTGGCGTTGTACCGGGGCGAGAAGGAGGAGGTGCTCACCCTCGACCTGCAGCCGGAGGAGGCCGCCGAGGGCGCCGAGGGCACGACTGCGCGCAGTTCCTACGAGAACGCGATCGCCCACCGCTTCGAGATCGTCGATCGCGGCCGTCCCGCAGACAAGTGGTTGCAGGACACCGTGCGATGGGCCTGGCGCACCCGCATCCTGGTGCGCCTGGACATCGATGTGCGCATGCGCCTGTGGCAGCGCGCCGAGGACGAAGGGGTGGGGGTGTTCGCGGCCAACCTGCGCGACCTGCTGCTGGCCGCCCCCGCCGGCACCCGCGCCACTCTGGGCCTGGACCCGGGCCTGCGCACGGGGGTGAAGGTCGCCGTCACCGATTCCACCGGCAAGGTCGTGGCCACCGACACCGTGTTCCCGCACGCTCCGCGCCGCGACTGGGACGGTTCGATCGAGCGCCTGGCGAAGCTGTGCGCCGCCCACGGGGTGGAGCTGGTCGCGATCGGCAACGGTACGGCCTCCCGTGAGACCGACAAACTCGCCGGCGACCTGATCAAGCGCCACCCGGAGCTGAAACTGACCAAGGCCATGGTCTCCGAAGCGGGCGCGTCGGTGTACTCGGCCTCGGCCTACGCCTCCGAGGAACTGCCGGACCTGGACGTGTCCCTGCGCGGGGCCGCATCCATCGCTCGGCGCCTGCAGGACCCGTTGGCCGAACTGGTCAAGATCGACCCCAAGTCGATCGGTGTGGGCCAGTACCAGCACGATCTGGCCGAGACCAAGCTGTCCCGGTCGCTGGACGCGGTCGTGGAGGACTGCGTCAACGGTGTGGGGGTGGACGTCAACACCGCCTCGGTCCCGTTGCTGACCCGGGTCTCGGGTGTGACCTCGACGCTGGCGCGCAACATCGTCGCGCACCGGGACACCAACGGTCCCTTCCGCAACCGCACCGAGCTCAAGCAGGTCTCGCGTCTGGGGCCGAAGGCCTTCGAACAGTGCGCGGGCTTCCTGCGTATCCCTGATGGCGACGACCCTCTCGACGCCTCCGCGGTGCACCCCGAGGCCTACCCGGTGGTGCGGCGCATCCTGGACTCGGCCGGCTCCGACCTGCCCTCGCTGATCGGTGACGAGAAGGCGCTGAAGCAGCTGCGCCCGCACGACTTCGTCGACGACACGTTCGGGTTGCCGACGGTCACCGACATCCTCTCCGAACTCGACAAGCCCGGCCGTGATCCCCGCCCGGCCTTCGCCACGGCCGCTTTCAAGGAGGGCGTGGAGGGCCTGGACGACCTGGAACAGGGCATGGTCCTGGAGGGTGTGGTCACCAACGTGGCGGCCTTCGGCGCGTTCGTGGACGTGGGTGTGCACCAGGACGGACTCGTCCACGTGTCGGCGATGTCGCACAAGTTCGTGGAGGACCCGCGCGAGGTCGTCAAGCCCGGCGACATCGTCAAGGTCAAGGTGCAGGACGTCGACATCCCCCGCAAGCGCATCTCGTTGACCATGCGCATGGAGGACGAGGCGCCTTCACGTGAGCGCGGCGGAAGCGGGCGCCAGGAGCAGGGCGGCGACGGCCGCAAGCGGGGCCGTGGCGGCCGCGGTAGCAAGCGGGGCCAGAAGCAGGAGCAGGCCCCTCAGGGGTCGATGGCCGACGCACTGCGCCGGGCCGGCCTGGGCAAGTAACACCCGCCCCGGCAAGCGGCCCCGGTCCGGGGGAGCTCGCGCAGCTCTCCCGGACGTCTTCTCACTTGGGGGCCAGGTCGATGCCGCGCCAGATCTCCCGTGCCGGGGAGGGGTCGTGGGAATGAAGTTCGTCGGCCTCGTCCCAGATCTTGACCGGGGTGGCCCCGGTGGTCACGGGGGGCCACCCTGCGTCGCCGGTGGCCGCGAAGTCGTGCCAGGAGTTCATGAGGCGCCGTGACAGCGCGCGGTGGGTGTCGGCGGGTTCCCCGCCGAGCAGGAAGGCGCCCAGTTCCGACTCGAGGGTGCCGAAGGCGAAGGGCAGGTCGAGGGCGTGGCAGGCGCCCAGGCGTCCGCGCAGGGCCGGGCTCTCCAGGGTCAGGCGGAACACGTGTGCGTGCCCTCCCGCGGCTGCGTGGGTCTCGGCCAGGCGCAGGGTGAACTCGCCGAACACGGCGTCGCCCATGATGTGCACGTACAGGTCGCGCGGGGAGAGCTCGGGCCGGATCTCCCGGTAGGCGGCGACCTCGTCGGGGCCCAGGCCGAGACGGGAGCACTTGCGCTGCAGGGCCTGCTCGTCGTCCACACCCACGTTCTGTCCGAGTTCACTGAAGAGCCGGTACTCGTGCAGATTGTGGCCGGTGAGCAGGTCGATGCCGGAGGCCTCGCCGCGGGCGATGGCCTCCAGGGGCGCCTCGGGAAGTTCGGGGCCGCCGACCACAGGGGCGAAGCAGGTCATGGAACGGGTGCGCCGCCCGTCGGCGTCGGTGCGGGTGAGAACCTCCTCGGTGGCCTCCAGGATCTTCTCCGGGGGCAGGGCGGCCAGCGCCTCGGCCTCCAGGGGGACCCCGAGGGTCTGGGCGAAACGTTCGGAGACCAGGCGCGCGGTCCCGGTGTGCACCATGTCGCCGGGCGGGCTGTGGGCGATGGCGCGGTGGAAGAGGCCGCGGGCGCCGGGCATGGCCATGAGGGCGGCCACCGACCCGGCCCCGGCCGACTCACCCGCGACCGTGACGTTGCCGGGGTCCCCGCCGAAGGCCGGGATGTGCTCGCGTACCCAGCGCAGCGCGGCGATCTGGTCGAGCAGACCGCGGTTGTCGGGGCGACCGGGCACATGTCCGAACCCCTCGAAACCGACCCGGTAGTTGATACCGACCACGACCAGCCCGGTCTCGGCCAGGCGGGTGCCGTCGTAGGTCGGTTCGGAGGCCGAACCGACGAGGTAGGCGCCGCCGTGGATCCACACCAGGACCGGGGCCTGGTCGCCGGCACGGGCGCTGCTCCAGACGTTGAGGACCAAGCAGTCCAGCGGGCTCCCGGGGGTCCACCGGGCGGCGCCGAGGAGGAGTTCGCCCTGGGGCGCCGGGGGGCCGGGTGCGGTGCAGTCGCGGACGCCGTCGGCCGGCTCGGGCAGCGCGGGCGCGGCGAAGCGGTGCTCGCCGAAGGGGGCGGCCGCGTAGGGGATGCCCTGGTGGAGGACGACCGTTCCGGTCTGTGAACGGGGCGCGTGTGCACCCCTGTAACTCCCGGTGGGGGTGTGCACGGTGAGTTCGTCGTCCACGTGTGTGTCCTCCCGTCGTGATGTGGGGCACATTCACCTAACAACGTTAGGCACAGAGTCGCAAGTCCGTTCCGTGTTCAGGACCGTTCGTCGCGCACCATGGCTCGCACTGCGGGGGCGACCTCGGCGGCGAACCGCTCCACCTGGGCGACCGAACCCTCCTGGGGCCCGTAGACGAAGGTGTCCATGCCGTACTCCAGGACGAGTTCGGTCAGTTGGTCCACCCACTGGTCGACGGGGCCGTTCAGGAACCCGGACGAGGCGCCGTCGGTGATGTTGCCGAACACGTTGTACACACGACGGATCGAGGCCGGATCCCGTCCGGCCTCGGCCGCACCCTCGTCGATACGAGCGTGTTTGTCGGCCAGTTGATCGGGCCCGGCGAACCCGCTGGAGGGCACCCATCCGTCGGCCTTGCGCCCCAGCTCCCGCAGGAGGCGCGGGCCCAGCACACCCAGCCAGATGTCCATGTCGTGCACCGGCAACGGGCCCGGCTTGACCCCGGTCAGGCGGTAGTGATCGCCGGAGAAGCGCACCGAGCGCTCTCCCGACCACATGAGCCGGATGATCTCGACCGCCTCCACCAGGGCATCGGCGGCCTCGCGCGGGCTGCGCCGGGGTCCACCCATGGCATCGACGGCTTCCCGGGAACCGCCGGCGCCCAGCCCGAGCTCGAACCGGCCCCCGGAGAGCACGTCCAGGCTGGCCGCGGAGGTGGCCAGCACGGCGGGCGGGCGCAACGGCAGGTTGGCCACGTCGGGGAAGACCCGTACACGCTCGGTGCGTGCGAGCACCGTGGCCATGAGCATCCACGTGTCCATGTGGCGTCGTTGGTAGGGATGGTCCTGGATACCGATGTAGTCGAGGCCGGCGCGGTCGGCCGTGGAGACCTGCGCCCACAGGGTCCGTTGGGATTCGGGGTCCGCCTGCGGGGAGGGGAAAAGCCCGAAGGCCACCTCGCGGCCGTAGTCACCCGTCATCGCTCGCTCCTGTCAGGGACGGTTCACTCCTTCGGTGAGCGGTGGACCAGGTCGATGTAGTCGGGATGGCGTTCGATCCACCCCTTGACGAACGGACACATCGGTAGCACTTTCAGTCCTCGCCCGCGGACGTCGTCCAGGGCCTCGCGCACCAGCCTTCCCCCCAACCCCTGTCCCTCGAAAGAGGGATCGATCTCGGTGTGGGTGAAGGTGATGAGTCCGTCGGTGACGGTGTACTCGGCGTGACCGGCCGGCTCCCCGTCACTGGTGATCTCGTACCGGAGCTCTCCCGGACGGTCCACGACTTCGGTCACCATCGGTGGTCCCCCGTTCGTCCTCGTCCCGCTAGGGCCTTCGGCCCCTTCCTGCCCATTGTGGCGCCGTCCGCAACGGGTGGGCCCCCTTGCGGCGCATATCCC
The DNA here is from genome assembly GCF_000340965.1 of Nocardiopsis kunsanensis DSM 44524. GTDB lineage: Bacteria > Actinomycetota > Actinomycetes > Streptosporangiales > Streptosporangiaceae > Nocardiopsis > Nocardiopsis kunsanensis. Next base: position 15,957 of record NZ_ANAY01000035.1, read on the forward strand.
GGCGGGCATAGAGTCTCCTTGCCATACCGACCAGTCGGTCAAAGGAGAGCTCCATGACTTCCCGGTTCGCCGGACGGACCGCCGTCATCACCGGCGCCAGCCGAGGCATCGGCCTCGCCATCGCCCAACGGCTCGTGGAGGAGGGTGCCCGCGTGTGCATCACCGCACGCAAACCCGAGCCCCTCGAGGAAGCGGTCAAGGCCCTCGGCGGTCCCGAGCACGCCATCGCCGTTCCGGGCAAGGCCGACGACCCCGAGCACCAGGACGAGGCGATCGCCGCCACTCTGAAGGCCTTCGGCAGCCTCGACATGTTCGTCAACAACACCGGCATCAACCCGGTCTTCGGACGCATGGTCGACCTCGACCTGGACGCTGCCCGCAAGATGGTCGACGTCAACGCCCTCTCGGCGATCTCCTGGGTGCAGAAGTCCTACAAGGCCTGGATGGGCGAACACGGCGGCTCCGTCGTCAACGTCTCCTCCATCGCCGGGATCAAGCCGGCCCCCGGGATCGGGTTCTACGGAGCCACCAAGGCGATGGTCAAGCACATCACCGAGGAACTGGCCGTGGAGCTGGCACCCGGCATCCGCGTCAACGGCGTCGCACCCGCCGTCGTCAAGACCCGCTTCGCCGAAGCGCTCTACGAAGGCCGCGAGGACGAGGTCTCCGCCCAGTACCCCATGGGACGCCTGGGTGTTCCCGAGGACGTCTCCGGCGCCGTGGCCCACCTGCTCTCCGAGGACTCCGCCTGGGTCACCGGACAGACCCTGGTCGTCGACGGCGGCGTGACCCTCACCGGAGGACTGTGACATGGATCTGACCGGCACCGGCGCGGTCGTCACCGGCGGCGGGAACGGCATCGGGGCGGCCCTCGCCCGCCGCCTGTCCGCAGCCGGCGCGGACGTGGTCGTCAACGACCTGGACGCCGTCGCCGCCGAGTCCGTGGCCACCGAGATCGGCGGACTGGCAGTACCCGGCGACGCCGCGAGCGAGGACGGTGTGACCGCGCTGGTGGCCGAGGCCGGCGCGCACCTGGACGGCATCGACCTCTACGTCGCCAACGCCGGTGTGGGGGTGAGCGGCAGCCAAGAAGCCCCCGAGTCCGACTGGGACCTGGCCTGGCAGGTCAACGTCATGGCCCACGTGCGGGCCGCACGCGCCCTGGTGCCGGGGTGGATCGAGCGCGGCCGCGGCCGCTTCCTCAGCACCGTCTCGGCCGCAGGACTGCTGACCATGCTCGGCAGCGCCCCCTACTCGGTGACCAAACACGCGGCGGTCTCCTTCGCCGAGTGGCTCTCGGCCACCTACGGCGACCGCGGGGTGACCGTGCAGTGCGTGTGCCCCCTGGGCGTGCGCACCTCCCTGCTGGAGGACAGCGGCGACATGGGCCGGGCGATCCTCAGCGCAGACGCGATCACCCCCGAGGAGGTCGCCGAGGCCGTCATGGCCGGGATGGCCGATGAACGGTTCCTGATCCTGCCCCATCCCCAGGTCGGCGACTTCTACGCGGCCCGGGCCCGCGACACCGACCGCTGGCTCGAGGGCATGCGGCGCCTGCAGGCCAAGGTCACCGGCGCGAACGGTTGACCCTCCGAGCACGACAGACACACCCCGGAAAGGAGCGGGCCGCTCCGCGAGGCGCCCGAGACGACGATGACAGAGGAACTACCCGGACTGGACCTGGACCGGCTGCGCACCCATCTGGAGCGCGAAGCGCCCGGGATGACCGCGGGCCCGCTCAGCGGTGAGGTCGTCACCGGCGGCAAGTCCAACCTCACGTACACGGTCACCGACGGGTCCGGCCGCTGGGTGGTGCGCCGTCCTCCCCTGGGCCATGTGCTGGCCACCGCCCACGACATGTCCCGCGAGTACCGGGTGATGACCGGTCTGCGCGACACCGCCGTACCCGTGCCCCGCACCCATCTGCTGTGCGAGGACACCGAGGTGCTGGGGGCTCCCTTCTACGTGATGGAGCACGTGGAGGGCCTTCCCCTGCGCACCGAGTCCGAGATCGCGCCGTACGGGGCCGAGGGCACCCGCAGGATCGCCCGGGAACTCATCACCACCCTGGGCGAGCTGCACGCGGTCGATCCCGCCTCGGTGGGGCTGGGCGACTTCGGACGCCCCGAGGGGTTCCTGGAGCGCCAGGTGCGGCGCTGGCGCAAGCAGCTCGACGCCTCGCGCAGCCGCGACATCCCCGGTATCGACGAACTGCACGAACGCCTGGAACGGACCCGGCCGGAACAGGGTGCGCCCGCGATCGTGCACGGCGACTACCGGCTCGACAACGTACTCGTCACCGACGAAGGCCGCCTGGCCGCGGTCCTGGACTGGGAGATGGCCACCCTCGGGGACCCCCTGGTGGACCTGGGCCTGATGCTGGTCTACAAGGAGTACTCGGTCACCGGCGGTCCCTCCCCCGCCACCTCCGCGGAAGGGTTCCCCAGCGCTTCGGAGCTGGTGGAGACCTACGCGGCCGCGACCGGACGCGACGTGTCCCGGCTGAACTGGTACGTGGCTTTCGGCTGCTTCAAGCTCGCGGTGATCGCGGAAGGCATCCATTACCGGTACAGCCAGGGACTGACCGTGGGGGCCGGTTTCGACAACATGGGCGAGGTGGTCCCGCTCCTGGTCGAACGCGCTCACGCCACACTGCAGGAGGACTGATGGAGTTCGCTCACGACCCCGCGACCGAGGAGCTGCGCTCCGAGCTCCTGGCCTTCATGGACGAACACGTCCACCCGGCCGAGGAGACCTTCGCCCGCCAGTTGGGCGAGCGCGAGGATCCCTGGTCGGCCCCGCCCGTGGTGACCGAGCTGCAGGCCGAGGCGCGGCGGCGCGGCCTGTGGAACCTGTTCCTGGCCGGGCACCCCGAGCACGGCGGGCTGTCGAACCTGAGTTATGCGCCCCTGGCCGAGATCACCGGCCGCAGCCCGGGTCTGGGACCGGTCGCACTCAACTGCGCGGCGCCCGACACCGGGAACATGGAGGTGCTGACGATGTTCGGCACCGAGGACCAGAAGAAACGCTGGTTGGAACCGTTGTTGGACGCGCGGATCCGTTCGGCGTTCGCGATGACCGAACCGGCTGTGGCCTCCTCCGACGCCACCAACATCACCACGAGCATCGTCCGTGAGGGCGACGAGTACGTCATCAACGGCCGCAAGTGGTTCATCACCGGTGCGCTGAACCCGGCCTGCGAGATTTTCATCGTCATGGGCAAGAGCGACCCGGGGGCCCAGCGCCACGAGCAGCAGTCCATGGTCCTCGTGCCGCGCGACACCCCGGGGCTGCGGGTCGAGCGCGGGATGACCGTGTACGGCTACGACGACAGTGACCACGGCGGGCACGCCGAGGTCGTCCTCGAGGACGTGCGGGTGCCGGCCGAGAACCTGATCGGCGGTGAGGGCGAAGGGTTCGCGATCGCCCAGGCGCGTCTGGGACCGGGCCGCATCCACCACTGCATGCGCTCGATCGGGATGGCCGAGCGGGCGCTGGAGCTGACGTGCCGGCGGGTCCTGGAGCGCACCGCGTTCGGCCACCCCCTGGCCGACCAGGGTGTGGTGCGCCAGTGGATCGCCGAGGCGCGGGTGGCCATCGAGCAACTGCGGCTGCTGGTACTCAAGACCGCCTATCTCATGGACACGGTGGGTAACAAGGGCGCCCACACCGAGATCCAGGCGATCAAGATCGCGACGCCGCGTACGGTCGAGTGGATCCTGGACAAGGCGATCCAGGCACACGGCGCCGCCGGGGTGAGCCAGGACCTGCCCCTGGCCGAATGGCTGGCGGGGGCGCGTTCGCTGCGCCTGGCCGACGGCCCCGACGAGGTGCACCTGCGTTCGCTCGGCCGGTCCGAGCTGCGCAAGTACCGCTGAGCTCCCGCGGGACGGCAGGGCCTGCTCTTCCGTCCCGCGCCCCCGTGGCGGCCTCAGCCGGTCGGTCTCAGGGAGGAGATGAGCAGGTCGGCGAAGTGGCGTCCCACATCGGCGCCGGTGAGCGGGCCGTCCTCGCTGTACCAGGTGCTCAGGTGGTGCACAGAGCCGAAATAGAAGTCGACGACCAGGTCGGCGGACACGTCGGCACGGAAGGTCCCCTCGGCCTGGCCCTGCTCGATCATCGACCGGAAGAGCTCGTGGTACTTGCGGCGCTCGGCCCGCACGGTGCGCTGCTTCTCCGCCTCCAGCTGGTGCATGGACCGGAAGAAGATGACGGTGTCGTCGAGGTTGGCGACGCTGGTGACGATGACATCGGCGGCCGCTGCGTGCACCCGGTCGGTGACGGGCTCGTCGCGGCCGGAGATCTCGGTGAGGTTGGCGGTCTGCATGCGCAGCACACGGGCGTAGACCTCGTAGAGCAGGTCGTCCTTGGAACCGAAGTAGTGGTACATGGCGCCCTTGGTCACACCGGCGGCCGCCACGATCTCCTGCACGGAAGTGCCTTCGTAACCGCGCTCGGCGAAGAGCCGGGTCGCCGATCCCAGGAGCCGTTCGGGCACCGTCCCCGTCCCGTTGTCGCTGTCCTCGCCGTCACGCGCCTGTGCCATGTCCTGCCTCACTTCGTGTCCCCGCCTCGTCGCGGGCATCAAGTCAACCCCGCCAGCATACCGACCGGCTGGTACCCGGGTTGACCTTTCCTACCGCTGCCTCAGGGCCTTTGTCCGGTCAGCACGTTACTCACCGCCGACAAGTACCCGCCGAACCAGCGTGTGGCGGTGTTGCCGGGCAGGTCGCGCAGCCCGCGGACGGGCAGTCGGGGCAGCCGGATGCGCTGCACCCCGTTGAGCGAGGAGGCGAAGGAGGCGACCGCAGCCGGGCGGTGGCGCACTTCCTCGTAGCGGCGCAGTGCCCAAGCGGGGTCGGCGCGGGCTCCGCTGTCGCCGAGCGCGGTCACCAACGCCCAGGCGTCCTCCAACGCCTGGTTGGCGCCCTGGGCGGTGGCCGGGGGGAAGATGTGGGCAGCATCTCCCAGCAGGGTCGTGTTGTCCTGGCCCCACCTGCCCCGCACACGGGTGTTCAGGTGCGGGAAGAACCTGGTCTGCGAGCTCTCGATCTGTTCCAGTACGGCCCGCACGTCGGGGTCGTTCCAGGAGGAGAACAGCTCCCTCAGCACCGGGACGGGATCGTCGGTGACCGGAAGCCCGCGCCGCCAGCGCACGTCGAACCACCAGTGCACCAGCCCGTTCCCGGCCGGCATGATGCCGCAGATGCCCTGGCGCCCCTGGGTGAGGGAGGCCACCCGCCCGCCCGCGCGGGGTGAGTCGAGAGTGCTCAGCCCCTGCCAGCTCGCCCAACGTCCCATCGCCGGGGGATCCTCGCCCAGCAGTTGGGCACGTACCACCGAACCGGCCCCGTCGGCCCCCACGACGACGTCGCCGGTGCTACGGGTCCCGTCGGAGAAGACGGCACTGGCGGTGCCGTCGGCGTGCAGGCGGACCCCCACGCACTCACGGCCCAGGTGGAGCGCCCCTTCGGGCAGACGGTGGTGGAGCCGGTCGAGCAGTGCACGCCGGGGTACGGTACGCGCGACGAACCCGAAGTGCTCGCTGATGCGCGCGACATCGATGTTGAGGGCGGGGCGCCCTTCGGGGTCCCGGGTCTCCATGACGTCGATGGGCCGTCCCAGGTCGTCCACGGCCACACCGAGTTCGTTGAGGGCCGCCACCCCGTTCGGGTACAGGCCCACGCCGGCCCCGCCGGTGTGCAGCCGTTCGTCCTTCTCGTGGACCTCGACCCCGATACCGCGCTCGACCAGCCCGGCAGCCAGAGCCAGTCCGCCGACGCCGGCACCGATGACCACAACCCGCATACCATCCCCTTTCTTCGCTCCGAGGTTAATGCGTACCGTGTGCAGTCCCGATAAGGGCGAGTACCGCGGAACGGCCCCAGGTGTCGACGGGGTGGAGGGGTCTTGTGGTGCGGGCTGGGTGGTGTGGGGGTTTCTCGTGGTGCCGGGGTGACCCACCGGGCTCCGGTCATCCAGGAGCCCCGCCACTTCTCCATCGGGCCCGCCCCACCTACCACCCCTCCACCGGCCGACCACCGACCCACCCGACCCGTCCCCTGCTCAAGGCCGGCCTCCTCCCCCTTCGGCCCCGTCAGCGGTCTCGGGCGTCGATGGGACCGGAAGCGTCGCCACTGATCCGGAGCGCGGGCCACCACTGGATGAGCATGATCGTCGCGTCGTCGGTGAAGTGGCCCTCCTGGTAGTCGCGGATGTCCTGGATGAGGCGGCGCAAGGTCTCGGGCGCACGTTCCCCGCCCGCGGTGGCGCGGATGATGAACTCCACGAAACGCTCGAGGCCGAACATCTCACCGTCGGGACCGCGGGCCTCCACGACCCCGTCGGTGTACAGGAGGATCTGGTCACCGGGTTCGAGCTGGAGCTGGTGCAGGGCGTAGCTGCGGTCCTCCCCCAGCCCCAGGCCGAGCGGGGGTTCGGCGGCCCGGTCCAGGGCCCCGCCGACCAGTTCCTGGCGCCGGATCAGCAGGGGCGCGGGATGCCCGCAGTTGACCCAGGAGAACACACCCCCGACCAGGTCGAGGGTGGAGAAGACCCCGGTGCAGAAACGTTCGGGCAGCCATTCGGAGAGGGCGCTGCCGACGTTGCCGGTGAGCTGGGTGAGGCCGGCGCCGCTACGGCGAGCGTTGCGCGCACCGGCCATGGCCACTGCCGCGGTGAGCCCCGAGGCGAGGTCGTGGCCCATGGCGTCGAGGATGGTCGCGTGCAGGATGTCGCGGGTGATGGCGTGGTCGAAGGCGTCACCGCCCACTTCGTAGGCCGGTTCCAGCACTGCGGTGGACACGCCTCGGCCGGTACCGACCGAGCGCTGCGGCAGGAAGGCACGCAGCATCTCGGTGCGCAGGTCCACGTTGCGTTTGCGGACGCGTCGCAGATAGCCGTCGTTGTGGACGTGCTGGGAGCTGATGATCAGGGAGAGCAGGGACGCCAGGGTCCGGCAACGGTGCAGGGTGGGCTGGTCGAGGGATCCGGCGACCACGTGCAACACACCCATGCGGTCGGCGCCGCCCATGAGCGGCAGCCACAGTTCCAGCCCCTGCTCCCCCCTCGACCAGGCGCATGGACTCGAAGCGGTAGGCCTCTCCGGCCGTCGTGGTGTCCACTTCCAGCTCGGGTCCGCTCAACAGGGGGGCGAGGACCCGCTGTTGCAGGTCGACCAGGTACACGGTGACCCGGGCCAGACCCAGCACATGAGCGTAACGGTCGGCCAGCTCCAGGGCCTCGATCGGTCCGTGTGCGTGCGCGGCCCAGAGCAGGTCCTCGAAGACACGTTCGCTCTCACTCAAGGGAAAACCCTCCGCCATTCGATCACCCTCATGGAGTCTCACACCGCGGGGTGCGAACATGCTGGTGCAGATGTGGCGTGTCCCCGTACCCCGTGGGCCCGTACCGTCCCGCACCGGGAACGAAGGCCCGAGGAACCCGAGCACCAGGAGTGAGCCCATGTGCCTGAACGGAACCGGCGAGACCGTGCGTGCGCGCACCGGAGGCCCGGTCCACGCAGAACCCGCGCGGCCCGAGGCGGGGCTCCCGGCGTGGCCGTCGCGGCCCGGGCGGGTGGTGGATCTGAGCCACGTGCTCTCTCCGACGACGGCCACTTTCGACGAGGAGAAACCGACCCGGGAGACGGTCGCCCCGGCCCTGCCCGAGGGAGAGGTGGGTTTCCATTTCAACCGGTGGACGTTCCTGGAGCACTCGGGGACCCACCTGGACGCTCCCGGGCACGTGGTCGGCGGCGGCCGGCTGGTCCCCGACATCGCACCGGAGGAACTGGTGGTGCCCGCGGTGGTCCTGGACGTGCGCGAGCGGGCAGCGCAGGACCCCGACACGGTGGTCACCGTCGAGGACGTGCTCGAGCACGAGCGCGCGCACGGCCCTGTGCCCGAGGGGTCGGCGGTACTCATGTTCTCGGGGTGGAGCACGAAGTGGGAGCAGGGTGATGCCGCTGTACGGGGCATGGGCACCGAAGGAACCTGGCACTTTCCGGGGCTGGGGGCCGAGGCGTGTGCGTTCCTGGTGGAGAAGCGGGGTGTGTCCGGGTTCGGGGTGGACACGCTGAGCAGTGACCCGGGGACCTCGACGGACTTTCCCGCTCACGAGGTGATCGGGCGGGCCGACCGGTGGGGGCTGGAGTGCCTGACCGGGTTGGAGCGGCTCCCCCCACGGGGGGCGGTGTTGACGGTCGGGGTCATGCCGGGCGAGGACGCCTCGGGGGCGCCCAGTCGGGTCCTGGCCCTGGTGTGAGACCGAGGAGACGGGCAGGGAGGGACCTGCCCGGTGGTGACGGCCTTCCACCCCGTGTTCGAGGACCCCGTGAACGTCCTGACCGTGGTCGGGGCCGTCTTCGGCAGCACACGCACCGCCGTCGAACAACGGCTGAGCGGGTCGGCCGCCGAGGCGCTGCGCAAACGCGGGTCCGAACGTGCCCAGCGCGGCGCCGGCTTCCACCTCGGCGGGCGCGCGGGCCCACTGCGCGAGGAGGAGCAGGGGTGGGCCCGTTCCCGGAGCTCGCAGCTGACCTGAGATCGTTGACGGGGGCCGAACACGCGGGACGAGGACCGAACCGGGTCCACCCCACCCCGCACAGCACCCTCGCCCCTCCCCGCACGGAGCACCCTTGAACGACGTCCTCACCCACCTGCTCGTCCTGGCATGCTCCGTGGTGCCGTGGCTCGAACTCTTCGTGATCCCCCCGGCGGTCGCCATGGGGCTGAACCCGGTCACGGTCGCAGTCGTGGCCTTCATCGGCAACACGGCGGCCGCTGTCGCCGTCATCTCCGGATCGGCCCGACTGCTCGAATGGTGGGAGCGCCGCCGCGGCAGGCCCATCGGCGAGGGTTCGCGCAGCGGAGCGCGCGTGCGCAAGGCCTTCGAGCGTTTCGGGGTCCCCGGTCTGGCCCTGCAGGGGCCGTTCTTGTCTGGGATGTACTTCGCCGTGCTGTTCGCGGTACTGCTCGGCGCCCCGCGCCACAAGGTGGCGTTCTGGACCACGGTGAGCAACGCCCTGTGGGCGATCGCCCTGGCCGCGACCACTGCCGCGGGTGTGGAACTGTTCACCTGACCGGGCGGGGCACCGGCTCTCGAACCAGCGCCCCCGGAACAGAGAACGACCCTGCCCAGGGGCCGAAGGCCCCGGACAGGGTCGTTGCGAAGTGGGCGCGAAGGGACTCGAACCCCTGACCTATTGCTTGTAAGGCAACCGCTCTAGCCAACTGAGCTACGCGCCCCGGCGTCGACTGGAGATCATACCTCTCCTTCGGCGTGCTGCCGAACCGTTCCCCCAGAAAGGGCGGGCCCGGATGTCGGCCCGCCTCGGAACCCACCGGCTTCCCGGGGAGAGTCTCCAGGCCCGCCATGGTATCCCGGAGCGGACCCGGTACGCACACCCGGGGCGGACCGCGGCCGGAGCAGGGCTGCGGACCGGGCCTCAGACGAGAGAGCGGGCCTGTTCCAGGGCACGGCCCATCTCACGGGGCTCGGAGACGGGCGTGTGGTCGCTCCAGCGCACCACACCCCCGGTGTCGAGCAGGAACGTGCCGCGCCGGGCCACACCGCGCCTGTCGTCGAAGACCCCGTAGGCCTCGGCGACGGCCCCGTGCGGCCAGAAGTCCGACAGCAACCGGAACGGGAAACCCTCCCGGTCCGACCACGTGCGCAGGGCGAAGGTGGAGTCGACGGAGACCGCCAACACGTGGACGCCGACCTCGGCGAATCGCGGGTACAGCCCGGCCAGTTCGGTGAGCTCTCCCGAACACACGCCGGAGAAGGCCAGCGGGTAGAAGACCACGAGAACAGGGCCGCCGCGCAGAGCCGACAGGGTGACGGGACGGCCGTGCTGGTCGTCCAGAGTGAAGTCGGGCGCTCGGGCGCCCGCTGCGGTGTTCGTCATGCTCTCGTTCGTGTCGGCGGCGTGCAAGCGTCGCTCAGCGCCGCGCGCCCGCCCTGTGGGGCGCGCGGCACCGGTGGCGGGCCGGTCGTTCGGAAGGCCCGTTACCGCTTGGGCACGACCAGTCGGGTCCCCGACCAGTCCGAGCCGACACTGACAGCGCTGGTCTGGGACAGGCCGGAGGTCCCGGCCGCGTCGGCAACGTCGTTGGGTGAGACGTGCAGGTCACGTCCGGCCTTCGGCGTCATCACCAGGATGGTGGCGCCGTCGGCTACCTGGGTGACCGTCTCCATCAACGCGTCGGTGAGTTCCTCCTCCTCGTCGGACCGCCACCACAGCAGTACCGCGTCGACATCGCCGTCGAAGTCCTCATCGACCAGTTCCTCACCGGTGAGTTCGACGATGGAAGCGCGCAGGCCTTCGTCAACGTCGTCGTCGAAGCTGAATTCCTGCACCACCTGACCCGGCTTGAATCCGAGTCGGTCAGCCAAGCCGCGTTCGCTCTGTGCCTGGCCCGCGGTCGCGCTCACGAAAGTTCTCCTCCACAAATGGATGTTGTCAGTCTGTTCTGCCCGGGCAAGGAGGCCCGGTGCAGTTGTCTCAACGATGTCGGGCGTTGCGCCCGCGGTGTGGGTCCGTAGGTCCTTCACCATCGCTGATGGCCTAGTTCACACGCTATGACATGTCCCGTCAACGCGTGGGCGAACCCTGCCGGCCGGCCCTGTGGGCCCCGGGTATTCACGCCGACGTCAGGAACGACAGGCGCACCCGTCGCTCCGGGTTGTCCACATTCAGGTCCACCACCGCCACGGACTGCCACGTGCCCAGTCCGAGTGATCCCCCGATGACGGGGACCGTGGTCTGGGGCGCGACGTAGGCCGGCATGACATGGGACCGTCCGTGGCCGCGCGAACCGTGCTTGTGGCGCCACCGGTCGTCGGCCGGCAGCAGATCGTCCAGGGAAGCGAGCAGGTCGTCGTCGGAGCCTGCCCCGAGTTCGATGATCGCCACGCCCGCGGTCGCGTGCGGGACGAAGACGTGGAGCAGGCCGTCGCCGGAGCCGGCGACGAAGTCCGCACACTGGGAGGTGATGTCGGTGATGCTCTCCGACCCTCCGGTGTGCAGCTCGAGGATCTGTGTCCGCATAGCGCCACCTTCGCGCAGGCCGGGCCTTCGTGCAACCATCGATCGTCATGACTGTGGAGGGATGCCGGACCAGCGGCTTCCTGCCGCGGCTAACGACCCCTGCTCCAGGTGTGCGAACCTGGGAAAAAGGAGGGGAAACCATGACTGTTTCTTTGCGTCTGGGCCCCCTGTTGCGGCACGTCGGTCCCACCACCGCCACCGTGTGGGTCGAGACCGACGCTCCCTGCCGGGTACGGGTCCGTGTGGGCGAACACACCACCGCTACCGCACGGACGTTCACCGTCCACGGCCACCATTACGCCGTGTGTGAGATCGAGGGGCTCCGCCCGGGAACGGCCTCGCCCTACGAGGTCTTCCTCGACGAGGACCGTGTCTGGCCCGACCCCACCTCGTCCCTGCCCTCGAGTGAACTGCGCACCACCGATCCAGGGGCGCCCACACGACTGCTGTACGGGTCCTGCCACGTACCCACCGGCGACACCCCTGAGGGGGTGGTCGACCGCGGCCCGGACATGCTGCGCGCCACTGCACGGCGTCTGGCGGAGGAGAAGCCCGAGGGGAACCTGCTGCTGCTGTTGATCGGCGACCAGGTCTACGCCGACGAAGTGCGCGAACCGATGCGTGAGTACCTGCGCCGGTCCCGCGGCACCGACCTCTCCTCCCCCGACGAGGAGGTGGTGGCCTACAGCGAGTACGCGGAGCTGTACCGGCAGGCCTGGAGCGATCCCCAGGTGCGGTGGTTGCTGTCGACCGTGCCCACCCTGATGGTCTTCGACGACCACGACGTCCGCGACGACTGGAACACCTCGGCCGCCTGGCGGCGCGCGATGGACCGGCTGCCCTGGTGGCACGAGCGTGTCACCCACGGTCTGGGTGCCTACTGGGTGTACCAGCACCTGGGCAACCTCTCCCCCGAGGCGCGGGAGAAGGATCCGTGGTGGAACCGGGTGCGCGAGCGCGAGGGCGAGGCCGGGGACGTGGTCGACGGGTTCGCGTGGCGGGCGCACGAGGACCCCTCCTCCTACCGTTGGAGCCACCGGGTCGACGTGGGCCGGGTACGGGTCCTCATGACCGACACCCGCTGTGCGCGCGCCCTCGGTGAGGGCGATCCCTCCGACGGGTCGCGGTCGATCCTGGGACCCGAGGGCCACGAGTGGGTCGACGAGCACCTGACCGGGGGCCCGGACCACGTCGTGGTGGTCTCCACGGTCCCGGTGCTGCTGCCCCCGGCGGTGCACCACCTCGAGGCCTGGAACGAGGCCGTGTGCGCGGGGGCCTGGGGCGAGTGGCTGCGGGACCCGGCCGAACGCCTGCGCCAGGGGTTGGACCTGGAGCACTGGGGCGCCTTCCAGTACTCGTTCACCCGCTTGGCGGAGACGGTGCTGGCGGTTGCGCGCGGCGAACGCGGCCCTGCCCCGGCGACCGTGCTGCTGCTCAGCGGCGACGTGCACTTCTCCTACATGGCGCGGGCCCGGCCCCGGGAGGGCCAGGAGGTCTCCTCCCGTGTGGCCCAGCTGGTCTCCTCACCTCTGTGCAACCGGATGCCCGCGAACCTGCGCCGCACGGCACGGCTGTCCACGACCCGGCCCCTCCACCTGGCCGGGCGCATCATGTCCCGGCTGGCGCGGGTCGCGCCGCCGGCTCTGCGCTGGGCTCTGGAGAGGCGTCCCTACTTCGGCAACACCATCGGAGAGGTCCTCCTGCGGGGCCGGGAGGCCGAGGCCCGTTGGTACCATTGCCCCAACGGCGGGCCCGACGCCGCTCCCGGGGTGCGTTTCAGCACGAGCCTTTGACGTCCTCCCCGGGGATCCCTCCAGCCTTTCGGCTGTAGGCGCGGTGCGTCTCGCGGAGTCCGCCGGTTCCTGTCTCACCGGCCGGTGCCCCACCCGGAAGACGGGGTCCTACCCTGCCTCCGCAGGCGTTCAGGGCCTCGGACCGCCCGGCGGCGACGTGCCGACGGGTTCGGTTCTCACCCGCCGGCAACACAGCAGGTACACGGCCGAGAACCCACCGCGCAGATGAGAGCCGATTCACCTCCGGCCTGAAGGCCGGAGCGCTCTCGGACAAGACTGGTAAGGCCCGACGCGACGACGCGGCCCGCCGGAACCGAACCGGCGGGCCGCGTCGCTGCTGCCCTCAGGGGTCGTGCTTCAGGGCTTCTGGGAGCGCGGGCGGCGCGTGGACTGCAACGACCCGCGCCGGTTCCGGCGCACCCTCTGGGAGGGTGCGCCTCCCCGTTCCAACAGGGTGCCCGCGGTGCGCTCGGAGCCGGTGCCCGTGGTCGGGGTCTCGGCGGTCCGGGCCTCCGCATCGAGTGCGGGCAGGAGGGCAGTGGGCTCGATCCCCTCCCTGTCCTCCCTGTTCCCGCTCCCGTCGGGGGCAGCGGCCTCTTCGCCCGTGTCCCCGGTGTCTTCGGCCCCGGGGCCGTCGGTCGCGGAGGCATCGGTCGTGGAGACCTCCGTCCTCGCCCCGTCGGAACCGGCGTCCTGCTGCTGGGAACCGTCGTCCTGAGCGGCCGTGTCCTCGGGCAGGACCGGGATGCGTGCCGTGGTCACCTGGTCCGGGTGGGGCAGGACCACGTGCGGGTCACGGGCCTGATCGCGCTCGGCCTTCTCGGACCGGCGCAGTTCGGACTCACGGTGCGCCACCGCGCGCGCCTTGGTCCGGTCATGCCGCCACTGGCTCCAGACCCGTCGGGCGGGGGTGACGACGGGCCAGCTGACCTTGGCCGGGCGGGAGAGCGCGTGCCACAGGTAAGCGGTCGTCCCCCAGGCTTCCATGGCGCGCCGTGCCCGGGTGACGACGAAGAAGGTCGGCAGCGCCATGAGGATCTGCGGCCAGGCCAGTGCCAGCGCGGCGTAGAGCGGATACATGCCGCCCCCGATGACCGAGGCGGCCGCACCGATGACCACCGGGACCAGCGCCAGGGCGATACGGAGCCCGGTGAACTGGCGGAAACGGTGCAGTGAGCGGCGCGAGGAGACCTGGGGTGTGAGCCCCTCGGGCAGTGGTGTGGGGTGGACGACGAGAGCCAGCAGCAGCGTGCCCACACCCACGCTCGCCGCGAGAAGGATGGTCCAGCCGGACGCCGACTGCGCGCCGCCCACCAGCAGGGCGACCAGCCCCAGGACGGGCAGCGGCGCGGGCAGCCAGAAAAGGACCCGGCGACGCAGTTGGCCCTCCTGCGTCGGCTCCAGCACGTAGTTGGTCACGGGCCGTAGTATCCGGCCCCCTGTCCCCGGTCGTTCGACCACAGTTTCGATCCCCCAAGAACGTCACAGACGGAAGCGGTGCGATAGCCCTCGCCCGAGGTCCGGATCCGGTCACCGCGCCACCGGCGGTACTCCGCTCGTCACAAAGCTATCCCTTTTCGCGTCGTCCCCGGGCGCGTACGGTCAGTTACATACCTACCCGACACCGATGAAAGTGCGATAAGCGGACAGAAGGTTCAGGCAACGATCGAATCACGCCTGTTTCGTGGGACGTTCCTGTGACCTGTGAGGTTCCACTCGAATCATGTGCTGTGGCACTCACCCGTGCTCGGTCTCACCGAGCCGCCCCAGTGCGACCGCGATACGGAGCACGAAGGAGCCCCGGCCGTCGGACGGGGTGTGGCCGGTCAGTTCGGCGATGCGGCTGAGCCGGTACCGGACGGTGTTCGGGTGGACGAACAGCATGCGTGCCGTGGCTTCCAGGGAGGACGCGTGTTCAAGGTACACCGAGAGGGTGTCCAGCAGCGGTGACCCCGCACCGAGCAGGGGGCGGTAGACCTCCTCGACCAGCTGGCGGCGCGCGCTCCCCTCCCCCTGCAGAGCCCGCTCGGGCAACAGGTCCTCGGCCAGGACCGGACGGGGCGCGTCGGGCCAGGCCGTCGCCGAACGCAACCCGCTGACGGCCGCGCGGGCGGAAGCACCCGCGGTTCTCAGGTCCGGCACGACCGGACCGACCACGACGGGCCCAGGTCCGAAGAGGCCGACCAGGGGTTCGGCGGCCGCTGCGGGCAGCGCGCCCTCGGAGTAGCGCTCCCCGACCCCTACCACCAGCACCACACGCTCGCCCTGCATCCCGGCGATGACGTCATGGCCCATACGGCGGGCCGCCCCGCGCAGATCGTCCAGGATCTTGTTGCCGTCCTCCTCCCCGCTGTCGCCGGCGACGGCGATCACCGGGGTCTGCGACCACCGCAGCGCCGACCCCCACGTCTGCAGCCCGTCCTGGTGGTCGCCGTGCAGCAGCGCGTCCACGATCAACGCCTCCAGGCGCGCGTCCCAGGCCCCCCGGGCCTCGGCGGCACGGGCGTAGACCTTCGCCGAGCTGAACGCCACCTCCCGGGTGTAACGCAGCACGTCCTCACGCAACTGCTGGGCGCCCTCAGGGGCGGCCAGAGCATCGACCTGGCCCTCGACCACGTCGATGACCACACGGATCATGTCCACGGTCTGCTGCAGCGACACCGAACGGGTCAGCTCACGCGGGGCAGTGCCGAAGACCTCCACCGTGATGGCCGGGCG
This sequence comes from Nocardiopsis kunsanensis DSM 44524, assembly GCF_000340965.1. Lineage (GTDB taxonomy): Bacteria > Actinomycetota > Actinomycetes > Streptosporangiales > Streptosporangiaceae > Nocardiopsis > Nocardiopsis kunsanensis. The sequence continues at coordinate 31,521 of NZ_ANAY01000035.1, forward strand.
CCCGCGCACAGGGTTGCGGAACCAGTCGACGAACGCGGCCACCCCCGACTGGGCGACCAGCCCGATCCAGGAACGGTCCTCGGCGGACATACGCCGGAACCAGGGCAGGCGCTCCTCCATGCTCACCACGGCCGCGGTGCCCAGTCGGCCCATCGATCGTTCCAGGCGGCGCGCGGTCTCGGCCCGGACCGCGTCATGGCCTCCGGGATCGGCCTCCACAGGTTCAGCGTCCTCGTGGTCATGGGGTCGGTCGGATTGATCGTTCACCCCACCAGGGTGGCATCCGCCCCGCGCAGCGGACCGGCCCCGCCCCGGGGCTGCACACGAGTACAACGGCGCACCTGACAGGGGAACGCGCTCCGGAACCGCGTAACGTCAAGGGGTGCGCCCCTCACCGGCGCCGGCCCCCGAAACACAAGGTCGGCCCCGTTTTGTGGAGGGTCCACAAACAGGACGGAGCGAAGTTCGTGTCCGTCCCCATCCGACTGGTGATCTCCTACAGGGCAAGGTGGATGCCGTGCTTGTCATCGTTGCTCCCGGCCAAGGCGCCCAGGTACCCGGTTTCCTCTCTCCATGGCTCGAACTGCCCGGCATGGCCCCGCGGTTCGAGGCCTGGTCGGAGGTGGCCGGGCTGGACCTGGTGCGTTACGGCACCACCGCCGACGCGGACGAGATCCGCGACACGGCCGTCGCTCAACCCCTCCTCGTCAGTGCAGGCCTGGCCACCGCCACCGCACTGCTGGGCTCCGTCTCGGACTCCCGGGTTCCCTTGCCCGTGGACCCCTCCTGCGTGGACGCCGTGGCGGGCCACAGCGTCGGCGAGTTCACCGCTGCCGCGCTGGCCGGGGTCCTGACCCCCGAGGACGCGCTGTCGCTGGTGGGTGAACGCGGCCGAGGCATGGCCGACGCCGCCGCACGCACCGAGACCGGGATGACTGCCGTTCTGGGCGGGCGCCGCGAGGACGTGCTGGCCGCCATCGGGACCGCCGGGCTCACCCCCGCCAACGACAACGGTTCCGGACAGATCGTGGCCGCCGGCACGACCGAACAGCTGGCAGCCTTCGCCGAGAACCCGCCCGAGCGCGCCCGGCTGCGCCCCCTGCCGGTCGCCGGCGCCTTCCACACCGAGCACATGGTCCCGGCCGTGGAGCGCGTGCGCACCGCCGCCGCCTCCTTGCGCACCAACGACCCCTCGGTGCGCCTGTTGTCCAACTTCGACGGAGCCGTCGTCGAGCAGGGCTCGCAGTACCTGGAACGGCTCGTCGCGCAGATCTCCTCGCCGGTACGCTGGCAGGCCTGCACCGAGACCCTCGCCGACCTCGGCGTGACCGCCATGATCGAACTCGCTCCGGCAGGCACCCTGACCGGACTGGCCAAGCGCGCCCTGCGCGGGGTCCAGCTCCACGCGGTCAAGACCCCCGACGACCTGGAGCGCGCCGTCTCCATCATCAAGGAGCACGCGGGTTCGGCCCCCACCGCGGGCACCGTTCAGGAAGGCTGACCATGTTCAACGCCCCCAGCGCGCCGGGCGGAGCGGTGATCCGCTCCTTCGGCGAGTACCAGCCCGCCCGTGTGGTGACCAATCACGACCTGGCCCAGCGCGTGGACACCGATGACGAGTGGATCCGCAGCCGTGTGGGCATCGAGGAACGGCGAGTGGCGGGCCCCGACGACAGTGTGGAGAGCATGGCGGTGGCCGCCGGAGGCAAGGCCCTGGCCGCCGGAGGGCTCGCCCCCGAGGACATCGACCTGGTGATCGTGGCCACCTGCACGTCCCAGGACCAGATCCCCAACTCCGCCGCCACCGTGGCCGCCCGGCTCGGCATCCCCGCCCCCGGCGCCTTCGACGTCAACGCGGCCTGCGCGGGCTTCTGTTACGCGCTGAACCTGGCCTCGGACTCGGTGCGTGCGGGCAGCTCCCGCAACGTCCTGGTCGTGGGCTCGGAGAAACTCAGTGACTGGGTCGACTGGGAGGACCGCGCCACGTGTGTGATCTTCGCCGACGGGGCCGGCGCCGCCGTGGTCTCGGCCGACCAGGACCAAGGGATCGGACCGGTGGTCTGGGGTTCCTCCGGTGAGCGCGCCGACACCATCTACCTGCGGGAGAACCGCTACCTCTACCAGGAGGGCCAGGCGGTGTTCCGGTGGACGACCACCGAGTTGTACAAGGTCGCACTGCAGGCCTTGGAACGCGCCGGGGTCGACCCGACCGAGATCACCGCTTTCGTCCCTCACCAGGCCAACCTGCGCATCGTCGAGTCGATCGCCAGGAAGCTGGGAGCTCCCCAGGCACTCGTGGCCCGGGATATCGTCACCGCGGGCAACACCTCCTCCGCATCCGTTCCGCTCGCGATCTCGCGCTTGATCGGACGCGGGGAGCTGCGGTCGGGGAGCACCGTACTCACCCTGGGCTTCGGAGCAGGGCTGGTCTACGCCGCACAGGTGATCCGCATCCCCTGACCCCGCCGAGCCCGAGCGGCACCGCACGGCCACGGGCCGATTCCCGTCACCCCCGTGCGGCGGGGCCGTCGAAAGCAAGAACAGCGAACAAGGAGAAGACACATGGCCGCCCACAGCGAGCAGGAGATTCTGGCCGGCCTCGGCGAGATCGTCGAGGAGATCGTCGGCACCGAGCCCTCCGAGGTCACCCCGGAGAAGAGCTTCGTGGACGACCTGGACATCGACTCGCTGTCCATGGTCGAGATCGCCGTCGCCGCACAGGACAAGTTCGGCGTGGAGATCCCCGACGACCAGCTCAAGGACCTCAAGACGGTCCAGGACGTCATCAACTACATCCAGAAGTAGCGTGTCCCGGCGCCCGGGCGGGAGACCCTCGCGCGGGCGCCCCAGGACCCCGGCCGGTCTCCGGCCCCGGGTCCGCATCGCACTCCTTAGTCGCACACCCACCACCTCCCGGCCCGCGACCGGGAACGACCCACGAGAAGGGCGATCGGATCATGTCCAAGACCGATGTCGTCGTCACCGGCTTCGGGGCCACCACCCCCCTCGGGGGTGACGTCGCGACCACATGGTCCGCGCTCCTCGACGGCCGCTCCGGTATCAGCATGCTGCCGGAGGAATGGCACGAGAGCCTCCCCGTGCACTTCGCCGGTCGGATCGCACAGGAGCCGTCCGAGAAACTTCCCAGGCCGCGCCTGCGCCGCCTGGACCGTACCCAGCAGTTCGCGCTCATCGCCGCACAGGAGGCCTGGGACCACGCCGGGGCCCCCGAGGTCGACCCCGTGCGCCTGGGCGTCGTGGTCTCCAGCGGCATCGGCGGCATCCTCACGGTCCTGGAGCAGTACGACACCTTCCGTGAGAAGGGCTGGAAGCGGGTCTCCCCGTTCACGGTGCCCATGCTCATGCCCAACAGCCCCTCGGCCGCCGTGGCCCTGGAGTTCACCGCCCGCGCCGGGGCCCACGCCCCTGTGAGCGCCTGCGCCTCCAGCGCCGAGGCCGTGGGTGACGCGGTCGAGATGATCCGCAGCGGCCGCGCGGACGTGGTCATCGCCGGCGGGACCGAGGCCGCCATCCACCCGCTCAACATCGCCTCGTTCGCCTCCATGAGGGCGCTGTCGACCCGCAACGAGGACCCCGAGGGCGCCTCGCGCCCCTGGGACCGGGAGCGCGACGGGTTCGTCATGGGCGAGGGCGCCGGCATCCTGGTCCTGGAGTCGGCCGAGCACGCCGCCCGACGCGGAGCCAAGGTCTACGCCCAGGCCGCGGGGGTGGGCTACACCGACGACGCCTACGACATCGTCCAGCCCGACCCCGAGGGCCGCGGACAGGCCCGTGCCATCAGTGACGCGCTCCAGGACGCCGACCTGAAGCCGTCCGACATCGTGCACGTCAACGCGCACGCGACCTCCACCCCGACCGGTGACGTGGGCGAGACCCGTGCGATCCGCACGGCCCTGGGGGACGCAGCCGCCGACAGCGTGCGGGTGACCTCCACCAAGTCGATGACCGGCCACCTGCTGGGCGGGGCCGGAGCGGTCGAGTCGATCGCCACCGTGCTCGCCCTGCACGAGGGACGTGTCCCGGCCACGATCAACATCGACGAGCTCGACCCGGACACGGCCGTGGACATCGTGCGCGGCAGCTCCGAGGAGCTGCCCGCCGGCGACGTGGCGGCCCTCAACGAGTCCTTCGGGTTCGGCGGACACAACATCGCTCTGGCCTTCAAACGCGCCTGAGACACACGACGGACGGGCGGGTATCGCACACGGCGGTGCCCGCCCGTTCTCCGCCTCCCGGTACGGTCTGCGGTCCCGGCCCTTGGGAAGGGGCCCGGGTCACGGGACCGGTCGTGACGGGATCAGTCGCGGGGCGCGGGTCCTTTGGTGCCCGACGGGCTGATGGTGGGGACCTCCTCCACGGGGGCGACCGGCCCCTGGGCACCGTCCGCGGCACCGGGTGCCAGGTCCCGGGCCACACGGGCGCGGGTGGCCTCGTCGTAGAGGAAGTCCAGCTGCGGGCGGCGGGCCATGCGTCCGTCACCGGAGGAGTGGCCCATGACCCGTCGGCGCAGCCACGGCACCAGGTACTGGCGGGCCCAACGCCGGTTCTCCCGGCGGCGCAGGATCCGCGGCAGCTGCTGAGGCGGGGTCCTCCACGGGTCGGTCCAGGCCTCGCGCGGGCCCATGGGGAACCCGAGCAGGTCGGCGACGCGGGCGGCGACGATCTGATGGCCGGTCCCGTTCAGGTGCAGGCGGTCCTCGCTCCAGGCGCGCGCATCGGTCAGGGCGTTGAGGGCCCACAGGTCCACGATCTCGGTACCGGTGCGTTCGGCCACCGAGCGCATGTGCATGCTGAACACGGCGATGCGGCCCCGGTAGTAGCGCAGCACGGGGATCCACCCGGTGTCGTGGCCGGAGAGGATGACCACACGCAGACCGGCGTCACGCAACTGGCGCACGCCCCACTCGAAGTGCTCGGCCAGGGCATCGAGGTCGTTGCGCGGGCGGAGGACGTCGTTGCCGCCGGCCAGGACGGTGACCAGGTCCGGCTTCCACTCCAGGGTCTGCTCGAGTTGTTCCCCGAAGATGTGGTGCATGCGGCGCCCGCGTACCCCCAGGTTGGCGTACCGGAAGTCCGGTGTGAGGGTTCCCAGGTGCTCGGCGAGACGGTCGGCGAATCCGCGATACTCACCGCCGGGGCCGCTGTTGTCCTCCATCCCCTCGGTGATGCTGTCGCCGATGGCCACGTAGGACCGGATCGGTTCCGGTCTTCCCACGCGCGCGGACGCGGGGGGGTTCTTCTCAAGATCTGTCACGTCAACCAATCATCCGGCTCGACCGCCCCACGCTCGCGCTGGGCCGAGGGTGCGTGGGTCACGGCAAATCCTTTGGTGCGGGGGCGCTGGGCCGCCGACCCGCGTTCGAACACCGTCGACCTCTGGTCGGCCTCGAGCGGGCCACCCGGCCGAAGGTCCTTCGGACGAGGACAGTGCCGAACCAGCATACCCGGGACGTCTTCCGTTTCATGCGTGTACGACCGGTCCTCGGGCCCGTGGGAACAACGTCGGAGCCCGTGGCCGGGCATGAGGTAAGCCACAGGAGTACGTGCCGCACCCTGCGGAAACTCCTGCTGTTGAGCGATCACCCACCGTGTTGCCCGGCGCGGCGGCGCTGCACAGGAGACCATGGGGGTACCGATACGTCTCCGAGACACGTACGATTCCGGGAAGTGTCCACGGCGCCCCGACCCCGGCCGGCCGTGCCCTCCCAGGAGCACCGGTGGCTCCCCCGCACCTCGCCGACCCGTGACCGGGGCGGGGGCGCATACTGTGGTAGATCGAGCCGAAGACCCGTGCGGTTCTTTTCGCATTCACGAGCAGAGACCAGGAGGTGAAGGTTGGCTTCACCTTTCTCTTCGAAGGAGAAAGACCCTCGGGGACCCGCCCGGGGTTTCCTGCTCCACCACCGGGCGCCCCGCCCGGCAGGACTGCCGTCGAGGCCCCGCATCCTCCTCCGCTGCCTGCGCACCAGTGGAAAAGAAACGGCACTCGGATGCCCGTTTCACCGCGCCCCTCACCATTTTCACACGCTCTCGGGACTTCTTATAAGCTTGCGTCAGGAAGGAGGGGGCGTTTCTTCCCCTGCCTGAAGGTGGGGTCCCCACGCCCAACACTCAGATGAACGCCGTCTCTCCGATCTGCCTCATTGACCTCGCCCCCGCTCTGCGTTGGTCGAAGTCGCCGGACGTGGCATCCCTGCTGCACCACGACCGACTCGTCGAGGGGTGGTGGAACTCCCTGCCCGTCGCCCGTGTCCTGGAGATCGCCGGACCGCCCTGGCTCGCGCACAGCCTCGCGCGTCTGGCGGTCGAGCAGTGGGAACACGTGCCCCTGGTGGAGTTCCTGCCCAGCTTGCGCGGTCAACAGGTCGAGTGCGGCGAGCTCGCAGAACCGGTCCGCACCGCGGTCTCCTCCACAGCAGGCCACTGGGAGCGGCTCGTCAACGCTTCCCCACAGGAGATCGACTCCTGGTCGCTGCGTGAGTGCCGCGCCATCGACGTGGTCAGTACGGTCGCCTGGCGGGCACTGCGCCCCTGCGGCAACCTGCCCACCGGCCCGACCCCCTCCCCGGCTCTCATGCTGGAGGCGGTGCGTACCATCTCCCACTGGCTGCCCGAGTCCGCACCCGAACACGTACGCGACGCCCTGGACTACCTGAACACGGCCACCAACGCCGACGGCCTCCCCCCGGAGGACGCGACCGAGGGCAGCAGCGGGCCTCCCCAGACCCCGGCCACACGGGCCATCCGCACCCTGCGTGCGCTGCGGGCCCAGCGCGACCGCGAGGAGCAGAGCCAGGACGGACACGAGAGCACCGGGAGCCGGTACGAGGCCTCGGCGAGCGAGCAGTCTCCCGCGAACGGCATGGTCAGCTCCGCTGCCATGATCCCCGAGACGGCGCACGAGAGCTCCCCGGCCGGGACCGAGGCGGAGGAACCCGGCGGCACCGACCTGCGTTCGCGGTTCCGCAGCTCCCTGCTCGGCCCCGGACGTACCCTGCGCCGTCCGAGCTTCGGCCCGCCCAAAGCCATGCGCGCCGAAACCGAGGAGGCACCCGAGGCGCCCGCGTTGGGCGACCACCCCCTCGTCGACCAGACCGAACAGATGATCCGTTCCTGGCCCGAGCTGGAACGCACGGTGGCCGCCGAACGCCTCTTCGCGACCGACCCCATCAGCATCCGGGTGCTCTCCGAACAGCTCTCGGTGGACGTCAACGACATCCGCTCCGCACAGCGCAAGGTCGAGGAGCGCCTGCTGACCTGGCTGAACTCGGCGGAGGGCGCTTCACTCACCAAGCATCTGCGCGACCTGTCCGAGCAGCTGGGCACCGCTACCACCATCGACCGGCTCATCAACGCCCACGCCGACCATCCCGTGGACGTTCCCACCCTGCAGACGCCCATGTGGCGAGTGGTCATCACCCTGTTCACCGACCGCCGTATGCACAACGGCTGGCTCATCGCCGACGACCCCAACCGGCTACGCTGGCAGACCCGGGAGATGGTCACCGACGCACCCAACCTCACCGATGCCGGCAACCGGCTGGCCCGTATCGGTATCCGCCAGCCCGAGCTGCGCGCCTGGCTGCTGAGCACCCCGGGGATCAACATCCGCGACGGGCACGTGTTCGTCGACCCCTCCGTGCCCATGGAGGCCCCGGCCGCCCCCACGTCCGCGCCCCAGGGCACGGACGGTGCCATGACCGAGAACGGGCTGCCGATCCGCCGCCGCCCCGAGGAGCAGGCGCCCGCCCAACCACAGGAGCCGTACACGCCCCAGCACGGTCACGAGCCCGCACCGCAGCCCGCCCCCGTGCCGCCGACAGCATCTCCGGCCACACCTGCCGCGCCGGCTGCGGCCCACCAGGGCCCCGGCGCCCCCTCCACGTCCGCGCGCTGCTTCCGCGCCCCGGACGGGCGTTGGTGGCACCGCGTCGACATCACCGCCGACCACCTCAACGGCGCCCCGGTGGCCGTTCCCACGGGTTACGCCACCCATCTGGGCCTGCAGCCGGGCCGCCTGCTGTGCCTGACCGCGCCCGGCGCCGACCTGCTGGTGCTGGTCTGGCGCGACCACCCGGCCTTCGACTCGCTGCGCCCGCTCCTGCGCCGCCAGGCCGCCCAGCCCGGCGACCGCATGTTCATCACCGTCTCCGGCGACCGCCTGGACGCACGCAAGCTCCCGGCCACGGACATGAGCGGGTTCTCCCCGGCCGCGCGGGCCCTGCACCTGAGCGGGTACACGGCGCCGGCCTCCACCGAGGAGGCGCTGCGGATCCTGTCGCGGCGCATCACCGACTCCGACGAGAGCGCCCTGCCCGACCCGCAGTCTCTGCTGGAGCACCTCTCGCGCCGCGGCGACGAGGACATCGCCCAGGAGCTGCGCACGGGGCTCTTCGCCACACGCTGACACACGTCCTCGTGTGCGAAAGGGCCGGGACCCCGTGGGTCCCGGCCCTTTCGCACACTCGGGTCACCTCAGACGTTGAAGCCCAGCATCCGCAGCTGGTCCCGCCCGTCGTCGGTGATCTTGTCCGGGCCCCACGGCGGCATCCAGACCCAGTTGATCTTGACCTCGCGCCCGAACTCGTCGAGCGCACCGTTGGCCTGGTCCTCGATGACGTCGGTCAGCGGGCAGGCCGCGCTGGTCAGGGTCATGTCCAGAGTGATGGACGAGTCGTCGGTGTTGACCCCGTAGAGCAGACCCAGGTCGACGATGTTGATCCCCAGCTCGGGGTCGATCACGTCCTTGAGCGCCTCAGCGACCTCTTCGGCCAGCTGCTCCTGCTCGGGGGAGGCCGCCGTTTCGGGGGCCTCGGTGGTGGTCGTCTCGTTCTCGCTCATCAGACGCCTTCCTTGTCCAAAGACTTCGACACCGCGTCCTTCCAGGCCATCCAGCCCAGGAGCGCGCACTTGATCCGAGCCGGGTACTGCGACACCCCGGCGAACGCCACGGCGTCGTCCAGGACGTCCTCGTCCGGCTCGCCCTTGCCCTTGGACTGCATCAGCTCGGTGAATGCGTCCAGAGTCTGCATCCCCTCGGCGACGGTCCGGCCGATCAGCAGATCGGTCAGGACCGAGGTGCTCGCCTGGCTGATGGAGCACCCCATGCTGTCGTAGGAGACATCGGCGACGGTGGCCTCCTCGTCGAGTGCGCCACCGTCCCCGGGGGTCAGCGTGACCCGGAGCGTCACCTCGTCACCGCACGTCGGGTTGACGTGGTGCGCCTCACCGTTGTGCGGATCCCGCAGCCCTTTGTTGTGCGGGTTCCGGTAGTGGTCCAGGATGATCTCCTGGTACATCGCGTCCAACTGCATGGTCAGGCTGAATCCTTGTCCTTGGGGCGGGTCCCGAAGAACCTCTGGGCGTCCCGGATGGCCTCGGCGAGCGCGTCCACGTCCTCCACGGAGTTGTAGAGGTAGAACGACGCACGCGTGGTGGCGACGATACCCAGCTTGCGGTGCATCGGCCAGGCGCAGTGGTGCCCGACCCGGACCTCCACGCCCCGGTCGTCCAGGACCTGGCCCAGGTCGTGGGGGTGGATGTCGTCCACGACGAACGACACCGCTCCCCCGCGGTCCACGGCCTCGGTGGGGCCGACGATCCGCACGCCCTCGACAGAACCGACCACATCGAGCGCGTACTCGGTGAGCCGGTGTTCGTGAGCGGCGACCCGGTCCATGCCGATCTCGCTCAGGTAGTCACAGGCCGCAGCCAACCCGACCGCCTGGGGCGCCATGGGGACCCCCGCCTCGAAACGCTGCGGGGGCTCGGCCCAGGTGGAGTGGTCCATGTGGACCACACCGATCATGGACCCGCCGGTGATGAAGGGCGGCATGGCCTCCAACAGCTCACGGCGCGACCAGAGCACGCCGATGCCGTTGGGACCGAGCATCTTGTGCCCGGAGAAGGCCAGGAAGTCCACGTCCAGCTCACCCACGTCCACGGGCATGTGCGGCACGGACTGGCAGGCGTCCAGCACCACCAGGGCGCCGACCTCGCGGGCCCGGGCGGTAATGGTGTGCACCGGGTTGACCGTGCCCAGCACGTTGGACTGGTGAGCGAAAGCCACCACACGGGTGCGCTCGTTGACGATCCCACCGATGTCGGACAGGTCCAGGCGACCCTCCTCGGTCACCGGGAACCACCGCAGCGTCGCCCCGGTGCGCTGGCACAATTGCTGCCAGGGCACCAGGTTGGCATGGTGCTCCATCTCGGTGACGACGATCTCGTCGCCCGGACCGACCTGGAAACGGTTCAACGCCGACTCGGCGGTGGCCGCGTTGCTCATCGCATAGGCCACCAGGTTGACGGCCTCGGTGGCGTTCTTGGTGAAGACCACTTCACCGCTGCTCGCACCGATGAAGGACGCGATGGTCTCACGGGCCGCCTCGTAGGCGTCGGTCGCCTCCTCCGCGAGCTGGTGCGCGCCTCGGTGCACCGCCGCGTTGTGGCGTTCGTAGAACTCCCGTTCGGCGTCCAGTACCTGTCGAGGCTTCTGCGAGGTCGCCCCGGAATCGAGGTAGACCAGGCGGCGTCCGTCGCGGACGGTCCGGGAAAGGATCGGGAAATCCTTACGGACCGCCTCGACGTCGAGCCGCTCCAGCTCGCGCATGTTCATCGGTTATGCGCCCGCCTTCACGAAACGCTCGTAACCCTCGGACTCGAGGGTGTCGGCCAGGTCGGGACCACCGGACTCGGCGATGCGCCCGTTCGCGAAGACGTGCACGTAGTCCGGCTTCACGTAGTTGAGGATGCGCGTGTAGTGCGTGATGAGCATGGTGCCCATCTCGTGGGTCTCCTTGGCGCGGTTGATGCCCTCGGAGACGACCTTGAGCGCGTCCACGTCCAGACCGGAGTCGGTCTCGTCCAGAACGGCGATCCTCGGCTTGAGCAGCTCCAGCTGAAGGATCTCGTGGCGCTTCTTCTCACCACCGGAGAAACCCTCGTTGACGCCACGGGCCGCAAAGCCCGAGTCGATCGAGAGGTTCTTCATGGCGCCCTGCAGCTCCTTGGAGAACTGGCGGAGCTTGGGGGCCTCGCCACGCACCGCGGTGACCGAGCTGCGCAGGAAGTTGGACATGGACACACCCGGGACCTCGACCGGGTACTGCATGGCCAGGAACACGCCGGCACGGGCGCGCTCGTCCACGCTCATCTCGACGATGTTCTCACCGTCGATAAGGACCTCGCCTTCGGTGATCTCGTAGCGCGGGTGCCCGGCGATGGCGTAGGCCAGCGTGGACTTGCCCGAGCCGTTGGGGCCCATGATGGCGTGGGTCTCGTTGGAGTTGACGGTCAGGTCAACGCCCGTGAGGATCTCCTGGCGCTCGTCCTCACCGATGAGGACATCGGCGCGCAGGCCGCGGATTTCGAACTTCGTCATGTCAAGCCTCAGGAATTCTCTCGGTCGAGGGAGACGAGCACGTCGTCGCCGTCGAGCTTCACGTCGTAGGTGGGGACCGCCTTGGTCGCGGGCGGGTTCAGCGGAGCGCCGGAGCGCAGGTCGAAGCACGACCCGTGCAGCCAGCACTCGATGGTGCCGTCCTCGACCTCGCCCTCGGAGAGGGCGACCTCGGCGTGGGAGCACACGTCCCTTACCGCGAACACCTCGCCCTCACTGCGAACCAGGGCGATCGGGGTCTCGTCGTCGGTCTCGATCCCCAGAACCCCCTCGTCGGGGATCTCGTCGAGCTCGGCGACCTTGACCCAGTGCGCGGACTCACTCATGGGCGGCCAGCTTCTGTTCGACCTTCTCCATGATCTCCTCGCGCAGGTCCTCGATCGGGATCCGGTTGATGAGCTCCAGGAAGTAGCCCCGGATGACCAGGCGACGGGCCTCCTCTTCCGGGATCCCGCGCGAACGCAGGTAGAAGAGGTGGATCTCGTCCAGGCGCCCGGTCGCGGAGGCGTGCCCTGCGCCCTCGACCTCACCGGTGAAGATCTCCAGGTTCGGCACCGAGTCCACGCGGGTGTCGTCGGTGAGCTGGAGGTTCCGGTTGATCTCGTAGGAGTCGGTGCCGGTGGTGCCCTCACCGATGATCACGTCACCGATCCACACGGCGTGGGCGTCCTTGCCGCTGAGTGCGCCCTTGTACTCCACACGCGAGCGGGTGTTGGAGACGTTGTGGTCGATGAGCGAACGGTGCTCGTGGTGCTGGCCGTCACTGCTGAAGTACAGGCCGTAGAGCTCGGCGTTGGCGCCGCGGTCCTTGTAGGCCACCTTCGGGGAGAGCCGCACCAGGTCACCGCCGAGCGTGACCACGATCGACTTGAACGTGCCGTCCTTCTCGACCTGGGCGTTGTGCTGGGTGACGTCGACGGCGTCGCCGTCCCAGTCCTGCACGCTGACCAGGGTCAGACGGGCACCCTCCCCCACGTGCAGGTCGAGGTTGCCGGCTCGCACGCCGGTACCGGTCTGCTTGAGGACCACGATCGCCTCGGCCATCGGCTCGAGCTCGATGAGGTACTGGTCGAAGCGCGTGCCGCCCTGGGCCTGGCGCTCGATCGTGATCGGGCGCTCCAGGGCGGTGCCCTTGGCCACGGTCAGGACCGTTGCCTCCTCGAAGGAGCTGTGGGCCTGGGCGGTCACCCGGTCCGCGGGCAGGCCCGCGGTGCGCAGGCGCGCGTCGTCACGGCCGACCTTCTCGACGGTCACGCCCTCGGGGGCGTCCACGTCGAGCTTGTCGACACCGTCGGCCTCGCCCTTGAAGTCGTGCAGGCCCTTCATACGGCGCAGCGGAGTGAAACGCCACTCCTCCTCGCGGCCGTTGGGAACGGGGAAGTCGTTCACGTCGAAGGACCCGTGGGTCGCAAGCTTGGAGAACGGGATCTCCCCGAGGCCGTGGCTATGGGCCTTGGGTTCGGTGCTCGGGCTGGTCAACTTAACCAACCGCTCCTTCCATCTGAAGCTCGATCAGTCGGTTCAGTTCCAGCGCGTACTCCATGGGAAGCTCACGCGCGATGGGCTCGACGAACCCGCGCACGATCATGCCCATGGCCTCTTCCTCTTCCATGCCCCGGCTCATCAGGTAGAAGAGCTGGTCCTCGCTGACCTTGGAGACGGTCGCCTCGTGCGCGAGTTCGGCGTCGTCCTCGCGCAGGTCGTTGTAGGGGTATGTGTCCGAACGGCTGATCGTGTCGATCAGCAACGCGTCGCACTCGACCGAGGACTTGGCGGTGCTGGCTCCCTCCTGCACCTGGATCAGCCCCCGGTAGGAGGAGCGTCCGCCGCCGCGTGCCACCGACTTCGACACGACCTTCGAGGAGGTGTTGGGCGCGCAGTGCACCATCTTGGAGCCGGTGTCCTGGTGCTGGCCCTCGCTGGCGAAGGCGATCGACAGGGTCTCGCCCTTGGCGTGCTCGCCCATGAGGTAGACGGCCGGGTACTTCATCGTGACCTGGGAACCGATGTTGCCGTCGATCCATTCCATGGTCGCGCCCTCTTCGGCGATGGCGCGCTTGGTGACCAGGTTGAAGACGTTGTTCGACCAGTTCTGGATGGTCGTGTAACGGCAACGGGCGTTCTTCTTGACGATGATCTCGACGACGGCCGAGTGCAGCGAGTCCGACTTGTAGATCGGCGCGGTGCAGCCCTCGACGTAGTGGACGTAGGCGCCCTCGTCGACGATGATCAGGGTCCGCTCGAACTGGCCCATGTTCTCGGTGTTGATCCGGAAGTAGGCCTGCAGCGGGATCTCCACGTGCACGTTCTTGGGAACGTAGATGAAGGACCCACCACTCCACACGGCGGTGTTGAGCGCGGAGAACTTGTTGTCACCGGGCGGGATGACGGAGCCGAAGTACTCCTCGAAGATCTCCGGGTGCTCCTTGAGCGCGGTGTCGGTGTCCAGGAAGAGGACGCCCTGCTCCTCCAGGTCCTCACGGATCTGGTGGTAGACGACCTCGGACTCGTACTGCGCGGCGACACCGGCGACCAGGCGCTGCTTCTCCGCCTCGGGGATACCCAGCTTGTCGTAGGTGTTCTTGATGTCCTCGGGCAGGTCCTCCCAGGAGGTGGCCTGCTGCTCCGTGGACCGCACGAAGTACTTGATGTTGTCGAAGTCGATGTTGGACAGGTCCGCGCCCCACTGGGGCATCGGCTTCTTGTCGAAGAGCCTGAGCGACTTGAGGCGGAGCTTGGTCATCCACTCCGGCTCGTCCTTCTTGGCGGAGATGTCGCGGACGACCTCTTCGTTGATACCACGGCGGGCCGAAGCCCCGGCCTCATCCGAGTCGGACCAGCCGTACTCGTAAGTCCCCAGCCCTTCGAGCTCGGGGTGCGCGATAGACGTCATGCGCGGACTCCTCCTGGACTCAGACGTCCTCGTGGGACGATCTTCCGTCCGCCGGACGGCGGACGCTGTCGGTCGCGGGGCTGTGGTCCTCCCCGCTCACGGCGTCATCCCGAGGGGTGACGTGGGTGGTGCACACACCGTCGCCGTGGGCGATGGTGGCCAACCTGCGCACCGGTGTGCCCAACAGCCGCGAGAAGGCCTCGATCTCGGCCTCGCAGAGCTGCGGGAACTCCGCGGCCACATGCGCGACGGGACAATGGTGTTGGCAGAGCTGATCGCCGCCTCCGGGTGCGGGCGCCCGGCCCGCTGTGGCGGCGTAGCCGTCGTTGGACAGTGCCTGGGCCAGCAGGTGGACGCGGTCCTCGGGCGGGACCGAGTTCAGCAGGGGCTCGTAGCGCTGTTCCAGATCGGCGACCTGACTGCGGGCGAACTCGCTCACTGCCTCGGGACCGGCGGTCTGCGCCAGAAAGCGCAGTGCACCGGAGGCGAGATCGTCGTAGGCGTGGACGAAGGCGTCACGGCCGGCCTCGGTGATGGCGAACACGCGCGCAGGCCTTCCCCTGCGGCGGCGGCCGCCATGGGGCCGGGCGTCGCGTCCCTCGACCATGCCCTCGCCGGTCAGGTTGTCGAGGTGGCGGCGGATGGCCGCCGGCGTGAGCCCGAGCTGCTCGCCGAGGTCGGCTGCGGTGATCGGGCCCTTCTCCAGAATGAGCCGGGCCACACGCGCGCGCGTACCGTTCTCGGCCCCGCGCTCGGGACCGCTCGGAGGACGGGGCATGCTGGATGCGTCCGACATACGGCCCCCCTTCGGTCCTACGGCTCTTCGGAGTGTCCAAATTGATTAGACAACATCAGTGTGGCCTAAATCGGTCCGGCTAGGCAAACGCATCTCCATGCCTTTCATCACGCAGGCCAGCCTTGCCTTAGTGGGACTTCGCGGGATCGGCACACCAAGGGTTGAAAGGACAGGCGGCGCCCGAACATTCCCGACGTCCACATGTTGAGACATTTGACCACCATGCGGGCGCCTGGGACCGCTCTCCGTCCCCTCACCCCTGCCTTCGGACCCGGGGCGGTGAGAGCCTGCCGCCGGGCGCACGTAGACTCTGGCCCCATGGAAACAGCCGCGGTCGAGGTCGTCGACCTGGTCAAGCGCTACGGCGCCAAAACCGCAGTCACCGGCCTCACATTCACCGCGCGGCGGGGAGCGGTGACGGCACTGCTGGGACCCAACGGCGCGGGCAAGACCAGCACGATCGAGATCTGCGAAGGCTTCCGCCACTCCGACGGCGGACACGTGCGCGTCCTGGGCCTGGACCCCCGGGCCGACTCCGGTGCACTCAAACCACGCGTGGGTGTGATGCCCCAGTCCGGGGGCGTACCCACCGGAGCCCGCGCCGGAGAATGGCTGCGCCTGATGGCGTCCTTCCACGCCCGCCCCATCGACCCCGAGCTGCTCCTGACCCGCCTGGGACTGACCTCGGCTGCGAACACCCCCTTCCGGCGCCTCTCCGGCGGACAACAGCAGCGCCTGTCCCTGGCCTGCGCCGTCATCGGCCGCCCCGAACTGGTCTTCCTCGACGAACCCACCGCGGGCCTGGACCCCCAGGCGCGCATGGCCACCTGGGACCTGGTCACCACTCTGCGCGAGGCCGGGGTCGCCGTCATCCTCTCCACCCACCACATGGAAGAGGCCGAACGCCTCTCCGACCACGTGATCATCATCGACCGCGGCGCCGTCGTCGCCGAGGGCACCCCCGAGGCCCTCACCGGCGGCCACCGTGAAGTCTGCTTCTCCACCCACGCCCGTCTCGACACCGGCTCCCTGCGTTCGGCCCTGCCCCCCGGAACCACCGTGACCAGCACCCACAACGGTGATCGCCACGACCACGTGGTCCGGCCCGAGGACCCGGAAGGGGCCGGACCGGAGTTCCTGGCCGCCGTCACTGCCTGGTGCGCCTCCTCCGGCGTCCTTGCCGAGGACCTGCGTGTCAGGCGCCGTACCCTCGAAGACGTCTTCCTCGAACTCACCGGCCGGGAACTGCGGGATTGAATGACCGAGCACACCACCACTTCCTCCACCGCCGACAGCGGCACACCCGGCACCGGCGACGCCGCACTGTTCCGCCCCGACCCCGGGGCGGCGCCCCTGTGGCGCATGGTGCTCGCACAAGCCGGTATGGAACTGCGCATCATGCTGCGCCACGGCGAGCAGCTGCTGCTGACCATGGTCATCCCCGTCCTGCTCCTGATCGGCTTCACCGTCACCCCCGTCCTGGACATGGGCGAGGGCGCGCGCGTGGACGTACTCACACCCGGTGTGCTGGCGCTGGCGGTGATGTCGACCGCCTTCACCGGTCTTGCCATCGGCACCGGCTTCGAACGCCGCTACGGGGTACTCAAACGCCTGGGGGCCACCCCGCTGTCCCGGTTCGGCCTCCTGGCCGCCAAGACCCTGGCGGTACTGGCGATCCAGGCGATCCAGGCCGTGGTGCTGTGCACCGTGGCACTGGCCCTGGGGTGGTCGCCCGCGCTCACCTCCGCAGCCGTCGCGGGGGCGCTGGCACTGGTGCTGATGGCCACGGCCGCGTTCAGCTCGCTGGCCCTGCTCATGGCCGGAACCCTGCGCGCCGAAGCCACGCTGGCCGGCGCCAACCTGGTCTACGTGCTCATGCTGGGCCTGGGCGGAGTGCTGTTCCCGACCAGTACCTTCCCCGGACCGATGGAACAGGTGGTCGCGGCCCTGCCGATCACCGCGCTCAGTTCCGGGCTGCGCAGCACCCTGGTGGAGGGCTCGCTGCCCTCGTTGGGGGCGTTCGTGGTCCTGGCGGTGTGGGCGACCGTGTGCGCCTTGCTCGCCGCACGCCTGTTCCGCTGGGAATAGGGGCGGCGGTCAGCCCGGCTGGGAGGTTCGGCGGTCGTCGCCGCCGTTGCCGTCTCCGTTTCCACTGCCGTCTCCGGGCCCTTCCTCCGGGGGCGGGTCCAGCGGCAACAGACGCCACTTCTGGTGCGGCTGGCCGGCGTCGGTGTCCTCCACCACCCGGGAACCGTTCTCCGGGTTCCCGTCCTGGCTCCCCAGAGCGCTGCGGGTCTCCCGGTTGACGAGCCGGGCCGAACCGTCCTGCATCTCCACCACGATCCAGTGCTGGGTGGGCTCACTGTCACGTTCCCCGAGCACCAGACCCGGATCGTCGGGGGCCTCGGCGACTTCCACGAGCTTGCCGCTCTGCACACCCTCGATCTCCACGTGGGTGTCGTCGACCACGTGGAAACGCCACTGCTGGTTGCCCTCGTCGTGGCGGTCCCACAGGTGGATCGGGGCGCCGGCGTCCGTCGAGCCGCCCGCCACGTCCATGACCCGGTCACCGTGGACGTTCTGCAGCACGTGCGTGGCGCCGGGTTCCACGCCCTCCGGCAGCGGGTCGGGCTCCGGTTCCGGTTCGGGCTCCTCCGCCCCCTCCGCCTCCTCCGGCCCGTCGGAGGGGGCCACGAGGAGGCCGGAGGAGACCTCCAGTTCGTCCTCCTCGACCTCCTCCAGCCCGCTGACGGCCGCCCCCACCGCGTAACCGCCCACGGTCACTCCCAGCAGCAGCGCCAGCGCACCGGCCACCATGGGCCGGCGCGGGGCCCGGCGCTCCTCGGCATCGTCGTGGAAACGGGATCGGAATGAGGACATCGGCGAGGACTCCAGCGGGGAACACGGGCGCAGCGGGGGACACGGGCGGACTCGGGCGCGCCGAGACCATCTCACCTTAAGTGCGGCCGACGGCGGCTCTGCTACGGCCTGTGCGTACCGTAGGGTCCCGATAGTGTCGGAGCCCATGGAAGCCCTCGCAATCCCCTGGTTCGTTCTGGTCCGCCATCTGGGGCCGCCCCTGTTCCTGCTCGTGGTCGGCGGCACCCTGCTGCTGTGGCGTCCCCCGCGCCGCCGGGGCCTGGCCTGGACGGCCCTGGGGACCAATCTGCTGGCCGCGGCGCTGCCGTTCCTGTGGATCGCGGTACAGCGAGCCGCCGGCGCGGGCGACCTGACGGTGATCGGCCTGGCCATGACGCTCCTGCAGCCGGGCCTGGTGGTGTTGGCCTGGCTCGTGCTCCTGTGGGCGCTGGTGGATCCGCGTTCGCACGAGCGGCGCCCCCGGGGAGCGGCCCCGGACCGGGTCGGGGACCGGGTCACCGAAAACGTAGGATGACCCCTCATGCGCATCTCCTCCGGTACACCTCCGACGCTGCGCTCGGCTGCCGAGGCGGTCCCGCCGACCTGGCTGGTCCTGCTCGGGATCGTCTCCGTACAGACCGGCGCCGGCGTGGCCAAGGGCCTGTTCGAAGAGCTGCCTCCCACCGCTGTGGTGTGGTTGCGCCTGCTCACCTCGGCCGTACTGCTGACGGTCCTGGTGCGGCCGGCCCTGCGGGCGCGCACCCGCGCCGACTGGGCGGTGGTGATCGGTTACGGCACAGCGCTGGCGCTGATGAACTTCTTCATCTACCAGGCCTTCGCCCGCATCCCCCTGGGTATCGCGGTCACCGTCGAGTACCTGGGACCGCTCATGATCGCGGTCCTGGGTTCGCGCCGCAGGCTGGATCTGCTCTGGGCCGGTCTGGCCGGGGCCGGGGTGGCCGCCCTGGGTCTGGAACGCACCGACCTGGACCCTGTGGGTGTGTTCTTCGCGGTGCTGGCGGCGGTGGCCTGGGCCGGTTACATCCTGCTCAGCGCGGCTACGGGACAGCGCTTCAGCGGCGCCTCCGGGCTGGCGATCGGCAGCGTCGTCGGTGTGGCGCTCCTGGCGCCGCCCGGGATCGCCGAAGGCGGCGCGGCCCTGTTGGACTGGCGCCTCGTGCTCTTCGGCCTGGCCGTGGGTGTGCTGTCCTCGGTCGTGCCCTACACCCTCGAGCTGACCGCCCTGCGCCGTATGCCACCGCGTGTGTTCGGTGTACTCATGAGCCTGCAGCCGGCCGCGGCCGCGCTCGTGGGGCTCCTGCTGCTCGGCGAGATGTTGACCGTGTGGCAGTGGGTCGCGGTGGCGTGCGTGATCGCGGCCAGCGCCGGCTCGACCCGCACCTCCGCGCGCGACGGTGGCGGCGACACGGAAAGGACGGCCCGAACACCGTCCCCGGGCGATGACGAGGGCCCGCCTCAAGCGACATAACAGTGCGTGGCCACCCAAATCCGAGAGCCCCTTGCCAAGCGTTTACTCACTCGGGGTTTCGATCCGTGAGCGAACGGTTATCTGCCCTGGTGGGCACCGAGCCCAAGACGCTGTATCCACCCACGGAGAGGGAAGACATGCACAAGGTTGCCAAGATCGCCATCACCGGTCTGTTCGCTGCCGGCCTCGTGGGGGCCGGCGTCGGAACCGCCGCCGCGGGCAGCGGCGGGGACGAGTGGGACACCGACGTGGTGCACTCCTGCGTCCAGGAGCAGCAGGCCCTCGGCCTGATCAACCTCGACCTGGACCTGCTCAACCAGTGCATCAGCAACGCTGACGCCTAGGAGCGGCTTCGAGGGGGCGGCGGGACCGCAGGGGTCTCCGTCGCCCCCTTCATATGCGCCCCGCCGAGACCGGTCGGCCTCCCCCACCCCCGCACCCACGATCGTTACCCTCTGTGCGCATCCGGCCGAATACGGGGCGTGAAGGAGCCCCGACCAGGAGGGCTCACCGTGCCGAAACCGACCCGCCGGGAGCGGGCCTCGCCCCTCAAGGGCCTGCTCGGCCTGGCCGCGCTCGTAGGCGGCACCACCGTCCTCGGCGCGGTGTTCCTCTCCGGCCCCGTCCCGGGCCCGTGGTCCCCGTCCTCGCCCTCCTCCCGGAGTTCACCCGACCGGGTCGAGGACCGCACGGGCGAGGAGGCCGTCCCCTCCGAGAGCCCCGACGCGCCGGTCGGGTTGACCGTGGCCCCTGCCGAGTTCGTCCCCGCGGCCACACCCGGCCCCGGGCCGGACGGCGGATACACCACCGTGGGTGGACCGGACCCCGGCGGTGAGTACACCACCGTGCACGTGACCGTTGCCAACCGCACCGACGGCGAACTCGACGTGAGCCCCTCACACTTCGTACTCAAGGGCGTTTCCGGCAGCCGACACGAGTCCTCGGACGCCGCCGGGCTCGCCGAGGACCAGATCGGCACCCTCACACTGCTCCCCCGACAGAAGACCTCGGGGACCGTCAGTGCGCCGGGTTCGTTCACGCCCGAGAGCCTGGAACTGCTCGACCGGCCCCACGGGGACCCGGTCCACGAGGCACCCGTCCGCCCCTGAGGCGCCGCGGACCTTCCGGTCGCGAACGAGCCCGAACGCCTGCGGAAGGGCCGCGTCCCCGCAGGTGGCGACTGCGGCGGGGGCGCGTCACCGGCGCGCGCTCCGTGTACTACAGTCTGTCGTATGCCTGATTCCCCGGCCACCACGACACCGCCGAGCACCCTGCCCCCCGCCGCAGCGGAGATGGACGACATCGTCGTCCTGGGCCTGCCCCTGTGGGGTTGGCAGATCGCCCTGGCGGCCGCCGGGGTCCTCGCCCTGATCTTCCTCGCACGCACCATCTGGAGCCCCACCACACGGTCCCTGCGTGCATGGGCCCTGGGCAACATCGTGGTCAACGCGGGGATCGCCGTCACCGGCGCCACCGTCCGCGTCACCGAATCGGGGCTGGGCTGCTCCGAGTGGCCCCGGTGCACCCCCGAGAGCTTCGTGCCGGTCGACACCGGCCACGCCGCGTTCAACGCCGCCGTGGAGTTCGGCAACCGCACGCTGACCTTCCTGGTCATGGCGGTCGGAGTCATCACCCTCATCGCGGTCCTGCGTTCGTTCCCGCACCGCCGCGACCTGAAGCTCCTGTCCGCGATCATCCCCGCCGGCGTCCTCGGTCAGGCCGTGCTCGGCGGCATCACCGTCTGGACCGACCTGCACCCGGCCTCGGTGGCCTCCCACTTCCTGCTGTCGATGGTCATGGTCTTCCTCACCGTCGCTCTGTACGTGCGCGTCCTCGAACCGCAGGGCAAACCGCGTGTGATCGTGAACCCGCTGCTGCACGCGATCTCGGTCGGCCTGGTCGTGGTCGGGTTCCTGCTGTTGATCGCCGGGACCGTGGTCACCGGCACCGGACCGCACGGCGGTGACGCGCAGGCCCCCCGCTGGGACCTGAACCTGGAGATCATCACCCCGGTGCACTCGGGCCTGGCGTGGCTGACCCTGGCCGGGGCCGTGATCGCCGTGGCCCTGGCCTTCAGCACCGGCGCCGCCCGCCCGGTGCGTGTGGCCTCGCTCGCGCTGGTGGCCCTGGTGCTCTTCCAGGGCGTGGTCGGCTACGTCCAGTACGCACTGGCCCTACCGGAGTACCTCGTGGTGCTGCACGTACTCGGATCGGCCCTGACCTGGATCGCGATCGCACGTCTGTACTTCTCCACCACCCGGCTGGAAGCGCCCGCGGCCCCCGTCACGGACCACTCCGCGGAGCATGGCGGGGAACGTAGTCCTGCAGGGGCTGCGGAGCCCGCGCCTGAGCGATGACCTGCGCGAAGTCGGCGCGGCGCATGAACCCGGAATCCGTGGGGTTCTCCGCCCATCCCGGCGTGGCCGGCTGATGCATGCGTCCCAGGAACGTGTCCCGGGACACGTGCATGAGCGCCAGGTAGGAATCGCGCCGCACCTTCCAGTCACTGCGGGGCCGTCCCGCGTCGATCTTCTGGTGCAGCAGGGCCAGCTCGGTCGCGGCGAGCTGGTACTCCTTCATCGCGGCACGCCCCTTCGGCCCGGCGTTGTGTGAGGCCCACCCACGGGCCTCACGGCGCCGGGGCACGGAGCTGAGCATGGTGATGTCGGAGGGCGTGACCAGGCCGGTGGACACGTACGGGGGCAGGTAGCGTCCGATCGCCGCGACCTGGGAACGGCGGTCGCGCGCCGACAGCCCCACGAGCCCGAGCGCGACCACGAACAGTACCGCGTAGGCCAGGCCCAGCCCCGTCCACCCGGTCTGGGCCGCACCGTTCCACAGGCCGTGCAGTACCACCGCAGCGAACCATCCGGCGACCGGCGCCAGTGCCCGTCCGGTGTGCATGGCCGCGTAGGCCACACCGACACCGATCACCGCGGTGTAGACGGGATGGCCGAAGGGGGCGACGATCCCGCGCAGTACGAAGGTCGCGGCGAGGTTGCCCTCGAAGAAGGCGCCGAGGAAGTACAGGATGTTCTCGGTGAAGGCGAAACCGGTGGCGACCATGCCGCCGTAGACCACACCGTCGGTGTAGGTGTCGATCTCGTGACGGCGCCGCCAGAGCAGAATGAGCAGCACCGCCCCCTTGGCGCTCTCCTCCACGACCGGTGCCACGACCGAGGTCGCCGCCATCCCCCCGGCCTCGGGGCCCAGGAGCGGCACCGCGACATTGCGCATCCCCCAGGTGTTGAGCACGAGGGAGGCCACCACCGCCACACCCGCGCCCCAGGCGAAGGCGAAGAAGAGGACCGAGCGGGGTTCGGGTTCGAGCCGGTCCAGCAGCAGGATGAGCGGGACCAGCATGCTGACGGGGACGACGGCGGCCAGGAGGCTGAGGACGAACCCGGTGGCACCGTCGATGCCCGCTGCCGCTCCCCCCGCCATCGCGAGCGTCCAGAGGTAGACGAGCATTCCGGCCATGCACACGACGCTGACGGTGGTGCCGACCAGGAGGGTGGCCGAACGCCGGGAGTTGCGTCCTTGCAGGATGGCTCTGGTGTCGAGGCGGGGCATGGCCACCGATCGTAGTAGGAAGGCCTCCTCAGGGCCGCAGCGGCTCCGCTGCTCCGCAGTGGTGCCGGCCACATCCCGGGCGGGGGAGGCCCGGCGGCGGGGTCGGCCGTGCGGGGCCGTTCCGGGGTCGCACACACGTGCGGCCGCCCCGGCGGGTGCCGGCGACGGCCGCGTGCGAAGGGCAGGGCTCAGGCGAGGACGCCCGCGATGAGCGGGTCGACGGTCACCGCCACGAACAGCAGCGCGAGGTAGGCGTTGGTCAGGTGGAAGAAACCCATCGTCCTGAGCTTGGCGCCGGTCACGCCCGCCCGGGAGCGGTTGTACATGCGGTGGGCCTGCACCAACAGCAACGCCCCCAGGACCGAGGCGACGGCACCGTAGAAGACGGTGGTGCCGGCCACCGGCCAGAA
The DNA here is from genome assembly GCF_000340965.1 of Nocardiopsis kunsanensis DSM 44524. Lineage (GTDB taxonomy): Bacteria > Actinomycetota > Actinomycetes > Streptosporangiales > Streptosporangiaceae > Nocardiopsis > Nocardiopsis kunsanensis. The sequence continues at coordinate 54,963 of NZ_ANAY01000035.1, forward strand.
GACGAGGGAGACGGCCACGGTCGCCCAGCTGTAGAGCACGCACTCCAGCAGCACCCGGCGGTCGGTGGCCACCACCGGCAGCATGGGCACACTGGCGGCGGCGTAGTCCTCCCGGTAGCGCATGGCCAGCGCCCAGGTGTGCGGCGGTGTCCAGAAGAACACCACGAGGAAGAGCACGAAGGGGGCCCAGGCGAGGCTGCCGGTCACGGCCGCCCAACCGATGAGCACGGGCATGCAGCCGGCGATACCGCCCCACACGACGTTCTGCGCCGTGCGCCGCTTGAGCAGCATCGTGTAGACGAAGATGTAGAACAGGATCGCGAAGGCCGACAGCGCTGCCGCGAGCAGGTTGACCCACAGGGCGAAACCGGCGGTGGAGCCGATCGACAGCGCTAGTCCGTAGACCAGGGCACCGCGCGGGGTGACCAACTGCATCGCGCCCGGACGCTTCCGGGTGCGGAGCATCTTGCGGTCCATGTCGCGGTCGATGTAGCAGTTGATCGCGTTGGCGCTGGCTGCCGACATCGTCCCGAAGAGCAGGGTGGCCACGGCCGTCCACAGCGGCGGCACTCCCCCGGCCGCGACGAACATCACCGGGATGGTGGTGATGAGCAGCAGCTCGATGACGCGGGGCTTGGACAGGGCCACGTAGGCACGCACGTACTCGCCCAAGGAGGCCTTGCGGGCAGCCTCGGGGCTCGTGCCGTCGGTGCCGGCGGACCCCGTGTGCGGGGTTCGGTCTGCGAGGGCCATCTACCGTGTCCTCACGGCCGGACGGCTACGCCGCAGTCGGGTTCCCACAGGGGGCACCGGCTCGGTTTCAGACACGCGGATACCTCGACAACTCTAGGGATTCTCGACACTGCTCGCCACGCGGGGCCGAACGGCCGACGCACTGCCCGGACCGGCGGAAACCCCGTCAACGACATACTGTAGTACTTCTTTTCCCGGACCGAGGACCAGCCCCCCGTCAACCGAAGTCCCGTTCCGGGCAGGCCAGGGCGTACAGCAGGGTCGCACACCCCTCGGACCGCAACCAGCGTGCCACGCGCCGCGCGCAACGGCCGCGGCAGGGCCCAGCGGGCGGGCAGGTCACCTTACCGGCTGGTAGACAGAGGTGTCGGGCCACGACACCACCGACCGCGGACGATAGGCTCACAGTTGGCCGAACCCGTCGCGGTTTCGCCGACCTCGGCGGCTGTCTTCCCCGGCGATGCAGTCCGACAGGGCACCTGACCGGCACTCGGCGGCACAGGCGCCCTACCCTCCTCGACAGCATCTCCCGTCACTCGCCCCCGAACGAGTGCGGACCCGACAACACGGCGACGGCCCCGACACGCACGCACACGACCCACCCCGCCCACCGGGCGAAGGGGTGCCCGAGAAGGAGACGACAGTCCGTGAACGCCCACACCCCGCAAGAACTGGAGTGGTCGGACCTCGACCTCCGCGCGGTCAACACCGTCCGCGCCCTGGCCATGGACGCGGTAGAGAAGTCGGGTAACGGACACCCCGGCACCGCCATGAGCCTCGCCCCGGCCGCCTACCTCCTCTTCCAGAAGATCATGCGCCACGACCCGGCAGCGCCCGACTGGGTCGGGCGGGACCGTTTCGTGCTGTCGGTCGGCCACTCCAGCCTGACCCTGTACATTCAGCTCTACCTGGCCGGATACGGCGTGAGCCTGGACGACCTCAAGGGGCTGCGCCAGTGGGGCAGCCTGACCCCGGGCCACCCCGAGGTCGGCCACACCCCCGGTGTGGAGACCACCACCGGCCCGCTGGGCCAAGGCGTGGGCAACGCCGTGGGTATGGCCATGGCGGCCCGCCGGGAGCGCGGCCTGTTCAACCCCGAGGCCGGCCTCGGCGCCAGCCCCTTCGACCACCACGTCTTCGCCTTCTGCTCCGACGGCGACGTCCAGGAGGGTGTCAGCCACGAGGCCAGCGCCCTGGCCGGGACCCAGAACCTGGGCAACCTCATCATGATCTGGGACGACAACCAGATCTCCATCGAGGACGACACCCGCATCGCCCACTCGGAGAACGTGCTCGAGCGCTACCGCGCCTACGGCTGGCACGTCGAGGAGGTCGACTGGACCGCCAGCGGTGACTACACCGAGGACATCGACGCCCTGTACCAGGCGGTCCTGCGCGGCAAGGCCGACACGGAGCACCCCACCTTCATCCGTCTGCGCACGGTCATCGGGTGGCCGGCGCCGAACAAGCAGAACACCGGTGCGATCCACGGCGCGGCCATCGGCGCCGAGGAGATCACCGCCACCAAGCAGCTCCTGGACATGACCGACGAGCCCTTCCACGTGGAGGAGGCGGTCCTCGAGCACACCCGCAGGGCCCTGGACCGCGGCCGCGAGGCCCGCAGAGAGTGGGAGACCGCCTTCCAGGCCTGGCGCCGCGGCGCGGGGGAGAACGGCGAACTCTTCGACCGACTGCAGTCGGGCAAGCTGCCCGAGGGCTGGACCGAGGCGCTGCCCACCTTCGAGGCCGACGCCAAGGGCATGGCCACCCGCAAGGCCAGCGGTGAGGTGCTCGGCGCCCTGGCCCCCGTCCTGCCGGAACTGTGGGGCGGTTCGGCCGACCTGGCCGGGTCCAACAACACCACGCCCAAGGGTGAGCCCTCCTTCCTGCCCTTCGACCGGGCCAGCAGCATGTTCCCGGGCAACCCGTACGGGCGTGTGCTGCACTTCGGTGTGCGTGAGCACGGCATGGGGTCGATCCTCAACGGCATCGCCCTGCACGGGCCCACCCGCCCCTACGGCGGCACCTTCCTGGTCTTCAGCGACTACATGCGCCCAGCCGTGCGCCTTGCCGCACTCATGCAGCTGCCGGTGACCTACGTGTGGACCCACGACTCCATCGGCCTGGGCGAGGACGGCCCCACCCACCAGCCGATCGAGCACCTGTGGGCGCTGCGTGCGATCCCGGGCCTGGACGTGGTCCGCCCGGCCGACGCCAACGAGACCGCAGTGGTCTGGCGCAAGGCCCTGGAGACCACCGACCGTCCGTCCGCGCTGGCGCTGACCCGGCAGAACCTGCCGGTGCTGGACCGCGGTGAGTACGCCCCGGCCGAGGAGGCCGTCAAGGGCGGTTACGTGCTCGCCGAGGCCTCCGGGGGTTCCCCCGAGGCGATCGTGATCGCCACCGGCAGCGAGGTGCCCATCGCGCTGGAGGCCCGCAAGGAACTCGAGGAGGCCGGTACCCCCACCCGTGTGGTCTCGATGCCGTGCGTGGAATGGTTCGAGGCCCAGGACGAGGGGTACCGCGAGCAGGTCCTGCCCCCCTCGGTGCGTACCCGCGTGTCCATCGAGGCCGGTGTGGCCCTGGGCTGGCGTGAGTACGTCGGCGACGCCGGTGTGTCGGTGAGCCTGGAGCACTTCGGTGCCTCGGCCCCGTACCAGACCCTGTACGAGAAGTTCGGGATCACCTCCGAGGCGGTCGTCACGGCCGTGCGTGAGAGCGCTGCCAAGGCCGCACGCTGATCCGTACGGGCCCCGCCGGCCGGACGTTCGGCGGGGCCCGACCCCTGTGACGAGGGCGAACGTCGCCCGTTGAGGAAAGCGCGAGAGAATCATGAGCAACGAGGCACTCGAGTCCCTGAGTGACGCAGGCGTGTCCGTGTGGTTGGACGACCTCAGCCGTGAGCGGCTGCGCTCGGGCAACCTGGCCGAACTGATGTCGACCCAGCACGTGGTCGGCGTGACCTCCAACCCGACCATCTTCGACAAGGCCCTCTCGGAGGGCGAGGCCTACGACGACCAGGTCGCCGACCTGGTCGCGCGCGGAGTCTCGGTGGACGAGGCCGTGCGCATGCTGACCGGCTACGACATCCGCTGGGCCGCCGATCTGATGCGGTCGACCTACGAGGCCACCGACCGTGTCGACGGCCGGGTCTCGCTGGAGGTCGACCCGCGCCTGGCCCGCGACACCGAGCGCACCATCGCCGAGGCCAAGGCCCTGTGGTGGCTGGTGGACCGGCCGAACCTGATGATCAAGATCCCCGCCACGTCGGAGGGCCTGCCCGCGATCACGCAGGTACTGGGCCAGGGCATCAGCGTGAACGTGACCCTGATCTTCTCCCTGGACCGTTACCGCCAGGTCATGGACGCCTTCATGGAGGGCATGGAGCTGGCCCGCGCCAACGGCCACGACCTGTCGCGTATCCAGTCGGTGGCCTCCTTCTTCGTCAGCCGTGTCGACGCCGAGGTCGACAAGCGCCTGAAGCAGATCGGCACCGACGAGGCCGTCTCGCTCCTGGGCAGGGCCGCGATCGCCAACGCCCGCCTGGCGTACCAGGCCCACGAAGAGGCCTTCGACACCGAGGAGTGGCGTGCCCTGGCCGACCTGGGCGCGCAGCCGCAGCGTCCGCTGTGGGCCTCCACCGGGGTGAAGGACCCCGAGTACGACGACACGCGTTACGTCACCCAGCTCGTGGCGCGCGAGACCGTCAACACCATGCCGCAGGCGACCCTGGACGCGGTCGCCGACCACGGCGAGATCGAGGGCAACACGGTCCTGGGCACCTACCGGTCGGCGCAGGAGGACTTCGCCGCGCTCGAGGCCGCCGGGGTCAACCTCACCGATGTGTTCGGGGTCCTGGAGGAGGAGGGCGTGCAGAAGTTCGTCGACTCCTGGGACAGCCTGCTCAAGGGTGTCTCGGCCAAGCTCCGGAGCCTGGCCTGAGCCATCCGGGGCCCTCTCCCGTGCCCTTTTCCCGTGCCGGGGGCCGGTCCCCGGCACGGGTACGGTCCGGTCCCCGTCCACCGGCCACCCTCGACAGGAAGCGTGAGTCAGTTTGAAAGAACCAGCGATGCCGGGAGCGGTCCCCAACCCGCTCCGAGGCGCCCTGGACCGCCGACTGCCGCGTATCGCCGGCCCCAGTGTGCTGGTGTTGTTCGGCGTCACGGGCGACCTGGCCCGCAAGAAACTGCTGCCGGCCATCTACGACCTGGCCAACCGGGGACTGCTGCCTCCGGGGTTCGGCCTGGTGGGTTTCGCCCGCAGGGACTGGGAGGACCAGGATTTCGCGCAGGTGGCGCACGATGCCGTGCGCGAGTACGCGCGTACCCCTTTCCGTGAGGACGTGTGGCGCCAGCTGAGCGAGGGCGTGCGGTTCGTCCAGGGTGATCTGGACGACGAGGCTGCCTTCGACGAGCTGGCCGCGACCGTGCGCGAGCTCGACACCGCACGCGGTACCGGTGGCAATTACGCGTTCTACCTGTCGTTGCCGCCGAAGCTGTTCCCGACCGTGGTCACCCAGCTCAAGCGTTCGGGGCTGGCCGAGCCGCGGGAGGGGGAGCCCGCTGCGCCGGAGGCGTCCGCTGAGAACGGTGACGGGCGACGGGGCGGGGCCGGTGGCGCCACGCCGTGGCGCCGTGTGGTCATCGAGAAACCGTTCGGACACGACCTGGCCAGTGCCCAGGAGCTCAACGAGGTCGTGGACGAGGTCTTCCCGCCCGCGTCGGTCTTCCGTATCGACCACTACCTGGGCAAGGAGACGGTCCAGAACATCCTGGCGCTGCGGTTCGCCAACACCCTGTTCGAACCGCTGTGGAACCGCAGCTACGTCGACCACGTGCAGATCACCATGGCCGAGGACATCGGCGTGGGCGGACGCGCGGGCTACTACGACGGTATCGGCGCGGCCCGCGACGTGATCCAGAACCACTTGTTGCAGTTGCTGGCCCTGGTGGCGATGGAGGAGCCGGTCGCCTACAGCGCGGACGCGATCCGTGCGGAGAAGGAGAAGGTGCTCTCGGCGGTCTCCCTGCCCGAGGACCTGTCCACAGGCACGGCGCGCGGCCAGTACGAGGCCGGTTGGCAGGGCGGCTCGTACGTGCGCGGGTACTTGGAGGAGGAGGGCATCCCCTCGGAGTCCATCACCGAGACCTACGCGGCCCTGAAACTGGGCGTTGACACGCGCCGGTGGGCGGGGGTGCCGTTCTACCTGCGCACCGGCAAGCGGCTGGGGCGCAGGGTCACCGAGGTGGCGTTGGTCTTCCAGGCCGCAGCCCAGCAGATGTTCCCGCGCTCGGACGTCAGCGAACTGGGGCAGAACGCCCTCGTGCTGCGTATCCAACCCGACGAGGGAGTGACGCTGCGTTTCGGGTCGAAGGTGCCCGGAGCCAGCATGGAGGTACGGGACGTGAGCATGGACTTCACCTACGGGCAGTCCTTCACCGAGGCCAGTCCCGAGGCCTACGAGCGGCTCATCCTGGACGTGCTCATCGGCGACCCGCCGCTGTTCCCGCGCCAGGAGGAGGTCGAGCTGTCGTGGCAGATCCTGGACCCGGTGGAGAAGCACTGGGCCGGGTCGGGTCAGCCCGAACAGTACGGGGCGGGTACCTGGGGCCCGGAATCCGGGCAGGCCCTGCTCGCCCGGGACGGTCGCCAGTGGCGGCGCCCGTGAGCAGACACGACCATGTCCGGAGGGTGCCATGACGCTCTATCTGCCGCAGACCACCACCTCGCAGATCACCGAAGCGCTCATGTCCGAGCGGCTGAGCGTGGGCGGCGGGGCGATGAACATGGTGCTGACCCTGGTCATCGTCACCGACGAGGCCGACCACTACGACGCGGTACGGGCCGCCACGGAGGCGGGACGCGAGCACCCCTCCCGGGTGGTCGCGCTGATCCGCCGCGACCCGGCGGCCGAGCCGGCCATCGACGCGGAGATCCGCCGTCCGGGTACTTCCGGGCCGGGTGAGGCGGTCCTGCTCCGGCTGTACGGGCCGTTGGGCAGCCACCCCGACTCCGTGGTGACACCGCTGCTGGTGCCGGACGCACCGGTGGTGGTGTGGTGGCCGGGGCCAGGACCGATGGATCCGGGCGCCGACCGGGTGGGCCGGCTGGCCCAGCGGCGCATCACCGACGCTCTGCGTGCCGAGGATCCGTTGCAGGACCTGCGTGGGCGGGTAGCTCATTACCGTCCGGGCGACACGGACCTGACCTGGACCCGGCTGACACCGTGGCGTTCGTTGCTGGCGAGTGTGATGGACCAGCCCAGCGGGTGGGTGACCTCGGCGTCGGTGACGGCCGAGCCGCACTACCCGAGCGCCGAGCTGCTGGCGTCGTGGTTGTCCGAACGCCTGGCGGTTCCGGTGGAACGCCGGACCTCGCACGGGCCCGGACTGACCGAGGCGCGGTTGTCCACCGAGGAAGGGGACATGGTGATCTCCCGGACCGACGGTCGGACGGCCGTCCTGGAGCGGTTCGGACAACCGGACCAGACGGTGGCGCTGGCCCGCCGCGGCGCAGCCATGGCCCTGGCCGAGGAACTGCGCCGACTGGACGCAGACGAGACCTATGCGAGCGCGGCCCGGCACCTGGGCCACGTGAGCGCTGGAGCGGAGCAGGCAAGTGAGTGAACCGGAAGTCGTCCGTCGTCCCGACGGCGAAGAACTGGCCGCAGCCGTCGCGGACGAGCTGGCACGCACGATTCGTAGCGCGGTCGCCGATCGGGGCGTTGCCCACGTGGCGCTGACCGGCGGCGGCATCGGCATCAGGACCCTGGCCGAGCTGCGGGGGGCCGCCGAGCGCATCGGGCTGGACTGGTCCGGTGTGCACCTGTGGTGGGGCGACGAGCGTTTCCTGCCCGACAAGGACGGGGAGCGCAACGAGACCCAGGCGTGCGAGGCACTGATCGACCACATCGACATCCCCTCGCACCAGGTGCACCCGATCCCTGCCTCGGACGGGGCCGACGGTGACGAGGTCGAACACGCGGCGACCCGGTACTCGCGGGAGTTGGCGGTGGCGGCGCGCGGCGAGGGTCCGGTCCCGTCCTTCGACGTGTGCCTGTTGGGTGTGGGCCCGGACGCGCACGTGGCGTCGCTGTTCCCGGGACTGCCCCAGGTGCACGACGACGAAGCCGCAGTGGTGGGTGTCTACGACGCTCCCAAGCCGCCGCCGCGCCGGGTGACGCTGACCCTGCCCTCGATCCGGGCCTCGCGCCGTGTGTGGTTGATCGCCTCCGGGGAGGGCAAGGCCGAGGCCGTGCGCCTGGGTCTGGTCGGCGGCCCGGTGGAGGAGGCACCCGTGGCGGGTGCGCGCGGGCGCGAGAGCACGGTGTTCTGGTTGGACGAGGACGCCGCTTCCCGGATCTAGGTGTCGCGGGCGGCCCGGGCCCCGCTCCCCTTCCTGTGGGGCGGGGCCCTCGTCGTGACCGGGGCCGGTACGGGTGAACGCACTGTTGGGCCGGTCGGGGTGGGCAGTGTCCGTCGGCGCGCCGAACGTAGTCCGCCCGGGAGCTCCCGCGACCCGCTTCGGTGCCCCGTCACATCTGTTTCTCGGTGCCCATAGTTGCGGCGCGGGTTGGGGGTGGGGTTTCTTGTGGTGCCGGGGGTGGCTGGTGTGTGCGCGGTGCCCGGGGCCGGGTTCCTGGTCTGTGGTGTGGAGGCCCGGGGGTGGTGGGTGTGCGGGTGGCTGGGCGGGTTTCGGCGCGTGGGTATTGCTGCCGGAACCGGCTTCGGCTGTGGTTCTTGTTGCCAGTGTCGGATTCGAGGCCCAGGCGGTGCCGGGCCGGGCGGTTGATAGTGCCCGTGTGGGCACCGTAGGCGGGTGCTGGTGCCCACACGAGCACTAACAACGGTGGTTTTCGGTCTCCGCCACCCGCGCGGGTGCCGTTCCCGGCCTCTCTGTGTCGGAGTTTCTCCAGTACGGGTGCGGGCGCACGCCTGTCACCCCCGGCTGCAATGCGCTACCGGGAGTGCGCGGGGCCGTAGTTGCTCCCGTAGGGGGCCGTTGCTGTCGCAGGAGCGAACGGCCGTGCCCATGCCGCAAGCGTTGACCGCAATGGCCCGCCACTGGGGGGGTGTAGTTGGCCCCCACTTCTTCGGGCGGACGGTTGGCTGCGGCCGCGGGGTGTTCGGCGGCGAGAGCGGGCCGGCCCGGGGAAGGGGTGGACCGCACACCCCGAGGCGCCGCGAACAACCCCGCACAACGCCGCCACATTCACCTCAATGAAAAGTGTGTGTCGGGGCGCCGACGAGGGTTGCGGGAAGCCCCGGCCGGGCTACGCTCGACGCTCCGCCGAACACCACCCACCCGTCACCGGTCCTCCGGCCCCACCCCACCAGTCACCGGCCCACCAGGTCACCCCACCTACCACCCCCGCCGGTCGGCCACCGGCCCACCGGACCCGTCCACCGCTCAAGGCAACGCTCCTCACCCTTCGGCCCCGTCAACGATCCAGGTGTGGATGAACCGGGTCCCGCCCCTGTCGGTTTCCAGGGGGCCTCGTCATATCCGGGCCCGGGGCTCCGGGGCCGGGCGGAGGCACGAGCAGGCAGAGGCACGGCCGGCGGCCGCAGCCGCCGGCCCCGTTGCCGAGCGGTACGGGTCAGCGGCCGGGGTCGCAGGACAGGCCGTCCCGGGGCAGGCGGTCCTCGAGCACGTAGGCGTCGACGGCCTCCTCCACGCAGGTGTTGCGTCCTTCCCCGTAGAGGGTGTGGCCGGCGCCGGTGTAGGTCACGAGGCTGGAGCCGGGCATGTCGCGATGCAGGTCCTCGGCCCAGGCGTAAGGGGTGCTGGGATCGCCGAGGGTGCCCACGACGACCGCGGGAGGGGCGTCCTCGAAGCTCACGTCGTCGGGGACCTGCTCGGTCCCGGTCCAGTGGGCGCAGGGCAGCTGATCCCAGACGGGGTCGGGGCCGAGCAGGGGCGCCACGTCGTCGGCCACCCGCGCTGCGTCGCGGTAGTCCCACACGTCTGTCGGGTCGCGCCGGTCGGCGCAGCTGATCGCGGTCCGGGCGGCCTGCGCGTCGACGTGGTCGGCGCCGGGTTCGGGGGGTGCGGGACCGCGGTCGCGGTAACTGCCGAAGACCTCCTCGTAGAGCGTGCCGAGCCCCTCCCGCGCGTCCGCCTCATCACCCTCGTGCAGGGCGGTGAACAGAGCGGCGAGGTCGTCCCAGTCCTCGTCGCGGGGCAGGGCGAGGGTGAGCAGCAGGGAGAACATGTCGCCGTTGATGGCGACGCCGTCCTCGGCGACGAGGGGGGCGTTCTGCAGGTCGGCGATGACCTGCTCGGTGATCCCGATGGCGGTGCCCGGGTCGGTGAGGGGGCAACCGGGTTCGGTCGCGGTGCAGTGTTCGGTGAACATGTGCCAGGTGTCGCGGAAGGCGTTGGCGCGTCCGAGAGCGGCGTCGATACCGCTGCCGTCGAGAAGGACGGGGCTGTCCAGGACCATCGCTCCGGTGCTCTCGGGGAAGGTGCCGGTGTAGAGGGCTCCGACGCGGGTGCCGTAGGAGTAGCCGACGAAGTCCAGGGTGTCCTCGCCCAGGGCGTCGCGCAGCACGTCCAGGTCCTGTACCACCTCGACGGTGCCGAGGTGGGCGAGGAAGTCCTCCCCCACGGCCTCCTCGCAGCTCTCGGCGTAGTCGCGTGCGGCGTCGTCGAGGAGGCGCATGTCCTCGGCGTCGGTACCGAGGGGGTCGGCGGCGCCGGCGCTGCTGAGGGCGCGGTCGAGGGCGTACCGGTCACCGCAGGCGAACCCCTCGCTGGCTCCGACCCCCCGCGGGTCGAAGGAGACCAGGTCGTAGGCCTCGCGTACGTCCTCACCGAAACGCGGGGTGTTCAGGGCGTCCACCCCGGAGGCACCGGGGCCGCCGTAGTTGAGGACGAGCGAGCCCTGGCCCCTGTCGGTCCCGCCCTCGGCGGGGTGGCGGGCCACGGCCAGGTCGAGGGTCCGCCCGTCGGGGTCGTCGTGGTCCAGGGGGACGGTGAGGGTTCCGCACTCCAGAGCCCTCAGCCAGTCGCGGTCGCCGCCGAGCCCGGTGAGGAGGGTGAGGTCCTCCTCGTCGTGGCAGGGGGCCCAGGTCACGCTCCGGCCGTGGAAGGTCTCCTCCTCCCCGGGCGTGCAGCCCGCGATCAGGACGGTGCTCAGAGCGATGGCGGCCGCTCCCCCGTGACGCATGCGTGTCCTCCCCGTGTGTGTCGCGCCCCCATCCTGTCGGCCGCCGGGGACCGGCGTGGGGAGGCCGAAGGCGGGTCGTGTCAAAGGAGGGAGAGGTCGGTGTGCAGGGGCGCGGGCGGGTCGTCGGGGGCGGCTGCCAGGACGAGCGGGTGCAGGGGATCGCCGAAGGTCAGGCGGGGTTCCGGGGGTCGGGCCCCGGGTGGGGTGTGGGTGATCCAGTCGACGAGTTCGCGGGCGCGGCCCACGTCGCCCCCGGGACGGGTGAGGGCCAGGACGGTACCGGCGACGTCGCAGCGCAGGTTGAGGTGCAGGGTCGCCGCGTGCACGCTCTGGGCCCAGGCGCCGGGGCTGACACGGCGGGTACGGCGGTCGTGGGGGCGGCGCCGGCGCCAGGCGGGGGCGGCCAGGCCGACGGCACGGTCGCCGCAGGTCAGGACGAGGCTGGGGCGTTCCCGGGCGGTGTGGGCCCGTTCGGGGTCGGCCAGGGTGGTGTCGGCCCAGACCTCGACGGGGTCGGCGGTGGCGCGGGTCAGGGCGGTACGGGCCGCCTCGAGCAGGGCCGCGTCGACGTGGACGGGGTCTGCGGTCAGGGGCCCGGTCAGGGGCGTGTAGCCGGACAGGACCAGGGACCAGTCGACGGCGGCACGCGCGTGCAGGGGCACTCGCCCGTGGGTCAGGCACACCAGGGCACGTTCACGGGGGAGCTGGTAGGTGGCGCAAGCTCCGGAGTGTCGGGCCGCCAGTGCCAGGCCCAGGCTCATGGCCTTGGTTCCGGTGGTGAGGTCGGCCACTGCGGGACGGCCGTTCTCCCCGGTGATCCAGGCATGGGCGCGGGCGGCCACGGCGTGGGGGTCGGAGCCGTCGACGGGGTCCGCGCCGAAGCGGACCCGGTCGCGGTAGCCGTGTTCCTCGAGGTGGGCGGCGTCGGCCGGCGGGGCCCCGGGGTGTTCGGCACGGTGCAGGGTGCGGGCGGCGGCCTCGCGTACGTGTTCGCGTATGCCCTGGCGGGAGGACAGGATCAGGGTCCGGGCGGGGCGGTGGGCGTGCACGGCTGTGAGGGTGCCCAGGCGGCTGCCGCCCAGGGCGGTGACCAGGGCGGGTGCGGACCCGGGACCGGGATGGTGGCCCGGTGGGGCGGGGGCGGTGGGCAGCGGAGGGTGGGGGACGGTTTCCGTGGGTGCGGGGGCCAGCCCGGGGAAGAAGGCCGAGCGCAGGTCGTCGAAGGAGGTCAGGCGGCGCAGGAGGTCGTCGAGGGCCCACACGTGGGTGTTGGGTGCAGTCAGGGCGGGGTTGTGGTCGAACATCGCCGCACGCAGGCGCGGGTCGGCGGGGCCGGTGTGCACGAACAGGACACAGACGGCGTTGCCGAAGACCCGGCGGGCCTTGGCGAGGGTCCATCCGGCGCGGGCCTCGACGTCGTCGGCCCGGGTCTTGGTCTCCACGCACAGCACCCGGTGGCGGTGGCGGACCACGGCGTCGAAGTCGGCGACGGAGTCCCCGGGACGGGCCGGGTCGGCGACACGGCGCGGGCCCAGGACCTCGGTGTCGGGTGCCCGGCGCAGGTGGCGGCGCAGGTGGGCGAGCACGCGGGCCTCGGCGATGATCCCGCGCCGGGCCGCGGGGCCGAGCCGGGGGTGGCGGGCGTCCAGGGCCTGGGTCCCGCCTTCGGCGACCAGGCGCACGGGTTCGGGGTCGCGGTCCTCGATCCAGTGGGATCCGTGGACGGCGGCGAGCGCGGCCAGGTCGACGCGGGAGGTGTCGACGGGCAGGGCGGGCCTGTGGGGATCGGCGGTGCGCAGCAGGTCGCGTCGGGGGTCCAGGTACAGGCGCCAGCCGGGAGCGCGGGGGTGGTCGGTCTCGGGCAGGGTCTGCTCGTGCAGGAGAGCGGCGGCCACGCTCATGATCTTCGTGCCGCCGGTGTAGTCGAGGTACCAGGGGCGAGCCCCTCGTACGGTTTCGAGGGCCCGCAGGTGGTCGACGACCCCGTCGGGGTCGTGCGGGTCGGGGCCCACGCTCATCACGTGCACGGAGGCGGGTGCGGTGCGTGCACGCACGGCCTCGGCGACCCGGTGGGCGGTGGGCAGGGTGTCGTCGCTGCCGGCCAGGACGAGGTGGTCGTGGGGCAGGGTGAGCGCGGACAAAAGCGCGGGTGTGGGGTTGCGCCCCACGAGGACGACGGAGGTTCGGGGGGTGTCCACGTGGTCCTTCTCGCGCGTTCGTTCACCGTGTGGAGCCATGGTAACCGCTCGCCGTTCTCGGTGATCGGTGATGGCCGTGCTGGCCAGGACGGACCGGTCACCTCCAGTGGGGCGACCGAAAACCTCATGAGACACCCGTCGGGTCACTCCGGGAAGAGTCCGGACCGAGACATCGTGGAGCCGGCTCTGCCTTTTTCTCAGAACCCCTAAAATTCTACCCTTGCGTCAGGGTAGAGTCTCGGGTGGAGGGTCGGCCTGCTTCCTTCGCACTCACCACCCTCCTGCGGGGACACGGACCCGGCTCCACCCGTGCCGCGCCCCGTGCCCCCGCAGCCGACCCGGACTCGTGCCCGGACGTGCGCACGGATCCCCGAGGAGGCAGGGAACATGGCCACCCGAGCAGAGGCCGCCGAGTACCTGCATGGAGCCTTCGGCACCGAACCGTCGCCCCGGGGGCAGGCCATCAGCGCAGCGGAGCTGCAAGGGGCAAGCCATGAGGCCCTCGCCACTCTGGGGCAACCCCATGGGATCCTGTTCCCACCTCCGCGCCTCATGGAGGTATCTGGGCGATGTGCCGCGGAGTATGTGAACATCGCGTGGCTCTGGCCAGACCGGAGCCATCCCTTCCGGCCCCCAGGCAGGGCAGCTCACCCGAGACGGCATGACACCCTCATTCGTACACAGGCGCGCTACCGTGGCGCGCTACGAACACTGAGACCACAAAAACGAATCTAACGTTAAAGTAGATTCAGCGGAAAGGGGTGCCGCGATGTCCGAGACACGTCACATGCAGATCGGTGAGGTCGCCGAGCGAACCGGTCTGTCCCTGCGCACGATCCGTTACTACGGCGAGGTCGGCCTGGTCGAGCCGTCCGCTCGCTCCCGTGGAGGTTTCCGTCTCTACACCGAGGAGGACGTGGACCGGCTCCAGCTGATCAAGCGGATGAAGCCGCTGGACTTCAGTCTGGAGGAGACCCGCGAACTGCTGGCTGCGCTCGACCGCCTCAACGACACCGAAACCGGCAGGGACGAGCGTGAAGCGCTGAGTGAGAGGCTCGACGCCTTCGAAGCGGCCATCGCCGCCCGTTGCCAGGCTCTGCAGAGCCAATTGGCGATGGCTGAGGAATTCGCCGGGCGGCTGCGTGAACAACGGACCCGGAACAAGGCCACCACCTGAAGAACACGGAGGAGCAAGAGTGACAACGACGGCGCCGGTTGCAGGCAAGGGAACGGCTGAGGTCACGCATGAGGCTGCCAAGCGGCGGACGTTTGCGGTGATCTCCCACCCCGACGCCGGTAAGTC
>NZ_ANAY01000036.1 GCF_000340965.1 Nocardiopsis kunsanensis DSM 44524
GGCCGTACCACCTGACCGATTATCACCCACGGTCACCAATCATTGCCCGGAAAGGCTCAGTGTCTCCCGGGTCCCGGCCCAGTGGTTGACGTTCGCTGTCGCGCTGACCGGTGTCACCGCCAGCGTCGCGTCCGACGCCGCCTACGTCGTGCTCATCCCGCTCGGCGCCCTGCTCTTCAAGGCCGCCGGACGCAGCCCGGTCCTGGGCCTGGTCCTGGCCTTCACGTCGGCCTCCGCCGGGTACAACGCGTCCCTGCTCATCACACCCACCGACGCGCTCCTGTCCGCACTGACCACCGAGGCCGCCGGCATCATCGACGCCGATCACACGGTCACCGCGCTGGACAACTACTTCTTCACCTTCGTGTCCGCGATCGTGCTCGCGGCCCTGATCACGCTCGTGACCGAGTACGTGCTGAGCAGGCGCACCGAGAGTCTGGCGGAGGACCACGACAACGGGGACGACGTCCACCAGCAGCTGGGTTCGATGGCACTGACCGCCGAGGAACGCCGGGGGCTGCGCAGATCCGGGTTGGTCGTGCTGGGCTTCGTCGCCGTCTTCGCGGCGGCGCTGGCCCCGTCGGCGTCGCCGCTGCGCGGAGAGGCCGGCACGATCCTGGGATCGCCCGTCATCACCGGGGTCGCCTACCTCCTGGGGATCCTGTTCCTGCTGGTGGGCATCGTGTACGGGCGCACCACCGGGAGCATCACCCGTGCCCGGGACGTGCCCGAGGCGATGGCCGTGGGCGTCCGCGACCTGGCACCCGTGGTCGTGCTGTTCTTCGCCGCGTCGCAGTTCCTCGCCTACTTCGACTGGACCGGGATCGGCGAGATCGTCGCCATCAGCGGCGCCGAGTTCCTCGAAGCCGCAGGCGTGCACCCGGTCGTGCTCTTCCTGGGCATGATCCTGTTCGCCTGCCTGATGAACATCCTCATCACCAGCGGGTCCGCGCAGTGGGCCCTGATCGCGCCGATCTTCGTGCCGATGTTCATGCTCCTGAACGTCCCACCGGAGACCACCCAGGCGATCTACCGCATCGCCGATTCCAGCACGAACATCATCAGCCCCATGAGCCCCTACTTCGTCATGGCTCTGGGCTTCCTGCAGCGCTACCGCAAGGACGCCGGCATCGGGACGCTGATCTCGCTCACGCTGCCGATCAGCGTCACGGTCCTGGTCGGGTGGACCCTGCTCTTCCTCGGCTGGTGGGCCCTCGGTATCCCGCTGGGGCCGGGCGTGGACGTGCGCTGACCGACCGCTTCCCTTTTCACGGAGAGACGACTTGAGCGAGACAGTGACAGCGGACCTGGCCTCGGCCGCCGAACGCAGCCTGCCCGAGATGGTCGGTGACCTTCGGCGCCTGGTGGATCTGGAGACCTTCAGCCACGACAAGACCGCTCTCGACACCGGGTTGGACCGGATCGAGGACTGGCTGGTCGAGAGGCTGGGGCGACCGGAGCGGCGCACCCGCCACGACGGCGGCACCTTCGGTGACGTGCTGGAGGTGGAGTATCCGGGCACCGGCCCGGGCACCGTGCTCTTCCTCAGCCACTACGACACGGTGTGGCCGCGCGGCACGCTCGCCGAGTGGCCCGTGGAGATCGACGGTGACCGGTTCAGCGGGCCGGGCTGTTTCGACATGAAGGGCGGCATCGTGCAGAGCGTGTGGGCCACCCGCCTGCTGCGCGAACTGTCCGTGCCCCGTCCGACGGTGCGGATGCTCCTGACCGGTGACGAGGAGATCGGCAGCCCGGCCTCGCGCGGCCACATCGAGCGCGCCAGTGCGGACGCGGACGTGACCCTCGTCCTGGAGCCCAGCCGCGAGGGCATGGTCAAGACCCGCCGCAAGGGGATGGGGCTGTTCGACGTCACCGTGCGCGGCGTGGAGTCGCACGCCGGGCTCGATCCCGCCGCCGGTGCGAGCGCGGTCCACGCCCTGGCCGAACTCGTGCCCCGGATCACCGGCCTGGCCGCGCCCGAGCGCGGCACCACCGTCAACGTGGGTGTGATCTCCGGTGGTACCGGACGCAACGTCGTCGCCGGCCATGCCCGCTGCGAGGTGGACGTGCGGGTCCAGGAACCGGACGAGATGGCCCGCATCGACGCCGGCCTGAAGGATCTGGCGCCCTCCGATGCCCGGGCCGAGGCCACCGTCACCGGTGAGTGGAACCGTCCGCCGATGAACCCCAACGACGCTTCCGCCCAGGCGTTCGCGCTGCTGCGTGAGGTCGCGGCCGAGCTCGGCACCGTTCTGGAAGAGGTCGGGGTGGGCGGCGCCAGCGACGCCAACTTCGTCTCCGCGCTGGGCCGCCCCGTTCTCGACGGGCTCGGTGCCGTCGGGGCAGGGCCGCACTCCCGTGACGAGCACGTTCTGCTCAGCGGTACACCTCACCAGGTCGCCATGGTCGCTTCGTTCATGGAACGTCTCACCTCGCGGTGAGCCCGTCGGGGGCCGGGGCACGGTCTCGGTCCCCGATGTGGAGTGTGGTGAAGACGTAGGCGGCCAGGTGCTGCGGTGTCGGGGCCCCGGGCGGGATCGGGAACTCGGCCCACACGTGGGTGCCCAGGTCGGCCCAGGGGACGGACGAAAGATATCCCCAGGCTGTGGACAACGTTTCGACCATCAGCAGGCCCCGCTGTCCCTCTGCCCACGCCCACTCGTCGTCGCTGCGCTCGGCCGGGATCCGGGGAAGCCCGCCCGAGCCGCCGGCGTCGGTGAAGCCGATGCGGATCCGGTCGCTCTCCCAGGCCAGGAAGCGCATCACCTCCCCATCCCGGCGCCCGGAGTCGGTGTACTCGACGCAGTTGGCGAACAGCTCGCTCGCGCACAGCAGGACCGTTCCGACGAGGTCGCAGTCGAAGCCGGCCAGGTCGCGGGAGAGGTCGGCGCGGGCCGTGCTCAGGTGGGCCAAGGATCCGGGGTAGGTGCGCGGTTCCCACACGGTGGGCACGGGACGGGCCGGGTGGAGGGCGCTCATGCGCTCACCCCCGCGGGGTTCCGGGCCAGGCGCTCCTGCTGGCGGGCGCGGATGCGCGACAGGTGGGGGAGTTCGTGCATGCGTGCGGGCAGGCGCGGCGAGGGCGGGCGCGGTGCGGGCACGTGGAACGCGATGGCCGGGTGTGCGGGTGCTTCCGGGGCCGGCTCCGGGGCCGGAACCACGACCGGGTCCGGCTCGGGGTCCGGCTCGGGGTCCGGGTCCGGGTCGGGGTCCGGGTCCGGCTCGGGGTCGCGGAACTCGTCGAGGGTGTAGACGCGGGTGCCTGCCGGGGCGGGGCCGAACCGGAGCACGGGGTCGGGGTCGGACCAGAGGTCGGCGCCCCACTGACGAAGGCGTGCGGTGGCGCGGTTCTGGATCCGCTCGGCCTCGCCCTCGGGCTCGTGGGCGGTGAAGTAGGGGCGCACCAGGGCGATCTCGTCGGCGTCGATCTCGACCGTCGGAGGCTCCAGGGACGGGGGTGTCGGGCTCGCATGCGGCTTCAGGGCCGTCGGTGGTGTCGGGCTCGCAGGCGGCTTCGGGTGAGGACGCTCGGCCGCATTGAGCTGGGACTTCCGAGCCGCCGGGTGGGAGGGCGGAGGAGCCGGGGCGGCGGGTGTGCGGGGAGCGTAGCGGCGCACGCGGGTCGAACGGCGGCGCCGGAGCTGCCCGGCCGAGTGGCGGCCCTTGGGCGGGCGGAGCAGCGCCTGGAGGGGTTTCAAGACAGCTTTGAACACGGCAGCGATACACTGGGGCATGCTGGCAAAATCCTTTGCTTTGAGGTGGAAACGTTGCTGGCCACGGCCCCGGGCGGTTGTTAACCGTCGCGGGGTCACCGTGTCTGGTCTTCAGTTGTGGATCTCTCCCCACCGTCGCCGATGGATGTTTCCGGCGGTCGTCGCCGGTGGACACCGGTGGTCGAGGTGATGCCGCCAGCGTAGAGCACCGGAAACCTGGATCGTCAATTCTTCCGAGAAAAAGAACCAGGTTTCTTGTTCTTCCAGGTCAGCGGCGGCGCGCCGAAGAATCAAGTTCAATATGAAACAGTTCCGAACTGCCCTTCTCGCCCGAATTCATGCTCTTTTTGGAGCAGGGGCAGGTGGAGCACAACATTGCCGAGTAGTGGCCGGTCCACTTCACACAGGCTGGGCCGCTTCGATCGGTGACAGTGCTGTCGAGAGCACCGCAGACCGTCGGTAGTGCTCTCGGGAGCACTACCGAGGCCGAACGAGGCGTCCGGACACAGCGCAGTGCCCCGGGGCGGCGGGCCCCGGGGCACTGTTCTCGATCCGGACGCGGGAACGCGCTCCTACAGGTCGGCGATGGCGGCGGCCGGGTCCTCCATCGCGTCGGCGACCACCCGCATGAACCCGGCGGCCGTTCCTCCATCACACACGCGGTGATCGAAGGCGAAGGAGAGCTGGGTGATCTTGCGGGCCGTGACCTGCCCGTCGACGATCCAGGGGCGATCCATGATGCGGCCCAGACCCAGGATGGCGGCCTGGGGGTGGTTGATGATGGCGGCGCTGCCGTCCACCCGCAGGGCCCCGTAGTTGTTGAGGGTGAAAGTGCCCCCGGTCATCTCGGCGGGAGAAGCCCTGCCCTCGCGGGCCGCTTCGGTCAGGCGCCGGATCTCGGTGTCCAGCTGGGCCGTGGTGTACCGGTGCGCGCCGAGCACGGCCGGGGCGACCAGGCCGCGGTCGGTCTGCACGGCGAGACCGAGGTTGACCCCGTCGTACTGGACGAGTTCCCCGCGCTCGGTGTCCACGATCCCGTTGAGCTCGGGGTGGGCACGCAACCCCGCAACCACGAAGCGCGCCACGTAGGCCATGATCCCCGGCCCGTCGGGGTGGGCCCGGCGCAGGCGGACGAGTTCGGTGGCGTCGACGTCCACCCACACGGTCGCCTCGGGGATCTCGCGGCGGCTCCGGGAGAGCGTGTCGGCCACACTCTTGCGGAAGCCGGTCATGGGCACGCGCGCGGCCTCGGGCAGACCCGTGCGCGGGTCGGTGCCCGGGACACTGACCCTGGAAGCCCCGGATGACGGGGGCCGTGAAGCCGGAATCGCAGGGGCCGGGGTGTCGGACGCGTCCTGCTCCTCGGCCCCGGCAGGAGCCGCGCCGTTGGTGGCAGGGGCAGAGGCCGCGATGGCCGCACGCACGTCCTTGCGCATGATGAGCCCGTTCGGCCCGCTGCCCTCGATCCCGGCCACACGGATCCCGGCCTCGCGGGCCATCTGCCGCACCAGGGGCGAGGTCACCAGGGGCACTCGGGGCCGTCCGCCCGGGGCCGGTGTGGCCGGCGTCCCCGTTGCGGCGAGCGGCACCGATCGGCCCCCTGCCCCGCGTTCGGGCGTGCGGGTACGGGGACGGCGGTTGCGTCCTCGGGTTCCGGTCTCGGGGGTGCCGTAACCCACGAGCACGTTGCCCGACCCGGTGCCGGCGCGTTCCTCCTCTCGGTAGCGTTCGGCGGCGGCCGACGCCTCACCCTCGGCGGACTCGGCGGCCCCGGCGGTCCCGGCGGGTCCCGGGTCCGGTTCCTGAACGGGCGGCTCCCCGGTGGCGACGGTGATGAGCGGCCGTCCCACCTCGACGACGGCGCCCTCCTCACCGTGCAGAGCGCTGACCGTGCCGGCGAAGGGCGAAGGCACCTCGACGATGGACTTGGCCGTCTCCACCTCGGCCACGGGCTGGTCGAGGGCGACGGTCTCGCCGACGGAGACGAGCCAGCGCACGACCTCGGCCTCGGTCAGGCCCTCACCGAGGTCGGGAAGGTCGAAGGTCCGGTCGGTCACTGGTCCTCCCACTGCAGATCGTCTACGGCGTCGAGGATGCGGTCCACGCCGGGGAGTTGGTGGCGTTCCAGCTTCGGCGGGGGATAGGGGATGTCGAAACCGGTGACCCGCCGGACCGGCGCGGCCAGGGAGTGGAAGCAGCGTTCGGTCACACGTGCGGTGATCTCGGAGGCGACACTGGCGAACCCGCTCGCCTCGGCGACGACGACGGCCCGGCCGGTGGAGCGCACGGCCTCGCACACGCCGGCGTCGTCGAAGGGGACGAGGGAGCGCGCGTCCACGACCTGGAGACTGCGGCCCTCCTGCGCGGCGGTCTCGGCGGCCTCCAGCGCGGTGGGGACGGAGGGGCCGTAGGTGATGAGGGTGGCGTCCGTGCCCTCCCGGACCACCGAGGAGGTCCCGATGCCGGGGGCCGGGGTGTCCAGGTCGACCTCGTCCTTGCCCCAGTAGAGCTTCTTGGGCTCCATGAACACGACGGGGTCGGGCAGGGCGATGGCCTCGCGCAGCATCCAGTAGGCGTCGGCCGGGTTGGAGGGGGCGAGCACGGTGAGGCCGGGTGTGTGGGCGTAGTAGGCCTCGGAGGAGTCGCAGTGGTGTTCGACGCCGCCGATACCGCCCGCGTAGGGGACCCGGACGACCATCGGCAGGGCGACCTTGCCGCGGGTGCGGTTGCGGGTCTTGGCGACGTGGCTGACGACCTGCTCGAACGCGGGGTAGGCGAACGCGTCGAACTGCATCTCGACGACGGGCCGCATGCCGTTCATGGCCATGCCCACGGCCATGCCTACGATCCCGGACTCGGCGAGCGGGGTGTCGAAGCAGCGGTCCTCGCCGAAGTCGGCGGTGATCCCGTCGGTGATCCGGAAGACGCCGCCGAGGGGACCGACGTCCTCCCCGAAGACGTACACGGTCGGGTCCTCGGTCATGGCGTCGCGCAGGGCCCGGTTGAGGGCCTGGGCCATGGAGATCTTGGTCGACCCTTCGGCCATGTCAGTTGCCCTCTCTGCTGAGTTCGTCGGCCAGGAAGGCGGCCTGCTCGGTCAGTTGCGGGGTGGGGGTGGCGTACACGTGCGCGAACAGTTCCGACGGTGCGGGGTCGGTGTCGGCGTCCACACCGGCTCGCATGGCGGCGGCCACCTCCTCGGCGTGTTCGGTGATGCGGGCCTTGCGGTCCTTGGTCAGCACCCGGCGGCGTTTGAGCAGGGCCTCGGCGCGCAGCAGCGGGTCGCGCTCGCGCCAGGGGTCGACCTCCTCACCGTCGCGGTAGCGGGTGTCGTCGTCTGCGTTGGTGTGGGCCTGCATCCGGTAGGTGTGGGCCTCCACGAGCCGGGGCCCTCCGCCGGCGCGGGCGGCGGCCACCTCGCGGTCGAGGACGGCCAGGACCGCGGCGATGTCGTTGCCGTCGACGCGTTCGCCCTTGATGCCGTAGCCGATGCCCTTGTGGGCGAGGGAGGGGGCGGCGGTCTGCCGGGCGAGCGGTACGGAGATGGCGTACTCGTTGTTCTGCACGAAGAAGACGACGGGGGCCTTGAACACCGCGGCGAAGTTGAGCGCCTCGTGGAAGTCGCCCTCACTGGTGGCACCGTCGCCGCACAGGGCCATGACGACGGTGTCCTCGCCGCGCAGGCGGGCGGCGTGGGCGACGCCGACGGCGTGCAGGAGCTGGGTGGCCAGGGGGGTGGCCTGGGGGGCGACCCGCTTCTCGTAGGGGTCGTACCCGGAGTGCCAGTCGCCCTTGAGCAGAGTGAGGACCTGGACGGGGTCGACCCCGCGTGCGATGGCGGCCGCGGTGTCGCGGTAGGTGGGGAAGAGCCAGTCGCCCTCGGCGAGCGCGAGCGCGGCGCCTGCCTGGCAGGCCTCCTGCCCGTGGGAGGAGGGGTAGACGGCGAGTTTGCCCTGGCGGACCAGCGCACCGGCCTGGTCGTTGACGCGGCGGCCGACCACCAGGGACTCGTACGCGGCGAGCAACCGGTCCGTGTGTGGGAGCGGCAGGACCGGGTGTTCGACCGTGCGCCCCGAGGGTTCGAGCAGCTGTACGGGCTGCTCGGAGGGCAACAGGTCCTGGTCGTCGGCCATGCGACCACCTCCGTGTGTCGTGGATGACTCGTACCGGAACATGGTGCGATTTCGAGCCATCTGTTGACCACAACCCGGGAATATCCGAGAAAACGTCGCGATCTTCGGCCTTTTTTCGAGCCGATCGTCCAGATGTGCGGACCGTCACACCCTCCGAATTGGACAGTTGTCCGTCCCCCGCGGGCCCCGGTTCCGGTACCGGTCCCTGCGGGGACACATCGCGGCGGGCATACGATGGATCGGTGCCGTGTACACGCCCCCACCAGCGGGGAAGCGGGCAGAGAGCACCCACCACACCACCCGGCCGTACAAGGAAGAGCCCGTGAGCGACGAGCGCGAGAACCTCACCTACGAACTCTTCGGGACCGCCGTCCGCGACCTCGCCACCGAGATCGCCGACGACGGGTTCGAGCCCGACATCATCCTCTCCATCGCCCGCGGCGGCCTCTTCGTCGCCGGCGGTCTGGGCTACGCGCTCGACGTCAAGAACCTGCACGTGATGAACGTGGAGTTCTACACGGGGGTCGGCCAGACCCTCGACATGCCGGTCATGCTTCCGCCCGTGCCCAACGTGGTGGACCTCAGCGACAAGAAGGTGCTGATCGCCGACGACGTCGCCGACACCGGAACCACGCTCAAACTCGTGCACGACTTCTGCGCCGAGCACGTCGCCGAGGTGCGCAGCGCCGTCATCTACGAGAAGCCGCAGTCCTCCATCAAGTGCCAGTACGT
This sequence comes from Nocardiopsis kunsanensis DSM 44524, assembly GCF_000340965.1. Lineage (GTDB taxonomy): Bacteria > Actinomycetota > Actinomycetes > Streptosporangiales > Streptosporangiaceae > Nocardiopsis > Nocardiopsis kunsanensis. The sequence continues at coordinate 8,579 of NZ_ANAY01000036.1, forward strand.
GTGGCGCCACACCGACCGGTGGATCAACTTCCCGTGGTCGGTGGAGCCCCCGGTGGTGCAGCGACAGAACCAGGTACTGGACTCGTGAGCCCGACGGCCGCGGCCGGAACACGTATCGGCGCCGCCGGTGCGACCGGCGCGGCCCTCCCGGTCCCGTACGGCCCGGAGGCCGGGAGGGAGGCGGTGCCCGGCCCCTTGTCCCCCACCCCCTTCCGCGCCACGGGGAATGCGACTCCCCGGGGAAAGGGACGTCCCTCCCTCCATTCCACGGCATTCCCAGGAATCCGCCCGGTTCCCGGCGATCAAGCTCCCGGAAAGACCTTTCCCCTTCCGCCGGGCAGAACCTTCCGGCCTGGTGGACGGGGCGCCCCGTGCGCCGAGGCACGGACACGGGCCGGCGGCCCGGGGCACGCCTGGCGAGGACGGGGTACCCGGTCCCGCGTCACGGTCCCGTAAATTCGTTTCGGTTCACTGATGACGTCTTTACGAACCGTGGGGCCGCGTGGTTGGATCCTCACTGATGTCCACGACCATCCTCGTCACGGGCGAGGCGAAAGCGCCGTCCGGTAACCCGATCACCACCCAGTTCGGGATCTACTACGTCGTCTTCGTGGTCGACACGGACAGCCACCGGATTCTGGATGCGGAATGCTCCGCGACGTTGGCACTGACGAAGTCGTTCGTCAGCGGCTTGTTCGCGGGAGAGTGCATCACGGACGAAGGTCGCCTGACGGAGCGGATCACCACCCGGTATCACGGCTCCTCGCAGCGGGCACTGCTCGCGGCGTTGCGCAACGCCGTGGTGAAGTACCGCAGCATCGTCGGCTCCACCTCGGGCTGAGGACGGGCCGGCGGCAGGCCGCTTCGATTGCCTGTTCCCTCACCGGAACACGATCCAGTCGGAAACACGCCACGCGTGCAGCACAGCACGTGTGCCGGTTTCCGACTTTTTTTGTGCCAGAAAGGGTTCAGGAACGCCCCCAGGAAGGACGGGAAAGACGACACAATGATCACGGACGGCTTTCTGTATCTGGGCGTGCTGCTGGCACTGGCAGCCGTCCTCGTGCTCGTGACGCGCCGGACCGATATCCGGCTGTTCACCTACGTTCCCGCGTTCGTTCTGCTCTACATCTGCGCCGCGGCGCTGAACACGGTGGGCGTCTTCGGCGAGTCCGAGTCGATCGATGCGACCGGCGGGGCGGTACAGGACGCGCTGCTGCCGGCCATGATCCTGCTCCTACTGTTCAAGTGCGACCTGCGCAGGATCGTCAAGCTCGGCCCCAAGCTCCTCCTGACCTTCTTCGTCGCCGCGGTGAGCATCGTGGTCGGCTTCCTGATCGCCTTCCTGGCGTTCCGCGCGGCTCTGGACGCCGAGGCGTGGAAGGCGCTGGGGGCGCTCAGCGGATCGTGGACCGGTGGCTCCGCGAACATGGTCGCGATCCAGGGCATCCTGGAAGCCCCGGAGGACGTGTTCGGCTACGTGCTGATCGTGGACACGCTGCTGTACTCGGTGTGGCTCCTGCTGATGTTCGGCTCGGTGGGTTTCTCGGAGCGGTTCAACCGGTGGACCAAGGCCGACACCTCGAAGTTCGAGACGCAGGACGGCCCGGAGGAGGAAGGGCGCCCGATCGACCTGGTCTCGCTGATGGGTCTGATCGGCTTCAGCCTGTTCGTCTCCGCCACCGCGAGCTGGATCGGTGAGCAGCTCCCGGAACTCGGGGACGTCGTCACCGCGACGACGTGGACGATCCTGATCGTCAGCGTGCTCGGCCTGGTCATCGCCACCACACCCATGGGGAGGACGGCGGGGTCCACAGAGATCGCGATGGTCATGCTCTACGTCATCATCGGCATCATCGCCTCGGGGTCGGACTTCACCTCCCTGACGCAGGCGCCCGTCTACCTCGCCGTCGGGATCGTGGTGCTGCTCGTGCACCTGGTGATCATGGCCCTCTACGCCAAGCTGACCCGCACCGAGCTCTTCAGCCTCGCGGTGGCCAGCACGGCCAACATCGGCGGTGTGGCATCCGCCCCCGTGGTGGCCGGCGCGTTCGACCGCCAGCTCGTACCGGTCGGTGTGCTCTACGCGCTGATGGGTTCGTTCCTCGGCACGTTCATCGGCCTGACCGTCGCCCAGCTCCTCGCGGCGGTGTGACGTGCTCGGTCCACCGAACCCCGGCCTCTCCGTCACCGATGTGCGCAGCCGGGACTACAGGGGCAGGCTGACCCGCCCGTTCGTGACCGCCCGGCGCAGTGTCGAGGAGGTGACCGGGCTCCTCGTCGAAGTGGAGCTGGACGACGGCACCGTCGGGCACGGCTCTGCGGCCGAGACACTCGCGGTCACCGGGGAGTCCGTGGAATCGATGCGTGCGGTGATCCACGGCCCGGTGGCCGAGGCCCTGACGGCCGACCCCGTGGTCGGCGGGCTACGCGGCCACACCGACGCCATCGCCGCCGCGTGCGCCGGGAACACGAGCGCGAAGGCGGCGGTCGATGTCGCGCTGCACGACGCCTGGGCCCGCAGGCTCGGCGTGCCCCTGGTCGAAGCGCTGGGCGGAGACACCAGCACGGTCCTACGGACCGACATGACCATCAGCCTGGCCGCCCCGGAGGCCATGGCACAGGCAGCGGTGAGTGCGTTCGAGGACGGATTCACGGTGCTCAAGGTCAAGCTGGGACACGACTGGCGTGCCGATCTCGACAGGTTGCGGGCGGTGCACGAGGCCGTCCCGGGCGCGGAGTTCCGCCTGGACGCCAACCAGGGATGGGACCCCAAGTCTGCGGTGCGCATCATCCGCGCGATCCAGGACGCACACCTGCCCCTGCAACTCGTGGAACAGCCGGTACCCAAGCACGACCTGCGCGGGCTGGCCTCGGTCACGGCCGCCGTGGACGTACCGATCATGGCGGACGAAGCGCTGGACTCGCCGCGGGACGCCTTCGAGATCGCCCGCACGGGCGCCGCCGACGTCCTGAACATCAAGCTCGCCAAGTGCGGCGGGATCGGCCACGCCACGGCGATCGCCGACGTGGCCCACGCTGCGGGGCTCACCTGCATGATCGGCGCCATGATGGAGCCCCGCGTCTCCATCACCGCTGCCGCACACGTGGCCGCGGCGCATCCGGCGATCACCCTCGTGGACCTCGACTCCGCCGAATGGATCGACGGTTCGGGACCGGTCGGCGGCTACACGCTGCAAGGCGACCGGTTGCACCTTTCGCACACCCCCGGGCTCGGGTTCGAGTCCACAGCACCGGAAGGGACAGAACGATGAAGCGGATCCGTGTCGTCACCGCGGCGTGTGTCGCGGCCCTGCTGAGCACGACGGGTACCACGGCTGCGGCCTCCCCGGCCGCCGACGCCCCGGAAGCCGGTGACCGTGCCTTCGTGGACGTCACCGCCACCACCCTCTGGGTGGAGCCGGACACGGCACGCGGGCTGGACGCGCCCTCGTTGAGCAACCCCGTCGACCTGGACCAGTGGAACGAGAACATGGAGGACACCGAGACGCGCGGCTGGCTGACCGGCAAGCTGGAGAGCCAGGCCGTGCTCGGCTCCGAGGTCGAGGTCACCGAGGTCTCCGGGGACTGGGCGCACGTCGTCGTGCCGGAACAGTCGACCCCACGGGACGACCGGGGATACCCGGGCTGGGTCCCGGTCGAGCAGCTGGTGGAGAACGAGGACTTCGCCCAGCAGGTCCAGGACCTGCCCTCGGCACAGGTGACGGCCGACCGCGCGGCGCTGACCGACAGGCCCGCCGGTGAAGTACTCCAGGAGATCAGCTTCAACACCCGGCTCCCGGTCCTGGCGACCACACCGGAGGCGTTGCGGGTCGCGCTGCCCGACGACTCGGCGGCATGGCTGGACAGCGCCGACGCGGACGTGTACGCCCCCGGTGAGGAGCCCGCCCCGCCGACCGGCCAGGACCTGGTGGAGACCGGCGAGGAGTTCCTGGGCCTGCGGTACCTGTGGGCGGGTGTGTCCTCCTACGGCTACGACTGCTCCGGGTACACCTACTCGATCCACCGCGCGCACGGTATCGACATCCCGCGTGACGCCGCGGACCAGGCCGCAGAGGGCGAGGACGTCGAGGCGGCCGACCTCCGAGCGGGCGACCTGCTGTTCTTCGCCCAACCGGGCGGTGAGGGCTACGTGCACCACGTGGGCATGTACATCGGTGACGGCCGGATGATCCACGCACCGAACGAGTCCACGTCCGTGTCCGTCGTCGACTGGGAGGAGTGGGACTCCGACGACGAGTTCTCGGGGGCCAAGCGCTACCTGTGACCGGCCCCGGCCACACCGGACGGCCGCGTCCCGGATACCCGGGCGCGGCCGTCCTCCGCGTTCAGGACGTGTGGTCCCCTGCCGCACGCAACCGCTCGGACAGCCACAGCGGTGTGCGGGCGTCGTCCCTGGGGAAGTACCGGGCGTCGAGGGCGTAGCTGAACGCCGTCGGCGGGAACGAGAACACCGGTTCGTTCACCCGGTCGTAGACGATGTACCATCCGCCGCCCCGTTCCAGGGTGAGGCGGACGGTGAACCAGGCCCCGTACCCGGGGAAGAAGGTGGCCGAACGCAGCAAGGCCATCTCTTCCCGCAGCTCCTCGGGAAGCGGGACCAAGTACTCACCGTCCTCGCACACCGCCACGAGGACCCCGCCCGAGTACCCCACCAGGGCCCGGTGGACCAGCCGCAGCACCTGCCACGGGAGGTGGTCCGCGGCCTCGGTGACCAGGGCCCGGATCCGGTCGAGCAGCAGCACGCGATCGTATGGTTCCATCTCCACCGGCGGGACGCTGGGGACGTCCGGCGCCCCCGGCCACGGCGGGGTCCACCGGATCCGCGGATCCAGCAGGTCGGCCCACACGGGCGCCCCTTCGGCCGGAGGCCCTTGCTCCAGCAGGGAGGGGTCGGCACGGCCCGCAGGGTCGTATCCTTCCGTCTCCCCGGACAGGCGCATGGCGTCACCGACCAGCAGCGCCCACTCGTCGCGTCCGATGAGCGGCACCGAACGCACCGGCGGCGGGCCGTCGCCGGCCGGGAGCTCGGGAGGTTCGGCCGCGCCGGTCAGCCCCAGCCCGTGCGCGACCGTCACCGCTGTCCCGGTGTCGAACCCGGGAACGTCCGCCGTGGCTTCGGCGACCGTTTCACGGGTGAGGTCGCGCTCCAGTGCCTGGGTCACGAGCACTTCGGCCGCCCCCGTCCCGGCTTCCGGACCGAGCAGACGTGCGACCTCGCCGACCGTGGCCTCCGGGGTGGCGGACCAGCCCAGCAGGTTGCGGAGCCCGTCGTCCTCCCAGTCGTCGGGGTAGGCGGCGCGCACCCACGTGCCCTCCCACCAGTAGAGGAAGTGCGGCCCGGACATGCGGTGGCGTTCCAGCCACTCCACCGGCAGCCACGACGGTGCCCCGTCGAAGGGGTCGGTGGGCCGGCGCAGTCCGGTGGCCGGTGAACTGTCCGGGTCCTCACCGAGCAGGACGAAACGCTCGTCGCCGACCCTCAGGAGGTGGAACCCGTCTCCCGGCCGACCCACCGAGAGGGAGCGGTCCACGAGCGCACCCTCCTCGACGCCCGTACCTGCGGACACGGCCGCGACCACACCTGCCCGCCCCCACAGGTCCTCGGGTACCGGCAGGTCACTGGGGAGCCCGGGTCGGTGGAACACGTACCGGTCCTTCCTCACGTTCCGTCCGTTCCGAAGGGTCTCGTGCTGCCCCCGGCCGCTGTCACTGCGTGTCCTTCCCACGCTCTCGCTCGTCGAGTCGGCGGCGCTGGGGCACCACGGTGTACTTCGGGTCCTCCTGGGACCCGACCCCGGCGTAGAAGACCCCGAGCCGGGTGCAGGCCGATCCCGCCACGAGGGCCGCGCCGCTGAGCGCGGAGGCCACACGGCTGCGTCGTCCGAGTACGGCCCCGGCCGCACCCGCCAGGGTCAGGGTCTTGGCCGCGCGCATGAACGCGCCCCCGCGTCCCTGCCTGTAGGTCTCTCCGGGCAGACCCATGCGGTACTCCATGGCGGTGGCGGCCACCGTCTCGACCACTGCGCCGCCGACCGCGGCGCGGCGTGCCGGACCGCTCTGTCCGGAGGGTGCGGCGATGAGTCCCGTGCCCCCTGCGGCGGCGACCGCGGAGGAGGCGAAGACGAAGGGCATGTACCGGTACCCCTCGTGCCAGGCCGGCACGGCGGTGTCGCACACCAGGGGAGCGGTGTAGGTGGCCACGAGCGCGCCCATCGCGCCGGAGCCGTAGGTGGCCAGGCGGCCGATACGCGGGAACCAGCCCGTCAGTGAGGTCACGGCCGCGACGCCGGCCAGCGGCCCGTACCCGACGAGGATCCACGACCCCACACTCATCGGCGACGACGGTTTGAACACGCGCAGCATGTTGAGGAAGCGCTCCGGCCGTCCCAGGTCGTAGATGAGCGCGGCCGTCGACCCGGAGATCGCCGCCAGGGCGGTGTAGCGCAACGGCTGGGCCAGATCCGGGCGCCCGGTCAGTTCCGCCCCCGCCGCGAGGGCGGAGGATGCGCCGGCGAGGCCGCCGAGGAACAGGTATCCGCCGATCGCGGGCGCCTCCCACACGATCCCGTTGATGACCGGCTTGCCGTAGTAGGAGGTGAACTCCGCCCCTTCGGCACTGTGTTCACCGGGCCGGGCGTCGCGTTCGCGCCGTTGTTGCTCACTGACGACATCGGCGGCCCCGGTCATCGCCTCTCGGTCGGGCCGCTGCCCGCGCATACCCTGCTTCGTCACTTCCGACGTGTTCACCGTCGTCCTCCCAGGAAAGTCGCGGCCACTCCGGCCAGCATCGTCGCCGCCGCCACACCCGCGTGCCGCCACATCGACGGCAGGTCACGCGTGGTGACGACGGGGTCGGGCGGCAGGCCGTAGGCCTCGGGTTCGTCCAGCAGCAGGAAGAACGCACCGTTGCCGCCGACGCCGTCGTCGGGGTCGTCCCCGTACAGGCGTGCTGAGCTCACACCCTCCCCGTGGAGGTCCTCCAGGCGTTGTGCGGCGCGTTCGCGCAGTTCGTCGAGGTCGCCGAACTGGATGGAGTCGGTGGGGCAGGCCTTGGCGCAGGCCGGTTCGAGCCCGTCACCGATGCGGTCGTAGCACAGGGTGCACTTCCAGACCCGGCCGTCGTCCTCGCGGCGGTCGATGACGCCGTAGGGGCAGGCCGGGATGCAGTAGCCGCAGCCGTTGCAGATGTCCTCCTGCACGACGACGGTGTCGAACTCGGTGTGGAAGAGCGCCCCGGTCGGGCACACGTCCACACAGGCGGCGTGGGTGCAGTGTTTGCACACGTCCGAGGACATGAGCCAGCGGAACTCACCCCGGTCCTCGGGTGCCGCGGAGGCCCCGGGGAGCTCGAACGAGGGCATGCCGAGATCGACGGTTTCCCTGCGTCCGAGGCCGGTCTCCTGGTGGCCGAGGGGTTCGCGCTGTTCGACGAATGCGACGTGGCGCCAGCTGTCGGCGCCCAGTCCGCCGGTGTTGTCGAAGGACATCCCGGTGAAGTCGAGCCCGTCCTCGGGGACGAGGTTCCACTCCTTGCAGGCGACCTCGCAGGCCTTGCAGCCGATGCAGACGCTGGTGTCGGTGAAGAACCCGAGCCGCGGGGTCCCCTCGTCGTTGTCGGTACTCACGTTCACTCCCCCGTTCCGGTGGACTCGGTGATGCGGGCGCGGCGCCGGTAGGCACGGACCAGTTCGAGCCGTTCGGGGCCCTTGGGGCGGCGTCCGGGCCGGATGTCGGCCGTGAGCGCCTTGACCTCCTGGATGTGCACGTTGGGGTCCAGGGAGATGGACATCAGTTCGTTGGCGGAGTCACCCGTGCTGTAGCCGTTGGGGCCCCAGTGGTAGGGCATGCCGATCTGGTGCACGACCCGGCCCTGGACCCGGAGCGGGGCCATGCGGTCGGTGACCAGTACCCGGGCCTCAATCGCGTTCCGTGCGGATACCAGCGTCGCCCAGCCCTTGTGGTCGAGCCCCCGTTCCGCGGCCAGTTCAGGGCTGACCTCGCAGAAGAACTCGGGCTGGAGCTCGGAGAGGTAGGGCGTCCACCGGCTCATCCCGCCCGCCGTGAACTGCTCGGTCACGCGGTAGGTCGTCACCACGTACGGGTAGACGTCGGACTCGGGCGTCCCGGGTTCCGGGTGGTACAGGTTGTACTCGTGCGGGTACAGCAGCCGGGTCGGGTTGCGTCCCTGCGTGTAGAGCAGGTTCTCGAACGGGGTGTCCTGCGGTTCGTAGTGGGTGGGCATGGGCCCGTCGTTCAGGCCCGCGGGTGCGTACAGCCATCCCTTGCCGTCGGCCTGCATGATGAAGGCGTCCCGGCCGCTGAGCGCTTCCACCCCCTTCGCGTCCTCGTCCGGCCGGTGATGGGGCGCCTTGTCCTTCTCGAAGTCGGGGGTGTCGTGCCCGATCCACCTACTCTGCTCGGGGTCCCACCAGATCAGGGACTTGCGTGAACTCCACGGCTGCCCGTCCTCGTCGGCCGATGCGCGGTTGTAGAGGATGCGCCGGTTGTCGGGCCAGCTCCAGGCCCACTCCGCGGCGATCCAGTCCTGTTCCGAGCCGGGTTTCTTGCGGGCGGACTGGTTGACCCCGTCCTTGAAGACCCCGCAGTAGATCCAGCATCCGCACGTGGTCGAGCCGTCCGCCTTCAACTCGGTGTAGAGGCTCAGCGGCCGGCCCTCGGCGTCGTGGCCGTTGATCTCCTGCAGGATCGCCGCCGCGTCGGGCTCTCCGTCCGGTTCGAGCGGGTAGTCCCACGTCAGTTCCGTGACGGGGCGGTCCTTCGGATCGTCGGAATCGGCGAGGCGCTCGCGGACGAGTTCACCCAGGCGGTACATGAACCACAGGTCGCTGGTCCGCTCTCCGGTGGCCCGGACGGCGCGGTCGTGCCACTGCAGCGTGCGGTTGGTGTTGGTGAAGGTGCCCGACTTCTCTGTGTGGGCCGAGGCAGGGAAGAAGAACACCTCGGTGCCGATGTCCTCGGTACGTTTCTCCCCGGAGTCGATCTCGGGGCCGTCCTTCCACCAGGTGGCGCTCTCGATGAGGGAGAAGTCGCGCACCACGAGCCATTCGAGGTTGGCCATGCCCATGCGCTGGGCCCTGGAGTTGGCCGACCCCACGGCGGGGTTCTCCCCCATGAGGAAGTACCCCTTGCACTCCCCGCTCATCTGGCCCATGACCGTGTCGTACGTGCTGTGCGATCCGGTCAGACGGGGCAGGTGGTCGAAGCAGTAGTCGTTCTCGGCGGTGGCGTGCTCCCCCCACCAGGCCTTGAGCAGACTGACGGTGTAGGCCTCCATGTTCGACCAGAAACCCTTGTGCGGGAAGCCCGCCGCCAGGACGTAGGAGTCCAGGTCCTGCTCCTCGTCCGCGTGCGGCATCGGCAGGTACCCGGGCAACAGGTCGAACAGGGTCGGTACGTCGCTGGAGCCCTGGATGCTGACGTGTCCGCGCAGGGCCTGGATCCCGCCGCCGGGACGCCCGATGTTGCCCAGGAGCAGCTGCAGGATGGATGCGGTCCGGATGTACTGCGATCCGACGGTGTGCTGGGTCCAGCCGACGGCGTAGCAGAACGCGCTCGTGCGGTCCCGGCCGGAGTTCTCGGTGAGGTGTTTGCAGACCCGCAGGAACACCTCCTTCGGGATCCCGCAGATCTCCTCGACCGCCTCCGGGGTGTAGCGCGAGTAGTGCCGCTTGAGGATCTGGAAGACGCAGTTCGGGTCCTGGAGGGTCTCGTCCTGGCGGGAGGCGTCCCGGATGACCGCGCCGCCCGAGCCGTGCTGCTCGGGACGGCCCGAGCTGGAGATACCCATGTACTCGTCGGTCCGGGCCTTGTAGAGCTGATTGCGGTCGCCGGCCGCGGCCGCGACCTCGACCCCGTCGTATCCCCACGTGGTGACGTCGTAGCTGCGGTCCGATTCGTTGTAACCGGAGAAGAGCCCGTCGAGGTCCTCGGTGTCCCGGAAGTCCTCGTTGACGATCGTGGCGGCGTTGGTGAACGCCTTCACGTACTCCTCGAAGTACTTGCCCTCGGTGAGGACGTGGTTGATGATGCCGCCGAGGAAGGCGATGTCGGTTCCCGCCCTGATCGGCACGTGCAGGTCGGCCAGGGCGCTGGTGCGGCTGAACCGGGGATCGACGTGGATGACGACGGCGCCTCGCGCCTTGGCCTCCATGACCCACTGGAACCCCACGGGGTGGGCCTCGGCGAAGTTGGAACCCTCGATGATGATGCAGTCGGAGTTCTGCAGGTCCTGCAGGAACATCGTCGCCCCGCCGCGGCCGAAGCTCGTACCGAGGCCGGAGACGGTGGAGCTGTGGCAGACCCGGGCCTGGTTCTCCACCTGCACGACGCCGAGCGCGGTGAGGAGCTTCTTGATGAGGTAGTTCTCCTCGTTGTCGAGGGTGGCGCCCCCGAGGCTGGCGATGCCCATGGTGCGGGCGACCCTGCTTCCCTCGTGCTCTTCCTGCCAGGTCTCCTCGCGGGTGTCCACGACCCGGTCGGCGACCATGCGCATGGCAGTGTCGAGGTCGAGCTCCTCCCAGTCCGCGCCGTACGGGCGTCGGTAGAGGACCTTGTCCTCACGGGCGGGTCCGGTGGTCAGTTGCAGGCTGGCCGAGCCCTTGGGGCACAGGCGCCCTCGGCTGATGGGGGAGTCCGGGTCCCCCTCGATCTGGATGACTTCCTCGTCCTTGACATAGACGTTCTGGCCGCAGCCGACGGCACAGTAAGGGCACACCGACTTGACGACACGGTCGGCGTCCTCGGTCCGCGGCCGGAGCTCCTCACTCCGTGCGGACTTGGCCGCGGCCCCTCTCCCCGTCGGGTCCTCCCCGGTCAGTTGCCGGTAGACCGGCCACGACTCGATCCATGTCCGTACACCCATCGTTTTGCCTCCCCAGGCCCGGAACGGTCGATGAACTCGGGCTCGTCTCACCGTCGATCACACGTCGGGGGCGGAGGGTGAGGACACGCCGCGCATGGCACACGCTTGGGCCCAGGGGCCGACCCGAGGGGATCTCCGGCCCCGGGCGGGCCGCCACACGGCCGGCCTCGGCAGCCGGAAAGCCCGGCCCACGCGCCGGACCGGTGATACGGCGGAAGCCATGCGCGGACTCCCCGTGCTGCGTGTTTCACGTGAAACAGCCCCCGAGCCAAGCCCTGGCAAAGAAAGGCGTCGACGCCCCGGGGGCGGGGCAGTGGAGAACTCACGACCACCGATCGCTCAGGGGGAGACATGCGCGTACTACGCCTGCTGTCGGGAGCCTCCGCCGCTGCGGGGCGGGGGCTTCTGGCCGGGCTGGCGGGAACCGCCGCCATGACCGTGTCCAGCACTTTGGAGGCACGGATCCGGGGCCGGGGCGGCAGCTCCGCTCCGGCCGACGCGGCCGCCGTCGCGCTCGGCGTGCATCCGGAAGGGGAGGGCGGGGGCCGGTTCAGCACCCTTGTGCACTGGGGATACGGCACGGGCTGGGGCGCGGTCCGCGGTCTCGTCGGCTGGGCCGGACTGAGCGGCACCCCGGCGACCGCGGCCCACCTGGCAGCGGTGTGGGGCGGGGAGCAGGTCGTCCTGCCCGCGACCGGGACCAGTGGGCCCGCAACGGCCTGGGGCGTCGAGGAGATCGCCATCGACCTGCTCCACCACTCCGTGTACGCGGCCGCGACCGGGGTGGTCTACGAGGCGCTGGACCGCGCCGGTCCTGCCTGACCGGCCGGTGCAGCGCCCGCCCTCGAAGCAGCGCGGGAACGGGGCGGGGACGTTTCGGACGGCCCCGCCCCGAACAGCGCGCGGAACTACTTCGCCTGCGTGCGGTCGGCGTGGAGGTCGGCACCCTGGGGGCTCTTCACCAGTGAGACCGCCACCCCCGAGATCAGCGACAGCACGATGACGTAGACACCGATGGTCCACGATGCGCCGAACGTGGTCAGGAGGACCTCGGCGATGGTCGCGGCGAAGGCACCCCCGAGGATCGCGCCGAGGGCGTAACCGATGGAGACCCCGGAATAACGGATCTCGGCGGGGAACATCTCCGCGTACAGCGCCGATTGGGGCCCGTAGCTCAGCCCCAGGGTCAGGCAGAGCACGAGGACCCCCACGAAGTACCAGAGGAGGTCGCCGGTGTCGACCAGGAACCACATCGGCACCGCCCAGACCGCGAGGGCCACGTAACCGAGCTGGAAGGTGCGTACCCGGCCGAGCTTGTCACTGACCCACCCGCCGTACATCGTCGAGATCAGCCAGCCGAACGCGGCCAGGGTGGTCGCCAGCAACACCGGTTCGCGTTCCAGGCCCAGGCCGAACTCCTCCACCGGACGGGAGGCATAGGTGGCCAGGAAGGCGATGACGAGGTATCCGGCGGCGTTGTTGGCCACGAAGATCAGTGCGGCGAGGAGGACCTCCTTGCTGTGCTTGCGGAACAGCCGTCCCAGGGGAGCCGAGGACTCGGACCTGCGCCGCTGCATGAGCTCGAAGACCGGGGACTCCTCGACCGTCCGGCGGATGAGGTGGCCGACCACGATCAGCACGAACGACAGCAGGAACGGGATACGCCAGCCCCATTCCGTGAACCCATCGGTGCCGATGGTCGCGGTGATGGCCCACACGACGAAGGTCGCGAGGATCATGCCGCAGGGAACGCCGATCTGCGGGTAGGCGCCGAAGACCCCGCGCTTGCCCACGGGGGCGTGTTCGACGGACATGAGGGCGGCGCCGCCCCACTCGCCACCGGCGGAGAAGCCCTGCACCACGCGCAGGAAGATCAGCAGGATCGGTGCGGCCACCCCGATCTGGGCGTAGGTGGGCAGCAGACCGATGAGGAAGGTCGCCGCACCCATCATGACCAAGGTGATGACGAGGATCCTCTTGCGTCCGAACCGGTCGCCGAGGTGGCCGGCCACGATCGCGCCCAGGGGGCGGAAGAGGAAGGAGATTCCGATCGTGGCGAAGGACAGGACCTGTGCCACGGCGGGGTTGGCCTCCGACAGGGGAGACAGGAAGAGCGGTGCGAAGACCAGCCCCGCGGCTTGTGCGTAGATGAAGAAGTCGTACCACTCGATGGTCGTGCCGACCATGGTCCCGGCGAGGACCTTGCGCCGTTCCTCGGGGTCGAGCTCCCCGGTCGGCTGGGAGGTGGGTGGGTCGGAAGTCGCCATGGGTGCTCCGTAGGTTCACGCGCCGACCTCGACGGCCGGACAGCACGGCAGAACAAGACAATCCAGGCCTTTCGCCTGTGAGTCACAGGACACCTTGCCATGTGATACAAGGCACTCTTCAATCCGGGGGGATCTTTTCCCTGCTCGCCACACCTGGCATGACCGAACGGTCGGTAAGGAAAATGGTGGAGGCGCCCTGCCGGCCTGGTGACAGGCCTGCCTGTCGGCGGGACGCGTTGCCGGCACGGCGGCATGCCGTCGGGGCGGCACACCGGCCCGGGGACCGTGCCCTCCCAGGTGCCTGCATTGTTGAATGACAGCGTTGTGTCACTGGAAACGACAGTTATCTGTCACCGGTGACGACATCCCGTTGTCACCGCTCCCGCCTCCGTCGTCGCCTGGGTTGAGGCTGTAGAGCACCTCCGACGCCAGTTCCAGACCTTCCTCGGCGGAACCGCTCACCAGCCCCAGCTTGAGCAGGTCCGCGAGCGCAGCGTCGTCATCACCACTGAGGATTGAGCCCGCCAGCAGCGCCTCCAAGACGCTGACGTGCGTCTGTGGGAGGGTGCCGCCGACGGCAACGACGACGCTCTCCAGCGCGGTGCGCTGGCCTGCGGTGAGCAGATCCGTGCGCGAGGTCAGCGCGTAGGTGTCGGCTCCCACCCGTCGTAGCGCGTAGGGGCCAGTCAGGTCGGCGTGGGCCTGGAGGTGTTCGACGGTCGCCCGGGCGCGCGAGAAGCCCCATCCCAGGGCGCCGGCGGCCTCCTCGATGGACAACGGTGCCCCGACGTGGAACAGCGCGGCCACCATGGTGCGCGCGTCCTCCACGACCTCCCCCTCCCCGGGCAGTTCGCTGTCGGCCTCGCGCGGTGCGCGCCGGAGCGAGGAGCACATCTCGTCCAGTTCCTCGATGAGGTCACTGGGGTGCAGGTCCAACCGTCGGCACAGCTGGATCAGGACGGTCACCGGCAGGGCGCGCAGCCGGTCCTCATCAGTGGAGCGGCGGCGGCCGAGAGTGTCGTGTTCGAGCTGGTGGGGGTGGACACCGAGCAGGTCGGCGATCTCCCATGAGGTGATGCCGCCAATGCGCAGGCGTTCGGTGATCAGCGGGTGCAACGTGCCTTCTCCAAGTGGGTGAGGGTCAGGGCTCGGGTGGCTAGCCATCCGCCGTTGCCGCGCCGGTCGTGCGAGGGGCAGTCGGGGCCGTGTGTCCAGGTGGGGTTGATGCGCAGGTCTCGGCACAGGCGTTGCAGACCGTGCCGGAGTTGGGCATCGGGGTCGCACCAACCGGGAGAGGAGGCGTGCACGAAGAAGGAGTCGGAGTCAGTGGCGCCCTGTTCCAGGCGTAGGGCGCGGTGGGCGGCCAGGGGACGGCGACCGTGGGCGGGGATGCGCACGGGCAGAGCGATGAGTTCTTCGTAGGTGGTTCCGCCGTAGGGACGCAGCCGGATGCGGGTGCTCGAACGTCGGTAGGCGGGGATGCGATCGCGGGTGGGGGTGATCAGGCCCCCGTCCTCGGTGACGTCGCACAAACGGATGGCGTCGAAGAAGCACGCGCTCTGACACAGGTGCAGGGCCAGGGTGATCGCGGCGGCGTCGCCGGTGTGGTGGTGCACGGCCACCCGTTGGGCCCGCCGCGGGTCCAGTTGGCTTGGTAGGTGCGTCGCGGGGTCCTGGCCCAGCACGTGCGGGTTCCAGTCGAGCCACCATCGGCTGTGCAGCAGGGCGGCCTGGGCGGCGCGCAGCCGGACCAGGGCGAGGTTGGGATCGGTGACCGGTCCCAGGAACACGTCGCGCATCCACGCGGTCAGGGCCGCGCCGAAGGGGCGGTGGTAGTCGTGCGGGGCGCTGGCCTGGGCGTGGAAGAGGCGCACTCGGGTGAAGGCGGCCTGGTAGTGGTCGTCGACTTCGGTGAAGGCCTGGGTGGACAGGCGGGCGCGGCAGGCGGCGCGGAACCTCCACACGTCGGTCAGTGGAAGCCGGTCCAGGGCCTGGGGTCTACGGCGCAGGGGTGGCGGGTCCAGCCGGACCGGTGCGGCCAACTCGGGCAGGTCCGCGGACAGGCGGGTCTGGGCTGCGGGTGGGGTCTGGGCCAGGGCGTGGTGGGCTTGGGTGTGGTCGTCGTAGCTCGACCACAGGGCCCACAGGTGCGCACCGATCGAGGAGGCGAACGTGGCCAGTTCGGTGAGCCGTTCGGTGGTGAGGCGGTGAGCGCGATCCACGACCAGGGCGTGGAAGCGGTGGGTGCGGGCACAGGCTCGGGCGTGGGCCCACTCGGGTTGGGCCAGGTGCTGAGGCTTGGGTGCGAAGGGGTGTTTGCCCAGGGCGGTGGTCACATCGCGCAGCAGGGTGGCGCGGTCTGCGCAGCCGGGGGTGGGTCGCAGCACGAGCAGCCGGTCCTGGTGTTCGCTGCGGGTGTGTACGCCGGGCACGGGCAGGTCGGCGGGGTTGAGGACTAACACCCGTTCGGGCGTCGCCGGGGTGTGCTCAGGCATAGGCGCCGCCGCCGAGCAGGGTGTAGGCGTTGGCGATGATCTCGGCGTCGATCCCGGTCCGGTCGGTCTCGGCGCACAACTGGGCGGCGGTGTGGGTGAAGGAGGCCCAGTCGCGCAGGGTGCCGTGGGCGTAGAAGTCGTCGATGTCGAGCAGGGCCTGGGCGTCGGTTCCGGTGTAGATGGGGTGGAACTGGCTGATCAGTTCGGGCACCTTGGCGCGGGGCAGGGTGTGGAAGGGCAGGCGGCGAAAGACGCGTGAGCGCAGCATGGGCTCGGCCGACAGGACTTCCCAGCAGCCGTCGCCGCCCACGTACAGCAGGGCGAACCGGGTGGTGGGGGCGTCGTGCAGGTGGCGCAGCAGTTCGATGCAGTCGCTGTTGAGGCGTTGTGCCTCATCGACCACGACCAGGCGGGGCGGGCCCGAGAGCAGGTCGGTCAGGGTCGTGATGAGGTGGAAGCGGTTGCGGCTGCGGGGTGGTGCGGCGCCGGTCAGGGTGCGCAGGAGTTCGTCGGTGATCATGCGCATGGTCGGGCGGCTGGGGAAGGTTAGCGCGTAGGCGGTGACCGGGGTGCCGTCGCTGTCTTGGAGGGATTCCAGGGCGGCCTGGACGGCGTAGGTCTTGCCGGTCCCGGCGTTGCCGTGGATGACGCCGGTGGCCTGGTTGGCGACCAGGTCGTCCACGATCCGGTGGGCGAGCAGGAACGGGCGGGTCTTGAGCGTGCTGGCGCCGGTGAGGTTGGCGAAGTGGGCGGGCATCAGCTCTCCTGGTCGTCGGTGATGGGCTCCTCCAGGCCCAGCAGGCTGGTGCTGGAGCGTTCCTGGAGTCGGCGTTGGGCGCGGCGTAGTGCGAGTTCGTCACCGTGTCCGGCGGGCAGCACACGGGACTCGGCGGGCGCGGTGCCATCGACCAGGGGGGCGAGTTCGCGCCGGGTGCGGGTGTTGGCGCGGCGCCGGGCCGTGCCGAGGCGGTGCGACTCGGCGCGGGCGGCTTCGCGGAAGGCCTCGGTCTGGGCGGGGGTGAGCTGGGTGTGGGGGTGGGCGGTGCACAGGTGCTCGGTGCCGGAGTAGAACCTGGACCACCTGGCCGCGGCGCCCGTGCAGCTCGGGGGCCAGGTAGGCCAGGTTGTTGAGGCGGATGCCGTCCTTGCCGATGGTGCGTTCGACGTCGGCCAGCAACAGGTGGCGCGCCTGGTCGGCGTCGATGCGGTGCACGGCGAAGGTGTCCTGGGCCCAGGACTGGGCGGGGGTGCGCCCGTCCAGGGCGGTGTGGGGGCGCTGGGTGTTGTACCAGTGCGCCCAGGTGCGCACCCGCTCGGCCAGGTGCTCGATGCGCAGCGGCCCCACCGGGGCGTCCTGGGCCGCGGCGCGGCCCGCCGCTGAGTCGTCCCAGGGGCTGTGCAGGCGCCCGGCGGCGTTGCGCGGACCCTTGGTGTAGCCGGGCAGAGAGCTGAACAGGGTCTGTTCCAGGGTGCGGTGCAGGCGTTCGATCTTGCCCTTGCGGTGCGGGGTGTAGGCGGGCAGGCGGTGTACCTCCACGCCGAGGGCGGCCAGAGCTTTGCGCACCGAGGCAGCGGCGAACTCCAGACCGCGGTCCACCCGCCCGGTGGTGGGGACCGCGCCGAAGGGGCCCCGGTCGGGGTCGTGGACCAGGCCCATGCGGATCGCGGTGAGCACCGTTCCCGCATGCGGGGTGGCGGTGATGGCCCAGCCGACCAGGGCGCGGGTGGCGTCGTCGACGATGGTGGTCATCCACGGGCACAGGGCGGCCCCGCGCGGGGGCAGCACCAAGATGGGGATCTGCTTGTGGTCCAGTTCCCAGATCTGATTGCGGCCCGTGGGCGGGCGGGTCAGATGGACCCCGGCCGCACGGCGCCCGGGCTCGCCGGTGCGCCAGGCGGCCTGCTCGGCCCGGGTGAGTTCGCGGGCGAAGGCCCGTTGCAGGGTGCGCAGCCCCACCGGGGGCGCCCCAGCCCAGCCGCGGACGAGGAAAGCCGGGACCGGGGCTCCGGCGGTGTGGCCCGTGCCGTCGATGACGGCCTCGCGGGCGCGGTGCAGGGCCGCCACGTTGCCGCGGTAGTGGGCGAAGGCCTCCCGGTCGATGGCGCTCAGCCGGTAGGAACCCCCTGCCTGAAGCTTGGGGGGTTCCTTGAGCCAGCGCCACACGGTGCGCAGACTCACCCCCAGCCCGTCGGCCACCCGCCGGGCGTGCTCGGTGGTCAACGCACCCTGAGCGCGCAGGGCGCCCAATCGCGCGATGGTCGCTCGGCGCTGCTCGGGGTCAACCCGGCCCTGGTGTTGCTCCCCCATGGGCCCGAGTGTGCGCCCTGGCCCGGCGGCGGGAGGCGAGCGACATGGGCCGCTTGTGCGAGTTTTGCCTGCTGTGGACCTTGTAGCGGCGGCGCAGGCGGGGCCGTGCTCGGCACTGCGGGCGTGTGGTCAGACACCCGCCAGGCTGATCTCCCGTGGCAGTCAGGGCTTGGCTAGGTCACCGGTGCGCGCTGCTCACGCACACCGACCAAGGCGTGCGCTGCGTACATCATCGCCACCCCGATGACGTAGCCCAGACTGTTGGCCAGCACGTCCATGATGTCGCTCTGCCTGCCCGTGCCCAACACGGCTTGGAAGGTCTCGATCAACACGGACAAGACCGGCCCGAACAGCCACAGGGCGGCCCGGTTGGTCACGGCGACGAACGCGGGGATCGCCAGGGGCACGAACAGCAGGGCGTTGAGGGTGACCATCGCCAAGGTCAGATCGGTGCCCGGGTTGGTGTAAGCGAAGGACGCTATCGGGTTGAGCGTGATGTCCGGGTCCGCCCCGAACACCTCCGCCCACCCGCCCGACGGCTGCACCAACACATAGACATAAGCCACAACGGCAATAGCGAGAAAGATTCCCGCGATACGGCGGGCCATCCCCAGGCGCGGGGCCCCATAGCAGACCGCCACGCTCACGACGAAAAACGCCACCAGGGCAATAACGGTCGTCACGGGGTTGACATAAAGCAGTGCTTGCCACATAGAACTCAATCAGCAGGGGAGGTACAACCCGCAGGCGTACCCCCCCAGACCGATTCTATTCAGCTCCGCCTCACGGGTAACCGGAAGAATCGATTTCCCTGGTCAAACCGCCACGCGGCGTCAGTCGCAGTCGACCGGGGGCAGGTTGAACTGCTGCTGTCCGGGCACGTCCATGAAGCCGACCACGCTGCCGCTGGTGTTGATCTGCGACCACGTCTCGCTCACGGTCTGCCCGGCACCGACGTTGTAGAAGGTGTCTCCGGTGTAAGTGTCCCCGGAGTTGTAGAACCCGAAGCTCAGGTCCACCGGCGAACCGTCGTCCTTCACATAGGACACACGCACGTACGTGCACTGGGTGGTCTGGATGGACAGGAGGCCGTTGGACAGGATCGTGTCGTCACTGTCCATGGGCTGAGGTGCATCGGCCTCCACGATGGAGCCGTCCTCGTAGATGTTGACCTCGACCGATTCCTCGGTGAACGCCGGCTCAGCGCTGGCGGGGGCGGTGGCGGCCAGGGACAAGCCCAGCCCAGCTGCCGAAACGAGCGCGAACGTCGCAGACTTCTTCATCGTGAGGGTCCTCTCTGTTCTGTGTTCGGCGGCGTCATCACATTCGCGTCATGGCGGCGTGTCGTATATCGACAACACACCGTATCCGCGAATTTTTCACGGTAAATGATGAAGGGCTATATATGGCGCATGTGGCCGATTCCGGACAGGCACCATCGGCGACGCGAAGCGCCCATAGTGCAACTGCCTGGAAAAACACAGTATTTACTCATCGCACTCGACGGAGAGCCCAAGCAAGCATCGATTTGACCTGATTCTCGCAGGTAACTGTCCTCCGCCTGCACTGACCAATGAAGCGGGAACTCAGGGAAGCGGCAATAAGACTTCGTGCTCGCTGGTAAAACGACCGCCCCCGGTGACGGCAGCGAGAAGGCCACGTAATCGCCCGCTGTTCAGCGGCGTGGAGCACGCCGGTTGTACGGATCGTGTTCGGCGGTGACCCAGGCGGAGGTCTCCTCGCCCAGGCGCACGTACTTGCCCAGGGTGGCCAGGTGGGCGTGGCGGGATTTGGCCTGGAGTTCGGGGGCGCTACGCCCTTCGGCGGCCAGGTACGTGAGCGCGGAGTGGCGCAGTTGGTGCAGCGTCCACCCCTGACCGTGCGGGTCATGCCGCTGGGAGGCCTGTTTGAACAGGTACTCCGCGCGCGGGTAGGACAGCCGCCCGCGCCCGGTGGTGGGGTCGACGTCGGCCAGGGCGCGGGCCCGAGCGCCGGCGGCAGGGGAGCGGCGGTCGGACAGGTACACCGGCCCGGTGGTGCGTCCGGCCAGGAGGCGGGGCAGGATCCGGGCGGTGGGGGTGGCCCAGTGCACGTACTCGATCGCGCCGCCTTTGGAGCGCACCCGGGCGCGGCGCATGGCCGCATCCAGGTCACCCACGTCCAGGGTGAGGATCTCCTCGGCGCGGGCCGCGGTCTCATACAGCATTCGCCACAGCACCTTCTCGCGCAGCCCCACGGCCGGGTCGGTGAACAACTCCTCCAGGCGTGCGGCAGGAACGGCCTTGTCGCCGCGGCGGGGCTCCTTGCGGCGCTCCAGCAGCCGGGTGGGGTCCTCTTCCAGCGCCTGGCGGCGCGCGCAGTAGGCAGCGAAGGAGCGCAAGGCGGCCAGGTGCTTGTTCCACGTGGCCGGAGCGGCGCCTTCCCAACGGGCCATGGCGGTGGCCGCCGCGCCGGGGGTGAAGGCGACCGCAACCGTCGCGGCGGTCCCGCCCACGGCCGCGTCCGCCAGCACGGTGAGGGTCTGAGCGTAGGCGCGGCGGGTGAGCGGCTGCTCGCGGAACCGGTCCAGGAACTCGGCGCTCGCCTGGGCGAGGGTGAGACCGCCGGGGCGGGGCAGGGGGTGGACGGTCACGGAGCCTCCCGGGCATGTGACAGAGAACGTTACGGAGTCGCCTCCGTGCGGCGATGGCGGCGCCGCAGGTCGCGGAGGAGCGCTCCGGTCTGTGTGACAGAGAATATGTCATTCTCTGTCACACCTATCGACAGCCCCTCATGCGAGTTCGATGCTGAGCACCCGGCCGGGCCTCGTTGGTGACATCGCGTGTCGCGGGCGGTGACGTTCTCCTGTCGCTCAACATGCATGTCGACACGGCGATACACCGCTCGACGCGGTTGAGGGCCGTGGGCCTCGGGTAGCCGGGAGGACAAGGCTGAAGCACAGCGGTTTTCCTCCCTCCACAGCAGGGTGAACGCGGCCATCGGCGGTGGTGGGCGTACTGGAGTGATGCTTCAGCACCGAGCAGGGTGAGCCCGGTCGGTGCCACGGCGGTGACACCTTCTCCGGGGCCGCCGACCGACGGGTTCAGGAGAGCCGAACACGCGTCACGACGAAGGGGGAAACGAAGATGGCAGCGACCACGGTTCGAGAGATCATGACACCCGACCCGAGGTGCGTCGGAACGGACGACTCGCTCCAGAAGGCGGCCGAACTCATGGCCGGCGACCGTGTGGGGGCCCTGCCCATCTGCGGGCAGGACGGCCGGCTCAAGGGGATGGTGACCGACCGGGACCTCGTCGTCCGGGGGCTCGCCGCCGGGAAGAGGCTCAGCGACCCCGCGGGCAGTCTGAACCAGGGGGAGGCCGTCACGGTCGGCGCCGACGACTCGGTCGACGAGGCCATGCGCACGATGTTGGACAAGGAGGTCAAGCGGCTCCCGGTCATCGACGGGACCACTCTCGTGGGTATGGTCACGACCGGCGATGTCGCCCGCGCCCTGCCCAACCCGGCCGTGGGCGACCTGGTCGAAGCGCTGAGCGTCGAATAGGGGCTGCCCCGCGAGGGGACTCCGATACACGGGGCGGGGGACCGGAGCGCGGACCTCCCGCCCCGCTGCTGCGCCCCGCCACCGCAGCGGTAACGGAAAGTATCCGCTCACCGGGCGTTCGGTAACGGCCAATTCCGGCCATGGGCATTCAGGGGACGAGGCCGGTTCCGGCACTAACATCATTGAGGGCGCCGGGCCGGTTCCAAGGACATTCCGGCACCTGAGAAGAGCATTGTTCCGGGCGCGGAGGGGCCACGGTCCCGACTCCCGGCCCCTTGACGAACAACCTGTTCGCTCGGGGAACGGCAAGCGAATCCTCCCTTTCCGTTCGAGCGGGAACAGATCGGAGATATCGGAGTCCGATGCACGGTCCCTCTTCCACGGCTCCCCCACCCTCCCGACCTCCCAACGGGCTCACGTTCGGGGTTCTGGGCTCCCTCACCGCCACCAGGGGCGGCCGCGCCGTCGACATCCCGGCCGGACGCCAACAGGTGGTTCTCGCGGCACTCCTTCTGGAACCGGGACGGGTGGTCAGCACCGACCACCTCGTCGACGCGATCTGGGGCGAGAACCCTCCGGCCACGGCCCGCGCCCAGGTCCAGATCTGTGTGTCGCGTCTACGCAAGAGCCTCGCCGGGGCCTCGTCAGCCGAGGTGATCAAGACACGCCCTCCGGGATACCTGTTGAGGGCGGAGGACGGAACGGTCGACCACATGATCCTGCGCGAACAGGTCCGCGAGGCCCGGGCCCGCGAGGAGCAGGGGTTGCGTCAGGAGGCCGTGGCGGCCCTGGAAGAAGCACTGTCCCTGTGGCGGGGACCCGCGCTCAACGGGATCGACAGCCCCCTCCTGGCGGCCAAGGCGGTCCGCCTGGACGAAGAGTGCCTGAACGCTCTGGAGAACCGGATCAGGATCGAGCTCGACCTCGGCGAACACCTGCGTCTGGTCGGTGAGCTGCGGTCCCTGGCCTCGGAGTATCCGCTCCGCGAACGCTTCCGCGCCCAGCTGATGCTGGCCCTGCACCGGTCGGGACGCCAGGCCGAGGCCCTGGAGGTGTACCGCGTCGGCCGCGACCATCTCGCCGAGGAGTTGGGGCTGGACCCGGGGGAGGAGCTGCGTGCGGCCGAGGCGGCGATTCTGGCGGCCGGAGACAACCCCGTCCCAGTGTCCTCCCCACCCGTCCAGCCAGACCCCGGCCCGGCGGAGTCCCCGGCCACCGGTGAACCCGGGGACTGGGTGGAGGAACACTTCTCCCATCTGCCGTTCGAGGTGCCCACGCCGCACCAGTTGACCGCCGACACGGCCGATTTCGTGGGCCGGGAGGACCTGGTCTCCTCGTTCGAGCGGGTCCTGGTCTCCCCCGACGGCGGCCACGCCCTGGGGGTGGCCGTGGTGCTGGGCAGGCCCGGCGTCGGCAAGAGTGCGCTGGCCGTTCACGTGGGGCACCGCGTGGCCGCGGAACACTTCCCCGACGGCCAGCTCTACTGCGACCTCAGGGGCACTCGGGACCAGCCGTTGACCGCCTCGGACGTGCTCGGACGTTTCCTGCGCGCCTTGGGGGTACCCGGTCCGACCGTGCCCGAGGACGTCGACGAGCGTGCCGAGCTCTACCGCACCGTCATGGCGCAGAGACGCGTGCTGATCGTCCTCGACGACGCTGCCACCGAGAGGCAGTTCCTGCCGCTGCTCCCGGGCAGCAGCAGTTGCGGGGTCGTCGTGACGAGCCGGTTGCGGCTGACCGGCGTGCCCGGATCGCACGTGGTGGAGCTCGATGTACTCACCATGGACCAGTCCCTCCAGCTCCTGGAGCGGGCCCTGGGCGTCGAAAGGGTCGAGGCGGAGCGGAAGGAGGCCGAGGAGCTCGTCCGTACTGTCGGGCGGCTCCCGCTGGCCATCCGCATCGTCGCCGCACGCCTGGCAGCGCGTCCGCACTGGAGCCTCGCCTCGCTCCTGGACCGCCTCGCCGACGAACGCGACCGGCTCGACGAGTTGGAGCACGGCGATCTGACGATCCGGGCGAGCCTGTCACTGACCTACGACGGCATGTCCGAGCGCGACCGCCGCCTCCTGCGCCGGCTGAGCGCACTGGACGGTTCCTCCATCCCCGGTTGGGTGGCCGGGGCGCTGCTGGACGACCACCGCAGGTCCCCCTCGGACCTGGTGGAGACTCTCGTCGACGCGCAGATGCTGGACGTGTCCACCTTGGGCCCGGGTGCACCGCACTACCGGTTCCACGACGTCATCCGGGTCTTCGCCCGCGAGAAACTGTCCGGCGAGGCGTCCGAGGAACGTACGGAGGCCGTGGCACGTCTGTGCGGTGCCTGGTTGGCCATGGCGGAGGAGGCGCACCGGCGTGTGTACGGCGGCGACCACCTCCTGGTCCACGGCGACGCGCCCCGATGGCTCCCGCCGGGGAAGGTGGTGGATGCCGAGCTCCACAGCCCGATGGACTGGTTGGACGCGGAACGGGCCAACCTCTGCTCCGTGGTCGGTCTGGCGGCGGACACAGGCCTGGACGAGGTCTGCTGGGACCTGGCGAGCAGCCTGGTGACCCTGTTCGAACGCCGCAGTTACCTGAGCCTGTGGGAGGAGACCATCGACCGGGCGATGGCGGCGTCCCGATCCGCCGGCAACCGGAGGGGGATCGCGGCGCTGATGCATTCGCGGGGATCGTTGCTGTTGAACAGGCGCGAGCACGATCAGGCACAGCCGCTCTTCTCGGCCGCGTTGGAGGAGTTCACCGACCTCGGTGACGCCCTGGGCCGGGCCAAGTGCAACCGCGCGCTCGCCTACGTCGAGTACCGGCGCGGCCGTACCGGGTCCGCTCTGCGCCTGTGCGAGAAGGCGTTGGAGGACTTCCGTGACCTCGGTGACCCCGTGGGGCAGGGCCACACCCTGCTCCTGAACGGACAGGCACTACTGGCCTGCGGGTGGGCTGACGAGGCCTGGGTTCCCCTGGAGGAGGCCCTGTCCTGCTACGAGGCCTGTGGGGACGGTCGCGGACGGGCCCAGATCCTGCGGACCATGTCCTCGGCCCTGCAGGAGTCGGGCGAACACGACTGGGCGGAGCAGTTGCTCTGCGACGCGCACGCGTTGGTCGTGGAGCTGCAGGACCCCATCGGCGAGGGGTTCGTACTTCACGACCTGGGCCGGATCAACGCCGCGGCCGGCCGTCGGTCACAGGCGCGGCTCTTCCTCGGGCGCGCCCTCGTCGTCCGGGAGCAGATCCAGGACGCGGAGGGCGCGGCCGACGTGCGCCGGGACCTGAGTCTGCTCGAGGGAGAGGACCGGAACGGCGGCCGGGGCCGGGAGACGGCAGTGCTGCCCCCGGTCCCGGCACCCGTTCAGTTCTGACCTCCGTGGTCGGGATCCGTTCCTAGCCCCACGGGTCGGACTCCGGAACGCTCTGCCCCCACGGATCGGACTCCGAAGCGTCCTCGGGCCCCGGCACGCTCTGCCCCCACGGATCGGACTCCGAAGCGGACGCGGCGCCGGCGGCCCCCGGGAGGGCCTGCGCCTCCTCCTCGGCTGCCGCGGGCGCCGCTGAGACGAAAGCGAGTGCAGCCACGGAGAAGACCACGGTTGCAATGTTCTTCGTTCCACGCATTGTTCCGACCTCTCGATTCCTCGGGTCTCTTTGCTCGGTATTCGTTGAGAAATCTAGGGATCGGTGTCATCACCGGACTATCTCTGCGCCTAACACCCTTTCCTGCCTGCGGGAACAACACAGGAACCGAAAAGGGGGACGGAGATTTCCGTCACGGCCGCCGCATCAGCAACAGAACGGCGCCGCAGTGTTCCGGGCCGCCCGTTACTCGGCGATAGCGGTGTGATGGTGCCGGGATAAGCCCTCGGGGTGGATTGGTGTCCGTGACAGAGGCACGAACGCCACCGCGGAAGGGGCCGAGCGAAGGCATGAGCATCCCAGGAGAGTTCGACGACCATCTCGGAGGGTTGCCCTCCCAGGTGTGGGACGGGCTGGCCGCCGGCCACCTCTACTCGACGTCCGACTGGTTGCGCTTCTGCGCTCGAGACATCGGCGGGACCATCAGCACCGGAACGGTCCACGTCTCCGAGCCCGGCGGCGGTATCGGCGCAGCCGTGCCGGTGACGGCCGTCGTCGAGGAACCCAACGGTTTCTACCGATGGGACTCCGTGCTCAGCAGCTCCGGGTTGCCCTCACCCGGCCCGGCCGGCCTCATGGCGGGCCAACGCCGCGGCTACCAGACACACGTGCTCACCGGGGACGGCGAAGCACTGAAACCCCCCGGTGCGGAGCGGCTCCTGGGCCGGCTGCGGGAACTGAGCAGCGACATCGCCGGTACCGGTGTCCTGCCCGGGACACGTCCGGGCCCCGTCCCGTGCGTCGCTCCGTTCCTGACCACCGCGGACGCGCTCGCCCTGCGCGAGGCCGGGGCCCGGGCACACCCCGTGCTCTGGGCCACCGACGCCTGGATCCCGGTCGAGGCCGAGGACTGGGACGCGTGGGTCGCCACGTTCGCCTCCAAGAAACGCCGCGACAACCTCAAACGCGAGGTCCGGGAGTTCCGCAGGGCCGGCTACACGATCACCCGCGCACCGCTCTCCGAGTGCTGCGGGGCCACGGCCGAACTCCTGGCAGCGACCCAGAAGCGGTACGGGCAGCCCTACGACCTCGACACGCTGACCGAGTCCTTCCGCAGGCAGGCCGAGGCCATGGGGGATGCCGCACAGGTGCTGTTCTGCTCACGCGAGGACGGCCCCCCGGTCGGTTTCTGCCTCTACTACGTCCACGGCACGACCCTTTCCATCCGCGCCGTCGGGTTCGACTATCCCGAGCTGCGGCCGGGCGCCGCCGAGTACTTCAACCTCGTCTACCACGAGCCCGTGCGTATCGCCACGGAGCTCGGGCTGACGTGGATCCACCCCGGCATCGAGGCACCCGACGCCAAGGCCCGCCGGGGTGCACGCCTGAGGCCGCTGTGGACGCTCGACCTCACCGAGGACAGCGTCCAGCACGGCCACGACGAACCCATCCGGCTCCACAACGCGCACCGCATGCGCAGTGTCGCGGAGCTGTCCCCCGTCGCGGACAAGCAGATCGAAGCCGATCTGTTCGCGCCCTTCTGCTGATCCGGCCCGATCCCAGAAACGGAGCCACCCATGGCACACCACCCTCAGGCCGTCCTGTTCATGGGCGACCTCGTCGTCCTCGCCCGCCAGGCGCGCCTGTTCACCGAGACCCGCCGACGCGGGCTGGCGGCCCTGGTCGTCGTCAGCGCGCAGACCGACATGGAACTGCTCGAACAGGCGCGCGCCGACAGAACCCACCCCCTCTCCGCGCTCACGGAGGTCGTCCAGGTCCCCGAGGCGAACGTCGCATCGGTCACCCCGGCCGTCCAGCCCCTGCTGCGCCGCTACGACGTACAGGGCGTGATGTCGGTCGGTGAACCCTTCGTGGAACCGGCCGGCGTGCTCGCCGACACGCTCGGGCTTCCCGGCCCCGGCGCCAAGGCCGCGTCGATCTGCCGCAACAAGCTGCTCCAGCGGTTCTCCGTCCCCGAGTTCTCCCCGTACTTCGAGGCGGTGCCCGCCAAGCAGCGTTCCGACTTCCGGCTCCCGGAGGAGCGCTTCCCGGCCGTGGTCAAGCCCGCCGGACGTTTCTACAGCTCCGGTGTTCGGTCGGTCTCGACCCACGGCGAGCTGGTCGCGGCCCTGTCGGCCGTCGAGGAGCACGAGATCGCCCTCGTCGAGGCCCGGGCCAGGGGCCGTGAGTTCTCCGTCGAGGCACTCGTGCAGGGCGACGAGGTGATCTGGTCCGGCGTCAACGCCAAGGAGAGCAACGAGGACGTCAGCGACTACTTCACCGAACTCTCGCACACGTGCCCGGCCGACCTGCCCTCCTCGGAGGAGGAAGCGCTGGTCGAGGCCAACCGCGAGGTCCTGCGGCAGGTGGGGGTCCGCGACGGCATCACCCACGCCGAGTACCGGCTCGGCGACGACGGGGGAGTGGTCCTCATGGAGGTCGCGGCCCGCCTGCCTGGCGACACGATCACGTTCCTGTGGGAGCTGGCCACCGGGCAGCCGATCGAGCCCGTGCTGCTGGACCTGGCCCTCGGTGTCCCCGCCGACTACCCGCAGCCCCGGCGGCGGTCCCGCCAGTACTTCCTGCCCCATCCGCACGGCGCGCTCGCGGACGTGACCGCCGAAGGGATCGAGGTCTCCTGGCCCACCAGGGACAACCGCTGGCCCGTGTTCGGCCCCCTGGATGCCGCTGCCCCCGCGACCGCGCACTCGGTCCTGGTCGGACGGATGCCCGGCGACGTGCTCGGCGACCAGGTCGACTCCGGCCACCGTTCGGCGTCGCTGCTGATCGACGCGCCCCTGGACGCCGACCTCGACGCCGAGACCGAACGGGCGGCCGAACGGGTCGAGATCGTCGTCGACCCCTGAACTTCCCGGTACCCGCCGGGACGATCCGAGAAGAAGAGGAAAGAAACGATGCCCAACACCATCACCGCTCCCCAGTGCCTGGTCTGCGAGACGGCCATCGAGCCCGAGGCCGACTGGGACAACGGCGAGATCGTCGAGTGCACCGCTTGCGGGCAGGAGCACGAGGTCGTGGGGAGCGCCCCCGGGTCGGTCCGCCTCGAGCTCGCTCCCGAGGTCGAAGAGGACTGGGGCGAGTGAGCATGTCCGCACCCGAGGTACTGCTCTCGGTCACCATGCTGCGCCCTGAGGAGAAGCTCCTGCTGGAGGCGTTGCGCGGTCGGGGAGTGCGTGTGGACACCGCACTCCCCGCGGACCTGGCGTCATTGCTGGCGGGGCGTTCGGTCCCGCCGGCCCTCGCCCTGGTCCGCAACCTCTCACACCGCGAGGCCGTCGACGCGGCCCGCCGCCTGGAGTATCTGGGCGTGCGGGTCGTCAACAGCACGCGGGCCATCGAGGTCTGCAACGACAAGGGGCTCCAGGCGATGCTGTTCGAGAGCCACGGCGTCCCGCACCCGCGTTCCCTGCTGGCCTTCAACTTCGAGCAGGTCAGGGCGTCCGTGGCCGAGGTGGGATGGCCCGCCGTCGTCAAACCCGTGAGCGGGTCGTGGGGCCGGGGCGTCAGCCTCCTCACCGACGGGCCGTGCGTCGACGCCTGGGTGGGTGGACGCGAGTCGGCCGACGCCGCGTCGAAGCTGTTCCCGGTCCTGGTGCAGGCCCACATCGACAAACCCGGGCACGACCTGCGTGTCGTGGTCGTCGGCAGCGAACCCGTAGTGGCCATCCGGCGTTCCTCGGACGGTTGGCGCACCAACACCCACCTGGGTGCCGAGGTCGAACGCACTGAGGTCACCCCGGAGATGGCGGGGATCTGCGAGCAGATCGTCAAGGCACTCGGCGAGGGCTTCTACGGGGTCGACCTGGCCGAGGACCGTGCTACCGGCACCCTCCAGGTGATCGAGGTCAACGCCAACCCCGAATTCGCGCACTCGTCCCGCCGACACGGCGTGGACGTGGCCGGCCTGCTGTCCGACTACGTGTCCACCTCACCGGCCGCGTCCGAGCCGGTGACAGGTCCGAACCCGACTGGAGTGAACTGATGGAGCTGTTCGACACGGCGATGGTCCTCACCCGGGTCATGACCTCGGGCGTCGTGATGAGTATCGAGAAGAGCGACCGCGAACTGCCCGGGCTGGAGCGGTTGCTCACCAAACGCACGAAGCGTTCGCACGCGGTGCTGGTCAACAGCCGGACCGCAGCGGTCCACGCGGCCCTGGCCGGACAGGGCATCGTCCACGGGGACCGGATTCCGGGTGGGTCCCTGAGTCCGGAGACCCGGGCGTTCGTCAACTGGCTGGGGGTGGAGACCACCGGCACCGGCGCCCCGGCCTTCGACGAGATCGCCCTGGACGCACACGTCGCGGACAGTCTCCCCGAGCGGGCCGCCGAGGCCACCGCACCGGCGATCGTGGTGGACCTGACCGGACTCGGTTTCGGGCCGGCCGCCGCGGTCCTGACCGACGACCCGACCGTGTGGGCGCGGGCCGAACGGCTCAAGATCTTCGGGGCCCACGACCTGCGGACCATGTGGACCCAGGAGGAGTCCATGCCCGACCTGGTCCCGGGGGTGCAGTTCAACTACCGGCTCAGTCCTCTGGTCGCGGCGTGCGCGCGCATGGCGCTCATGCAGACCGCCCGGAAGAACGTCGAGACAGGAGCACGGCTGTGATCAGTGATTTCCCACGCGCACCGCTTCCGCTGCCGGACGAGGCCGAGGTGGACTCCGCTCTGGCGGCCCACGGAGGCCCGGCGATGGTCCCGGCCGACCGGCGCCGGACACAGTTCCCGGTGATCACGAAGGAGGACGTCTTCACGATGCTGCTGGCCCAGCGCCAGGAGCCCGAGAAGGTCGTTGCCGGCTTCACCGAGGCCTACCGCGACTACGTCGGTGCCGGTTACGCGCTGCCGACGGCCAGTGGGACGGCGTCGTTGCACATGGCCCTGGCCGGGGCCGGGGTCCGCCCCGGGGACGAGGTCATCGTCCCGGCCTTCACTTTCATCGCCACGGCGCAGGCCGTTGTCGCGGCACACGCGGTCCCGGTCTTCGTCGACATCGATCCGCTGACCTACTGCATGGATCCCGCTGCCGCCGAGGCTGCTGTGACCGAGCGGACGGCTGCCGTGATGCCTGTCCACGTGCACGGCCTCCCGGCCGATGTGCCGTCCCTGCGCAGACTGGCGTCACGGCGCGGTCTGGCGCTGGTGGAGGACGCCTCCCACGCGCACTCGGCGCGGATCGGCCCGCACGTGGCCGGCTCCATCGGCGACGCGGCGGGACAGAGCTTGATGGCGGACAAGAACTTCCCGCTCGGCGGGGAGGGCGGGATGGCTTTCTTCGCCACGGAGGAGGGCTACCGCCGCGCGGTGCGTCACCTGCGCGAGCACGGGATCGACTACCGGATGTCCTGGGTCGCCGCGGCGTTCGGTTCCAGTCAGCTCGGACGGCTGCCGTACTACGACGCGGTGCGGGCCCGCAACGCCGAGCTGCTCGGGGACTCCCTGGAGCGGACCGGTCTCTTCACACCCCCGCACGTACCCGAGGGGTGGACCCACTCCTACAACATGTACCGGATCGGGCTGCGCCCCGAGGCGGTGGGTCTGGGTGACCTGGATCCGCACGCGGTCAAGGCCGCCGTGCACGAGCTCCTGGTCGCGGAGGGTGTGCCTGCACGGGAGTGGCAGAACACCCCGCTGCCCTTCCACCTGCCCTTCCGCGAACGGTCCGGGTTCGGCCGCGGGTACCCGTTCACGCTCAGCCCTGCGGGCTCTCGCGAGTACACACCCGAGGACTTCCCCAACACCCTGCGGATGCTGGACAGCACGCTCGTGCTCTGCCGTGAGCTGCGGGCGCCCGTGGAGTACGAGCGGATCCTGCGGTACCGCGACGCGTTCGCCAAGGTCGCGGCCCGCCCGGACGCCGTCCGGGATCTGGCCGCCCGGCAGGAAGTACCCCACCCCTACGAGAGGGCGGCCCGTCTTGGCTGAGTCCGCACTGAGGGTCGCCGTCGCCGGTGCCAGCGGTTACACCGGTGGAGAACTGACCCGTCTGCTCCTCGAACACCCCAACGCCGAACCGGTCTTCCTGTCGGCCGAACGCCACGCGGGCAAGCGCCTGGGGACGGTCCATCCGGCGCTGCGCAACCATCCGGCGGCGACGGGCCTGCGGTTGGCGCCCCTCACCGAGATGCCCGAGGTCGACGTGGTCTTCTCGTGCATGCCCACCGGGACCGCGCCCGAGCTGGCACCCGCGCTGGCGAAGAACAGCGACCACTTGGTCAACCTCGCCGGGGACTTCCGGCTCGACGACACCGAGGAGGTGCGCCGCCACTACCCTGCGACCGCCGACCATCCACCACCCGGTCGGTTCGTGAACTTCGTCCCCGAGCTGGCGGACGGCGCACCCGACAGCGCCTTCGTGAGTGTGCCCGGGTGCATGGCCGTGGCGACGGTCTACGCCCTGCAACCCCTGTTCGCCGCCGCACTGGTCGACGCACGGGTGGTGGTGGACGCCAAGACGGGGTCCACCGGCGGGGGCCGGACCGGGGGCGAACACCCGGCCGAGCGCAACGGCAACTTCCGGGTGCACAAGCTGCACGGGCACCGGCACGCCCCCGAGGTCTCCCAGGTCCTGGGGGAGACCACGGGGCAGCGTCCCGACCTCCAGTTCTCGGCGCACAGCCTCGACACTCCGCGCGGGATCGTGGTGACCGCCTACACCCGCCTGCTTCCGGGACGCACCGCCCTGGACGTCAAACGGGCCTTCGGGCGCGCTTACGCCCGGACCCCGTTCGTGCGGATGCGCAACAGCCCCAGGGCACCGCACGAGTTCCCCATGCTCAAGGCCGTCGTCGGCTCCAACGTGGCCGAAGTTGCCCTGTCGGTCCAGGAGGACCGCTGCGTGGTCGTGTGTGCCCTCGACAACCTCCTGAAGGGCGCCGCCGGCCAAGCCGTCCAGATCATGAACCGGACCGTCGGACTCGACGAACGTGCCGGCCTTCCCTCCACGGCGGTGTTGCCATGAGCCCCCTGTACGTCATCAAGATCGGAAGCGCGACCCTCGAGCACGAGAGCGTCTTCGGCGAACTGGCCGAACTGGTCGCCCGCGGCGCGCGGGTGCTCGTCGTGGCCGGGGGAGCCGCAGGTATCGAGCGGCACTACCGGGAGACGGGGCGCCGGGTCCCGACCCTCTCCCTGGCCAACGGGGAGAGGGTCCGCCACTGCCCGCCCGAGGAGGTCCCGCACCTGGTCGACGCGTACGAACAGGTGACCCTGCCCCTGGTCACGGCCGGTCTGGAACACCACGGACTCACCTCGTTCGTGTCGGTGGCGGGACGGTCGGGCCTGGCCGGGGCGGACACGAACCGCCCCGTGCGGGCGCTCACACCGACCGGACGCACCCGGGTGGTGCGCGACCACCGGGTCGGTGTGCCCAACCGTGTGGACACCGCCCGGATCACGACGCTCCTCGAGGCCTTCGACGTCGTGTGCCTGTCCCCGCCGGTGGCCGACAACGCGGGCGGCGGCATGCTCAACGCCGACGCGGACGTGCTCGCGGCGGTGCTGTCCAACGCTCTGGGCGCGGACCACCTCCGGCTCGTGACCGGTACGCGCGGGCTGCTGCGCGACGCCGACGACCCCGCCTCCACCGTGCACGACCTTCACCCGGGCGAAGGAGACGCCTTCGCCCACGGGCGGATGCGGCAGAAGGTCCGAGCCGCCGAGATGGCCCTGGACGAAGGTGCGGACGTCGCGGTGACCGGCCCGCACACCATGGCGGACCCCACCGCCTGGAGCCGTTTCTGGCGATTGCCCGAACCCGGTGACGACCTGCGGCTGCTGACCCGGGCCGCCTCGATCCCCTCGGTCTCGGGGGACGAGCACGAACTCGCCGTGTACCTGCGCACGTGGTGCCACGGACGAGGCATCGACGCACACATCGACGGGGCCGGGAACCTCGTTGCCGAACGCGGCCGCGGGGAACGCGCCCTGATGCTGCTCGGCCACATGGACACCGTGCCCCACCACTGGCCGGTGCACTGGCAGGGGGAGGAGCTCTCCGGCCGGGGCACCGTCGACGCCAAGGGGAGCCTGGCGTGTTTCCTGGAGGTGCTCGCCTCGGCACGGGTCCCCGAGGGTACCCGGCTGACGGTCGTGGGTGCGGTGGAGGAGGAGATCTCCACATCACGGGGCGCCTTCCACGTGCGCGACCACCAGCGGGCGGATGCGGTCGTCATCGGCGAACCCAGTGGATCGCGCACACTCACCCTCGGCTACTTCGGGCTCTTCAAACTCGGCGTCACCGTGACCGTGCCCGCCGGCCACTCCGCCGGGGCCGACGCCCTCTCCGCACCGGACAAGCTGATCAGCACGCTGTCCGAGCTGAGGGAGGCCGTCCTGGCGCAGGCACCCGACGCCCTGAGCGCGATCATCGACGTCGGCAACTCCTCCGGCCTGGCATCGCACTCGGCCAGGGGAGTGCTCAACTTCCGCGTCCCGCCCGGGGCCGACATCGAAACGCTGCTCAAGACCGTCGTCGACCACACACCCGACGGGGTGGACGTGCAGGTCCTGCGCTCCACACCCGGCCGGTCGGGCGGGCGTACCTCACCGCCGGCCAAGGCCTTCGGTCGGTCGTTCGCGCATCTGGGGATCCGACCCCGGCACGTGGTGAAGAAGGGCACCTCCGACATGAACACACTGGCCACCACTTGGGACGGGGTTCCGATGGTCGCGTTCGGACCGGGTGACTCCTCCCTCGACCACACCGACACCGAACGGATCGGCGCCGACGAGTACCGCCGGGCACGCGAGGTCCTGTCCCTGGCCGTGGCGAACTGGCTGGGCCGAGCGGCGGAGGAGGAGAGATGACCACGACCGGGACCGAAACACCCCTCGACCTGCTGGTCGAGAGGGCCACGCGGACACGCCGGCTCGTGGTGGACATGGCCGCGGGGCCGCGAGGCTGCCACCTCGGCGGCAGCCTCTCCGTCACCGACCTGCTCGTCGCGGCCCTGGACCGCGCCGGACGGGACGAGGGCACGGAAGTGGTGCTGAGCAAGGGCCATGCCGCCGCCGGCCTCTACGCCGCTCTGCACACGAGCGGTGTGCTGGCCGAGAACCCGGCCCCGCACTACGGGCTCGCGGGCCACCCCTACACCGGGCACCCGAGCGCCCACGTCCCCGGCGTCTCCTTCCCCACCGGCAGTCTCGGCCACGGCGTCCCCTACGCGGCCGGTTGGGCACTGTCCCGCAAACTCTCCGGAAAGCCGGGAGGCGCGATCGCGATCGTCGGCGACGGCGAGCTCCAGGAAGGCCTGGTGTGGGAGACCTGCCAGGTGGCCGCCGCCCAAGGGCTCGGCAACCTCGTCCTGCTCGTCGACGCCAACGGGGGCCAGAACGACGGCCCCGTCTCCCGGATCTCGCCGCTGGAGCACCTCTCCGAACGGTTCGCCGCCTTCGGTCTCCGCACCGCGGAGACCGAAGGCCACGACATGGCGGCCCTGACCTCACTCCTGGACCGCGGCCCCGACCCGTCGGGCCGTCCGCTGGCAGTGGTCGCCTCCACCGTCAAGGGCAAGGGCGTGCCCGCCGTCGAAGGCAAGGCCGGTTCGCACTACGTACGCATCGACGCTGCCCGCGCGGCCCGGTGGAAACGGAGGATCACATGACACTGTCCGGACGTGAGGCCTACCGCGACGAGCTGACGCTGCTCGCCCGGGAGGACCCCTCGATCATCTGCCTGGAAGCCGACCTCGGCGGTGCCCGGCACCCCTTCGAAGAGGCCCATCCCGACCGTTTCTTCAACCTCGGGATCGCCGAGGGGGCCATGATCGACATGGCCGCCGGGTTGGCCGCTGCCGGATACCGGCCCTTCGTGAGCACGTTCGCTCCGTTCGCGACGCTGCGCGCGGCGGAGAGCCTCAAACTCACCCTCGGCTACATCGGTGCGGGTGTGACCGTCGTGGCACCCTACGCGGGCGTGTCGGGCGCCTGGTTCGGCACCACGCACCACGGTTTGGAGGACATCGCGGTCGCCCGCTCGGTCCCCGGGGTGACCGTCGCTGCTCCCCACGGTGAGCAGGAGATGCGCGCCGTCGTTCGGGAAGCGGCCGCCTCGGGACGGCCGCACTACGTCCGGACCGGCCGCAACGCCGTCCATGAGAGCCTCTCGCCGGCGGCGACCGCCGAGCCCCTGGTCTGGGACCGCCACGCCGGGCCCGGGGACGTCTGCCTCGTCTCGGTCGGTGAGGAGGGCACCCGGTTGTGCACGGAGGCGACAGCGGTCAGAGACGGCCTCGCGCACGCGCACCTCTGCTACCTGGACCACGAGAACCTGAGCAGCATCACCGGCCTACTCGGTGAGCGGTACTCGCGTTTCGTCGTCGTCGAGGAACACCGTGCCGAGGGCGGGATCGCCGAGGCCCTGGCCCTCCTCATGCCCCGGAACGAGGTCCACGGGGTCAACGCCGGCCGGGCCTGGCCCACCGAGGGAGGCGACCACCACGAGGTCATGGCCTCCCTGGGACTGCACCTGCCGGCGGTCCTGGACACCGTCGACCGGCTCACGGGCCCCGCGCCGGTCTCCGTACGCCGCCCGGACGCGACCCTGACGAACGCGTGAAAGCAAGGTGATCAGAGTGTCCGTACACGACACAGTTTCCCGGGGCAGGACCTTCTCGGTCTTCCAGGGTTCGGTCCTGGCGGCGGGGGCGGGTGACGGCATCACCCGTGTGGGTCTGCCGCTGCTGGCCCTCACGTTGACGCAGTCGCCCACGGCCATCGGCCTGGTGACCGCTGCCGCCTGGCTGCCCTGGCCGCTCGTGGCGATCCCCGCGGGTGTGCTCTCCGACCGTTTCCCCCCGTTGCGGGTCATGCGGATCACGGAGGTGCTGAGGGTGGTGGCGATCCTGGCGGTCGTGTTCCTCGCCCTCGCCGGCCTGCTCCCGATCTGGATGTTCGCCGTGGGGGTGTTCGTCATCGGCGCCACAGGGGTGGTGTGCGACATCGCCTCGCAGGCCGCCGTACCCCGACTCGTCGATCAGCCCGACCTCACCCGGGCCAACGGCCGGGTGCAGTCCATCCAGATGGGGACGGTGCAGCTCCTCGGCCCGGCCGTGGCGGGGTTCGTGGTCGCACTCGGTGTGGCGGGGGCCCTCGGGGTCCTCAGCCTCACGTACGTGGTCTCGGCGGTGCTGCTGTTCGCGATCCCGCTCACGGCCACCCGGACCGCCCCGGGCCCGACCGACCCGGACAGCGCTGCGGAGAAGCGTTCGCCGCTGCGTGAGACCGCCGACGGGTTCGTGTACTTCGTGCGCCGCCCCGACGTGCTCAAGCTCGCCGCGCACGCGGCCGCCATCAACTTCACCTTCATCGGGCTGATGACCGTGCTCCCGCTCTGGGTCGTCGACCCGGGACCCCTCGGCATGACGACGGGGGCGTACGGGATCCTGTGGACCGTGATCGCGGCGGGCGGTCTGATCGCGGGACTGGTCGCGCACCGGTTCTTCGAGATCGTGCCCGAACGCCTCTTCGTGCGCCTGTGCCTGCCCGCCTTCGCGGTGAGCGTCCTCCTCCTCACGATCCCGCACGTGGTTCCCGTCGCCATCGGCCTCACGGCCTTCGGTGTACTGCTGATGTTCTGGAACGTCGTCACCATCACCTACCGGCAGCGAACCGTTCCCACCGAGCTGTTCAGCCGGGTGAACGCGGCCTACCGGTGGCTGAGCTGGAGCGTCATGCCGGTCGGTGCGGCGCTCTCGGGGACGGTCGCCGGCCTGGCCGGTGTCCAGGGGCTCATCGTGGGCTACACGGTGCTGCTCGTGGCCATGGCGGTGGTGCTGCCGCCCCGGTTGCGTACGAGCGAACCGGCGGAGCGGACCGAACCGGCGGAGCGGACCGAAGAACCCGCCTCCCCTTGACGGCCACGCCCACGTCCCGCACGGGTCGGCCGGGCCCCGGTGCCCGGCCGGCCGTCACGTCGGCGCACCTGCGGGGGCGCACCACCCCTCCCGGCCACGGTCAACCGGGATGAGCGGGATGGGCGTACACCCGTCGGAAGGCCGACGCGGTGAGGCCGTGCGCGATCACGCTGGCCGTGACAGCCAGGCTGACGGCGGCGAACAGGCGCGGATCGTGGACCCCTTCGTGGGTGGAGTGCGCCGCGTAGAAGAGCGCACTGATGCCCATCGGACCGAACCACCCGACGAAGGCGGCATCACGCGGCCGTAGGCCCAGCGGCCGCATGAGGGCCAGCAGCACGAGTGGACGGCGCAGCAGTAGGACGGCGAGCACGAAAACGAGCGCAGCCGGTCCGAACTCGATCCACTCGCTCCACGGGAGTACCGCCCCCAACAAGACGAACACGGGCAGGCCCAGATAGCGGTTTACCGCCTCGTCGATGTTCTGCTGCGGGTTGCGCTCCTCTCTGCGGACCGTGCGGTTGTAGGCCATCCCGGCGGCGAAGACGGACAACACCCCGCCCGCTCCGATCAACCGCGCCACCCCGAGCACGGTGACGGCGAGCAGCAGAGTGAAGAGGAGGGAGGGCCCCTCCTCCAGTTCCCGCCGACGCGTGGCCGCCTCCATCGACTTTCCCGCCGCCGCTCCCAGGGCCGTCCCCAGGAGCACACCCCCCAGCACCTCCCACAACAGACGCCCTGCTGATTCGACGGGACCGGTGAGGGGCACGACAACGGCCACCGCGACCCCGACCAGAGGGAGGGCCAACCCGTCATTGGCCCCGCTCTCCCCGGTGATGAGCTTCCGCAGACGCGCGGGCAGGTCCCGCTGGGCCGGTGCGCCGGTCACCACCGACGCGGCGAGCACCGGGTCCGTCGGACACAGGCAAGCACCCACCAGCATCGCCAGGGCCACCGGTAGCCCGAGCATCAGCGCCGCCGTGCCGGTCACGATCGCTGCGATCGGCATGACGGCGCACAAGAGCAGCGCGAACTGGGGCACGAGTCCGCGGAGCGAGGTCGTGGGGAACCGCAGAGCCGCCGTCATGACCGAGGCAGCCAGCAGGATCCGGGTTCCTTCGAGGAGGAGGGACTCCCGCGTCTCAGGAGAGAACACGAGCAGGTCGAGTGCGTAGGGGCCCAGGGCCACACCGAGCAGCAGGGCGAGTAGCGGCTCGCTCAAGGGCATGGTCTGAATCTTGCTGCTGAACAGTGCGAGGAGCACACTGAGTGCACCGACGGCCGCATACACCATGTGAAGGGAGTCCATCGGTTGTTCCTCCGCTACCTCGCACCTGTCTCCGCCGCGGCAGGCTAACCACCGCGTGCTCTGCTCCTGTGTACGCCGGGCCGAGGAGGCGGAAACAGATCCTCCTGCGGGCACCCGCACACAAGGGGGTACCTCGCCGAACCAGGGTGGTTCTGTCGCACCCCCGAGGGTGCCGATGTTCGGTGGTACGAGCAAGGAACCGGCCTGCTCTTGCAGAAACGTATCGACGCCGTGAGTACCGGCACGAGGCAAGGGGATAACCGCTGCGCGGAGTAGTGATGCACGTGCCGCCGACGTCCGTGCCGACGCCCTCGCACGTTTCTGGTGTGCGGTCCTCGACTACGAGGCGCAGGGCGAGGACGACGGCAGCAGCATCACCATCGGCCCGCCCGGGGGACAACCGCCGCGGCCCGGTACCCCCGGTGCTGACCTTCGTCCCCGTCCCCGAGGGCAAGACCGTAAAGAACCGGCTGCACGTCGACCTCAGCCCGGCCGTCGACCCTGACCGGGGCTTCGGGCATGAAAAAGGCTCCCGTGCGGGAGCCTTTCTCGCGGGTGGGCGTACCAGGACTTGAACCTGGGGCCTCATCCTTATCAGGGATGCGCTCTAACCGTCTGAGCTATACGCCCGCGTTCCGGATGGAACTCTACCGCATTCGGAGGACCGGAGCGAACAGGCGGCCGGATGCGGAAGGTGAAGGGGTGCAGCAGGACCGCATCCCTTCACCTCCCATTTTATCGCGTTCCATGAGTGCTCGGACCATCACCGGGGTCGGACACCGCGCCAGTGGGCTACTCGGCCTCGGACAAGGTGATGTCGACGCCGCCGACCAGGTCCGCGACCAGGTTGTACAGCATGCCTCCCACCGTGGCCAGGGCGGTGAGCAGCACGATGTTGAGGGCACCGACCACACCGGTGAGCCCGAGGACGCGTCCGGGGGAGAACCAAGCAGCGGGGTTGAGGCCGAGCTCGTCCTCACCCCCGTCACCCTCGAGCAGCGCCGTGAGCATCGAGGTGAGCTCGTCGAAGACCCCGAGGAGCGACAGCGTCGCGTAGATGACCGCAACCGCCACGAACAGGACGATGAAACACACCAGCGAGACC
Source organism: Nocardiopsis kunsanensis DSM 44524 (assembly GCF_000340965.1). Classification (GTDB taxonomy): domain Bacteria; phylum Actinomycetota; class Actinomycetes; order Streptosporangiales; family Streptosporangiaceae; genus Nocardiopsis; species Nocardiopsis kunsanensis. The sequence continues at coordinate 47,959 of NZ_ANAY01000036.1, forward strand.
ACGAAGCTGAACTTCATCACCGACCACGGTTCCACACGGGAGACCGTCAGGTGAGCCTTGCGGCTGGACATCGTCGCCTTCACGGCGTTGGGCTCCTCCGGGGCCGAGGCGGTGTCGGTCACCGAAGCGGTGCCGCTCGACGTGCCCTTCGCACCCGAGGTGGCCTTCGAGCTCTTCGCGGTCTTCGGATTGTCGGTGGCTCGGGAGCTGTCCGTGGTATTCGAACTCTCCGTGCCCTTGGAGTCGGTGGCTTCGGAGGTCTCGGCGGTCTTCGAGCTCTTCGCACTGTCAGCCGATCCGGCCTCCGCGGTGGCCTCGCCCGCACCCTTCCCAACGGCCGTGTCGACACCGTCCGCGTCGGAGTCGTTCGAGGTGCTGTTCCGCTCGTTGTCAGACATAGAAACGTTACCGCTGGACTTTCATTGAGAACGGTGTTGGCGCCGTGGCCCCCGTGGGCCCGAGAAGTCGGGCTCCACGGGAACCGAAATGCATCAGGACGTATCGCGCAGTCTAAGCGTCGATGTCCGGAGTGTCGCCGACCTCGGACCCATCCGTGTCGGTCTCCTCCGCCTCGACCTCGTCGGCGGCCTCGGCGTTGCGGGCCACGGCGACGATCTTGTTGCCCTTGTCGAGGTTCATCAGACGTACACCCATGGTGGTGCGGCCCGACTGCTTGATCTCGTCCACACCGGTGCGGATGACCCCGCCGCTGGAGGTGATCGCGAAGAGCTCGTCCTCCTCGGGGTCGACCGTCATCGCTCCGACGATCTCACCGCGGGCCTCCACGACCTTGGCGGTCAGCACACCCTTGCCGCCCCGGTTCTGCAGCGGGTACTGGTCGGAGGGTGTGCGCTTGCCGTACCCGTTCTCAGTAGTCACCAGGACGTCGGTGGCCCCGTCCCCGGGCCGGATGACGTCCATGGACAGCAGGTGGCCGCCTTCAGGGAAACGCATACCGATCACACCGCTGGTGGCCCGGCCCATCGGCCGCAGCGACCCGTCCGAGGCCCGGAACCGGATCGCCTGCGCGTCGCTGGAGATCATCAGCAGGTCGTCCTCGGGGAAGACCAGGCGTGCGGCGATGAGCTCGTCGTCCTCGCGCAGGTTGATCGCGATGATGCCGGCGGAACGGGCCGAGTCGAAGTCGCCCAGGCGGGACTTCTTCACCAGGCCGTCGCGGGTCGCCAGGACCAGGTACGGGGCCGCCTCGTAGTCGCGCAGTTCCATGATCTGCGCGATCTCCTCGTCCGGCTGGAACGGGAGCAGGTTCGCCACGTGCTGGCCGCGGGCGTCACGGGCGGCCTCCGGCAGCTCGTAGGCCTTCATCCGGTAGACCCGGCCCTGGTTGGTGAAGCACAGGATCCAGTGGTGGGTCGTGGTGACGAAGAAGTGCTGGACGATGTCGTCCTGCTTCAGCTGAGCACCGCGCACACCCTTGCCGCCGCGCTTCTGTGCGCGGTAGCTGTCCACACGCGTGCGCTTGGCGTATCCACCGCGGGAGATCGTGACGACCACGTCCTCCTCCGCGATGAAGTCCTCCATACGCATGTCCCCCTCGAAGGGGATGATGTGCGTGCGCCGTTCGTCGCCGTACTTCTCGACGATCTCGCCCAACTCGGCACGGATGATCGAGCGCTGGCGTACTGCGGAGCCGAGGATGTCGTTGTAGTCGTCGATCTGCGCCATGAGCTCGTCGTACTCGGACGTGAGCGCATTGCGCTCCAGCGCGGCGAGCTTGCGCAGCTGCATGTCGAGGATCGCGCGAGCCTGCACGTCGTCGATCTCGAGCAGCCCCATGAGGCCGGTGCGGGCCTCGTCCGCGGAGGCGCTGCTGCGGATGAGCTGGATGACCTCCTCGATGCGGTCCATGGCCCGCAGGAGGGCACGGAGGATGTGGGCCCGTTCCTCGGCCTTGCGCAGCAGGTACTGGGTGCGCCGGACGACGACCTCGACCTGGTGCTTGACCCAGTGGCGGATGATCTGGTCCAGGCGCAAGGTGCGCGGGACACCGTCGACCAGGGCGAGCATGTTCGCGCCGAAGGTCTCCTGCAGCTGCGTGTGCTTGTACAGGTTGTTGAGCACGATCTTGGCGACGGCGTCGCGCTTGAGCACGATCACCAGACGCCGACCGGTGCGGCCGCTGCTCTCGTCGCGCACGTCGGCGATGCCGGTGATCTTGCCGTCCTTGACCAGGTCGGCGATCTTCAGCGCGAGGTTGTCCGGGTTGACCTGGTAGGGCAACTCGGTGATGACCAGGATCTGGCGCCCGCGGCTGTCCTCCTCGACCTCGACCACGGCCCGCATCGTGATGGAGCCGCGCCCGGTCCGGTAGGCCTCCTCGATCCCGCGACGGCCCACGATGAGGCCGCGGGTGGGGAAGTCGGGCCCCTTGATACGCGCGAGGAGGGCCTCCAGGAGCTCGTCGTCCTCCGCCTCGGGGTTGTCGAGGTACCAGTTGACGCCCGCAGCGACTTCGCGCAGGTTGTGCGGCGGAATGTTGGTGGCCATGCCCACCGCGATGCCCGAGGAGCCGTTGACCAGCAGGTTCGGGAAGCGGGACGGCAGGACGACCGGTTCCTGGGAGCGGCCGTCGTAGTTGGGCCGGAAGTCGACGGTCTCCTTGTCGATGTCCCGGAGCATCTCCATGGCCAACGGCTGGAGCTTGGCCTCGGTGTACCGCATCGCGGCTGCGGGGTCGTTGCCGGGCGAACCGAAGTTGCCGTTGGGGTCCACCAGCATCATGCGCATCGACCACCACTGGGCCAGGCGGACCAGGGTGTCGTAGATCGCGCTGTCACCGTGCGGGTGGTAATTGCCCATGACGTCGCCGACGACGCGGGCGCACTTGAAGTACCCGCGATCGGGGCGGTAGCCGCCGTCGTACATGGCGTAGAGCACACGTTGGTGGACCGGCTTGAGGCCGTCACGCACATCGGGCAGAGCACGGCCGACGATGACCGACATCGCGTAGTCGAGGTAGCTTCGCTGCATCTCGACCTGGATGTCGACAGGTTCGATCCGGTCGTGTTCGCCCGTGGGGGCGTCCGGGTTGTTCGCATCCGCCACGGATGTCGATCCCTTCTTCGAGGAGTCGTGGAGCGGGGTGGGCCGGGTCAGATGTCCAGGAAGCGGACATCCTTGGCGTTGCGCTGGATGAAGGAGCGCCGGGACTCCACGTCCTCACCCATGAGCACGCTGAACATCTCGTCGGCCTGGGCGGCGTCGTCCAGGCTGACCTGGGCCAGAACCCGGTTTGCCGGGTCCATCGTCGTGTCCCACAGCTCGTTGGCGTTCATCTCGCCGAGACCCTTGAACCGCTGGACCAGGTCGCGGGGGCGCGGGTCCCTCTTGCCCTGGGCGATGCCGGCTTCGATGACCCGGTCGCGCTCTGCGTCCGAGAAGGCGTAGTCGGAATCGTTCCCGCGCTGGTCCCACTTGACCTTGTAGAGCGGCGGCATGGCGAGATAGACGTTGCCCGCCTCGACCAGGGGCTTCATGAAACGGAACAGCAGGGTGAGCAAAAGGGTGCGGATGTGCTGGCCGTCGACGTCGGCGTCGGCCATGAGGACGATCTTGTGGTACCGCAGCTTGCTCGCGTCGAAGTCCTCGTGGATACCGGTACCCAGGGCGGTGATGATCGCCTGGACCTCAGCGTTCTTGAGGATCCGGTCGATGCGCGACTTCTCGACGTTGAGGATCTTGCCGCGGATGGGCAGGATCGCCTGGTGGTGCGGGTCGCGGCCGCCCTTGGCGGAACCGCCGGCCGAGTCGCCCTCGACGATGTAGACCTCGCACTCCTCCGGGTTGGTGGACTGGCAGTCCGACAACTTGCCCGGCAGGGAGGTGGACTCGAGGAGGGTCTTGCGACGGGTGAGGTCGCGCGCCTGGCGGGCGGCCACACGGGCGCGAGCGGCCTGGCTGGCCTTGGAGACGATGTCCTTGGCCTCACCGGGGTTGCGCTCGAGCCAGTCGCGCAGGTGCTCGTTGGTGACCTTCTGGACGAAGGACTTGGCCTCGGTGTTGCCCAGCTTGGTCTTGGTCTGGCCCTCGAACTGGGGATCGGTCAGCTTGACCGAGATGATCGCGGTCAGGCCCTCACGGATGTCGTCGCCGGTGAGGTTGTCCTCCTTCTCACGCAGCAACTTCTGGTCACGGGCGTACCGGTTGATGAGCGCGGTCAGCGCGGTGCGGAAACCCTCCTCGTGGGTGCCGCCCTCCGCAGTGTTGATGGTGTTGGCGAAGGTGTGCACCGACGAGGTGTAGGACTGGTTCCACTGCATCGCGATCTCGGCCGCGATGCCCTCGCCCTCCTCCTCGAAGGAGATGATCGACGCGTGGGCCGGATCCTTCTTGGCGTTGATGTGGTTGACGTAGTCCGACAAGCCGTTCACGTAGTGGTACGTGTTCACCACGGGACCGTCGTCGATGAAATCCGGCCGCTCGTCGCGGATGGTGATGGACAGCCCCTTGTTGAGGAAGGCCATCTCCTGCATCCGGCGGGAGAGCGTCTCGTAGGAGAACGTGGTGGTCTCGAAGATGCCGGGATCGGCCCAGAAGGTGATCTGGGTCCCGGTCTCGGAGACCTCCTCACCGCGGACGAGCTCGCCCGGCCGGGTCATGTCGTAGCGCTGGCGCCACACGTACCCGTCACGGCGGATCTCCACGTCCAGTGCTGTGGAGAGCGCGTTGACGACGGAGACACCGACACCGTGCAGACCGCCGGAGACGGCGTAGGACTTGTCGTCGAACTTGCCGCCCGCGTGCAACGTGGTGAGCACGAGTTCGATGGCGGGGCGTTTCTCGACCGGGTGGAGATCGGTGGGAATGCCTCGGCCGTTGTCGGCGACGCGTACTCCGCCGTCGGCGAGCAGAGTCACCTCGATGGCGTTGGCGTACCCCGCCATCGCTTCGTCGACGGAGTTGTCCACCACCTCCGAGACCAAGTGGTGCAGGCCCCGCTCTCCGGTGGAACCGATGTACATCCCGGGGCGCTTGCGTACTGCCTCAAGCCCCTCGAGGACAGTGATTGATCGAGCGTCGTAGGCCAAGTGGGAACACCCTCCTGCTGGGGACACCCGTCCACCGGTTCCGAACGGCCGGCGGGTCGGCGTACGGCACGACTGCCCGCAGGGACCGATGCGACTCGGTGCCTGGGGATCAGCCTTCGCCGTACGGGCCGTCCGCCCACCCTCTGATTGGGGCGTGGTACCGGCTTGGGGGCGTCTGAAGAACCGCCTCCATGATACCTCGCGTGGTGCGACAAAGTGGCATTGGCGGCCCTGTGCCGCCTCACAACGAATTTTCAGTGAGGGAGCCGAGCCCCCTCACACGGAGCGGGCCCCCCGAAAGCCGGTGCCCCCTTCAGCGCCCTTACGGGGTCATGTGACTCACTTCACTGCAAGGCCTTGCGCTACCAGGCCCTCCACCGGCGCCATCCACACCGCACGAAATACTTAAAACACCAACTGACCTGCGAAGATTCCAATATCTCAGGTGAGAGCACAAGAGCGCTGACCGGTCAGCGCCGACGGGAACCGGGGCCTCGAACCTTGATGGCCAGGACCGTGCCGTCCCCCAACTCCTCGTTCAGTTTCCTCATCAACGGTCGCACCATCGTGCGCGCTTGGGCCGCCATGGTCGGCGAATCGGCCACCACGACCAGTTCGCCCTCCGAAAAACTCTCCGGTTTGAGGCGGCTGGCGTTGAACTCGCCAACGATGTCCGCCCAGCGGCCGAAGACCCCTCCGATGGCCACCTGCTCCTGCCACCCGTGCTCGATCAGCCAGGTGCGGACCGCGTCACCGAACATCTGGGGCTCGGCCCGTGACCGCAATCGGCCACGGCGGCGGGCCCGATGCGGCGCCCGCGTATCACCCCCGCGCTCGCGGGCCTGCGCGCGCGCCCGCGCGAGAGCCTGGCGGGCCAGGTCCGCACCGGTGGCCTGACCCCGCTCGGCAGCGGAGGAGGAGGCATCCACAGGGTGTGGACGACTCTGCCCCGCGCCGACACCCGGGCCGCCGGGCCCGTCCACAGGGTGTGGAGGAAACTCATCCATGATCGACACCCCCGTCCCGGACCACGAAACGTGCTCCGTCCAGTTCCCGGGGGATGTCGTCCTCGACCGCAGCGGTCACCAACACCTGTTCGGCGTCGCGTACCCGCTCGGCCAGTCTTCGGCGCCGCTCGGCATCCAGCTCGGCGAACACGTCGTCGAGGATCAGTACGGGGTCGTCGCTGTCGGCACGCAGCAGGCCGAAGGCCGACAACTTCAGCGACAGCGCGAACGACCAGGACTCACCCTGGCTCGCGTAACCCTTCGTCGGCAGATCGCCCAGGCTCAGCACCAGCTCGTCCCGGTGGGGGCCCACCAGACTGACCCCGCGCTGCAACTCGCGGTCGCGCGCTCGGGCCATCGCCGAGCGCAGCTCCACGGCCAGGGTCTCGCGGTCGGGCGCGGGCTCGGGACCGTCCGGGTCGATGGAGGATCGGTAGGCCAACCGGGCCGGGCCACCGGAGTCGGTCAGGCCGGCATAGGCCTCCTCCACCAAGGGGCGCAGATCTGCCACCAGGGACAACCGGGCCGCGAGAAGCTCGGATCCGGCCTCGGCCAGGTGGGAGTCCCACACTTCCAGGGTGCTCAGGTCGGGCGTCGCCCCCTTGCTCGCGAACATGCGCCCCGAGGCCGACTTGAGCAGGGCGTTGCGTTGCTTGAGCACCCGTTCGTAGTCCGAACGCACCCCTGCCATACGTGGCGCCCGCGACACCAACAGGTCGTCGAGGAAACGGCGCCGCTCCCCGGGGTCGCCCTTGACCAGGGCGAGGTCCTCCGGGGCGAACAGGACGGTGCGCAGAGCACCGAGCACCTCGCGGGGACGCCCGGCCGGGGACTGGTTGATCCGAGCCCGGTTGGCCTTGCCCGGGTTGAGCTCCAGGTCCACCACCATCGACCGCTCGTCCCGCACGATCTTGGTGCGGATGATGGCGCGGGGCGCGCCGTGGCGTACCAGCGGGGTGTCCGAGGAGACCCGGTGGCTGCTCAGGGTCGCGACGTAACCGAGCGCCTCGACGAGATTGGTCTTGCCCTGGCCGTTGGCTCCGACCAGGACGGTGATCCCGGGGGAGAGCTCCAGGAGTGCCTCACCGTAGGACCGGAAGTCGGCCAGTTGCAGGTGGGAAACGTACATCCGGCCTTCCTCCTGTGGACGGCGTCGGGGGCGCGGGCGGCAGGAGAACGCGGTCGGGGCGCACCGACGCCGCCCCGACCGGGAAGGTCAGGCGGAGGGGTTGTCCTCGTCGGATCTGGTGACGGCGTGGCCGCCGAACTGGTTGCGCAGGGCCGACACGACCTTCATCGCCGGACTGTCGTCCTGTCGGGAGGCGAAGCGGGCGAAGAGCGCAGCGGTGATGGCCGGGGCCGGCACCGCGTGGTCGACCGCTGCCTGGACGGTCCAGCGGCCCTCGCCGGAGTCCTGGGCGTAACCGCGCAGCTCCGCCAGTTCGGGGTCCTCCTCCAGCGCCCGCGAGAGCAGGTCCAGCAGCCAGGAACGTACGACGGTCCCCTCGCGCCAGCTCTCGAAGGTGCCGGGGACGTCGTCGACGATCCCGGAGGCGGCCATGAGCTCGAAGCCCTCTGCGAAGGACTGCATCATCCCGTACTCGATGCCGTTGTGGACCATCTTGACGAAATGTCCCGCACCGACTGCCCCGGAGTGCACGAAACCGCCGCCCTCGTCCGGGGTGAGGGACTCGAAGAGGGGACGGGCCTGCTCGACCTGGCCGGCGTCGCCGCCGACCATGATCCCGTAACCGTTCTGTCGGCCCCAGACGCCGCCGCTGACACCGACGTCGAGGTAGCCGATGCCCTTGGCGGCGAGGGTCTCGGCACGGGTACGGTCGTCGACGTAGTGGGTGTTGCCGCCCTCGACGACGAGGTCCCCCTCACCGAGCAGCTCACCGAGTTCGGCAACGGTCCGGGCGGTGGGGTCACCGGCCGGGACCATCACCCACACCACACGCGGGGCTTCCAGACGGGCGACCAGGTCCGCCAGACTGTCGACGTCGCGCTGGTCGGAGGTGACGTCGTAACCGACGACCTCGTGGCCCTTCTCGCGCAGGCGGGCGGCCATGTTGCCGCCCATCTTGCCCAGGCCGATCATTCCGAGTCGCATGGGTCCTCCTCTTGATCCCCAACAGTGGGCACGTGCGGGCCGGTCGGCCGCAGCGGCAGACGGCCGGTGGGGTCAGTCGATCGAACGGCCGAGGATCAGTTGGGCGGGCGCACCGGCATGATCAGGTAGCGGTACTCGGGGGCGGCGCTCTCCTCGGCCGGTTTGCCGGTGAGGATCGCGGGCTTGGTCGCCGTGGTGAAGTTCAGCCGTGCCGTGTCGCCGCCGATCGCTCCCAGGCCGTCAAGCAGGAAACCGGAGTTGAACGCGATCTGGATGTCCTCGCCGTCGAGCTCGGCCTCCAGGGTCTCCACCGCCTGGGCGTTCTCGCCGGTGCCTGCCTCGAGGGTCAGAGTGCCCTCGGAGAAGGCCAGACGGAGCGCGGTGTTGCGCTCGGCGACCAGGGAGACGCGCTTGACCGACTCGACGAACTCGGCGCGGTTGACCTCGGCGACCGAGTTGAAGCTTTCCGGCAGCAGGGCCCGGTACTTGGGGAACTCGCCGTCGAGCAGGCGGGCGGTGGTGCGTCGGCCGCCGCCCTCGAAACCGATCATGCCGTCGCCGGTGTCACCACCGGCGAGAGCGATCGAGATCTCGGCGCCGGACGTGAGGGACTTGGCGGTGTCGGCCAGGGTCTTGGCGGGCACCAGCGCGACCGCGGACAGCTCGGGGTTCTCGGGTTTCCAGTTGAGCTCACGCACTGCGAGGCGGTAGCGGTCGGTGGAAGCCAGCGTGATGGTCTCGCCCTCGAGCTCGACCCGTACACCGGTGAGCATCGGCAAGGTGTCGTCGCGGCCGGCCGCGATGGCGACCTGGCTGACGGCGGCGGCGAAGGCGTCGCTGCCGACGGTCCCGCTCAGACTCGGCATCTCCGGGAGCGTGGGGTACTCGTCGACGGACATCGTGTTGATGGTGAACTTGGCGCTGCCGCAGGTGACCAGGGCCTTGGCTCCGTCGGTGGAGATCTCCACCGTCTGTGGAGGAAGGTTCCGGGTGATCTCGGCCAGGAGTTTGCCCGGAACCAGGACACGTCCGGGTTCCTCGACGTCGACGTCGATCACCGACTGGGTGGAGACCTCGTAATCGAAACCGGACAGGCGCACCCGCTGGTGGCCCTCGTTGTCGTCGGTCTCGAGCAGAATACCGACCAGCACCGGGACCGAGGGGCGCGTCGGGAGAGTGCGCGCGGTCCAGGCGACTGCGTCGGCCAGTACGTCGCGTTCGACCCGGAACTTCACTTGTCCGACTCACTTTCCGCACGACCGACGGGATCGTCGGCCGAAGCCTTCACGTTGGCAGCTCGTGGGTGTCTGTGGGGGTGGCCGGGTCCTGCCCGTCGCCGATGGGTGTCCACAGCGTGTGGACCGGCCACAGGAGGAGTCACCCGGTCCCCGTCGAGGTCTCCACGCCAGTGGCGGGAACGGGACAGGGGCGAGACCACACGTTACCCGGATTCACCCGCTGCCGCTCACCACACCACACCTCGCCGCTGACACCCCCGTCTCGCCGAGTTGTCCACAGATTTGGAGCGAAGCTGTTTTGACGCCACATCTGGGTTACTCAAGGTGCGCAGTAGTAGTAGGGGCTGTGGACAGTGTGGATAACCATTGTCTTTGCAGGTCAGAGGCCAAATTTTTGTCCACAGGGCCTGTGGGTGAACCTGTGTAAAACTCGAGGTCACTGTGGACGGAGGGAAGCGCCCACAGGTTGTCCACACGGTATCCACAGGCCCATCCACAGTTTTTCCCCTGGTTGTCCACATCAGCCCAAGGTCCGATCATCCGATGACAGGCTGAGCTATCCACAGCAGACCCCCCGGTTACCCACAGGCTCAGGGCACTTGTCCACAGCTTTTCCACAGCGTTGTCCACAGATTTTGGCCCTTGCCTGTGGATAACTCGTCCCAGATCGCTGAAAATTTTTTTTCGAGCCCACCGACGTACCTCGCGAACCTGGACAAAGATGCTGTGCACAGCGTTATCCACAGGTGCGCGGGAAAACTTGAACATCGTTCATTGACACGGTTGCCCGGTGCGCGCCGGCACTGTGCACAGAAGCCCCCCGGAGGCCCCGGAGAACAGGGCATTCGAGGCTTTGCGGTCGGGAAGAGGGAGGTCGGAGGCGGTACTTCGCACAGCGGTCATCGGGGTGTGGATACACACACAAGCCTGTGGACAACTTGCGCAGAGGGCTGTGGAAGGCCCTTCCCGGCCGTCCTGTCCGCCGGAAACCTGTGGACCTGTGGACGGATCGCTCCGTCCACACGGTGACACGTCCGCACGGTGACACGTCGACACGGAGACACATCGGCCCGAGGACATGTCGACCCCGCAAACACCGCGGGGAGGACCGACCGGAGGTCGGTCCTCCCCGCGGTCTCTCGGTACCTCTCCGGTGCGGAAGCCGGTCAGTGCATCGGGGGCTGGTCCTTGATCCGGCTGGTGAGCTCGTGCACCTGGTTGTAGATGGAGCGCCGCTCGGCCATGAGGGCGCGCACCTTCCGATCGGCGTGCATCACCGTCGTGTGGTCGCGGCCACCGAACTGCTGCCCGATCTTGGGGAGGGAGAGCTCGGTGAGCTCCCGGCACAGGTACATGGCGATCTGGCGGGCGGTCACGAGTACCCGCGAGCGCGAGGTCCCGCACAGGTCGTCCACCGTCAGGCCGAAGTAGGCAGCTGTCTGGGACATGATCGTGCCGGTCGTGATCTCGGGGACCTCGTCACTGGGGACGAGGTCGCGCAGTACCTGCCCGGTCAGTTCCAGATCCACCGACTGCCGGTTGAGGCTGGCGAAGGCGGTGACACGGATCAGCGCCCCCTCCAACTCGCGGATGTTCGTGGAGATCTTGCTCGCGATGAACTCCAGGACCTCCGGGGGCGCGGCCAGGCCCTCCTGTGCCGCCTTCTTGCGCAGGATCGCGATCCGGGTCTCCAGTTCGGGCGGCTGCACGTCCGTGAGCAGGCCCCACTCGAACCGGCTGCGCATGCGGTCCTCCAACGTCGTCAGCTGCTTGGGCGGCCGGTCGCTGGAGATGACGATCTGCTTGTCGGAGTTGTGGAGGGTGTTGAACGTGTGGAAGAACTCCTCCTGCGTCTGCTCCTTGTTCTCGAGGAACTGGATGTCGTCCACCAGGAGCACGTCGATGTCCCGGTACCGGCGGCGGAACCCGTCCGCCTTACCGTCCCGGATCGAGTTGATGAACTCGTTGGTGAACTCCTCGGAGCTGACGTACCGCACACGCGAACCCTCGTACAGGCGGTGCGTGTAGTGCCCGATGGCGTGCAGGAGATGGGTCTTGCCCAGGCCCGACCCGCCGTGGATGAACAGCGGGTTGTAGGCCTTGGCGGGAGCCTCGGCCGCGGCGACCGATGCTGCGTGCGCGAACCGGTTGCTGGACCCGATGACGAACGTGTCGAAGGTGTACTTCGGGTTCAGGCGCGCGTGCTCGCTGGGCGGTGCCTCCTGGGAACGGCCGGGGGGTGCATCGGGTGACTCGCGGGGCCCGGCCACTTGCCGGTCCCCGCCCCCGGTGGGGACCGGGGCGTCCTCGAGCGGTGCCGCCGGGGTCTCCCAGCGGTTGGGAGCATCCCACTCGGGGGAGGCGAACTGCTCCTCGGACGGGGGAGCCCACCCACCGGGCTCGGGCGGGCGGGGCGCGGGTTCCGGCGCCGGCCCGTGCGTGCGCCGGGCGTGTTCTCCCCCGTGTGCGGGAGAGCCGGGCAGTTCGTCCTGGGAGTAGCGGTACGGCTCTGCCTGTGTGTCCTGGGGGTGGGTGTACGGCTCTGCTCCCGGGGCGGCGTGTGCACCGTGCGGGTCCTGCCCCTGGGGCTCGGAGTGCAACAGGTCGGGCTGGTGCGGGGCGGGGCGGCCGTGCCTCCCCCCGCCGTACTGGTCCGGGTAGTCGTGGGGCGGATGGTACTGGTCCTCGGAAGGCTGGTGCGCCGACTCGGAGGCCGGTGCGTTCTGCGGCCCGTGGACGGTGTGCGGGCCGTGGGCCTGTGGAGCGTGTGCCGGATCCTGGGGATACTGCGGTGGCGCTGGGGCCGGGGAGGCCTGAGGCGGTTGCACGGGCTGAGGGGACTGCGGGGTCGGTGGCGGGGTCGGGACCGCAGTGGGGTCCACCGTCACCGCCACACGGATGTCTCTGCCCAACTGCCCGGACAACGCCTTGCTGATGGCCGGGTAGAGCCGGGTCTCGAGCACCTTCTTGGTGAACTCGTTGGGTGCGGCGATGAGCGCCGTGTCCTCGATCAGGCCGAGCGGACGGGTCTGCGGCAGCCAGGCGCGCTGGTGTGCGGGCAGGGCATCGTTGTCGAGCCCGTCCAGCACGCTGGACCAGACCATTGCGAGGTTGACCTGTGCGTCAGCCAAGGTGACCTGCCATGGGTGCTGTCCCTTTCGGTGCGGATCTGTTCGGGCGTTCGTGCGCTCGTGTGCGCTGCCCCGGTGTGAGAGCGACTCTCCATTGTCCTCTCACAGAGGGGGTCGACGGGACGGTTCGGGCGTGCTCGAGGGGGATCCGTGCCTGTGGACAACTTCACCGGCAGACGTTCGCGCGGATGAGGGTTACTTGCTGGTATCCACAGCCGAAAGCAGTTCTCCACAAGTTGTACACAGGTTTGTCCACAGGCTCTCAGATGGGTGTGCACAGCGCAGAGTTTTCCACAATAAGCAGGTCAGGGCATGTGTAGGACGTGCTGAAGGTGGCTGTGCACAGGCTGAGCCGCGACGAGGGGAAAGTTATCCACAGGCTGAGGTTATCCACAGGAGTCCGGGGGTGTGGAAGTGCCACGCGCTGTGGACGGACCGATGTCCACAGGTGCGCCCGGGCCGTGCAGCTCCCGCCCCTCCGGGCAGCCGGCTCCCCTCCGGGAGAACCCGGAGCGCAGGTCCGCGGAAGAGGAGCCGGGCGGAGGAGGAACATGGGGAGCGCAGGTGAGCAGGGCCGATTTGACCACGGGAGGGACAGGCCGTATCTTCTTTATGCTTATACCGATGATCTGCCTGCGCCCGTGTGCCCGACACCGGTGGCGTGGCCACGGGACATAAGCAGTGCACGACCCCGCATATCCTGGGGGTCTGTCGTATGTATTTCCTGACACGCCCCTGGAGCCTTAAGTGAGCAAGCGTACGTTTCAGCCGAACAACCGGCGTCGCGCTAAGGTCCACGGCTTCCGGCTGCGCATGCGTACGCGCGCCGGTCGCGCCGTCATCGCCTCGCGCCGCAGCAAGGGGCGCAAGGCTCTGAGCGTGAGCCACTAGGTCACGCGCGAGACCCACGTTCTCGGGGACCGGTCCGGCCACTCGCCGGCCGGTCCCTTTTGTCATGGGAAGTCGCAGCGATCCCGGAGGAAGCCATGCTGTCGCCGAGGAACCGGATGCGTCACAGCTCCGAGTTCGGCACCGTCATGCGATCCGGACGACGCTCCTCCCGTGACACCCTGGGAGTGATCTACCTCTCGCCCCCGGCCTCCACACCCGTCCCCGGAGACGGCCCCGCACCGCCCCGCGTCGGCTTCATCGTGAGCAAGGCGGTCGGGGGAGCGGTCGTCCGTAAGCGGGTCCAGCGCCGACTGCGCCATCTCATGCGGTCTCGGTTGGGTGATCTGCCAGACGGTAGCCTTCTGGTGGTACGTGCCAAACCCTCGTCCTCGACTGCGCGGAACGAGGAGCTGGCTGTGCAACTGGACAGCGCGATCGCCGCCGCGAAACGCCCCAAGAGCGCTTCGCGGCGCCGCCGTGGCCGTGACAGAACACGTCCCCCGGCGGACCCGGAGAACGGTGGAGCAGAAGGGAACCGCCGCCCCCAAGCGGCCGGAGAACGGTGGACCAGCCGATGACCGAGCACAGACCGACCGCGTTCGCGCGGGTGCTGATGCTGCCGATCCGTGGCTACCAACGCTTCATCAGTCCGCTCTTCCCCCCGGTCTGTCGCTTCTATCCCTCGTGCAGTGCTTACGCCATGGAAGCTCTGCGTGTGCACGGTGCCCTGCGTGGACTGTGGCTCACGGTCGGACGGATCGTCCGCTGCCATCCCTTCCATCCCGGAGGAGTGGATCCTGTTCCGCCTCCCCGGGGTGCGCCTACCGACCGGCCCGCTGCTGACGGCGGGACCGAGCGCGAACAGGGGTCCTCTCCCGAGGGCCCGACGGACGGAACCGGTGATTCCGGGATCCGTCCCGGAGACCGCTAGCCGAACGAATCATCTAGGAGTTGGCCGGTGCTGGACTGGCTTTACAACATCGTCGGCCACGTATTGGTGTGGATCCATGCGGGTCTGACCGCCGTGGGCCTGGACCCCGAGAGCGGGTGGGCGTGGGGCCTGTCCATCGTGCTGCTCACCGTCGTCATGCGCCTGCTCATGGTGCCGCTGTTCGTCAAGCAGATGAACACGCAGCGCAAGATGCAGGAGGTCCAACCGAAGATCAAGAAGCTTCAGGAACGCTACAAGCACGACAAGGAACGCTTGCAGCGCGAGTCCATGAAGCTCTACCAGGAGAGCGGCACCAACCCCATCATGGGGTGTCTCCCGCTCCTCCTGCAGATGCCGATCTTCTTCTCCCTCTTCAACGTGCTGCGCAACGTCGCAGAGGGCAACGCCCGGTTCGGGTTCGACGAGCAGTTGGTCGAGCAGGCCCGTGAGGCCCAGATCTTCGCGGCCCCCATCGCGGCCCAGTTCAACTCCTCCGAGGAGGAACTGCTCGCGCTCGGGTCCTCCGACCCCATCATGGCCAAGGTCATCATCGTCATCGCCTGTGTGGCCATGGGTGCGACGACCTTCCTCACCATGCGGCAGAGCATCCAGCGGAGCATGGCCCAGCAGCCTGACAACCCGATGATGCAGACCCAGAAGATCATGATGTACATGGCGCCCCTCTTCGGGCTCTTCGGTCTCATGATGCCGGTCGGTGTGCTGGTCTACTGGGTCACGACCAACCTCTGGACCATGGGTCAGCAGAACATCCTCTACCGCAACCAGCCGCAGCCGGGTGAGGAGAGCAAGGCCAAGGAGAACGGCGGTTCCGCCAAGGGCATGCTCGGCCGCAAGAAGACAGCCGAACCTCAGCCCGAGCAGAAGGAACAGCCTAAGATCGAACGCAAGCAGCCGAAGAAGCAGCCGCGTTCCAAGCGCACGGGCGGCGGTTCCTGAGGGAGACTCCGTCAGCCGGGCCGGAGAACGGCCCCGTGCTTCGTGTCGGCCGCGCACCCAGCCTGGTACGCGGGTGACAATGCCCCTGAAGGTCACGACATGGACGAGGAAGCGGGTTCGCTGTGGGACGTAGCGAGGAAGAGAGCGGTGGAGTAGCGGTGGCAGAGGCGCCTGATTCCGGTATCGACGTCGAGGCCCTGGAGAACGAGGGCGACATCGCCGCCGACTACATCGAGGGCCTCCTCGACATCGCGGACTTCGACGGGGACATCGACATGGACGTCGAGGGCGATCGGGCTCTCGTCTCCGTGGTGGGTGCGACCCTCGACGAGCTCATCGGTGACAACGGCGAAGTCCTGGAATCACTCCAAGAACTCACCCGCCTCGCCGTTCACCGGGCGACGGGGGAGCGCAGCCGTCTGATGCTCGACATCGGAGGTTTCCGGGAGGAGCGTCGCAAGGTGCTCTACCAGGTCGGCGCGGACGCGGTGAACAAGGCCAAGGAGAGCGGGAAGCCCTACTCCCTGGAGCCCATGACCCCCTTCGAACGCAAGGTCGTCCACGATGCCGTCGCGGATGCCGGCCTCAGGAGTGCGTCCGAGGGCGAGGAGCCCAACCGGTACGTGGTGGTCGACCCCGCCTGAGGGGCGAGCGGGGTGGAAGACCCGGGGGCGTCGGTGTGCAAGCACCGGCGCCCTTCGTCGTCTCCGAGGGTCTGTTTCACGTGAAACAGCGCGAGATCGTGCGGATGGTGAGTGCGGGGGAAGGGTCACCGGGGTCGGGGTTGTAGCTTGGCCGGGCCCCGACGGCCCGCTTCGGCGCACTCCTCGTCCGAATCATTGCGGGGCTGGTGACAGGCGGCTGGAGACCCGGGGAGAAACCCAGCGGGGTGGTGGCTGGTGGGCGGCTCGTATTTCGGTGACTGGTGGAACCGGGCTCGTGGACCGGTGGCTGGTGAGTGGTGTTCGTCCGTGGTGTGCTGCTCCCCCATCCGCGGCCACCCGAGCCCGGGTTTTCTGTCCACGGACCGGGGAGCGACAGCCCCACGCGGGTCCCGGTTTCACGTGAAACACACTCGTGGCAGGCATGCAGACAGGCGGTCCGTGTGCTCCACGTTCCCACTTCCGCAGGCCGGTGAGAACGGGAGAGGTTGGAGAGGCCTGTTCCGTGCTCGTGGGGCCAGTGCGGTAGGCGGCGCGCTCCTGTGATGTCTGTTCCTGGAGTCGACCAGCTTGCCCGCCGAGGGGAGAAGGTCGAACGCTCCGGTGGGTTCAGGGGCGAGCCGGCGGAGCGTGTTTCACGTGAAACCGAGTCGACTCGCGGCCATGTCGACATGGGATTGAACGGGTCGAGTGTCGGGCGGGATGCGGATGGCGATCGAGGTCCGGCAGCAGTTACCCTCGTGGACTCATCGGTATGTCGACACGGCGACCAGCGGTTGAGGCCGACTCGCGGGATGTTCCCTGTTTCACGTGAAACAGCTCCTTCCGGATGTCGGCGTTCCACGTGAAACGCGAACACTGGTCCGCGCATCGCCGGATCGACGGCGAGGAGAGTGCGGTGTGCCGCATAGGATCTAAGGGGGTCCGTCCCCGTGGGCCGGGAGGCCCGGAATCGGCTCCTCCGCCACACGAAACCCGTCCGGCCCCTTGGAACGTCCGCGTCCATGGGTGGCCAAGCAAGCATGGAAGTGACGATGGACGAGTACCGACAGGTGGTGTCCGATGACTTCGGGTCCTGACGTCCCGCCCGCAGCCGACCCCCCTCCGCCGGAAGCGGAAGCGGTCTTCGGTGATTCCCTGCCCAAGGTCCGCCGTTACGCGGACCTGCTCGCGGACGACGGGGTCCGCCGAGGGCTGATCGGACCCCGTGAGGTCCCACGTCTGTGGGGGCGCCACATCATCAACTGTGCCGTCGTGGAGGAGATCCTCCCCGAGGGCGCCGACGTGATCGACGTGGGTTCGGGGGCCGGGCTGCCCGGAATCGTACTGGGCCTGCTGCGGCCCGATCTCGAGGTGATCCTCCTCGAACCGCTCCTGCGCCGGACGGTCTTCCTCGAGGAAGCGGTGGAGCTCCTGGGCCTCTCGAATGTTCATGTGCGACGTGGTCGCGCGGAGGAGATGCGTGCAGAGCTGTCCGCCGACTTCGTGACGGCACGTGCTGTCGCCCCGTTGGCCCGACTGGCAGGGTGGTCGTTGCCTCTCCTGCGCAAGAACGGGAGCCTTCTGGCGCTCAAGGGGGAGCAGGCCGAGACCGAACTGGCAGCCGCAGAACAAGACGTTTCAAAATTGCGGCCAAGTGTCAGCGATGTGATCCGGGTCGGTCGGGGTAAAGTCGATCCCGCTACCACGGTCGTTCGCGTCACGGTGACATCAGACGGTGGCCCGCCCCGAGGATCCCAGAAGTCGCGAGGCGGCAAGAAGAAGCGCGGACGGAAGAGGTGAACTCATTCGTGCCCCAGTATCCAGACGACCAGGCCGGTGTTTCACGTGAAACGCCGGTGGGCGCCTACGGTGACCTGCTCGACGGCGCCGGTGTTTCACATGAAACATCTCAGCCCGCACCGGTGGCTCAGGAAACACCCCTGGGCCGCTCCGCCCACACATCCACGTCCACACGGGGACGCGACGAAGTATGGCCTCGCCCGGAACGTTGCCGGGTGATCAGTGTCGCCAACCAGAAGGGCGGCGTCGGAAAGACCACGACGACGGTCAACATCGCGGCAGCACTGGCCATGCACGGCCAGCGGGTGCTCGTGGTCGACCTCGACCCTCAGGGCAACGCCTCCACGGCGCTCGGTGTCGAGCGGGACAACCAGACCCGGTCCATCTACCACTGCCTGGTGGAGGACGAGGAGATGAGTAAACTCGCGCAGCCGGTGCCCGACATCCCCAATCTGTGGTGCGCTCCGGCCACGATCGATCTGGCAGGCGCCGAGATCGAGCTCGTCTCCCTGGTGGCGCGGGAGGCCCGACTCAAACGTGCCTTCGCCGCCTACGACACTTCCGAACTCGACTACATCCTCGTGGACTGCCCGCCCTCGCTCGGGCTGCTCACCGTCAATGCGATGGTGGCCTGCGACGAGATCATGATCCCTATTCAGTGCGAGTACTACGCGCTGGAGGGTTTGGGCCAGCTCCTGCGGAACGTGGAACTGGTGCAGTCCCACCTGAACCCGGGCCTGGACATCAGCACGATCGTGTTGACGATGTACGACGGCCGTACTCGGCTGTCGCAGCAGGTCGCCGACGAGGTCCGTTCCCACTTCGGCGAGGTCGTCCTCAACACGGTGGTGCCACGCAGCGTGCGTGTCTCCGAGGCGCCGAGCTACGGCCAGTCCGTGATGACCTACGACCCGTCCTCGACGGGTGCCTCGGCCTACGGGGACTCCGCGCGGGAGATCGCACACCGCTTGCCGACCACCACCGGTCGTTGACCGAACGGATCGTTCCCCGCGTCCCTGGGCAGGTCCCGGGGGCGCTCGACGCTCGCACGAAAGAATCTGGAGGGAGTTGCCGGTGAGTCAGCAGCGGCGCGGACTGGGCAAGGGTCTGGGGGCGCTCATCCCGCAGGGGCCGGCGGCCCCCGCGCCGTCGGAGGAGAGTGTTCCGGACCCGGCGCCTGTGGCGGAGGCCCCCGAGGTGGTGGACGTGACCCGGGAGGCCCCGGTGGGGTTGTCCGACGGCACGTACCTGGAGGAGGTCGAGCTCGGGGCGATCACCCCGAACCCGCGGCAGCCGAGGAGCAACTTCGATGACGAGGCTCTCGAGGAACTGCGTGACTCGATCGTCGAGGTCGGGCTCCTCCAGCCGGTGGTGGTGCGCAAGCTCGCTGCGGACGGAGGACCGGAGCGCTACGAGCTCATCATGGGGGAGCGCCGGTGGCGGGCCAGCAAGGAGGCCGGCCTCCAGCGCATCCCCGCGATCGTCCGGAGCACGGGCGACGACGAGCTGCTCCGGGACGCGCTTCTGGAGAACCTCCAGCGCCAGGAACTCGACCCGCTGGAGGAGGCGGCTGCCTACCAGCAGCTCCTGGACGACTTCGGGGCCACGCACGGAGAGCTCGCCCAACGGTTGGGCCGGTCGCGGTCGCACATCACCAACACCCTCCGGCTACTGAACCTGCCGCCGAAGGTGCAGACGCGGGTGAGCGCCCGTGTCCTGAGCGCCGGCCACGCACGGGCGCTGCTCGCGGTGGAGGACCCGGACCTGCAGGACCGCTTGGCCGAACGGGTCAACAGCGAGGGCATGTCGGTGCGTTCTCTGGAGGAGACCATCACGCTCCAGAAGAAGGGGCACGGGGTCGACGACCGTGAGCGCGCACGCCGCAGCGCCGGACGACCGATCCCACCACCGCAGGCGGAGGAGTGGGCCACACGTCTCTCCGACCGTTTCGACACGACGGTGAAGGTCGATTTCGGTAAGAAGAAGGGGAAGCTCGTCGTCGAGTTCGCAACGATGGAGGACCTCGAGCGCATCATCGAGCAGATGGGCGGCCGTGTCTCCTGACCGTCGCCCTGAGGTGTTTCACGTGAAACACCGCGCATGAAGAGGGCCCGGAGCGCAGGTGAGGCTCCGGGCCCTCTTCATGACCGTGGATCCGGTTCGGTCACAGGAACTCGGCGAGCTCCTTCTCCAGGGAGCGCTTCGGCTTGGCGCCGATGAGCTGCTTGACGACCTCACCGCCCTTGTAGACGTTCATCGTCGGCAGCGACATGACGTTGTAGGAGCGGGGGGTCTCGGGGTTCTCGTCGGTGTTGATCTTGACGACATCGATCTTGTCGCCGTACTCGTCCGCCAGCTTGTCCAGAACCGGGGCCATCTGCTTGCACGGTCCGCACCAGTCGGCCCAGAAGTCGACGAGGACGGGCTTGTCGTTGGAGAGGACGTCCTCCTTGAAGGAGGCGTCGGTGGTGGTCTTGACGTTGGACATGGTTCTCCTCGGTTTACGGAACGTGAGTGGTGTCTTGTCGTCTCGGCCGGGCCCTCGTGCCTGGGGCCGCGACGACGTGGCCGAGCGGGGTCTCAGTTGCCCATGTCGGCGAGGTGGCGTTCGGCGTCCAGGGCGGCCGAGCAGCCGGTC
>NZ_ANAY01000037.1 GCF_000340965.1 Nocardiopsis kunsanensis DSM 44524
GCATATCCCCACCCTGTGCGGCGTGCGCGGCGTAGGCCCTGTTCGAGGGTGGGTGCCTGCTTCGCGAGCAGGGCCGCGGTCTCGCGCACGTAGCGCCAGGCGGTCGTGGTGCCCACCTCGAAACCGGCTGCGACCTGGGTGAACGTCTCACCTTTGTGGAGGTGGACCAGTACGAGCAGGGCCTGTTGTGCGGGGGCCAAGCGGCGCCATCGGGAGCCGGTGTTCTTGCGGTGGGCACGGATGGTGCGGGCGGCCAGGTTCAGGGTCCAGCGTGACAGGGGCAGCGCGGCACGGTAGAACAGCATATGGAGCCTCTGGTGTGTCAGGTTTTCTTGGTCGTTAACCCGTCTACCAGGGGCTTCTTGCTGTCATGGGAGGTTTCGCCAGACCGGTACGCGGCTGTGACCTGCACACTCAGGATGAAAAAGGCTCAGTGAGTTGTGGGAGGAGGAAGATTTTCTGGAAGAGGCTGAAAAAGAGGTGAAGTCAATTTCCATTGACCCTCTTCTCTTTGTTCGTAATCTGCTTCTCGACATAAACAACCGATTCAGGGGTATGCGTGACAAGTGCGAACCGTAGTTTGCTGCGTCCAGCGTGGCAGAGGTGGCCTTTGCAAGGAATTTTGTTTCTCGGCGCCATTGCAGGATGGATGGCCTCACTCTATGCACTCGATGAAAGCAATGATTTTGCGCTTCTTATGGAAGCGGTGCCAGACAAGGCAGGGTATCGATTTGCCGTTGTGTCTATTTTTATTTCTTGGTCTATCTTTGCGATTTGGGTTGTTGGGAAAATCCAAGATCCGAAAAGAAAGTATCTTCCTCACTCTGGATTCATGGTTCCTGCTGCGATAGAGCTCATTAATAATTACGAAGATTACCGCCGTGATGTCATATTGGCGCGCTACGACAAGGCAGGGGAGCTAGGATTCCTAGGGGGGTGGGGGGCTAAGAAGTTTGAGGTTTCTCGCTTCTCCGTATTAAGCGTAAGGAAGCATGCAGAAAAAGATATCAAGGAAATTGAACGGCTAGAGTCCGTGAGGGGTGGAGATAAGCTGAGGGTGATCTACTACTCAATTGAAGGGAGGGTTGATAGGGTGGAGTTGCTGGCGCGTAAGGTAGACCGTTTCTTGCGTTCAAAAGGAGTCGACCCTGAGGAGGTGGCTCCGAGTCGCCCACTCCCCGACTGAGGGACGGTTCCGGAATCTGGGTCTCGGCCGGGTTGGCTGTGTCCAGGGCTGCTTGGCCCCAACCGAGGTGCAGGACGCTCTTCTCCTGTCTCAGGGGTGAGTCATGAACTCACCGGCTCGTGGTGCTCTCGGTTTCTAGAAAAGAGCAAAGCTCGTCAGGGTGAGCAGGAGCTCGCGTCGCTCCCCAGGATCCTGGGGCCGACACCGGGTGTGCTGACCGACCCGCGCCCAGGAGCTATCCGGAAAAGTCGTCCGAAGTCTCGTCGAAGCATTTCTCTGTTGCTTTGATTTCAGCGGAGTCCTGGAAAAAGCGCGGGTTCACAGAGTAGGTAGAATAATCTACGGCCCACAGGAGCTTGGAGGGAACGAAGGTGGCGCTGTTTGGAATGATCAAGATCGATGAAGAAGATATTGACTTTCATGGCGAGAATCATACAGGTTATCAGGGGTCCGCGTTCGCCGGTTGCTCTGTACATCACGAACGCGGCCTGATCACCGTTTCCTATTTTCTCCTAGGGGTACTGTAGTGTGGAGTTTTCTGTCTGGTCGGAGCCCAAGAATCTGAAATGATATTACAATTCCATTTTCCATGGTATCGATGCGGGCGGAATGTATGCCTGGGGGCGCGGGAGGGGTTGGTGTCGGAGGTGATTCTAGGAACAGCATGGGCCCCTCGAGTTCGACGAAAGCGGGATGATTATGGATTCATGTTGTCCGATGTTCTGGAGAAAGGAGTCGGGTGTTACCAGGAGGAGCAGAGGCTTGGCCTCGGTTTTTTCCGTGGATGGAAGTGCCTATCGCAAGGAGTTCGGGCGAGCCTCGGAATTAGGCCTTCAGCGGTGGAGTGGCCGAAGACCGGGTCCGTTGGGATGCTCTGGATGAGCGGTTCCGCGTGCGGGGTGAGGCGTACTGGGGGTATCTGACCTCAGTTACCGGCAACGGACGCACGCGTATGCGCCAGGTCTTGGATGGTCGGGAAGAAGGGCCGGTCTGGGAGTGGTCCCCGGTCGGGAAGCTCGTGCTCCAGGGGGTCCTGCATCATCCCTACGGGCGCGTGGGCCCTTGGCATGAGTGGGACGAGACCGACCGTCTGGTGAGCGAGACGATCTATGACGCTCTGGGGAACCGGATCATCGACCGGCGCCTGGACGAGGTGGGCAACATCGCTCATGAAGAGCGTTACGAGCCGGCGCGGTTGTGGCGTGACCCTGAGACCGGTCAGGAACGTCCTGCTCCCTGGTTGTGGCTCTGTCCCGACCGAGGGTGCAGTAGATGCCATCGGTGTGCCTCCACCACGGTCGATGAGTGCAGGCATTGCCATCCGCGAGTACTGGCGGTCACTGAGCGAGAATGACGGGTGGCGAGAGCAAAGCAGAGAGTGCGTCCTTGCGTGCTGACAGGCAGGACAGCGGCTGTTGTGGATGCCGGAACCACCCGGGCTGTGAGTAGGCACGTTCTTCACCGTCACCTGACTGTCCGAAGCCGGTCATCGTCACACGGGTGACCAGTTGCCCGCTCTGGGTGGCGATCTCATACTCTTGTGGGGGCACGTGTAGTGATTGGTCGATCGTGCCGCTTCGTGCCACCCCGTCCCCGTGACCCCCTTTGGAACCCCTATGAGTCAGCCGCCTCAGAACCCCCAGCAGAGGCAGAGTCCCGGGCAGAAGCAGAGCGCCCAGCAGAGGCAGCCGCAGCCCTCGGGCGAGCGCCACCTGGGCGTAGTGGTCACCAACCCGATCTACCGCCTGGGCGGCCAGATCGCCTCTGCCGCGATCTTCCTGGTGGGTACCTACATCGTGTTCACCGATGACGAAGCGCCGTGGTGGTCCATCTTCTTCATCATCTTTCTCTCCCTGGTGATCCTGGGCGTGATGCTCGTTTGTACTGCAGTGGAGGTCAAGCTCAAGGGCGGTGTGCTCGAGGTCAGTAACGGTCGGCGCACATTCAAGATCTCCACGCGCGCGATCGCCTACATCGGCAGCGCCGACTTCACCCGCCGCGACGTGTGGCGTCTCGGTCACAACCTGACCAACGGCAAGAAGGGCTCCGGGATCGAGATCGTCACGGGGGACCGCAAGTACATCACCGCCCGCTGTGACAGCCAGGACGAGCTCTTCCCGGCACTGGTGGAGGAGGGCATGGACCCCCGCGCTCTCCGGACGCCCTTCCCTCTGGACGCCGTCAAGTACAAGCACGCCGCCTCCGTTCAGCGTGAGCAGCGGCCCGGGAACGGGGACTGATCGCCATGCCGAAAATCTCCCTCGACGGCGAGACGCTGGTGGAGATCCGTGGCTCCCTCAGCTCCATCGAAGGCCGGTTCAGCGACAGCGCCTCCGAGCGCGCCGAGGACAACGCCGACGGGTTGGGGCCCGAGCGTCTGGTGGACAAGGCGCGCGACTACATCGAGGACAGCACCGCCGCATACGAGCGGATGGCCAAGAACATCCGGGACATCAAGGACGCGATCGACCCCGTCCTGGAGTCCTTCGAGGAGGCCGACCTGGGGCTGGCGTCGGAACTCGTGGGTGAGGAAGGCGGCGGCCCCCCGCCCGCCGGCGGTCCCCAGCCCTAGCCTTCCTGCGTACGAGGAGCAGCGACACTCCATGGCCTACCAGTTCGAGAGCAACGCGTCCGCCGACGCGATGATCGGCGTGGACATCCGGGTCCCCGACCAATGGATGCAGTACGACCTGAGCGACAACGGCCTGGCGGGCCTGCGGACCAAGATCATCCAGGAGGCGGGCGACACCCCCGAGGGGCGCGCCGTGATCGACGACTTCTTCGTGGACCTCGCCCGGGTCGCCCGCCAGATCACCGAATCGGGCCTGGTGAGCGCGGCCGGCAGCATCGAGAAGTACGACGACGGCATCTTCATGGCCAACGTCTGTGTGTTCAGCTTCCTGCCGCCGCGCGGCTACGAGATGGATCCCCTGCGCATGGTCGACCACATCCATCCCGCCAACGCGGTGGAGCGGGAAGGGGCCTGGTTGGAACGCGGCCAGGTCGAGCTCTTGGACTCCGGGGCCCGCAACCCGTGCGGCCGGGCCCAAGGGGTCACCGACCACATCCTCGAGGACGGCACCGCGGTCAGGTCGGTGGTCATGCACACCGCTTTCGACATCCCCGGGATCCGCGAGAAGGCCCTGGTCACCTGCAGTAGTCCGAACGTCGCGCAACAGGACGAAGTGCTCGACCTCTTCGACGCGATCACGGGCACCGCGTGGTTCTGGAAACGCGAACCGAACCCGGCCGGTGTGAGTCCCACAGCCTGAGCCCTGATCACACACGTTCCCAGGCCCCGAAACACGTACCGAACACCCCCGGTAATAGACGAGGAGAGCAACCCATGCCCAAGTACGAGGTCAACACCGACCGCACCGAGGAGACCTCCAGCTCCCTGGCCACCGACTTCGCCGAGTTCCAGGAGCGGATGACCGACATCAAGGGCAAGGTCGAGGGCCTCATCGCCGACGGCTACAGCACCCCGGCGGCAGAGGATAAGTTCCGTCCGTTCTTCGAGGACTTCGCCCAGGGTTTCGAGCAGGTCAACGAAGGCCTCGAGGGCATCAGCAAGTACGTCCAGCAGGTCGGTGAGACCTTCAGCTCCACCGACGAGGAGCTCGGCTCCGGCCTGAGGTGACTCGTGCGGGACCGTCCCCGCCCCCAGGTCCCGTGCCGGCCCCGGCACGGGACCTTTCCACTGCCCCAGTGCTCAGGAGATCCCTCCCCGGCACAGACGGAAGAACCCGACCGTGCGCTTACTCTTCACCATCTCACCGGCCGCGGCCCCCGGCCGGGAACTCCCCGTGGACCCCAAGGCCGTGCCACGGCTCGAAGTGATCGTGGACACCGACCCGGGCTCGACCGTCCGACAACTCAGCCATGTGCTCGACCCTCTGGTCCGGCTCGTCCCCCGGTCGCCGGGCGAAGAGGTCCCGTTGTACGCGGGGGAGAACCGGATCGACCCGCAGACCCCGGTCGCCGATGCCGGCCTGGTGGACGGAGCTGTCGTCGGGGTGGGCGGTCCCGTCAGTGAGAGCTCGGACCCGCCGGGAGTCGTGGAGATCCGTGTGGTCTCGGGTGACCGTGCCGGTGTCGTGCTGCGTCTCGACCCGGGTGACTACGTGCTCGGTGACGCCGAGGAGGCCGTTCTCCGCCTGGACACCGAGGGGGCCTGGACCGCGATCCGGGTCACCCCGCGCGGTTCCGTGCTGACCATGGACGAGGGCGGGCAGCAGCAGGTCACGCTGGAGGGCGAGCCGTTCATCCCGGGATCCGAATGGCCCACGGGACAGCAGCTCGACGTCGGTGACACCATCCTGGAGGCTTGGCCGTACGCGCGCCCGGACGCCCCGCTGGTCAGTTCCGAGGACGGCACGGGTCTGGACTACAACCGTCCGCCGCGCCTGCATCCGGCACCGAACAAGACCAAGTTCAAACTTCCGGCGCCCCCCGAGGAGCCCGACAAGCCGCTCGCCCAGATGGCCGTCATGATCCTCATGCCGCTCATGCTGGCGGTCGGTGGCGCACTGGTCATGGGGCGCCCGCACTACCTCCTCATCGGCCTGCTCTCCCCGGTCTCGGTGTTGTTCATGCAGCTTCTGCAGCGGCGCACGTCCCGTGCCCGTTACGAGAAGCAGCTGGCCGAGTTCGAGAGCAAGACCGAACGCATCAAGAAGGATGCCTCCGATGCCCTCCTGACCGAACAGCGCAAGCTCCGGGACAACTGTCCCGACCCAGC
The DNA here is from genome assembly GCF_000340965.1 of Nocardiopsis kunsanensis DSM 44524. GTDB lineage: Bacteria > Actinomycetota > Actinomycetes > Streptosporangiales > Streptosporangiaceae > Nocardiopsis > Nocardiopsis kunsanensis. Next base: position 5,928 of record NZ_ANAY01000037.1, read on the forward strand.
GTCGGTCCTGCTCATGGCCACAGGACCGCGCTCGCGCCTGTGGGAGCGCAGGCCCACCGACGGTGACTTCACCACCCTGCGCGTCGGCACGGGAACGGTCCCCTCCCAAGTGGTGCTCACCGACCCCACGAAGGAGGAGCACCGCAAGGACGTGACCTGGGATCTCTACGACGTGCCTGCCACGCTCTCGGTCCGAGAGCACGGGGTGGTCGGTGTGGCGGGCCTGGGAGAACGCGCCGAGGCCCTCGAACGGTGGCTGGTCGCGCAGTTGGCGGCCTTGCACAGCCCGGCCGAACTCGAACTGTGCCTGCTCTCGTTGCGCAACGACCACGAGCGATGGGACTGGACGCGCTATCTGCCGCACATGCGCGGGGGCGGCACGTCCCTCAACCGCATCGGGATCGACTCCCAGACCTGTGCCCGGCGCATCTCCGAGCTCCTCAGCCTCATGGAGGCCCGCCAGGGCGCTCCCCGCGGCGCGACCGACGGCATGACCCAGGTCGTCGTGGTCCTGGACGGTGCACGGCGGCTGCGTTCCCTCCCGGGTGTGGTCCAACTCCTGCGGGAGGGCCCCGCCGTCGGGATCAACGTCCTCTGCCTGGACAACGACGAACGCCTCCTCCCCGAGGAGTGCAAGGCCGTCATCAGCTTCACCGAGTACGAGATACGCCTGCGCCGTACCGAGTTCGACAACGTCGAGGACATCCGCCCCGACCTGCCGTCCCGCGAATGGGCGGCGCGTCTCGGGCGCGCGATGGGGCCGCTGCGCGACATCAGCGTCGCCGAGGACGGGGCCTCCCTCCCGCGCTCCTCGCGGTTGCTCGACGTGATCGGGCTGGAACCACCGACGGGCGAGGCCATCGAGGCGCACTGGACCAGCAACGGCCGCAGCACCATCGCGACCCTCGGTGCGGGGCTCGACGGACCCTTCTCCGTGGACATCCGCCGCGACGGTCCCCACGCCCTGATCGCGGGGACCACGGGTTCGGGGAAGTCCGAGCTCTTGCAGACCCTCGTGGCATCGCTGGCGACCGTCAACAGGCCCGAGTCGATGTCGTTCGTACTGGTCGACTACAAGGGCGGGAGCGCGTTCAAGGACTGTGTCGACCTCCCGCACACCGTCGGCATGGTCACCGACCTCGACACCCACCTGGTGAGCCGCGCCCTGGTCTCCCTCGGCGCGGAGCTGCACCGGCGGGAGCACATCCTCGCCGACGCCGGCGCCAAGGACATCGAGGACTACGTCGACCTGCTCGACCGGGATCCCTCCCTGCCGCAGATGCCGCGCCTGATGCTGGTGATCGACGAGTTCGCGTCCCTGGCACGGGAGCTGCCCGACTTCGTCAAGGGTCTGGTCAACATCGCCCAGCGCGGACGTTCCCTCGGCATCCACCTCGTGCTGGCGACCCAGCGCCCGGGCGGTGTGATCACCAACGACATCCGCGCCAACACGAACCTGCGTATCGCCCTGCGCATGACGGACGTCGGTGAGAGCCGTGACGTCATCGACGCCGTGGACTCCGCACACATCGGGATCGACACACCGGGCCGTGCCTATGCCAGGCTCGGGCACGCGTCCCTCCTGCCTTTCCAGACGGGCCGTGTGGGCGGTCGGCGTGTGGTGGTCTCCGCAGAGGCCGAGGCCCCCGAAGTGGTTCCTCTGCGGTGGGACGACCTCGCGGTCCTGCCGCCCGCTTTTTCCCGGGAGGAGAAGAACGGTCAGGGGGACGTCGAGGTCACCGACCTCACGGCACTGGTCAAGGCGGTCGGGGAGGCGGCCGAGGGGGCCGGCGTCCAGCGCCAGCCCAGCCCCTGGCTCCCGGCCCTGCCGGAACGGCTCACTCTGACGGCCCTGGCGCGTCGTGCCGGCGCGCAGGCCGCCGAGGAAGGCCGAATCCAGCCCGTCCCTGTCGGGCTCATGGACCTGCCCGCCCACCAGCGCCAGGATCCCTTCACGGTCGATCTGAGGACCCTCACCCACTTGCACATCATCGGTTCGGGGCGCAGCGGGCGTTCGCAGTTCCTGCGCACGATCGTGGCGGCACTGGGACTGGGGCACCACCCCACCGACGTGCACATGTACGGGATCGACTGCGGGAACGGCGCGTTGCTGCCGCTGGAGGGGTTCCCGCACTGTGGCGCGGTCGTCAACCGGACCCAGCAGGAGCGTGTGGTGCGCCTGCTCGGTCTGCTCGGTTCGGAACTCGAACGTCGGCAGAAGTTGTTGGCCGCGCAGGGCTGCGCCGATCTCGAGGAGATGCGGGACCGGACGACGGGCGAGGACCGGCCGGCCCACATCGTGGTCGTGCTCGACCGTTGGGACGTCTTCGAGCAGACCTTCGGTGACTACAACTACGGCGGCCTCATCGAACAGGCCGTGACCCTCATGCGTGACGGGGCGGCCGTCGGGATCCACTTCGTCATGACGGGCGACAAGAGCCTCACCCGGACCAAGTACGCATCGACCACCGAACACCGGCTGGTGCTGCGCTGCAACGACCCGGGCGACTACAACGCCGCGGGGCTGCAGGCCCGCAAGCTCCCCGAATCGGTTCCGGACGGGCGGGCCTTCAGGGGGAGCGACTCCACGGAGCTCCAGGGTGCCCTGCTCACCGAGGACCCCTCGGGCGGTGCCCAGGCGGCCGAGCTCACTTCGATCGCCCGGTTCCTTCAGCGCCGTACCCCGAAGGGGACGGCCCCGGGCCCGTTCCGGGTGGACGTGCTGCCCGAGCACCTCACTCTGCGCGAGACCGAACGTTACCTGGACGGTCCGCTGCGCCCGCTCTGGGCTCTGCTCGGGGTCGGTGGCAACGAACTGACCGCGATCGGCGCCGACCTCGCCTCGACACCGACCTTCCTCATCAGCGGCCCGCCGCGTTCGGGGCGGTCCAGCATGCTGTTGACGATGGCGCAGACCCTGGTGATGGGCGGGAGTGAACTGCTCGTGGTCGCCCCCAGGACCTCCCCGCTGTCCTCGTTGAAGGGCCACCGTTCGGTCGTGGCCTACTTGGACTCGCCGGAACCGAAACTCTCCCAGCTGCACAAGGCGCTCGGTGCGATGGAAGGGGACACGGCCGTCGTCGTCGTCGATGACGCCGAGCTGCTCCTCAACAGTGATCTGGGACGAGAGTTCACCCGTATCGCACGCGGCATGGTCGGTGAGGGGTGGGCCATCATCGCAGCCGGTGGGAACGAGGCCCTGCAGGGCGGTTTCAACGGGTGGCACGTCAACCTGAAGCGCAACCGGATGGGGGCGCTGCTCTCCCCTCAGGCCCAGGCCGACGGAGAGGTGCTGGGGATCCGGCTCCCCAAGGGCGTTCCAGCGCCGAGACTCGACGTCGGTACGGCGTACCTGCATCTGGGTGACGGGCGTATCCAACAGGTGCGGGTGCCGTTGCCGAGCTGAGGGTCCGGTCCACCCGGTCGGCCGGATCCGGCCGTGCCTGATCCCCTGACCCGACTGGTGATGCCGCGGTCGGCCCCGGTGGAGAGCGGGCCGGGGTCCGTTCGGCTCGAGGGCCGTCCGGCCCGCGGCCCGGTCTGCGGGTGTGCGTGTCCTCAGGCGCCGCGGTGGAGTGTGGTGAAGACGTAGGCGGCCAGGTGTTGCGGTGTCGGGGTCCCGGGCGGGATCGGGAACTCGGCCCACACGTGGGTGCCCAGGTCGGCCCAGGGCGCGGACGAAAGATATCCCCAGGCTGTGGACAATGTGTCGACCATGAGCAGGCCCCGCTGTCCCTCGGCCCACGCCCACTCGTCGTCGCTGCGCTCGGCCGGGATCCGGGGAAGCCCGCCCGAGCCGCCGGCGTCGGTGAAGCCGATGCGGATCCGGCTGTTCTCCCAGGCCAGGAAGCGCATCACCTCCCCATCCCGGTGCCCGGAGTCGGTGTACTCGACGCAGTTGGCGAACAGCTCGCTCGCGCACAGCAGGACCGTTCCGACGAGGTCGCAGTCGAAGCCGGCCAGGTCGCGGGAGAGGTCGGCGCGGGCCGTGCTCAGGTGCGTCAGGGTTCCGGGGTAGGTGCGCGGTTCCCACACGGTGGTTCCGGGACGGGCCGGGTGGAGGGCGCTCATGCGCTCACCCGGGTCAGGCGCTCCTGCTGGCGGGCGCGGATGCGTGACAGGTGGGGGAGTTCGTGCATGCGTGCGGGCAGGCGCGGCGACGGCGGGCGCGGTGCGGGCACGTGGAAAGCGGTGGCCGGGTGTGCGCGTGCTTCCGGGGCGGGTTCCGGGGACGGAGCCGCGACCGGGTCGGGGTCGGGCTCCGGGCCGGGGTCGAGGAACTCGTCGAGGGTGTAGGCGCGGGTGCCTGCTGGGGCGGGGCCGAACCGGAGCACGGGGTCGGGGTCGGACCAGAGGTCGGCGCCCCACTGACAAAGGCGTGCGGTGGCGCGGTTCTGGATCCGCTCGGCCTCGCCCTCGGGCTCGTGGGCGGTGAAGTAGGGGCGTACCAGGGCGATCTCGTCGGCGTCGATCTCGACCGTTGGCGGCTCCAGGGATGCCGGTGGCGTCGGGCTCGCAGGCGGCTTCGGGTGAGGGCGCTCGGCCGCGCTGGCCTGGGACTTCCGTGCCACCGGGTGTGAAGGCAGAGGTGCCGGGGCGGCGGGTGTGCGGGGAGCGTAGCGGCGCACGCGGGTCGAGCGGCGGCGCCGGAGCTGTCCGGCCGAGTGGCGGCCCTTGGGCGGGCAGAGCAGCGCCCGGAGGGCTTTCGAGACAGCCTTGAACACGGCAGCGATACACTGGGGCATGCTGGCAAGATCCTTTGCTTAGTAGGAGATGAGTTGCTGGCCACGGCCCCGGGCGGTTCTCAACCGTCGCGGGGTCACCGTGTCTGGTCTTCAGTTCTGGGGCTCACCTCGGACGTCGCCGATGGACGTTTCCGGCGATCGCTGCCGGTGGGCATCGGTGGCCGAGGCGATGCCGCCAGCGTAGAGCACCGGAAACCAGAATCGTCAATTCTTTCGAGAAAAAGAACCAGGTTTCTCGCTCTTCCAGGTCAGCGGCGGTGTGCCGAAGAGCCAAGTTCAATATGAAACAGTTCCGAACTGTTGTAGTTGGCCCGAATTTTCCTCTTTATGATCCTCTTTGGGGCTCGCTCGGTACAGAGGGCTTATGCTTATTATTTCCTTCGTGGGCGAGAGCGGCCGGAAAACAGGAACGGCCCCGCCGTGGCGGGGCCGTTCGTGCGCGGAAGGCCGTGTGGGAGATCCGCGTGCGGAAGTCCATGCTTGCACCGACAGTCACATCTCGGGCGAGGGGTTCATGGTGCCGTAGCCGTTCACACCGATGCTGTAGTCGATGGTGTCGTCGCCGTCGCGGGCCTCGCACTGCACGACGTCATCGGTGTCCAGCGGGGTGCGCAGGACCTCGTCCATGTCGCATCGCACCTCCTCGGTCTCGGCGGAGTACCGGATCGCGTTCTCGGCGGCCTCACGCACGATCGGGCCCTCGGGCAGTGCCGCCTCGTAGTTGACGATGAAGCCGCCGCCACCCTCCATCGTGACCTCGTAGTCGAAGTCCTCACCGAAGTAGGTGACGGTGCAGGTGGCCTCCTCGCCCTCTTCACCCTCGATGTCGGGGCACTCCCAGGCAGCGTCGGGGTCGACGATCACACCGACGTCGGCCACGTCGTTGAAAGCCTCCCAGGCGATCTTGTCGGAGAGGGAGGCCTCGCTGTCGGGCTCCTCGTCGGGCAGGTCGCCGTCGTCCAAGCGGGGGAGCTCGTCCGGGATCTCGCCGGTGTTCCACTCACCGTCGCCGGCCGAGCCCTCCTCGGTGTCCTCGGGCTCCTCGTCCTCGACGGCGGCCTCCTCGGCCGCGGTGTCCTCGGCGTCGACGGATTCGTCGGCGCCGCAGGCGGCCAGGGTCAGGGCGGAACCGGCCGCGGCCAGCCCGAGAGCGAGGCGGTGGCGGCGTGCGGAGCGGATCATGGTGGGACCCTTTCGGTGTCTTGTGGGGGACAGGATCGGCGCGGGATGCTGCCGATGCCGGCCGTGTCAGGGATACGGCCGGTCCGTGCAACCGGTCCGGGGGTGAACGGGCGCACGGACCAGGATAAGTTCCGCTCCGGATCGTGCTGGTCGCGGGGGGTGAGCTTTCGCTCGGGCCGTCGGCGGAGTGGATCGGTGCAGGTGGAGCAGGGGCCATGGACTGGTGGCAGGTGGGCAGGGTCTGGTGGGCCGGTGACTGGTGGGTGGTGTTCGTCGGAGCGTCGAGCGTAGCCCGGCCGGGGCTTCCCGCAACCCGCTTCGGCGCCCCGCCACGCCTCTTTCATTGCGGTGAATGTGGCGGGTGTGTGGTGGGTGTGTGGTGGGTTCTCGCGGCGCCTCGGGGTGTGCGGCCCACCCCTTCCCCGGGCCGGCCCGCTCTCGCCGCCGAACACCCGACGGCCGCAGGCCAACCATCCGCCCCAAAAGGGTGGGGGACCCAACCGCCAACCCCCTGGGGCGTGGCATTGCGATCACCGCTTGCGGCGTGCGGTGGCCGCTCGCTCCTGCGTAAGGCACCTGCCTCCTCCGGAGGCAACGGCCGGCCCCGCGCGCTCCCGGTAGCGCATTGCAGCCGGGGTGGCAGGCGTGTGCGTATCCCTGCCTCGGAGAATCTCCCACGCCGGTGGAGCTGGACCGGTGCCGTGCGGTCGTGGCGTGCTGCTCCCCCCGGGGACCACCCCCCCGGGGACCACCCGAGCCCGCAATTTCTGGCCACGGACCGGGGAACAGCAGTCCCGGACAGGCCTCGGAGACCGAAACCACCGTTGACAGTGCCCGTGTGGGCACCAGCACCCGCCTACGGTGCCCACAAGGGCACCAACAACCACCCGGACCGGCGCCGCCTGGGCCTTGAACCCGACACCGGCAACAAGAACCACAACCGAAGCCGGTTCCGGCAGCAATACCCACGCGCCGAAACCCGCCCAGCCACCCGCATACCGGCCGCCCCCGGACTCAATGCTCTGCTGGGGGGCAGGCGGGGCCTCGGGGGCCGCGCACACACCCCTCGGCCCCGGCTGCAATGCCTTGCCGGGAGCAGGCGGGGCCAGGCCCGAAGGGCCGTAGTTGCCCCCGCAGGGGGCCGTTGCCTTTCGCAGGAGTGAACCATCCCCCGCACGCCGCAAGCGTTGGTCACAATGAAGCCCCCAGGGGGAGGAAAATGCCCACCGTTCCTTTTGCTGCCAGCCACCCAGGCATCACAAGAAACCCCTGCCCCAACCAATCCGAGCCCCAGGCATCACAAGAAACCCCTGCCCCAGCCCCCACACAAGAAGTCTTCACCACCGACCCCGCCGGAACACACCTGGCGGGAAGCATCCCCGATGAGGGTGCCAACCAGTACCGACGGCCGTCAGGGCGAGGGGCAGGCGGCGACGGTGTGCGTGGGTCTTCATGCTCGTCTCGCCTCTCGAGCGTGTGGTCGGTCGGAAGGCGGGTCGGGCAAGGCGCGGGGACGGCCTCGTCGTGCCCCGCGACGTGGTGTGCCCCGAGAAGCTTGTTCTGTTGAGAGCCCGCGCGTGTGACACGGAACACGTGCCCGTGGGAACATTGTGGAAGACGGACCAGTGCGGGCCCGTGGCAGGTCGGTGGCCTGCGGCTGCGCGGCAGTGGTGCCCCGCGGTCCCGAAACCGAACACGATTCTCTACCATCCGGAGTATGGACCTCCCTGAGAACGGGGCCGCCGCAGCAGGCGCCCCCCACCTGGCCGAAGGGTTCCCCGACGCCACCACCGAACGGTGGCGGGAACTCGTGGCGGGTGTGCTGCGCAAGAGCGGTGTCGCCGAGGAGCGGCTCGCCGAAGCACCGGAATCGGTGCTGGCCGCCACCTCCTACGACGGGTTCGTGATCGATCCCCTGTACACCTCCCGGCCGCCCGCCGCCGACCCCGGTTTCCCGGGCATGCCCCCCTTCACCCGGGGATATCGCGCCGACGGCAACGTCACCACCGGATGGGACGTGCGGGCCAGGCACACCGACACCGACCCGGCCGTCCTGCGCCGCCGTGTGCACGACGACCTCATGAACGGCGTCGGGTCCCTGTGGATCACCGTGGGGACCGACGGAGCGCCCGCCGACCGCCTCGGCGAGGCCCTCACCGACGTCCACCTCGACCTCGCCCCGGTCCTGCTGGACGCGGGCACCTCCTACGCGGAGGCCGCCGACGCCCTGCTCACCGCCCACTCCGACGCCGAGGTCCCCGACGGGCGTGTCATCTCCCACCTGGGCATCGACCCGCTGGGCACCGCCGCACGAACCGGAGAGGCCGCTGAGGTCACCGATCCCGTGCGTTTCGCCGCCGACCGTGCTCGCGGGCGCCCGAACCTGGGCCTCCTCGTCGCCGACGGCACCCTCGTACACGGAGCCGGCGGCTCGGACGCGCAGGAACTCGGATGGGCCCTCGCGACCGGTGCCGCCTACCTGCGCGCCCTGCACAAGGCCGGCCTCGACCCCGACGACGCCGCGGGCCGCATCGAGTTCCGGTTGGCCGTGGGCGCCGACCAGTTCGCCGGTATCGCCAAACTCCGGGCCGCACGTGCCATGTGGAACCAGGTCCTGGCGACCGGCGGGGTGAGCCCCGAGCGGCGCACCATGCGGCTGCACGCCACCACGTCCGAAGCGATGATGACCCGCCGCGACCCGCACGTGAACATGTTGCGCACCACCGTGGCCTGCTTCGCCGCAGGGGTCGGGGGCGCCGACACCGTCACGGTGGAACCCTTCGACTCCGCCGTGGGCCTGCCCGACGACTTCGCGCGCCGCGTCGCCCGCAACACCCAGGCGGTCCTCCAGGAGGAATCGAACCTGGCGCGGGTCATCGACCCGGCCGGCGGATCCTTCTTCGTGGAGGCCTTCACCAAGGACCTCTACGAGGCCGGGTGGGCGTTCCTGCGGCACATCGAGGCCTCCGGGGGCGCGGCCCGGGCCCTCTCCGACGGGGTGCTGCGCGACGGCGTCGACGAGGTGTGGCGGCGCCGCCGCTCCGACATCGCCCACCGCAGGGCGCCGCTCACCGGCGTCAGCGAGTTCCCCGACGCCGCCGAGACCCCGCTGGAACGCCCCGCCGACCCCGCACGGTCGCCGGCGCCCGGCGGGTTCCCGCAGCGCCGCTACTCCCAGGACTTCGAGGCACTGCGCGACCGCGCCGACGCACAGGAACGCACCACTGGGCAACGCCCCACGGCGTTCCTGGCCACGCTCGGTCCCGTCGCCGCGCACACCGCCCGCGCCTCCTTCGCCACGAACCTGCTGGCCGCCGGGGGAGTGGCCGCCGTCGACCCCGGACCGCTGGAGAGCGCGGAGGCAGCTGCGCACGCCTTCGCCGACTCCGGGGCCCGCGTCGCGGTCCTGTGCGGCTCCGACGACTTCTACACCGAGCATGCCGAGGACACCGCCAGGGCCCTCAAGGGCGCCGGTGCCCGCCGGGTACTGCTCGCCGGCACACCCCGCGACGTGTACCGGCAGGCCGGGGTGGACGCCTTCGCACACCAGGGCTGCGACGCCGTTGAACTCCTGACCGACCTGGTGGACCTGGCCCACACCGACCCGCCGGCACAGGCCGCGCACGAACAGGGGGAGAAGGCATGATCCCGGATCTGTCCGAGGTGGCCGCGGAGCCGCCCGCGTTCTCCGGCCAGGGGGCAGCCGACTGGAGCGCCGCCGTCGAGGCCGGCACCGGCAAGGCACCCGAGGCCCTGGAGTGGGAGACCCCCGAGGGCATCGGCGTCAGGCCCCTCTACACCCCGGCCGACCGCGAGGGGCTGGACTTCGTCGACGGCCTGCCCGGCATCGCCCCGTACCTGCGGGGCCCGTACCCGACCATGTACGTCAACCAGCCGTGGACGGTCCGCCAGTACGCGGGCTTCTCCACGGCCCAGGAATCCAACGCCTTCTACCGGCGCAACCTCGCCGCCGGGCAGAAGGGCCTGTCGGTCGCCTTCGACCTGGCGACCCACCGCGGGTACGACTCCGACCACCCGCGTGTGTCCGGCGACGTGGGCATGGCCGGCGTGGCCATCGACTCCATCTACGACATGCGCCAGCTGTTCGACGGGATCCCGTTGGACCGCATGAGCGTGTCCATGACCATGAACGGCGCGGTGCTGCCGGTACTGGCGCTCTACATCGTCGCCGCCGAGGAGCAGGGTGTGCCCCCGGAGAAACTCTCGGGGACCATCCAGAACGACATCCTCAAGGAGTTCATGGTCCGCAACACCTACATCTATCCGCCGCAGCCGTCGATGCGGATCATCTCCGACATCTTCGCCTACACCTCGCAGCGGATGCCGAAGTTCAACTCCATCTCGATCTCCGGCTACCACATGCAGGAGGCCGGGGCCACCGCCGACCTGGAGCTGGCCTACACCCTCGCCGACGGGGTCGAGTACATCCGGGCCGGACAGAGCTCGGGCCTGGAGGTGGACGCGTTCGCGCCGCGTCTGTCGTTCTTCTGGGCGATCGGGATGAACTTCTTCATGGAGGTCGCCAAGCTGCGCGCCGCCCGACTGCTGTGGGCACGACTGGTGGGCGATCTGGGCGGGAGCAAACCCAAGTCGCTGAGCCTGCGCACCCACTCGCAGACCTCCGGATGGTCGTTGACCGCGCAGGACGTGTTCAACAACGTCACCCGTACGTGCGTGGAGGCGATGGCGGCAACACAGGGCCACACTCAGTCGCTGCACACCAACGCCCTTGACGAGGCGCTGGCCCTGCCCACGGACTTCTCCGCGCGCATCGCCCGCAACACCCAGCTCCTGCTGCAGCAGGAATCGGGCACCACCCGCACGGTCGACCCCTGGGGCGGCAGCTATTACGTCGAGCGCCTCACCCAGGAGCTGGCCGCCAAGGCGTGGGGGCACCTCCAGGAGGTGGAGAAGGCCGGAGGTATGGCAGCCGCGATCGACGCGGGGCTGCCGAAGATGCGTATCGAGGAGGCGGCCGCCCGTACGCAGGCGCGCATCGACTCCGGACGCCAGCCCGTCATCGGCGTCAACAAGTACCGCCCCGACACACCCGACGACATCGAGGTGCTGCGGGTCGACAACTCGCGGGTGCGCGCTGAGCAGCTCGAGAAGCTGGAGCGGCTGCGGGCCGAACGCGACGAGGACGCCGTGGCCACCGCCCTGAACGCCCTGTCGGAGGCGGCTTCGCGCGAGTCGAGGGCGGACGGGACCCTGGAGGCCAACCTGCTCGCCGCCGCCGTGGACGCCGCACGCGCCAAGGCGACGGTGGGGGAGATCTCCGAGGCCATGGAGAAGGTCTTCGGCCGCCACTCCGGGCAGATCCGTACCATCCAGGGTGTGTACAAGGACGAGGCCTCCCACAGTGAGGACGCCGCCGGCCTCATGGGCCGGGTGACGCAGCGGGTCGAGGACTTCACCGAGGCCGAGGGCCGCCGCCCCCGCGTCCTGGTCGCCAAGATGGGCCAGGACGGGCACGACCGCGGACAGAAGGTCATCGCGACCGCCTTCGCCGACCTCGGTTTCGACGTGGACGTGGGGCCGCTGTTCCAGACACCGCGGGAGGTCGCCACCCAGGCGGTGGAGTCCGACGTCCACGTGATCGGGGTGTCGTCCCTGGCGGCCGGGCACCTGACCCTGGTCCCGGCGCTGCGTGAGGAACTGGCGCAGCTGGACCGTCCCGACATCATGGTCGTGGTGGGAGGGGTGATCCCACCCGACGACGTCGAGGCCCTGCACGAGGCCGGTGCCGCTGCGGTGTTCCCGCCCGGGACCGTGATCGCCGAGGCAGCGGTCGACCTCCTCGACCAACTGGAGGAACAGGCCTGAACCGACACGGGCCTGTTCGAGGGGCCGCCGGCCCCGACGACGGAGAAGGGGAGTGAGCGTGGCCGCTTCCGTGCCGAACACACCGCGACGGCGCCGTGCCGTGGACGTACCCGTGTTGGCCGAGGGCGTACTGTCCGGGCATCGGCCGACCCTGGCCAGGGCGATCACCCTGGTCGAGTCGCGCCGCCCGGACCACGTGCGCGCAGCCCAGGACCTGCTCGTCCGGTTGCTCCCGTACACCGGGAAGGCACAGCGGGTGGGTATCACCGGGGTCCCCGGCGTCGGCAAGTCGACGTTCATCGACGCGTTCGGTTCCATGCTCACCGAGGACGGGCACCGGGTCGCGGTGCTGGCGGTGGACCCCTCCTCCAGCCGTACCGGGGGCAGCATCCTCGGGGACAAGACCCGGATGGAACGCCTGGCGGGCGACCCGAACGCGTTCATCCGGCCCTCCCCGACGGCCGGGACCCTCGGCGGGGTGGCGCGGGCGACCCGCGAGAGCATGCTGCTCATGGAGGCCGCCGGGTTCGACGTGGTCCTGGTGGAGACGGTCGGGGTCGGCCAGTCCGAGATCACGGTCGCCGACATGGTGGACTGTTTCGTCTTCCTGACCCTGGCGCGCACCGGCGACCAGCTCCAGGGCATCAAGAAGGGCGTCCTGGAACTGGTGGACGTGGTCGCGGTCAACAAGGCCGACGGCCCGCACGCCGCCGACGCCCGCAAGGCCGCCCGGGAGCTCTCCCGTGCGCTGCGGATGCTGCAACCGCTCCATCCGGACTGGCGTCCGCCGGTACTGACCTGCAGCGGACTGACCGGGGACGGACTCGACCGGGTGTGGTCGAGCGTGGGCGAGCACCGGGACGTGCTGTCGGCCTCGGGCGAGCTGGACCGGCGCCGCAGCAGCCAGCGTGTGAGCTGGATGTGGGACCAGGTCCGTGACCAGCTCATGGACGGGTTCCTGCGCGATCCGGAGGTCGATGCGCTCGTTCCGGGGGCCGAGGAGGAGGTGCGTTCGGGGGAGACGACCGCCACGCTCGCGGCCCGTCGCCTACTGCGGGCCTTCACCCAACGTGACGGTTCTCCGGAGGCCTGACCCGTCGGCGACGGGGTGGGTACGGGACGGCTGGAAGGGGCCTGAGATACTGTCCGGTATCCGCGAGAGCGGGCGTCATGTCGTGAAATAACCCACGGTGAGCATGCGATACCGGGCCCTTGTGGGCCGGGTTCGTGACCAGGAGGCGAAAATTTCTTCCTGGACACCATTCCCGAAGTGGTGGTTCGCCTATACCGTGAGTGTCCGACCTACCAGACCGAGCGGGCACGCCGAGCGTTTCCCCGCACCGGGGACGACGGGGCGGAACGCGGACCCGACCCCGGTGAGCGTGGTTGCCCGGTCTGCATAAGGTGAATCAAGGGACCCCTCAACACCGCCACGTGGGGCCGGGAGGAGTGAACGTGCACAGGCTCGGACTGAGCACGCGGGCGGAGAGCCGCAGCGTGATCGTCGCGATCGAGGGAGAGCTCGACATCGCGACCGCCGACGACCTCCGGGAACACGTCCAGCAGGCCATGGACGAGCACGGGCCATGGCTGATCCTGGACCTGTCCGCGCTGGAGTTCATGGACTCCAGCGGACTCAACGTCATCATCAGCACCTACCGTTCCGTGCGCGAGGCCGGCGGCGCCCTGTCGTTGGCCGCCCTCAACGAACGGGTCACCAAGGTCGTGCGCCTGGTCGGGCTCCACCGCCAGGTCCCCGTCCACCAGAACGTCACCGCCGCCGTCAGCGCCATGGACGCACTGGAGGCCAAGAGCCAGGCCGGGTGAGCCACCGTGCCGCACCAGCCTCCCGGATGCGCCCTCGACCTGTCCTGGGATCACAACAGCCATTACCACAGCCATCTGATCCGTCGGCTCCCCGAGCACGCGCCCTGACCCCCGCGCGCCTGGACGTGAAGCATCACGCGGTCCGCTTCGAGGAGGCCCGCCTCGATCCCCGCGGATACGACGCCGTCACCGCCGTCGCCGCGCTCCACCACATGCGGCTCGGGCCCGCTCTCGACCGTCTCGCCGGAGCCGTGGCACCCGGCGGGACCCTCCTCGTCCTGGGCCTGTACCGGGAGACCCACCCTGCCGACCTCGCCACGAGCGTGGCCGCCCTCGGCCCGCAGTGGTTCATCGGTGCCGGGCTGAGGCTCGGGCGCTCGACGGCACGTCTGCCCGATCTGTCCGCCGTGCCCGAGGCGCCCATGCGCATGCTCGACCCGGTGGAGACCTTGCCGCAGATCCGCGCCGAGGTTGCCCGGCGCCTGCCCGGGGCGCGGGTACGACGCCTGCTGTTCTGGCGGTTCAGCCTGGTATGGACCCGTACGGGGTGAAGCGGATGGGCGCGTGAGCTCGGACGCGCCCGGTGCGAGGCCTGGGAAACGCCTTCACCTGTGAGGATCATGGGGGCATGAGCGAACACGCCCACGGGCACGTCATCGACCTGGACGCGATCACCCCGGACATGCGTGACTCGGTCGGAGGCAAGGCCGCCGGGCTCGCCGAGGTCCTCCGGGCCGGTGAGAACGTGCCTCCGGGGTTCTGCGTGACCACCGGGGCCCACAGGTCACGCAAGATCCCCGAGGAAGCCGTGGCCGCCGCCTACGAACGCCTCGGCGGGGGCACGGTCGCGGTGCGCTCCAGCGCCACCGCCGAGGACCTGATCGAAGCCTCCTTCGCCGGACAACAGGACACCTACCTCGACGTGCAGGGCACAGACGCCCTCCTACGCGCGATCCAACGCTGCTGGGACTCCCTGTGGACCGAACGCGCCGTCGCCTATCGCCGGAACTTCGGGATCCCCGACGACTCCGTGAGCATGGCCGTGGTCGTACAGCGCATGCTCCAACCCCGCACCGCGGGGGTCCTGTTCACCGCCGACCCCGTCACGGGAACCCGTGACACCACCGTCGTCGACGCGGTGCGCGGCCCCGGGACCGGTGTCGTTGACGGGTCTGCGCACCCCGACCACTACGTACGCGGTACCGACGGGCACGTCACCGGTCCCGACGACGGCTGTCTCACCCCTGCCGAGGTCGAGTCCCTGCACGAGGCCGGACAGCGCCTCCAGGCCGCCCAGCACGGCCCGCGCGACATCGAGTGGGCCCTCGACACCGGCGGCACCCGCTGGATCCTGCAGTCGCGTGCAGTCACCACCCTCTTCCCCCTGCCGCCCCGGAGCGAGGAGACGCGGGTCTACCTCGAGGGCGGCCACATGCAGGGGATGCTGCGGCCCTTCACCCCCATGGGTATGTCCGTGCTCCGCTCGGCCGCCGACAACTGGGTCGCCTCAACCGGGCTCGGCACCTCCTCCGCGGGCGCGAAGGCGCTGGTGATCGACATCGGGGGCCGCTTCTACCTCGACGTGACCCGCCTCGTGCGCACACCGTGGGTCCGTGGAACCCTGCCCCGGGCCATGGAACTCTACGGGCCGAGGACCATGCGTGCCTTCGAACGGCTGTTGTCCGATCCGCGTTTCACGCCGCTGCCCGCGAGCTCCGCCCTCACCACCGCCACCAGGGCGGCCCTGCGGTGCCTGCCCTTGGCCGCAGGCGTGCTCCGCAGCGCGGTGTCCTCGTTCGTCGACCCCGAGGGCACCCGGAAACACCTCTTCCGGCTCGGTGCGGAGATGAGTGCCGAGACCGACCGGGGTCCCGAAGAACCGGACCGGGCCGCAGCCCTCCTCGACCGTTCCGAGAAGCTCCAACACCGGGCGTTGGATACCGTCACCGGGATGCTCGGTCCCGTCTACGCGGGCCTGGTCGCCGCGAGGCTGCCCCGCGCCGTGCTCGCCGGGATCGCCGAGGAGGGCGAGGTCGAAGCGGTCCTGCGGGGTATGCCGTACAACATCACCACCGAGATGGACCTCGACCTGTGGCGGGTCTCCCGGCGCGCCACCGACCACATCGACCTCTTCCTCGGCCACGACCCCGAAGAGCTCGCCGCCCGCCACCACCAGGGGGATCTGCCCGACATCGGTCTGGACGGTTTCCTCGAGCGGTACGGACGGCGGGCCGCCGCCGAGATCGACGTCGGGGTCCCCAGGTGGGAAGAGGATCCCACCCCGGTGTTCGCGCTCCTGGCCAACTACCTGAGGGTCACGCGCCCCGACGATTCACCCGGCCGGCGTTTCGAACGCGCGGCCCGGGACGCCGAACGCACCCGCGCCGATCTCGTCGCCCGCGCACGCCGCCGCTCCCCTTGGCGCGCGACCGTAGCCGACTTCCTCTTCGACCGGGCCCGGAAACTCTGCGGGCTACGCGAGTACCCCAAGTTCGTGTGGCTGCATGCGATCGCCGAGACCCGGCGGGAACTGCTGTGCGTCGGTATCGACCTCGCCGAACGCGGGCTCTTGGAACGCGCCGAGGACATCATGTTCCTCGACCTGGCCGAGGCCGACCGCGCCGTCGCAGGTGAGGACCCGCGCGCGACGGTGGCCCGCCGCCGTGCCGAGTACCGGCGCGAACTGCGGCGACGCCACGTGCCGCCCCTGCTGTTGTCCGACGGCACCGACCTGGAGGCCGCCCTTCCCGCACCCGACCCCGGGGACGGGACCTTGGTCGGGGTACCCGCTGCGCCGGGGACGGCCACCGGTCGGGTGCGGGTGATCCGCGATCCCCTGGGCGCCTCTCTCGAACCCGGTGACGTCCTCGTCGCTCCCACGACCGACCCGGGGTGGACGCCGTTGTTCATGACCGCTTCCGCGCTGGTGGTCGAGACCGGATCGACCGTGGCACACGGCCCCACCGTCGCCCGCGAGTACGGGATGCCCGCGGTCATCTCGTTGCGCGGGGCCACCGAGAGCCTGCGCGAGGGCCAGACCGTGACGGTGGACGGCTACGCCGGCACCGTCCGCGTGGAGGATGCCTCGGGAGCAGGGTGAGGGCCTCGTGTTCGGTCGGCGCACGCGCCCGGAGGACACGGACGACGGATCACCGCCCTCGATGCGGCGAAGAGCCCGGAAGGTCGGACCCGGGTGCGCGCCACCCGGGTCCGTGTCCGTACGGGGTCAGCGGACCCCGAAGAGGTGCTCCAGGGCGAGCTGGTCCAGGCGCTCGAAGTGGTAGCCGCGCTCACCGACCACGTCGAGATCGATCTCCTCCGCCATCAGCTCCGAGAGCGACTCTCCCGCGCCCAACGTGGGCTCGGACAGTTCGGGCACACGGGCGGCGGCCAGGGCCTCTACGACGTCGGGGTCGGCGCGGAACGCCGCGGCCTTGT
Source organism: Nocardiopsis kunsanensis DSM 44524 (assembly GCF_000340965.1). Lineage (GTDB taxonomy): Bacteria > Actinomycetota > Actinomycetes > Streptosporangiales > Streptosporangiaceae > Nocardiopsis > Nocardiopsis kunsanensis. The sequence continues at coordinate 22,967 of NZ_ANAY01000037.1, forward strand.
CCCGCAGGATCAGGTAGTTGCGCATGCACGCGGCCGCCGACTCCCACACGCCGGACATGTCCTCGGTGCGCGGCGGCTTGAAGTCGAAATGGCGCGGACCGTCGTAGCCGGCGCGTTCCAGCAGGTCGACGAGGAAGAAGGCCTCCTTGACGTCGCCTGCGCCGAACCGCAGGTCCTGGTCGTACTTGACGCCGCGCTGGCCGTTGAGGTCGATGTGGAAGAGCTTGCCCGCCCACAGTGCCTGGGCGACCCCGTGCGTGAAGTTGAGCCCGGCCATCTGCTCGTGGCCGACCTCGGGGTTGACGCCGACCATCTCGGGGTGCTCGAGCCCGTTGATGAAGGACAGCGCGTGGCCCACGGTCGGCAGGAGCGTGTCCCCGCGCGGCTCGTTGGGCTTGGGTTCGATGGCGAAGCGCAGATCGTAACCTTGCTCGAGCACGTGGGAGCACAGGATGTCGAAGGCCTCGCGCAGCCGGTCCAGGGCGGCGGCGTCGTCCTTGCCGGCCTCGCTCTCGGCGCCGTCCTGCCCACCCCAGCACACGTAGGTCTTCGCGCCGAGGGACACGGCCAGTTCGATGTTGCGCATGACCTTGCGCAGGGCGTAGCGGCGCACGTCGCGGCTGTTGGAGGTGAACCCGCCGTCGCGGAAGACGGGGTGGCTGAAGAGGTTGGTGGTGACCATGGGCACGGCCAGGCCGGTCTCGTCCAGGGCGCCGCGGAAACGTTCGACGATGCCGTCGCGTACGGCGGTGCTGCTGCCGGGCGGAACGAGGTCGTCGTCGTGGAAGGTGATGCCGTGGGCGCCCAGTTCGGCCAGACGGCGAACCGCGTCGGCGCCGCCCAGGCGGGGGCGGACCGGGTCACCGAAGGTGTTGGTCCCCTGCCATCCCACGGTCCAGAGGCCGAAGGTGAACTTGTCTTCGGGCACGGGCAGGTGGACGCTCATGTCTCTCCTGGGGGTGGCGGCCGAGGGAAGCTGCGCCCTTAGTTTGTCCAGAGCCACAACTAAGTGTCAATGGATGTGGGCGGAATCCGCCCGCGCTTTGCCCCCGGCCCCGGTGACCCCACCCGCTCCTCGGCCGGCGCGGGCAACGGAAGGCGCCCCGTGTCGAGGGCATGCACCATCGCCGCCGCGCCCCCGCGGGCAGCAGCGCTGAACCCCAGCCCGGACAGTTCCACCCGGCACCCGCCCGTGTCCGGCGCGAACATGTGCTCGGCCAGGGCAGCGCGGACACTCGGCAGCAGCCACGGCCCCATCGGCACGAAGTACCCGCCGAGCACCACGACGCCGGGGTCGACCACATTGGCCAGCCCGGCCAGTCCCCGGCCCAACCACGTCCCGGCCCGCTCCATCGCCGCCACCGCGACCGCGTCGCCTTCCCGGGCCCGCCGCGTCGCGGCCCCGACCAGATCGGCGACCTCCGAACCCGTCCACGGGAGCCCACCGGCGGCCAGGTCCGGGACGGCCGCCGCCACGATCGCGCCGATCCCTGCCAGAGCCTCCAGGCATCCGCGCCGCCCGCACGCGCACTCCGGCCCGTCCGGGTCCAGGCACAGGTGTCCGATCTCCCCGGCCGAACCCGAGGCACCGCGCAGCAGGGTGCCTCCGGAGAGCACCCCCGCGCCCACACCGACCTCCCCGGTCACGTACACCAGGTCCGGGGTCCCCGCGCACGTGCCGTCGCGGAACTCGGCCATCACACCGAGGTTGCCGTCGTTGTCCACCTGCGTGGGAAGCGCCGGGTCGTCGAGGAGCGCGGCGAGACGGCCGCCCAGCGGCACGTCCCGCCACCCGAGGTTGGGGGCGAGGACGACGGTCCCCACGGGATCGACGAGCCCGGGCACGGCCACGCTCACACCCACGATCCGCCGTCCGGCCAGCGCGGAGGCGGCCGCGGTCTCCCGTACCGTCTCGGCCATCAGCCGGGCACTCGCCTCGGGCCCGGCGGCACGCGCGTCGAAGTGCACGTGCCGGGTGGCCAGTTCCCGGTCGAGCAGGTCCACGGCCACCACGGCCAGGTAGTCGACATTGACCTCCAGCCCGATCGCGGCCAGCGAGGTGTCGTCCAACGCCAGGAGCACCCCCGGGCGCCCGACCCGGCGCTGTGAGGTCTCCCCGGTCTCGCGCACCAGTCCGCGGGCCATGAGGTCGGCGACCAGGCTCGACACGGTCGTCTTGTTCAACCCCGTGTCCGAGGCGACCGCCGCCCGGGAGCAGGGCGCGAGCTCCCGGACCGTACGCAGCACGAGCTGGAGATTGGTCTCCCGCACGGTACTGACCGAAAAACCGTTGCCACGCCCCTCCGTTCCTGTTCTCATGCGAGCATGATCGCTCCTGATGCGCTGCGCGACCAACCGGCCCTCCTCGGGGACCGGGTCCGGTTGGAGCCCCTGGACGCCCGTACGGGGGAACACCTGGTCCGCGACTACGTCGACATGGACCCGCTGGTGCGCCGACTCACCGGCACCCACCGTCGTTTCGGCGAGGAGGAGCTGCGGCGTTGGACCGCGAGCCTTCCCGACCAGCACGACCGTGCCGACTGGATGATCTTCTCCCGGGAGGACGGCGAAGCGCTCGGCGAGTGCGCCCTGCTCGATCTGGACCACCACAACGCCAACGCCGGTTACCGCATCTCCCTCTTCCGCATGGAACAGACCGGCCACGGGTACGGGACCGCCGCCACCGACCTGGTCCTGCGGTACGCCTTCGAGCAGGTGGGCCTGCACCGGGTCGGCCTGGAGGTCTTCGAGTTCAACGAGGCCGCGCGCCGTTCCTACGCCCGGTCCGGGTTCCGTGAGGAGGGTGTGTGGCGCGAACACCTGTACTGGGACGGGCAGTGGCACGACGCGGTCCTCATGTCGGTCCTGGCGCGTGAATACGCCGAGTTCCACGCCGACGATCCGCACCGCTGAGGCCGGTGGGGACGCACCGAGCCCGCACCCGGCGCGTCACCACTGCGGACACCCCTGACCTGCCCCGAACCGCCCCTCCGAGTGAAGGCCGGTCCCTACACGTGACCACCGGCCCGCCCCTCCCTTCCCGTGGGCGGATCCGAGCGGCCCACAGGGCTCCACCGGGACGCAGTAGGCTCGGGGCATGCCGGTACCCGACTTCCTCCGTGAACTGCGTAGCCAGGTGGGCCACGACCTGCTCCCGCTCGTCGGGGTGACGGGTGTGGTGTTCGACGGTGCTGGGCGTGTGCTGCTGCACCGCCGTTCCGACGACGGCCGTTGGGCCACCCCGGGCGGCATTCTGGAGCCGGGTGAGCAGCCTGCCCCCGCGGTCGTGCGCGAGGTCCGGGAGGAGACGGGGGTGGAGGCCGTCGTCGAGCGCCTGGCCAGTGTCCTCGGGCACGAACCCCACACCTACCCCAACGGGGACCGGGTGCAGATGCTCGACCTCGCCTTCCGCTGCCGGGCGGTGGGCGGCACCCCCACGGTCGACGGCGACGAGAGTCTCGACGTCGGCTGGTTCGACCGCGACGCCCTTCCACCGATGTCGGTGCGCATCACCGACCGCATCGACCACGCCGCCGCGGACCGGTCCGAGCCCTTCTACGTGGCCTGACCTCCGCGCGCACCTGCGTCCGGCCGGCCGCCGACACCCGTACGGCACCCGGCCCACGCATGAACGGTTCCCCGACACACGAACGCCCGCCCGGCCTCCCACCGGGCGGGCGCGACGCCTGTGTTCAGCGGCTCAGTTCCACTGGCGGCGCATGGTCCAGCGGTCGGAGCCGGTGTCCTTGGCGATCTCGACGATGCTCGCCTCGCCGGCGTCGGACTCGGCCGAGACCCGCAGCAGGTGGCCGGGTGCGCTCACCCCGTCCCGGGGCTCGGGGCGCACCGGCCAGTCGCTGATGACGCGCCGGACCCGGAAGGTGTGGCCTCGCCAGGTGAATTGTGCGGGGTTTCCGCCGGTGGTGGAGCGGACGTCGATCTGTTCGTTCAGAAGACTCACGCGGGACAGCCTATCGAACGTGTTTTCGAGGGAGGGGTGTCTCTCGAATGGGGCGGACCGTGGGACGCCGAACACCTTAGGCCCCTGGCGGGACCGAGCGCACGCGCTCTTCGGCGTGTCGTCCCCCTACAGGAAGACCCGCCCCCGCCGTGACCGGTCCCGTAGCGCCGCCATGCGCCGGGTGTTGCTGGGACGGCGGCTCAACAGGTGGTACAGCAGCAGTGAGCCACCGCGGTCGGTACGGGCGCGGGCTGCCATCTCACCCATGTTCACGCGCCGGTACAGATGGCGTCCGCCGGCGAGCAGGCGGACGGAGTGCGCGGCCCCGGGCAGCTGGGCGTGGGCGTGGTTGTCTGCTGTGTACTCCCGCACACGGGAGAGCGCGGCCCCGGCACCGGGCAGGAGTTCGGCGCCGATCGTGGCGACCCGGTTCCAGTAGCCCGTGTGCCCGGCGGCCACGTGCCCGATCTGGTGGGCGACGTGGAAGGCCAGGGCTTCGGGGTCGTGGCCTTGCTCACCCGCCTGGAACACGTCGTGGGAGAGCACCAGATAGCGGCGCAGCCCGTGCGCGGACGCGTCGGTGTGCCGGGGGTACCGCCCGGTGCTGATGTAGGCCTCGGGTGGCTCGGCCAGTCCCATGGCCTCCGAGAGCGACACGACCAGACGGTGGGTCTCGGGGAACTGCGTGGGGGAGACCTTGACCGACTCGGCGCGGTGGCGTGCGTACCGCAGCCCACGGGTGATCCAGCACGCGGCCGGCAGGAGGGACACGGGCGCCAGGGTCCACAGCGGGGAACCGGTCGCCGCCCACAGCAGATACAGGGCGCCGGTGTTCAGGAACAGGGTGAGGCCGACGCACACCGCGAACAGAGGGGCCTCCCACGGGTGGGCGGGTGCGGGGAGCAGGTCCTCGTGGTCGTCGACGGACTCGACGGACTCGACGGACTCGACGGGCTGTGCGGACCGCGGGCGGGGGAGGGGCCCGCTCAGGCGGTCGCCGTCGTGGAGAGGGCGGCCCCGTGCTCCTTCGGCCGAGCCGGTGGCCGGGCGGCTCTCCGGTGGTGTCGTCGGTGACATACCGTCCCCTCGGTCCGCGGCGTGTGAACCACGAGGGGATGTTACCCCCTGTAGTTGGACATTACTTTCCGCTTCCCTCCTGTGGGGGTGGCGGAGGGCGGCGTGTCCGCGTGCGAGCCTTGTTCAGCGCTCGCCGTCATCCTCGTAGCGGCGCAGCTCCTCGGCCAGCTCGTCCAGGAACAGGTCCACCTGTTCGGGGTCGTAACCGGGCCGCGCCCGTGTCGTGGCGAACTGCACCCGCTCCACGTCACGGGCGGTCAACGTGGCCCGGTCGGGACGCCCTCCCGTCAGCATGGTGAGGGTGAACTCGGCGTGGTCGAGGAACTCGTCGACCTCCCCCTCGTTGTAACCGGTGGTCAACCGCGTTATGGCGAACTGTTTGTTGCGCACCGCCTCGGCGCTCATCCGTGGGGCGGCGGGGCCGGGCGGTGCCGTGGCGGGGCCGGCAGCCTCGGTCGCACGCTGAGCGGGGGCGGGCTCGGGGGTGGGGTCAGGGCGCGGCGGGAGCGGGGGAGGGTCCGCTGGGGCGGAGCGCCCCAGCCCGCGCCCGGCGAGCTCGGCGATGACGTGGTCGAGGAAGTCGTCGACCTCGTCCTCACGGTAACCGGGGCTGAAGCGGGTGGTGCGGAAGCGGGCTCCGCGCACATCGTCGGCGGTGATCAGCTCACCCTCTCGGGGGCCGCCGTCGAGAGCGATCAGGGTCGCCTCGACCCGGTCGAGGAGGGCGTCGACGTCGTCCTCGTTGTAGCCGGGACGCAGACGCACCGTGTGGAACTTCTTGTCGCGGATGTCCGCCGGTGTCAGAGACATGGTCACCATTTGTGCAGTCGACAGGGGCCGTCGGTCGGTCGTTGCGGGGCGTGGTCCTGCCCGTCACGGGAACGACGGCATCCAGGAACTCCGTGATCCGGGCCGGAGGCTATCGCCCAGGCCGGTGCCGAACACGCGGGGGATACGGCAGTTCATGACGGCATTATGCCGGGAGGTGAGGGTCCTTGGCCATACCGGCCGGTATCCGTGACCGGTTGTGGTCGTTCAGTGCGTCTCAGCTGCGCAAGAGGTAGGTGGCGAGCCCGCGGGCGATGGCGTCGGCGGCCGTCTCGCGCCACTCGGCGTCGGACAGCATCTCGGCGTCCTCCTCGTTGCGCATGTTCCCGGTCTCCAGGAACACCTTCGGCACCGTCGACAGGTTGAGACCGCCCAGGTCGGTGCGTTCGTCGAAGCCCTCGTCGGCCAGGTAGTCCGATACGGGCATCCCGGTGCCCCTCTCGTACTCGCGGTGCAGGTCCTCGGCCAGAACCTGTGCTGGTTCGGCGATCCGGTCGGTGTGGCCGTCGATCGACCCGGGGTGGATCACATGGAACCCGCGCCCGCTCTCGGGCCCGCCGTCGGCGTGCAGGGACACTGCTGCGTCGGCGTCGGCCTCGTTGCCGATCTCGGCGCGCTCGTTGATGCAGGGGCCCACACCCTCGTTGTCCTCACGGGTCAGGATCACGGTCGCCCCGTCTGCCTCCAGGCGTTCCTGTACCAGCAGGGACAGTTCCCAGTTGAACTCGTGTTCGGGCAGGCCGTCGGCGGTCTCCGTGCCGACTGTGTCGCAGGCCTTCTCCTGGCCGTCGGGGCCTGCGGGGACGCTCTCGTTGATGCTGTCGGGGTCCTGGGCGTTGCCGCCGTTGTGGCCGGGGTCGATGACCACCACGTCGCTGTGCAGGGGGCCGTCACCGACCGGTTCCTCCTGTCCGTCGGGGGCCTCGTCAGGGGCGGAGGCCTGCGCGTCATCAGGGCCGGGCAGAGGGGGCGCGGCGGTGGGGTCGCCGTCCGGTTCCTCCCCGGGGGACGTCGCACACGAGGCGCAGAGCAGAGCGGCCAGGGCGGTCAGGGACAGGGCGCGGACGGTGCGGCCGCCGGGCCTCTGCTCGGTCGAAGCGGGCATGTCCACAAAATAGCGGCCCTCGGCCTGTGCGCGGCACCTGCCTCGGCGTGCCCGTACATCACCGAATGTTCGGTTCTCCGGATTCATGGACGCATGGTAAGCACGTCGGTTTACAAGAATTATGAGAATAAGGGGATCTTTGCGTTCATTTCTGGCCTGAGCTGCATTAATGTGGATCGTGACATTTCCGTGACGCGGATTCCTGTGTTTTTTCGCTATTTCTGTGGATAAGCTCCGCAACGGAGGCATCGAGGTGCGAAACCCCCAGTGAGGGCGTCCTGACCAGGGGCACCCGCTGATCACCCGTTGCCAGGCATCACACGGACAACGGCCCCCAGGCCGTGTCGTAGGCATCCGACATTGGCTCGTGTCCGCGTTTTCGCGTCCCGCTTCCGCCCGTCACGGCGGTGGATCACGTGGCCACCCGACCCGGATTCGAGGGTCGGGACGATCCGAACGAGGATTATCTTGACGCATTCCCCCAGCATCAGCGCGCGCCGCATGCTCCAAGCCGGCGCCACCTTCGCGGCCTTCGGTGGTCTGACCCTGGCCGCCGCCATGCCTGCCCAGGCCGAGACGATCACCGTCGGGACGGCGCACAGCGCCGTTCTCGAGGAGCGTGTCTCCGTCGTCCCCTCCGTCCCGCAGAGCGAGGAGGGCAGCGACACCCAGCATTACCAGGGCCAGCCCGAGCCGTACCTCGACGTCGATCTGACGGGCACCAGCACCGTGGACGCCGAAGGCCTCCACTCCTCCATCGATGTCGGCAGCGTCCACGCGCAGCTGACAGAGGAGGACCTCGGCCAGATCCTCGCTCAGGAGGACACCGAGGACCTCCAGAGTTTCGGCACGATCGACGAGCTCCAGAGCGAATCCGCCGGAACCCTGGACACCCAGGACGAGGACTACGTCATCGACGTCGAGTTCACCGACGCGAGCATCCAGGTCACCCAGGACTGGGACGGCGAGTACACCGTCGAGTTCGCCGAGGGCCAGGTGCAGGTGAACCACACCTTCCTGCCGATGGACGTCTCGTTGACCTCGGTCGAGGGCCAGGAGCAGGTGCCCTCCCTCGAGGACGAGGACTTCCTCTTCGACGCCTCCTTCGGCGGCCTGGTCGCCTCCTTCGACGCCGGCGTGGCCGGGTTCGACTTCGCCTTCGCCGAGGTCCTCACCGGCACCGCCGAGATCGAGGCCGGGGACGAGGACCCGGGCGGGGGCGACCCGGGTGACGGGGACGACGAGGACCCGGGCAACGGGGACGACGAGGACGGCAAGGAAGACGAGGACGGCAAGGAAGACGGGAACGAGGACGACCAGGACGGCAGCAAGGATCCCGGTGAGGAGGACGGCCGGGACGACCGCAAGGAGGAGGGCCAGGACGAGGACTCCCTGCCCGTCACCGGTGGTGCCCTGGCCGGTCTGATCGCCGCCGGCACCGCCGTGGCCGCCGGCGGTGGCGCCGCCGTCTACTTCACGCGCCGCAAGAAGAGCGACGTGACCGAGGAAGAAGCCGCCGACGAGAGCTGACATCCGCCGTCACCAGGACTTACGCGTCCGCGGTGACCGCTCGTCCACGGCCCCGGGACGCCCGTCCCGGGGCCGTTCGTCTGCGCCGGAACTCGAACAAGGTTCCCGATTCGGGCTCCACGGGCTAGGCTCGCTCTGTGGGTACGCGTGCACTCACCGTCCGAATTCCCTCTCGGAGCGGGAGGGGCCCCGCTCAACCGCTCCGCACATCGCCCGGCCACACCTCCGACGCCTTGTGCCCCTCTCCTGCCGGCGCCGGGACAGGCCGAGCATCCCCCAGAACAATTCAGGAGTGCTGTGGTGACTTCCACCAAGCCGACCGTGCGTCGCCTCCTCGGCGGCGGTGTCCTGTGCGCAGTGTTCGGTGCCCTCACCGTGGTGACCGCCGCGCCCGTGAGCGCATCGCCGTTGGTCTGGGGGAACTCACAGGCCTGGGTCTCCGACGGGGACGCCGTCAGCGGATACTCGACGGCGATCAGCCATGGTGAAGCCCATGAGGAGGAGTCCGAGGCCGGGGAGGTCTCCGGTCCCCTGGCCGAGTACGCCGAGATCAATGGCAGCAGCTATGCCCTCGTCGACGACGATGGCGCCCACGCGGTCTCCGTCGTGGACTCGGCGGCGTTCCGGCTGGAGGTCGACGACCTGGTCGACCTCGGCATGATCGACGTCCCCGGGCCCGAGGAGGGCGGCGAAGGCGACCGGAGCGGTACCGAGGACGACGAACCCTCGCCCCTGGAGGAGCAGACCGCGCCGGAAGAGAACGACGAACCGGCCGGGGAAACCGAGCCACAGGCCGAGGCGGACGGTCCCGGGGCGTCCCCCAGCCCCGAGCCCCCGCCGCGTCCGCAGGACGATGAGGAGGAAACGGACGAGGGCGACGGCGATCCGCAGGGTCAGAAGCCCTCCGAGCCGGAAGGGAGCCCTGAACCGGAGGAGGCCCCCGAACCGGAGGAGACCCCCGAGGTGCGGGCCACCGAGTCCCCGGTCCGCGGGGACACGCGTCTGATGCCCCTGGAACCGGTCGCAGACCCTGGTGCCGGCGGTACCGACAGCGTCGAGTTCACTGTCGCGGACGTCCGGGCCACCGTCCGGGCCGAGTACGGCGGACGTGTCCGGACGGGTTTCGAGTACGGGGAGATCACCGCGTTCGGTGAACCGGTCGACGAACTGGGGCGGGGGAGCGAGGGCACGACCGTCACGGACGTGCTCGAGGTTCCCGGCACCGAGGGCGGACCCGGCGAGAAGATCCCGGTGAGTGTGCACTTCGCGGCCAACGAGTCGAAGTTCGAGGATGAGGACCCCGAGTGGGAGGGCACGGGGGCGCGCTCGTGGCTCACCGCCTGGGTGCAGGTCGGTGCTCCCGAAGAGGACCACGGGTTCGTGGTGGAACTGGCCGACTCCTGGGCGCTGGGTTCCACCCATGTCTCCGAGAGCGGGCCCTCCCCAGCCGAGGACGAGGACGGCGAGGCCGCTGTCGAGGGGAACCCGGTCAGCCGCCTGCCCACGACAGGCGGGTCCCTGGCCGCGTTGGTGACGGCGGCATGTGTCGCTGTCGGTGGCGGATGTGCGGCGACCTACCTCGCACGCGGGCGCACCACCGCGATGGACGACCGTATCGAGGACTGACCGGAGCGCTCAGAGCACGGTTCCGCGGCCGATCAGCCGCGCGGTCTCGGGGCGGCGGATCCATGCCACCGCGGCCATCGCTGCGGTCAGTGCCAGTGGCAGGACCCAGCCCTGGTCCATGAGCACGAACACGTGGGTGAGGACGGCACCGGCCACGACGGCGGCCAATCCCAGCGCGGCGAGCCCGGCGGTACGCGGAACGAGCAGGAGTACGCCTCCCGCGACCTCCGCGGCACCGACGGCGTAACGCAGCCACTGGCCGACCCCGATCTCGGAGAAGGTGGCCACGTGGTCGGGCCAGGCCAGGAGTTTGCCGACGCCGACCAGGAGGAAGACGGCGGCTCCGACCGTCTGCAACATCCACGACGTCACGATGAGTGACAGGGGGCGGGTCGGTCGGTCCTCTGTCATGCGGAGTCTCCACTGTCAACGGGGTCGTACTGGTGAGCCGGACACGGAAGAGGACGGGCCCGGCAGGCCCGCCCTCGGTTCTTGTGTCAGCCGGAGACCGCCCGGCCGTTCCCCCCGGAACCGGCTCAGACCGGGGAGATCACTCCGTACGCTGGCTGGGGATTCCGGCCAGCAGGGCGCGGACCTCGGTCTCGCGATAGCGGCGGTGTCCGCCCAAGGTGCGGATCGAGGTCAGCTTGCCCGCCTTCGCCCAACGTGTGACCGTCTTCGGGTCCACGCGGAACATGGTGGCAACCTCGGCGGGGGTCAACAGGGGCTCCGCCTCGGGCGTGCGAGTTGACATGTGTACGGCCTCTCCTCCTGGATCTGTGTGCCGATCCTTGAGCCTTAATCCTGGCGCTTGGCCCGGATGTCCAATATTCCCGATCGAAGGGACATTGGCATCACCCGAGGTGATTGTGCGACCACACCAAGCAACTTTGCACGTGGGAGGCCAAAGAAAGCCGCCCGTGGTCGCGTCACGCTAAGTGATTCTAGCGACACGTTTAGTGGCATGTGGTCTATTCGGTCAAAACTTCGTTCTCCGGCCTCGTTTTTCTCGATCCGGAGTGGCCGAAGTGCTAGGGGGGAGCTGACCGAAACCCGGCCGCCGGGCTCGGCCCCCGAAGGTCGTCGCGCTGGTCGGTCCGATGGTTCGGTCGGGTCGCCGGGGGCGTGCGAAGGAAGGCCGTCCCTTCGAGCCGAGCGGTCGGGCCATGCGGGATCGCCCGCGTGGCAGGGCTTCTCTGGTTACGGAGCGTGCAGACCGTGATCGCCTCACTACAGTCTACGTCGATCCCTAACGGGCGTTATGCCCAATTTCTGAGAGCTTGGCGTGGGGCTGCGGAGGTGTTCTTCCGGGCGGCTTCCTCACGTGGGAAAAGGCTCTCTGAAGAGGTTGAGAAACCTGGTGTACCAGGTTGGTGTACGGCGTGTCGGGTCCGTTGCTTCACGACGAACGGTCGAGAAGTGTCGACGAAAACCTGAAGGCCCCGTAACACTCAGTTGGCGTGTTGCAGGGCACGCACATACTTCCACCGTTCCAGCAATCGCTCGCGCAGCTTCCGCACCTGGCCCGTGGCACCCTCGGCCAGGGCCGCCACCGCACCCGAGACCTCCGCGACCGACCGGTCCGCATGCAGGTGGTCATCGCTCAGCAGGTACGGCAGGCCCCCGTAGTCGAGCTCGACGAGCGCCTCGGGGTGTGCGGTCGAGGTCAACCAGTCCTTCACCCGCTCGACCCCGCCGGAGGCCGTGTTCTCCCCGACGTGTTCGCGCAGTACCGCCGAGGTGTGCTCCAGCCGGCGCAGCGCCGACGAGTACCAGGTCAGATACAGCAACGTGCGTGTGTCCTGGTTCGACAGCACCAGGCACCGCTCGTCGTCCTCGAACGGCACGAACCACGGGACCGGGATCGTCCAGTTGCTCGACAGGATCCCGGGCCGCACCACCGCACCCGAGTCGAGCCAGGAACGGTAGGCCTCCTCCACCCGTTCGGCCTCCGGGGCCGGGACGAAGGATTCGCTCACCGCGAAGGGCACCGTGTTGCTGAAGTCGTCGTAGGCACGCCACGATCGCAACCGGGTCTGCCACGGGCACACGTACAAACGGCCCTCGATCATCCGCAGGTAGGCGTGCTCACTCTCCTCCTCCGGGGCCACCCGCGGGGGCGAGACCAGGAGTCGGCCCAGGCTCTCGTGCTGCTCGGCATCCAGGGTGCGGATACGCCGGGGACGGTCCGGTGAGAGTGCGTACTCCTCCCATCTCCGGCGTTCCTGCGGGGCGAAGGCGTCCAGCGGTTGGTAGAGACGGAGATAGGCACTGTAGGGCAACACGGTCGCATCGTGGCACAGATCGTCCTGTCGGACACGCACCATCGGAAACGCCTGGTGGACGGGGAGTCCGGCCGCTGTCGGCCTCCGTCGGACACGGGTGGCGTAGGCATGGCGGGGCCCGACCAGGTACGGTTGTAGGTGTACGTAAGCTGGCGTGAGTCGTCAGTCGCGTTTGACGGCCGTCAGCCGACAGTTCGGGTTAGTTGAGAGAACTGGGGTTCATCCGAACCCCATCGTTGAGGGGGTCGAGCCAATGGGGCGCGGCCGAGCCAAGGCCAAGCAGCAGAAGGTCGCCCGGAAGCTCAAGTACAGCACCGGTGGAACTGACCTCGATCGGCTGCGGTCGGAGCTGGGTGTCGCTGAGGGGCAGGGGTCTCAGAGCGGTCCGTCGGGCCCGGAAGACTCCTACGGAGAACCTCATGACGACCTGATCGACCGTTACGCCGATTTCGCCGAGAAGCACTCGGACTCCGACAGATAGGTCGACCGAGGTCTTCGACCGCTCGGACAGCAACAACTGAGTCTGTGGGCAGACCCCGATGTTCCAGGGGCACCGCATACAGGTGGATATAGCCGGTGCGAACCACTCCTGTGGTTCGCACCGGCTATGTCTGCGCCCTTTGCGGGCGAGCACCGATGCGCTCACGCCGACCGGTACTCGCCGGTGACGACGGCGTTGCCCGATCCGGCAGTGACCTCGCCCAGACGCCAGGACGGGACACCGCGCTCGGACAACAGGGCCAGGGCCCGTTCGGCGTCCTGTTCCGCGACGATCGCGACCATGCCCACGCCCATGTTGAACGTGGCCTCCATGTCCGCGCGGCCCACCCCGCCCTTCTCGGCGAGGTGGTCGAAGAGCCGGCCCGGGGCCCACGTCCCGCGGTCCACGTGTGCGTCGGTGTGGTCGGGCAGGGACCGTGACAGATTCGCGGCGAGCCCGCCCCCGGTGATGTGCGAGTAGGCGTGCACCTCGACCTCGGCGGTCAGGGCGACGCAGTCCTGTGCGTAGACCCGGGTCGGGGTCAGCAGAGCCTCGCCCAGGGGACCGTCCAGCTCCGGGACCTCGCCGAACAGGTCCAGGTCGGCCTCGTCCACGATGCGCCGGATCAGTGAGTACCCGTTGGAGTGCGGTCCGGAGGAAGCCATCGCGATCAGGGCATCGCCCTCGCGGACCCGGTTCGGGCCCAGGATCGCGTCACCCTCGACCACACCGGTGCCTGCCCCGGCCAGGTCGTACTCGTGCGGTTCCATCGCGCCCGGGTGCTCGGCGGTCTCCCCGCCGATGAGAGCGCACCCGGCCCGCTGGCAGCCCTCGGCGATCCCACCGACGAGCTCGGCGATGCGCTCGGGCACCACCGCGCCGGTCGCGATGTAATCGGTCATGAAGAGCGGCTCGGCCCCGCTGACCACCAGGTCGTCGACGACCATCGCCACCAGGTCGATGCCGATGGTGTCGTGCCGGTCCAGCTGTTGGGCGAGCATCACCTTGGTCCCGACCCCGTCGGTGGAGGTCGCCAGGACCGGGTCGCGGTACTGGGCGGTGTTCAGTCGGAACAGTCCGGCGAAACCGCTGGCGTCATCGACCTGCTCCGGGCGGCGGGTCCGCGCGACGTGGCGCTTCATCAGGTCGACGGCGCGCTCACCGGCGGCGATGTCGACGCCCGCGGCCGCGTACGCGCCCGCCCCTGTGTTCTCGGCTGCCACGCGAGTTACTCCTCGTGATGTGTTCGGTGGTACGGGGTGCCGTGTTCCGGCGTCGGGCACGGCGGCACCAGGGTGATGTGCGGAAGAAAGCACAAGGGCAAGTCAGCGGCCGCCCACGGCAACGGTGGAGCCCTCAGGGGTGCCACAGACCTTCTCCAGCATGTGCTTGCCCTGGGACCCGGTGTCGATCTCCAACGGGTACACACCGTCGAAACAGGCCCGGCAGAGCTGGCCGGAGGGGACCTCCGTGGCAGCGGTGAGTTCGTCCAGGCTCACGTAGGAGAGGGTGTCGGCGCCGATGGACTCGGCGATCTCGTCCGTCGACAGGTTCGCCGCGATGAGCTCGTCCCGGCTCGCGAAGTCCACCCCGTAGTAGCAGGGCCACAGCACCGGAGGACTGGAGATGCGCACGTGCACCTCGGTGGCGCCGGCCTCCCGCAGCATTCGTACCAGGGCACGCTGGGTGTTGCCGCGCACGATCGAGTCGTCCACGACCACCAGGCGGCGCCCGCCGATGACATCGCGCAGAGGGTTGAGCTTGAGCCGGATACCGAGCTGGCGCAAGGTCTGGCTGGGCTGGATGAAGGTGCGCCCCACGTAGGAGTTCTTCACCAGGCCCTGGGCGAAAGGGATCCCGCTGGCCTCGGCGTATCCGACCGCGGGCGGGGTGCCCGACTCCGGGACCGGGATGACCAGGTCGGCGTCGACCGGGTGCTCAACGGCCAGACGGCGGCCGACCTCCACCCGGGTGGTGTTGACGTTGCGCCCGGCGATCGTGGTGTCGGGGCGCGCCAGGTACACGTACTCGAACAGGCAGCCCTTGCGGCGTGCGGGGGCGAAACTGCGCGAACGCAGCCCCCGCTCGTCGATGGTGAGGAACTCACCCGGCTCGATCTCGCGGACGAACTCGGCCCCCACGATGTCCAGGGCGGCGGTCTCACTGGCCACGACCCAGCCGCCGGCACCGGAGGTCTCTCCGAGGCGGCCGAGCACGAACGGGCGGATGCCCTGCGGGTCGCGTGCCGCGTAGAGGGTGTTCTCGTCCATGAACACCAGGGAGAAGGCCCCGTGCACCTGTGGGAGGAGCTCCATCGCTGCGTCCTCGATGGAGACCTCGGGGTCGCTGTGGGCGTGGTCGGCCAGGAGCTGCGTGAGGATCTCGGTGTCCGTGGTGGCGCGCTGGGGGCCCCGCATCCGCGCGGCGAGCTCGGCGGTGTTGATCAGGTTGCCGTTGTGCCCGAGCGCCAGTCCGCCCTCGCGGGCGAAGGTCGGCTGGGCGTTCTCCCACACGGGCGAACCTGTCGTGGAGTAGCGGCAGTGGCCGATCGCCATGTGCCCGCGCAGGTTCTCGAGGGTGGCCTCGTCGAAGACCTGGGAGACGAGCCCCATGTCCTTGTAGACGACGATGCGTTCCCCGTCGCTCAGTGCGATGCCCGCGGATTCCTGCCCGCGGTGTTGGAGCGCGTAGAGACCGAAGTAGGTGAGCTTACTGACTTCTTCGCCGGGTGCCCAGACCCCGAAGACACCGCAGGCATCCTGCGGGCCGCGTGCGTGCGGATCGAGGTCCGTGGAGAGCCGGCCGTCGGAGTACGGCACGTGCACAGCTTAGTGCCTGCCGGTCGCCCGCACACCATTCGGGGGGCGTTCACTTTCCTCGGAGCGCGTGAGTGCGGGCCCGACGGTACCCTTCACCCTTCAGGGCCACAGCGGCAGATGTGCGGACAGGTCGGCACGTGCGCCACTGGCACTGACCCGGTGGTTCCCGAGCTCTTCCTCCCACGTGACGGCGCCGGTGGCCAGGCGCAGCCACGTGAGCGGCCCGGTCTCCACCACACCCGGCGGAGTGCCCCGCGTGTGCCGGGGACCCTCCACCGCCTGTACGGCCCCGTACGGAGGCACACGCACCTCCAGGCTGTTGCCCGGGGCCCGTTCCGCCAGGACCGCCAGCGAACCGCGTACGGCCGCTCTGACGGCCGGACGCAGCGGCTCGGGGGCGCGCAGCACCGCGCGGGCGCACGCCTCCACCGCCTCCTCCTCGCTGCCCTCGAACGGCTCCTCGCCCAGGGCGGAACGTTGGTCGTCGAGTGCGGTACGCAGACGCTTCAGGGCGCTCGCGGTCAATGCGGTCGGCATGGGGCCAGCGTACGGCCCCGGAAGCCGGGCCGGCCGGGGGAGGAACGCTTCATGCCCCCCCCGGGACGATCGGATCACGGAACGACAGCAATACTTGTCAGCGGACGGAAATGCCCTGAAGGTGGACACCGAGAGGCACCTGTGGAGTCGTTCACCGCTTCCCCGGCCGGGTGATTCCTGTCTCAGGGACGCAGGGGTCCGAGAGCGCCGAACACGGCAGCGTCCCTGGCCTCCCGGCCCCCAGCCGGGTGCCGCGCCGCGCCCTACCGCGCTGAAGCAACTGGTCAGCGCCCTTAATATCCACCAAGGAAGACCACCGCACCATCGGGAGAGACGACGTGCGCCTGCGTTTGCGCCCGCGTGATGACAGCTACTACGAGATGTTCACCGATTCGGCGAACAACCTGGTCATCGCGGCCCGCCTGTTGGTGGAGCTGATGAGTGACGGGGCTGACCGGGAAGCCATCACCGAGAAGATGCGCGCCTGCGAGCATGCCGGGGACGACGCCACCCACGCGATCATGCGGCGGCTCAACAAGAGCTCGGCCACCCCCATACACCGTGAGGACATCTATCGCCTCGCCTCCAACCTCGACGACGTCATGGATTCCATGGAGGCGGCCGTCGACCTCATCGGCCTCTACGAGCTCGACCGTCTGCCCAAGGGCATCATCGACCAGATCGAGGTGCTGGAACGTGCCGCCGAGCTGACCGCCGAGGCCATGCCGCGCTTGCGCGACCTCGAGGACCTCACCCGGTACTGGATCGAGATCAACCAGCTCGAGAACCAGGCCGACCGCATCTACCGCAAGCTCCTCGCCCGCCTCTTCAGCGGCGAGTACGAGGCTCTGACGGTGCTCAAGCTCAAGGACGTCATCGAGGAACTCGAGACGGCCGCTGACGCGTTCGAGCACGTCGCGAACACGGTCGAGACGATCGTGGTCAAGAGCGGCTGAGGAACGACGGAGGGCCGGGGTGCACCGCAAAGCACCCCGGCCCTCCCGAACGGGTGGTGGTCAGCCGAAGCGGCCGGTGATGTAGTTCTCCGTCTCCTTCTGCTCGGGACGGGTGAACATCTGGTTGGTCTCCCCCATCTCGATGAGCTTTCCGGGCTTGCCGGGGGCGGAGAGGTTGAAGAACGCGGTCCGGTCGGACACACGCGCGGCCTGCTGCATGTTGTGGGTGACGATCACGATCGTGTAGTCCTCCTTCATGTTGTGAATGAGGTCCTCGATCGCGAGTGTGGAGATCGGGTCCAGCGCCGAGCAGGGCTCGTCCATGAGGAGGACGGACGGCTTGACGGCGGTGGCGCGGGCGATGCACAGGCGCTGCTGCTGACCGCCGGAGAGGCCGGCACCGGGCTTGTTGAGGCGCTCCTTGACCTCTTCCCACAGGTTCGCGCCGCGCAGCGACTCCTCGACCAGGTCGTCGGCCTGGGACTTGGACATGCGGGAGTTGTTGAGCCTGGCCCCGGCGATGACGTTGTCGTAGATGGACATGGTGGGGAAGGGGTTGGCCTTCTGGAAGACCATCCCGATCTCGCTGCGCACCATGACCGGGTCGACGTCGGGACCGTAGATGTCCAGGTCGTCGAGGAGGACCTTGCCCTGGGCACTCGCACCGGGGGTGACTTCGTGCATGCGGTTCAGCGCGCGCAGGAAGGTGGACTTGCCGCAGCCGGAGGACCCGATGAACGCTGTCACCGACCGCGGCTCGATGGTCATGGAGACGTCCTCCACGGCCTTGAAGTCGCCGTAGAAGACGTTGAGTCCGGAGACGTCGATTCGTTTCGCCACTGGATGTTCCTCTTGAGTCAGAGCGTGGGGCGGGTGGTCAGCGGGTCTTCGGAGCGAAGAGGCGGCCGATCATGCGGGCCAGGAAGAACAGCAGCATGACCACCAGGATCAGCGTCAGCGCCGCGGCCCAAGCCCTCTCGTAGTTCACGGCCCCACCCATGCGGACCTGCGAGTAGATGAACACCGGGAGGTTCATCATCTGCCCCTCGAACAGGTTCCAGTTGATGGACACGGCCGACGATCCCGCGGTGAGCACCAGCGGTGCCGTCTCTCCGATAACACGAGCGATGGCGAGCACGATTCCGGTCGTCAGACCGCTCGCGGAGGTCGGCAGTACGACCTTGGTGATGGTGCGCCACTTGGGCACACCGAGAGCGTAGGAGGCCTCCCGCAGTTCCATCGGGACCAGGCGCAGCATCTCCTCGCTGGAGCGCACCACGACCGGGATCATCAGGACCGCGAGGGCGAGCGCGCCGGAAGCGCCGTTGAGGTGTCCGGGGCCCAGCAGCATCATCCACAGGGCGACCACGAACAGACCGGCGACGATCGAAGGGATACCCGTCATCACGTCGACGAAGAAGGTGATCGCCTTCTTGAGGCGTCCCTGGGCGTACTCGACGAGGAAGACCGCGGTGAGCACACCGACGGGCACCGAGATGACGGTTGCCATGCCGGTGATCGCCAGGGTGCCGACGATGGCGTGGTAGACACCGCCCGCGTCCATGCTCGGCAGGACGCCGTTCATGGAGACGGACAGGAAGTAGATGTCGAAGCGGGCCATGCCGTTCTGCGCGACCGTCCACAGGACCGACACCAGCGGGGCCATCGCCAGCAGGAAACACCCGTAGACGATCGCGGTGACGAAGCGGTCCTTGGCCTTGCGCGCGCCCTCGACGCGCACGGAGGCGGTCACGGAGATGACCAGGTAGGCGACCGCGGTGAGCAGTGCCCACAGCATGACGCCGAAGGAGGAGAAGGCCAGCAGCACGCCGGCCACCACGGCGGCCGAGGCGGTCAGGAGGACGGGTGAGAAGTAGAGGGGCAGCGATCCGCGGCTCAGCTCGGCGCGGGTCGCCGGCTCGGGAGGCTGCTGCGTGGTCGTCGTGCTCATCAGGCCTCCTTGTTTCCACGCGCGACGACGTAGCGGGCCGCCATGTTGACGATCAGCGTGATCGCGAACAGCACCAGGCCGGCGGCGATGAGCGCGGAGACGCCGTAGCCGGTGGCCTCGGGGTACTGGAGCGCGATGTGGCCGGCGATGGTCTGGTTACCGCTCTGCAGGACGTTCCAGGAGATCGACAGGGACGGGGACAGGATCATTGCCACGGCCATCGTCTCGCCGAGCGCTCGGCCCATGCCCAGCATGGCGCCGCCGACGATGCCGGACTTACCGAAGGGGAGCACGGCCAGCCGGATCATCTCCCAGCGGGTGGCGCCCATGGCCAGGGCGGCCTCGCGGTGGCCCTGCGGCACTTGCTGGAAGACGTCCCGGGACATCGCGGTGATGATCGGGAGAATCATGACGGCCAGAGCCACGCTCGCGGTGAGGAGGGTCCGGCCGGACGGGGAGGGCGGCCCGGCGAACAGGGGGATCCAGCCGAGGTAGCGGCTGATGCTCTCGAAGACGGGGACCAGCTGCGGGGCCAGGAAACCGATGCCCCACAGGCCGTAGACGACGCTGGGGATGGCGGCCAGCAGGTCCACCATGTAACCCAGCAGGGAGGCCAGCCGGCGCGGCGCGTAGTAGACGATGAAGAGCGCGATGCCGATCGCCACAGGGGTGGCCATGACGAGGGCGATCGTGGCGGCCAGGACCGTACCGAAGGCCAGGGCCGCGATACCGAAGGCCGGATCCTCACGGACGTTGGCTTCCCACTCCTGGGTGGTCAGGAAGTTCTGTGTGTTGGCGGCCAGCGAGGGCCATGCCTGGACGATCAGGAAGGCTGCGACACCGGCCAGGATCAGCAGGATGAGGAGGCCCGAGCTTCGTGCGAGCCCGGCGAAGACTACGTCGCCGATCCGGCGCTTGCCCGTGGGCGGGGGTGCCGCCTGAGGCGCGTCCGTGGTCGTCATGGAGTGGCTCCGTTGGGAATGGGTTGCGGGGTCGGATCACCCAGGCGCGCGAAAGGGACGTGCCGCGCCGAATGCGAAGGTAGGCGGCGGAGGTGACCAGTTCTCCCAGAAGAGGTGAACTACAGGTGAACTGGATGCCGCATCACCGTGGCCGCAGGGGATGTGGGCGGTGAATGTGATCACCCCCACCCGCCCCCGGGCCTGGTGGGAACGGGAGCGGATCACGTGCCCGGCGCGTACATCACGTCGGTCTCCCACACGGAGAAGCCCAACGTCTCGTACAAGCGCACCGCCGCAGTGTTCTCGCCGTCGACGTACAGGTGCACCCATGGCAGCCCGGATGCGCGCAGGTGGTGCAGGCCGGCGAGGGTGAGAGTGCGCCCCAGTCCTGTGCCCTGCCAGTCCGGGTCCACGCCCACGACGTAGACCTCACCGACCGGCTCGCCGTCGGTGAGCCCGGCTCCGTCGGAGTGGACCTTGGTCCAGTGGAAGGCCGCGACATCACCCTGACCGGTCACGGCAAGGAAGAACCCGGCCGGGTCGAACCAGTCCTCCTCCTGGCGTTGGCGCAGGTCCTCCTGGGTGAGCCTGCCCTGCTCGGGGTGGTCGGCGAAGGCGCGTGCGTTCGTGCGGAGCCAGGCCTGCTCGTCGCGTCCCACCTCGAACGGGCGCACGGTGACCCGGTCGGCGATCTCCGGGCGCACCGTCGTCTCGGGCAACTCGGGAGCGGTCCGGGGGCCGCCGCGCTCGTCGGCGGACAGGTCACGCAGCGGCATGCGCAGTTTGTGGAGCTCACGGACGGTGCCCCATCCGGCGGATGCGGCGAGGGCGACGGCGCCGGGCAGGCGACCGTGTGCCCACACACGGACGCCGTTGGTGCCCGCGTCCTCGTGCAGGGAACGCAGGAGGGCCGCCCCGTGGCCCTTGCGGCGGTGTTCGGGTGCGACGACGAGTTCGCCGGAGTCGGGCTCGCCCCCGGCACGTTCGACGACGCCGACCCCCACGACCGCATCCCCATCGGTCAGTACGTGGAAGCGCGCGCTTCCTGCGGGTGCGCCGTGGCGCACCCGCAGGAGCGGCTGTTCCGACAGCGCGGCGACGCCGTCGGTCTCCAGGGCCTCTTCGGCGAGATCGAGGACGCGGTCGGCGAGTTCCGGGGTCAGGGCGTCGGTGACGTTCACGGTGCTCATGGCCCGAAGCCTACGACGCCGGACCAGTGAAAAGCGTGTCAGGCCGGGGCCGCGTCAGCCTTTGCGGCGCTTGCCCTGGTAGCCGCCCTCGAGGGCCGTGCGTACACGCCGGGACGGCATGATCGGGGTGGCCAGCAGGAGTGCGACCAGAAGGGCGCCCAGGAGCGCAGCCGGGGCCACACCGGCGCTCATCTGCTCCTGGTCGGAGGCGATCTCGGTGCCGTCCAGGTCGTCGTCCTTCTCGCCCTGGCCGGGGCTGACCATGGGGAGCTCGGCGAGGTCCTCTCCGTCGGGAGGGACGTCGGGCAGGTCGGCGTCGTCACGGGGGAGCGTGGGGACGTCCTCGTCGCTGGTGGGAGGGTCGCCGACGCCCCCGTTGCGCGGTGGTGCGGGGGCGGGACCGTCGGTCCGCGAGCCGTCGCCGGGGCCGGGGTCCGTGGTCTCGGGCGGGGGATCGCCGCCGTCGTCGTCCGTCGGAGTCCCGGAAGGCCCGTCCGTCGCGGTGGGGCCGGTGGTCGGCCGTTCGGTCTCGGAGGGGGTCCCCGTGGGTTCGTCGGTGGGCTCGGGGTCCTCGGTGGGCTCGTCCGTGGGGTCCTCGGTCGGGTCGGGCTCGTCCGTGGGGTCCTCGGTCGGGTCGGGCTCGTCCGTGGGCTCGAGCACCTGTACGGACCAGGTCACGTCGGTCGACCGGGACGCCCCGTCGGGGCAGTTGCCCTCCTCGTCGGCGAGCGCGTGTGCCAGTGTCGCGGTGACGGAGGTGCTCTCCCCGGGTGCACCGCTGAGGGATCCGGCCTCCACCGTCTCGCCGGGTTCCACCTGCCGCTGTCCGTGGTCCTCCACGGCGAAGGCGTCCGAGGAGGCGGACAGGCCGAACAGGCAGAGCGTGTCACCCGAGCGGTTGGCCACGGTCACCGGGTTGGGGCCCGCGTTCTCGCCCGGCTCGATGACGCTCGTCTGCGTCCCCAGGGTCACGACGGTCACCGAGGTCGCGTAGGCACCCGGGGCCGCCATCACGGCGATGAGCGTGGAGCCGACGAACGCGGCGCCGAACGCGTGCAAGCGGTTCGGCCGGCGGCGGACGACGAGGGGAGGGGGCGTCGTCGAAGCGGTGGGCATGGTGGGTCCTCAACCTCCGTTGGCACGCCGGGACGGTCGGCCGCACCCGACCGCGAGGTTCCCGCCGCGCCTGAAGTTTCCCCGGCTTTCGGGTGCGTCCCAGATCTTAGGACCTGGTGGCGATGAGTACGAGGGGGTGTTCGAGCACGAACTGTGGAGCACCAGCGTACGCAGGGTGTCCGGAAATGCCGAAAGGACACGGCCGACGTCCGGGTGCGCGGGGCCGGGCCCCGGTCAACCGTGGCCGGGGTCGGCGGGCCGGGCCGCGGTGACCGGGTCCGCCACGTTCTCCTGCGGTGCGGGTTGTTGTGTCTGGGGCTTGGTGTTCGGTTCCGGGACGAAGCGGTAACCGACGTTGCGGACGGTCCCGATCAGTACCTCGTGTTCGGAACCGAGCTTGGCCCGCAGGCGCCGCACATGGACGTCGATCGTGCGGGTACCGCCGAAGTAGTCGTAGCCCCACACCTCCTGGAGCAACTGCTCGCGGGTGAAGACCCGGCCCGGGTGTTGGGCCAGGAACTTCAGCAGCTCGAACTCCTTGAAGGTCAGATCGAGGATGCGCCCCCGGAGGCGGGCGATGTAGGTGGCCTCGTCGATGACCAACTCGCCCCTGCGGATCTCGTCGGGGTCGTCGGCCGTGGACCCGGCGGAGCCGACAGCCAGCCGCAGCCGGGCCTCGATCTCGGCGGGGCCGGCGGTGGAGAGCACGAAGTCGTCGGCCTGCCAGTCGGGGGTCAGCGCGGCGAGACCGCCTTCGGTGAGGATCACCAGCAGTGGGCAGTCCAGACCGGTCGTGTCCAGGAGCCGACAGAAGTTGCGGGCGGTGGTCAGGTCCGTTCGTGCGTCGACGAGAATGGCGTCGACAGGGGCACCGGTCGAACCGGTGGCTCCCGAGGCCAGTAGGGCGCCGGCCTCGGCGGGTGCCACCCGCACCGAGTGCAGGAGGAGTCCGAGGGCGGGTAGAACGTGGTCGGACGGTTCGTTCGAGTTCGTCAGTAGCAGCAGATGGCTCATGCGTCTCTTCTCGTGAAGCCCGCTCCGAGCGGACGAACGAAGGCGCCGTTGCCCTCGGTGAAGAATTCTTCTATATGTCGCCTCCGAGTAACACCAAGGATAACCAACACATGGCGAAGTGCACTGTCAGGTACTGGGCCGCGGCCAAGGACGCGGCGGGAACGAGTGAGGAGGCGGTCGAGGCGAGCACTCTTCAGGAAGCTCTCGACGCGGTGCGCCGGCTCCGGGAGGAGGACCGTTTCCAGCGGGTTCTCGGGATCTCCTCGTTCCTGGTGGACGAGAAGCCGGTCGGAGCCCGTGCTCACGGTGATGTGTCCCTCACGGAGGGCAGTGTGATCGAGGTCCTGCCGCCCTTCGCCGGTGGGTAGGAGCGTCGTGATGGTCCCGGAAGCAGGAGGAGGGCAAGGAGACATGGACGATACGGGGAACTGGGCGGATTCCGCCCGTGTGGTGGTACTCGGCAAGCCGGACTGCCATCTCTGTGCGCACGCATGGGAGGTCGTCGAGCGCGTCACCGACGAGCTCGGAGCCACTCGTGCCGAGGTGTCGCTGCACGATGTCTCCGAGTCCGAACGTGAGGACTACTGGGACAAGATTCCGGTCACCTTCGTCGACGGTGAACGGCACGATTTCTGGCGTGTGGACGAAGGAAGGCTCCGTTCTGTCCTCAATTCGTGAGGAATGCGAACTTCTGTGGCTGCGTTTTTCCGCGATTCCCCGTGGTGTGGCTCGATGGGAAGTCGTGGAGCGAAGATCACACGGCCTCCCACTTTGTGCGTAGTTTCACAAGCACGTAACCTGGGTGCGCAGACCTGTCGGGGACCCCACCACGTCGGCTTCCGAGCGGAGCCGCACGGCCCGCACCCCCGCCCGCACCGACCGCCGCAGGAGTGCCAGACCGTGATCAGTCGCCCGCCTCGGCCCCGGGACAGGGGAATACCCGAGGCAACCGTCGCCCGGCTCCCGGTCTACCTGCGAGCGCTCCAGGCCTTGCAGGAGCGGAGGACGCTCACGATCTCCTCCGAGGCGCTGGCGGCCGCGGCCGGGGTCAACTCCGCCAAACTCCGCAAGGACCTCTCGCATCTCGGTTCCTACGGAACGCGCGGGGTCGGTTACGAGGTGGAGTACCTCGTGTACCAGATCTCCCGTGAGCTTGGTCTCACGCAGGACTGGTCCGTGGCGATCGTGGGAATCGGAAACCTCGGTCGAGCGCTGGCCAACTACGGGGGTTTCGGTACCCGGGGCTTTCGTATCGCGGCCCTCCTCGACGCCGACCCCACGATGGTGGGACAGAGCGTTGCGGGTCTGAAGGTGGGGCATATTGACAGGTTGGAGGAGGCCGTACGCGACAACGGTGTGTCCATCGGTGTGATCGCCACACCGGCCGGCTCGGCACAGCACGTCGCCAACCGGTTCGTCGAGGTGGGGGTGGCCAGCATCCTCAACTTCGCGCCGGTCGTGCTCAATGTGCCGGAAGGTGTGGATGTGCGTAAGGTCGACTTGTCCATCGAACTCCAGATCCTGGCCTTCCACGCCCAGCGGCGGGCCGACGGGGACGGCCGCGAGCCGGCGGACCGGACGGGACTGGAACTGACCTGAGGATTCGGAACACGAGGAACTGGGGCGGCCGAACCGTGGGCGACCCCGGAAGCGACAGCGCGCAGAGTTCGAGGGGCTGTGCGCGGCTTCCTGTGATCGTGGCCGAGTATGGGGAAGCACTGTGAGACATGGTGCCGACATGGGAGTACGCGGATGAGTGTCCTGGCCGTGGGTTTGAGCCACCGGAGTTCGCCGGTCGAACTGCTCGAACGTGTCGCGTTGAACGGCGAGACGCGGACCGACGCAGTCACCGAGATGCTCGGATCCGACCTCATCGGCGAAGTCATGGTCGTGTCGACCTGTAACCGTACCGAGATCTACGCCGATGTCGAGACCTACCACGGCGGGGTCGCCACCGTCACCGAGCTCCTGTCCTGGCACACCGGTGTCCCGCTCAGCGAGCTCTCCGAGCACCTGTACGTGCACTACGAGGACCGGGCCGTCGAGCACCTGTTCTCCGTCGCCTGCGGTCTCGACTCCATGGTCGTCGGAGAGGGCCAGATCCTCGGCCAGGTGCGCGACTCCCTCAAGGAGGGCCAGGAGAACGGTTCCGTGGGACGCGTACTCAACGACCTCGGCCAGCGCGCTCTGCGCGTGGGCAAGCGTGCCCACACCGAGACCCACCTGGACCACGCCGGGGCCGACATGGTCAGCTTCGGTCTCACCGTCGCCCTGCGTGACCTGGCTGCCTTCCCCGGCGCGAGCATCCCCGGAGGCGCGCCCGACAGCAGCGCCACCCCGCCCGCCGGTTGCCCGATGTCCGGAGCCGGCGAGGCCGAGACCTCCGCTGCCGCCGACACCGCACCCCCAGCGAGCACCACCGGTGCCCTCAGCGCCACCGGTACCTCTCTGAGCACACCCGGCCCCCTGACCGGTATCCGCGTACTCGTCCTCGGTGCCGGATCCATGAGCGCTCTGGCGGCCAACACCGTCGCCCGACAGGGTGCGGCGAGCGTCACCGTCGCCAACCGCACCTTCGACCGGGCCGCTCGCCTGGCGGAGTGCCTCACCGAGGCCTACGAGAGCATGCACGCCGAGGCGGTCCCCTTCACCGACGCGGCCGACGTCCTCGCCGACGTCGACCTCGTCGTCTCCTGCACCGGTGCCCAGGGCCTGGTGCTGACCGCCGACCGGATCGCCGCCGCCACCGAGGGACGCACCCGGCCTCTCGTCCTGCTCGACCTGGCCCTGCCCCGCGACATCGACCCCGGCGCCCGGGGCATCGACGGGGTCGGCGTCGTCGACATCGGAGACCTGCGCCAGGCCTCCGCCCAGGGCACCGGCGATCAGACCCGTTCCGACTCCCTCACCCTGGCCCGCGGCATCGTCGACGAAGAGGTCATGGAGTTCCGCTCCGTGCGCCGCGCCAACGAGGTCGCGCCCACCGTCGTCGCTCTGCGCAGTCAGGGACACAGCGTGGTGCAGAACGAGCTCTCCCGTCTGATGGGACGCTTGCCCGACGACCTCGACGACCGGGCCCGGGAGGAGATCGGCCGTGCGATGCGCCGCGTGGCCGACAAGCTTCTGCACAGCCCCACTGTCCGCGTCAAGGAGCTCGCGGCCGACCCCGACGGGGAGGCCTACGAGAACGCTCTGCGGCGCCTGTTCGACCTCGACGACCCGCAACCGGCCCCGGCCGCCGGGCGAGCCGATCGCCTCGGCTCGCCGGTGTCGGCCGCACAGGAGAAGGCATGACCGGCACACCCGCCAAACTCGGTACTCGGCGCAGCACCATGGCCACGAGCCAGTCCCGGATGGTGGCTGATGCCATCACCGAACGCACGGGCCGGGAGGTCGAGCTCGCGCTCATCACGAGCTTCGGTGACGTCACCAAGGCGCACCTGACCCAGCTCGGCGGCACCGGTGTGTTCGTCAACGCGCTGCGCGACGAGCTGGAGTCCGGAGGCATCGACTTCGCCGTCCACTCCCTCAAGGACCTGCCCACCACCCAGGTGGAGGGCCTGGTGCTGGCAGCCATCCCCGAACGCGACGACCACAGGGACGCCCTGTGCGCACGCGACGGGCTCAAGTTCGACGAGCTGCCCGCGGGATCCAAGATCGGTACCGGCTCGCCGCGCCGCGTCGCCCAGCTCCGCCTGGCCCGCCCGGACCTGGTCTTCGTGCCGATCCGGGGCAACGCCGAGACCCGGCTGGGCAAGGTCGACTCCGGTGAGCTGGACGCCGTGGTGCTCGCACACGCCGGTCTCGGCCGTGTCGGACGCCAGGAGGCCGTCACCGACGTGTTCGAACCCGAGATCATGCTTCCGGCCCCGGGCCAGGGTGCCCTGGCGGTGGAGTGCCGCGACGAACGCCTCGCGGACGACCTCGGGTTCCTGAGCGCGGTCGACCACCCCGGAACCCGGCTCGCGACCGTGGCCGAGCGGACCGTCCTGGCCGAACTGGAGGCCGGGTGCGCAGCCCCCGTCGGCGCCTACGCCGAATACGGGAACGGGCAGTTGAGCCTGCGCGCCAACGTCGTCGCCACGGACGGCGGTGAGGCCGTCCGTCGCCAGGGCACCGTCGAGATCCCCTCACCCGAGGACACCGCTGCCGCCGCCGACCTCGGGCGCGACCTGGCTCGGCGGATGATCGCCGAGGGAGCCGACCGAATCGTGGCCGACGCCTTCGCCGAGAGGGACGAGGCCTGAGCATGAGCCGGCGGCCCCGCCCCGCCGTAGGTCCCCTCCCCGCGGTGAGCCCGGGCAGGGGGCGATCCAGACAGAGGAGCCAGTACGTGAACGCGAACGCCAACCCCCAACCGGAGGAGCAGCGTGGCACCGCCCGGCCCGGGCAGGTCGCCCTCGTCGGTGCGGGCCCCGGTGATGCAGACCTGCTGACGTTGCGCGGCGCCGAACTGCTGCGTCGTGCCGACGTGGTCATCACGCTGCGTGAGCCCGGCAACGAGGAGCTCGCGGGCTTCCGTGCCGAGCTCCTCGAGCACTGCTCGCCCGATGTGTCCGTGGTCGAGGCCGACACCTGCGGAGACGACCTCAACGGGGTCGCGCTCTCCCACGCCCGCGAGGGCAAGCGGGTCGTGCGCCTGTACTCGGGGGACCCCTTCGTGGTGTGCCGGGGCGCTGAACTCGTGGCGGCCTGCCGCGAGACCGGGATCGAGGTGGAGGTGGCCCCCGGGCTGTCCCCCGTCACCGCCGGTCCCACCTTCGCCGGCGTCCCGCTCCTGTCCGGTGACGAGACCGAGGTCCGGGTGATCAACGCCCGCGGGTCCGGGACGGTCGACTGGGCCGACGCCGCCGCGAGTGAGACCACCCTGGTCGTCCTGGGGGCCGACGCACCCGTGGGCCAGGACCCCGAACACCAGGGCCCCGGCTTCGACGTGGTGTGCAAGTCCCTCGTGGCCGGCGGACGTCCCGGAAACACCCCGGTCTCCGTGGTCCGCGCCGGCGGCACCACCCGCCAGACCACCGTCACGTCCACGCTGTCGCGGCTCGTGGCCGAGCTCAAGCAGAAGGACGCCAAGAACCACCATCTCGTGGAGCCCGCGCTGATGATCGTGGGTCGTCCGGTCTCCCGCCAGGACGAACTGAACTGGTACGAGACCCTCCCGCTGTTCGGCTGGCGTGTACTGGTGCCCCGCACCAAGGAGCAGGCCGCCTCTCTGTCGGAGCAGCTGCGCGAGCACGGCGCGGTACCCGAGGAGGTGCCCACCATCTCCGTGGAACCTCCGCGCACCCCGCAGCAGATGGAGCGGGCCGTACGCGGTCTGGTCACCGGGCGCTACCAGTGGGTGGCCTTCACCTCCACCAACGCAGTCAAGGCCATCCGCGAGCGCCTGGAGTCCTACGGACTCGACGCGCGTGCGTTCGCCGGGGTCAAGGTCGCGGTCGTGGGCGATGCCACCGCGGATGCCGTGCGCAAGTTCGGTATCGAGCCCGACCTCGCCCCGCCCGCAGGGCCCCTGCAGTCCGGTGCCGGGCTCGCGGAGGTGTGGCCGCCCTACGACGCGGAGATCGACCCCATCGAGCGGGTGCTGCTGCCGCGCGCCGACATCGCCACCGAGGCGCTGTCCTCGGGGCTGACCAACAAGGGTTGGGAAGTCGACGACGTCACCGCCTACCGCACCGTGCGTGCCGCGCCACCGCCGCAGCCTGTCCGAGAGGCGATCAAGGGCGGTGGTTTCGACGCGGTGCTGTTCACGTCCTCCTCGACGGTGCGCAACCTCGTCGGGATCGCCGGCAAGCCGCACAACACGACGGCGATCGCGGTGATCGGGCAGGAGACCGAGAAGACGGCCCTGGAGTTCGGGCTCCGTGTCGACGTCGTCGCACCGAAACCTTCGGTCACGGCGTTGGCGGAGGCGCTCGCGGAGTACGGGATCACCAGACGCCGCGAGGCCGTCGAGGCGGGCAAGCCCGTGCTCAAGCCGAGCCAGAAGCGTCGTGGCCGGCGCCGCAAGCTCTGATTCCGCCGACACGACCACCGAACCGAGACCACCGAACCGGGGGTTCCACGTGACCGCTTCCAGTTCCGACGCCGCCTTCCCCGCTGCGAGGCCCCGCCGTCTGCGCCGTGGCCGGGCGCTGCGCCGCCTGGTCGCCGAGACCGCGGTGCGCCCGGAGAACCTGATCCTGCCGATGTTCGTCAAGGAGGGGCTGACCGAGCCGGTCCCGATCTCCTCCATGCCGGGGCAGGTGCAGCACACGAAGGAGAGCCTGCGCAAGGCTGCCGCGGAGGCCGCCGAGGCAGGGGTCGGTGGCCTCATGCTGTTCGGTATCCCCGAGCACAAGGACACCACCGGCACGCAGGCCGACGACCCGAACGGTGTCGTGCAGGATGCCCTGCGCGACCTTTCCGCCGAGGTCGGCGACGACATCGTGCTCATGGCCGACCTGTGCCTGTGCGAGTACACCGACCACGGGCACTGCGGTCCTCTGCAGGTGGACGGGCACGTCGACAACGACCTCACTCTGGAGCGGTACGCCTCCATCGCCGCCGCACAGGCCGATGCGGGTGCGGCCGTGGTCGCCCCCAGCGGCATGATGGACGGTCAGGTCGCGGCGATCCGGGCCGGCCTCGACCGGGCCGGTCACACCCAGGTCCCCGTCCTGGCCTACGCGGCCAAGTACTCCTCGGTCTTCTACGGCCCGTTCCGCGAGGCCGCCGAGGGCGCCCCGCAGTCCGGTGACCGTTCCGGCTACCAGCAGGACCCCGCGAACGCGCGTGAGGCTCTGCGGGAGGTCGCCCTCGACGTGGCCGAGGGCGCTGACATGGTCATGGTCAAACCCGGACTGGCCTATCTGGACGTGGTGGCCAAGGTCGCCGATACCTCGCCGGTACCCGTGTCGGCCTACCAGGTCAGTGGTGAGTACGCCATGATCGAGGCAGCCGCCGAGCGCGGATGGCTGGAACGCGACCAGGCCATCGTGGAGGTACTCACCTCCTACCGGCGGGCGGGGGCCGAACAGATCCTCACCTACTGGGCGACCGAAGCGGCTCGGCTGTTGCGCTGACACGAGAGGCCTGCACGCTCCGGTCGCGGCCGCCGGGGCCGTGCACCCCTCCGAAGGCCGCGAACGGATTCGAGGCGACCGCGGGAGGCCCCATGGCGGATGTGTTGTACCGACGGAAACGCAGGCACGCGACGGACAGCATGCTGACGTCCGCCCTGGGGTACGCCGAACTGGGCTGGCCCGTGGTCCGCGGGACCTCCCCCGGCCGGGACCGGGCGTGTACCTGCGACCGGATGGGCTGCCCGGACCCGGCCTCCCACCCGGTCAGTGCTGCTTGGGGCGTGGAAGCCAGCACCGACGCCGACACCCTGCGCCGGTGGTGGACCGCTGATCCGCACGCCAACGTGGTCCTGCCCACCGGCCGCGTCTTCGACGTACTCGACGTGCCCCACGAGGCCGGTGTCATGGCGCTGGCCCGCATGGGGCGCTCGGGTGTGCCCGCCGGGCCCGTGGCCGCG
Source organism: Nocardiopsis kunsanensis DSM 44524 (assembly GCF_000340965.1). Taxonomy (GTDB): domain Bacteria; phylum Actinomycetota; class Actinomycetes; order Streptosporangiales; family Streptosporangiaceae; genus Nocardiopsis; species Nocardiopsis kunsanensis. Next base: position 53,930 of record NZ_ANAY01000037.1, read on the forward strand.
CTCCAGGGCCGTTACCTGTTCTTCGTCGCCACACGATCGCCCGTGGACGAGGAGGAGTGGTGGTCCTGCCATCTCGACTGCGTGCCCGAATCGGTCGAGGAGATGCCGGGACTGCGGTGGCACTGCCGGGACAGTTTCGTGCTCGGCGCGCCCTCGGCCCTGGCCTCCGGCGGACGGGTGACCTGGATCCGCACCCCGCGTGAGAGCGGCGGATCGGTGGTCCTTCCCGATCCGATCGCGGTTCTGGACATCCTCGACGACACCAACGAGGAGTTCTCGCGCTGACGTGTGGGCCCTGAGCCGGTACCGCGGAGGCCGGCTCGCCCCCGTTCGCACACCCACGGCGCGAGTTGCGTGCGGTCGCGCAGGCCGAGCTTGCGCAGAGCACCTGTCACGTGGTTCTTCGCCGTGCCCTCGGTGATGAACAGGGCACGGGCGATCTCCCGGTTCGTGGCACCGTCGCTGACCATGCGGGCGACCTCCTGCTCCTGCGGTGCTTCGGTCCGGCCCTTCCTCCGGTACGGGAACCGGTCGTGGGGCGCCCAGCGGTGAGGACGCCGGTGACGGGCGTCCCCCGGAGAGCGGGGTGCGCCCGTCACCGGCGTGTTCCGGATACGTCGGGCCGAACTTCCCCCTCGTTCCGTCAGAGCTTCTTCGCGTTCACCACGATGCCGTCGTGGTCGCTGTAGAGCCACTCGCCCGGAACGAAGGCGACGTCGCCGAACACCACCGGTTCGTCCAGGCGCCCTGCGGCGTCCTTCGCGGACTTGCGGGGGTTGGATCCCAGGGCCTTGACGCCCAGCTCGAGCCCGGCCAGGGCGACGGTGTCGCGTACGGCGCCGTTGATCACCACACCCGCCCAGCCGTTGGTGACGGCCGACTCGGCGATCATGTCGCCCATCAGGGCCGTGCGCATCGATGCGTTGCCGTCCACGACCAGGACCGCACCCTCACCGGGACTGTTGAGGAGCTGCTTGACGAGCCCGTTGTCCTCGTGGCAACGCACCGTGCGGACGGGACCGGAGAAGACCTTGTGTCCGCCGTACTGGTGGAACTGGGTGGCGCAGCTGCGCAGGGTGTCCCCGTGGTCGTCGATCAGGTCTGCCGTGGTGAAGTTCCCGGTCATGGGGTGCTCCGGATCTGTGGGGAGGGGTTCGGACACCCACCAAGTTACTCATTGGTACCGGCCCGGGGCGGCTGTGGCCCCTGTCTCTTCCGCTGTGACCGAACGCAGGTGGTTCCGGGAACAGCTAGTTTGGTCATACAGCGAGGCCCTCCCGTCACCGGCCCGTGGGTGTCCCGTCACCTTCCGGCGGTGCATTCGCCCGGCCCCTCCCCCGATGGGCACGGCCCCCGCACGACCTTCCCCGCACGACCCCGATGGAGCAAGATGATCTCCGAGATCTTCGCCGTCAGCGCTGCCTGGTCCCGGTCGCTGATCGAGTTCGGTGACGGCCTCGCCCCCTGGACGAAGGCCGTCGTGGAACTCGGAACGGACCTGCTGCTCATCGCGTTCGCGGTGCTCTTCCTGGCCGCCTGGTGGCGCGCGCGCTCCCTCGGCTCACGCACCGTGGGCCTGGCGCTCTTCGCCCCGGTCGCCACCGTCATCGCCTACATGGTCAGCCGCACGATCAAGTCCTTCTTCGAACAGATGCGGCCCTGTCAGGCCATGACCGACCTGAGTGCCATCGCCACCTGCGATCCCCTCGGTGACTGGTCCTTCCCCAGCAATCACGCCGCCATCGCCGGAGCCGCCGCGGCCGCCGTCGTCATCACCTGGCACCGCATGGCCCTGCCCGCTGCCGCCCTCGCCGTGCTGGAGGCCTTCTCCCGTGTCCTCGTGGGCGCCCACTACCCCCATGACGTCACCGTCGGACTGATCACCGGCGCCGTCGTGGCCACCCTCGTCTCCTTGGCCCTGGCCCGTCCGCTCACCGGCCTCGTCGACCGTCTTTCCGAGGTCGGCCTCCTGCGCCCGCTCCTGCGCACCGGAACCCCCGGGCGCCCCACCGCGGACGTCCCCGCACGGCAGCCGGAGACCGACACCCGCGTCTGACCCCTTCCTCGCACAGGAATCAGGTGGGCTCAGCCACAAAAAGGGCCGGACCCCAGCGCAGGGGCACGGTGCAGGCTCTCCCGGGCCACAGGAAACCCAGATGCTCCACCATGTGAAGGGCTCGGACCCTCACGTGGCTGAGCATCCGGGTTTTTGTGACCGGGGAGACCCGGCGCCGTTGTCCGTGCTCTGGGGTAGGGCCCTTCACGTGGCCGAGCCCGTCCGGTTGCGGGGGTGCACCGGCCGATCGGGGGTCAAGCGTTCCCGAGGAGGTGGGGCGGGGCGAGGACAGCCCCTCAGCCACACCTGACACACTGGTGAGGTGGGTACTCAACAGACTTCAGAACAGCTTTTCCAGCGGGCCAACGCCGTCGTTCCCGGCGGCGTCAACTCGCCCGTCCGTGCCTTCGGCGCCGTCGGCGGAACACCGCCGTTCTTCGTCAAGGGGGAGGGCCCCTACCTTTTCGACACCGAGGGCCGCCGCTACGTCGACCTCGTCTGCTCCTGGGGACCGCTGATCCTCGGACACGCGGCCCCCAGCGTCGTCGAGGCCCTCCACGGGGCCGTCGACGCGGGAACCTCCTACGGCGCCCCGACCCCTGGCGAGGTCGAGTTGGCCGAACTCATCGCCGAGCGCACCCCGGCCGAGAAGGTCCGCCTCGTCAACTCCGGCACCGAGGCCACCATGTCCGCGATCCGGCTCGCGCGCGGGTTCACCGGCCGGGGCAAGGTCGTCAAGTTCGCGGGCAACTACCACGGCCACGTGGACGCTCTCCTCGCCTCGGCAGGTTCCGGTCTGGCCACGTTCGCTCTGCCCGACTCCCCGGGTGTGACCGGCGCGAGTGCGGCCGACACCCTCGTGCTCCCCTACAACGACCTCGAGGCCGTCGAGCAGGCCTTCGCCGAGCACGGCGACGACATCGCCTGTGTCATCGCCGAGGCCTGCCCCGCGAACATGGGCGTGGTCCCGCCCAGGGCCGGCTTCAACGCCCGCCTCAAGGAGATCGCGCACCAACACGGTGCACTGCTGGTCCTCGACGAGGTCCTCACCGGCTTCCGGGTCAGCGCTTCCGGTTGGTACGGCCTCGAGAACGTGGCCCCCGACCTCATGACCTTCGGCAAGGTCATGGGCGGTGGTCTGCCGGCCGCGGCCTTCGGCGGACGAGCCGACGTCATGGACCACCTCGCCCCGGGCGGCTCCGTCTACCAGGCCGGAACCCTGTCCGGGAACCCGCTGGCCACCGCCGCCGGCCTGGCCACGCTCCGCGGCGCGACCCCGGAGGTGTACGAGCACATCGACCGCGTCTCCGCCCAGGTGGGATCGGAGGTGTCCAAGGCCCTGAGCGCCGAGGGTGTGGCCCACCGTGTCCAGACCGGCGGCAGCCTCTTCACGGTCTTCTTCACCGGCCACGAGGTCGTCGACTTCGACACCGCGCGCACCACCGACACCGCTGCCTTCGCGGCCTTCTTCGGCGCCATGCTCGAGCAGGGTGTGTACCTGCCCGCTGCGGCATTCGAGGCGTGGTTCTTCTCCGCCGCGCACGACGAGGCCGCGATCGAGCAGGTGGTCTCCGCGCTGCCCAGCGCTGCTCGTGCCGCGGCCGAGGTCCAGGGCCGGTGAACCCGGAAACGAGATGATCCAGTACACGACAGGAAGACGTACCCGATGACCACGACCACCGTCGTGCACCTGCTTCGGCACGGCGAGGTGTACAACCCGAGCAAGGTCCTCTACGGCCGCATGCCCGACTTCCACCTCAGCGACCGTGGCCGCGAGATGGCTGACATCGCCGCCGACTGGTTCGAGGGCCACGACATCGCCGTGTTGCTCTCCTCACCGCTGGACCGGACCCGGGAGACGGCCGAACCGATCCAGAAGCGCACGGACCTACCGGTGACCCTCGACGACCGGCTCATCGAAGCGGCCAACCGGTTCGAGGGCCTGTCGCTGTCGGCCCGCTCGGTGCGTGATCCCAATGTGCTGTCGAAGGTCTACAACCCCTTCCGGCCCTCGTGGGGCGAGGCCTACTCGGAGATCGTCCAGCGGATGGTCGAGGTCATCAAGGTCGCGCGGCGCGCCGCCTGGGGGCGTGAGGCGGTGTGTGTGAGCCATCAGCTGCCGATCTGGATGGCCCGCCGCGCGGCCGAGCGGAAACGCCTCTGGCACCGCCCCGACCTGCGTGAGTGCAACCTCGCGAGTATCACCTCGTTGACCTTCGTGGAGCAGCGCCTGGCCAGCGTCAGCTACGCCGAGCCCGCAGCGTCGCTGTACGGTGACGAACCCGGAGTCCCGGGCGCCTGAGCCGGTGTCCCCCGTGTCCGCTCGGACCGGCAGGGTGTGCGCGGACGCCGAGGGGCTCCTCGCGCCCCCGCCGGTTGACGGGTGATTGACCGGCGGGGTGGAATTTTTTGGGTAGGACGCTGTTGGTGTCCCACGGAGCGCGGACACCGTCCCATCGCTCCGGGAAAGGCCGCCGTGATCCCCGGGGTGTCACCCGAGGCGGCCCTGACCCGCTTTCGTCTCTCAAGGAACGTGTCGCCATGACTCGTGTCGTACTCGTCACCGGGGTCTCCACCCCACTGGCCGCCAGGGTCGCCCGGTCCCTCTGCGGGGCCGCCGGCGTGCGCCGGGTGATCGGGGTGGACTCCTCGCCACCGTCCCCGGACCCCGGGGGGTTCGAGTTCGCGCGCGTGGACCTGCACGACGGGAGCCTGGCCCGCATCATCACCGAGACCGGTGCGGACACAGTGCTGCACCTGGGTCTGGACACCGAACGCGGCCCCAACCGGGAGAACCACGTTCTGGGCACCGTGCGGATGCTGTCGGCCCTGCAACGCACCGAGGGAGTGGACCGCCTGGTGGTGCGCGCCGGGGTCACCCTCGGCTCCGACGACGCCGCCCAGGTGGAGGAGCACACCCGGGCCCTGGAGCGCCGCCGTCCCGAGATGTCGGTGGCCGTGCTGCGCCTGGCCAACCTCATCGGCCCCTCGGTCGAGACCCCTCTCACCCGCTATCTGGACCAGCGTGTGGTCCCCACAGTCCTGGGGGCCGACCCGCACGTCCGGTTCCTGCACGAGGACGACGCCGCCGAGGCCCTCACCCGCATGGCGCTGTCCGAGGAGAGCGGTCTCTTCGACGTCGCCGGAGCCGACACGGTCCGGCTCTCCCACTGCCTGCGCCGCGTGGGCGGCCGACGCCTGCCGGTGCCCGCGCGCGGACTCGACGTCCTGCGCCGTGCCGCCAAGCGCGGACGGATCGACTACGCCAGCATCAGCGCCAAGCAGGCCGTGCAGGCGGCGGTCAGCGGCCGTCCGATGGACACCCGGGATCTGGAGCAAGCACTGGACTGGGGGCCCTCCTACAGCTCCGCACAGGCCTTCGAGGACTACGCCGGTGTGCGGGCACGCCCCCGGCGCCGCGAGCGGGCTCGCGGCCACGGGCTCCGTCCGGTTCACGTGCTTGCGCTGGCCCGCGCCACCCTGGGCCGCTCGGACTGAGGTTGTCTAGTGCTGTGGCCGGAAACGTTCACCCGGGTGTGCTCAGGCCGCGGTGGCCAGTGGGC
>NZ_ANAY01000038.1 GCF_000340965.1 Nocardiopsis kunsanensis DSM 44524
CCGGGGGGTGCGGGGGGTCGCCCCCCGAAAAGAACAAAGACCCCGCGAAGGCGGACGGAACCCCGCCGAGCCGCACCACAACAGACCCCGCGTGCGCGAGCCCCGGCGAGCGCACACCGGGGGGTGCGGGGGGTCGCCCCCCGAAAAGAACAAAGACCCCGCGAAGGCGGACGGAGTCCGCCGAGCAGGGTCCTGCCAGTGGAGCTATGGGGATTCGAACCCCAGACCTCCTCCATGCCATGGAGGCGCGCTACCAACTGCGCCATAGCCCCTGGTGTGCCGGGCGGTTCCCCCGCTCGGCCTGGTTCCACTGTACCGGATGTTGGGGGTGCCTTGGCCAGCTGTTCACGTGTGAGGTGACGCTCCTTGTCGGTGAATATCCTGATGTGGTGACCGAATCCAAGCTTGAGATCCAGATGCTCCACGACCGCCTGTTGGTGCGCGCGGTCCCGGACACGAGCGAGCGGCGCAGCAACGCCGGCCTGGTCATCCCGGACACCGTGAAGTTGGCGACGCGGATGGCCTGGGGCGAGGTCTGCGGTGCCGGGACGAGTGTTCGGCACGTCAAGACCGGTGACCGTGTGCTCTTCGACCCGGAGGAGCAGGGTGAGGTGGAGATCAACGGCGAGCGGTACGTGATTCTGCGTGAGCGCGACGTGCACGCCACGGCCAACGAGTCCCCGGACCGGGGCACCGGCCTCTACCTCTGACCTTCCTCCCGAACCGTCCGAACGCCCCGCCGCAGGCGGGGCGTTCGTGTGTTCAACGGTGTTCGGCGCGTGCGCCATGAGGACGCGTGACCGTGGTCGGCCGTGTACCCGCTGCCCATGGCCGTCCGCGCCGAGCGGGTCGCGTCCTCGGCGAGGGACCGGCCCCGGGCCGGGGGCGTCCGCTCCGGGCTCCTGGGGACGACCCGCTCCACCGGGGAGCGGTGCACCGGATACACACCGCCGGGCACGGCGCGAGCACGGGGGTGAAGCCACCCCGGGGTGACTTCCGACACGTGACTCCCGGGTAACATCCATCACGGGGCCGACCGGCGCGAACGGCTCCATACCCCGCGGGCGGTCGCGCTCTCAGGAGGGCACGTCCGCGACGCCCCGACACCTGTGAGGATGCCGTGAGCCATTTCGCCCAGTACCAGGACGGTGTGTACGCCGATGCCACCGAGGGCCGGTTGCCGAGCCTGCCCTACCACCACGAGCAGTTGCGGGACATGGCAGCCGGGCGCTTGGAGCCTGGACCGTTCGGTTACGTGGAGGGCAGTGCTGGGCGTGAACGCACCGCGGACGCCAACGCGGACGCCTTCGCCCGTTACGCCCTGCGCCCGCGCAGTCTGCGTCCCGGTGCGGAGCACTCCGGGGACCTGGGGGTGACGCTTTTCGGACGGCGGTACCCGAGCCCGTTGCTGACCGCCCCGATCGGTGTCCTGGAGCAGGTGCACGAGGAGTCCGAGCTCGCTGTGGCACGGGGGGCGAACCCGGTCGGGGTTCCGGTGGTGCTGTCCACGGCTTCCTCCACCCCGATGGAGGAGGTGGCCGAGGCCGCGGACGAGTGGTGGTACCAGCTGTACTGGCCCAGTGACGACGAGCTCGCGGAGTCCTTCGTGCGCCGGGCCACGGCGGCGGGTGCGAGCGCGATCGTGGTCACCTGTGACACGAAGCGGCTCGGGTGGCGTCCGCAGGACCTGTCGCTGGGGCATCTGCCGTTCCTGCGCAGTCAGGGGACGGCCAACTACTTCTCGGACCCCGAGTTCCGGTCGCGTCTCAAGGCCGACCCGGAGCCGGGCGGTGTGTTCACCGAGGCGGTCTTCCACTTCCTGGGCGCGTTCGCGTCCAAGGCGTTGAGCACCGAGAACATCGCACGGATCCGCCAGTGGACCGACCTTCCGGTACTGGTCAAGGGGGTGGTGCGCGGTGACGAGGCGGCCGACCTGGTCGATGCCGGCGTGGACGGGATCGTGGTGAGCAACCACGGCGGACGCCAGATCGACAACGCTGTGGCGGCGCTGGATGCACTTCCGGAAGTGGTGGATGCGGTCGGTGACCGGGCCACGGTGCTGTTCGACTCGGGTGTGCGTTCGGGCGCGGACGTCGCGGTGGCGATGGCACTGGGTGCGCAGGCGGTACTGCTGGGCCGCCCGTGGGTGTACGGGCTCGCGGTGGAGGGTGCCGCCGGGGTGGAGCACGTCCTCCGGGCCACTCTGGCCGAGCTGCAGATCACCGCCGAACTCATGGGCAAGGACGCCGCGGAGCTGGACGCTTCCGACGTCACTCGTCGGCCCTGATCGGACTCTCGTACCGGGGTCCCACGCCCTCGGTACGCGCGGTCGCGCGGCCCGACCTCGTCGAGCCGCGCGACCGGATGCTGTGTGTGGTCCGGTCCTGCCTCAGCCCTTGACGGCGCCCGAGGTCAGTCCGGCCACGATCCTGCGCTGCAGGAGCAGGGCGAACAGGATCAGCGGGACCGAGACCAGTACCGAGGCGGCCATGACCTGGCCGATGGGGTCCTCGTAACCCACCCGTTCGAAGGTGCCGATGAAGACCGGCACCGTCTGGACGTTGAGGTCGGCCGGGGCGAAGGAGAACGCCAGCAGGAACTCGTTGGTGGCGTAGACGAAGGTGAGGATCGCCGCGGCACCGACACCGGGGGCGGCCAGGGGCGCCACCACACGCCAGAAGGCCTGGAACGGGGTGGCTCCGTCGACCTTGGCCGATTCCTCGATCTCTCTGGGGATCCCGGAGAAGAACGTGGTGAGGATGAAGATGGCCAGCGGCAGGGTCAGCGCCACATAGGGCAGGATCATGCCGGCGTAGGAGTTGAGCAGGTTGACCCCGAGGAACTTGTCCAGTTCCAGGTAGACCTGGTAGAGCGGGTTGACCAGCGCCACCGGCGGGAACAGCGTCGCGACCAGGGTCAGGGCCAGGATCACGAACTTGCCCGCCAGGGGAAGGCGCGCGAGCGCGTACCCGGCCAGGGCCGCGACCGGGATGCAGATGAGCGTGGTCACCGTCGCGACGATCAGCGAGTTGCGCAGCGCGAACTGGAAGCCCAGGTCCACGACCTGCTGGTAGCTGTCGAGGCTGAAGGGGCCGCGCAGGATGTTGGGGTCGGTGAGTGCGTCCGCACCGGTGCGCAGGCTGGTCAGGCCCATCCACAGGAACGGGAACAGGCACCAGACCACGACCACGGCCAGGCCCAGGACCTTGAGTGCGGCCACGGCCCAGGGCGGGGTGCCCTTCGGCGGGCGGCGGGCTGCGGAGGCGGCCGGCCCCGGCGCCCGCACGGCGTGCTCGCTCATGCCCTCTCCTTCCGCGGTGCGGCGTCACCGACCAGCTGTCGGCCCATCCGGCTGATGAAGCCCAGACCCACGAGCATGACGATGGCGAATGTGACGGTGGACAGCGCGTTGGCGTAGCCCAGCTCCGGTTCGGCGACGAGGTAGCGCTGGGCGTAGACCGACAGGGTCGCCAGAGAGTTGGAGTACCCGGCGAAGACGTAGGCGAAGTCGAACATGCGCAGGGCGTCGACGGTGCGGAACAGCAGGGCCACGACGATGGACGGGCGCAGCAGCGGCAGGGTGATGTACCAGAACCGCTGCAGTGCGGTGCAGCCGTCCACACGGGCGGCCTCGTAGTAGTCGCGCGGGATGGTCTGCAGTCCGGCCAGGAGCAGCAGCGCCACGAACGGGGCGGTCTTCCACACGTCAGCGCTGATCATGCCCACCATCGACCAGGCCGGGTCGCGCAGCCAGTTGATCTCGGTTCCCAGGAGTGCGTTCACGAACCCGGGGTTGTGGTCGAACATGTACCGCCATACCTGGGCCGCCACGGCGGTGGGGACGACCCAGGGCACGAGGATGATCGCCCGGGTCAGCCCCCGGCCGACGAAGGCCTGGTGCATGATGAGCGCGAACGCCAGCCCGATGACGAACTCCAGGGACACCGAGGCGACCGTGAAGATCAAGGTGTTGAGGGCGGCGTTGAAGAAACCACCGTCGCTGAGGGCCGTCAGGTAGTTGCCGAGGCCGACGAACTCCTGGTCGAACCCCTTGATCCGGTAGAGGCTCATCCCGATGGCGTAGAGGACCGGGAAGAAGGCGATGAGCGCCATGAAGGCGAACGACGGGGCGAGGAAGACCCGCCCCATCGCCCGCTCCCCCAAGCCGGTACCGCTGCGGGCCGCGGTCGGGGCCTTGTTCGCCGTCATATGCGCGCCTACTCCCCCTCGAGCGCTTCTTCTGCAGCCTGGTCGACGGATTGCAGGGCGGTCTCGGGGTCTTCCTGCCCGAGGAAAGCGGGGTGCAGATTGTCCTGCACGGCCAGGGACAGCGAGTTGTAACCGGGCACCGGCGGGCGGGCCTCGGCGTTGGCGAGGATGTCGCCGAGCATCTGGAAGTCGGGGTCGTCGGCGTCCTCGTAGAGGCTCTGCATGGTGGGCGGCAGGCTGTGGCCGAGCAGGATCTCCTGGGCCTCCTGGTCCGTGGCGGCCCAGGTGACGAACTCACGGGCCAGGTCCTTGTTCTCGCTGAGGGAGCTGACGGCGTTGTTGAGGCCGCCCAGGGCGCTGGTGGTGCCCTCGCCGTCGAAGGTGGGCAACGGGGCGACCTCGAAGTCGTCGGCCACGGCGCTGTCCTCTTCCCCCTCCCCCGCCAGGAGCGGGATGGCGTAGGGCCAGTTACGCATGTAGACGGCCTCGCCGGACTGGAAGAGGGCGCGCGCGTCGTCCTCGACCATGGAGTCGTAGCCCTGGGCGAAGAACCCGGACTCCTGTGCCTCGGTCATGAAGTCGAGAGCGGTCTCGGCGGCGTCGCCTTCCAGGAAGGTGCTGCTCTCCTGGTTGTCGTCGAAGAGCTGTCCGTCAGCGGCCCAGAAGAGCTCGAGGTAAGAGGCGACGAACCCCTCGTACTGGTCGCCCTGGCCCACGAAGGCCTCGATGCCTTCCTCCTCGGCCGCCTCGAGGCCGCTCTCGTGGAGCTCTTCCCAGGTCGAGGGTGGTTCGTCGACGAGGTCGCTGCGGTAGTAGAGGAAGGCGCCGTTGGAGGAGTAGGGCAGTGCGTAGAGCTCCTGCTGCCACTGGGCGCTGTCGACCGCCCCCTCGAGGCTGGTGTCCTCGATCTCGGGGCGCAGGTCCTCCAGGTTCTCGATGTATCCGTAGTCGGCGAACTCGCCGGTCCAGATGACGTCGAGGCCGAGGACGTCGAACTCACCGGCCTGGCTCTGCAGGTCCTGGAACATGGCTTGACGCTGCTCGTCGGCGGTGGGGGCCAGGAAGAAGATGTCGACCTGCTGGTCCGGGTTGTTCTCGTTCCACAGGCGGGCGACGTCCTCGTGGACCTGGCGGTCCGCGCCGGTGACGGCCCACACGAACGCGGGGTCGTCGGCGAGGCCGGCGCTCTCGCCGTCGCCTCCGGACTCCTCCTCGGGTGGTTCGCCGCACGCCGTGGCCATGGTCAGCCCCAGCACGAGGGCCCCGGCCGCCCAGGCACGTGCGGTGTACCCGGTGGGACGTGGTTCTTCGGACATCGCTCTCTACCTCCTCGCCCCCGGCACCGTCGGGCCCGCGGCGTCGCAACGTGTCGTGGCAGTCCCCCGAGGCTGTGTGAGAACGATGTCACCACAGATGTGATCAAGTCAACATTCCCCTCGCCGATCTCGGCGGGAATACGTGTCGGAGAGGACCGGCGACCGACACCACCGCGTGAAAACGTTGCCATGCCACACGTCACACCTCTACCGTGGAGCGCATGCCGAACCGGCCCGCCAGCATGCGCGACGTGGCCCGTCGAGCTGGGGTCTCGCTCTCGACCGTCTCCCGTGTGCTCCGTGGAGCCGCGGGGGTGACCCCGGAGGTACGCGACAAGGTACGGGCCGCCGCGGAGGAGCTCTCCTACGCGGTCTCACGCAACGCCTCCGGCCTGGTGACGGGCCGCACCTGCCGTGTCGCGGTCGTGGTGCCCTCCCTGCGCCCCTGGTACTTCGCGTCGGTGGTCTCCGGGCTCGGCCACGCCCTGCACGAGGCGGGACTGGACATGCTCGTGCACCAGGTCGGCCATCTGGAGGACTGGATCCATACCCTGCCCCTGCGTCACAACAGCGATGCCCTCGTGGCGGTCGCCCTGGAACTGACCGAGGAACAGTGCGCCCACGCCGCGGACATGGCCGGACCTGTGGTCCTGGTCGGCGAGCGCCTGCCCGGCCGGGCGAGTGTGCACATCGACGACCACGCGGGCACCGCGGGCGCCACCCGCCACCTGCTCAATCTCGGCCACGCCCGCATCGCCTACATCGGTTCCCGGACCGACGGGGGCATGAGCCTCAGTTCGACCGCCCGTCTGAACGGGTACCACGAGGCCATGACGGAGGCGGGGCTGGAGCCCTGGACGGTGACCAAGTCCCCCGGGCCCGGATGCGGCGAACTCGCCGTCGGTGAGCTGCTGTCGCACCAGAGCCCGCCCACGGCCGTCCTCGCCGAGAGCGACAACGTCGCCCTGGGCGCCCACCGGGCGCTACGCCGTTCCGGGGTCCCCGTGCCCGGGGCGATCTCCCTCATGGGCTTCGACGACCACGATGTCTCCTCGGCGCTGGACCTGACCACGGTGGACCAGGCCCCGCAGACCCTCGGTAGGGTCACCGGCCATCTGGTCGCCGACCTCGTACAGGGGCGGCGTCCGTCCGACACCTGCGTGGAACTCCCGGTCCAGATCGTCCCTCGCCAATCCACCGCCGCTCCCCGAAAGCGCCGGACGTCCCCTTGAGGAACCCGATCGGAGGGCCCAGATGCACCAATGGTGGCGCAACGCCGTGCTGTACCAGGTCTACCCGCGCAGCTTCACCGACTCCGACGGCGACGGGGTCGGCGACCTCGCCGGCCTCACCGCGCGGCTCGACCACATCGCTGCCCTGGGGGTGCACGGGATCTGGCTCTCGCCGTTCTACCCCTCCCCCTGGGCCGACGGCGGGTACGACGTGTCCGACTTCCGGGACGTGGACCCGTCCCTGGGGACACTGTCGGACTTCGAGGCGATGGTGAGGGCCGCTCACAAGCGCCGACTGAAGGTCATGATCGACATCGTGCCCAACCACACCTCACTCGAGCACCCTTGGTTCCAGGAGGCGTTGGAGGCGGGACCGGGGTCGCCGGAACGGGAGCTGTACGTCTTCCGGGACGGCAAGGGCCCCCGCGGGGAACTGCCCCCGACGAACTGGCGCTCGACCTTCGGCGGGCCGGCGTGGACACGGGTCCCCGACGGGCAGTGGTACCTGCACATGTTCGCGCCCGAACAGCCGGACCTGGACTGGGGCCACCCGCGTGTGCGCGAGGAGTTCCGCGGGATCCTGCGGTTCTGGGCCGACAAGGGTGTGGACGGGTTCCGCATCGACGTCGCCTACGCCATGGCCAAGGACCTGGACGAACCGCTGCGGGACCTGGTCCACGTCGAGGGCGGACGCTTCGAGGACATTCTCGCCAACCCCGACCATCCGTTGCTCGACCGCCCTGAGGTGCACGAGGTGCACCGGGACTGGCGGCGGGTGACCGACTCCTACGATCCGCCACGCGCCATGGTGGGCGAGGTGTGGCTGCCCAGCGAGCGGCGGGTGCTGTACACACGCCCGGACGAGCTGCACCAGGCGTTCAATTTCGACTTCCTGAAGGCACCCTGGGACGCCGACGCCTACCGCCGGGTCATCGATTCCTCCCTCGCCGACGCACACGAGGTCGGGACCGTGCCGACCTGGGTGATCGGCAACCACGACGTGGTGCGGCCGGTGTCGGCGCTGGGGCTGCCCGCCGGTACCGATCTGAAGGCATGGCTGCTCTCCGACGGCCGCGACCCGGAACCCGACCCGGAGCAGGGCCGACGGCGTGCCCGGGCGTTGGTGCTCCTGGAGCTGGCGTTGCCGGGGTCGGCCTACATCTTCCAGGGTGAGGAGCTGGGGCTTCCCGAGGTCGCGGACCTTCCCGCGACGGCCCTGGAGGACCCGCGGTGGGACAACAGCGAACACACCGACAAGGGCCGCGACGGGTGCCGGGTCCCGTTGCCGTGGAGCGCAGAAGGGACTTCGTTCGGGTTCGGACGCAATGGTTCCTGGCTGCCCCAGCCCTCCTGGTGGGGACAGTACTCGGTGGAGGTACAGGCCCGGCAGCGGGGATCGATGCTGCGGCTGTACCAGGCGGCGCTGTCGCTGCGCCCGGACTGCAACGTCGACGGGGAGGTGAAGTGGGACCCCGATCTGAACCGGGGACCACTGCTCGCGTTCTGGCGGGGCGGGTACGTGTTGGTGCTGATCAACACCGGCTCGGTCCCTGTGCCTCTCCCGGAGGGAGAGATCATGGTGTCCAGCGCACCGCTGACCGGCGACGAGTTGCCCGGCGAAGCGGCGGTGTGGCTGCACCGGGAGCCCTGAGGCTCGGGCCATCGTGCAGGAGAACCGGGACGCAGCACTGTACGACCGCCACCCGCGCCCCTCCTGGAGGAACCGGTCCACGATGACGCGGGCCGGTCCCCCGACCGTCCACCGGTGACGGCGCGTTTCCCCTCCGACGATCGGGCACGGACGGACAGGCCCAACCCTGTCCACCGAGGTGGGAGCCGCACGCACGGGTCTTCCGGATGCACGCGGCCCGTACAGGTGATCGTGGGTGCGCGGGGCCCTGCCCGGGGCCGGGGGTGTGGTGCACCAGGAGGGCGCCCATGGACGCCACGGAGAGCATCGTTCGCGCGCCTTACCGGCGGCGTCCGGAGAATTCGATCCAGCAGCGTTCTTGCCCGCGTTCGAGCAGGCCGATCCGCTTGCGGCGACCGACGGCCGGGGTGAGACGGAGTTGCCACGGCCCGGTCATCTTGCGCCATGTGCGGAGGACGGGCGAGGCGCCGGGGCGGTTGTAGAGGATCAAGGTGATGTCCGTGTCTTGCTCAGCCATTTCGAGCGTGGGTTCTGCGGGCCGGAGGAACAACCGCGACTCGTACCCCCGCCGTAGTCTGACCGGCACGGTCGGCGAGAGTTCCCGGTTTCCCACGGCGAGCAACCGCCGTGCTCGCCTCCCGGACACGAGCAAGGCGATCACGCCGAAGACCGAACCGGCCGCTCCCAGGCACAGGCTGAAGACGGACAGGAAAAACCGATCGGTTTCAGGAGACGCGGTATTCACGTGGCCGTTCGGCCCGACCCAGGTTTGGAGGTGCGTCCCCTCTCGTGGTGCGTTTCCGCAACGGGTGTAGTTACCGCGTCCCGGAACCGCATCGTCCACATTCCACACCACATCGACCCGATACTTTTCGGACGCGCGGCAGGAACCGTCGGGACGCACCGATACCACCAGGGCCGTCACCGGTTCGCTCCGGCCACGCAGATGGTCCCAAGCGCCCTTTTCCCACAGAAAGACCATGGGCGGGACAGCCGTGAGCGTTAGCACCACGACCGCGACCGCCAACCACTGCCGCGGGGAACGCCCATTGACCTTCCGCAGAACAGCGCTCTCGTCAGGGAGCAGCATCTTGGCTCCCGTCCATGTCGGCGGAGCACACGGGCTGATCAGCACTGGCAGGTTCCATGGGGCGGCATCCGAACCAAGCGCACGCCGGGGCCCGGGGGTCGCCCCCGAAAAGAACAAAGACCCTGCGAAGGGGCCGCTAGGCCCCGAGCAGGGTCAACGTGGAGCTATGGGGATTCGAACCCCAGACCTCCTCCATGCCATGGAGGCGCGCTACCAACTGCGCCATAGCCCCGTGTCGGGATCGGTGGGCGCCGGCCCGTTCCGACCCCCAAACCATAACGGAATCCGGCGCTGACGTCGAAACGGGAGCTCGGCTCAGGTGTCGTCGCTGAGCACCACCGGCTCGGGGAGGCTGGCAGCGTTGTGTTCCATGAGCCGCCAGGTGTCCCGTCGTCGGGCCAGCATCGACCAGCTGCAGTTGCTGAGCGGGCCGAGGATCTCGCGTTGTTCGTCGGGCACGTCCAACATCCGGGAGATGGCCATCCGCAGTGCCGCCCCGTGGCTCACCACGACGAGCAGTCCACCGGCCGGGGTGCGTTCCAGGGCCCGGTCGACGGCGGCCTGCATACGGTCGCCGACCTCGGCCACGTCCTCCCCGTCGGGGATGTCCATGTTTGCGTGTTCGACGGGCCAGCGCCGGGCGAGTTCGACCCCGGTGAGCCCCTCCCAGGAACCTCCGTACCGTTCCCGCAGGTCCTTGTCGTACTCGACTTCCAGGTCTGCGGCACGGCCGAGGTATCCGGCGGTGTCGGCGGCCCGTTCCAGGTCGGAGGCGACGACGAGGTCGGGGCCGAGCGTGGCGAGCAGGCCGGCGGCCCGCTCGGCCTGTGCGTGCCCGAGACGGTCGAGCCCGATGTCGGTCTGTCCCTGGAAGCGGTTCTCCACGTTCCAAGCGGTACGCCCGTGCCGCCAGAACAGCACTCGAGGGGTCTCACTCACGAGGTGCCTCTTCTTCTTGTCCGCGGTTCAGGCTTCGTCGAGCGGGGTGCGTTCGGCGCCACGTGCCCCAGCGGGCAGCTCGATCTCGGGGCAGTCCTTCCAGAGGCGCTCGAGTCCGTAGTAGCCTCGCTCTTCCTCGTGCTGGATGTGCACGACGATGTCGGCGTAGTCCAGCAGGACCCAACGCCCGTCGCGCTCGCCTTCGCGGCGCACCGGCTTGGCACCGGACTGCTCCCGCAGCTGCTCCTCGACCTCGTCCACGACCGACCGCACCTGGCGGTCGTTGGGCGCCGAGCAGAGCACGAAGGCGTCGGTGATGATGAGTTGGTCGCTGACGTCGTAGGCGACGATCTCCTGGGCGAGCTTGTCGGAGGCGGCCACTGCGGCGACCTCGACCAACTCCAGTGCCCTGTCGGTGGCTGTCACGTTGTGTTTACTGCCTTTCAGGTCTCTAGGTAGAGCCCGGTCTTGTTGATGTAGCGGACGATCCCCTCGGGAACGAGATACCAGATGGGTTCGCCCTTGCGGACACGTTCGCGGCATTCGCTGGAGGAGATCGAGAGGGCGGGGACCTCGACCAGCGAGACCTTGCCCTCGGGCAATCCGGAGTCGCTGAGGTGGTGACCGGGCCGGTTACAGCCTACGAAATGCGCGAGGTGGAAGAGTTCATCGACGTTGTGCCAGCTCAGGATGGCACCGAGCGCGTCGGCGCCGGTGATGAAGTACAGGTCGACGTCGGGCCCGTAGGAGGCCCGGAGCTCGCGCAGGGTGTCCAGAGTATAGGTGGGCCCTTCGCGGTCGATCTCGATGCGGTCCACCCTGAACTGGGGGTTCTCCGCGGTCGCGATGACCGTCATGAGGTAGCGGTCCTCCGAGGGGGTCACCTTGGCGAGGTCCTTCTGCCAGGGCTGTCCGGTCGGGACGAAGACGACTTCGTCGAGCCCGTACAGGTGGGCGACCTCACTGGCCGCCACGAGGTGGCCGTGGTGGATGGGGTCGAAGGTTCCACCCATGATGCCGACCTTGGACGGTGAGGCACCGCCCCGCCGTGCGGGGGAGCTCCCTCCCTGGGACCCGCCTTTCGATACGTGCACCACTGTGCGCTCCGTTTCGCCGTGGACGTGGCCGTTACCGGTTTCGGCCAACCGAGACTAGTCGACGTGCCGACCACCGCAACGATGCACTCCCTCGTTTTCCCACCCCTGCGTGGTCCAACGACCCTCGGCGGCCCACTCTTCCCGGAGCCCCTCCCGAGAACCTCGCACAAACACGTCATATCTCGTTGCTCGGAACCATGGCCAAGCCCCGGCGCCACGCATAACATGCCGTTATGGCAAACACACCGGACCGCGTACGTGTCCGACTCCCCGATCTGTCCTCACGCGCCTACGAGCACCCCGCGGACCGCGGTGCCCTGGTTGCTCTGCGTTCGCTGAGCGGCTTCGACACCTTGGTCAAGAGCCTGTTCGGCCGGGTCAGTGAGCGCCAGCTGCGCCTGCTCTACCTCGCCAACTCCGTGCGGGTGGGACCCACCCAGTTCCCCGAGCTCAACGACTACCTGCGCGACGCCGCCTATGTCCTGGACCTCGAGGAGGTTCCGGAACTCTATGTCAAGATGGACCCGGTTCCCAAGGCGATGGCGATCGGCCGCAAGCGGCCGTTCATCGTGATGTCGACGGGCCTGTTCGACCTTCTCGACGCCGAGGAGAAGCGCTTCGTCATCGGTCACGAGGTCGGCCACATCCTCAGCGGCCACGCGATCTACCGCACGCTCCTGCTGCTCCTGGTGTGGATCGCGCAGAAGATCATGTGGATCCCGCTGGGCGCGCTGGCGATCCAGGCGATCCTGATGGCGCTCAAGGAGTGGCACCGCAAGTCGGAACTGTCCGCCGACCGCGCGGGCCTGCTGGCCTGCCAGGAGCAGGACGCCGCCAAGCGTGCGCTCATGAAGCTGGCCGGGGGCTCCAACCTGTCGGAGATGAACCCCGACGCTTTCATGGAGCAGGCCCGCGAGTACGACGAGGGCGGCGACGCGGTCGACAGCGTCCTCAAGCTCATGTCCACCGTGCCCGCCAGCCACCCCTTCGCGGTCGTGCGCGTGGCCGAGGTGCAGCGTTGGATCGACAGCGGCGAGTACCAGAGCATCCTGGACGGGCGGTACCCGCGGCGCAACCAGGACTCCGAATCCGACATCAGCCGCGAAGCAGGCCAAGCCGCGGACTCCTACCGCGATGACTGGAACCGCACCAAGGACCCGTTGGTGAGCGTGGTGCGCGACGTCGCGGGCGGCGCGGCAGGGGCCGGCGGCCGTATCTTCGACTCGGTCGCCGAGCGTTGGCGCGGCGGCCGCCAGAACGGCAACGGGGAGCAGAACGGCAACAGCGGCAACGACCGGGACTGAGACCGTTGCTCCGGGCCCGGCCCCCGCCCGGTGGCGCTCCCGTCCCCGCAGCGGCTCTCTCCGTGCCGCTGAAGCCGAGGACGGCGGTGGCTGCGGGCATCCGCAGGCCTCGTCCGGCGAGGACGTGCACGGGTCCGGCCACGAGGATGCCGTTGCAGCAGAACACGGCCCCGCTCCGGGTACCGGGGCCGAAGAGGGGCGGACCGTGGCGCGTGCACGGCCGTGCCGTGCGCCGGGGGCGATACTGCGGTCGCCGGTGCCGACGGGTGGACAGGGGCCGGGGCGCGTGCTCTGGTCCCGATGGCGTCGGGTTCTCCACGTTGTGAAGAGCAAGGCACCGTCACGGTCCCCGTCGCGGCGATACCGCCCCTCCCCTTGCCGTACGGAGGAACCCGTGCGAAGTCGACCGTTCCCCCGAAGCGACGACCCTGCCTCCGGCCCCTGACCGCCCTCCTGGTGGGAGCGTTCCTGTCCCCGACCCGGCCGTTGCCCCGAGCTTGCCGAACGACCTACCGACACAGCTGAGGCCGAACCACCCATGATCACCCCTTGGACCCACGAGGTCGGCCCCGGCAACGCCCCGCCCGAGTACCCGCGCCCGCAGATGGTGCGCGAGGACTGGCTCAATCTCAACGGCACGTGGCGGTTCGTGCCCGGGCCGTCCGACGACCGGTGCTGTGCGCCGGAGTCGGTGGAGCGGCCCGGCCACTACCTGCGCCACCACGAGTCGCGGGTGTCGGAGGCGGAGAACGACGGTTCCGACCTGTTCGCCGAGGACGCCACCTGGTGCGGTGTCCCCGGCCAGGGCGGTTACGGTGTCTCCCTGCGTTCCTACACCTGTCCCGACAAGTTCCTGCGCCACTACGGCAGCGAACTCCGGTTGGCCGGTATGGACGGCACGAACGTCCCTCACGACACCGCGAGAGCTGTCCGGAGGATGTGACCTGGACGCTTGAGACCTCCTGGGACGCCTGATCGCGGTGCCCGGGCCGCGATGCGGCTCTCGTCCTCCCGGTGCCCGGGCCGGCGGGGCCGCAGGCACCTTCCCCGTGGGAAGGGAACGGGGCCCGCACACGTGTCGCCGCCGTGCACCCTGGATGCACGGCGGCGACACGCACGACCGGGGCAGTACCCCGGCTCGGTCCCGGGACGGAACCCGGTAGAACCCGCCGGAGGTCGTTCCGACCACCGGGTCAGAAGGCGGGGCCGGCCTCCATGGCCTCTTCCACGGTCTCGGAGCGCTTCTCCTCGACCTCCTCGGCCAAGCCCTGCTCGTGCTCCTCGAACTCGTCGGCGACCTCGGCGTCGAAGGTGCTCAGGGCAACCTCCTGCGTGTCGATGTCACCGCGCACGCGGTTGTTGTCGCCGATCTCGGCGGTCGGGGAGTTGTCGGCGGTGACGAGGGATCCACCGACGATGTTGTTGTCGATGTAGGCACCACCGGAGTTCCCGGTGACCTTCAGGTCGCCGTCGACGTAGTTGACCGAGGCGCAGAAACCGTCCTGTTCCCCGGCGCCGACGGCCACGGGGCCCGCACCTCCGGTGTAGGCGACCGAACCGATGACCTCGCTGTCACAGAGGACGCCGCCGCTCTCGGAGCCGGTCACCGACAGGTCCCCGCGCAGGACGGAGTCGACGACGTCGGCGTACTCCACACCGGTGGCGGCCAGACCGTCGCTGATGTTGGAACCGACGACGTAGACGCCGCCGGCCTCGGAGTCGACGGAGCTCACGGCGGAGTCGACCACATAGACGAACCCGTCGTCGAAGCCCTCCGCGGAGGTCGCGGTGACGCCCGCTCCGTCGGATCCCTCCAGGTGGGTCCCGTAAGCTCCGGTGTTCGTGACGTCGCCATCGATACTCGAGTCGGCGGAGTCGAGGTAACCGTCGGCCTCGACGGTCACCTCACCCTCGATCTCGCCCTCGATGATGTGCAGGTTCGCACCCTCACCGACGGTGACGTCGCCCTGGACGACGGTGCCGTCCAGGTAGCAGCTGGCACCGGCGGGGACGGCGAGCGGGGTGGGCAGGGTCACGTCACCGCCGTGGCCTTCGCAATGGGTGACGAGGTCGGCCTGGGCAGGTGTGGCCATGAGCGCGAGGCCGCCTACGGCCAAGGCAGCCGTGGCAGAGGCCGCTACCGTACTCCGAAGCTTCATACGGGGGGATTCCTTTCGTCGTGACCGTGCTGCGTGTGCTTCTCCCACGGGCCCGGGGCCCGGGAAGAGACACGCACCACAGCGAAAGTACCGAGTCCGCTCCGGTTTGGGAATACAGGTTGTCCGAACTTTCACTTCCGTCCAGGTGTCCGGCGGGCGAACGGCTCGGACGTCCGGCACGGGTCGGACCTGCTCCGCCTCCCGGGCGCCCCACACCGCACGGGGCGCCCGGCCGGTATCAGCGCAGGTGGCCTTCCCCGGTGACGACGTACTTGGTGGAGGTCAGTTCCGGCAGCCCCATGGGTCCGCGGGCGTGCAGTTTCTGGGTGGAGATGCCGATCTCCGCGCCGAAACCGAACTCTCCCCCGTCGGTGAACCGGGTGGAGGCGTTGACCATGACCGCCGCGGAGTCGACCCGGGCGACGAAGTACCGGGAGGCCTCGAGCGAGTCGGTGACGATCGCCTCGGTGTGCTGGGTGGAGTGCTTGCGGATGTGGGCGAGCGCGGCGTCGATGTCGGGCACCACCCGTACCGCCAGGTCCAGGGAGAGGTACTCGGTGGACCAGTCCTCCTCGGTGGCGGGCACGACCTCGACCGGGGTCCCGGCGGCCGCGGCGGCCACCTTCTCGTCGCCGTGCACGGTGACCCCCTCCCCGGCCAGGTCCTGTAGGACCCGGGGCAGGAAGGCATCGGCGACGTCCTGGTGCACCAGGAGGGTCTCGGTGCTGTTGCAGACCGAGCAGCGCTGCACCTTGGCGTTGGTCGCGATCGCCACGGCCTTGTCCAGGTCGGCGTCGGCGTCGACGTAGACGTGGCACAAGCCCTCGCCGGTCTCGATGACCGGGACGGTGGAATCGCGCACGACGGCCTGGATGAGGGAGGAACCTCCGCGCGGGATGAGCACGTCGACCAGGCCGCGGGCCCGCATGAGCGCCGCCGAGGACTCGCGGCCGCGCCCGGGCACCATCTGCACGGCGTCGGCGGGGACCCCGGTGTCGGCCAGGGCGTCGCGCAGCACCTGCACGATGACGGTGTTGGAGTCGTAGGCCGAGGAGGAGCCGCGCAGCAGCGAGGCGTTACCGCTCTTGAGGCAGAGCGCGGCGGCGTCGACGGTGACATTGGGACGGCCCTCGTAGATGATGCCGATGACACCGAGCGGCACGCGGATCTGACGCAGGTCGAGCCCGTTGGGCAGCACACCGCCGCGTACCGACTCCCCCACAGGGTCGGGCAGGTCGGCGACGGCGCGCACGGCGTCGGCGATCTGCCCGATGCGTTCGGGGGTGAGCGTGAGCCGGTCGATCATCGAGGGGGAAGTCCCCTCGGACCGGGCCCGCTCGACGTCGCGGGTGTTGGCCTCGGTGATCTCGTCGGCCCGCTTGACCAGGGCGTCGGCGAGGGCGTGCAGCGCCGCGTCCTTCACGCCCCGGCTGAGCGGGGCCAGGTCGGCCGCGGCGTCCTGGGCACGTTCGGCGACCGCGCGGACCTCGCGCTCGGTGTCAGTCATGGCGTTCTCTCTCGTCGAAGATCGCCCCGCCTCGGGCTCCCTGCAGCGTCGGAGGGCCTACGGGGTCGGATGTCCTTCCACTTTATGCGGTCGAAGGTTTCGGTGGAGAGTTGTCCACAGCACCTTCCTGTCGGCCTTCCGCGTTCCCCTCCCGACCGGCGCGGAAGATCCCCGAACCCCGTTCGGTCCCGAAGACGCTCGCCACCGTAGGGTCGATGGGCACGACCGGTCCTCTCCTTCGACGGCCGGTCGCCCCCACGGCACCGCATGGAAGTGAACCACGAACATGAGCAAGGGAACGATCGTCATCACCGGCGCCAGTGCCGGCCTGGGCGCGGAGATGGCCCGGCAGTTCGCGGCCCTGGGCTACGACCTGGGACTGTGCGCGCGGCGTGTGGCCAAACTCGAGGGTCTGCGGGAGGAGATCGCGGCCTCCCACCCCGATCGCCGCATCGAACTGCGCGCCCTGGACGTGACCGACCACGAGGCCGTCTTCACCGTCGTGCGGGACCTGGCCTCGACCTTCGGCGCCCTGGACCGGGTCGTGGTCAACGCGGGCCTCGGCAAGGGTGTGGCACTGGGCAAGGGACGTCCCGACGCCAACCGGGAGACCGCCGTGACCAACTTCGTGGGTGCGCTCTCCCAGGCCGAGGCGGCGCTGGAGGTCTTCCGTTCCCAGGGGCGCGGCCACCTGGTCATGGTGTCCTCGATCTCGGCGCTGCGGGGCATGCGCAAGGCCATGACGGTCTACGCGGCGACCAAGGCGGGTGTGGCCTCGCTCGCCGAGGGGCTGCGCTCCGAGAGGATCCCGGGTCTGGACGTGTCGGTGATCTACCCGGGCTACATCCGCTCGGAGATGAACGAGCACGTGTCCCGGAAGCCCCCGTTCATGGTCGACACCGAGACCGGGACCCGCGCGATGGTCCGGGCGATCGAGAAACGCAGGGCCAAGGCCTACGTTCCGGCCTGGCCGTGGGTCCCGATCGGGTTCCTGCTCAAGCGGGCTCCGCTGTCGCTGGTGCGCCGCATGACCTGAGGTGCGTCCCTTCTTTCCGGTAGCTCTTCCCGGCCGTACCGCTCCCCCGGCCCCCTACGTGTTGCGCAGGGAGGCCAGGATCCGCATACGGGCCCGGCGCCCCTCGGGGCAGGGCACGAGAGGATACACGTGGAACGCCCCGGGGCAGGTGATGAGGTCGGTCCTGGCCCCGGCCGCCAACCGCCGTTCGCGCAGGCGCCGCAGATCGGGCAGCAACAGATCGCGGGTGCCGACGTAGACGTCCATCGGTGCCGCCCCCTCGTGTTCCCCGTACAGCGGACTCAGGCGCGGGTCGGCCGGGTCGTCCCCGCCGGCCCAGGCCCGCACGCACTCGTGCAACCCGACCGTGGCCAGCCAGGGGTCGTGTGGCTCGATACCGGCGATGTCGGGGTTGGTCAGCGTCGCCTCCACACACGGGGCCAGCAGGATCATGCGGGCCGGTCCCTCCTGCCCGCGTGCGGCCAGGCGCTGGTCCAGGGCCACGGCGAGCCCTCCCCCGGCGGAGTCTCCCGCCAACACCGTGCGGGAGGCCGGGACGTCGGCGACGAGGTCGGCCCAGACCCGGTCCAGGAACGGGTGCGCTTCCCGGTGGGTGTGCTGCGGCGCCAGCCCGTACAGCGGGACCTCGACACGGCACCCCTGGTCGGCCATGAGGGCGATGAGCCTCCAGTGCCAAGGGGTGATGGAGCTGACGTAGGCACCGCCGTGCAGGTAGAACACCGCCCGCTGCGGTTCCGGGCCGCCGGAGGGTCGCACCGTGTAGACAGGAAACCCCGCCACCTCCCCTTCGGTGACGCGGTACCGGTGGCGCAGCGGCGCGGGCGGTGACGGGTCGTCCTTGGGCGCGGCGATGCGTTGCCGGGCCCGCTCGACGGAATCCAGCTGCCGTTTGCGGGTCCGGCGGAAGAGCAGGGACAGGGCGTGCAGGGTCACGCTGGGCACGGGTGTCTCCTTCGGCAAGGTCGGACCCGAGCTTTTCACACGGTCCCGGGTCCTAAGTCCTCATCCCCCCGCCATCGCACCCACGACCATGAAGGGCTCCGCGCCCGAGACCACCGGTCCGGGCAGCTCGTCGTCCGGTGGTTCGTGGGAGATGTCCTCCTCGCAGGCGAAGAAGCGCAGATAGGCCCGGCGGCGCCCAGTGGTGTGGTCGCGGATCGTGCCTCCGAGCGCGGGGTAGCGCTCTTCCAGCGCGTCCAGTACCGAGCGCTGGGTCACCGGGCCCGCCACCCGCACCACGGTCTCCGAGTCGAGGCGGGCGAGATGGCGCAGGTGGTAGGGCAGCCTGACCCGCACGTCCCGGGCTTCACCGGCGCTCTGCGGCGCGGCTTCGGAGTTCATCGGTCCCCCCTTCACACCAGGGTCTGCACTTCGACGGACAGTACGGACGGCAGTGTGTGCGCCGCGGTGGTCCAGCTGTCTCCGGAGTCGGACGAGACGTGGACCTGGCCGCCGGTGGTGCCGAAGTACACCCCGCACTCGTCGAACGTGTCCACGGCCATCGCGTCGCGCAGCACGTTGACGTAGCAGTCCTGCTGCGGCAAGCCGTCGGTGAGCGGTTCCCACTCTCGACCGCCGGTCCGGCTGCGGTAGACCCGCAGCCGGCCCTCCGGCGGGTAGT
Organism: Nocardiopsis kunsanensis DSM 44524; assembly: GCF_000340965.1. Lineage (GTDB taxonomy): Bacteria > Actinomycetota > Actinomycetes > Streptosporangiales > Streptosporangiaceae > Nocardiopsis > Nocardiopsis kunsanensis. The sequence goes on from NZ_ANAY01000038.1 coordinate 19,162, forward strand.
GCAGCGAATCACTGGTGATCGGTACGACGTAGACGGTCTCGGGTTCGTGGGGGTGCACCGCGATGGGGAACCCGAAGTCCGTGGGCAGGTTCCCGCTGATCTCCGTCCAGTGTTCGGCGCCGTCGTCGCTGCGCATCACGTCCCAGTGCTTCTGCATGAACAGCACGTCCGGCCTGGAGGGGTGCATGGCCAGGTTGTGCACGCAGTGGCCGGCCTCTGCGTCGGGGTCGGGGATGCCGTCGGTGAGCAGGCCGCGGTTGGCTGCGGTCCAGCTCTGGCCCCCGTCCTCGGAACGGAAGACCCCGGCAGCGGAGATCCCGGCGAACATCCGGCCGTTGCCGCGCGGGTCGAGCAGGAGCGTGTGCAGGCACAGTCCGCCCGCCCCGGGGTTCCACCCCGATGCGGTCGCGTGGGTGCGGAGCCCGTCCATTTCCTGCCAGCTCTGCCCGCCGTCGGTGGTGCGGAACAACGCGGCGTCCTGGACCCCGGCGTAGACGGTGTCGGGATCGTCGGGCGAGGGTTCGAAGTGCCAGACCCGGGTGAACTCCCACGGGCGAGGGGTGCCGTCGTACCAGGGGTGGGTCCCGACCTGCCCGGCGTACTCGAACTTGTTGCCCACCGGCTCCCACGTCCTGCCCCCGTCGTCGGAGCGCTGGACGACCTGGCCGAACCAGTCCATGGACGGCGCGGCATACAGCCGGTCGGGATCAGCCGGGCTGCCCACCATGTGGTAGACCTCCCACCCTCCGAAGAACGGTCCTTCGATCCTCCAGTCCTTGCGTGCAGTGTCCGAGGTGAGAACGAAAGCACCCTTGCGTGTGCCCACCAGCAGCCGTACGGCGGTCATGTGCGGTCCTTCCCGCGTGCTCGATCCGGGTGATCCGGCTCTCACACGAGTAGACCGCGCGGCACCGACAGAATGAGCGGCCTCAGGAAGGATTTTTCGAAACTCTTTGCCTGCCCCGTGGGAAGCAGCCGCACAACCGGTGAAGAAATCAGTTCCCGAGCAGCACCAGGTCGTCGCGGTGCACGAGCTCGCGCTCGTAGGAAGGCCCCATCTCCCGCGCCAACCAGCGCGTGGAACGACCCATCAGGTCGGGTACCTCGGCCGCGTCGTAGTTGACCAACCCGCGCGCCACCACGGTCCCTTCCTCGTCGCACAGATCGACCGGGTCGCCGGCGCTGAACTCACCACGGACCTTCACGACCCCCGCCGGCAGCAGCGACGCCTTCTCCCGCACCACGGCCCGCACCGCACCCGGGTCGAGCACCAGGCTGCCGCGTCCGGCGGTGGCGTGGGCGAGCCAGAGCTGGCGCGCCGAGGGGCGCCGTCCGCCGGCAGGGGCGAAGAAGGTACCGACCCGTTCCCCGCTCAGGGCGGCCCCGGCGTTGGTGGCCGAGGTCAGCACGGTGTGCACCCCGGCCTGGCTGGCGATCCGGGCCGAGTCGACCTTGGTGACCATGCCTCCGGTGCCCACGCCGCGCTTGCCCGTGCTTCCGATGTCGATCCCGGCCAGGTCGGTGGGATCGCGCACCAGGTCGACCACGGACGTGCCGGGGTCGGAGGGTTTGCCGTCGTAGAGAGCGTCCACGTCCGAGAGCAGTACCAACGCATCGGCACGCATCAGGTGCGCCACCAGCGCGGCGAGCCGGTCGTTGTCACCGAACCGGATCTCGTGGGTGGCGACGGTGTCGTTCTCGTTGACGATGGGGAGCGCACCGATGTCGAGCAGGCGCCGCAGCGTGCGTTGGGAGTTGCGGTGCTGGACCCGGCGCATCATGTCCTCGACCGTGAGCAGCACCTGGGCGGCGTTGAGGCCGTAACGGGCGAGCTCGGCGGTGTAGGCGGCCAGGAGCAGGCCCTGGCCGACGCTGGCGGCGGCCTGCTGGGAGGCGAGGTCGTGCGGGCGGCGTGCCATCCCCAGGGGCGTCATACCCGCGGCGACCGCACCGGAGGAGACCAGGATGACCTCCTGTCCGGCGGTGCGGCGTACGGCCAGGACGTCGACGAGGTCGCGGATCCGGTTGGCGTCGATCCGGCCCTCCGGGGTCGTCAGTGACGACGACCCCACCTTCACAACGATCCGGCTCGCGGCGGCCACCGCGGCGCGTCCTTCGGCCTCCAGGGCGTCGATCTTGTCACTGCTCGTGCTGTGCACCGTGCGAGGATCTTTCCATCCGTGGCGCGGCGCACCGGCGCCGCGCGCGTACCTGACGAGGATCCGGCTGGTCTCGGGAGATCGGGCCCCGCGCGGTTCAGCCCAGCCGGACGTCGGTTCCGCGCGGGCCGGACGGGACCGCCTCTGCGTCGGAGGAGGGGTCCCAGTCGAAGACCACGGAGTTGTTCTCCGGGCCGATGTAGACCTCGGCCCCTTCGACGGCGCCCGACTTGGCCAGTTCCTCCTCGATACCGAGGCGGTTGAGGCGCTCGGCGAGGTACCCGACGGCTTCGTCGTTGGAGAAGTCGGTCTGGGAGACCCAGCGGGTCGGCTTGTCGCCGCGTACCCGGAAGACGTTGTCGCCCAGGGAGACGACCTCGAACGGGGCGTCGCCGATGACCTTGGGGCGCAGTACGACACGGGTGGGCTCTGGTGCCGGCGCTTCGGCGCGCACGGCGGCCACCTGCTCGCCGAGGGCGTAGGAGAGTTCGCGCAGGCCCTCGCGGGAGGCGGCCGATACCTCCAGGACCCGGTAACCGCGCTCGACCAGCATGGGCGTGACCATCTCGGCCAGGTCGCGGGCGTCGGGCACGTCGACCTTGTTGAGCACGACCAGGCGCGGGCGGTCGGACAGGTCGAGGCCGGTGCGTTCGCCGTAGGCGGCGACCTCGGCCTCCAGAGCGTCCAGATCGCTGACGGGGTCGCGGTCGGGTTCGTAGGTGGCGCAGTCCAGGACGTGCAGGAGGATGGAGCAGCGCTCGATGTGGCGCAGGAACTCCAGCCCCAGGCCCTTGCCGTCACTGGCGCCGGGAATCAGGCCGGGGACGTCGGCGATGACGTACTGCACGGAGCCGGCCTCGACCACACCCAGGTTCGGGACGAGGGTGGTGAAGGGGTAACCGGCGATCTTGGGGCGCGCAGCGCTCATCGCGGCGATCAACGAGGACTTGCCTGCGCTGGGGAAACCGACCAGACCGACGTCGGCGATGGTCTTCATCTCCAGGCGCACGTCGAGGGCCTCGCCCTCCTCGCCCTTGAGAGCGAAGCCGGGAGCCTTGCGCTTCTTGGAGGCCAGCGCGGCGTTGCCCAGGCCTCCACGCCCGCCCTGTGCCAGCACCAGGCGGGTTCCGTGGCCGACCAGGTCGGCGATGAACTCGCCGTCCGCGTGGGTGACCACGGTGCCGTCCGGCACGTACAGCACGAGTTCCTGGCCGTTGGCCCCGGCACGGTGGCCCCCCTGGCCGGGGGTGCCGTTCTGCGCCGCACGGTGGGGGCGGCGCTTGTAGTCGAGCAGGGTCGCGCTCTGAGCGTCGACCTCCAGGATCACATCGCCGCCACGACCGCCGTTGGCGCCGTCGGGACCGCCCAGTGGCTTGAACTTCTCCCGGTGGACGGAGGCGCAGCCGTGCCCGCCGTTCCCGGCTCTGACGTACAGAGCCGCCTCGTCGACGAAGTCAGGCATGGTTCTCCCCGTCACTCATCGGGCCGCCTCTGCGGCCCCGCTCGTTCACGCGTGTCACTGGTGACAACGCAAGAGGCGGACCAGTGTTCCTGGCCCGCCTCCCGAAATCCGTCTCGTTCGCGGAGCTCAGCTCGCGGGAACGATGTTCACAGCCTTGCGGCCCCGGAAGTTGCCGAACGCGACCTCGCCGCCGACGAGCGCGAACAGCGTGTCGTCGCCACCGCGGCCGACGTTGTCGCCCGGGTGGAACTTGGTGCCGCGCTGACGGACCAGGATCTCACCGGCAGCGACGTTCTGACCGCCGAAGCGCTTCACGCCGAGGCGCTTGGAATTGGAATCGCGACCGTTCCGGCTGGAAGAAACGCCCTTCTTACTGGCCATGTCCGAGTCCTCCTACTTCGCCGAAATACCGGTGACGCGCACCTGGGTGTGCTTCTGGCGGTGGCCCAGACGCCTCTTGTAACCGGTCTTGTTCTTGTACTTGACGATGTTGATCTTGGGGCCCTTGGTCTCACCGAGGACCTCGGCGGTGACCGAGTAGCCGCTCAGCTTGTCGGCCTCGGTGACCACGTTGCCGTCCTCGACGACGAGGAGGGGCTGCCACGTGATGGTGGCACCGGTCTCCTCGGTGACCTTGTCGATGTTCAGGACGTCATCGACGGACACCTTCTCCTGTCGGCCGCCCGCTCGCACGATCGCGTACACCGGGTAACTCTCTTCCTGCTCGCTCAACGAATACTGCGCTCGGGACCATCCCCGGGACCATCCCCTGTTCGGGGCCCGAGACCCGGGGCCCTGGGTCCGGTCGTGCCCTTGGCGGGCCTGACCGGGAGGAATCACCCCACCGAGGGGTGGAGAGAAGCCTCATTCCACGATCCACTGATCGCCTGTAGCGGGGCGCGGGGATCTGAGGGAAACAAACCCTGCGTGGAGAGCACTTCGATGTCGGGGCGCGCGTTCACGTGGAGCGCGCCGACGCACCGTCCACCAGGTTACCACTGCCCCGCTACAGGACCGCACATCGGACCTGGATCCGGACCGGGGCCACGCCCGGTCCGGACCTGGTCGGTTCCCGCGCCGGCTCAGCCGGCGTCCGCAGCGGTTCCGGCCGAAGCCGCCGCCTTGGTACGCCGGGTACGGCGCCGTTTCGGCCGCTCGGCGGCCTCGTCGTCGCCCTCCGGCGTCTCGGGGTTCTCGGAGACCGATTCCTCGGCCTCTTCCGCGTCCGCACCCTCCTCGGCCGCGCTGCGGGCGGCCGAGCGGGTGGTGCGCTTGCGGGTGCGCTTGGCGGGCGCCTTCTCGGCTTTTTCCCGGGCCGGGGCCGCGCCTTCGTCGGGGTTGTCCTCCGTGACCTGCTCGGCCTCGGCCGCCCGGTCGCGCTCGGCGGCCTTCTCGGACCGGGCGGTGCGCTTGCGGGTGCGCTTGGCGGGCGCTTCCCCGGTGCTCTCCGCCTTCTCGGCCGAGCCTTCACCGGGGCCCTGTTCACCAGCGGCCTCGTCCGTGGTCTCCGCGGAGGTGTCGGCGGCCTTCTCGGCCTTCTTGCCGGAGCCCTTGGCCGCCTTGGAGCCGCCCTTGGCCTTCTTGCCCGAGGCGGGCCCATCGGCCTCCTCGGCCGACTTCTCGGCCTTGGCGGCCTTCTCGCTCTTGTCGGACCTGGCGCTCTTGCTGCCGGACTTGTCCGAGGCCTTGTCGGCCTTCTCACTCTGGTCGGGCTTGTCCTTGCCACCCTTGTCGGCCGAGGCGTCGGATTCGCCCTTGCCCTTGTTCTTCTTCTTGCGGCCGTTGCCGTTGCCGCCCTTGTTCTCGACCGGCTCGTCGGCGAGCAGCAGACCGCGCCCGCTGCAGTGCTCACAGGTGTGCGAGAAGGCCTCCAGCAGCCCCTGCCCCACACGCTTGCGGGTCATCTGCACCAGGCCCAGCGAGGTGACCTCGGCCACCTGATGCTTGGTGCGGTCCCGGGAGAGGCACTCCAACATCCGGCGCAGCACGAGGTCGCGGTTGGACTCCAGGACCATGTCGATGAAGTCGATGACGATGATGCCGCCGACGTCGCGCAGCCGCAGCTGGCGCACGATCTCCTCGGCCGCCTCGAGGTTGTTCTTGGTGACGGTCTCCTCGAGGTTGCCGCCCTGACCCGTGAATTTGCCGGTGTTGACGTCCACGACCGTCATCGCCTCGGTGCGGTCGATGATGAGCGAACCGCCGCTGGGCAGCCAGACCTTGCGTTCCAGGGCCTTGTTGATCTGCTCGTCGATGCGGTATGCGGCGAAGACGTCGTTGTCCTCGGTCCAGTGCGAGAGGCGCTCGGCGAGGTTGGGGGCGACGTAGTCCACGTACTCGCTGACGGTCTGCCAGGCCTCGTCACCGGAGACGACCATGCTGGCGAAGTCCTCGTTGAACACGTCGCGCACGACCCTGATAGTCAGGTCGGGTTCACTGTTGAGCAGTGCGGGCGCGGTGTTGGACTTCGACTTGCGCTGGATGGAGTCCCACTGCTTGGCCAGACGCGAGATGTCGCGCTCGAGCTCCTCCTCGCTGGCCCCCTCGGCGGCGGTACGCACGATCACACCGGCGTCGGCGGGCATGACCCTCTTGAGGATCTGCTTCAGGCGCGCACGCTCCTTGTCGGGGAGCTTGCGGCTGATGCCCGTCATCGATCCGCCGGGCACGTACACCAGGTAGCGGCCGGGCAGGCTGATCTGACTGGTCAGGCGGGCGCCCTTGTGGCCGACCGGGTCCTTGGTGACCTGCACCAGCACCGACTGTCCGGACTTGAGCACCGACTCGATGCGCTTGGGCTGGCCCTCGACACCGAGCACGTCCCAGTTGACCTCTCCGGCGTACAGGACGGCGTTACGGCCCTTGCCGATGTCGACGAAGGCCGCCTCCATCGAAGGCAGCACGTTCTGCACCCGGCCCAGGTACACGTTCCCGACGTAGGAACGGTGGGTCGCCCGGTCCACGTGGTGCTCGACCAGGACGTCGTCCTCCAGAACCGCGATCTGGGTGCGCTCCCCGGTACGGCGGATCACGAGGTCGCGCTTGACCGACTCGCGCCGGGCCAGGAACTCCGATTCGGTCACGATCGGGGCGCGGCGCCGACCCTGCTCGCGGCCCTCGCGGCGGCGCTGCTTCTTGGCCTCCAGGCGTGTGGAGCCCCGGACCGCCTGGACCTCGTCCTCGATGGGCTTCTCCGAGCGCGGTTCACGCACTTTGACAACGGTGTTGGGCGGGTCGTCGGTGGTGGACCCGTCGCCACCGTTGGAACCGTTCCGACGGCGGCGACGGCGACGGCGGCGGCTCCCGCCCTCGTCCGTCTCGTCGTCCTGCGAGTCCTGCCCGGCCCCGGAGTCGGCCTTCTGCCCGCCGGAGCCCTCACCGGTCTCGGTCCTGCCGTTCTCCTGTTCGGCCGGCTCCTCCTCGGGGTGGTCCTGGCCGTTCTCGTTCTCCGCGGTACGGGAGCGCCCGCGGCCCCGGCCCCCACGGCGGCGGCGACGGCGGCTGGGGCGGTCCTCGGTCTCGTCCCCGTACTCGTTATCGGCGGAGTCGGTGCTCTGCTCGGTGCGCTCGTCCCCGCCGCCCTCGTCACTGCTCCGCTCGGCGGTAGCGGTCTTGGTGGACGGTACCTGGGTGACGACCGGCGGCTGGAAGAGGGTGCTGGGCGGCTGGAACAGGCTTCCGGGCTGCACGGAGGTCTCCTCCGAGGGCCCCTCGGTGGTTTCCTGCTGGGGTCCGGCGACCTGCTCGGGCTCCTCCTGCGCTTTCTTCCCGGTCTTCTTTTCCGGCTTCTCGCGCTGGGGCTTCTCGGGGCGCTGGGTCTTGACCGGACCGGTCCGCGACCTGGTGCGTCCGCGACGGCCGCGGGTGCCCTCCTCCTCGTCCTGTTCCTTCTCGGCGGAAGTGCCCGACCGGGCCGGGGCGGGTGCGTCGGCGGGGCTCCCGGCGGCGCGCACGGTGCGTTTGCCGGAGGCCGGGGTACTCACCGAGGTCTTGACCGTTCCTCCCTCGCCGGACCCGGCGAGGGAGGTGACACGGTCGTTCGACGGCGGCGAGAAGATCTCGTCGGGTTCGGGGGGCGGCCCCGCGGCTCGGCGTGCGCCCTTGGCGGTCGGCGGCGCCGAGACACGCACCGCGCCTCCCCCGTCGGGGGGTGCCGCCGCTTCGTGGTCGGTCGTTTCAGTTGTACCCGCGGTGCCTTCGGCACCGTTCGTGGGCTCGTTGTCGAGCATCCGGGCGGTCTCCCGTCAAAGTTCCCGGGCGCGCAGCGGCCTTCTTCCGGTCGCTGCGCCGCCTCACGAGAACTGTCGTCGCTGTGTCAGCGCCGGCGACACCTCGGTGTCACCGGGCAAAGTCCTGTGGTCACGTCCACGTTCCCCTTCCACGAGGCCGTTCATCGTGAAGGCCCCGCCGTGGACGCCGACGGCTGTGGTGCGTTGTCGCGCCGCTCCTCGGCGTACGGATCCGCGGTACCGGTACTCGTTGCCCGAGCGTCGGTCCGGTCCACGGTGAGCGGATCAGCGATCGCACCTGCAGCCTCGTCCAGCGGCCCCTGCGCCAGCCGGGTCACCGTTGTCGATGACGGCGGCGCGAGGTCGGCCACATGGTGGAGGCCGGTCAGCACGTCGTTCGGTCGGACAGCAGGTTGCGTGTGCCGCACGACCATATGAAGTATGGCATATGCCGCGTGTCGTCCCTCTGGTTCCGACTCGGCGGTGTCACCCGACACGTCGATGTCCACCACCGCCGACCGGGTGTCGAAACGGCGGCGGCCCTTCTTGGTCACCCGTTCCACCTCGACACTGTCGGCGGCCAGATAGGTGGCCACCGCCTCGGCGGCGTCGTCGGGGCCGACTCCCGCCAGTTCCACCAACCAGAGTGATGCCTGCAGCCGATCGGCGAACCCGGACCGGTGTGCCTCGACGACCTCCACGACGTCGATCCCGTCGGGCATCGCCGCGTCGAGGCCGGCGCGCACGCTCTCGGGCGGTCGCTCCTCGGCCAGAGTGAGTTCGAGGTACTCGGCTTCACTGGCCACGCCGGTAGGCGCCGCTCCGGTGTAGGAGATCTTGGGGTGAGGTGAGAAGCCCTGGGAGAACGCCACGGGCACGGCGGCCCGACGCAGGGCGCGTTCGAGCGCCCGGGCGATGTCCCTGTGACTGGCGAACCTCATGCGCCCGCGCTTGGCGTAGCGGACACGAAGCCGGTGTCCGGGTGTGGTGGTGGAGGGTGAGGTGGTGCCCTCGGGTGCGGGGGGCAGCTCAACTCCTTTCTTCGTGCCCGCTCCGTGAGGCCGTCCGGCGACCTGAAGGGGCTGTTCCTCGTCCTGTTCAGCGTACGGGGCACTACGGTGCACATGCGCCAACAGGACTACGCATACCGGTATCTCCCCCATTGACCTGGGGTCGAAAAGTCCTCCGACGTCCCGGACCGGGTTCGAACCGGTGTTCACCACCCCAACGTCGGGGCCACAGAAAAAAATCCGAAGAAAATCTGCCGAGGATGGCAACCCGCCGTGCACCCCGCGAGTCTTACTACATGTACGGCCCGGCGCGAGCGGGGCGCCGGGCCGTACTCCTTCCCTTCACCCGAGGCCCCGTGAGGGCGGCGGGTTTCAGAGCGCGAAGTCTACATCTTCGACTCAGAACGAGAGAGGCCTCCCGGTCCACCGGACCGGGAGGCCTCTCTCGTGTGTGCCCCTGCCGTGGATCTCAGAGGACCGTCAACGGCAACGTCGGCCGCCCCTCGGCCGGGGCGTTGATCTGGATCTCCGTTCCCATACTGGGACACACACCGCAGTCGTAGCACGGGCTCCAGCGGCAGTCGTCGACCTCCAGGGACTCCTCCCCGTGCAGGGAGTCCTGCCAGTCCTGCCACAGCCAGCCGCGGTCGAGCCCGGCGTCGAGATGGTCCCAGGGCAGGATCTCGTCCTCGTCGCGCTCGCGGGTGGTGAACCAGTCCAGGTCCACCGGACGGCCCTCCAACGCGACCTCGGCGGCCTTCTCCCAGAGCTCGTAGGAGAAGTGCTCGCTCCAGCCGTCGAACCGGCCGCCGGACTCCCAGACCTCCTCGATGACGGCCGAGACGCGGCGGTCGCCCCTGGAGAGCAGGCCCTCGATGACGGAGGGCTGCCCTTCGTGGTAACGCAGCCCCACGGACTTGCCGTACCTGCGGTCACCGCGGAGGACGTCGCGCAGCTTGCGCAGGCGTGCGTCGACGTCCTGGTACGGGGTCTGCCCTGCCCACTGGAACGGGGTCTGGGGTTTGGGCACGAACCCGCCGATGGAGACGGTGCAGCGGATGTCCTTGCGCCCGGTGACCTCCCGTCCGGCACGGATGACCTCCGTGGCCAGGTCGGCGATGGCGAGTACGTCCTCGTCCTCCTCCGTGGGCAGGCCGCACATGAAGTACAGCTTCACCTGGCGCCATCCGGCCTCGTAGGCGGCGGTGACGGTGCGGATGAGGTCCTGCTCGGTGACCATCTTGTTGATGACCCGGCGCATGCGCTCGCTGCCGCCCTCGGGTGCGAAGGTCAGTCCGGAGCGCCGCCCGTTGCGGGTGAGTTCGTTGGCCAGGTCGATGTTGAAGGCGTCCACCCGGGTGGAGGGCAACGACAGGCCGGTGTTGGTGCCCTCGTAACTGTCCGCCAGCCCCTTGGCGATGCCCCCGATCTCACTGTGGTCGGCGCTGGACAGCGACAGCAGTCCGACCTCCTGGAACCCGGAGTTCTTCACTCCTTCCTGGACCATGGACGTGATGGTCTCCTTGTTGCGTTCGCGTACCGGGCGGGTGATCATCCCGGCCTGGCAGAAACGGCACCCGCGGGTGCAACCGCGGAAGATCTCCACGCTGTAGCGCTCGTGCACGGACTCTGCGGTCGGCACGATGGGTTTCTTCGGGTAGGGCCACTTGTCGAGATCCATGACGGTGTGCTTCTGCACGACCGAGGGCACGCCAGGACGGTTGGGCGTGTACCCGGCGATACGCCCGTCCTCGTGATAGCTCACGTCGTAGAACCGGGGGATGTACACACCCCCGGTCGCGGCCAGGCGCAACAGCAGCCCCTCGCGGCCGCCGGGTTCTCCCTCCTCCTTGAATTCACGCACGATCTCGGTGATGGCCAGGCTGATCTCCTCGCCGTCTCCCAGGACCGCCGCGTCCAGGAACGGGGCGATGGGTTCGGGGTTGAAGGCCGAGTGCCCGCCGCCGAGCACGACCGGGTGCTCGGACGTGCGCTCGTGTGCGTGGCGGGGGATCCCGGCCAGGTCCAACGCGGTGAGCAGGTTGGTGTAGCCCATCTCGCTGGCGAAGCTCACCCCGAGCAGGTCGAAGGAGCCGACGGGGCGGTGGCCGTCCACGGTGAAGTGCGGGACGCCGTGCTCGCGCATGAGCTGCTCCATGTCCGACCACACCGCGTAGGTGCGTTCGGCCAGGACGCCCTCCTGCTCGTTGAGGACCTCGTAGAGGATCTGCACGCCCTGGTTGGGCACGCCGACCTCGTAGGCGTCCGGGTACATCAGTGCCCAACGGACCTGGGTCCCGTCCCAGTCCTTGATCACGGAGTTGAGCTCACCACCGACGTACTGGATCGGTTTACTCACCTGGGAGAGCAGGGGTTCCAAGCGCGGGAAGAGGCTTTCGACGGACATGGTGTGGGCCTTCGTTCGGCGGAAGTCGTGCTTCGTCGGGCTCATCAGGCTACCGGCGTGTGGAGGCCCTCCCCGGTATCTCCCGGGAAGGGCCCCACGGGGTTGCGCGGACCGGCTAGTCGAACCCGCGGTCCCGCAGGTTGATGCTCAGTACGAGGCCGAGTGCCATCATGTTGCTCATGATCGCCGTACCGCCGTAGGAGACGAACGGCAGCGGGATACCGGTCACCGGCATCATGCCCAAGCACATCCCGATGTTGACGAAGGACTGGAACCCGAACCAGGTCGCCACCCCGATGCACACCAGACGCGGGTAGGGCAGGTCGCAGGCGCGGGCGATGCGCAGGATCCGCCACAGGATCGTCGCCATCAGGCCGATGATCGCCAACGCCCCGAGGAACCCGAGCTCCTCCCCCGCAACGGTGAAGATGAAGTCGGTGTGCTGCTCGGGCACGAACCGCCCGTGGGTCTGCTCGCCCTCGAACAAGCCGGTGCCCTCGAACCCGCCCGAACCGACGGCGATGAGGGCCTGGGCCGAGTTGTACCCGGCCCCTTGCGGATCGGCGGCCGGGTCCACCAGGGTCGCCAGGCGCTGCATCTGGTACGGCTCGAGCAGCTCGAAGATCCACACCGAGGCCACGGCCAGGGCGCCGCAGGCGACCATGCCGACCACCCAGACCGGGGACGCGCCCGAGAGCAAGAGCATCCCGAAGAAGATCGCGACCAGCACCAGGGCGGTGCCCAGATCGGGTTGCAGGGCCACCAGGGCCAGTGGTGCGACCACCACGAGCAGGGAGAAGAGTACGTCACGGCTCATCGGCCGGGTCTCGTCGTCCCGCGGTTCGGCCAGCAGGGTCGCCAGCACCATGATGATGCCGACCTTCATCAGCTCACTGGGCTGGTACTGGAACCCGGCCACGACGATCCACCCGCGGGAGCCGTTGATGACCGCCCCCAACGGGGTGAGCACGAGCACCAGCCCAGCCAGGGTGAACAGGTACACCAACGGGGCGTAGGCGCGGACGGTGCGGTAGTCCACCGAGGCGACCGCCAGTCCCACCACGAGCGCCAGGCCCAGGTGGGCCAGGTGGCGTGTCAGGTGTTCGGTGGACTCCATCGGGTCGCCGCCGTCGCCGGGCAGCGTCGCCGCCCAGACCAGCAACGCGCCCATCACACACAGAGCCAGGACGGAAAGGACCAGGATCCAGTCCATGCGGCGGGCCTCGCCGGCCGCGCTGTTGACAGTCCTGCGCAGTTCGAGGGGCCGTCGGGGCGGCCCTCCCGTCTCGTTGATCATCAGGGCTCCAGCGTCTCGATGGAACCGTCGTCGTGAATCGTCGGGAGTTCATTGTGCGGGACACCGCCCGGAAGGAGCGGCTCTCCCTGTTCCACGTCCTCGGAGCCCTCGGTGGGGTCGAAGCCGTAGATGCCCTTGTAGATCTCCGCGGCGATAGGACCGGCGGTCTCGCCGCCGGTACCACCCTGGGAGACCATGACGGCGACCGCGTACTGCGGGTCGTCGGCGGGTGCGTAGGAGGCGAACCACGAGGAGACGTCACGTCCCTCCGCGTCGGCGCTACCGGTCTTGCCGGCCACCGAGACCTGGTCCTGCGGGAAGTCGGCGAAGGCTCCGCGTCCGGTGCCGGACTTGGTCACCTCGGTCAGCGCGTCCTGCAGGTAGGTGAGGGTCTCGTCGTCGGCGGACAGTTCGCTCTTGACGGTCGGTTCGATCTCCTCCGCGCCGGAGCCGTCGGCCTCGGCCAGGGCGCGGACCACCCGCGGCTCGTAGACGGTGCCCCCGTTGGCGATGGCCGCGTAGGCGGTGGCGAGCTGTAGCGGGCTGACGAGCACGTCACCCTGGCCGATCGAGAAGTTGATGGCCTCGTTGGCGCGCCACTCGAAACCCTGGACGCAGTGTTCGTGGGCGAGCTGCTTCATGTAGGCGGCGGCCGAGGGGTCTTCCACGTCCGGGTACCCCGTCTCCGCACGTTCACAGTTGACCTCGCGCGTCTCCTCCCAGAAGGTGCGTTTCCACTCGCGGTCGGGGACGCGCCCGCCGGTCTCGTAGGGCAGGTCGATACCTGTGGGCGAGCCGAACCCGAGCTCGCGTGCGGTCTCGGCCATGGTCTCGTCGGGATCGCCCTCCGGGTGGAGTCCGCCGTCCTTCTTCCACATCTGGTAGCCGAAGTTGTAGAAGACGGTGTTGCAGGAGGCCACGATGGCCTGTTTCAGGCTGATGGAACCCTGGCCGGCGCCCGCGTAGTTCTCGTAGCTCTGCCCGGCCAGACTCACCGAACCGGGGCAGGCGTAGGTCGAACGCAGGGACGCGCCGTCCTCCACGGCGGCCAGCATCGAAGAGACCTTGAACGTGGAACCGGGCGGGTAGGTGCCCTGCACCGCTCGGGAGAGCAGCGGCTCGCCGGCCTCCTCGCTGAGGATCTCGTCGAAGGTCTGCTGGTCGACCCCGCCCTCCCAGATGGTGGGGTCGTAGGTCGGCAGGCTGGCCATGGCCACGACGCCGCCGTTCTTCACGTCCAGGACCACTGCCGCACCGGAGTCCGCGATGTTCTTGGGCCGCGCGTTCTCCATGCCCTCCTTCAGGGCCTGTTCCGCGACCTTCTGCACGTTCATGTCCAGGTGCGTGATCAGGTGGCGCCCGGAGACCGGGGCGCGCTCGGAGATGACTTCCATGACCTCGCCGTGGTTGTTCACGCCGAGAGTACGCAGGCCCGGGGTCCCGCGCAGCTCGTCGTCGTAGACAGCTTCCAGGCCGTCCCGGCCGACCTGGTCGATGCCGGTGAACTGGGTGCGCAGTTCGTCGCGGGCCTCCAGTTCCTCCTGGGTGACGGGTTGGAGATAGCCGAGGATCTGTCCTGCGTGCTCCCCGTAGGGGTACTCGCGCAGTGCCTGGGCCTGTGCGGTGATCCCTGGGAAGTCCTCGGAGCGTTCCATGATCTGCAGGGCCACGGGCGCCTCCACGTCATCGGCCAGGGTGACCGGCTGGTAGGGAGAACCGGGCCAGCAGGGCCGTTCCACCTCGGGGCCGCACAGACGCATACGTTGCTGCAGGTCCTGCACGGGCACGTCGATGACCTCCGCCAGCTCGGTGAGGACCTCCTCTCCCCCGTCGTCCATGCCCCGGAGTTCGTGGTAGTCGGCCGAGACCACCAGCTCGGTGCGGTTGTTGACCATGGGGCGTCCGCTGGAGTCCAGGATCTGTCCGCGGGTGGCGGGCACGACGAGCTCCTGGTGGTGGTTGGCTCGGGCGAGCTCCCTGTAGTGGTCGGCCATGGGCACCTGCAGGTACCACAGGCGTGCTCCCAGGGCCGCGAAGAGAGCCACGACCACGACCTGGGCGAGGATGAGTCCGAGCCTGCCCAGGCGCGGGCCGGGCAGTGCGGGGTCGAGCGGTGGCTTGCGCACAGGTCACCACCCCCCTGGTGACATGGGTCCTTGGACGGTCGCGAAGTCGGTCTCGGCGAGGGCGTTGCGCACCCACAGGATCGGCAGGACGACCAGGGGCGAGGCGATCACGGTCGCGAGTGCGCCCAGGCCGACGGTGGCAGCGGCGCCGATCAGGTCGACGGCCGGATCACCGGTGAGCAGGCCGATCACCGCGAAGCTGATCCCCATGCCCAGTGCGGTCACGGCGGTCACCCCCAGAGCGGTCCAGGCGGGGACCCGACTGTCCATGACCCCCGAAGCACCGGTGTTGTGGTGGAGCAGTGAGACGGCGTAACCGGCCACGCACAACAGGAGTGCGTGGGTGCCCAGCGTGTGTTCGGCCGGGGGCAGGGCGTCCAGGGCCAGTCCGGCGGCGAACCCGCAGCCGGCGGCCGCGGCCGGACCGGTGGTCAGAGCGACCACGGCAACGGCCGCCACCACCAGGTCGGGGCCGGCGACCCAGTCGAACGGGAGCCGGTTGACGACGGTGGCCTGTGCCAGGACGGCGACGGTCACCATGGCGAACGTGAGAGCTGCCCTCATCGGTCCCCCTCGGGGTCGGGTTCGGGCGGCAGCAACGAGTCGCGCGGGTCGTCCTCGGGGCCGCCCACGACCACCCCGACGGTGTCGAGCGAGGCGTGGTCGACGGCGGGTTCGACGGCCGCGACCCGGCTGAGCGCACCCGGCGAGACGTGCACCTCCTCGACGGTGCCGACGGGCACCCCCGGCACGAAGGGCACCCCCTCGTGGGAGCCCAGAGTGACGATGCGGTCGCCGGGCTCGATCCGGGCCTCCATGTCGAAGAGTTCGTAGGTCAGGTCGGCTTCGGGGCCGCCGGGCACCTGGGCGCCGCCGGCGACACCGATCTTCCCGGAGCCCTCCAGGCGTGCGCCGACCGAAGAGTCGTGGTCCGTGGCCAGCTGCACGGTGGAGGTGCGCTTCCCGGCCTGGACGACCTTGCCGACGAGTCCTTGTCCGTTGACGACCGTCATGTCCTTCTCGACGCCGGAGGCGGTGCCGACGTCGAGAGTGGCGGTGTGCTCGTACCCCTGAGCAGTGACGTGCGTCACGGCCCGGGCGGGCACGATCTCGTACCCGCCCAGACCGGACAGGTGGAGCAGGTCGTCGAGTTGTTCTGCCCGGCCCTGGTCGAGCTCGGCGGACCGGAGCTCGGACTCGAGTTCGGCGTTGGCCTCTTCCAGCTCGGCGATGCGTTCGGCGGCCTCGGGCCCCTGGCGCACTGCCTCGTATGCGGTGGCGACCGGCGCGGTGACCCGGCTCACGCCCCCGGCGATCGGCGCGAAGGCGAGCTCGGCGCCCGCTCGAGCCGTGCCGGTGACGGGGTCGGTGCCCGCACGCCCGTCCAGGACCAGCAGGACCACGGCCGCGGCGACCAGCGCGAGCAGGATCAGCCGTGACCTCGGAGAATCACGGAACATGTCATCGCCGCCGTTCCGGGAGCAGGACCTGGTGCAGGCGTTCGTAGTTCTCCACACACGTGCCCGACCCGACCGCGACGGAGTCGAGCGCGTTGTCGGCCAGGTGGATGGGCATCCCGGTCTCGTGCAGGAGCCGGTCGCCGAGCCCGCGCAGCAGGGCGCCGCCGCCTGTGACGGCCACCCCGCGGTCCATGACGTCACCGGACAGTTCGGGCGGGCACTTGTCGAGGCTGGTGCGGACCGCGTCGACGATGGCAGTGACCGATTCCTCGATGGCCAGGCGTACGTCGGACTCGGACATGACGACGGTCTTGGGCAGTCCGCTGACCAGGTCGCGGCCGCGCACCTCGGCGTGCGTCTCCTCGGCGGACGTGGGGTAGGCCGATCCGACCGCCATCTTGATCTCCTCTGCGGTGCGCTCCCCGATCATCAGGGAGTACTCCTTCTTGACGAAGGTCGCGATGGCCTGGTCGAGTTCGTCGCCGCCGACACGGATGGACTGGGAGGTGACGATGCCTCCCGTGGAGATGACGGCGACCTCGGTGGTGCCGCCGCCGATGTCCACGACCATGTTCCCGGTGGGTTCGTGGACGGGGAGCCCGGCGCCGATGGCGGCGGCCATGGGCTCCTCGATGATGTAGACGCGGCGCGCCCCGGCCTGGTAGCCGGCCTCCTTTACGGCCCTGTGTTCGACCGAGGTGATACCGCTGGGGACCGCGACGATGACACGCGGTTTGGCGAAGTGCCGCCGCCGGTGGATCTTCTGGATGAAGTAGCGCAGCATCCGCTCGGTGATCTCGAAGTCGGCGATGACGCCGTCCTTGAGCGGGCGGATGGCGGAGATGTTGGTGGGTGTGCGGCCGATCATCTGCTTGGCCTCGATGCCGACCGCGACGATCTTTCCAGTAGCCGTGTTGACCGCCACCACCGAGGGCTCGTTCAGAACGACGCCGCGCCCGCGCACATACACGAGCGTGTTGGCGGTGCCAAGGTCCACGGCCATGTCCCGGCCGAGAAAAGCAAGGTTGTTCGGCATGTAACGTCCTCAGAGGCGCCGTGTCGGACGTGGTTGCTCGGTGCGACCATACGTAGTCGATCCGGCACGTTGGGTGTCGATTCCCACATATGGTAACGGTCGGCACTTAGGCCGCTACGCAAACACTCCGAATTGTTGCCTCACCCCGAGGACGCGGACACCGGGCGGTCCGCAGCCGGAAACGACTCGGCCGGGACGTGGTCACCACGCCCCGGCCGGCTCACGATTCACCGCTGAGTGGCGGTCACACGGCCCTACGGGCCGAGTTCCCGACCTACAGGTCGGGGAAGAACAACTTGATCTCGCGCTCGGCCGAGTAGGTCGAGTCCGAGCCGTGCACGATGTTCTGCTGGACCTCCAGCGCGAAGTCGCCGCGGACGGTGCCGGGGGCGGCGGTGACCGGATCGGTCGCGCCGGCCAGGGCACGGAAGGCCTCGATGGCCCGCTCGCCCTCGACGACCATGGCGACCAGCGGACCACCGGTGATGAACTCCACCAGCGCACCGAAGAACGGGCGGGAGGCGTGCTCCTCGTAGTGGCTCTTGGCGGTGTCGCCGTCGAGGGTGCGCATGTCCATCGCGACGATGTTCAGGCCCTTGCGCTCGATACGCGAGATGACCTCACCGACGATGTTGCGGCGGACACCGTCGGGCTTGATGAGAACGAGAGTGCGCTCCACGTGTGTCAACTCCTCACTGGTGACTCCGCGTGGCGCACATGGGCGGAGCGGCCCACGGCGTCGTACACACGCGGAAGAAGGAAGGGATCATGGGGCTGCTCGGCGGACACCACAACCTGCTGCTCGATCCGGCAACGGAAGCGTCCACGAAACGGCCCCTGGGCCCACAGGCCCCGACGAGGCGCGGGAAGGGATCGCCACAGCGCCGGCCGCCCAGGACCCGCGACCGGCGCCACACTATCGCGTTTCCTACTGCGAAGTGTTGGGGAAAGACGCTCCGGTCTCCCCTCCCGACGCCGCCGCACGCACGGCCACGGTCCGCTCGTCGATGCGGCGGCCCATGATCACACCGACCACCCACAACGACGCGAACACGATGGCGGCCGGCAGCATCCCGTCCACCCAGAAGGAGCTGAACAGGACGGCGGCCTGCAGCGCCCAGGCGGCGTAGTGCGCCCAGGTGAAACGTTGCAGACCCGACAGGACCAGCGCGGCCAGGGCCATGCCGCCCCACAGGCCCGCGGCCAGGCCGGGGGCGATCCCGCCCAGGTTGATGGCCACCGGGACGGCCAGACCGATCACGATGGCCTCGAACACGAGGACGACAGCGGCGACAATACGCACGGGGTTCCCTTCGTCTGTTGGTGGGTGCCGCTACGGAGTGGAACCGCGCTCGTTCGAGGAGGCGCGTTCCTCGGCGGAACCGCGCAGCAGGTGGACGGCGTCGCCGGAGGTGACCACCGAGCCCGTGATGAGCACGCCGGCGCCGCCGAACTCCCCGTCGTCCTCGGCCCGGCCCACGGCCCGGTCGATGGCGTCGTCCAGCCGGGGCGCGGTGTGGACGCGTTCCTCACCGAAGATCTCCTCGGCGACCAGGGCCAGGCGTTCCGGATCCAGCGAGCGCGGTGAGGAGTTGCGGGTCACGACGATCTCGTCGAGCACGGGTTCGAGGGGTTCGAGAATCCCCTCTGCGTCCTTGTCGGCCATGATGGCGACGACACCGACGAGCCGGCTGAAGGAGAAGGCCTCCTCCACGGCTGCGGCGGTGGCGATCATGCCGGCCGGGTTGTGCGCCGCGTCGGCCAGGATGGTGGGGCTGGTACGCACGACCTCCAGACGTCCGGGGGCCTCCGTCCCGGTCAGGGCCTCCCCCACGACCTCGGGGTCCAGTGCAGGACCGTCGCCGCTCCCGGCGGAGAAGGCCTCGACCGCGGCCACGGCCACGGCCGCGTTGCTCGCCTGGTACTCACCGAACAACGGTAGGAACACCTGCTCGTAACTGGCGGTGATCCCCCTGAGGGCGACCTGCTGGCCCCCGACGGCGACCTCGCGCGAGGCCACACCGAACTCCAGGCCCTCACGGGTCACGGTCGCGCCGATATCGGCGGCCTGCTCCATGAGGACCTCTGCGATCGGCAGGGGCTGTTGCGCCACGACCGCGATCGAACCCGGCTTGATGATGCCGGCCTTCTCCTCGGCGATCCCCTCGGGGGTGTCGGGCAGGTACTCGGTGTGGTCGACCGCGATCGGGGTCAGAACGGCCACGTCGGCGTCCACGACGTTGGTGGCGTCCCAGCGTCCGCCCATCCCGACCTCCACGACGGCGACCTCCACGGGTGCGTCGGCGAAGACGGCGTAGGACATGACAGTGAGGATCTCGAAGAACGAGAGCCGGGTCTCGCTCATGGAGTCGGCCATCTCCACGAAGGGCCGGATCTCCTCATAGGCCTCGACGAAGGCCTCCTCGGAGATCGGTTCCCCGTCCACGACGATGCGTTCGCGGATGGTGCGCAGGTGCGGACTGGTGTAGCGGCCCACCCGCAAACCTCGGGCCCGGACCAGGGCGTCGATCATTCGGGCCGTGGAGGTCTTGCCGTTGGTACCGGTGACGTGGATGACACGGAACGAGCGCTGCGGTTCACCCAGCAGGTCGAGCAGGGTGCGCACACGTTCCAGGGTCGGGTCGATCTCGGACTCGGGTGCGCGGGACATGATCTCCGCGGTGACCTCGGCGTAGCGCTCCTGGGCGCTCGGTGTGGTCATGGTTTCTCGATGAACGTCGGCGTGTACACGGCCGCCAGTTTACGTGCCGCCACCTGGGACACCGCCCGGGGCACGGGTTCGGTGTCCGTTCTCGCACCCCATACTGGGCCCATGCCACGACTCGATCCGTTCTTCGCCGAATGGTCCGCCCGAGCTCCTGGGCAACGCCGTTCGCTGAAGCGTGCCGCCGCGCTCCTGCAGGAGCTGGGACTGGACCGTCCCCGTGTGCCCGTCCTGGGGGTGGTCGGGTCCAAGGGCAAGGGCACGACCGCGACCTACGCGTCGGCGGCGCTGTCGGCCGCAGCGGTCGGCAACGTACTGGTGACCGGGCCGAGCTTCCGCTCCTACCGGGAACGGGTGCGCCACGACGGCACGTCGGTCTCCGAGGAGGAACTGGCCGGCCTGGCCTCGGAGCTGGACCGTGCCCGCCTCTCGCTGCCCCCCGTGGAGGAGTTCGGCGGGTACCTGGCGCCCAGCGGGATGTTCCTGCT
The DNA here is from genome assembly GCF_000340965.1 of Nocardiopsis kunsanensis DSM 44524. GTDB lineage: Bacteria > Actinomycetota > Actinomycetes > Streptosporangiales > Streptosporangiaceae > Nocardiopsis > Nocardiopsis kunsanensis. The sequence continues at coordinate 39,561 of NZ_ANAY01000038.1, forward strand.
GGCGGGGTTGCTGCACGCCCGGAACACGGGTGCGCGGGTGTGCGTGCTGGAGGCCGGCATGGGCGGCCACCGCGACGAGCTCCGCCTCATCGGCCCCCAGGTAGTGGCGATGGGCAAGGTCTTCGGCGAACACCTCGGCGTGCTGGGCGACACGGTCCCCGAGATCGCACGCGAGAAGGCCCTGGTCGCCGGGGTTCACACGCAGGCGCTGGTGAGCCTGCCGCAGACCTCCGAGGTGGAGGACGCGGTCGGCGACGCGCTGGCGGAGGCGACCGGGGACGTGGTGCGGGCCGAGACGGTCGAACCCGACACCGAGGGCGTCTGGCCGCCGCCGGACCTGCGACCGCCCGGGTTGTCGGCGGCATCCGGCGTCCTGGGCGTCGCCGCGGCCGACCGCATGCTCGGACTCATGGGCAGACAGAGCGCCCCGGAGGACCGGCTCATCCGCGTCCTGGGCGGGGTGAGGCTCCCGGCCCGCCTGTCACGGCACGCTGTACCCGGACACACCGGCGAGATCATTGTGGACTCGGCGATCAACGGTGAGGGGGTGGCCGCCGCGCTCGCCCACGCCCGCGGGCTGTGGGGCGGGGTCGACCACGTGCTGCTGTGTCTGCCCGACCACAAGGACGTCGCCGGCGCCGAGCAGGCGCTGGCCGGGATCCCGGTGACCGCGGTGCGCCTGCCCGAGGCGCACCTGCGGTTCGACCACGCGCTGCCCTCACAGTGGTCGCGTATCGACGCCGACGCGGTCACCCCCGGCTCCATCGCCGCGCTGGGCGACCGGGTGCTGGCGCTGGGCACCGTCTACTTCACCGGCAGGGTCCTGGACGCGGTGGAGGCTGTCACCGACACGCTGTTCAGCCCGTCCTGAGGGCGTTCACAGCCATCCCATCTCCCGCGCCACGCGGACCGCCCCGATACGGCTCCGCGCAGAAACGGCGTACCATCAGGTCCAGGCACAGATCCGCCCCGCGGACGGGAGTGGTGGTGCGCACCCCCTTGGCCCGGCAGACCCCGGACATGCCGACCTTCTCATCAGCCGGTGCGGTGCAGCGGGCCACCCAACTTTGCCGGGGCACTGGGGCAGAGGTCGGATGCTGCCGCAGTGAATTGCGACCGCACGACCAACCGACGGCACCAATGGGGATCACATCCCATTTAGTTTTCGTAGACCTCGACACCCACGCCCTCAATTCGACGGACGCACAGCGAACTCAATGACATGGACACGATCGAATCGGACGATGGAGGTATAGCTTGGGATGCGCCCCATGCTAGAGATTGGAGGCGGGGGCGGGATTCGAACCCGCGTATAGGGCTTTGCAGGCCCTCGCCTGACCACTCGGCTACCCCGCCATGTTGACATTCTAACCCTCTGGAGCAGCCTTCTCAAACACCCCCTTGAACATAGTCCGAGCGGGCGAGAGTGAACGCTTGGACGGGAAGTCGAACCAGTCGAACTCTACGGCATCGAAACCTGCCTCGGTAATCGCACTGACGATATCCCTGTTCGTGCGACAGCCTCCAGACAAATGCGGCCAGAGGCTGTCTGCCACGCGCTGCCATGCAGCGAAGGACGGGCTATTGGCTACGTTGTGCTCGACCACAACAAGGAGGCCGCCGTCCTTGAGCACACGGTGGATTTCATAGAGCGAACTCTCCAGGCTACTTACTGTACACAGCGTCAATGTGCTGACTACAAAATCGACGTCGGCTGTGGGCATGTCGATGCGTGCAGCTACGCCTCGCACAACGGTGACGTCAAGACCTCGCGCCCTCTCCCTCGCGGCCGCCGCCAGGCCTTTGTCCGGCTCGATGGCCGTGAGCGCCACTCCCTCCGGGATATACTCGAAGTTTCTTCCATCCCCGCAGCCGATCTCGACCCCTGTGCCTCGCGTGCGGGACAGCGCCCATTCTCGAATTTCAGCGAATCCGATCGTGTCGCCGCTCGCCGCCATTCGGGGATACATCCGAGCGAAAATAGGTCGCGGCTTCCACGCCACAGGATCAGATGAAGAATTCACGCCCACTGAAACCGATCTTCCCTTCTGATACGCAGTACATTCGGAGGAACATACAGTGCTTATCGGCCGGCTGTGGCACCCTGACCTCGACAGGCACCCGGGCATGCCCTCCGGGGCTCAGAACGACTTGCTCTTGTGACACGGTCACCGATGCACCGTGGCGTTTACCGTGTGTGACAGCACCTCCGATTGCGAGCGAGACCTCTTCGGGCGCCTCACTCTGGAACACGACCTCGCCCTGCACTGTCTTGTCCTCCGAATTGGTTTCAAGCCCCTCGATGCTACTCATGACGAAACCGGGCACCCCATCCTGGACAGCCCCGCAGATCACGCAGCTAACCATCCAACGGTGAGCGCGGTCATCTCCGAAGCTCACGAACTCGTATCGAACTGCGTCTGACCCGCAGTTTGGGCACCCATCGTCCAGCCTGTGCATGCCAGTCATCCGATAGGCGTCCCTGTACGCCTCGACGAAATGATACTCACTCTTTACTGTTTCCCTCTGCAGCTTGGCAACGATGCCTGGGTCAACCGTCTTTGTGGCTTCTCGAAGACGGTCAAGCACTCGCTGCAGCGCTGGGTCGATCGGCGCGCCGCAACGGCTAACCGACGCGCGGCGGACAGCGTTGGGAAAGTTCTTACGTAAATCCGTCAGCAGGTTACGTCCTTCGTCGACCTTCACACCGAGGAGCGCGAGGCGGTCGTATTCATCGAGGACCTGTCTGACCCGGACCAGTGCAGCTTCCGGCGTTTGGGACCGGGAGACGATCCGCAAGGGCCCAGCTGCTTCGGTGTCGATCGCGCGGTCCACGAGGGCGGCCCTACCATGGGGGATCATCCCACCACGGACGAAGCCGACGACGGCCCGGGACTGAGGACCGTCGAGGCAGCACTCGTCATCGGGGACCTCCGGAGCTTCGTCCATGACGCCAAACTGAAGGCCCTTCTTGAAGGGTTGCTCTTCCTCCTCCGGCAGCCTTTCACCAGTCGTCATGCTGGGATCACCGAGGACGAGCGCTTTTCCGACCTCGAAGCCCCAGTGCGGGAGCAGGCGGTTGATCTCGCCCGTTGCCTGCCCCACACTCATTCCTGATCCCATCAGGCCATGAAAGACCAGGTTCTCCTCGATCCGGCCATCCTTGAGCATTGGACTCGCTACGAACGCGGCTGCATTCGCCTCAAGAAACCGCTGCGAAACCGTGTACGAGTCCCCGCCATCGAAGACGCCCCCGTCCACTTTGAGAGTCAGGCAGGCGTTGGCAAAGAACACTCTGCCGGGCACGTCTTGCGGACCCGTCTGCCGAAGGCCGGGAAGCACACAGCCTCCATCGACCATGCAGGTCGGCAGCCTTTTTCCGCTTATTTCCGGCGGACGGACGGTCCTGCGACCGCAGACGAGTTCGTTTGAACTCAGGCGCAAGTAATCCTCGCTCGCGTGCCCGACGATGCTGACAACTGACTCGTCGCCCTCAACAACCGACCTCCACTGCTGCAGTTCCTGAGAGTCTCCGGGCAGGACTGTGAGCCCGCCTGCGTCGCCAAGGACTTTGCCCTTCTGTATTGGAGCGAAGCACAGGTCCCTGCCCTCAGGCATCTCGGAATACACGACGGTCTTCGCGAGCAGGAACGAGGCAAGTTCGATGGTGTCCATGACCACGAACCCGACCGGGTCGTCGAACAACGCGAGATCACGCATCGTAGGACGACGGTCGATCCCAATCACAACGGTGTGCGTCGTGGATTCCTTCTCGCTTTGGTGCTTCGCCGCTGACTCCCAAGACGGGAAACTGTGTGAGACAGCCGATCTCATGCGCACGAACGCCTGGGCCATTACCTTGGCCGAGGCATCATCCTCGAGACGGACGACCTGCAGATCGGCAACGTTAGTCCAAAGCCTCCCGCCGACGTCCGATTCGTCGGCGGATCCTGGACAGTCAGCACTGCCGTCGATCGTCGAGAGGCCGAGCCGTCCAGTCCAGCCCGTGACCATTGCTCTTGCCCAGGAATCCCGACACAGAACGGGAACAAACGGACTACCGAACCCACAGATCCGCACGTAATCGTCAACATCCGTGCACAGAACGATGGTGGGCAGGGTCATCCGCCCTCACCCCTCATCATCGCGTAGGTCTTCGGGCCGTCGAAGGGCAGCTTGTATGCTGCGGTTACTTTGAATCCGAGGCGCTGGTAGATCTCGACGTTCTTCTCGTCGGAGGTCTCAAGGAACACCGGGTAGCCTTCGGCTTCGGCCCTTTCGAGCCCGGGCTCGATGACCGCGCGTGCAAGGCCCGTGCCCTGGTGGCCGGGGTGAACACCGACAGTGCCGAGGAACCAACAGGGGGTCTGCGGCCGAGATTTCGCCATCACGGCCTCCGATGCCTCCATTACTTCGGCTCGTGCCCCGGCGAGGCGTTCGAATTCGCCGGCGAGGGGGCCGAACACCGCCGCAGGGTCCTGCATGTCGGGTGCCGTCCAAACGGATACCGCGACTCCCCCGTCAGCCGACCAAACGTGGCCGCCCGTCATTCCGACTTTACGCAAGAACGCCTCTTGGTACTCATGGATACGCGTGGGCCGATTATCCTCGTCCAAAAAATGAAGCATGAGCGAGTAGTTCCTAAATGCTTGCTTCAGGGTGTCGGCGCACATGGTCAGTTCGGCCTCGGTGATGTCGGGCGACTTGTTGACATGCGGGCTCATCTGGTGAACACCTCCATGATTTGTTGGTGCAGGGCAGGGGTGGACGAAACGATGCCGCGACCTCCGGCCACGGGCAGCTCTCCGCCGTGTAGGTCGGTGCACTTGCCTCCGGCCTCGGAGACAACCGGCACGAGAGCAGCGACGTCCCATGGGGCAACGACCGGCTCGAGTGCGGCGTCGAGTACACCTTCTGCCACAAGGCAGTGTTGGAAAAAGTCCCCGAAGCCACGGTTGCAATATGACCGAGACGCCAGGTACTGGTACTCATCCATTAAACCGTACTCGTTCCACGTATCAAATGCCGTTGTCGAGATATAGGCGTCCTGAGGCTGTTCAGTGTCACGGGTATGGATCTTCCGACCCTGGTCAGAGGGGCTTTCGCCGCAGAAGGCGCCTTCCCCTGCGGCGGCCCACCAACACCGACCGAGATCGGGTGCGTAGACCACTCCGACGACCGGATGCCCTTGATCCAGAAGGGCGATGAGGGTCGCCCAAATGGGGATACCACGCACAAAGTTCCTAGTCGCATCGATCGGATCGACGACCCAGACGCGGCTTGCGCTGGCCGAAAACGATCGCGGACTCTCCTCCCCGAGGAAGTGGTCGTCCGGACGTTCGGTCACGATCAGCTGACGCACGGCCTCTTCCGCTCTCAGGTCGGCCGTGCTTACCGGGCTGCCATCCGCCTTTGCATCGACCCGGTACTCAGCTCCCGATCTGGCTTCGACAGCGTAGGCCGCAGCCGCTTCGGCTGCACCGAGGGCAAGGCGGAGGTCTGCCTTGTAAGAGCCATTCATCGTGAGTAATCCACCTCCATCAGGTGATACTCCATTACCCGCTGAGCCTCGATACGCCGCACGTGTTTCACCATCGACAACTCGGCCGACGCGGACTCGGCAATCATCTCCAATGCGGCCTCGTTCTTCAGGTCGGCCGTACCGACGAAGACCCGTCCACTAGGTGCAAGGTGGTTCCGCGCGCCCTGAATCATGCGCCTCTGCCCGTCGTACTCGGGGTCGAACACCGCACGATGTAGTTCCGTGGACATCGCGAAGTCACTTGGCACGAATGTCCAGGGCACGTTCCAGAAGATGACGTCGAATTCCTCTGCTGGATCGAGAGCTGCGTACACGTCACTCAGGCGCGCATCGACCTTCGACTCGACCCCGTGGCGCGCGGCATTTCGGAGAGTGTTAGTGACAGCGTTCGAGTTGATGTCGAGAGATACAACATTCTCCACGCCCGCCAGCGCTGCCATAACCGAGATCACACCGGCTCCGGATCCGACTTCGAGCATCCTACCGCCCACCGGATACGGTAGATGGGTCGCCATGACCTCAGTGGCGGCAGTGAGCGTCCCGGGGAACACCCCTCTGATCAGCTCCCACTGTCGGCCGAGGAGACTGAATTCCGTGGGGAAGTCGGGCTCGTCGAGCGCGCGAAGGAGAACGGCCTCGGCGTCCTTGGGGTCTTCCTGGAATGGTTCGGCTTCGTTCCTGTTCATACGTTCTTCAACCTCTCGATGGCGGTGTCGACCGTACGGAGCTCCCGGTCATAATGATCAATGAGCGAACCGTCTGTCGGCCGATGAAAGGTAGGAAACGACAGTGCTCGAGCAGCGATGTCGTAAGCGGCCGAGAGTTCGCTAGCAGGCGTCTGGGCCACCGCCGGCGCTTGCGTCCAGGTATGCGTCTTCGACGAGTACAATGGCTGATCGAGCAGGACCCCCCCAGACGGCGCAGATACGTCCATGTAGCGTGCTCTCATCATCTCGACAATTCGGTCCCGGCCAACGGTCTCATAGGCTTCACGCCTGATGAGGGGCTTGAAGCCGTACCACGCACCCATGTCGATCTCGGAGGGGATGTCCAGCGCTTCGAAGTTGCGCGTGCGCGCGAGAGTGCTATTCAGCCTTTCCAGCCACTGGTGCCGCCACTTCATTCGGTTGGCGAAAGCGTGCAGGCTGTGCTTGGCGACGATCGCGTTGAATGGTGACATTCGAGTCTTGAGACCGAAGCCGGTGGACCAGTACTCCCTGAGTTGCGGGTCGTGTACCTGGCTGCGGGACCGGTCACGGTAGTGGCCGACCAGCGTAGCCCTGTCAACTACCGTTTCATCATTGGTGACGAGGATCCCACCTTCACCTGCGAATACGGCCTTGTTCGCCTGCAGAGAGAAAACTGCCGCGTCGCCGAAAGTACCGACCGGCCGTCCTCGATACTTGCTCCCGTGGGCATGGGAACAGTCTTCGAGCAGTTTAAGGCCGTGCTTCTCTGCGAACTCAGTCGCTCGGTGCATGTCAGCCGGCCGGCCCCACTGATGGACGACGGTCAAGACACGGCAGTTCGCTTCGGCAATGACGCGTTCCGCAGAGTCGAAGCTGATGCACCGTGAGTCCGGTTCGATGTCGGCGAGGAGGACATCTGCGCCCAGGGAGAACGCCGGGCTCAGGGCCGCATGATAGGTCAGCGCAGGACCCAGGACCGCTGTACCCCTTCGGGCACCGAGGGCAAAGTATGCAGCTTGGAGGGCGCTCGTCCCGGAGTTGAACGTGATGGCGTGCTCGACACGGTCATCGAGGAACGCTTTGAACTCGTCTTCGAACTCGGCGATCGGTCCGGTACGGCCCCGGATGGAGATGTCATCGCGACGTTGAGCGACTAGCTCACTTTCTTCAGCCTCGCTCGGGGGTAGGGGCCACGGGTCGTGCGGAAAGGCCAACGAGCCATCGTCATGCATACTGTGCCTCCTCCAAACCGCGATCCTCCGCGAGAAGCGCATAAGCCCGGTCCAGACACTCAACGACATGCCGGTGGCGCTGCATGTGCGGTAGCCAATAGGCGGGGTTCCGCCGGTTTGCCAGGTATTCCTGGCACATCACCCGGGTGGTGACCTGAAACCCGTTCGGCTCCTCCACAAACCACCGTATGGATCCGTCACGGTCGAACAGGCGTAGCTTAGGAGTGTCCACAACTGCTACCCCCCGAGTCCCATAGAGCGTAAGTTGCTCCGACTTCGCATGGGCGTGACGGTTCGTCGTGATCCTGCCCGTGCACAGCCCATTAGGAGATCTGGTCAGAATGGTGCTGGTGTCCTCAAGCCGTTCGGCTCTCGTCTCCCCGTAGCAGTAACTGATTTGCGCGGCCTCCACGCTCTGCTGACCGAGAAGGAAGGTGACGAGATCGAGCTGGTGGTACGCCATATCGAGCATCACGCCGCCTCGGGCAGTGCTCCACCTCGATCTCCAGCCTGTGGTCCGTGCGGGTAATGACAATGAATAGTCATAGGTGTAGGAGTAGATATCCCCCAGAGAACCGAGGCTTGCGAGTAACTGGAGTGATGTGTGCCTGAACGGGCGCTGCGCCATGGTGAATACGGGGGTGTTTTTCCGCGTGGCAATATCCAGCAGGGCATCGGCTTCCATTGTGGTCACGGCAAAGGGTTTCTCCTCGAGCACCGTTACACCGCGCTTCACCAGTGCCGCGGCGATTTCAGCATGGAACTGGTGAGGAACAGCGATGTAGGCCGCATCGACCTTCTCCTCGTCGAGCAGTTCCTCGGTGGAGGCGAACGCCCGGTAGCCAAGTTGGAGAGTACGTTGACGTGCCGTTTCATCCGTGTCCACCGCAGAAACCACGGCGCTGCTCTGCGCGTAGAGTGAAAAGAACTCGGAAGCCTGATGCCCTCCGGCTCCGATCACCGCCATATGGATGTTCTTCGGGTTGAGGTTCATCAAAGGCCAACCTTCTGGCTTTCCGTAAGCGCAAGGGATACCAAGCGTGAAATGTACTCACCGTACCCGAGGGCGCAATTATCCCCTTGGACGCGTCGAATCGCATCAAAGGTCGCAAACCATTGGAATTCAGAGTACTTGTCCATTTCAAGCTGCGGAAATTCCAATTCTCCACGGACCTCGACAAGATAGCAGTACTCCGTCCACGTACTCCCATGAAGACGAAATTCGTGGTGTCCCAAATCAGAAATAACGGCCGTGAGCTCCCATCCCGTCTCTTCACGGGTCTCGCGCTCCAGCGCTTCAAGAACAGTTTCTCCGGGATCGACCTTCCCACCGACGACGTCCCATGCGCCAGCAAGGTTAACGGCATCCATGCGACGCCGCTGGAGGAATATCGCCCCGTCGTACCGACGGATGAGCGCGGCCGCGGTGGTGCGTGTCGATTCGGTTTTGGTCACAGTCCCTTATCCAATGTGCCAAGTACGTAGTCGACCACGTGCATGGTGTTGGAAACCTTCTCTTCATCGATCCGGTCAGCGGTGTCGCATACCTGGTGGTAGCATTCATCGAACGGCTCACCTGAGGACCCGCCCCAGAGCTCTGCCTGCTCCTCCGTCTTCGTTTCGAAGGACCCTCCCCAGAAACCGCCTGTCGGGATTCCCGCATCCTGATAGCTGGCATCGTCTGATCGAGGCTCCTCATTGGCGTCCCGTTCGGCCTGGATCCCGATCTGCGCGTACCCGTCGACAATCGCTTCGTCAATTAGTTGACTGGAGCCCGAACCATCGTTTTGAATGTAAAAATAACCGGAATTCGGAGCCGCGACCATCTCGAAATTGACGTAGGCGGCGATTCCTTCAATATCAGTTCCACTTCTTAGATAGCTTCTGGACCCGGCAAAAGCGAACTCTTCACCACTCCAGAACATGTAACGCTGCGCCTTGTCAGTGGACTGCTCCGCCTTACTAATCGCATGCTCCAGAAGGACCGCAGCGCTCACGGCATTGTCGTTTATTCCTGGACTCTGCGGGACGGAGTCAAGGTGGGCTCCGACTTCGATCGCTTCCTCGGAACGTCCCGGTTTCTCAGCGATCAAGTTGGTGCTTGACCGACGTTCCGTCTCCATCGTCAATGACATCGAAAGCGGCTCGGAGCTGCTCTGAATCGCCTCGGAAGTCTGCTGACTGATCCCGGCCACAGGAATGTCACGGGAACCCGCCCCATCCAGCCAAATGTAAGGTGGTACCTCGGAGGATGATGCCACCAGCAGGGCCCCGGCTCCGGATTCGCTTGCTGCCTCGTGCTGCTCCTGAACCGTGCAGTTCTTCGGTTCTTCCAGAACGAGGATCGAGCCCCGAGTGACGCTTTCATAGTGCTTGTCCTCGCAGCCTTCATCGACGAGGACATAGGGGTTGGCCCGAAGGTCGCCATCTGTCGATGGCCCAAACGTGGCTGGGATCATGTCTAGCTCTTCCTCGTCGAGCGAGAGACTGGCATGGCTCGGTTTGCTGTAGAGGAATTCGAACTTCTCATTGCTTACTTCAAGTCCCGCCTCGCGCAACTCCTCCTCAAAATATTCAGCGGATTCTCGATGGCCGGCACTTCCTGCCGCGCGGTGCCCGCCATTATCATCGGCTATCTGCTGCAACCGGTCGATGTGGCCCATCACGGACTGCACATCGAAGTCTTCGGATTTCGGTAGGTGGGATGCTACTGCGGCGGACACACCACCGACAGAAATGATCATGACGGCTAGAAGTGTGCTCGCTCCTGCCATCTTCGCGCTCCATGCATCGAGATGAGAAATCACCAGAGCGTCACTCCTGCTTTTCTACGATCATGACCATACCTACCTTCGTGGCCGAACCTCTACTCGATCCCACTCTCACACCCATTGGGATGCATTAGTTTGAACTTTTTCTTTTTCCGTGGGTCGATTACAGACATTAGACACGCACCACCGGCCAACGCAACTCACAGAAAATTTGACTGACCTGCATTAATAGGATGAGGGATAGCCGTGACCTGCAGTAAGTTTATGTTGGCCGCATCTGGCCAGGGGCTCTACGTGACAACACCGTTGTTTTAGGGTGTTATCGCTGGTGGGGTGAGGTGCCATAGGTGGATCCGATGTTGTGGGGCTTGACCCCAGATTCTGGACCAGGGCCCCGGAGTTCTCGCGGTTCAGATCCATACAGGCTGATCTGGAGTGATGCCGTGGAGTTTTCGAGTACCTTGTCCGGATCGGTGTGGGCTCTACGGCCTGAGGCGAGGTTCTTCCACCCCGCGGCGGTCAACGCTTGGCGGACGATATCGGTCACAGCCCCGAGCACGACCGGCGCGGGTACGGCGGGCGTTTTCGTGGAAGGTCACGTCCCGCACATGGTGCACCCGGTTCTCCACCGTCCAGTGACCACGGGCATGAGCGGCCAACTCCGCAGGTGAGACCTGGTGAGCGTCCAGATCGGTGACGGCGAAGACCACCTCACGGCTGCCCTTGAGGGTGCCGTGCCGGCGGCGGTAGCGCTCGATGCGCACCACCTGGCACGCCCCGGGAAAGACAAGACCGTTCACCGTGGCGACCTTGATCGACCGGCGTTCCTCTCGCCCGTGCGCGTGGATGGGTCCTTCGTCGTCGGCGATGGGGACCTCTCCCCAGGGCAGCGCGGCCAGTTGCTCGTGCAACGTGGGGCGGTTGCCCTTGACGTAGATCAGGTAGTGGGCTCGGCGCCCGAGCAGGTAGGTGGCGTGGTCGGCCACGGTGTGCAGGGCGTCGGCGGTGATCAGTGCCCCGTGGAGCTGGTCGTCGTCGAGCTGGTCGAGCAGGGCGGTGAAGGCACTTGTCTCGGTGCCTTTGTCGGCGATCTGGGTACTGGCCACCACGGCCGCGTCGTGGTGACGGGCCGCGTGCAGGACCGCTGAGCCCGAGCGCTGTCCTCTCCTGGTGCGGGCCCCGCGCTGGGTCTTGCCGTCGGTGGCGTAGGCGGTGTGGCGGGGCGTGGGGTGTGGGCGGTGGTGCCGTTGTTGGTGGTGGGCGCGGCGGTGTTCGCGTTCGGGTGCCCCGGTCGAGGTGTGCGAGGAGCTCGTTTGGGGTGGGGTGCGGGTGTCCAGGCAGGCCAGGCCCGCGCGGGTGAGCTGGGCGGGGTCCAAGCGGGACAGGAGGTTGCGCAGGGTGTGCTCGTCGGGAACGTGGATGTGTTGGGTGAAGGGGCACACACGGGCATTTGCAGGGGGAGAAGGACGTGGCGGGGTGCGTTGTGGGCCCATTCGATGATGGCGGTGGTGCTGTTGTGACCGGTGCTGGTCATCGCGCATACGCACAGGGCGAGCAGGGTGGGCAGACCATAGCGGCGGCCGCGTGGGTCTCTGGGGTCGTCGATGGTGGCCAGATGGTCCATCAGGTCCAGGGTGGGTTCGCCTGCGGGGGTGAGGGTGGGCGGGGTTGAGGCCGGGCATGGAGTACGGGAGGATGACACAGCGGGCACGGGGCCTTACAGGTTGTGGTTTCTCGACAACTCCATGATCCATCAGGCCCGTGCCCGTTTTTTCATGTCAAGACCTGGTCATACTTGTGCAGGCACCTCGGATCCGGCGTTCGTGCGTTCCCCCGGCAAAGCACGAGAACTCCGGGGCCCTGGATTCTGGACACGCTGAACGCGACACGAGTCGGGAGGAAGCGAGAATCTAGGTATGGTCCGTAAGAACTACTCCGAGGGCTTCCGCCGACAAGCGGTCGACCTGTACCTGAACACCCCGGGCGCCACCTTCAAAGCGATCGCAGCGGATCTCGGCATCGCCCGGGGAACCCTGCAGAACTGGGTCTACGCCCAGCACCCCGGCGCAACACCCCACCCCAGCACCGGCCGCGCCCGCCACAGCCACACCGCCCAAGGGCGAGAGCGCCACGGCCAGGATGGCCCCCCAGGAGACTGCCTTGGCAGCTGAGCAGGACGAGCGCCGCAAGCTCGAGACCGAACGCGACATCCTGCGCCAGGCGGCCAAGTATTTCGCGGGGTCGACGAACTGGTGAACCGCTTCCAGTTCGTCGCCGACCACCGAAACACCTTCGAGGTGAAGCGGTTGTGCGAGGTCCTCGGCCTGGCCCCAGGGCTCCGGCAAAGTCTGTTGGTTACTCGTCCAAGAGGCCTATGACCTGGTGATCTCTGCTGGCATGGTGCCGTAGACCGGCAGCGATGTTGTCCCATCCGGCCAAGCGCAACAGAGCGATCACCAACCCCCGCAGCGATGCCATCACCCGGGGCGCTGCCCCACGCCTGATCCGGCAGGCGTCCTCACCGAAGGTCACATCGCGTACCCAGTGCAAACGGTTCTCGATGTGCCAGTGCGACTGGACCCACGCGGCCAGGACCTGTGGCCGGGCTGCGCGAGCATCAGCGCTGGTGACCAGATACACGACCTCGACGGTCTTCTTCCCGTTGCGGGTCGTGGTGCGCCGTAGCTGGGCGACCTGGGCCGCACCGGGGAACTCGATCCATCCAGGCACGTCCACGGCCTTGATCGTGCGGGTGATCCTGCGCCCGTGGGAGCGCTCGGTGCGCCGCGTGGCAGCCACATCCTTCCAGGGCAGCCTCTTCAACTGACCGAACAGGGTGGGCTGGTTGGCCTTGACGGTCAACACGTAGTCACCGCCCTGCTCCAGGACCTGTTCAGCGGTGGTGTGCTGGGCGTGCAGGGCATCCATCGTCACCACCGCACCGGACACATCCAGCACACCCAGCAGGTCGCGGGCCGCACCGATCTCGCCGCCCTGGCTGTGGGCCTTCCCCTGTCCCAGGACCAGCCCGTTGGCCGCGTCCAGGGCAGCGACCAGGTGAGGCGCCAGGCCGCCCGGTTCGCGGGCCCCGCGCACGCTTTTGCCGTCCACAGCGATCACCCGGCGGTCCTGAACCGTTCCTGCCCTGGTGGTGGCCCATAGGCCCAGGATCTGGTCGAGCCGGTCTGCGTCCAGGCCGGCGAAGAGCCGACGGAAAGTCGATTCCTCGGCCGGCCCCTCCAGGCCCAGCTCGGTGAGCACGTGCGCATCGGCTCCGGCGACCCATTGGCCGATCGCGGTGAAGCCCCGCATCCCCACGGCCATAGCAGCGACCGCCACGGCGACCAGGGCAGCGGCCCCGTGGCGCACACCGCGCCGCGAGCGCGGGTCCGGAAGATGGTCCAACAGGTTCAGCAGGTGGGCGTGGTCCGATGCGGCCTTGGTCCTGGCGGCGGGGACCTGGAATGATGAGGACAAGCGGGCGTGCTCCGGTTCGGGTGATGCAAGGCGTAGGAACCTCCATCTTCCCTGGCTCAAGGGCACGCCCGTGTTCTTGCCCGTGGTTCCTGGTCAGGACCTGCTTCACCCGACTTTGCCGGAGCCCTGGGCCTGGCCCGGTCCTCCTTCTACGCCTGGCTCCGGTCCGAACCCCAGCGTGCGGCACGCCAGAGCGCGGACCTGGCCCTGGCCGAACGCATCCACGCCCTGCAGGGCCCCACCCGGGGCAGTGATGCCGCGTACGGGGCGCCCAGGATCACCGCTGACCACAATGAGGGAGCATCCGGGAATGCACGGATCAACCACAAGAAGGTCGTCCGCGTGATGCGCGAGCACGGCCTGGCCGGGATCCGGCTGCCGGCTGGTGCGCACCACCGACGCCGACCAGGGGGCTCGCAAGCACCCCGACCTGCTCAGAGGCGACTTCAGTGCGCACAGCGTGGGCACCAAGTATGTCGGCGGCATCACCTACCTGCCCCTGGCCGACGGAAGGAGTTTCTACCTGGCCACGGTCATCGATCTGTGCTCGCGCAAGCTGGCCGGCTGGGCGCTGGCCTACCATATGCGCACCGACCTGGTGGCCCACGCCCTGAAAGCAGCCGCCCGTGAGCGCGGGGGTCTGGAGGGGGCGGTGTTCCACTCCGACCACGGTTCGGTCTACACCTCGCGTGCCTACGAAGGGCTGTGCACCGATCTGGGAGTGGTCCAGTCGATGGGGGCGATCGGCTCGAGTGCGGACAACGCCGTGGCGGAGAGCTTCAACGCCACGCTCAAACGCGAGACTCTGGCCGGAGAACTCACTTACACCGACGAGGCCGCGCTGCGTCGCACGGTGTTCCGGTGGGCCCACCGCTGCAACACCCGTCGTCGTCACTCACGCTGCGCGAACGTGTCTCCGAACGACTTCGAGGCCCCAAGGACCTCCTCTATGATGGCGATCGTGGCGTAATCAATCACCCCCCGTGCCCAAGAATCGGGGTCAAAGCCCCTCGGGCCGCCGATTCTGCTGCGGATCCGTGTCAGCCCTGGTCGTGGACGGGTTGGGACTGCGGGTTGAACTCGTCCATGTCCACCTCCTCAGTGCCCAGGGCCCAGGGTGCGCTCGTCGGTCAGGCGCAGGACGTCGAGCCCGTGCTGGATGTCCGAGGAGTACACGTGGCCGTTGTAGTAGTAGGCCGACCACGACCCGGCCATGCTGAGCTGGTCGGGGTCCCACGGGCCACGGTCGAAGGAGCCGATCTCCTCGGGATTGTCGGGGTCGGTGATGTCCATGATGATGCCGTCGCCGATACAGGCGCCGACCGCGATGCCCTTCTCCGGGTACGCGGTGATGTCGTGGCAGCCAATGGTCTCCTCGTGGCCGCCGTCCGGGAACAGCACGGGCTCGTTGACCACCTCGGCCGATGCCGGGGCGCCCGTGGGCACCTCGATGATCGAGATCTTGTCGTGTGGCGGCTGGCAGTTCGAGAACTCCTCCGACGGTGAGTAAGAGGACACAGATGTAGTCGGTCCCATCCCCACCGGGCACGAGCGTGTCGGTGTGGGAACCGCAATCGGTGCGCACAGCGGAGACGTACTCCTGGTTCGCTTTGTCGGAGATGTCGAAGATCCGCATCCCCTCGAACGCCTCGGCGTCGGACGCGTGGGCCTTGGCGTCGCCGCACTCCTCGCCCGCCCACGGGTAGTCCACCGAGAAGTAGAGCAGGTCCCCGCTGACCGACACGTCCTCCTGCCGCCGGGGCACACGACCGTGGACACGACCTAGTAGTACTTTGTTAGCTCGTGTCTGGTGGGTGCTGCTGTGCGAGTGGTTGATGACAGGTGTGACACACGCCGGTCCAGCACAGCAGCACCGCCTGGAGCTCCCCCAGGACTTGGTACAGACTCAGACCGACGTCAGGTGTTTTGGGTCCAGTCTTCGCAGGGTCAAAAACGCCTGAGCCGCGGTGACCAAAGTGACGTGGTGGTGCCAGCCCCGCCAGGTGCGCCCCTCGTAGTGGTCCAACCCCAAACCGTGCTTGAGTTCGCGGTAGTCGTGCTCGATACGCCAGCGCATCTTGGCCGAGCGCACCAAGTGCCGCAACGCGGTGTCCGCGGGCAGGCTGGAGAGCCAGTAATCGGTGGGCGCTTCCTGGTGCGGGGGCCACTCCGCGATCAGTGTTTCGGCCGACAGTACCCCGTCCCAGGCGGGCCAGCCGCCGGCGCGGGCCGTAGCGGCCCTGCGGGCCGCGACCCCGGCCGGGCGCACCGCCACGGCCAGGAACCGGCCCCGCATCGGCCCGCGCGAGCCCTGGCGCCAGGTGCACCGGCGCAACGCCCGGCGCCCCTGTTCCAGGGCCAGGTCCTTGAGCGAGCGGGCCGGTGTGCGGTAGCGCGGCTGCGGCGCCGGCCCGCTGCGTCCGGGTTCACCGGCCCGGGGCACCGCATCGCCGGGGTGGGCGTTCAGGTCCCCGCGCACCGCGACGACGTAGTCCAGACCCCGCTCGGCCAGGCCGTCGCGGAAGTGGTGGTTCTGCCCGTAGCCGGCATCGGCCACCACCACCTTCTCGTCCAGCCCCCACTGGCGTGCCTGGCCGACCATGTCCAGGGCCAGGCGCCATTTCTCGCGGTGGCCGACCCCCTCGGGGATTCCGGTCTTGGCCCGGCGCCCATCGGCCGGGTCGGCCCATTCCTTGGGCAGGTAGAGCCGCCAGTCCAGGGGCACGGAGGCGGCATCGGTGGCCGCGTGCAGGCTGACCCCCACCTGGCACAGGGCCTGCTTGCCCAGGGCGCCGCACCACTGGTGGGCCGCACCCACCGATGCGGTTCCCGCTTTGGGAAAGGAGGTGTCGTCGATGACCCACACATCGGGGTTGATGGTCTGGCTGACCTTGGTCGCTATCCGGCGCCTGATGGGGGCATGGTCCCAGGGTGAGGAGGCCACGAACTGCTGCAGGGCCTGCATGTTGCCGTCGGGCAAGCGCTCGGCCATGGGCTGGATGGACTTACGGTGCCCGTCCAGCATCAGCCCGCGCAGGTAGCAGTTGCCCCATCCGCGGGAGTCCTTGCGGGTGATGGGAGCGAGGACCTCGGCGCAGAACGCGTCGAGGTCCTCGCGGAGTTCGTCCACATCGGCCAGATCCACACGCCCATCATGGCGTATCCCGCGCGAGATTTCAGGAACTTAACAAAGTCCTACTAGATGAGTAATTCCAAGGGGTGCCGGAGCCAGACATGAGACGAGGGAGTTCAATGC
>NZ_ANAY01000039.1 GCF_000340965.1 Nocardiopsis kunsanensis DSM 44524
CCGAGCCGCCGGGACGTACACCGTCCCGGGGGCTCGGGGCCCCCGGCCTTGTCAGGGGTCCGCGCGGACCGTCCCGCGGTTCACCGGACCGCCCACGCGCGGGACGGGATCAGTCCTCGATGCCCTCGGGCAGCTCGCCGAGCGCGACCAGGTACCGGATCTGGGCCCGCACCGAAGCCAGGGCCGCGAACCTGATCTCCTCGGACACGTCCGGGTAGACACGTGCGGCGACCTCGTCCGCGGTGGCCGCACCCGCTTCCACCGCGCCCCGGACCTGCTCCAGACGCGATTCCCGGTGGTCGATGTAGCGCTGCAGTGCGTGTGCGGGCTCGTTGAGGATGGGGCCGTGGCCGGGCAGCAGCGCACGCACACCGTGTTCCTCCACGATGTCTCGCAAGCGGTACAGCGACCGCATGTACGGGGCGAGGCCGTCGTCCCCGTCGATGACGGTCGTGCCGTACCCCAGGACGGTGTCACCCGTCAGGAGAGCACCGTCGGCCTCCAGGAGAAAACAGACGGAGTCGTCGGTGTGTCCCGGTGTGGCCACCACGCCGAGCTCCAGGCCTTCCACAGTGATCGTCCGGCCGTCCTGCAGGCCCTCCCCTGCCACACGCACCTCCGGGTCGACCGCGTGTACGGGCGCTCCGGTCAGCTCCGACAGGTAAGGCGCGCCGTCGGCGTGATCGGGATGGCGGTGGGTGAGCAACCCGGCCATGATCCGGGCTCCCTGTTCCTGGGCGGCACGGGCCACACGTTCGAGGTGGCGTTCGTCGTCGGGGCCGGGGTCGACGACCACGGCCCCGGATGATCCCGGTTCCCTCAGGATCCAGGTGTTGGTCCCGTCGAGTGTCATCGGGCTCGGGTTCGGGCACAGCACACAGCCGGCCCGTAGCGTGCCGGAACCGTCGATCCTCATCACACCTCGCTTCGCTCGCCCGGGCACGCGGGCCCGGGCTCGGCCGGGAGGGTCTACCTGAGCGCGAACTCGACGCCGCTGGGCAGGACGACCCAGACCTTTCCGTCCTTCTCCCGAATTTCCGGCTCGATGGGGACGATATCCCGTCGGGCTTCCCACACCCCGCGGAGGGTTCCCCGCTCGGCGACCTCGGTACAGCTGGCGACGGTCGGCGGCAGCATCGGCATGCGCCCGGCCCGCCACTCGTCCTGAACCGTGGCGGGATCGCACCACTGGGTCAGGTCGGCCTCCCCTCCCACGTCGCGGGGCTCCTGGCCCGGCGGGAGCTGGGCGATGAAGAAGAAGGTGTCGTAGCGGCGCTTCTCGGACTCGGGGGTGATCCACCGGGACCAGGCCCGCAACCACTCGGCTCGCAGCACCAGGCCGCGCCGGGACAGCACCTCGGTGAAGGACCGGGACCGGTCGATCAGCCCGAGGCGGTCGTTCTCCCAGTCCTCGGTGGTGGTGTCGACGGTGATGACGTCCGCACCGACCTGCTCGGGTTCGCTCGCGAGCAGGACACCGGTCTCCTCGAAGGTCTCGCGTACGGCGGCGCAGACCAGGGCCCGGGCCCCGGGCACGTCGGTTCCGAGCCTCCCGGCCCACTCCTCGGGGCCGGGACCGGTCCAGGGCAGGTTCCCGTCCGCGTCGCGCTCGTCGACCCCGCCCCCGGGGAACACGAAGGCCCCCGGCGCGAAACCCATGGATTCGACCCTGCGCATGAGCAGGACCTCCATGCCGTCGGCCGCTCCGTCCGCTGACGACGGACGCAGCAGCATGACGGTAGCGGCCGGACGGGCCGGGGCGACACCATGGTCCTCGGGCATCGACGCTCCCTCCTTCTGGTCGAAAAGTCGCGCCGGGCCCGAGGAACCCCTACGTGGAGGAACCGCTCAGCGGGCCTCGACGATCATCTCAACCTCGACCGGGGCGTTCAGCGGCAGGGCGGCCACACCGACAGCGCTGCGGGCGTGCACCCCCGCGTCGCCGAAGACCTTGCCGACCAGTTCGCTCGCACCGTTGATCACACCGGGCTGGCCGGTGAAGTCCGGGCTGCTCGCCACGAAACCGACGAGCTTGACGACCCGGGTCACACGGGCGAGGTCGCCCAGTTCGGCCCGCACCGCGGCGATGCCGTTGAGTGCGCACCGGGCGGCCAGTTCCTGTGCGGTCTCGGGGTCGATCTCGGCCCCGACCTTTCCGGTCGCGGGAAGCTCACCCTCGACGAAGGGAAGCTGTCCCGACACGTACACGTGGTCGCCGGTGCGCACCGTGGGCACATAGGCCGCGACGGGGGCGGCGAGATCGGGCAGTGCCAGCCCGAGCTCGGCGATACGCTCCTCGGGCGTGGCCATCAGACTTCCCTCTTCATGTAGGCGACGTACTGCTGGTTGCGGGGGTCGGTGCCCTCCGGCAGGGGGGCGGGGACGACGGAGACGAGCTCCCATCCGTCCTGACCCCAGTTGTCCAGGATCTGCTTGGTGGCATGCGACAGCAGCGCCACGGTCTGGTACTCCCACTTGGCCATACGGCTTCCCCCTCGGTTCTCCGTGCGGCCCTTCCGGACCGCTTCTCGACGCCGCTCACCCTACTTTCCCGACACCGATCGCGCTCCGTCGAACGGCCCCCGCATAGACTCCGTGGGGTGAGCGAGCGTGAGCACCGATCTCCCGGCCCCTGGGACGCATGTGCCGGCGCACGCCTGCACATCGTCACCGGTAAGGGCGGCACGGGGAAGACAACGGCTGCGGCGGCCCTCGCGACCGCGCTGGCCTCCGGCGGCGGCCGGGTCCTGCTCCTGGAGGTCGAGGGTCGCCAAGGCGTGGCATCGCTGCTCGAGCGCTCCCCCCTTCCTCACGAGGAACGTCCGGTGCTGTCAGCCGCGGGGGGCGGCACTGTGTCGGTGCTGGCCGCCGATCCCGAGTCCGCGCTCAAGGAGTACCTGGAACTCTTCTACGGCATACGCCGAGCGGGTCGGGCCCTGAGCCGCCTGGGAGCGGTGGACTTCGCCACCACGATCGCTCCCGGCCTGCGCGACGTACTGCTCACCGGCAAGGCCACCGAGGCGGTACGGCGCCGCAAGGGCCGTGGCGGCCGCACCTCCTCGGCGCCGGCCGGGTCCCCGTTCACCTACGACGCCGTGGTGATGGACGGCCCTCCCACGGGACGGATCGGACGGTTCCTCGACGTCAACTCCGAGGTCGCCGGCCTGGCGAAGGCCGGACCGGTCCACGACCACGCGGAGCGGGCCGCCAGGGTCATCCGGTCCGAAAGCACCCTGGTGCACTTCGTGGCCCTCCTGGAGGAGATGCCGGCACAGGAGACCCGCGACGGCATCGGTGAACTCTCCGCACTCGGCCTGAACACGGGGGCGGTGCTGATCAACATGGTGCGGCCGGAACTCCTCGACGACGCCGGGCTCGAGGCGGCCCGCACGAACACCCTGGACCGCGATGCCCTGACCGCCGGGCTCACCGCAGCGGGTATGTCCGATCCCGCCGGCCTGGCCACCGGGCTCGAGGACGAACTGCACGCCCATGCCGTCCGTGCCGGTCTCGAGGCCGGGGTCCGGGAGGGTTTGGCCTCCCTGGGCTCACCGGTCCTGGAACTGCCCCTCCTGGAACGCGCCACCGGGGAGCGGGCCGTCCAGCACCTGGCCCACGCGCTGACCGAACAGGGGGTGGGCCGGTGAGCCCCGCGCACCGGTCCGGTCCCATGGACGTGGACGCGCTCCTCGACGATCCCGCACGCCGCATCGTGGTCTGTTGCGGGTCGGGCGGGGTCGGCAAGACCACCACGGCCGCTGCGCTGGGGTTGCGCGCGGCCGAGCGCGGTCGGCGGACCGTGGTCATCACCGTCGATCCGGCCCGGCGGCTGGCACAGTCCATGGGGCTGGAGTCCCTCGACAACACGCCGCGCCGGGTGCTGCTGCCCGAGAACACCCCGGGTGAGCTGCACGCCATGATGCTCGACATGAAGCGCACGTTCGACCAGGTCGTGGAGGAGCACGCCGATCCCGCGCGGGCTCGGCAGATCCTGGACAACCCGTTCTACGAGACCCTCTCGACGGGTTTCTCCGGGACCCAGGAGTACATGGCCGTGGAACGGCTCGGACAACTGCGCGAGTCCGGCGAGTGGGACCTCATCGTGGTCGACACCCCGCCCAGCCGGTCGGCCCTGGACTTCCTGGACGCCCCCGAACGGTTGGGGCGCTTCCTGGACAGTAAGCTCATGCGTTTCCTGACGGAGCCGGCGGGTTCGGGGCCGCTGCGGTTGCTGGGCGCCGGTGTGAGCATGGTGACGTCGGTGATCGGCAAGCTGGTCGGGGCACAGTTCCTGAACGATCTGCGCTCGTTCACCTCGGCGTTCGAGGCGGTCTTCGGCGGGTTCCAGGAACGTGCCGAACGTACTTACCAGCTGTTGCAGGACCCGGGGACGGCGTTCGTGGTGGTGTCCGTGCCCGAACCCGACGCGATGCGGGAGGCAGCGTTCTTCGTACGCCGCCTGGCCTCGGACGGTATGCCGACGGCGGGTCTGGTACTCAACCGGACCCATCCCCTTCCGGAGGGCCCGGCGGCACGGCTGGGCCCCGAGGAGGCGGAGCAGGCCGCGCAGGCCCTGGCCCGGACCGGGAAGCACCCGTTGGCCGAGGCGGCGTTGCGGCTGCATGCCGAACGGGCGCACGTACGCGGGCGGGAACTGCTCCTGCTCGACAGGGTCCTCACCGCGCATCCGGATGTGCGGGTCTCGGAGGTGGCCGCTCTGGCCGGTGACGTCCACGACCTCACCGGACTGCGCCGGATCGGGGACCTTCTGGCGGGTGCGGGACCCGTCGGCGGGGATCCGGCCGCCGGAACGGGGTGACCATGGCCGGCCGCTCGCAGCGGTGGCCCACGGTCGGTATGCGCCACAGCGCTCGGGACCGCGCCGGGACCGGTGCCCGGCACCGCGGTGGGAACGGCGCTCAGCACCTGGTCAGTACTGGGCGGCGGCGTAACGCGCCGGGTCCTCGCCCTGTCGATCGGCCCGTTCCAGGAGATCGCCCCAATCCTCCACCTCGGGGTGTTTACGCAGGAGAGATCGGCGTTCCCGTTCGGTCATGCCGCCCCAGACCCCGAACTCGACCCGGTGTTCGAGGGCGTCGGTGAGGCACTCGATCCGTACCGGGCAACCCCGGCAGACGAGCTTGGCCGTGTTCTGTGCGGCTCCGCTGACGAACAGCGTGTCCGGGTCGAGTTCACGGCACAGGGCCCGGGTGATCCATTGGTCGGTCCGCATTTGCCCGCACTCCCAAATCTCGTGCTCGCGGGGTCCAAGAGGTATCCGCACTCTGGTTGAGTGGAGGGGGAGGCCCCATCGTCGTGTGGGGTGTTCGGCGTCCGGTTCTGCATCGCCCGCCCACCCCCATGGCCTCGAACGTACGGTTTCGTGACCCGTGCCGACAGAACCCACTCGACCCCCTTTGCATCCAACCGAATATGGCCCGTCCGGGCCATTGCGTGGGCGGCCGCCACCGGTGAGCAGGAGCGCGGCCATCGCGGGCGAGGAGCCCGGTGAGCAGGGGTCCGGTCCGGGATCGTGACAAGATGGACCCAGTGAACGAGGCGCGCGGCGGTGTGGGTAGTTGGTGTGATTCAGACCTTTTCATGGTGGAACACACCACTTCGGGCACGTACGGTCACTTAGTCTTGATGGGGTGGGTCAGGGGACATTGCTTCAGAGAATCAGCCAACTGGTAGTCGTCAGCGCCATAGCCGGCTTTCTGGTCGCCGCGCTTGCGCTCCCAGCCGTCGGCGGAATGGGGATCACCGCACGCAACATCGCGGGCGGCTTCCTGGACATGCCCAGCAATCTGGAGACGCCGCCTCCCCCGCAGCGCTCCACCATCTACGATGCCGACGGCAACGTCGTCGCCGAGATCTTCGACCAGAACCGTGAGCTCGTCGCGCTCGAAGACATCTCGGAAGAGATGGTCCACGCGATCCTCGCCATCGAGGACTCCAGCTTCTACGAACACGGCGGGCTCGACATCTCCGGGACCCTCCGCGCCGCCATCCGCACCATGGGCGGCGACACCGAGGGTGCTTCCTCCATCACCCAGCAGTACGTCAAGAACGTGCAGATCGAAGCGGCCACCTCTCAGGAGGAACTCGAGGAGGCCCGCGAGACGACCATCGCCCGCAAGATCCGGGAACTGCGCTACGCGATCGCCCTGGAACAGCGGATGACCAAGGACGAGATCCTCGAGGGCTACCTCAACATCGCCTACTTCAGCGACGGCGCCTACGGGGTGGAGTCGGCAGCACAGCACTACTTCCAGAAGCCCGCGAGCGAACTCGAGGTCCACGAGGCCGCCACCATCGCGGGACTGGTCCGGTACCCCTACCTCTACAATCCGCGTTTCTTCCCCGAGCAGAGCGTCGAACGCCGCAATGTCGTCATCGACCGCATGTCCTCTGTGGGCTACATCACCGAGTCCGAGGCCGAGGAAGCCAAGCAGGAGGAACTCGAAGTCGACCTGGAGACCCCGCCCAACGGCTGCGTCCCCAGCGACCAACCCTTCTTCTGCGACTACGTGGTGCAGGAGATCGAGAAGAACGAGCGCTACGGGCCCAACGAGACCGAGCGGGCACGCTGGCTGCGCACCGCCGGACTCGACATCCACACCACTCTGGACCCGCAGACGCAGGAAGCCGGCCAGGAGGCCGTGGACAAGTGGGTCCCCCGCGAGAACGAGTCCCGCAAGGTCGCTGCCCAGGTCATCCTCGAACCCGGGACCGGGCGCGTGCTCGGCATGATGCAGAGCCGCAACTTCGGACCGGACGAGGGCAACATCGGTGAGACCTCCATCAACTTCACCACCGGGTCCGACCGCGGTGGCAGCACCGGTTTCCAGGCCGGGTCGACGTTCAAGGCGATCACCCTCGCCGCCGCTCTCGACCAGGGAAAACCCTTCAGTACGAGCTTCAACTCGCCCGGATCCACGACCGTCAGCGGCCAACGTTCCTGCAACGGCGGGACCCTGCCGCCCTGGTCACTGAGCAACGCGGGCGAGAGCAACGGCGGCCACCACAACATGCTCTCGGGGACCCAGCAGTCCTCCAACACCTACTTCGCCCAGCTCCAGGCGAGCGTGGGGCTGTGCGAGACCATCGAGATGGCCGAGACCCTCGGCCTCCAGCGGGCCGACGGCACGAAGTTCACGGAGAACGAGAACACCCTCGCCAACAACAGCTTCACCCTCGGCAGTGAAGAGGTCGCACCGATCGACCTCGCCGGCGCCTACGCGACCTTCGCCTCCGGCGGCCAACTGTGCGAGCCCCAGCCCATCGACCGCATCGAGGACCGGCAGGCCGGCACCACCATCGAGATCGAGCCCGAGTGCGAGCAGGTCATCGACGAGGAGGTCGCCGACGGGGTCAGCTTCCTGCTGACGCAGACCTTCAAGAGCGGGGGCACCGCCAGCGGCCTGGGCATCGGCCGTCCGGCCGCCGGCAAGACCGGCTCCACCGACGGCACCGCGGCCGCCTGGTTCGCCGGCTTCACGCCGCAGATGGCCGGGTCCGTCTTCGTGGGCGACCCGCGCGGCCCGCAGCAGTACCCGCTGCGCAACGTCAGCTTCGGCGGACGCTCCTACGGCCAGGTCTACGGAGGTACCGTCCCCGGGCCGATCTGGCAGGAGACCTTCCAGGGCGCCCACGAGGGCCTCGAGGAGGAGAGCCTGGCCTCGCCGCCGTCGCAGTACGGTTCGACCTCCAGTGGGGGCGGTTCCGGCAGCAGCCCGGACGGGGACGCCAGCCCGACCAGTGACGACCAGAGCGTGCCCAACGTCGTCGGCCAGGACGAGTCCGAGGCCGTGGCCAACCTGGAGGGTGCCGGCTACCGGGTCAACGTCTCCGGTACCAGCGTCGCCTCCGCCCACCCCGGGGGCACCGTCGCCGCGGTCAACCCGGACCCCGGCACGACCCTGCCCGAGGGCGCGACCGTCAACGTGTTCCTGAGTGAGGGCGGTGGCGGGACCGCAGCGGGCCCGGGCGGCCTGCCCACGGTCCAGCCCGCCCTGCCCACGGACCCGCGCGAGGGGTCCTTCTAGAGGACAGCACACGAAACGCCCGGTCCCGGATCACTTCCGGTGCCGGGCGTTCGTCTTGCGTACTGGTCAGGAGGTGAGCTGCCGCTTGACCTCGGCGGCCACGCGGGAACCCTCGGCCCGGCCGGCCACGCGCGGGTTCACCACCTTCATGACCTGGCCCATCTCCTTGGGGCCCTGCGCTCCGGTCTCACCGATGGCCGAGGACACCAACTCGGCCAGTTCCTCATCGGTAAGCTGCTTGGGCAGGTAGTCCGAAATGACCTCGCTCTCGGCCCGTTCGGCCTCGGCCTGGTCGGCCCGACCGCCCTTCTCGAACGCCTCGGCCGCCTCACGGCGCTTCTTGGCCTCCCGGGTCAACAGCTTGGTGACCTCGGCGTCGTCGAGGTCGCGCTGGGAGGATCCCGCGGCCTCCTCCGTGGAGATGGCGGCCAACACCATGCGCAGGGTGCCGGTACGCACCTTGTCGCGCGCCTTGATGGCAGCGGTCAGGTCGTTCTTGAGGCGGTCCTTGAGTTCGGGCATGCCACAAATCCTACGGTGGCCGGGACAACGCCACCATCCGTTTCCCGTCCGGTACCCCACGGCCGGCGGAGGCCACACGATCGACGACGAAGGAGACCCCGGATGGGCGACGACCGACGACTCACACGCCGGATCGGCCGTGCGGCCGCCGTGACCGGTGCCGTCGGAGCGGCCGGGCTGGTCTATGCCTCGGTCATCGAGCGCAACTGGTTCCGGTTGCGCCGCTACGAGCTGCCCCTGCTCCCTCCGGGGAGCCCGCGCCTGCGTGTACTGCACTTGTCGGACGCGCACCTGACCCCCGGCCGGCGGATGCTCATCGAATGGATCCGGGGTCTGGAGACCCACGAACCCGATGTGGTGATCAACACAGGCGATTCTCTGGCCCATCCCGACGCCGTCGGTCCCTTCATCGACGCCCTCGGACCGCTGCTCGACCGGCCGGGCGCGTTCGTGTACGGCTCCAACGACCTGTTCTCCCCGCAGTTGAAGAATCCCGCGCGGTACTTGTGGCGGACCAGTAAGCACGACTACAGCAAGCGCCGTGTGCCCGACCTGCCCTGGCGTGACCTGGGTTCGGCAATGGCCTCCGCGGGCTGGCTGGATCTCAACAACCACAAGGGCCGCCTCGAAGCCAACGGGGTCTCTGTGGCACTCGCGGGGGTGCACGACTCCCACATCAAGCTCGACCGGTACGACGACGTGGCCGGCCCCGCCGACCCGGACGCCGACGTGCGTCTGGGTGTGCTGCACTCGCCCGAACCGGCCAACCTGTCCCGGTTCAGCGCGGACGGGTACCAACTGCTGATGGCCGGGCACACCCACGGCGGGCAACTGTGCCTGCCCTTCTACGGGACACTCGTGACCAACTGCGGTATCGACCGGGTGCGTGCCTGGGGGCTGCACCAGTACGAGAACTCCTGGCTGCACGTGTCCGGCGGCCTGGGAACCTCCCCGTACGCTCCCGTGCGGTTCTGCTGCCGCCCGGAGGCCTCGCTCCTGGACCTCGTTGCCCAGGCCTGAACCGTCCGGTGCGTCCGGGTCCGATCAGCGGCCCGGACGCGCCGATGTGCGAAGCACTCCTCATATCAGCTAGAATCGTGGGTGTTGCTTCGGGGTGTAGCGCAGCTTGGTAGCGCGCTTCGTTCGGGACGAAGAGGTCGTGGGTTCGAATCCCGCCACCCCGACGAGCACGAAGGGCCGGTTCCCACGGGACCGGCCCTTCGTCGTGTCCGGGCGGGAAGACCCGGGAGCGGGGGTACGGAGGGTCGGCGCCCCGCGGCACCGACCCTCCGCCGTGGCGGGATCAGAGTGCGCCGACGTTGACGTCGATGCAGGCGTAGAAGGCGTTGGCGGTGTCGGCGACGTTCCAGCGGGCCAGGATGGTCTGTTCACCGCTGTAGCCCGACAGGTCGATCTCGTGCGTGAAGTTGTCCGGCGGCTGGGCGCCCTG
The DNA here is from genome assembly GCF_000340965.1 of Nocardiopsis kunsanensis DSM 44524. GTDB lineage: Bacteria > Actinomycetota > Actinomycetes > Streptosporangiales > Streptosporangiaceae > Nocardiopsis > Nocardiopsis kunsanensis. The sequence goes on from NZ_ANAY01000039.1 coordinate 10,021, forward strand.
GTCGTCGAAGCTGTCGACGAGCGCACCGTCGATGAAGTACTCCCACTCGGCACTCGAGTGGTTCGCGGTGATGGTCCACTCCAGGTTCGCGGTGGTGCCCACCGGGGTGACGTCCCACCCGTAGTTGTCGTCGTCGAGTTCGGAATAGAGCTCGTTGCCGCCGGAGCAGCTCATCAGACCCTTGGGGCCCTCGACACTCTGCGGCTCCCACTGGATCGGGCCGCAGTCGACGACACCGGCGGCGCACTGGGCCTGGCGGCTCGGGGGATCGGAGACATAGCCGTGTGCGCTAGCGGTACCGGCAGGCATGAGGGCGAAGATGAGCGCGGTGGATCCGGCGACCGCGGCGGAGGAACGGAGAACTCGGTTCGTCATGTGCGAAGCCCTTCTCTTCGGGTCGCGGCCTCTGAGGGGTCTCGGGCCGCAGCGGGGGTGACCCGGGCCCGTCGGCCCAGGGCGGGTGGAGCGCCGACGCGGGGTCGGACAAGCACCCGCGTCGATGCGAACGGCGTCGTCCCGGCGCTTTTCGGGTGTCCCCGAAAAACGCCTTCCACCCGATGCGGAAAACAGTAAACACCCCTTATAGATGAGTCAAGGCTCTGCCGTTCCGCGTGCATGCGAGGGCACGCAGTGCCACCACCCGCAGCTCAGGGAGGCCATGCCCCGCCTCGCACTGGTATGTGCGAGACCGAGGCCCGGAGGGCGCCCCGAACTGGAAATACTATTAACAAATAGGGATCCGGTCTGCCGGAACCACGGCCACCTTGGGCCGCGGTCCTCACCCGGAAGACGGAGTTGCCTCACTCCACGCGCGAAGGGTCCCCGGCGCCCGAGGAACGGCGCGCGAGCTCCTTCCGGGCGAACTCGGCGTCGTCCAGATCCAGCTCGGTGAGGGTCCGTACTGCCGAGGTGAGCAGCTCACACGCACGTTCGTCGTCGACCACGGACGCGGGGAGCCCGCCGAGGGCGAGCGCGGCCTTGGCCGAGATGTACTGCTCGTCCCGCTCATCGGCCATCGCGAGCGCCTTGTTCAGGGCACGGGCCGCCTCGTCCGGGCGACCGGCGGCGCCGTAGGTGACCCCGAGGTCGGCGAGGATCTCCGCGTCCCCACTGTGGTCTCCCAAGGTGTCGGCCAGCTCGAGGGCAGCGGCATGTTCCTCCACCGCTCTCTCCCAATTGCCGGAGAGCCGGTGGGCCTTGCCCAGGGAGTTGTACACGTAGATCCGGTTGCCCGCCAGGGACAGCTTCGTCGACAGCTCGAGGGCCTCCCCCAGGTCGGCGAAGGCCCCCTCGATGTCACCCAGCGCCGCCCGCGCCTCCCCCATCACTCGACGGGTGTGCGCGGCCGTCTCCTCCAGGTCCGTGCCCGATGCGCGCTCCATGGCCTTCCCTGCGCAGTGGATGGCCTCCTCGTACTGGCCCAGGCTCTGGCGCAGCACGGCCAGGTTCCCCCACTGCAGGGACTCGATGTCGGTGTTTCCGACGGCCACCGCGTGTTCCAGCGCCTCTTCGATCGCCCCGGCCGACTCCGTGAACCGCCCGACCCGCTCGTAGACCATGCCCAGGTTCGCGTTGACACGCAGGATCCCCATGCTGTCGTCGAGCCCGACGAGGATCTCGTGTGCCTGCGACAACAGGTCCAGGGCCTCGGCGAACCGCCCGGTGATGTAGTGGGCGATACCGAGTCCGATGAACGTGACCGCACGCCCACGTCCGCTGCCCTGTTGCTCGCTGACCTGGAGTGCGCGCTGGTGCGAACTGACCAGGAGCGCCATGTGTCCCCGCAAGGCGTAGAACCGCCACACCAGGTCGGCCATGCGCCAGGCCTGGTCCCCGAAGTCGCCGGAAGCGAAGAACTCGATGGTTTCGGCGAGGTTCTCGTGGTGGAGGGAGAACCAGCGTTCGGCGTCCTCCCGGGTGGACAGATCGCTGCGGTAGGGGCGGTGCGTGGAACCTTCGTACCCCTCCTCCGCCCGCGGACCGAGCAGGTCGGTGCCCCTTCGAGCGGTGTCGAGGTAGTAGTGCGCCAAGGACAGGCGCGCCTTCTCGACGGTCTCCTCCCCGAGTACCGGTTCGGCCCGGGACCGGCAGAAGTCCGTGATGAGGTCGTGCAATCGGTAGACGTCACCCTGGGGTTCGGAGAGCAGGTACATGCCGACGAGCTCCTGGAGCATGTCGTCGGCCTCCTCCACGCTGGTGCCGAGCAGCGCCGCAGCACCGGTGAGGTCCACCGTGTCGCCGATCATCATCCCGAGGAGCAGGAAGGCGTGCCGCTGCTCGCTGTTGAGGCTCTGGTAGGAGAGATCGATCGCCGACTCGACGCTCTGCCCCTCCACCTGGAGTTCGCGCAGCCGGCGGTCGCGTTCGCCGAGCCGGCTCGCAACGTGTGCGAGCGACCACCGCGGACGACTGAGGATCCGACCGGCCACGACCCGCAGGGCCAGGGGGAGACCGCCGCACAGCCGGGCGATGGCGCGTGCACTGTCGGGCTCGTCCTCCACACGGGACTCCCCCAGCACCTTGGACAGCAGGTCCAACGAGGAGTCCTCGTCGAACATCCCGAGGGAGACGAACCGGGCCCCGTTGATCCCGCTGACGTCCTTGCGTGCGGTGATGACGGTCAGCGACCCCGGCGAAGGCAGCACGAGCGGGCTGGCCTGGGTGACGTTGAAGGCGTTGTCGAGGATCAGCAGCACCCGGCGGTCGGCCATCGTGGCACGCCAGAGTGCGGAGCGTTCGTCCAGGGACTCGGGAACGGCCTCCGGTGCCACACCCACTGCCCTCAACAGGGCCCCGAGCGCGGACGAGGCGCTGAGCGGGCCGCGGTCGGTGTTGTAGCCGTACAGATCGATGAAGAGCTGCCCGTCGGGGTAGTGCTCGGCGGCTCCGTGCCCGAAGTGGACGGCCGTGGTGGTCTTGCCCTCGCCACCGCTGCCGGTGATCACACAGACCTGGGCACGGTCCCCGCCGCCGTCCACGAGATCGCGCATACGGGCCAGTGGCTGCTCGCGGCCGGTGAAGTCGGGCAGGTCGCGGGGCAGGTCGTTGCGGACGACGTAGGTGTCGGAGGCCGTTGCGGGTTCGTCCGGTACCGCACGTCGGACGCTCGGCACCTCCTCCCGCAGGATGCGCGCGTGCAGGTCCATGACCTCGGCACCGGGGTCCACGCCCAGTTCCTCGGCCAGGCCGGAACGGAACTCCTCGTAGGCGGTGAGCGCCTTGGCCCGGTCGTTGTCGTGCCACAGGGCGGTGATGAGCAGGTGGTGGAGGCGTTCGCGGAAGGGTTCGCCGCGAGTGAGCGGGGTCAGGCGTGCGACGACGTCGCCGGCGCGGCCGAGTTCGAGGGCGTGTTCGGCCCACGCGGTGACGGCGGACCAGTACTCCTCCAGAAGCGGGGTGACCACGGAGTAGGCCAGGTGTTCGGACCCCACCCCGGAGAACGGGGCCCCGCGCCAGCACCGCAGGGACTGTTCGAGCAGTCCGGCAGCTTCGTGCGCGGGGGCGTCCGCGGCGCGTTCGCGCAGGCGTCGGAATCGGTGCAGGTCGACGCTCTCGGGGTCGAAGTCGAGGACGTAACCACCGGCGGTGGTGGCGATGGTGTCCGGCAGCAGCCGCCTGAGGTGGGAGATCTGGACCTGGATGACCGACCGTGCGGTGCGCGGTGGATCATCACTCCAGAGGTAGCCGATGAGCTGGTCGAAGGTCACTTCCCGGCCGAGATGGACCAGGAGCGCGCCGAGCACACAACGCTGACGCGGTCCGCCCACTGTGACCGGGCGCCCCTCGTTCCAGACGGTTATGGGACCGAGCACACTGAATTCCACAACGGGTCAGCCTAGCAAGGTGAATTGGCGCAAAGGAGAAATGCGCACAAGAAAAGCGGCCCCGAGCATCCCCCTCCGAAACGATACTCGGGGCCGCGACCCGTGGCCGTGGACGGCCCTGCGGTCCACTACTCCGTCGAAGGGGTCTCCTCCGAGGGGTGCTCCTCCGGAGCGTCCTTGCCGGGCTCGGGCTCCTCCAGAGGACGCATCTTCGCGGCCGGCCGGACGTCGGCCACGAGACGCTCGAACTCCTCGTCCACGGTGAGCATCTTCGGCACTCTGACCCCTCTTCTCACAGCACTCGCGTAGATGCGCAATGTAGCTCTACGCCGTCGATCGATCATCAACATCGGCCCCGTCTCCGGGATGGCGTGGCCACCCGCGGTGCCTCCGCCTTCACGAACACCGCGGGTGGCATGTGCCCAGTGAACTCCGCGTGGTGCGAGCCCCGCGAGCCGTCCTCTCGCGGGCACCGTCCGCGTCGAACACCTTCGACACTAGAGAGATCGTCTTACAGGAAGCTTTCAGTCCACTTTCAGGGGGCAGTGGATCGCATTTCTCACGGACGGTCGCGTGATGAGCACCCTATGCCCGCTCCGGATTCGACGAAACTCTGCACCAGACATCTTGGACTTCCCCGATGATCCCCTCTCGGGACGTCCGTCCTTTACGGTCACGCAACTACTATCAAACTGGCCTATCCGATATCCATTAACAGAACCGAACCGGCGAACCGCTCCGATCGCCCTCCACCACAGGGCATGATCGTGGCAGGGATGTCGTTGTGCGGAGGACCGGGGCACGAGACATCGGACGCGAAGGAGGACTGCCCGTATGCAGGACGGTGACGGTAACGGCTGGGTGCGCCTGTCCGACGGCTCCTACCGATGGGGGCTCTACGGCGCGGCCGGCCTGCTGCTCCACGCCCCCGATTCCCAGGGGGCCGGGCACGTGCTGCTGCAGCACCGTGCCGGATGGACCCACATGGGCGGCACCTGGGGCATCCCGGGTGGGGCGCGCAACCGCGACGAGACCCCCCTGGAAGCGGCTGTGCGTGAGTTCCGCGAGGAGGTCGCCGGCAACCTGTCCGAGTACACGGTCCTGGGCACCTACGAGCACGACCTCAGGCAGTGGCGCTACGACACGTTCCTGCTCGGACTGGCCTCGATGGTCCCGTTCCGGGCCGGCAACTCCGAGAGCAACGAGATCCGTTGGGTCCCGGTGGAGGAGGCCGAGGCCCTCCCCCTGATGCCGGCGTTCCGGTCCGCCTGGCAGGATCTGCGCTCCGGCCTCGGGGCCTTCCCGATGAGCGACACCGTTCCGGGCCCGGGCACTTCCTGAGCCGCTCGATCGTTGTCATCGTGCCGCCCCGTGACCTCGGGACCGGCTTCGAAGCTTCCACTCGGGGGAAAGTCAGGGGCGGGCCCTGATGCGCCCAGAGCCAGGACGTTGCATGCTGAAAGGGACGACCCGGTCAAGAGCGGGCGTCACGCGATTCGACTGGAGCGGTAGTCATGACGCTGGAGCGTGGTAGCGCATTCACCCCGGTGGCCTCGGCGACGATGGTCTGGCCGTGGGGCCTGTCCCTCCTGGGCGGCGCTGCGGGTGGCGCCCTGTTCTTCCTGTTCAATCTCGGCGCCGGGGCCCTGGCTTCCGGCCTCGGCGCGGCTGTGATCTTCTTCGCGCTCTTCGGCGGTGTGGGCGGGGTGGTCAGCAAGAAGAGCGACCGCCGCGGGCGTCGCTGGGCCGCCTCCTACCCATTCCGGTACGCGGCCGTTCCGGCCGTCGTCGGCGGCGCGGGCTACGGCCTCGTGCAGATGCTGAGCGCCTCCGTCCTGGGTGGTCTCTTCGGAGGCCTGTTCGTCGCCGCTGCCATCTGGATCACCGTGGGCCTCATCGCGACCCTGGTCGGCGAGAAGAAGTAACGGTGTCGACGCGGCCCTCAGCCCCGGAGCCGCTCGGCCCGGGAACCACCGGGCGGGATCGGCCGTGTCGCCCCGCGACGAACGCCCCGCTGCGGCGGGGCGTTCTCCATGCCCGGACCGCCCCGGAGTGGACCTACGCGGGGGATCCGAGCCTGCGTCGTCCCGGGCGGGTGAAACGCCTAAGCTCTGTTCGATGGGCGCCTTCCGTCGCGTAGCAGGTCGAGTGCCCGCCGAGCAGCACCTAAGCTCGACAGGTCCACCGAATGTTCACGCACGCGACGTTCGGGGACAAGGCCGTCCGCACGCAAGCCCACGGGAGACGACCGGCGCCGATGACTGAAGCTGCCCGTCAGAAGATGGTCGAGCGGGTCCGAGGGCTCCTCCGCATGGCGGAGGACTCCTCGGTCACCGATGCCGAGAGCCAGGCCTTCACCGCCAAGGCCGCCGAGCTCATGACCCGCCACGCGATCCAGGAGGCCGAGGCCCGCGCCGAGCGGGGCGAGGAACCGGACGCGATCAGCCGCATGAACCACGTGGTCAGCGGCGTGGGGGGCCATGGCAAGGCCCGAGTGCGGGCACTGGCCGATATCGCGGCCGCCTATGGCTGCCAGTCGGCAGTACGCGGCAACACCTCCGACACCACCGAGCGCACCATCATCCTGGTGGGCACGGTGGACGCCCTGGAAGCCCTGCAACTGCTGTTCCCGTCGATCTCCAACCAGATGGAGGCCTCGGCGAAGTTCATGAGTTCCACACACGTGGCCAACATCAGGGAACTGCGCAATTACACGCGCTCGGCTCTGGAGACCGAACGCAAGCGTTACTACCGCTCGTTCGTGCGTGCCTACGGCCAGGCCGTCGCAGAACGGATCCGCGAGTTCCGTACACGCATGCAGGAGAACGCCGGGGAACCGCAGACCGATTCGGGCTCGGAGGACCCGGATTCCCGGGAACAGTCCTCCCGAGGCACGGACCTGGTCCTTCGAGAGGACGTGCACCGGGTTCAGGAGGAGTTCCAGAAACAGTTCCCGCAGTTGCGCAAGCACCGTCCCGAGCGCACGCACAGCGCTGCCGGGTACCGCGCCGGCTACCGGCGGGGGCGGCAGGCGGAGCTGGGCCTGGAGACGTCCGTGGAGAGCGGTGAGGAGAACTCCTCGTCCCTTCCCGAGGGCGCCGAAAAGGCCGGCCAGGGTTCCACGAGCTGACGTGGAGGGCGAACACAGGATGCCTGCACAGAAGTTTTCCACAGGCTGTGCACGAAGCACGCCAGGAGGCACTTCTGCACGTCATGCCGGGATTTCTAGGACAGATGCTGCCTGAATCGGCCCTTTCCAGGGATGATGACCCTGAGTTGTCCACAGGCTCGAAGGGCAGCCTGTGGATAACTTTGTGGACAAGTGGGAGCCGTCGGCTGCAAGAACAGAAAAGGGGAGTTCAGGACACCCGCAACGGTTGCACCAGGTACCGGAAGGCGGGTTCCTGGCCCTCCTCCTCAGAGAGGTCGGTGAACACCGCGGGTTTGGTCGGCTCGGTGAAGTTGAGCCGGGCCCGTTCCGTCTCCACCCCGGCCAGCCCGTCCATGAGGTAGTCGGGACGGAAAGCCAGCCGCAGGGGGTCGCCCTCGTACTCGACCTCGATCGCCTCGACCGCCTGGGCGTCCGCACCCGAACCCGCCTCGAGCACGACCTCGCCCTCGCTGAAGGCCAACCGCAGCGGCGTCGCGCGGTCCGCCACCAGGGCCACACGCTTGACCGCCTCCAGCAGCGGGGCGACGGTCACATGGGCCCTCGCGGAGAAGTCCGCGGGGAACCACGACCGGTACTTGATGAAGTCGCTGTCGATGAGGCGGGTGGTGGTGCGCCGCTGACCGCTCTCGAAACCGATCATGCCCTCGCCCGGGGACAGGCTCACCCCCTCTCCGACGGTGACCGTGGACAGGGCGATATCGACGTTCTCGCCGGTGACGAGTCCGCGCACGGTGTCGGAGAGCGTACGGGCGGGCACGAGCGCGGCCACGTCGATCCCCGTGTCGGCAGGAAGCCACCACAGCTCGCGCACGGCGATGCGGTAACGGTCGGTGGCGACCACTCTCAGACTGTCGCCGGTGAAGTCGAGGTAGGCACCGGTGAGCACGGGCAGGGTGTCGTCACGGCTGGCCGCCGGGGTGACCTGGCGTACCGCCTGGGTCAGGGCCCGGGCAGGGACCGCGCCGATACGCGGGGGCATCCCGGGCAGGCTCGGGTAGTCCTCCAACGGCATGGTGATGAGCGTGAATCGGGCGGTGCCTCCGGTGATGAGGATGCGCGAGCCCCGGCTCTCGATGTCGACCGCGCCCTCGGGGAGGTTGCGCACGATCTCGGCCATGAGGCGCCCCGGAACCAGGGCACTGCCGCCCTCGGCCGTTTCGGCACGGACGGAGGCACGGGTGGAAACCTCGTAGTCGAAGCCGGACAGGTGCAGGGACCCAGTGTCCTCGGCGGCCTCCATGCGCATGCCGGCGAGTACGGGCACGGAGGGTCGTGCGGGCAGCGCCCGAGCGGTCCATGCGACCGCGTCGGCGAAAGCGTCGCGGTCCAGTCGCAGTCTCACTACGGGGCCTCCTCGTCAATGGTTCCGTGTGGCGACACGGTAACCGGAGGCCCCGACAGAAACAGGCAGGTGCGCCCGGCCGGTTCCGGCCGGGCCGGGGCTCACTCGGTGCTGGGACGCAGGGTCCAGAGGATGCTCATCCGGCCGGTGACCGTACCGTCGTCGGTGCGGAGCTCGACCTCCACGGAGAACTCGGGGCGCTTGCCCTCGTCGAGTTCGGCGACGACCTCGTCGTGGTCCCGGGCCAGTTCCGCGTCGGCGGTCACAGCGCCCATGGCGAGCCCGAGGTAGTGGATCTCCGCGTTGACGACCAGGGGGACGGCGCGCTCGAACTGGTCGCTGAAGGCACCGATGACGATCGCCCCGGAGGCGGACTCCGCCAAGGTGAACATCGCACCCGCGTGGGGGCCGCCGATGTGATTGTGGTGGTCGGTGTTGTCGGGCAGACGCATCACGGCACGGCCGTGGTCGATCTCGGTGAAGGCCACGCCCAACGTGCGCGCGAAGGGCACCGCGGCGAGGAAGCCGGACTTGACCGCATCCGCTTTCTCGGCGTTCATCTGTGTCATGCCGCTGATGTTACTTGTGAGTAACCCCCGGCACCACTCCACCGTCCGTGTGTTCCCGTACCGCATACACACACACCTGTGGGCTACCATGACTGACGGAGAGGCGGTTCTCCCCTCGGAGGGTTCGCATAGCGGCCGAGTGCAGTGCTCTTGAAAAGCACCAAGTCCTTGACGGGGCTTCGTGGGTTCGAATCCCACACCCTCCGCAGAACCGGAACCCTCGCAGGTCGAGGGACCGAACCACGAGGGCCGGTGGCCCCGGGGCGACCGGGGTCACCGGCCCTCGTCGGGTCCGGAGGGCCTCGGGTGCGCCGTGGCGGGCCCGCGGATCCGCAGTGACCGGGCGGTGACAAGCCGATGAGCGTCACCGGAAGCCTCCGTACCAGGGCTGTGTCACCGGACCACTGCAGGGCACAGTGGTACCAACGGTGCTCAGACGAGACCGCACATCCCCCGCAGTGCAGAACCCAGACCTCGGGAGCGCCTGTGGTGGTGAACCGGATCCGCGATCTCCTACGACGACACCCGGCGGCCCGGCAAGCAGTACGGGAGGTCCGCGGCCGGCTCCCACGGTGCCTCAGCGGGCTCGCCTCCGACCCGGTGCCGTCCCGACGCCGTTTCGACCTGGCCCTCCCCCGGCTCGAGGACGGTTCGCGTGACGGTCCGGACTCACTCGCCTTCAACGCACCGGGCGAGCTCTGGCTACCTCGGAAACTCGATCAGGGCGGGCTCGCCGGTTTCGAACCAGAGACACTCGCCTGCTTTCTCGCCGCCCTGGACCACGCCCGTCCGGGTGCGGTCCTGGACGTGGGCGCGAACGTGGGGGTGTACGCGCTGCTCGCCGCCGCTCGATGCCGCCGCCCCGTCCACGCCTTCGAGCCCACCCCGCACATCGCCGGGGCCGCGAGGGACCTGGCCGAGGCCAACCGGCTCCCGGTCGAGGTGGCCGAACTCGCTGTGGGCGACCGCACAGGAAAGGCGGTGTTCACGCTCTCCTCCACCTCGGACGCGTCGAACTCGTTGGCCGCCGGGTTCCGCCCCGAGGCCGGCCGGCTCGAGGTGCGGGTGGAGACCTTGTCCCGCTGGTGCGAGCACACCGGCACGGTCCCGGCCGTCGTCAAGATCGACACGGAGACCACAGAACCCGACGTCATCTCCGGAGCCGTCGACGTCCTGCGCGAGTCCCGGCCCTGGGTGTTCTGCGAGGTCCTGCCGGGCCGCGGGGTCGAGGAACGCCTCATGGAGCTGCTGCGCCCGCTCGAGTACACGTGGCACCAGCTCGGGGAGGAACTGCCTTGCCCCGCACGCACCGTCATCGACGGCCGGATATCCGGGCCCGAACAGCGCATGTGGCTCTTCGCCCCCGAGGAACCCCCGGCCACGTTGTGGACACACGCCCGTGCGTGGCGCCGTGCCCTGAGCAGCTGCGTCCCCGGCCCCGGGCACACGACGGCACCCGCCGCCGACGGGGACCGTACCGGGTGAGTCCTCAGTCCTCGTCCTCGTCACCGTGCTTGGGCAGCACGATGACGGGGACGCGCGAGCGGTGCAGGATGCCCTGGCTCACCGAGCCGAGCAACAGGCCCCGCACCGTGCCCCGCCCCCGGGACCCCACGACGATCGCGTCGGCGTTCTCAGCAGCGCGCAGAACCGCGTCGACCGGGTTGGACTGGGTACGCACGGCGCTGACCTCGATGTTGACGTCGTCGCGGCCCTCGAGTGCATCGGCGAGCAGGTCGGAGACCAGCTCCTCGGACTGTTTCTCGAACACGTTCTCCTGGGGCTGGAAACCGGCGGCGGTCATCGCGACCGGGTCGTAGGGATAGGGGACCTCCCAACTGTTGACCATGACGAGGTCGCCCTCGTTCTCGGCGGCCAGGTCCACCGCGAGGCCCAACGCCCGGCGCGCGTTGTAGGAACCGTCGACGCCGACGACGATGCGGTCGAGAGAGGTCGTGGCCGGGTGTCCCCCGCCCTCGTGCGGCACCACCACGACCGGGCAGGGCGCTTGGGCCGCGACGCGCACGCTCACCGATCCCACGAACAACGCGGCGATCGAACCGAGTCCGCGGCTGCCGAGGACGATGAGGTCGTGCGGGTGGCTCTGCCGGATCAGCGCCAGGGGTGCTTCCTCCATGGCGGTGATGGTCTCGGTCTCGAGATCGGACTGCTGTTCGGTCGCGTGCCTGCGTGCCTCGGCGAGAACACTGGTGGCCTGACCACTGATCTCGTCGGTCGGCTGGAACCGGGTGGGGCCGCCGTAGGACGAGACGACCAACGGCATGCCCAAGGAGTGCACGATGCGCAGCACGACCCCACGGCGTACGGCCTCGGCGGCTGCCCACTCCAGGGCTGCACGGGAATGGTCGGACCCGTCGACACCGACGACGACCTTGGGTGTGTATTCACGGTTCTCGGCCATGTTCTCCCCCTCAGAGACTGCCCCGTTGTTTTCAAGTGGAACACATCGGCACGGGAAGGGCGCCGGACGAACGTCCCTCTTCCGAGGTCATCCGGCCTCCTCCGCGTGCGGCGGAAGGACCGCGACCGGTATCCGGGCGCGGTGCAGCACCCCTTGGCTGACCGAACCCATGACGAGCCCCGCCGTCCCACCCCGTCCGCGGGAGCCGACGACGACGAGGTCGGCCTCCTCGCCCTCGTCGAGCAGGGCGGTGACGGGGTCGTCCTGTACCCGTACGGCACTGATGTCGAGTTCCTCGGTGTGTTCGTCGGCGACCTCCGCGAGCACGCCGGCCACGATCTCCTCCGACTGGCGGTCGAAGACCTCTTCGTGCAACGTCCGCGAATCCGCAGCCAGGGAGGCGGCGTCCTCGGGCAGGGGCACCTCCCAGCTGTTGACCACGACGACGGAGGAACCGGTGGAGCGGGCTTCCGCGAGAGCGAAGCGCAGGGCGCGACGGGAGGAGTCGGACCCGTCCACCCCCACCACGATGCGGTCCCGGTGTTCCCGGGGACCCTCACCCTCCGGTACGACCACGACCGGGCAGGGCGCCTCAGCGGAGGTCCGCACACTCACAGATCCGTGCACGAGGGCACGCACCGATCCGAGTCCGCGTGTCCCGACGGCAATGACGTCGTGGCCCCGTGCCTCGTTGAGCAGGACGGCCGGCGCGTTCTCGGGGGCGAGCACCACCGCCACCGGGAGGTCGGGGTGGGACTCGGCGACGGACGCGGCGCTCTCGGCGAGCACCCGCTGCCCGGCCTCGCGCACCTCCTCCGAGGCTGTGTAGCGCTCGGGCGGCGCATAGGCCGCCATGACCAACGGCATGCCCATACCGTACACGATGCGCAGCTGAACCCCGCGCCGAGCGGCATCGTCGGCGGCCCAGAACAGCGCGGCCCGTGCGTGCGCTGATCCGTCCACACCGACGATCACCGCGGTCGGTCGCTCCTGTGCGTTCATCCTCCACCCCCTCACTCTCATTGTCCGGCAAGCGGCCCCGGAAAACGGGGAGGCGCCAGTGCTGTACTCGTGCCCCTCCGGTGCACGCGTCCGGGTCATCCCCGACGTGCGAAGGACTCCCCGACAGAGGCGGCCAGCTGCAGGTAGGCGTCCTTGGTGACTGGGGAGAGCTGGTCGAGGTCGACCTCGGCGCCCTCCTCCAAGTGCCCGTCCCAGGGGACCCGGACCACACCTCGGCAACGGCCGGCGAAATGTTGTTCGAGGCGGTCGAGGTCGACGCTGCTCTTGCTGTTGGAACGCACCATCGACAGCACCACGACGGCCCCGCGTACCAGTCCGACGTGGCCGTGGGCCTCGAGCCAGTCGAGGGTTGCGCTGGCGCTGCGGGCGCCGTCCACCGAGGCGGAGCTGACGAGCACGACCTGGTCTGCGAGCCCGAGCACACCGCCCATGGCCGAATGCAGCAGTCCGGTACCGCAGTCGGTGAGGCAGATCGAGTAGAAGTGCTCGACGATCCGGGAGACCTCGCGGTAGTCCTCCTCGCTGAAGGCTTCCGACACCGCGGGGTCCCGGTCCGAGGCGAGGATCTCCAGCCGGCTGGGCGACTGCGAGGTGAACCCTCGGATGTCTGCGTAGCGGGAGACGAGGTGGCGTTCGTTGAGCAGGTCGCGGATGGTCGCCGCGGTCTCCAGACGCACCTTGTCGGAGAGCGTTCCGCGGTCGGGGTTGGCGTCCACGGCCAGGACCCGGTCTCCCCGGAGGGAGGCCAGGGTGGCCCCCAGCGCGACGGTGGTCGTGGTCTTGCCGACCCCTCCCTTGAGACTGAGCACGGCCACCCTGTGGTGTCCGGACGCCACCGGGGTGCAGGCGCGCCCCACGAGTTCCCGTTGACGCAGGACCTTGCTGGACTCACCGGGGTTGACGAGCCCGAAGGTCGCGTTGTGCACGGCCCGGCGCCATCCTCCGCTGGGCCCCTGTCTGCGGTTGCGTACGAGGGTCGCGGCCTGGAGGGACTCGGCGGTCTCCCCGTCACCCCGGTCGGTCGCCGGCTCCGGCCCTCCACGGTCGCCCGGAGCGGCCGGCCCGGGTTCGGGCGGCGCTACCGGCTCGGCGGGCCGGATACCGGCGGAAGGGGGCCTGGGTGGTGCCCACCGCGAACCGCTCTCCGTGCCCGGTCGGACGGGCGCGGATCCGGTGGTTCCGGACGGCCCCGTGCCGGGTTCGTGCGGAGCGGGATGCGACGGGGCGTCCGTCGGGGGCTCGGCGGTGTCGAGCGGCGGCAGTTGCTCCGGCTCGGGGACCTCGGGGTCGGAGTTCGGACGCCGCGGGGCGAGCGGATCGGCCTCGGGCTCCGCCGCTGTTTCGGGACGGCGCGGCCGGGGGCGTGATCCCGGAACGAGACGTACGGTGTTGCCTCGTACCTCCTCCGCCTCCTCGTGCTCGTCGTCCTCCTCGGCGGGCTCGGCCCCCTCCCCCCGAAAAGGCGAAGCGGGCCCGGGCCCGGTCAACGGGGGCCGGGGTTCCTCGGGCCGGCGGGCGTAGGGCGGCGGGGGCGGCGGCGCCCCCTCGAAACCGCCGAACCACTGCTCCCTGGGGGAAGGGGCCGACGGCTGCGCACCCGGGACGTCCTCGGCGAAGGGTTCTTCGGCCTCGTCCCGTCCGGGGGACTCGGCGTCCGCGCCCGGCCCGTACTGTTCGTGCTGTGCCACCGGAGCTCTCCTGCGTTGAGGGGTCGTAAGCGGTCGGACCCGAGAGACGCTCGGGCCCGGCCGTGGGGTTCACTCGGTCTCCCTCATACCCGTCACCGGTGGCGCAAGCATCACGCCGTGCGCTCCGACCGGTCCTCGGTCCCGGGCCGTCCGTCCTCGAACTCGTCCGGCCTCCTCGGTACTGTCGAAGCCATGTACGCGATCACCGTCACCGAACCCGGCGGCCCCGAGGCCCTCACCTGGTCCGAAGTCCCCGATCCCGCCCTCTCCGAGGGAGAGGTCCTGGTGGACGTGGCCGCCACCGCCGTCAACCGCGCCGACGTCGCCCAGCGTGAGGGCCGTTACCCGCCGCCCGCAGGCGCCTCGCAGTACCCGGGCCTGGAATGTTCGGGCACCGTGGCAGCCCTGGGGCCGGGGACCGAGGACTCGGGCTGGTCGGTCGGTGACCGGGTGTGCGCGCTGCTGGCGGGCGGCGGATACGCGGAGAAGGTCGCGGTGCCGGTCGGCCAGCTGTTGCCGGTGCCCTCGGGCATCGGGCTGGAGGAGGCGGCGAGCCTGCCCGAGGTGGCCTGCACGGTCTGGTCGAACCTGGTGATGGTCGGGCACCTGCGCGCGGGTGAGACCGTACTGATCCACGGCGGGGGCAGCGGGATCGGCACGTTCGCGATCCAGTTCGCCCGGGCCATGGGGGCGCGGGTCGCGGTCACCGCCGGCAGCGAGGAGAAGCTGGCGGCCTGCCGTGAGCTCGGAGCGCAGATCACCGTCAACTACCGCTCCGAGGACTTCACCGAGCGTATGCGTGAGGAGGGCGGAGCCGACCTGGTCCTCGACATCATGGGCGGCGCCTACCTCGACAAGAACCTGCGTGCCCTGCGCACCGGCGGCCGGGTCACGGTCATCGCACTCATGGGGGGTCGCAGCGCGGAACTGGATCTCGGCCGTATACTCGCCAAGAGGCTCTCCGTGCATGCGACCGCGCTGCGTTCCCGGCCCGTCGACGAGAAGGCGACGATCGTCGCGGGAGTACTGGAGCACGTCTGGCCGTTGATCGAAGACAGGAAGATCCGGCCCGTCGTCGACCGTTCGCTGCCGATGCACGAGGCGCCCGATGCGCACCGCGCCATGGAGGCGAGTGAGCACACTGGCAAGATCCTCCTCACACGCTGACGGTGTTCGGACCAGAAGGGACCCCATGAGCAACGAGGACCACGAACAGGAGCGCCCCGAGGTTCTGGTGATGGGAGACCAGCCACAGGGCGAGGAAGGGGGCGGGGGTCCCTCCCAGGAGCCGCGCGCCCTGGCCGACATGGTGGAGCAGCCGGCGAAGGTCATGCGGATCGGCAGCATGATCCGCCAGCTCCTGGACGAGGTGAAGGCCGCACCTCTGGACGATGCCAGCCGTGCGCGCCTGAAGGAGATCCACGAGTCATCCATCGAGGAACTGGAGGACGGCCTGGCCCCCGAGCTCATCGAGGAGCTGGAGCGGCTCACGCTGCCTTTCACGCAGGGCTCCTCACCCAGCGACGCCGAGCTGCGTATCGCCCAGGCCCAGCTGGTGGGCTGGCTCGAGGGGCTGTTCCACGGCATCCAGACGACGCTGTTCGCCCAGCAGATGGCTGCCCGGGCCCAGCTGGAGAACATGCGCAAGGCCCTGCCGCAGGGGATGGCCGCGGACATGCAGCAGGCCGGGGACCCGGGCGGTCCGGCTGACCGGAGCAGTGACGGGCGGCTGGGCGGCCCCTACCTCTGAACACACCCCACACGACCGGGCCCGCCGTGGGACGTCCCACGGCGGGCCCGGTCGTTTCCGGAGGCTGTGCGCCCCGGCCCCTACTTGCCCTTGGCGGGGCGGACGGGCTCCAGGACGTCACGGCCCACGTAGGGACGCAGCGCCTCGGGTACCACGACCGAACCGTCCTCGCGCTGGTGGTTCTCCAGGATCGCGACGATCCACCGGGTCGTGGCGAGGGTCCCGTTGAGGGTCGATGCGAAGCGCGGCTTGCCGTCCTCGTCGCGGTAGCGGACGTTGAGCCGCCGGGCCTGGAACTGGGTGCAGTTGGAGGTCGACGTCAGTTCACGGTAGGTACCCTGCGTGGGGACCCAGGCCTCGCAGTCGTACTTGCGGGCCGCGCTCGTTCCCAGGTCGCCGCCGGCGATGTCGACGACACGGTAGGGCAGCTCGAGCTTGTCGAGCATGTCGCGCTCCCAGGCGAGCAGCCGCTGGTGCTCCTCGTGCGCACGGTCCGGGTGGGCGTAGACGAACATCTCCACCTTGTTGAACTGGTGCACACGGATGATGCCGCGGGTGTCCTTGCCGTACGAGCCGGCCTCGCGACGGAAACAGGACGACCAGCCGATGTAGCGGTTGGGCAGGGAGTCGGCGGGCAGGATCTCCCCGGCGTGGTACCCGGCGAGCGGGACCTCGGACGTACCGACCAGGTACAGGTCGTCGTCCTCCAGGTGGTAGATCTCGTCGGAGTGCTCACCGAGGAACCCGGTGCCCTCCATGGTCTCCGGCTTGACCAGAACCGGCGGGACCATCGGCGTGAACCCCTCGGTGACGGCCTGGTTCATCGCCATGTTGAGCAGCCCGAGCTCGAGCTGGGCCCCCACTCCGGTGAGGAAGTAGAACCGCGCACCGGAGACCTTGGCGCCGCGCTCGGTGTCGATGGCCCCGAGCATCTCGCCGAGCTCGAGGTGGTCCCGGGGCGTGAAGTCGAACTCGCGGGGCTCACCGACGGTCTCCATGACCCGGAAGTCGTCGACGCCGCCTTCGGGAGCACCTTCCACGAGGTTGGGGACCTTCGCCAGGAGTGCGTCGAGCTCGTCCCCGATCCGGCCGGCCTCGGCCTCGGCCTCTTTGACCTGGGCGGCCAGGGTCTTGGCCTTGGCCAGGAGCTCTTCGCGCTCTTCCGGGGAGGCCTTGGACACCGACTTCCCGACACTCTTCTGCTCGGCCCGCTGGGTCTCGAACCGCGTGAGGGCGGAACGGCGGTCGGAGTCGAGTTCCAGCAGCCGGTCCGCGACGGAGGGGTCCTCCCCACGGGCACGCTGCGAGGCTCGGAGTCGTTCGGGGTCGTCTCGAAGTGCACGAAGGTCGATCACGTCTTGCAGGTTACCGCCCGCTCCCCGCCGGGCCGACATCTTTCCGGGAGTCCCGTCATGACCGCCCCTTCGCCCCGTCCCCTCGGGTGAGGGAACGCGCCGGGACCCCCGCGACGCGACCGGAGGCGAAGGAGGGACGTCTTGAAACCGCTGAACACGATGACCGCCGACGAACTGGCCGAGGCGTTGGACCGGCTGACCGACCGGTGTTCGCAGGACGAGGCGCTCCGGCTGGCGCTGCACCGGGAGATGTGCCGGGCGGCGGAGGAGGAATGGTTCTTCGAGGAGCCCGAGAGCTCGGTGCCTTGAGCGCGGGACCGGGCGGTGCCTCAGTCGACCTGCCCGGCCCGCACACGTGCCAGCCAACGCTCGGCCTCGGCGAAGTCGGCCTCGGTCGCGGGCCGGGGCCGCAGACGCGGTTCGAGTTCGGTGGGGCGTGCGCTGCGCGGATAACTGCCGAGGAAACGCACGTCGCGACAGACTCGGCGCAGCCCCATGAGCGCCTCGCCGACCCTGGAATCGGCGACGTGGCCCTCGGCGTCGATGCAGAAGCAGTAGTCACCGAGGGCGTCCCCGGTGGGGCGCGACTCCAGTCGGGTGAGGTTGACCCCGCGCACGGTGAACTGGTCGAGCACGTCACCGAGCGCACCGGGGCGGTCCTGCGCGATGAAGGCCACGAGCGAGGTCAGGTCGGCCCCGGTGGGTTCGGGCAGTGTTCCGGGACGGGTGAGGTAGATGAACCTGGTCGCGGCGTCGGAACGGTCGCCGATCCCCGAGGCCAGAGCGTGCAGACCGTAGCGCTCTCCGGCGATGACCGCACAGATCGCGGCGTCGTAGGGGGCGCCGGGTTCGGCGACGGCTCGGGCCGCGGCGGCCGTGGACGAGACCGTGTGGGTCTCGGCGTCGGGCAGGTTCCCCGCCAACCACCGGCGGCACTGGGCCAGAGCGTGCGGGTGGGTGGCCACACGTTTGACGTCGGCCTGCTCGCTGCCGGGACGCACGAAGAGCGCGAACTCCACGGGCACGGCGGTCTCGCCGGTGATGACGAGCGGGTCCCCGTTGACGAGTTCGGCGATGGTGGCGGTGACGCTGCCCTCGACGGAGTTCTCCAGCGGGACGACACCGCCGTCGACGCCACCCGAGCGCACGGCGTCGAAGACGGCCGCGACACCCTCGCACGGCACACGCGCCTCCTCCGGGGCGTCGGGGTGCAGGGCGCGCAGGGCGGCCTCGGTGAACGTGCCCTCGGGGCCGAGGTAGGCGTATCGCTTGGCCATGTTCTTCAGGTTACTCACCCTCCCCCGTGCGGTGGCCCCCACCTGCGCTCCGGTCGGCGTGGGAGAGAACGGTGACGGGGCCCGCGTCCCGTCCCCCCGCGTCCTGCCCCGGCCGTTCCGTGCGGGCGGCGCGACCGGTGTTCCCGGCGGGCCCGTACCCGAGCCGGGCCGAGCGGAGCGCCCGGTCCTCCTCGGGGCTGAGCCGGATCCGGGCCCGGCCGGCGAGCACGGCCTTGGCGTAGGTACGCGCCTGGGTGTGTCCGTTGATGCACGTCAGCACGATCCCGTCCCCCCGGCTGTCGAGCAGGGCCAGGGAGAACGAGTGCGAGCCCGACCTCTCCTCGAGGGCGTCGTAGTGCACCACACCCACGTCTCGGACCGCACGGGGGTCGATGCCGGAGGAACGTACCTCGAGGCCACGATTGAGCAGGGCGCGGTTCTCGCCCTCCAGGGCGCGGACCCTGACGGACACGAGCGCCACGAACACCGATGCGGCCAGCGCCGTGACCAGGCTGAGGAAAACCAGGAATACAACCACGGCGCGAGCGTAGCGTCACGGAGAGCATTCTCGTGGCAGCTCCGGGCCATCGCATCCGGTTCGTGACCCGGCCGGGGAAGGTCAGCGCGGTGCACCGGCCCGGATCAGCCCGGTGCGGGACAGGGCCCGCCGTGCGACAGGGCCGGCCCCGCGCACGGCCAACGCACGGGCCACGTCGGTGAACTGGCGGGCACGGTGCGCCTGTGCCCGCAGGTCGGTGCCGATGGCACGGTGCTCCAGCGGTACCTCGACCTCGATCAGGCTCAGGTTCGCCCGCAGGACGTCGATGGACAGCCCGGTCTCCGCGCCGAAGCCCCGGGCCAGTGGGCGAGCGGTCTCGAAGGCCGCACGGGTCAGGCAGCGTTGCCCGTTGAGCGGTTGCTCCGGTTCCCACCCGGTGGCGCGACGCACTCCTCCGCGGGCCAGACGCACGACGAAGCCGTGTCCGCCGAGGCGGGCACGGGTGGCGGGGAAGAGCGCGATGGACATGTCGGCCCGTTCCTCGACGACCGGTTCGATCAGCGGGGCGGCGTCCGCGGCACTCCTGCCGAGGTCCGCGTCGAGGAAGAGCAGGTGGCGTGGCGGGGAACCGGAGCGGTTCTGGTGCACCTCGATCCGGGAGAGGGCCTCGGCGCCGGTCTCCATGGCCGCGCCCTTGCCCCGGTTGTGCTGGTGGCGCACGAGGCGGGCACCGGCTTCACGCGCAAGGGCCCCGGTTCGGTCGGTCGACCCGTCGTCGACGACGAGGACCAGATCCACACCGGGCAGGGACCGGGCGGCCTCGACGGTCGAGCCGACCCTGAGTTCCTCGTCCTTGGCCGGGATGATCACAGCGACCCCGGGGCGGTCCGGGCCGCCGTCGGCCCCGCATCCCACGCCAGCGCGGTCAGATACCGGGGCCGGCGGAGGCGGAGAACACTCCGAGGTCCTGATGGATGGTGAAGACCTCGTCCAGCCCGGTGACCTCCAGCACCTTGGTGACCGCGGGCTTGGGCGCGACGAGTTCCAGGTCGCCGTCCTTGTCGCGAGAGCGCTTCATCGCCGACAGCAGCACACTGATGCCGGTCGAGTCGCAGAATTCGACTCTCGACATGTCGATGACCAGACGCCGTGCCCCACCCTCCAGGGCTCCGACGAGTTCGTCGCGCAACTGGGGTGCCGTGTACAGGTCGACCTCACCGCCCACAGTTACCACTGCGGCGTCGTCCTGAGATCGGCTCGATATCTTCAACTCCACAGTCGTGACTGTAGCGTCCACGTCGAGCACCGGCCACTCCGTCGGCGGCGTTTCCCTCCTTCGCCGCTGATCTGCGAACACGCACCGCAGACCCGGTATCGGATGCGCTGCCCGGGTGGGGCCTCAGAGAACGGCGCTCCGGACGGGCGAATCGCCGGGCACACCCATCGGGAACTCGACGACGGGGTCCCCGCCGGAGATGTCGGTGTGCAGGCCCTCGACCGCCTCGGCGACGACGGCGGCACGGTCGGGGGCGAAGTCGTCGCCGGCGACCTCCATGACTGCCCACACCGTGGTGGTGTCGGAGTCCATCTCGGTGCCCCAGCGCCCGGCGAGAGCCTGGACGATACCCAGGCCGCGGCCCCCGAGGCCGGAGACCGAGGGTCGGGCGACACGGGGCATGGTGCTGGATCCTCCGTCCCGCACCGAGAGCTCCACCCACCCGGAGGAGTCCTGTCCCTGGCCGAACTCGGCCCGCCAGGAGACACCGACGCTGCCCTCCCGGGGAGCGGGCAACGGGGTTGCGTGGCGCAACGCATTACTGACGAGTTCGCTGAGGACGAGAGCGGCGTCGTCGAGACGTTCCTCGCCGAGCCCCAGACCGGCGAGGTCGTCCTGGAGCAGCTTGCGTGCTCCAGTGACGCTGGAGGGGACGTAGGGAAGGGTGACGTTCCGCTCGACCTGGTGCGGGCACTCCCCGTCGTCGGGTGAGGTTCTGTCTCCTGCCACGGCTTTTGTCCCTGAGTGTTCGTACTGTAGCGAGCAGGGTGGAAGTCACCGATGTGTAGCACCGGTTCCACCAGGGGTGGAAATGCCCCGATCCCGCAGGTCGAAAACGTGGAACCGGAGCAGTTCAGGACCCCTCGCCGACGCCCGAGACCTCGGAACGCTTACTCAGCAAGGCTTCAGTGCTTTTTGAGATTTTTGTTGTTTCATGCACTGATCGGGACAACTGTGATTCGTGTTACTCACCACCCGCGAGCAGGGGAAGCGTGAGCCGGACCCGGGTTCCGTGGTCCAACCCCTCGGCGGTGACGTCCCCGCCCTGCTCCCGGGCGAGTTGGCGCACAATGTAGAGCCCGATGCCGATTCCGCCGAACTTGCGGCGATTGCCCCGCACCCCCGACTGGACGAAGCGGTCGAAAACCCTCTCCTCGTCACCGGGCCGCAGCCCCATCCCCTCGTCCTCGATGGTCACCACGGCCTCCTCCCCCTCGGCGCGCACACTGACGTGCACGGTCCCCCCTTCGGGGGAGAACTTGAGCGCGTTGTCCAGGAGCTGATCCATGATCATGCCGGTTGCCAGAGGATCCCCGACCGCCGACGGCAGAAGAGCACCGGCCTCCATGAGCACGTCGTGGTGTTCGGAGAGCGGGCGGAAGGCCGTGACGGCCTGATGGAGTAGTTCACACAGGTCGAAGGGGGCACGCTTGACGTCGAGATCGCCACGGGAGACCTCCGAACCCAGGCTCAGCCGTTCCACCAGCGCGACCAGGGAACGCGACCGCTCGACGATGGTCCCGACCGCCTCGCGTCGGGCCCCCGGGTCGAGATGGTTCCACCGGGTGCGGAGGGTGGAGGCCAGACCGTGGATCACGGTGATGGGGGTACGCAGCTCGTGGCCGGTCGTGGCCAGGAACAACTCCTGGTCGTCCTCCATGTGCTTCTGCGCGGTGATGTCGCGGAAGTCCACGACCCACTCGTGGGTGCGCGGGATCCGCGCCATGAGGATCTCCAACCACCGCCCGTCGTCCAGCTTGTGCTTGATGGGTTCACCGTGGCGCGCGGGCATGGGGAAAGGAGGGTGGCGACCGGTCATCGTCTCCGCGCTGTACCCGGTGAGTTCCACCGCCGAACGGTTCCACTTGCGCACACGCCCGTCGAAGTCGAGGACGGCGATGCCGTCGGCGCTGGAGTCGGCCACGACCTGCTCGTGCAGGCGCTGGCGGTCGGTCTCCTCGTAGGCCAGGGCGTTGCCGATGGCCACACCGGCGTGTGCGGCCAGGAGTTCGAGCAGTTCCAGCTCCACGTGCCCCACCTTGCGCCGACTGTAGAGCGCGTAGAGCGCACCGTAGGGGCGGCCGTGCACGTTGGACACGCACAGCGCGATGGTGTGCAGGCCGGGAAGGTCGGCCCAGATGAGGTCCTGCAG
The DNA here is from genome assembly GCF_000340965.1 of Nocardiopsis kunsanensis DSM 44524. Taxonomy (GTDB): domain Bacteria; phylum Actinomycetota; class Actinomycetes; order Streptosporangiales; family Streptosporangiaceae; genus Nocardiopsis; species Nocardiopsis kunsanensis. Next base: position 32,370 of record NZ_ANAY01000039.1, read on the forward strand.
GCCCCGGGTGTCCTCGTTGGCCAGGAGCACGGACTTGCCACTGCGCAGGAGCTCACCGAACAGGCTGCTCTCCAGGGGCGCGCTGGACCCGTGCAGGTTCTCCGACAGTTCACTGAGGCTGACCAGCTCGACACGGTCCTCGTTGAGCAGGACGAACCCGCCGGCGTCGGCCCCGGTGAGCTCGGTGATGCTGCCGGACAGGCGGTCCAGCACCGACTGGAGGCTGAGGTCGGCGTTGATGTCCACGACCATGTCGGTGAGGCGGCGCACCAGGCGGGCGCGTTCCATCGCCGCGGAGTGGACCTCGGTCTCACTCTCACGCGGGCAGAGCGTGAGCACCCACCCGTGCCACTGACCGGTACTCCGATCGTGCGCGGGAGCGGTACTGACCCGCACGTTCACCATCCCGCGTTCTTTGTGCAGGCGGCGTGTGACGATCGAGAGCGGGGTCCCGGCCCGGGCCTGTTCGAGGACGGCTCCGTGCTCGGTCCTGAGCTCGCCGGGAACGATCGGCAGCTCCCGGCCCAGGACCTCCTCCCGGGACCATCCGAGCATGCGCTCGGCCGCCGGGTTCCAATGGGTCACCCGGGACGCGCCGTCGATCACGATCACGGCGTCGCCCGCAGAGGCCACGACGTCGTCGGCGCTGAGGGGATCGCGCTCGGAACTCACGCGGTCATGGTGCCACTCGGGGACGCCCGAGTGGCAGGCCTTTGCGTAATCGACAGGAATCGGCCACCGAAAACGGTCAGATCACCCGCGGCTCGTCCCCGCTACCGGACTCCATGGGGCGCTGGGAAACGGCCCAGTCCTGCATCCCCCCGGCCACGTTGACCGCGTCCCATCCGGCCTGGTTGAGGGCCGTGGCAGCCTGAGCGGAACGCCCACCGGAACGGCAGACCACGTAGACCTTCTGGTCCTGCGGCACCTCCACGGCCCGGTCGCCGAGCGTGCCGAGCGGGATGTGGAACGCGCCGGGCGCGTGGCCGGCATCCCACTCGTCGTTCTCCCGGACGTCGAGCAGATAGGCGTTGGCCGGGACCTCGGAGGCCGGGACCTCGGGAATCTCGCTACCGAACATGTTCTTGTCCCCCTGTGTTCTGTGTCGACAGAAAAAACTGAGCCCGAGGGAACCGTATCGCCGAGCGTGCACGTCCAAGACACATGCGTATGCACACCATCGCGACCGCGCTGCCGACCCGCCTCGCCGCTCTCGCAGCCCTCGGCCTGCTTCTCACGGCCTGCGGCAACGAGTCATCCGAGGTGGCTACGCCCGCCCCCGATCAGAACGGTGACGACGCCGGGGACGGAGCCGGCGGAGAGGCGTCCGGTGACGCCGAGGTCGAACTGACCATCGAACGTTCCCTGAGCGACGACGAGTCCCTGGAACCCGCGGAGGGTTTCGAGGAGGGCACCTACACCCTCACGTGTGCGCCCACGGGCGGGGACCACCCCGATCCCGAGGCCGCCTGCGAACAGATCGAGGAGGCCGGCGAGGAACCGTTCACCCTCGACACCAGCGACATGGCATGCACGATGCAGATCGGTGGGCCCGAGGAGGCCCATGTGACCGGCCAGGTGCACGGAACCGAGATCGACACCGAGTTCCATCAGCGCAACGGCTGTGAGATCGAGCGTTTCGAAGAGCTCGAAACCGTACTCAACCCCTGACGAACGACTGTCCCGCGGGGACCGGGCCTCAGGGCTCGGTCCCCTTTCCTTGTCCCGGGCCCCGACAATCCGGGGTTTCGGTCCGGCCCAGCACACGGGAGGACTGCTCCGGATCCCGAATGTCCGGTTCCTCCAGGGAACCACGCAACTCAGAAGGCCCGGCACAAGAAAATCCCGCGGGGTGTACGGTCTGGGACCGACCCCGCGGGATCTGTGTGGGCGAGGAGGGATTTGAACCCTCACGTCCTCTCGGACACACGGACCTGAACCGTGCGCGTCTACCGTTCCGCCACCCGCCCGGGTGACAACAATCATGTTGTTTCCGCCGGCGTCCGGGCCTGTGCGGCCTGTTCGCCCTTGCGACGTGATCAAGGCTAGCACGGTCTGAAGGTGCCTCGCACATTCGTCCACGACCACGCCCCACCTGCCACTCGCGACCGGGGGGCAGCGATCCGGGGGTGCGGCTGAGAGCAGGGGGACCCGAGCGCGGTTACGATCGTTTACACATACGGAGTGGAGTACAAAGGGAGGTACCTCGTGGGAGTGCTCCAACGCTTCGAGCGCAGGCTTGAGGGCATGATCGAAGGCACCTTCGCGATGGCCTTCAAGTCGGAGCTCCAACCGGTCGAGGTGGCGAGCGCCGTCCAGCGGGAGATGGACGAACGCGCGGCGATCGTCGCCCAGGGCCGGACCCTTGTCCCGAACGACTTCATCGTGGAGCTCTCGGACAGCGACAAGGAGCGCCTGGAGGTCTACGCGGACAGCCTCGGCCAAGAGCTGTCGAAACTGGCACGCGACTACGCGACCGAACAGGGTTACTCCTTCGTCGGTCCGGTCCGTGTCCACTTCAGGTCCGACGAGGGGCTCAAGACCGGACGGTTCCGCATCCGGTCCGGTGTCGTCCGGGGCAGCATGATCGACAAGGACGGCGAAGTCCGCCAGCCGGTCGGCGACCCCGGCCCGGGCAGCGGTCAGCAGCAGTCCGGCCGGCCGCGTCTGCTCATTTCCCCCGGTGGGGCCACCGCCGAGGGCAGCATCGCCAGTCACGGGATGCAGCAATCCTTCGAGCTGACCACACCCGTCACCCTTCTGGGCCGTGGCACCGACTGCGACCTGCGGCTGGTGGACAACGGGGTTTCCCGGCACCACGTCGAGATCCGTCTCGACGGCGACGAGGCGATCCTCGTCGACAAGGGTTCGACCAACGGCACCTTCGTCAACGGACAGCAGGTGGGACAGGTCCGCCTGGTGGACGGCAGCAGGGTCAGCCTGGGCCGTACGACGATGACGTTCCGCAGGGACTGACCTCTACCGGGCTCGGCGACGACCGTCAGATCCGCGGATTCGCAACCAACTGCGTTCCCTCGGCGTCTGACAGGTCGAGCCCCGGGGTCGGGTGGGACTTCGGACCTGCTGTCGGATATCCCTCCGGGCGGGTAGTCTCCGCCAAGACCCGACCCATCGGGCACACTGTCCGTCACCGGCACAGGTGGGGCAGGTACCTCGACCACTCACCGAACCGAAGGTGGGGCAAGAAGCGGTGGCGGCGCGAAGGCCCGTCATCACAGCCGGACCACGACAGGGGCTGAAGAGCAGTTCGATGTCCAACTTGACACTCATATTGATCAAGGTCGCGTACCTCGTGGTGCTTTGGCTGTTCGTCCTCATGGCGGTCGGCGTCATCAACACCGACCTGTTCGGTCAGAAGAAAAAGAAGAAGGGCAAGAAGAAGCCCCGCCCCGCGGCCCGCTCCGCCCCTCGCCGGAGTGCGTCCTCCCAATCGCCGCGGCCCTCTCGTGCGCGGCGCAACGAGCCCACGGTGCTGGCCGTGACCCAGGGATCCCTCACCGGGACCACCGTCGACCTGGGCTCCCACCCCATCCTCATCGGGCGCGCGCCCGACTCGACGCTCGTCATCACCGATGACTACGCCTCGGGGCGCCACGCACGCGTCTACCCCGACAACGGCCGCTGGTTCGTGGAAGACCTCAACTCGACGAACGGCACCTACCTCGGCCAGCAGAAGCTGAATCGCCCCCAGCCCATCACGGTGGGTCAGCCCATCCGTATCGGCAAAACCGTTCTGGAACTGCGCAAATGACCATCGCTCTCCGATACGCGGCGTACTCCGACGTAGGATGCCTCCGCGAAGGCAACGAAGACTCCGGCTACGCTGGCCAGCACCTCCTCGCGGTCGCCGACGGCATGGGCGGTTACGCCGGCGGTGAAGTGGCGAGCTCCATCGCCATCTCGACGATCCGCCGCCTCGACACCGACGATCCCCGTTCCGACGAGATGGTCGAAGTCCTCCAGAACGCCGTTGTGCAGGCCAATGCCTCGCTCTCACAGCGGATCATGGAGGAGCCCCAGCTGGAGAACATGGGGACCACGCTCACAGCCATGCTGTGGGCCGGGGGCCGTGTCGCTCTCCTCCACATCGGTGACTCCCGCGCCTACTTGCTGCGCGACCAGGTCTTCAAACAGATCACCCACGACCACACTCTGGTGCAGACCCTCGTCGACGAGGGCAAGATCACCGAGGAGGAGGTCGCCACCCACCCCCAGCGCTCACTGATCCTGCGTGCCCTCGACGGAAAGAGCCCCGTCGACCCCGACGTGTCGATCAACGAGGCCGAAGTCGGCGATCGCTACCTCCTCTGCTCCGACGGACTGTCCGGGGTGGTCAGCCAGAAGACCATCCGCGAGACCCTCGAGGCCGAGGACGACCCGCACTCCGCCGCGCGCAGACTCATCGACCTCGCGATCCGCGGGGGCGGCCCGGACAACATCACCGCGGTCGTCGCCGATGTCGTCGAGGCCGACGCCGAGCTCACCGGGGTCAACCACACCAGCCAGGTGGTGGGCGCAGCGGATCAGCGCCGCGAAGGTGTCGACGAGGGCAGCGACACCCCTGCCAGACGCGCGCGCGAGCTGCGCAACAACAGTGGTGACACCGCCGAGATGGATCCGGTCGAGGACGAGGACCCCGACTACGGGGAGCCCTACGACGACCGGCGCGGCAGCGGTGAGGAGAACGAGTACCGCCGTCGCCGCTGGTGGCCGCTGGTGCTCGTCTTCCTGATCGTGGTCGCCCTGGTCGCCGGTGCCGGTTACTACTTCGGCAACCGGTACGTCCAGGACCAGTACTTCGTCGGCCTCTCAGCGGACGGTGACACCGTCAGCGTCTACCAGGGCATCGACACCAACATCGCCGGGATCGACCTCTCCGAGGAGATCGAGTCCAGCGACATCCGTGTCGACGCTCTGCGCACCGCGGACCGCGACGCCGTCAACGGCACCGTGCCCTTCGAGAGCAAGCAGGAAGCGGTCGACCACCTCGACACGCTCCGCGAGAGCGTCGCCGAGACCGAGAACGCCGGCGTGCCCGACACCTCCCCCAGCACGGACACCGACACCAGCGGCACCGACAAGGGTGCTGCCGAGGGATCGGGGTGACCCCATGAGCACAGCGGCCACCGAGGCACCGGCCTCCTCCGAGGCACCCACCGACCTGCCTCCGGTCAAACGGCGCAACGCCGAACTCGCACTCATCTGCGTGACCATCGTGATCACGATGTCGGCGATCGCCGTCGCCGGACTCAACCTCAACGGGCAGCTCCCCGGCGCCATGTGGGGATACGGCCTCCTCTTCGGTGCCATGGCCCTGGCCACCCACCTTGCGTTGCGTTGGATCGCGCCGTACGCCGACCCGCTGATCCTGCCGTGCGCGCTGTTCCTCAACGGGATCGGCGTGGCCATGATCTGGCGCCTGGACGCCGCCGACTCCGGGGAGATCGAGCACGCCGGCATCGGCATGCAGCTCGTCTGGACGGCCGTGGGCATGATCCTGTGCATCGCCCTGCTGTTCTTCCTCAAGGAACCCCGGATCCTGCAGCGCTACACCTACATCAGTGCGCTGGTCGCGATCGTGCTCATCGCCCTGCCGATGCTTCCCGTCATCGGTATCTCCGAGTACGGTGCCCGCCGGTGGATCGGGCTCGCCGGTTTCACGGTCCAACCCTCGGAGTTCGCCAAGATCGTCCTGGTGATCTTCCTGTCGTCGTACCTGGTCACCAAACGCCAGGTGCTGTCGTTGGCGGCCAAGGAGATCAAGATCGGCCGGTTCAAGATCATGGACCTGCCCCGCGCCCGCGACTTCATGCCGATGGTGGTGGGCTGGGTCATGGCGATCGGGCTGCTGGTCGTCACCAAGGACCTCGGTTCGTCGCTGCTGCTGTTCGGCACGTTCCTGGCCATGCTGTACGTGGCCACCCAGCGTTCGTCCTGGGTCATCATCGGCCTCAGCGTGTTCGTGCTGGCCGCGGCGCTGGCCTTCCAGCTCTTCTGGCACTTCGAACAGCGCGTCAACATCTGGTTCAACGCCTTCGACAGGGAGGTCTACGACGCGGTCGGCGGCAGCGCCCAGCTCGTGCAGGGCCAGATCGGTATGGCCTACGGCGGCCTGTTCGGCACCGGCCTGGGCGGTGGCGGCGCCCACAACATCTTCGCGGCCGACAGCGACTTCATCATGGCCTCGCTGGCCGAGGAGCTGGGGTTGACGGGACTCATGGCGATCCTCGTCGTCGTCTTCCTGCTCGTACAGCGGGGCATGCGCATCGCGCTGGCCTCACGTGAGCTGTTCATCAAGATGTTGGCGAGCGGTCTGTCCTTCGTCGTCTGCTTCCAGGTCTTCGTCGTGCTCGGTGGCCTGCTGCGCCTCATCCCCCTGACCGGTATGACAACGCCGTTCCTGGCCGCGGGTGGTTCTGCGCTCATGGCGAGCTGGCTGATGATCGGCCTGTTGCTGCGCATGAGCGACAACGCGCGCCGCCCCGCACCCAAGGCGATCCAGGACGAGGGGGCCACACAGGTGATCCGACGATGAACACACCCATCCGACGCCTCGCCGTCTTCTCCATGATCCTGTTCGGCGCCCTGATGCTCCAGACAACCTGGATCCAGGGGTTCCAGGCGGAATCGATCCGCGAGGACCCGCTGAACAACCGCCAGTACAGCGAACGCCTCAGTGAGCAGCGCGGACCGATCCAGGTCGCGGGTGAACCGGTGGCCTACTCCGAGGACGTCTCCGAGGAGGACGACCAGGCCCGCTACCAACGCATGTACAACGGCGGGACCCTGTACACGCCCATGGTGGGGTCCTTCCGCAGTTACGGGGCCTCGGGTGTCGAGGAGGCGGAGAACTCCCTCTTGGACGGGTCCGACGACCGGCTCGCCGCCCGCAACCTGCGTGACATCCTCACCGGGCACGACCCGGGCGGTGCACGTGTGGAGCTCACCCTCGACCCGGAGGTGCAGCAGGCCGGATACGAGGGGCTCGCCAACGGGGGCAAGAACGGTGCGGCCGTGGCCCTTGACCCGAGCACCGGGGCGATCCTGGCGGGGGTCTCCTACCCCTCCTACGACGCCAACGACGTGGTGAGCATCGACGAGCCGCAGGCTGCCGTCGACAACTACGTCGAGCTCGAACAGGACGGCGACAAGCCGCTGCTCAACCGGGCCCTCAACGAGCGGTATCCCCCGGGGTCGACCTTCAAGGTCGTCACTGCGGCCGCCGCCATCGAGCACCTGGAAGCCACCCCCGACAGCACCATGGACGCCCCCGACACCTTGGACCTCGGGCGCCCTCTGCCCAACGCCACGCCCGGCGGCACCTGCAACAACGGCGACCCCGACACCCTGGAGCACTCGATCCAGATCTCCTGCAACACCTCGATGGCCAACTGGGCGATCGAGGTGGGCGGCAACCGGCTCAGTGAGCAGGCGACCGACTTCGGGTTCAACCGGGAGGAGACGCTGAAGACCCCGCTGGAGGTCACCCCGAGCCTGGCGCCGGCGGAGGAGGACCCCAACATTCTCGGCCGGTCCGGGATCGGCCAGGGCAACGTCGAGGCCACACCGCTGCAGATGGCGATGGTCTCCGCGGGGATCGCCAACTCCGGCGATGTCATGAAGCCCTACGTGGTGGACCGGATCCAGGAGCCGAACGGGGAGTCCACGCTCTCCTCCACGGACCCGCAGACCTACACCACGGCCACCAGCGCCAGCACCGCCCAGAGCCTGACGGACATGATGGTGCTCGTCACCGGACAGGGCGGTTCCGGAACCAACGCAGCCATCTCCGGCATGGACGTCGCCGGCAAGACCGGTACCGCCGAGACCGGGGGCGAGCAGGGCACGCACAACTGGTTCATCGGTTTTGCGCCCGCCGACGACCCCGAGATCGCGGTCGCGGTCGTGATCGAGCACGGTGGTGGCAGTGGTAACGAGAACGCTGCTCCGATCGCGCGTCAGATGATGGAGGCAGTGGTTCAGGAGTGAGCGCCAACGAGCCGTCTTCACGCAACGGTCCCCCGGACCCGGCCGGGACCCTGTTGAGCAACCGCTACCGACTCGAGGAACAGGTCGGTTCCGGCGGTATGGGAACGGTGTGGAAAGCCACCGACACCCTGCTCAACAGACCGGTCGCCGTGAAGCTTCTGCACCCGGCCCAGCTGGCGGAGCCCACCGCCCGGGAACGCTTCCGCACCGAGGGACGCATCACCGCCGGCCTCTCACACCCGGGCATCGCCCAGGTCTACGACTACGGCGAGGAGGAAGGGCGTGCCTTCCTCATCATGGAACTGGTCGTGGGCGATCCGCTCTCCCAGATCCTGCGTGAACGGGGCCATCTGACCCCGGACCGGACCCTGGACTTCGTGTGCCAGGCGGCCAAGGCTCTCGCGGCCGCGCACGCGCGCGGTGTGGTGCACCGCGACATCAAACCGGGCAACCTGTTGGTGACCGAGGACGACCAGCTCAAGCTCACCGACTTCGGTATCGCACGCGGTGACATGTCGGTCACCCTGACACAGACCGGCATGGTCATGGGGACCGCCCAGTACATCTCACCGGAGCAGGCGTCGGGACGGCCGGCCACCTCCGCGTCCGACCTGTACGCGCTCGGGGTCGTTGCCTACGAGTGCCTGGCCGGAGAGCCGCCTTTCACCGGTGACAGCCCCGTGGCCCTGGCACTGGCGCACACACGGGAGGAACCGCCGGAGCTGCCCGCGCAGGTCCCCGTGGAGGTCGGCGGCCTGGTCTCCTCCCTGTTGCAGAAGGCCCCCGACGACCGCCCGTCCTCCGCCAGTGAGGTGGCTCATGCGGCCGCGGTGATCCGTTCCAACGCCGGTACGGGTCCGCCGACACCGTCCACCGGGTTCCAGGGCATGGCCCAGACCGCCGTCGTGTCAGCCGTTCCCGAGGGGGAGGCCACCACGGTCTCCGAGAATGACACTCCACCGGACGTTCCTCCAGGCCAGGACGGTGTCTCGGATACGGTGGTCCGGGGTCGCCGGATCCGGCTCCCCGTGGTTCTCGCGGCCGTCGCGGCGACCGTTCTCATCGTGTCCGCCGTGGTGGCCGGCTTCCTTTTCGGGGGCGATGGGCAGGAGACCGGTGTCTCGCGGGAGCCCGTCGACACCCAGGAACAGGTCGACACTCCCTCTCCCACTCCGTCACCGGAGCCGGAGGAAGAGGATTCCGCCGACTTCGGCCCTGTCGATCCCGAGCCGCCACCGCAGAACGACTGGCCGACCACACAGGAGCCCAGCGGGCCTCCGTCGACCCCCGCACCCGACGAAGGCACAGAGCAGCCGACCGATCCGCCCGAGGAGGACGACGGGCAGGAGGAGGCCCCGCCCGAGGAGGAACCCACCCCCGATGAGGAGGGACCCGACCCCGAGGAACCGGAGCCGTCGCCTCCGGGTTAGGGGAAACCAGTGCCGATGACCGACAACAGAGTGACGTGGCAATGGGCGAGAGACGCTCAGGGTAGGAGGCGGTCCGCGGCCGACCGCCGGAAGACACGAGGATAAGTACACGACATGTCCCAGCCCCGGCTTCTCGGAGGCCGCTACCAGATCGACGAGGTCGTCGGCCGTGGCGGCATGGCCGAGGTAAACCTCGCACGCGACCTACGCCTCGACCGGCACGTCGCGATCAAGACCCTACGACACGACCTGGCCAAGGACCACATCTTCCAGGCCCGGTTCCGCCGTGAGGCACAGTCTGCGGCTTCCCTGAACCATCCGGCGATCATCGCGGTCTACGACACCGGCGAGGACATGATCGACGGGGTCTCGATCCCGTACATCGTCATGGAGTACGTGGACGGGCGAACGCTCAAGGAGCTCCTGGACGACGACCGGCGGCTGCTGCCCGAACGTTCCGCGGAACTGGTCGACGGGATCCTGAACGCGCTGGAGTACAGCCACGACAACGGGATCGTGCACCGCGACATCAAGCCCGCCAACGTCATGCTCACGCGCAACGCCGACGTCAAGGTCATGGACTTCGGCATCGCACGCTCCATGGGCGACGACCAGGCCACTATGACCCAGGCCTCCCAAGTCATCGGGACCGCCCAGTACCTGTCGCCGGAGCAGGCGCGCGGGGAACGCGTCGACCCCCGCAGCGACATCTACTCGACCGGGTGCGTGCTCTACGAGCTGCTCACCGGGCATCCGCCGTTCACCGGCGACTCCCCGGTCTCCATCGCCTACCAGCACGTCCGTGAGGACCCGGTCCCACCGAGCGAGTCGGACGCCCAGGTCCCGCAGTGGCTGGAGGACATCACGCTGCGTGCGATGACCAAGGACCGCGAGGAGCGCTACCAGAACGCCGCGGAGATGCGCGCCGACATCCAGCGCGGCCTGCAAGGTATGCCCACCCAGGCCGGCACGATGATGATGGGCGCAACCGCTGCGGGAGAGACCACGACGCTGCCTCCGGCCGACTACAGCGACGACTACGACGATCGGTACTACGACGACCGCCGCAACGGCGGAGGAGGCAAGAAGGCCCTCTGGGTCCTGCTCGCCCTCGGCGTGATCGGCGCACTCGTCCTGCTGTTCTGGCTGTTCAACCGGGAAGGGCCCGGGACCGAGGAAGCGGCTCTCCCCGACGTGGTCGGTGACACCGAGGAGGAAGCCCGCTCGACCCTGGGTGAGGAGGGCTTCGAGGAGATCACCTCCGAGGAGCAGACCGACGAGGACGCCGAACCAGGCACGGTTCTGGAGACCGACCCGGAGGCGGGCCAGGAGATCCCCGTGACCGATCAGGTCACTCTCGTGATCTCCGGCGGTCCGGGCGAGACCGAGATCCCGTCGGTGGAGGGCCAGAGCGAGGCCGACGCGATGAGCACCCTCAACGATGCGGGCTTCGAGAACGTCACGACCGAAGAGACCGCGAGCGGCGATGTCCCGCAGGGCAACGCCGTCGGTACCACCCCGGCCGCAGGCCGGACGGCCTCCCCGGAGGACGAGATCACCCTGCAGGTCTCCTCGGGGCCGGAGCAGGTGGACATCCCCAACCTCGAGGGCCAGACCCAGGAGGACGCGGTCTCGACCCTGGAAGGTCTGGGGCTACAAGCTCAGGTCGAGGAGCAGGAGAGCGCCGAGAGCCCCGAAGGCACGGTCCTCTCGCACGCTCCCGACGCTGGTCAGGCGGTACCCGCGGGCTCCACCGTCACACTCGTGATCGCGCTCGCACCCGCTGAGGACGAGCCCACCGACGACCCGACCGACGGTCCCACCGACGACCCGACCGACGACGGTCCGGGGATCCCGGGTCCGCCCGGTGATTCTCCGGGGCCGCCCGGTGATTCCCCCGGCCCGCCCGGTGAGGACGAGCTGTCCCGTCCCCTGCAGGACTGACACCTGCCGCCGCGGGGACGCCGCTGTCACCGGAAGTGCGGCCGCACAGGGCCGGTGACGGCGGCGCCCCGCTGGGCGTAGACTGTGCAGATAATTTCCGAACCGCCCCACCTCTTTGGAGCAGCGACCGTGCCCAAGTCCCGCAACGATCGCAAGAAGAAGGCTGTATACACGCCGCCTCCTTCCAAGGAGAAGCCCAAGGTCAGTCCGCGCTGGCTGGTACCCGTCATGCTGGGCGCCTTCGTCCTGGGCATCCTGTGGATCGGTGTGTACTACATCGCGGGTGCGCAGATCCCGTACATGCAGGACTTGCACAACTGGAACCTGCTCATCGGGTTCAGCGGCATCATCCTGGCGGTCATCCTGTCGACGCGCTGGCACTGAGCCCCCGACGCTCCTGAGCGCGCCCGTCCCCGCGGGTAGAACGCCGGAGCCCCTCGCACAGAACGAAGGCCCGGGAGAGGACCACGTCCCCTCCCGGGCCTTCGGCGTGTGTCCGGGATCAGGCCAGACCCAGGGCCGGCCACACGAGTACGGGTCCCCCGATGAGCAGGGCGGCGAGCAGAACGGCGTAGGCAGCGGCCATCAACGTGTGCACGAGGCTTCGCCTACGGTGGTCGGCCTCCCCCCTTGGTAGCAGCGCGAAGACCGCGCCGATCGCGAACCCGGCGACCAGACCGCCGATGTGCGCGGTCCAGGAAATGTTGGGGACCAGGAACGTGATCCCCAGGTTGACCACCAGCAGAACCAGGATCATCCGCGTGTCCAGGCCCAGGCGGCGCCCGGTCACGAACACCGCGCCGAACAGCGCGAAGATCGCTCCCGAGGCCCCGATGGAGAGCTGGCCGGGTGCGGCCAACAGGCTCAACGCCGAACCGGACAACGCGCCCAGCACCCAGAGGGTGAGGAAACGGCCGTGGCCCAGCCACCGTTCCAGCGCACTGCCGAGCAGGAAGAGTGCGTACCCGTTGAACAACAGGTGGAGGATCCCCCCGTGCAGGAACGCCGATGTGATGATCCGGTACCACTCGCCGTACACGTGGACGACGAAACCGTGCATCCCGAAGTCGGCGGCGATCTGCGGCATCACCTGCTGCAGGACGAAACCGACCGCGATGAGCCCCAGAAGGGTCCACGTCACGTACGGCTTGCCGATGACCTTGCCACCGAAGACGGTCCGGGCCTGTCGTACGGTGCGGTTCCCCTCCGCGACGCACTCCCGGCAGTGGAAACCCACGGACGCCTCGACCATGCAGTCGGGGCAGATGGGTCGCCCGCACCGGGTGCAGCTGACACCGGTCTCCCGGTCGGTGTGCCGGTAACAGGTACGGGGCGTCGGCGTCCCTCCTGTGTGTGAAGCACCGGTCGGCGGTGGGGGCTCACTCATGGCCGGCCTCTCACTCCCGTGGTCCTATCGAGTGATCTCGACGCTGTTGATCACCACGTCCTCGCGGGGACGGTCCTGGGAGTCGGTGGCGACCGTCGAGATGGTGTTGACGATCTCGGTTCCCTCCACGACCTCACCGAAGATGGTGTGGCGGCCGTCGAGCCAGTAGGGCTTGTCCACGGTGATGAAGAACTGCGAGCCGTTGGTGTCGGGCCCGGCGTTGGCCATGGCCAGGAGGAAGGGACGGTCGAAGCGCAGGTTCGGGTGGATCTCGTCCTTGAACGTGTACCCGGGGCCGCCGCGGCCGGAGCCGAGCGGGTCGCCGCCCTGGACCATGAAACCGTCGATGACACGGTGGAAGATGGTGCCCTCGTAGAGGCTGCTGTTGGAGGGCTTGCCCGTCGTGGGGTCCATCCACTGCTTGGAGCCGTCGGCCAGGCCGATGAAGTTGGCGACCGTCTCGGGCGCCTCCTCCTCGAACAGCTTGACGACGATGGTTCCCTTGGAGGTGTTCAGCCGCGCGGTGGGCTGACCCTTGGAGTCCGACACCTGCGTGCCTTTCGGTCGAGTTCGCGTACGTGCTCACGTTACCCGTACAGCACCCGCGGTTCGCCGAAACCCGGTGACCTGTGGACAACGCCGACCCGACCGGCACCGACCAGGGGGGTGTTCCGTGCGATCTCAAATTATGACCCGCGGTGTTGAAGCACAGATCACAGACGGAGAGGACGTAAGTTGAGATAACACCCGGGTCACAGGGAAGGACGACGGCGAGCCGCTCGTACGGAACTGTCCGCAGTCCACGGGTGGAGGCCGTTAACGATCTCGAAAGAAGGAGCTGACGAACGTGCCCATCACCACGAAGCGTCGCAAGGCACAGAAGGAGGCCGAGGTGGCCGTCGTGCGCCTCCAGGACCTCGCCCGCGAGCAGGCCGAACGGCTCGGCCCCTACGCCGGCCAGGCGCGTGACCAGGCCTCTCGGAAGCTCCTCCAGGCCCGTGGCTGGACGGCCCCCCGGCTGGAGACGGCCGCCCACCGGGTCGAGGACACCGTTGCCCCGCGTGTGGCCGAGCTCCTCACCACTGCCGCGCACCGGGTCGATCCCAAGCCTTCCCGCCGAGGCCTGCGCGCCCTGCGGCAGGACCGCAAGGTCTCCCGCACCCTGCTGATCGGCGGTGCTGCCGTCGTCGGCGGTGTCCTGGTCTACTCGCTGGTGCGCATGCGTCAGGCGTCCCAGGACGCCGAGTGGCAGGAACACCTGGACCAGGCACGCGACCAGGTCCGCGAGACACGCGAGAACCTGGGGACGAACGTCTCCGAGGCCAACGGCAAGGCCACCAAGAACAGCTCCAAGGAGACGGCCCGGGCCGGGACCGGCTCGGACAAGGGCGGTTCCACCAAGTCCTCCTAGGACGAGTCCGGTGGGCCTAGAGCCCACCCCGTCCCCCGACGGATGCGGGCCGGTGGCGGGGCCGTGGGCTCCGGCCCCTCACTTGTCCTTGAGGAGGCGGAAGAACATCGGGTAGTGCCAGTTCTTCCCCATCAGGCTCGCGATCCCCGCCACCGCCGGCATGACCAGCCACCCGGTCAGGCAGTAGAGGAGCACTGCCACCGGTACCGCCAGGAGCACACCCAGCAGAACCGCAGGTGCACCTGTCATGGCGACGGACCCCAGGGCCCAGAAGAGCGCGACCGGCGTGATGAGGAGCGTGCTGGCCGTCCCGGCGATGACACAGAAGAGCTGGAAGTTGAGCGCTTCCATCGCTTGGCGCCGCACGTACCACGACATGTTGTCGCTGACGACGACGAGCAGCAGCGGGACCACGAACGGCAGGTAGTAGTGGCTGGCGTGGCCCGCCGCCGACACGACCCGTTGGACCGGGCTGGTCTCCTGGCCCTCCTCGCCCCCGGATGCGGCCCGGCCGTCGCTCTGCGGGAACCGGACCGGGCCGAGGTCCATGGTGAGGTGTTCGAGCTCCGACGGATACTTGGCGCCCATCGCCGCATCGACGCGCTGCTCGAACTCGTTCTCGTCGAGTTGCCCCTTGCTGTAGGCCTCCTGGAGCAGCTCCGCGACGGCGTCCCGGTCGGCGTGCGAGAGACGCGTCTCCGGGCTTCCGCCGCCGTACGGCCGGGGCCGGTTCGTGTGGCCTCGATGTTCGTCCACCGCCACGTCACTCTCCCTCACGACAGCAGGAACGTGACCCGTCGGGCCCGTCCCTTCCATGGTGCGTCACACAGGTGTCGCTCGGGTATCCGGGCCGCCCCTGACTCTTCCCTGACCGTCCGGGCCGGGGTCGCACGGGATCGGACGTGCTCGTGGGCCGTGGTCCTCTTCCACGGGCCCGTCGGGGGCGCCGGACCCACGTTCGGGACCCCTCCCTGGGCCTGAGGCCCATACGGGGTCCGGCGCCCGTGGTCACTTCCGGGCGGTGACCGGGTCGGTGGAGCGCCTCGCGGCCTCGCGGCGCTCCTGTTCACGCTCGTAGCGGCGCTCGGCGCTGGTGAGCAGGTCGTACCAGCTCGAGACGTCCTTACGGCGCCGCAACAGCGCCCTGCGCTCGCGTTCGGTCATGCCTCCCCAGACACCGAACTCGATGCGGTTGTCGAGCGCCTCGGCGAGGCACTCGGTACGTACGGGGCACCCGCGGCAGATCAGCTTGGCACGGTTCTGCGCAGCGCCCTGGACGAACAGGGCGTCCGGGTCGATCTCACGGCACTTCGCCCGGATCGCCATCTTCTCGTTCCACATGTCGCCCCACTCCCAAGATCAGCATGTGTGGTGATCGGATTTCCCGGCTCCGGCCGGAGCCGGAGCGGCCGAGGAACAGCGGGCCGGTCCGAGGACGATGGTCTTCTGTGCAGCGCGGGGGGCCGCGCTTCACGTCTTCGGGGGTTGATCGTTTTCGGCACGCTGTGTTCCTCGTTGTCGCTGGTGTCGAAACTACGGATCGTCCCAGTTCACCAACAGTCCCCAAGAGGCCTATTTCTCATATGGCCCAGTAGGACCATCGCACCGCGAGCGAGTGTCATCATACACATACGGAGGGTAATGTCACGCGGCATGGGCGCTTCACGAAAGCGCCGAGAAAGGACCCTCTCCCACGTTTCCCCGACAACCTTGATGACCTGCGATTTCACGCCACCCCAGGGGCCACAGGACACCCCCGGCCCGGGTGTCCTGGTAGGACTCTCCGTCATCCGTCTGGCCCGAATGGACTAGTTCGCCTCTTCCGGCCGATCACATCCTCATCCCGGGCCACCATGGGTCGGCTCTGCACCCGCCATCGAAAATACTCATTGGTAACTACGGATCGAGGCATCTAATACTGATTAGTAACCCTGGGATCGACATTTTGCGGTGAAGGTCCCTATTCATGCCGTCCTTCCACCCAGAAACCACAGCGGAGAGCAGAACAGGACACCGCAGCGGGGTTGCCGACGCCTGCGCGAGCGGTCCCGCACCGGGCACGGAGGGGCCATGGCCCGTTCGAGGGGGCCGACACAGCACCGCCACGGTCTGGTCCTCCGTGCCCTGTCGGCTGTCGGCCCGGCCCGGGCTCTGCTCGGCCCGTGCACGCCGGGACCGGCACGGAACTCCGGTGTGCCGTCCAGAAGGCCGTCAGAGGCCCCGGGAGCGCTCGGAGACCGACAGGGCAACCCCGAGGCCGGGGAAGGGGGACGGCTCCCGCCCAGATCGCTCATGCGGGGGTGTGCGAGCTCCCGGGGGCAGCCGCGTGCAGAAAGGAAGCGTCCGCCGGCGACCGGAGCGGACCCGTCCGGGGTTCGGACACAAAGAACGGGGACCCCCGTTCGGAGGTCCCCGTCCCTACATCTGTTCTGCTGCTTGCCGCAGTGGAGCCAAGGGGAGTCGAACCCCTGACCTCTGGTATGCAAAACCAGCGCTCTGCCAGCTGAGCTATGGCCCCTGGATCCGAGTACGGTCCCGGTCACCACAAAGCATACCTTCATCAGAAGGCCGCTCGGGTCACCTGGGCCGGATCGGATACCGCGGAGCCACGTCCGCGGTCGGACGCAGCACAAAGCCGTGGGTCGCACCGCGGGGTCCTCAGCCCACCCACGCCTTCGTGTCGCCGTCGGGCGTTCCGGGGCGGCACGTGGCGTGTGCCTGCCCTCGGTTGCCCGGCGGAACCGTCATGACGGCATCGTGGACGCCGTCCTGGCGTGTTCGTCCGCTCAGCCCTCGCTGGCCGCCGTGGCCTCGGTCCAGAGGTCCAGCTCGGCACGGTCGGCCTGGATCTTGCGGTAAACGGCGAAAGCACCGAGGGCCACCAGCGCCAGAACGATGATCTTCTTCACTGTCTGCACCCTTTCTTTGGTCCGGTTCGTACAGGGAGCCGATTCCGGTGATCGGCCCTCCACAGAGAACTTTATGAGGTTGTCACCAAGCAGACTAGCAAGCCATCCCGGGCACTCCCTGCCACGGTGGACCGTTTCACACCGACGTTCGACATCCGACCTGGACAGGGATGGGCGGGAACTTCAGGTCAGCAGGGCCATTCGCCGCAGGATACCCACCGTCGCCTCCGGTGTGGCGGCGGTGCGGCTGAGCGCGTCCAAGACCTTCCTGCACGAACGGACTCCCTCCTCCGATTCGACGACGGCCCCGCCAGGGGGCGCCTCGACGTAGGCCAGGGCTGCTTCGTCCTCGTCGAACTCGAGCACCGAGAAGGGACCGGAGTAGCCGGGGTGGGGGCCGGCGGAGGTCGGCAGGAGCTGGATCGTCACCGTGTCGTACTCGGTCGCCAGTTCCACGAGCCTGCCGGCCTGGGCACGCAGCAGCTCCAGATCGCCGGAGACCCGTTGGAGGGCGTCCTCCTCCAGAACTGCCTGGTAACTCCCGAGCCCGCCGTCCTCGAACACCTCTTGCCGCTTGAGATGGGAGGCGACCATCCGTTCGACGCCGTCCTCCCCGTGCCCGAGGGACCGGGCGACCCGGGCGGTGTAGTCGGGGACCTGGAGCAGGTCGGGCACGAAGATACCCGCGTAGGTCTGCACCGCCACGGCCCCCGCCTCGTTGCCGACGTAGGCGGAGGAGAGTACGTCCTCGTACTCGGTCCACCACGGCCGCAGACGCGATTCCCGGACCAGTGTCAGCACGGCCTCCCGCTGCCCGCCGGTGACCCCGTACAGGCGCAGCAGGGCGGAGATCTCCATGACCGAGGGCCATTTCCGGATCCCGGTCTCGATGTGGCCGAGTTTGGCCGGTGACCACTCGAGTTCCTCCGCCACGTCACTGAGGGTCATTCCGGCCTGCACCCGACGGCGGCGGAGTTCCGAGGAGAGGCGCCGTCGGCGAACCGTGGGGCTGGTCATATCACTGATCCAATGACACAGGGTGGTGAGGGTGTACCACTAGCGAAACACGACACCTAGCTTCTAGCAATGCGTTTCTAGAAAACACCGCACCTTTCCGCCCCGATCCCTCAGGAGAGGTCCGATCACCCCAACCCTCAAGGCCAGAAAACTTCTCCTTTGTCGCATCAGGTCACAGCAGGTCCAGAAGCGCAGTCACAGGAAACCCAGAACTTCAGCCCAGTTTTCCTGCCCCACATGCGCCCCCCTGGCCACAATCGTGGGGCAGGGTGTGTAGAGCGGGCCGGGACCCAGGCGGAGCTCCGAACCGGCGGCAGAGCACACCCTGCAGCCCCGTTTGATTCGCAAATGCCTCTTGTGTCTCATACTGATACCAGCGGGAAGAAACCACGTACGATGCTTGAGGTGCCCGCCGCGGCGGGCGTACCCGCACACGTAGAGGAAACCAATGAGCTACCCCATCGACGACTCCGAGCAACTCATCGCGAACGCCGAGGCCCGGATGCCACCGAGCACCCGGTCACGCCTCATCGCGAAACTCCGCATGGGGAAGCACGTCGACGACGCCGCGGCCGAACTCGAGATCAGCCCTAAGCAGGTCTTCTCGACCGCACGCATCCTGGCGCCCTTCGGTGAGCAGCTCGACGCGACACTCACCGAACAGCGCGACCCGAGCCTTCCGCACGGGACTGTGACCGGCTACAACAAACGCTGCCGTTGCCCCGAGTGCCGCAGCGCCCTTCGCCAACGCGTCTGACCCCGGGCAGAGAGGCGTACCCGGGCTGAACCGGGTCGGCCGACCTGCCGCGCCCGGAACGGAACCCGGGCGCGGCAGAGCCTCGTGCCGGGGTCGACCTGCACCGGGCCAAGGCAACTACCTGAAACAGGGCAGAAAGTCCATGATTCGTCCGGATCCGGACACACTCGTCCTCGATCGGCCCGATCACCTGCAGGAACGCGGATTTAACCCGGCGTTGTGCACCCCGAACGATCACAGGAGGCTTACAGCCGATCCGTTTGGGGAATCCGCAGGACATGAGCGAGCATGTTGACTGGTCGGCCATGAGCGAAGAGGACTTCTTTGCGCTGCTGCGGCAGCTCATCGAGAACCCGGAGATCGACGAGGACTGACACACCTCGAGCCGCCCCTACCGGCGAACACAGACACACCTCCGGAGCCCCGGAACAGCGGACACGCAGTGCACCCCGAGATCGGGACCGTGTTGCGCCACGCCTTTCGAGGTCGGACGCTCCTCGGCGCCCTGCTGTCGGCACCGCGGGCTCCTGGGTGCTGGAGCACAGCAGATGCGGGCCGCCCCCGCAAACACTCCAGTGGATGAAGCGTCCGGGACACCGAGGCAGAACTGCCGCCCCGGACGAGGCCGGAACCCCGAACGGGGCCGGCAAGCTGAATGACCTGCGCAGCGCCGGTCTCGAGAGGCCCGGCAACAGCACCCTTCTGTGCCAACGGTGGCGCCTGCCGGCGACGGGACCGTACCGGCGGACGCACCCCGCGCCCGCCCGTCCACGGACGTTGCTCCACCTCTCGGAGTACATTTTCCTTGAACTGTTTCACATGTTCACAAGACACACAAAAAAGAAGAGGGGCCACCCACAACAGGCAACCCC
>NZ_ANAY01000040.1 GCF_000340965.1 Nocardiopsis kunsanensis DSM 44524
GGGCGGGTTCTGGCCGGTGAACAACACCATCCGCACCATGGGACCGGTGGCCGGGTCGAGTGAGGACTGGGCCGAGTGAACGCGCTCGGTCATCGCTTCCTCGGACCGGTCTGCGGGGAAGCCGGCCAGGTCCATCGTCTCCACGGCCGGTCCGACTTCCCCGGCCTCGTCGATCCGGACGTTGCCCGAAGCATCCATCCGGAGCCGGAGCATGTCGTGGTGCTCCAGGAGCGCTTCGGCCACCCGGGCCAGTGCGTCGGTGTCGGCGTCCTCCGCCAGATCGAGCAGCACTGACATGTTGAAGTGTTCCAGAGCCACCGGGTGGGTCTGCAGGAACCACCGCATGATGGGGGTGGTGGTCACCGGGCCGGAGACCGGTCCGGTCCAGGTGGGTTCGGTGTCCTGATCGGTCCGGGCGACCCGGGCCAGGGCCGCGATGCTGGGGTGGGAGAAGACCTGTTTGGAGGTCAGGGTGATGCCTGCCCGGCGGGCGCGCGAGACCAGCTGGATACTCAGGATGGAGTCGCCGCCCAGGGCGAAGAAGTCGTCGTGCACGCCGATCTCCTCGGTGCCCAGCACGGACGCGAACACTTCGCCCAGCTCCCGCTCCACCTCCGAACGCGGAGCAACGAAGCGACCCTCACCGTTCCCCTCGGTGGGCGGCTCGGGCAGTGCTCGGCGGTCCACCTTGCCGTTGGCGTTCAGCGGCATCGTCTCGAGCGGCACCAGCACCTGGGGCACCATGTACGCCGGGAGCTGACGGCCCAGGTCGCCCCGCACCTCCTCGAGATCCTGCCCGGTGGGGGAGCCGTTCGGGCCCACGACGTAACCGAGCAGGTACCGGCCGCCGGAGGCAGATCGGTGCACGAGTACCACTGCCTCGGCGACTTCGGGACAACGCAGCAGCGCCGCATAGACCTCACCGAGTTCGATGCGGTGGCCGCGGAGTTTGATCTGTCCGTCGGCGCGGCCGACGAACTCGATCTGCCCGTCAGCCTGCCACCGGACCAGGTCGCCGGTGCGGTAGAGGCGTCCGCCGGACCCGAAGGGGTCGGCGACGAACCGCTCGGCGGTCAGTTCCGGTCGCCGGTCGTAGCCGCGTGCTACACCATTGCCGGAGATGTAGAGTTCGCCGACCACGCCGGCCGGGACCGGCCGCAGCGCGCCGTCCAACACGTAGGTGCCGGTGCCGTCCATGGGGCGGCCGATCGGGCAGTTCCCCTCCCGTGCGCGTCCCGGAGCGATGGGGACGCAGGTGGCGAACGTGGTGGTCTCGGTCGGGCCGTAGACGTGCACGATCTCGGTGTCCTCACAGGCTTCCAAGACCCGGGTGAAGGAGGCCGGGTCGGCGGCCTCACCGCCGGTCCACACCTGACGCAACCCGGAGAAGCAAGCGGGATCCTGCTGGGCGAACAGGTTGAACAGGGCCGTGGTCAAAAAGAGCGCGGTGACCCCGTGCTCGTCCACGCCGGCTCGGACCCTGTCGGCGGTGATCCCGTGCTCGGGGGCGACCACCACGGTTCCGCCATTGAGTAGGGGAGTCCAGACTTCGTAGGTGGCCGCGTCGAAGGCGTGCGGGGAGTGGAACAGGACCCGTCCGTGCGCGTCGGTCCAGCGGGTGTCGCGGGTCAGGGCCACGATGTTGCGGTGGTCGACCACCACACCCTTGGGCTTGCCGGTGGAGCCGGACGTGAACATCACATAGGCGGCCGAGCCCGGCCGGGCCTGCTCGGGAGCCTCGGCGTGGCCGAGGGCCGGCTGTTTCGGTGGATGCTCGGCCGATGCGGTGAGCCCGGCCGGGCCGTAGCGGTGCACGGTGACGGGGAGACCGGTGTACAGCTCCAGCATCCCCGGGTCGGTGATCGCGGTGTCCACCCCGTTGTCGGCGGCCAGGGCGGCGACCCGTTCGGCCGGGACGCTCTCGTGCAGTGGGACGT
This sequence comes from Nocardiopsis kunsanensis DSM 44524, assembly GCF_000340965.1. Taxonomy (GTDB): domain Bacteria; phylum Actinomycetota; class Actinomycetes; order Streptosporangiales; family Streptosporangiaceae; genus Nocardiopsis; species Nocardiopsis kunsanensis. Next base: position 1,938 of record NZ_ANAY01000040.1, read on the forward strand.
AGGTGGCTCCGGCTTTCAGGACCCCGAGCATGGCGACCACGACGTGTGGCGAGCGCGGCATGGACAGGAACACCCGGGTCTCGTGGCCGGCCCCGTGGGCGCGCAGGTGATCGGCGACCTCCTCGGCCCGCCGGTCCAGCTCAGCGTAGGACCACTGCGTGCTGTCGCCGATGAGAGCGGTTTTCTCGGGATGGTTGCGCACCCGCTCGGCGAAAACCTCGGGGACGGTGACCAGGGGTCCTTCGGTCCCCTCCCCCTGCCAGGAGGACAAGGTACGGCGCTCTTCCTCCGGGCTGATGTCGAGCCGGGCCACCGTCAGATCGGGGGCGGACCCCATCAGTTCGGCGATGGTCCGGAGGCCTTCGGCCAACGCGGTGATCCGGGCGGCATCGTAGAGGTCGGTGTTGTACTCCAGGTACAGACGCAGCCCGTCGTCCTGCTCAGTGAACTCGAAGACCAGGTCGAACAAGGACGAGGTGCGCGGCAGGTCCACGGGGTACACGTCCACTCCGGGCAGGGCGAGCTCCCCGGAGTGGGCGTTCTGGAGCACCATGAGGGCTTGGAAGAGCGGGGTACGGCTCGGGTCGCGTTCGTCCATCACCGCGTCCACGATCAACTCGAGGGGCAGTTCGTGATCCAGCGCTGAGACGGTGGTCCGGTGCACTCGGTCCAGGAAACCCTCGAGCGTGGAGGAAGGGGCGACCTGCGACCTGATCGCCACGGAGTTGACGAAGAAGCCGACCATGTCGTCGACCTGGGGATGCTCCCGCCCGGCCGAAGCCACACCGAGTGTGATGTCCTGACTGCCCGAAGCGGTGGACAGCAGCAGTTGGGTGAGTGCGGTGAGCGTGGTGAACAGGGTCGTCCCACGCCGGTGCCCGAGCTCTTCGAGAGCTCGGGTCAGTTCCGGACCCAGGTCCATGCGGTGCACAGCACCCGCCGTGGTACGGACCTCCGGGCGCGGCCGGTCCGTGGGGAGGTCCAGTGCCTGGACCTCCCCCAGCTCCCGGTGCCAGAACTCCAGACGGTCGCGTGTCCTGTCCTTGCTCCAGCGGTCCTGCTCCCAGACCGCGAAGTCGGCGTAGTCCAGCTGCTCGCCCTCGGTCCCCTGCCCGGAACGGCCCTCCACTTCCTCCCGGTAGAGCGCGGCCAGGTCCCGGGTGAGGAGGTCCACCGACCAACCGTCGCAGGCGATGTGGTGGATGCTCAGCACCAGTACGTGCTCGTCGTCCGCGAGCCGGACCAGGAGAGCACGGAAGGGTGTGCCTTCCACGAGGTCGAACGGCCGTTCCACCTCGGCGGTGAGTACCTCCGTCAGCTGTTCCCAGTGGTTCCGGCCGTCCCCCTCCAGCACGTGCTGGTCCAACAGTTCGTGACCGGGCCACGGTCGGCGGACGGACTGGACGGGGCCCTGCTCGGAGTCGGCGTAGGTGGTGCGGAGGACCTCGTGTCGACGTTGAAGCCTGTTGAGGGCCTCCTGCAGCGCAGGAATGTGGAGCCGGCCGAGTAGCTGGTAAGCGGAACCGGTGTAGTACTCGACGCTGCCAGGATCGTGCTGGTACAGGAACCACAAGCGGCGTTGAGCCGCCGACAAGGGAAGAGGACGTTCCCTACCGGTACGTACGATCGGCTGGACGGGGGTCGCCACTTCGGCGCCCCGGGCCGCGAGCAGGGCAGGGGTCGGCAGGGTGAACAGCACCCGCCGGTCCAGGGTCGTGCCCAACCGGTCCTCGATCCGGGACAGAGTACGCAGCGCCAGGATGGAGTCGCCGCCCAGGGCGAAGAAGTCGTCGTGCACGCCGACCTTCTCGGTGCCCAGCACGGAGGCGAACACCTCGGTCAGCCCTTGCTCCAGCTGTGAACGCGGGGCCACGTACTCTTCCCGGTTCCTCGCTGCCAGGTCCGGCTCGGGCAGTGCACGCCGGTCCGCCTTGCCGTTGGCGTTCAACGGCATCCTCTTGAGCGGTACCAGGACCTGGGGCACCATGTACGCCGGGAGCTGACGGCCCAGAGCGTCCTGGACCTCTTCGAGGTCCTGCCCGGTGGGGGCGCCGTTCGGGCCCACGACGTAACCCACCAGCTGCCGGACCCCGGAGGCCGATCGGTGCACGAGTACCGCTGCCTCGGTGATCTCGGGCCGGCGCAGCAGGGCCGTCTCGACCTCACCGAGCTCGATGCGAAAACCCCGGATCTTGACCTGGTCGTCGGCACGGCCGTTGTATTCCAGCTGGCCGTCATGGTTCCAGCGGGCGAGGTCGCCGGTGCGGTAGAGGCGTCCGCCGGATCCGAAGGGGTCGGCCACGAACCGCTCGGCGGTCAGCGCAGGACGGTCGTGGTATCCGCGGGCCACACCTGCACCGCCGACGTAGAGTTCACCGACCGCGCCGGTCGGGACGGGCCGCAGCAGTTCGTCCAGCACGTAGGAGCGCATCCCGTCGAGCGGGCCGCCGATCGGGACCGGGGAAGGGGCAGGCCCCCCGTCCGCCAACGAGAAGTGGTTGGCGAACGTGGTCGTCTCGGTCGGACCGTAGGCGTTGGAGACCAGCAGGCCCGGACACGCGTCACGGACACGTTCCAAGGCCCCGGGGTTGGCGGCCTCACCGCCGCTGAGTACTTCCCGCATCCCGGTGAAACAGGCCGGGTCCTGGGAGGCGTACAGACTGAACAGGGAAGCCGTCACGAACGTGGCAGTGACGGCATACCGCTGCACCACGGCCGCGAACCCCTCGGCATCCAAGTACCCGGGCGGGGCGACCACGACGGTGCCGCCGTTGAGCAGTGGCGCCCAGATCTCGTAGGTGGCTGCGTCGAAGGCATGGGAGGAGTGGAAAAGCACCCGCTCGTGGCCACCGCTGCTCCAGCGGTGGTCCTTGGCCAACCGGACGATGTCGTCGTGGGTGACCATGACCCCCTTGGGGGCGCCGGTCGATCCGGACGTGAACATCACATATGCCAGACTCTCCGGGCGGATACGTACCGGATCGGCCCCGAGGGTTCCGGGCGGGAGCACCTCGTCCACGTGCACCACGGACAAGCCGGACCGATCCGGGACGTGTGCGGCCGTGGAGGAGTCGACCACCATGCAGCTCGCTCCGGTCTTCCGGGCCAAATGCAGGATCCGCTCGTCCGGGTCATCGGTGCGGACCGGGACGTAGGCCGTGCCCGCGCGCAACACCCCGAGCATTGCCGTGATCACGTGTGTGCCCCGCTCCAGGGCCAGGAGTACCGGGGACTCGGTGCCGGTCCCGTGCGCGCGCAGCCGTGCGGCCACGGCGGCCGAGGCAGTGTCGAGCTCGGTGTAGGACAGTTCGCCGTCCGGCCCTGAGACCGCGACCGCGTGCGGGGCGCGGGCCACCTGTTCGGCGAACGCTTCGGGAACAGTTGCCGAGGGGCCGTCGGCCCCGCGTCCCTGCCCGGAGAACGAGGTGGGGACGGACAGGTTCTGTGAGGACAGCACGATCAACTACTCCTGGGCTCGGTATGGGGGAGCGGCGAACCGATGACAGAGGTCGCGGAGGGGAGGGAGGAAGAGGGCGGGCAGCTCAGACCTGTGAACGGACCGGGAGCGGTGTCCGGCGGAGCGTGCGGCCGTTGTACTGCATCGATGCGATCGTTCCCGGGGCCTGGGGGGCGGGGAGGAAACGGCCGGTGAAGGAGATGCCGCCGAGGTCTCCCACGGTGACGGAGAAATTCAGGTCAGAGGTCGCGGTCAGGGGACCGGAGAACCCGTTGGCCAGGCCGAACCAGAACTCGTCGGAGCCCAGCCGGGTGACATCGACCTTCAGGTCGCCGTTGACGTATCGCCCGGTGATCTCCTCGCGGGTGACCGCTTCCGGGCTTCGGGGGGCCGACTGGCGGTAATGGCCCAGATCCAGGCCCAGGTCGCGCAGGCCGACCACCAGTTCCTCCCAGAGCTGCAGACCGGAGGTGCCGTTGGTGGTCAGGGCCAGAGCGGTGCCCCCTTCGGGGTCAACGCGGAGGTTGCAGGTGCTGCCCTCCAACGTGCCGTCGTGGCCGTACCAGAGCCGGTCGCCGGCCAAGTGCAGAGCCCAGCCGGCGCCCCAGCCGTCGGCCAGACCGAACGGGTCGGCGGCCGGAACCGAACGGCCCATCTCGTGCAGGATCCGCGGGTCGGCGATGTCGGTGTCCAGTGCCGCGTCCTCGGGGGACATGAAGGCGCGGCCGAAGTTCACCAGGTCGGTGGCGCTTCCGGCCAGACCGCCGGCCGGAGTCAGGGCAGGTTCGACGTAGGGGATGACCGCGTCGACCGAACCCGAGGCGGGGTCGACGGTGTGGCCGCTGACGGCCGTGGAGGCGGCCCCGGGGTCGCGGGCGTCATGGACGAAGGCCAGATCCAGGTCGGCGGGGAGGAGCAGGTGCGACTCCAGAGTCTCCCACCAGTTCTGGCCAATGACGGCCTCCACCAGGTAGGCCGCCAGGGAGTAGGCGCTGTTGGAGTAGGAGAAGGCGGTCCCGGGTGTGCTGACCGGCCCCTGCTCCAGGAGGGACATGGCTTGGCGGCGCAGGGAGGCGGATCTGACGGACCCCTCGTCGTGGTCGGAGACCAGGCCCGCGGTGTGGCTCAGCAGCTGTCGGGGGGTCATCGCGTGGACCGGGTGGCCGTCGGGGTGGCCCAGTCCCGGCAGGTAGGCGGGCACCGGAGTGTCGAGGTCGATGTCGCCGTCCTCGACCAGCTGGAGAACGAGTGCCGCGGTGAAGATCTTGGAGACCGAGCCGTAGGCGAAACGCGAACGGGCAGTGACGGGGGCGCCTGTGCCGGTGTGCTCGACACCCATGGTGAGTTCGTGCAGTCCGCCGTCGTGGTAGAAGGAAAGCTGCGCTCCGGGAACCAGTGCTTTGTGGGCCAGCCCTTCGAAGAGCCGCGAAATTTCTGTAATCACGCCATCTCCCATGGTGAACAGAGAATGATGGATCCGTCTGATGCGCGGGTGGCTGAAGATGTAGCCAGCATTACCGACGGCCAGATACTTCACCATACCTTCGAGGGGCGTCAAGGGATCCGGTTGTTTCCTGAAAAGGCACTTCATGGGTTGATCCTGTGGTACGGGAGGCTGCGCGCTCCGATGTCGTGCGATTTGCCTCAGTTGCGCCTCAATAAATGAATCGAAAGGTGCATGCTGTTCATTTTTCGTTGGTGGCGGGCGCGGTCCAGCGGGGCCAAGCGTGGGGAGGGTCGGCTCCTGTGCTTCTCTGACCTGTGTTTTTGCCCGTCCGGGGATACTTGCGAGCGGTGAGGGTTCTGGCGCGCCCTTTGTCCCAGGTGGGGTCGCCGCCTTTCGGTATTCGCTGGCCGGGCGGTGTCAGCCACTCTTTTCGGAGGCGATTCCGGTGAAAGGCGAACGGTCCTGTTAATGTGTCCTGGGTCACCCCGGGGTGCCGACGGAGCAATGGAGAATACGCTGAGGTATGTTTCGGGAGGGTAGTGTAATAACCGTCACCGGCGATTGGCCGATTTCGGTCATAAAAAATGCCCGCCCGGTGTGGGCAGGCTCCATCGGATCGAGCGGTAAGAGTGAAATGCTACCGCTTATGCGCTCAGCTTACGCATCAATTCCTGTGGCGTACATGGTGCATGATGAGCAGGACGATGCACACGACGGTCGACAACCCGAACGCCACGCTGACCAGCGGATGGAAGGGTCCGAAGGAAGTGGCTGCGTTCGCTGCGGCCCCGAGGACGATCAGCAGCCACAGGACCACCCGCACTGTGTGTCGGCTCCGGCGCGGAGAGGTGTCGCCGTTCCGGCCCCCAGAGCGGCTCGGACTCTGCGTGAAGCGGTAGGGATCGCTCATCTCATTCTCCTGGGGGCCTCGGGCGGCAGGACAGGGGGTGGACGCAGCCGGGGACACGGAACATACCCGCACAACCCTAGGGGCCGGGCACCGGTGGGTCGATCCCGCGCACTGGACGGTTCCGGGTACAGCAGGCTGTACCTTTCCCCTTCCTGCTGCCGTGCGGGAGCTCCTGCCGGTATGGTTGCGCATTGCACATGCGGCTCCGGCCAGGAAAAGAACATGCCCCCCACGAACAACGCCACCAGGCCGCTCCGTGAACTCATGGCGATCGGGTTCAACAACGTCTTCCTGAGTATGGAGCGCCTCGCCGGCGGACTGATCACCGCCTTGATGGCACTGTTCTGCCTCTCCGTCCTCGCTGCCGTTCTCCTTGCGAGCCCGCTGGGTGTGGGCCTGCTCCTGCTGCCCGTTGCCCTGCGGCTGATCAGTAAGGTCGCCGACCGGGAACGCCACCGTCTCTCCCGGTGGGGGACGTCAGTACCGTCACCCGCGGCGTTCGATCACCCGAGCGGTCCAGGAGAGGCGTTGCGGGCCCTGGTGTCCCGGCCCCGGGTCCGGCGCGAACTGCTCTGGTTGTTCTGTCACGCCACCCTGGGCCTGTTGACCGGGTTCCTCGGGGTCGTCCTGCCGATCATCGCCGTCCGTGACAGCACGTTCCCCCTGTGGTGGCGGCTGCTGCCCCCAGAGACGGCCGGGGCCTCCATCGGCGTACCCGTGCACACCTGGTCCGAGGCCCTGGCCGTCGGACTGCTCGGGGCGGGCTGGGGAGCGGTCACGTTCGGTGTGCTGCCGTTCTTGGCCCTGCTCCAGTCGTGCCCCGGACGTTGTTTCCTGCGGCCTCGCATACAGGCGGTCCTGGCCGAGCGCATCACGGTCCTCACCGAGACCAGAGCTGCCGCGTTGCGGTCGCACACGGCGGAACTCCGCAGGATCGAGCGCTCCCTGCACGACGGGGCGCAGAATCGGCTGGTGGCCGCCATCATCCGCACGGGCGCGGCACGCCGGGCCCTGTGGACCGATCCGGAGCGCGCGGAGGAGGCGATGGAACAGGCTCAGGCCGCAGCGGAGGAGGCTCTGGCCGAGTTACGGGGGGTGGTGCGCAGCATTCTCCCCCCGGCCCTGGAGAACAACGACCTGGAGGGGGCACTGACTGCTCTGGCCCCCGGTTGCTCGGTCCCCTGCACCGTCGATGTCGGAGACTGTGGTCCGATGGCTTCCTCCATCGAGGCGACGGTCTACTTCGCGGTGGCCGAAGCCGTCACCAACATCACGAGGCACAGTGGTGCCGACCGGGCCCGGATCCGTGTCGCCAGGGACGGAGACAGATTGCACGCCCGCGTCCATGACAACGGACGGGGAGGCGCGGACGAGCGAGCCGGGTCCGGCCTGGCGGGGGTCCGTCGCCGCGTGGAGGCACACGACGGCACACTCACCGTGGACAGCCCCGTCGGCGGGCCGACCGAGATCGGATTGGAGCTGCCGTGCGGATCGTGATCGCCGAGGACGACGCCCTGCTACGGGAGGGGATGGCGGCCCTGCTGCGGGACGAGGGGTTCGAGACCGTCGCAGCCGTCGGCGAGGTCGACGCGTTGGTGGAAGCAGTGGCCGAGCACCGGCCCGACATCGCCATCGTCGACGTACGGATGCCCCCGACCTACACCGATGAGGGCATCAGGGCGGTGAAACAGGCCCGCCGTGTCCGAGCGGGGTTGCCGGTCCTGGTGCTGTCGGCCTGGGTCGAACGGTCCTTCGCCACGGAACTGATGGAGAGCGGGACTTCCGGTATCGGTTACCTGTTCAAGGGGCGTGTCGGCCGGGTCGAACAGTTCCTCGACGTCCTGCGCCGGGTCGCCGGCGGAGAGACCGCCATCGATCCGGAGGTGGTGGCTCAGCTCTTCGTCCGCAAACACGCCGATGACGCCCTGTCCGGACTCAGCACCCGCGAGCGCGAGGTCCTGGCCCTCATGGCTGAGGGGATGGGCAACAGCGCGATAGCCGAGCGGATGGCTGTCACTGACGGGGCCGTGCACAAGCACATCCGTAGTATTTTCGGCAAGCTCGGACTGGCGCCCGACGACCGGTCGGACCGGCGGGTCGCCGCGGTCCTGCGCTACCTGAACGCCACCGGGCGCTGAACCGGTCCGCTGTCCCCGCCCCCGTACACGCGAAAGGCCCCGACCTTCCGGTCGGGGCCTTTCCCTCTGGGTGAGTGACGGGACTTGAACCCGCGGCTTCTTGGACCACAACCAAGTGCTCTACCGACTGAGCTACACCCACCATGTGCGCCTGGCCTCTCGGCCCTGCGTACGTTTCAATCCTAGCCCATCCGGAGGAGTGCTTCGGTCACTTCTCCTCGAGCCCGGCGGCCTCGGCTGCCGACGCCGCCTCCCGGGCCTGCTTGCCGTCACCGCCCTCGGTGATGTCGGCGGCCACGGCGCGGGCCACCGCGGTGCTCGGTCCGGGCTCGGGAACGAAGCCGGCGGCGCGGTAGTACCGCAGCTCGTGGATGCTCTCGGTGATGTCTGCGAGGGCGCGGTGGCCGCCGGCCTTCTCCGGCCCGGCGTAGTAGACGCGCGGGAACCAGCGGCGCAGGAGTTCCTTGATCGAGGACACGTCGATCATCCGGTAGTGCAGGAATTCGTCGATGCGTTTCATGTCGCGTGCCAGGAAGGTGCGGTCCGTGGCGATGGAGTTCCCGCACAGGGGTGCCTTGCCGGGTTCGCGCACGTACTGGCGGATGTGCTCCAGGACTGCGTTCTCGGCCTCCTGGAGTGTGAGGCCCTTGTCGAGCTCATCGAGGAGCCCGGAGGTGGTGTGCATGTCGCGCACGAAGTCGCCCATGCCGTCCAGTGCGGCCTGCGGGGGTTTGACCACCACGTCGATGCCCTCGTCGAGGATGTTGAGTTCCCCGTCGGTGATCAGACAGGCCACTTCGATCAGCGCATCGTTCTCGAAGTCCAGGCCCGTCATCTCGCAGTCGATCCACACCAAACTGTCATTCATACGGGTCAGCTTAAGTGCCACGGAAAGCGGCCGGGTACGCCGTTCGGCCTCGGGCACACGTACGGGCACACGCGTGTGCACCGCCGCGCGCACCCGTGGTGCGGGACCGCATGCGTCGGGGCGGGCACGCACATGCGCGCCCGCCCCGGACCCTGCTCCCGTGGCGGCCGAGAGCCGCCACGGGACCGCGCCGGGATCAGTCCCAGACGAACTGCCGGGGAGAACCGACGTCGAAGAGCTCGTACATCCAGTCGTAGACGCCCCACACCTGCAGGTAGGTCGCGACCAGCGCGACCACCACGATCAGGGCCAGGACGAGGCACCCGCAGCCGCACCCGCTCCGCTTCTTCTTCCGCGGGGGCTGTTGCGGACCGGAGCCCGGATAGGGGTGTGCGCCCCCGTGGCCGCCGGTGGGGCCCCACGGCGGGGGCTGAGGTCCCTGGTGTCCGGGACCGGGCGGCTGGCCGCCGGCGGGGCCGCCCATGGGTCCGGGCGGGTACGCGCCGTGCGGCGGCCCCCCGGGACCACCCGGACCACCGGGCGGCGGCCCGCCGGGGTGCCCCATCGGGCCGGGAGGCGGGCCGCCGGGTCCACCGGGCCCACCGGGGTGGCCCATCGGTGCTCCGGGCGGCGGGGGTTGTCCCGGACCGCCCATGGGGCCGTGCGGCGGATATCCACCGGGCGGGGGATAAGCCCCGGGCCGGGGCGGGCCGAAGCCCTGCTGCCCGCCGGAGTAGGGGTTCTGCCCACCGGGATGGGGAGGCTGTCCTCCGGACTGGTACTGGGGGTGGTGGCCGGGCTGCGGGCCCGAAGGCGGGTACGGGGGAACACCGGCACCGTACTGGGGACCGGAACCCGGGGCCTGCGGGGGCTGACCGGGGGCCCAACCCTGCTGGGGGCCGCTCGCGGGTGCGGGTTGTGCGCCGCTGGGCGCATTCCCGGGGGTCTGCGCGCCACTTGCGGCGGCGGCACCGGGGGCTGCACCGCCGTGGCCGGGGGCCTCGCCGGGCTGCGCCGGGGGCTCACCCTGAGCGGGGCCCTGCTGCTCCTGTACCGGGGCCTGCTCGGAGGAGACCTCCCCCGCCGCCGGTGCCCCGGGCTCGGGGGCGGCGGACTGCGGCTGCTGGGCGGCCTGGGTCCCGGCCTGGCGCTGGGCCCCGGCCTCCTGCTGGGCACGCTCCTCGTCGGCCTTGCGCTTGGCCGCCTCGTCGCGCTGCTCGCGGCGCTCCTCGGACAGGTCGGCCCAGCCCTCCTTGATGCTGCCCAGGAGTTGGTTGAACCGGCCGCCCTTCTTGCTGCCCTCCTCGCTCTGGGGCCCCTGACCGGGTGCTCCGCCGGAGAAGGCCGGGTCGTTCGGGTCGAAGACCGCGGTTCCGGCCACGCCGCCGGAGTTCCCCGCGTCACCGGCCCCGCCCGCGGCGCCGGGGTCGAAGACCGCGGTACGGGGCGCGTCCTGGCCGCCGGCGGGGCTCTCGGGGTCGAACACGGCGGTACGCGGGGCCTGGCCGACGGGGTCCGTCCCGTCCGGTCCGGAGTCCGGGGCGGTCCGTTCGGGGTCGGGATCCCGGGAGTCGCGGAGCTGGTCGGCCAGATCGGCGGTGGGGACCTCGTCGCCGTCGGTCAGGTCTGCGGTCGGCAGCTCGTCGTCGCTTTCCGACGCGTCTCCCCGGTCGGGCAGGTCGGAGGGGCTGATGCGTACGGTGCTGGGCTCGTCCTCGGCCGGGGTGGGGGACTGGTGGGACGGCGCGGGGGAGGAGGCTTGTTCCGGGGGTCGGGGGCCGGAGGGGCTGATGCGTACGGTGCCGGGCTCCTCCTCGACTGGTCGGGGTTCCGGTCCGGACGTACCCAGACGCACGGTTCCTTCCTCGTCGTCACCCGTTGCGGTGCCGTCGAGCCGGGTCGTGGGGGGTTCGTCGTCCTCGACGTCCCCGCCTCCGCCCTGGAGTTCGCTCAGTGAACGGGTATGGCGCGTCCACTCGTCACCGTTCCACCATCTGAGCGTCTGTGCGTCGCCCTGCGGGTCCGCGTACCAACCCGGCTCGATAGATCCACCCATGGCGGACAGACTAAGGGGTTTTGGCTGCGCGCTTAACCAGCGGTACCCGATTAGTGACGTTTGTCAGTAGGTGTTCCTTTTCTGGTTAGGTAGCCGAATTTCACGTGATTGCTGTGACGCGTGCGTTATCGGAGGTGTGCAGTCCGTTTTCCCCGGCCTCGGGGGTGAGGAGATGCCCCACGTCCAGGAGTCCGGGGCCGGGGAGGTGAGACCCCGGGACCTGGTCGTGGCCGAAATGCCCACCGCGCGCCCACATACGCACCGTGCGCTCGCGCGCGAGCCGGTCGCGGTCGGCGACCTCCGTCCCCGGGGGGCCGGACGGCCACCGCCGTACCACCCCCCACGAACCCAGCCAGTCCATGATCGCGGTCAGGCCCAGCATCGGGCCGTCGGTGAAGGGAACACTGCGCCGCGCCACCACCGCCACCACCAGGCACACCCGTCCCTCGTCGGCGTGGTCGACGTACTGCTCGTAGTACCGGGTCTCGCCCAGGGGCAGTTCGCTGCGGCGTGTGGCCGCCAGGATCTGCACGGTCTCGCCGGAGAGCGGGTGCCACACCAGGTGCGGGGCACGGCCCTCCGAGACCAGGCGTTCGGCCTCCGAACGGGCCGCCCCCGTTCCCCGGTCGGGGTCCGTGTCGGTCACGGTCCACACCGCCCGGGGGGCGCCCGCGCCCGGCGGCGCGTGTTCGTTCCCCCCGGTGAGTCGTTGCGCGCCGGGCATCCACGCGTTGGCCATGGCAGTCCAATCCGGTCGTCACGGGTCCGGCCCGAGGGGAGCGGGGCCGGCAAGGCCTCTGGTCCCTTCTGGGTACGCCAGGGCCAGGGAGAAGTCCATAGCCGTTCGGCGCAGGGACAGGGTCATGTCACTTCGGGGACGTGTGAGCGGCCCCCGAAGTCTCTCTCGCACATTTCGCACCCGCACGCCGTGGAGGGAGCGGGTACGGAACCGCTGCAGACCGCACGCGCCCCGGGCCCTCCCACCGAACGCGCCACGGGGCCCGACCGCTCGGCCGGGCCCCGTGGCAGGGCGGTCCTGCGCGGGTCAGCTGTCGTCGTCCCCGTCGCCCTCGTCCTCGATCCGCAGGGAGAACGCCTGCACGAAGATCTCTCCGATGTCGCGGGGGTCCTCGGTCATGTAGGCGGCCCCGCCGGTAGCGGCGGCGATCTCCTGCAGCGGTTCCAGGTGCTGCACGTCCGGGCCGAAGGCGATCGTGATGATCGGGATCGGACGCGAGGGGCTGGAGAGCTCGTCGATGCCCTCCAACAACTCCTCCAGCTCCATGCCGCCGGGGTGGTCGTTGTCGCCGTCGGTCAACATGAGGATGACGTTGGTCCGGTCGGGCCGGTAGGTGCGCGACATCTCCTCGTAGGCGGCCAAATAGGTCTCGTACATGGCCGTGTCACCCTCGGGCCGCGGCTGGAGGCTGTCGAATTCCCGGGCCACGGCGTCGCGGTGGTCGTTCCCGTCGTCGCCGGCGGCCTGCAGTTCCCGGACCGGTGCGAGTTCCTGGTGGTGCAGCCCGTCGTTGATGTCGGTGGAGAACTCCCACAGCCCCAGTTCCGAGGTCGGGGTGAACATGTCCAGCCCGTCGTCGGCGGCGGCCCCCGTGACCTGCATACGGGTCATGCCGGTGCCGGGGACCTCGGCCATCATCGACCCGGATACGTCGACGATGGTCAGGACCCGCGAGTCCATCTTCAGCTGGGTCCAGGACCGGGTGAGCTCCTCGATCGAACCCTCGGAGGGGACCGGGAGTTCCTCGGGCACTTCCTCCTGGAACCCGGCGTCGGCGGTGAGCACCCCGGTGTCCATACCGTCGTCGGTGTCGCGGAAGCCCTCTTCCAGGAAGTGTCCCCGGTTCTCCTCGGCACGCACCGTGTTGCGGAACTCCTCGGCAGCGCGGGTGATGGCGCTCTCCTCGCTGCGGACCACGTACGGGTAGTCGAGGTAGTAGGTGTTGTCCATGTACCCGGCCCGGGCGGGTGCCTCCGAGTGCATGGTGTTGTAGCGCCACACCGCCTGCTCGGACATGACCATGAGCGGCGGGGACTCCTCGCCGCCGCCGCTGAACGCCAGGAACGCGGCCTCCTCGTTGGCGGAGGCCCCCTGGTGCAGGGACTGCAGGGCCGCGGTCATCTGTGCGTTGAAGGTATCGGTGTCGGAGGAGGACTCCTGCAGGGCCCCGTGCAGGAGGTAGAGGGACCCCAGACCGGTGGCACTGCGCACGGGGTCGACCACGCGCACGGTGCGGTCCTGGCCCTCACCAGGGGCACCGGAGGGCACGACGTCCTTCCAGGTGCTCTCCTGCGAGTCGTCGGCGAACTCCTCCAGCTCGGCCAGCACCAGGGGCGTGCGGGCCAGGGAGGTGCCGGTCTCGGTGATGATCGCGTCGCCGGCCTCGCTCTGCACCTGGCGCGGCCACACCGAGGAATCGGGGATCCACACGTCGGACTCGGTGTCACCCATGGTGGCGCCCGACCCGGTGATGGAGTAAGCAACGTCGGCGGAGTCGGCCTGGCGCACGTCCACACGCACGCAGTCGCCGTCGACGGTGTGCTCCTCGGCGTTGAACTCATCGGCCACGGCCTGCACGGGCGGGGCCATCTCGGGGGCGACGGCGACGTCCAGGTTCAGCTGGGAACCGCAGCCGTCGGAGCGGTTGACGAGTATGTAGACGCCGGCCACCACGAGGGCGAGCACGATGGCCAGCGCACCGGCCAGGGCGGCGACGGCTCCGCCTCGGCCGCGTCGTCTCTGGCGGCCGCCGGAGGGTTCCTCTGCGTATTTTCCGCGGTGACGTCCCACAGCTTTCCTCACGGGGTGGTGTACGGACCGTGTGTCCTCAGGGGGATGGAGGCGGCCCGTCGGTAAGGGAGTGAACGGACCGAAACGGTGTTATTGGAGGGAACGGTACTCAACCGCCCCGAACCTTCGGGCGTTCCCTGTCACGTTTCGTGCCGGGGCGAGTGACTTCGTACGACCTGTAACCTCGGTGATCACCGCCAGGTTCGGCTGCTCGGGCGGTGAGGGGGCCGGTGTATTCCGATACCCGATCGAGATCGACGGGCGGGGGCGTGCGAGCCCCCGCCCCGGCCCGGACCTCAGTCGCAGTCGGGCACACACAGGCGCCGGGAGATGGAACTGAGGAAGATGTCGCCGATCTCGTCCGGGTCGTCGGTGACGAAGGCCGAACCGCTGGTTGCCGACGCGATCGACTGCAGCTCGGCCTCATCGGCCTCGTTGCCGAAGGCGATGATGAAGAAGCTGACCGGGCGCTCGGGGTCGAACCGGTCCTGGAGCGTCTCCACCAGCTCCTGGTGGCTGAGGTTGCTGCTGCCGTCGTCGATCCCGGCGGTCAGCATGATGACGCTGTTGATCTTGTCCTCGTGGTAGTTGTCCTGGACCTCGTCGAAGGCGTCGAGCATGTTGTCGTACAGGCGCGACTGCCCGCCCTCGACCTCGATGGTGTCGGCGACCTCCGCGAGTTCCTGGCGGCGGGTGACGTCGGCGTCGTCGGTCGCCCCGAGCTGGTGCATCTCGGCCGCCTCGTCGCGGCCCTGTTCCCCGAACTCCTCGGAGAGCATCCACAGGCCCATGTCGGTCTCGTCGGGGAAGAGCTGCAGCCCCGTTCGGGCCGCCTCCCGGGCCGCGTCGATGCGGGAGGGGCCGCCGTTGAGGTCTTCCTCCATGTTCTCGGAGGTGTCGGCCAGCACCAGGGCCCTGCTGGGCATCGACAGGCGGTTCCAGTCGTTGACGGAGTCCAGGAGAGCGTCTCCGGTCAGGCCGCCGTGTACCTCGTGCCCGTCGCTGACGATGCCCGACCGTCCTTCCAGGGTCGGGGTGGGGGAGCCGTCCGGTTCGCGGAAACCCAGCTCCCGCATCCGGTCGCGGTGGGCATCGCCGCTCACCACCTCGTACAGGTCGGCCGCGGCCGAACGCAGGTCGGGGTTCTCGGTGGTGGTCACGTACGGGTAATCGAGCCTGACGGTGCCCTCCTCCGGGTAGTAGGCCTCCAGGGAGGGAGCGCTGTCGGGGCGGGTCGTGTTGTAGTCGACGACCTCCTGCTCGGGCACGACCGTGAGCGGGTCGCGGCGTTCCTGGGCGGCCTCGGAGCCGCTGTAGAACGTGCGGAGGTCGATCTCCCCGAACGCGCTGTCCTGCTGGACGTCGCGTACGAAGTCGGTCATGTCGGTGTCGGCGTCGTCCCCGGTGCCCAGGTGGTCGCGGATCGCGTACATCGCGGCCATGCCGTCGGCACCGCGGTTGGGGTCGACCATGACGACCTGGCGGTCCGGGTCGAGCTCCTCGGGCAGGATCGTCGTCCACGGTGCTTCGTTGCCGCCGGGCAGGCCCTCGGAGTCGGCGGGCGCGGCCATCACCACCGGCGACGCGGCCAGGGAGGGCGGGTCGGTCTCGATCCCGTGCGCGCCTTCGGCCGAGACACGGGCCAGCTCGACCCAGGCCGAGGACTCGGGTACCCACACGTGGGGGGCGATCGTGGAGTCGTCGGGCCGGGTGCCCGAGATGGCGCTCATGATGCGGTGCGGGGCGATCTCGTCGACCTGTGCGTACACGCAGTCGCCCCCGTAGGAGGACGACCCGGCGTTGAACTCCGAGGCGGCCTCGCGCAGGACCGGGGCCATGCTCTGGGTGGTGGACACCCGCAGGTACCGGGTCTCACCACAGCCGAGCGCATTGAGGCCGACCGGAACCAGGATCGCGGCGACGGCGACGAGCGCGACGGCGATCGCGGTGATCCCCAGTGGCGACCCCACCATCCTGCGTGTGTGGGCGGCGGTCGGTGAGGGAAGTCGATGGCGTCCAGTCGACACAAGCACTCCGGGGCGTAGCTGCGTCCGGCTCCGGTGCAGGGGCGTCCGGGAACCGGAGGGTCGGGGCGGCCGCGGGCGCACGCCCTGGGCGTGGTCGGGCGGGTGCGCGACCGCGAGCACTCTGCGGACGATGGACGTGAACCAACGGTCCGTGGATCACATCACACCTTATGGGTGGAGAAGTACGAACCAAGGGCCGCAAAGGCTTTGAAATGGGACCTTACTCGTTGGTAATGCCGAAGCGAAAGAGGCGCACAGCCGCAGCACACCGGCGGTACACCCCGTTCCGGGGTGCGGGCGCGTGTCCGTAGCGGGGTGATCGCTTTGTTACCGTGCTCCCCCAGAAGCACTCCCGGGCAGCGCTAGTCTTGGGTGCCTCTCCGTCGATCCGTGCGCGACCCACGCCTCCCCCGCGCGCCGGACACCACCGTGACCGACTGACCCCCGAGGGTTTTGGCATGTCCCGAACGCACCGTAAAGAACGGAACCGAGTCCCCCTCGGAACCAAGCTGCTCGCCGGCTCCTGCTGCGCCGGAGCGCTGGCCTACGCGGTTCTCGTCGGCCCGTCCATGCTCCCGCCCCAGGACGTGGAGACCACCAGCACCACAGGCAGCGAGGGACGGGCCGAGGAACCGGTGGAGGAACCGGTCGAGGAACGCGAACTCGAAGGCCCCGTCGGTCAGCTGGAGGTCCGGGTCAGCGACCGCGACCGCGCCTGGGTGCAGACCCTGAGCTGCACCGGCGACCTCGAGAGCGACCACTCCGCATGCAGAGCCTTGGCCGAGACGGCCGAGGAGTTCGAGACCGACAGCGACTCCACCGTCGAAGTCCCCGAACTCCAGGAGGACGAACCGGTCGAGGCCGGTGTGGACGGCGGCGGCCCCACGGAGGCCCCGGAGCAGGGCACCGAGGTGCTCTTCACCGAGGTGCGCGACGGCACGGTGTGCACCGACACGGTCTACGGCCCTCAGGAGGCCACGGTCACCGGCGTGTGGGAAGGACAGGAGATCGACACCTCACTCTCGCGCCAGGGCTCCTGCGAGGAGGCCCGGTGGCAGCGGCTGCGCCCCCTGACGGAAGAACTGGACTGACGGAGGCGCCGGCTCTGCCCCCGCGGGAAGCTCTCCACCCGAGCCGTGGCAGCACCCGAAGGTCGCCCCGGACACACTGTCGGCCCCCGGCAGCCCCGGACCTGGGACCGAGCGGTGTCCCCGCGACAGGAACAGTGCCCGGAATCGGGGAAAATGCAGGACATGGAGATCATCAGGGTCAGTGACCCCGCCGACCCGCGCCTGGCCGACTACACACGACTGCGCGACGTCAACCTGCGCCGCCACCTCGAACACGAGCACGGCCTGTTCATGGCCGAGGGCGAGAAGGTCATCCGGCGCGCCGCTGCTGCCGGGTTCACCCCGCGCAGTTTCCTGCTGACCGAACGCCGGGCCCGCGCTCTGGACGGCCTCGTGACCGGTGCCGACGCCCCCCTGTACGTGGTCGAGGAGGAGACCGCGCGCGAACTGGTCGGCTTCGACCTGCACCGCGGTGCGCTGGCGGCCTTCCACCGGCGCGCGCTGCCCGACCTGGGAACGGTGCTGGAGAAGGCACGCCGCATCGTGGTTCTGGAGGACCTGGTCGACCACACCAACGTCGGTGCGATCTTCCGCAGCGCCGCAGGGCTCGGAGTGGACGCCGTCGTGCTCGCCCCCCGGTGCGCCGACCCGCTGTACCGGCGCTCGGTCAAGGTGTCCATGGGCGCGGTCCTCACCCTGCCGTACACACGTCTGACCGACTGGTACGGCGGACTGGACACACTGCGCGGGGCGGGGTTCCAGCTCATGGCGCTCACCCCGGGGGAAGAGTCGGTGCCGTTGCGCGAGGCCGTCGCGGGGCTGGACGCCGACACGCGTGTGGGGTTGCTGCTGGGAACCGAAGGGGACGGACTGTCCTCGCGGTGGCTGGAAGGGGCCACCGCCCGGGTCCACATCCCCATGGCCGACCGGGACGTGGACTCCCTCAACGTCACCGCAGCCGCGGCCGTGGCCTGCTACGAGCTCGCGCAGAGCTGACCGTCCCCGCTCCGGGCTCCCGGGACGCGCCCGAGCCGAACACGCCCCCGCCCCGCCCCTCCGTCCCCGCCGACGACCTAGTGTGGCGCGTGAGGAGCACCGATGCGGAAAGGTTGTGCAGCCACATGGGCGGCCGAGCACTCGTGCAGTGGGAACAGAACCGGGACAACGCCCCCGCTTCCCTGGAGGTCGACCTCTACGCGGGCGGACCCGCGCCCACGAGGGGGCTGGACGGGGTGACCTTCTACCAGGTGCCCTACGCCCCTTCCACGCAGGGCGTGGACGAGTCCACCGACGTCATCGCGCGCATGCCGAACCTGGAGGTCGTGCAACTGGTCTCGGCCGGCTACGAGCAGGTCCTGCCACTGCTGCCCGACCACGTGACCCTGTGCAACGGGCGCGGACTGCACGACGCGAGCACCGCAGAACACACGCTCGCCCTCCTGCTCGCGGCCCAGCGCGACCTGCCCCGGTGGGCCGTCGACCAGCGCGACCACCGGTGGGGAACGGTGCCGCAGCGCTCACTGGCCGACTGCCGGGTCCTCATCGTGGGATACGGCAGTATCGGGGCGGCGATCGAGCGACGCCTGCTCCCGTTCGAGACCACCGTGACCCGAGTGGCGAGCAGGGCCCGGCCCGAGGAGGACGTGCACGGGGTCGAGGGGTTGCACGAACTCCTGCCCGACGCCGACGCGGTCGTCCTGGTCACCCCGCTCACCGAGGCCACCCGCGGCCTGTTCGGGGCACGCGAGTTCGCGCTCCTCGCCGACGACGCACTCGTGGTCAACGTGGGACGCGGCCCCGTCCTGGACACCGGAGCGCTCCTGGCGCAGAACGGGCGGGTGCGCGCGGCCCTGGACGTCACCGACCCCGAACCGCTGCCGGCCGACCACCCGCTCTGGGAGGCCCCCGGTGTGTACATCACCCCGCACGTGGCGGGTGGTGCGGCCTCCTTCTACCCGCGTGCACGCGCGTTCATGGACGCCCAGCTCACGCGCTGGGCGGCTGGAGAACCCCTGGCCAACGTGGTCCGCACCGGACGCTGAGGCCGTCCGGGCCCCGGACACCGGATCCGGTGTCCGGGGCCTCCTCCCGTGCCCGAATGTCGGTCCCGGACGGGAGCCCGGGGACATGCGGATCGCGGTTGCCCGGTCACGCCGGACGCCACGAGGAACCGCGCCCCCGGGCGCTGCCCGGGCGCGTCTGCACGGTCTCCCGGTACCCGAGGACCCGGTCCGTAGGACGGGGGAGGGCGCCCACACCCAGCCCGCCCTGTTCGAGCCCGACCGCTCCACCCTGCCCCCGGCACCGACCGCCTCACCGCCCTGATCGAGGTCCACGACCAGGTACGCCGCCTGGCAGACCTGCCCGATGCCGGGGACTGCGCCTGCTGGCCGCGGTGGAGTCGGCGGGCGGGCCCGCGGCGGCCGAGACGAGCCGCGACGGTCTCCCGCTGCGCCCCGACCTCCACGACAGGCTGCCCACCGAACTCCTGGGGCCGCGTCCGGCAGCCGGGCAGCGTCCCCGTGTTGCCCGAGGGGCGGGGTGGTTTCCTTCGTGCAGGACGAGGAGGTCCTGCACGTGCCCGCCGACCGTGCCGGTGCGACGGTGGAGGCGGTCGCCGCCGCCGAACGTGAGGCCCGTGAACTGCTCTTTCCCTCCTCCCCAGTCCGGTTTCCGCTGGTCACAACCGTTTCGGGCGAGCGAACCCATATCTGACCGTGTTCCGACGTCACGCACGGAAAATGAACCGTTCCATGAACAATTCTCCCCGCCGGGCAAGGAGGACGAGGATCTTCGTTCGAAGGGTGTGAACCGCTCTCCAGTGGAGTTTTCCCAGGGTACGGAGACCCTGTGCCGCAGGGGATCCCGCACGTGATGCAAAAATCCCGAAAGGACGCGTGGTGTCCGGGGGGTGGACGTCCGATATCGGACAGCTTCGGATCCTTGCAAACTCGGTGCGGCACGACCATTCTGGTCTCCCGGAAACCATCGACGGGCCGTGCGGCGCAGGGGGAACCGGTCCCCGAACGGCCAGAGGAAGGGTGAGATCTCCCCGTGCGAACCCGTGCCCGCGCCTGTAGCTCCGCGGCCCTGGTGGCCGCTTTCACGGCCTTGGGAGCCGGCCCTGTCTGGGCCGAGCCCGTGGTCGAGGACCGCCCGCCGGTGAGCCAGCAGATCGCCGCTGCCCCCGCCGCCCCCGACTCCGAGGCCCGGCCCAGCGGCTCCGACCCCCGTGCGGACGACGAGGCCGAGGAGGCCACACCGGACACCGCCGACACCGACGACCTCGACGGTGACATCCCTGTGGCCCCCTTCGACGGGGCCCGCAGTGTCGAGTACTTCGCGGTCGCCCCCGAGAGCCTGCCGCGCGAGGCCGTGGAGGCGGTCCGCGGCATCGAGGGGGTCGAGGACGCCCTCCACGTGGACGCCGCACGTTTGGAGGTCGAGGGGGAAGAGACCTCGCTGCTGGGCGTGAACCCCTCCCTGTTCCGCAACCACGCGCCCGAACCCTCCGCCGAGTCCGACGACATCTGGCAGGGCGTGGCCGAGGGCGCCATCGCCCTGTCCAAGGACGCCGGCACCGAACGCGGCCTCGACGTCGGCACCGACGTGGCCGTCGCGGGCGGTGAGGGCGAGGTCTCGATGGAGGTGTGGACCCACGCCACGTCCGGGATCTCCGGGATCGACGCCCTGGTCTCCCGCGAGCGCGCGGCCGAGCTCGGTATGCCCGAGGGCAACGCACTCGTGATCTCCGCGCCCGACGCGGACCTGGCACAGCTGAACGAGGACCTCGAGCAGGCCCTGGAGGGCCAGGACGCCTCCCTGCAGCTGGTCACCGACGCACCCGAACCGATGACCGAGGGCGAGGCCGTGCCGCCCACGGTCGTGGAAGAGGTCATCGCCAACGCCGAGACCCAGCTGGGAGTGCCCTACGTGTGGGGCGGCACGACCCCGAACGAAGGGTTCGACTGCTCGGGCCTGCTCCAGTGGGCCTTCGCCGAGGCCGGTGTCAGCATCCCGCGTGTCACCCACGACCAGTGGAACGCAGGCACCCGCGTCGACTACGCGGACATGGAACGCGGTGATCTCATCTTCTGGCGCTCCGACCCCACGGCGCCCGAGTACATCTCCCACGTGGCCATCTACCTCGGTGAGGACCAGATGTTGGAGGCGCCGCGCACCGGCCTGGACGTGCAGGTCACCCCGGTGCGGACGGAGAATCTCGCGGGCGTGGTGCGCGTCCACGCCTGATCCGTGCACTCGCCCCAGGGCACCCCGGTCTTCACACCGGGGTGCCCTTTTCGTGGTACGCCCGGCATGGGCAGTTGCTTGAGGGTGAAAGTCCCTTGCGGGAAGAGATGGTGCTAACCGCGAGCCGGAGGCAACGGCGTCATCGCGAGGTGGGGTCGGAAGGAAGCCCGAGGCGAAACCCTGCACTGAGGAACACGAACCGTGTATGAGGCATATCCGTCGGGGTGAGCCCGCTACGTAGGGTGAAGCCCGTCACCGTCAAGACGGCGGAGTGTAAACACGGCAGGGGTAGGGGGACAGTAGCTGTTCTTACCCGGGGAGGTCTGCCTGGGTGTCGGTTGTGCTGAGGATGTCGCCGCGCCGACGGCTGGTCCTGTAAAGGGCTGGCTGACCAGGCAGAAGTCAGCAGAGGTCGTAGTACCAGCCGGGATCAGATGGTGGGCTGGGAAGGGCCGAACGTTGGAATGAGACGGAATATCTGGTGCTGCTCGTGCCCGCCGCGGTGAGCGCGGCCATCCCACGCGTGTGGGTCAACAGGGGGAGGTAGCGGTGCATACGCGAGATAACCCTGTTGGGCGTAGTGGTGGGTCGGCGCACTCCGGGGAAGCCGTTTCCCGCCCTGAGGGGGCCTGTGGGGGGAATTCCTGTCACCGGCCAACCTTGGGGCGGCGTTGAGACGCGTCCAGGCCAATAAGGGCGCACCCGGTGTGGACGGAGTCAGGACCGAGGAGCTTCGGGACTGGCTGCGCGAGTACTGGGAGCAGGTCCGTGCGGACCTCGACGCGGGGAGCTACCGGCCGCAGCCGGTTCGCCGGGTGACGATCCCCAAACCTGGCGGCGGCGAGCGGATGTTGGGGGTTCCCACGGCACTGGACCGGTTGATCCAGCAAGCGTTGGCGCAGGTGCTCACACCCGTCTTCGATCCCCACTTCAGTGGTGCCAGTTTCGGTTTTCGCCCCGGTAAGTCGGCGCACCAGGCGGTGCGCGCGGCCCGGCGGGCGATCGCGGACGGGCACCGGTGGGTGGTGGATGTGGATCTGGACCGGTTCTTCGACCGGGTCAACCACGACATGGTGATGGCGCGTCTTGCGCGCAAAGTCAAGGACCGTCAGGTGCTCAAGCTCGTGCGCCGGTTCCTTGAGGCCGGTGTGATGATCGACGGGGTCAAGCTCCCGGTGGCGGAGGGGACCCCGCAAGGGAGTCCGTTGTCTCCACTGTTGTCGAACATCATGCTGGACGAGTTGGACCGGGAGTTGTTCGAGCGCGGGCACCGGTTCGTGCGCTATGCCGATGACCTTCGGGTGTTCGTGCGTAGCGAGCGGGCTGCCCAGCGGGTGTTGGACTCCATCACCAAGGTGGTGGAGAAGCGATTGAGGTTGAAGGTGAACCGGGAGAAGTCCTCGGTCTCTCGCGCGTCCAAGGCGACGCTGTTGGGTTTCGGGTTCTACTTCTCCCGCAAAGGGGTGGGTACCCGATTGGCTTCGAAGTCGATCACTCGGCTCAAGGAGCGGATCCGGGAGCTCACCTCGCGGAGGTGGTCGGTGGCGATGGAGTATCGCCTCGATCGGCTCAATCGGTTCATCACCGGGTGGATGGGCTACTTCCGGCTCGCGGACGCCAAACGGCTGTTCCGTGATCTGGACGAGTGGCTACGGCGCAGGTTGCGCCAGATCCGGTGGAAGGAGTGGAAGCGACCCGCGACTCGTCGAACGATGTTGCGGAAGTTGGGCATCCCGGACTTCAAGGCTCGGGAGTGGTCCAGCTCTGGCAAGGGGTACTGGCGGATCGCGAACTCGTGGATCCTGGCCCGGTCGCTGCCCAACGCCTATTGGGATGACCTTGGTTTGCGTTCGCTGAGCCAGGTCTACCGTCGTTTCTCACAGGCGGTCTGACGAACCGCCGGATGCGGGCCCGCATGTCCGGTGGTGTGGGAGGCGGGTCGGGCGACCCGACCCGCCTACCCGATTTCCGAATGTGACCGGAATTCCGTGCGCCGCATTTCCTCGCGGGCCATTGAATTGGACCCGTGGTAAAAGGGCGGGTCCGAATGCCTGTACACACAAAACACGTGGGCCGTGGCACTGCTCGGGAAGCAGCACCACGGCCCACGGATCTCTCCTTGTCCGAACAACCCAGCCGGGAGGGGAAGGCAGGTCTCGGTGAGGAGGGGAGAAGCAGGGACGCCACTGAGGGAGGGGGAGACAGTCGCGCACCCTGCCGGGGAAAGTATGGAGTTCTGTACAGGAACGCTACACGATGGTTGTCGCGTTTCCCGTCACTGGATCTACATAAGCAGTGACACGGAGATTTTGCAAGAGGTCGGACCAAGAGAGGAGCACAGTACGAAGTCCGCTCTTCCCGAAACCCCTTCCCGCACGGCCGACAGGGTACTGGAACAGCCGACTCCGCTTCCGGCTCCTGCCTCAGCGCCCGGCCGCGTATCCCTGTGCGCCCCGCGCGTCGGCGGCGGCACGCAGCTCACCGGTGTCGGGGTCGCGGCCCACCGCGGCCAACCGTCCGAGCGACCAGGACCCGGCGACGGTGACCTCGTGCCCGCGCCTCCGCATCTCCTCGACGGTTTCCGGTCCGACCTCGGGCTCCACGACGAGGTCGCCGGGCACGGTCTCACGCGGGTGGAAAGAGCTCGGAAACGCGTTGGTGTGGAACATCGGGGCGTCCAGGGCCTCCTGCAGGTCCTCGGTACCGTGCAGGATCCGCAGCAGCGCCGTGAAGGTCCACTGGTCCTGCTGGTCGCCGCCGGGGGTGCCGATGGCGAGCACCGCCTGCCCGTCCTCGCGGGTCACCAGGGTCGGCGACAGGGTCGTGCGCGGGCGGCGCCCCGGGGCCAGGGCATTGGGGGAGTGCTCGTCGAGCCAGAACATCTGAGCACGGGTGCCGAGCGGGAACCCGAGCTCGGGCACGACGGGTGAGCTCGACAGCCACCCGCCGCTGGGGGTGGCCGAGACCATGTTGCCGCGGGCATCGACCACGTCCAGGTGGCAGGTGTCCCCGCGCCGGTCGGCGGGGTCGGCGGCGTTGCGCACCGTCGGTTCCCCGGTGGTGCGGTCCTGCGCGGCCTTCCCGGGCAGATAGGACGGCGGCATGTAGGGCGTGCGGGAACCCGGAGCGCCCGGGCGCTGCTCCAGGCTCGCAGCGGCGTCCTCGACCAGCCCCGCACGGGACCGGGCGTACTCGGCGGACAGGAGCTCCTCCAGGGGCACGTCAGTGTGGTCCGGGTCGCCGTACCAGGCCTCGCGGTCGGCGAAGACGAGCTTGGCGGCCTCGGTCACCCGGTGTACGAAGTCGGGGTCGGCCCCCTCGCGTGAGCTGCCCGCCAGCTCCCCGGTGCCCAGGGCTTCGGCCAGGCGCAACTGCTGGAGCATGGTCGGCCCCTGGCCCCACGGCCCGGTCTTGTGCACGGTGTGCACACCGTGGCGCACCGAGACCGGATCCTCGTAACGGGCGCTCCACTCGGCCAGGTCCTGACCGCACAGGAACGCACGCTGGGGCCGGCCGGTCGAGCTGGGCACGTCCTCGGACAGGAAACCGTCCAGCGCCTCGGCCATGAAACCCTGGGACCATGCCCGGCGAGCGGCGTCGATGCCGGCCTCGCGCCCGGCCCCGGCCGCTTCGGACTCGGTGACCAGACGCCGGTACGTTGCGGCCAGAGCCGGATTGCGCAGCCGGGAACCGGGGGCCGGGGGGCTGCCGTGGGGCAGGTACAGCTCCGCCGAACCCGCCCAGTGCCGGCCGAAGACCGGGGCGAGCGACTCCACGGCCGCCGCGACCCTGGGCAGCACGGGATAACCGCGCTCGCACAGGCCGATGGCGTGGTCGAGGACCTCACGCACACCCATGGTCCCGTGGTCGCGCAGCAGAAGCATCCACGCGTCGAAGGCACCCGGGACCGTGGCGGCCAGCACCCCGCTGCCGGGGACACGGTCGAGCCCGAGTGCGGTGTAGGCACCGATCGTCGCCCCGGCGGGGGCCACACCCTGCCCGCAGAGCACACGCGCGGGCCCGCCCGCGGCCTGGAAGACCACGGGTACCTCGCCTCCGGGGCCGTTCAGATGCGGTTCGACGACCTGGAGGGTGAAGCCCGCAGCCACCGCCGCGTCGAAGGCGTTGCCGCCGCGCTCGAGGACCGACATGCCGGTGGCACTGGCCGACCAGTGGGTGGAAGCGACCATGCCGTAGTCGCCGCGCAGCTGTGGACGAGTGGTCGGGGCTGGCATCGGGGCAGGCCTCCTCGGGCAGGGGAGAGGCGCGTCCCGGGACGCGCCAGGAGGGAGCGGGGGACCGGCGGGACTCGTGTCCGCGGGGCGACCGTATCGGACCGAGAAGTGCACAGCGATAACGATTCGTCCGCCGAGGAGGCCGGAGGGAGCGAACCCGCCGGGGCGGTCCGGGCAACGTCCTGGAGAGGTACGGAGGAGATGGTGGGAGCGGCCCGGAGCCCCGGCACAGCACAGGGTCCACCCGGGTGCGACGGCGGTCGACGGTGCGTGCGCACCGCCGACCGGCCCTGCGCAGCCCGCACCTCAGGTGTCGACGGTGGGCAGGTGCCAGGGCAGGTGTTCTTGTATCCGCTCCCACTCCTCGGGCCCGACCGGGGCCGTGACAGGCTCCGCGGCGGCCGTGGCCCCCGCGTCCGTGCGACCGCCCGCACGCACGTTGTCGAAGGCCGCGCGCGACTGGGCGTCGAGCTCGACGACGACCTCGGAGACGGTACCGAAGGGCCGGTCGGCGTCCTGGGCGGCGGAGCCCTGTTCGGAGACGCACTCCTCGGCCGCGCGGAGCTTGTCGTCCCGGCTGCCGTGGTACCAGGAGGTGGCCAGGAGGCGGTTGCGCTCACCGCCGGCGAGTTCCCCGGTCGCCTGGACACGGTCGACGAAGGCACGGGTCTCCTCGGACAGTCCCTCCTGCTCGGGCCGCAGACCGCCGTGTTCCTCGAAACGGTTGACGAGGCACTGCTGGAACGCGGGTACCCCCTGCCGGTCGGACTTGTCGGGGAAGACGATGCCGTCGGGGAAGGCGGTGTCCTCGGGGAGTCGGGTGACCTCCGCGGGGGAGAGCTCTTCCAGGGGCTGCCCGTTCCTCTGTTGCCGTAGTTCCGGATCCCGGTCTGCCCGGGCCGGGGCGGGCATGTCCTCAGGGGCTCCGTCGGCCACCGCCTCGGGCCTTTCGGGGTCGTGCTGGGTGGGCACGTCCAGAACCGGTCCCTCCTCCGGGCCGAGCCCCTCGGGACCGCCCTCGGAAGAGGCGCCCTCGGAGGAGGTACCACCGTTCCCGTCGGGGGAGCCTTCCTCGGGGGAGGGCTCCCCGGTGTCCCGAACAGGGGGAGGTGCAGCTTCCTCCGTACCCCGGACCGGCCTGGGGGCGCTCTCCTCCGCGGCCGGGACGATCGCTCCTGCTGTCCGTTCGAGCTCCTCCCGGGTCCACCGCCCGGGGTCCAGGTGGGCGAGCACGGCAACGCCCGGGCTCTCCACCCAGAAGAGTTCGCCCGTGTTCTGTGAGAGGTAGGCGCCGTTCTCGAAGCCCTCGTCCCGGCCGAGGCGCTCCAACGCATCGGCGCGCACGTGGCCGAACCGGTCCCGCCTCAGATCGTCCAGCTCTTGGAGGGCTTCCGAACGCAGGACCGCCACGCGCCCCGCAAGCTCGTCCGACCCCTGGACCCAGGTGATCTCGGAGCGGCGGACGTCCTCGTCCTCGTGGGAGGACGAGGCGTTGACGCGGTGCCGTTCCAGCCCCTCGGGCAGACGGCCGATCGTGAAGCCGTCGAGACCGTGGTCGGACCCGCCCCGTTCGGCTCTCGGGCGGGCCGGTCCCCCGCCGTCGGCGGAGACCGGTACGGCCGTCCCGCAGACGGTCAGTGCCCCGGCGCCCAGGAGCGCGACCCACCAGGTGCGGTGCTTGCGCATGCGTGTTCCTTCCCATTGACTACGGATAGTAATGGTTCCATATCCCCAGGTGACTGACGAAGGACTTTGCGGTCAAAAAAGTACACAAAGTGATCAATAGGATTCATGTGGTGATAAAAGGCGTGGAATTGGGTACCCACCACCGGACGGTGAGGCGGGCCTCATTCCACGCTCGACTCATGGTCACCGTGTAGTCACCAATTGCTCTCAGGCTGAGGTAGCACTCGGCACATAACTCGTACATGGGAGGTCCGGTGCGTCGCATCGCGATCGTTGTCGGAGCCATAACGCTCACAGTGACGGCAGGCGGAGCCCCCGCCCTGGCCGCGCCGTCATTCCATCCCTCAGGACCGGTCGGCGCCGTGCGGGTCTCGGCGGAACAACCGTCCCCCGAACGCCCGCTCGTCGCCGTCGCCCACCGCGGAGCCTCCGGGCACGCACCCGAGAACACCCTCGCCGCAATCGACGCCGCCGACGAGCTGGGGGCCGTGACCGTCGAGATCGACGTCCAGCTCACCGCCGACGGCGAACCCGTACTCATGCACGATGCGTCCCTGGAACGCACGACCGACATCGAGGAGGTCCACCCCGACCTCGACTCCTACGACATCGCCGACCTGACCCTGGAACAGATCGAGGCGGTGGACGCCGGCAGCTGGTTCGACCCGGCCTTCGAAGGCGAACCCGTCCCCACCTTCGAGGAGGCCCTCGACCGGCTGGAGAGCCTGGACCTCAACCTCTTCCTCGAGGTCAAGGACCCCGAAAGCCACCCCGGCATCGAGGAGGTCCTGGCCGAGGAACTCACCTCCCACAGCTACTGGATGAGGAAGAACCCCCCTCGGGAACCGAACCGCCTCATGATCCAGAGCTTCGACTGGGACTCCATGGAGACCTCCGAGGACCTTCTGCCCTCGGTCCCGCACGGCCTGCTCGGTGAGGTGCCCGTGGACGAACTCGACGACCACGACTGGGCCGACATGGTCAACCCCAACCACACCGGCCTGACCGCCGACTACGTCTCCAGCGTCCAGGAGGCGGGCTTCGAGATCATGCCCTACACCGTCAACGAGCAGGACCGTATGGTCGAGGTCCTGGAAATGGGCACCGACGGTTTCGTCACCGACTTCCCCGACATCGGCCAGGACGCCGTCGCCGAGTTCGAAGGCGCCCGATGGTAGGCCGGTCTCCGACAGGAGACACAGCAGGAAGGGCCTGAGGCCCCCTCCGGGCCGGCCCGGGACCCGCCCGCCCCACAGGTGGGAGGATCGCCTCCGACACACACCGGGTCCGCCCCGGACACCTCTGGCGTCCGGGGCGGACCACTGGCGCGAAAGGTGGGACCGACCAAGTGAGCGAACGGTTGACCATCCCGCAGGAACACGTCGACTGGCGCACCAAAGGGGTGTGGTGGCCCGAGGGCGCCCTCACCCTCGACGAGTTCGCCCGACAGGCCGGAGGACTGTTCACCGGCCCCTTCACCTGGCCCCTCATGGTGCTGCGCGAACCGGAACTGAGCCGCAACATCACCGCGCTGGCCGACTTCACCGAACACCACGGACTCACCTTCGCCCCGCACGGCAAGACCTCCATGGCGCCCGCACTCATCCAGCGCCAACTCGACGCCGGCGCCTGGGGCGTGACCGCCGCGACCGCCAACCAGGTGCTGGCCTACCGCCGCTTCGGGGTAGGGCGCATCGTCCTGGCCAACGAGCTCCTGGACACCCGGGCCCTGTCCTGGATCGCCGACGAACTCGACCGCGACCCCGGGTTCGAGTTCCTCTTCTACGCCGACTCCCCCGAAGGTGTGGCCGCGGCATCCTCCGCGGCCGCCCCCGACGGGCGCCCGCTGAGGATCCTGGTCGAACGCGGCGTGCCCGGTGGACGCACCGGGTGCCGCGACCGCGCCGGTGTGCTGGCCGTGGCCGAAGAGGTGGCAGCCGCCCCCGGCCTCGAACTCGCCGGTGTCGCCGGGTACGAGGGACCGGTGGCCGGAGGGGCCGACGCCGTGCGCGGATTCCTGCGCGACCTGCGCGCCGACGCCGCCGAGCTCGCCCGGGTCCACGGCCTGGAACGCCCCGTCCTGTCGGTGGGCGGCAGCGCCTGGTTCGACCTGGTCGCCGAGGAGTTCGGCGGGGCCCGGGACGTGTGGACGATCCTGCGCAGCGGCGCCTACGTCGCACACGACGACGGCCTCTACCGCCGCACCACCCCCTACCGGCGCCTGGCCGAGGGGCCCGACGCGCTGGCCGGGGCCCTGGAACTGTGGGCCCAGATCACGTCGACCCCCGAGGAGGGGCTGGCCATCGCCGGGCTGGGAAGGCGCGAGGCCAACTTCGACGCGGGCCTGCCCGTGCCGCGCTACCTGCGCCGCTCCGACGGGACCCGGAGCCCGGCCGAGGGCGCCGAGATCACGGCTCTGAACGACCACCACGCCTACCTGAAGGTGCCGCCGGAGCTCCGGGTGCGCCCCGGTGACCTGGTCTCCTTCGGTATCTCGCACCCCTGCACGGCCTTCGACCGGTGGGCGCTCATCCCGGTCGTGGACGCGGAGGACACCGTGGTCGAGGCCGTGGCCACCTACTTCTGACCGCCTCCGGAACCGGCCGGGGCGCGGCACGCGGCCTCGCCCCGGCCGGTTCCGGTCAGTCCCGCCCGAGCACCCCGGGTCGGGTCTGCCACGGGCGCGGACCCTCCAGGGGCCGGTACTCCACCCCCGCGCAGTCCAGGCGGAGCAGGTGCGCACGCAGGCGCGGTTCGAACTCGGCGTAGTCACGCGGGCCCGCCGACCACACCTTCTCCGCGAAGGCCGACAGGCGTGGGAAGACCATGTAGTCCAACCGACGGGGCGTGTCGATGTGCTCGGTCCAGACGTTGACCTGCGCCCCCAGTACGTGTTCGGCCTCCTGCGGGCTCAGCCCCTCCGGGACGGGTTCGGAGAGGTAGACCTCCTCCGTCGGCAGGAGCGTGCCGACCTTGACCGGCTCCTCCTCGGACTCCGACTGGCGGTAGTCGAGGTAGGAGGTCGCAGTGGGCGCCATGATGACGTCGTGGCCGGCCCGCGCCGCCGCGACACCGCCCACCTCGCCGCGCCAGGACATCACGACCGCGCCCGCCGACAGGCCCTTGCGTCCGTCCCCGGGTGCAGGGGCCTCCTCGTCCCCGGCCCAGAGCCAGCCCTGCAGGATCTCGTCCCAGCCGACCGTGCGCCGCCCGCGCGAGGCCAGGTGCCGGTCGAGCTGCCGGACGAACCAGTTCTGCAGTTCGTGCTCGTCGGCCAGTCCCTCGTCCCGGATCCGCTGCTGGGCCGAGGGGCTCTCCTTCCACTGAGTCTTGGGGCACTCGTCGCCGCCGATGTGGAAGAAGGGGGACGGGAACAGCTCCACCAGCTCGTCCACGACGTTGCGGTAGAAGTCCAGGACCTCGTCGGTCACGGCCAGGACCTCGTCGAAGATCCCCCACTGGGTACCGACGGGCACACGTCCGGTCTCGCCGAGTTCGGGGTAGGCGTGGATCGCGGCCAGGGAGTGCCCGGGCACATCGATCTCGGGCACCACCGTCACGTGGCGCTCGGCGGCGTGAGCGACGATCTCGCGGACGTCGTCCTGGGTGAGGTACCCGCCGTGGGGACGCCCGTCGAAGACCGGTGGCCGCGCCGCTCCCACCTGGCTCTCTGCACGCCAGGAACCTTCCTCCGTCAGTTTCGGATACCGCCGGATCTGCACCCGCCAGCCCTGGTCGTCGCTCAGGTGCAGGTGGAGCACGTTGAGTTTGTGCATCGCCATCAGGTCGACGAAACGCATGATCTCGCGTCTGGGCTGGAAGTGCCGGGCGATGTCGAGCATCGCACCCCGCCACCGGAACCGGGGCGCGTCGGTGATGCTCACTGCCGGCAGGACCCACTCCGACCCGGCCGGGGCGGCAGCGCGGTACGCGTCGGCGGGCAGGAGCTGGCGCAGGGTCTGCGCCCCGTAGAACACACCGGCGGCGTCGTGGCCGATGACCGAGGCGCCCTCGGCGTCGACGACCAGCCGGTACCCCTCGGGGGAGAGTCCGGCGCCGGGGTCCACACTGAGCCGGATCTGTGCGTCGGCCTCGCCACCGCGTTCCAGGGGCAGTCCGGTCGCCGGACCGACCTCGCGGCGCAGCCAGGACAGGACCCCGGCGGCCCCCGCTCCTGCGTGCACACGCGTTCGTGGGGTCAGCACCAGGCCCGGGCCCTCACCGGGGGATGACTCACGGGGGCGGGGGATCAGGGAGTCGGACACGGCTGCTCCTATCCGGTCTAGACCATTGACCGACATCGTGCCATGCGTGCCGGGAACGGCACAGGGGTACGAACAAATGGATCGACAATCCCCACATTCGGGATGTGCCGATACCCAACCTTGCCCCCGTGTTGATGTTGGCTCTGCCCCGAACGAGGCAAATCCAGGGCCAGGGGCCGGACAGAGCCCCCTGGACGGGCTGCGTATCCGCCCCTCTCACAGGGGAGGGGACGGGTGCGCGGTCCGCTGTGCGCGTCCGGTGGTTCCGCGACCGTGCCCGAAAGGGCCCGGCACACATGACCGGAAGGAGTGAGGGCGACGATGTTGTGGGCGGTGCCCGTCGCCGTGTTGGGGGCCTTCGCCCTGGCCCTCGGTTCGGCCCTCCAGGAACGCGACGCGGTCCGGGCACCGGGCGGCCGGGTCGCCCGCGCCGGTGTGCTGTTCCACCTGTTCGGGCGCCCGCGCTGGCTCCTCGGCGGGGCCCTGGTCGTTCTCGGGGCGCTCCTGCACCTGGTGGCGCTCAGCGGTGCCCCGCTCACCATCATCCAACCCCTGGGCGTGACCGGCCTGCTCTTCGCGATCGTGCTCTGGTCCTTCTTCACCCACCGATCGGTCGGCCCGTACCAGGTCGTCGCCGGCCTCGCCGTCATGGCCGGGCTGACCGGGGTGCTGTGGCTGTTCCCGCACGTGGACGAGGCGCCCGTGCTGGGGACCCGTGCCGCCCTGACCCTGGCCGGGGTGGTCATCGGCGCGGGGGTCCTGCTGCACCTGGTCGCACGCTGGTTCCCCAGCCCCGTCCGCGCGATCCTGCTCGCCATGGCCGGCGGGGCCGCCATGGGCACCACCTCCGGGCTGGCCCGTGTGGTGCTGGTCGGTGCGCACGGCGACTGGTCCCGGTTGATCAGTTGGTTGACCCTGCTGGCCGTGGTCACCGCCGTCTTCGGCGCCCTGTTGGTCCAGAACGCCTACCGCAGCGGCCACTTCGCCGCCGCCTACGCGACCCTGCTGGTCACCGATCCCGTCGTCGGTGTCGGTATCGGCGCGGTGATGCTCGGCGAGGGCGCCCCGGACACACCGCTCACCCAGGCCGGCGCGCTGGTCTTCGCGCTCATGGCCGTGGTGGGGACCGTCGGCCTCGCCCGGAGCCGGGACCGCAACCCCGAGGCAGAGCAGCCCCCGCGGTCCGTCCGCACCCGTTGACCCAAGGAGTACCGCCATGCTCAGAGCAGCACACCCGCTGAGTGTCCTGGTCGTCACCGACACCTATCCGCCCGATGTCAACGGTGCAGCCTACTTCACCCACCGGCTGGCCGATGGGCTCGCCGGGCGCGGCCACCGGGTCCACGTGCTCTGCCCCTCCGCGCAGGGGCAGCCGCACGTGACGATGGCCGGGGAGGTGACCGAACACCGGGTGCCTTCGGCCCGGATCCCGCTCCAGCCGACCATGCGGGCCGCACTGCCCCTGGGACTGCGCGGGCACGTCGACCGCCTGTTGGCCCGTTTGGCGCCCGACGTGGTCCATGTGCAGAGCCACTTCACCCTCAGCCGCACGGCGCTCGCACGGGCCCGGGCGGCCGGGATCCCCACGGTGCTCACCAACCACTTCATGCCGGACAATCTCTACGCCCACGCCCGTGTGCCCCGCTCCCTGCAATCGGTGGCCGGTTCGCTGGCCTGGCACGACATGGTCCGTGTGGCCGAGCAGGCCGACCACGTGACCACCCCGACCCCGCGTGCGGCCCGACTGCTGCGGGAGCAGGGGCTGAGACGGGGGGTGGAGGAGGTCTCCTGCGGGATCGACCTGGACCGTTTCCACCCGCGGGCCTCCGAACGTTCGGCCGCACGCGCCCGCCTGGGTGTGCCCGACCGCGATTCGATCGTCTTCGTGGGCCGCCTGGACGAGGAGAAACGTGTCGACGAGCTGGTGCGGGCCCTGGCTCTGATCACCCCTGACCTGGACACGCAGTTGGTGCTGGCCGGCACCGGGCAGCGCGAGGAAGAACTGGCCGAACTGGCCCGGGCCCTGGGGATGGAGGAGCGGGTCCGCTTCCTGGGGTTCGTCCCCGACGAACTGCTGCCGTCGGTGTATGTGGCCGGGGACGTCTTCGCGATCGCGGGGGTGGCCGAACTGCAGAGCATCGCGACCCTGGAGGCGATGTCGACGGGTCTGCCGGTGGTGGCCGCCGACGCGATGGCTCTGCCGCACCTGGTCGCCGAGGGGCGCAACGGATACCTGTTCCCGTCGGGGGAGGTGGAGGTGCTGGCCGACCGGTTGCGTGCGGTCCTGTCCTCCCGCACCGAACGCGGGTTCCTGGGCGCGGCCGGCCGGGAGATGGCGGCCGAGCACGATCACCGCCGCTCCCTGGAGCGCTTCGAGTCGCTCTACGCACACCTGGGCGGGGCGGTGCTTGCCTCGGTCCCCTCCGGACCGAGGGTGCGCGGTGACCGATATGCACGCATTGTTCAAGGATGACGTTTCCGTGTTTTTTGCGCTCCAAACGGTGCCATTTATGCATTGCCGGAAACAAGGCAGGGTGTGTGGTTCCAAGGCATCACCGGACAAGCGGGCCAGAAGCGGGAACCGACCGCCGACGGCCTGATGGACAGGTTGAAGGACGCCGAGAACGACGCGGGCTGCCACGAACGTGACATGTCGGAGATCGAGCGCGAGCGCATCGACCTGGAACACCGGGTCAACCGTATGGAGGCCGAACTGGACTCCTTGCGCAAGAGGCGGCTCGAGGCCTACGCACGCTGGTGGAACGCCCGCGACGACAGGGACAGGGCCCTGCACGTGTGCCGCAAGCTCCGCCGCCGCATCGATCGCACCCGGCGCACGGGTGGGAGGGGATGAGCCCGGAGCGACCCACCGGAAGAACACGAGAGCGACCGACCCGAAGTGGTCCGGCCCCACGGCCGGGCCGCTTCTTCGTGCGAGGGGCCTGCGCGCTCACCGGACCGAGCCCTCCGGAGCCTGGTCGGTCAGCTCGGCCAACTGCTCCTCGACCGTGTGTGCCGCCCCGCGCAACGCCGAGAGCGTCACCTGCACCGCCGGGCGCCGCAGGGTCCCCGTGCGCAACACCGCGTAGACGTGCCGTTCCGGTGTGGGTGCAGGCAGACTGCGGCACACCAGCCCCGACGGCGCGCTCACCGCAGCCAGGGCCGGTACCGCGGCGATGCCGATCCCGCTGGAGACCAGGCTCAGGATCGTGCCCAGCCCCTCGAACTCCCAGGTCGCCGAGGGCAGACCGCCCACCTCGGCCATGAGGCGGTCGGTCCCGTAGCGGGAACGCTCCCCCTCGGGCGCCACCACCCACGACTCGCCCAACAGCTGTCTCAGCACCACCGGCCGGGAGGGATCGGCCAGGCGGTGGTTCTCCGGCACCGCCAGCACGAGCGAGTCCTTGAGCAGATGCACGTGGCGCAGACCGCTGTCGGAGGTGCGCCCCGGATGCTGTCCGGTCCAGTCGTCGATCAGGGCGATGTCGACCTCGCGGGACTGTACCTTCTGGGTCCCGGACGCCAACAGGGTCTGGCGCAGCACCAACTGCATCTCCGAGTGCCGGCGCAACGGGGGAGCGAGCAAGGGGGCGAAGGCCACGGCCGCGGTCGGAAAGGCCGTCACCGTGACCGTCCCCAGGGCCACGTCCGACTGCTCGGCCAGGATCGACTCGGTGGCCTCCACCAGCGCCAGAATTTCCTCACTCTGTGTGACGAGGAGCCGTCCCGCGTCGGTCAGTTCAGCGCCTCTGGGAGAGCGGTCGAGCAGTGCCACACCCGTCTCGCGTTCGAGGGTGGCCAATTGTTGCGAGACCGCGGAAGGCGTGTAACCCAGTGCGTTCGCCGTGGCCACGATGGTGCCGCGTGCGCTGAATTCACGGAGCAGCTGGAGGCGTCGAAGGTCGAGCATAAGGACATCTTACGCTCACCATCGAAAAGGCGTGCTTGTGCTGATGGGGGAGTGCGGGCAGGGTTGTAGTGACGGACCGTCACCCAAAGGTGCGGTCAAGCGCACAAGATGATCCGGAGATGAGTCAGACATGACCGTCACTGTGTCCGCGACCCTCGCCGTGAACGAAGCCCTCCAGGAGAAGCGTCGCCAGGGGGTGCGCGTGCTTCCGCTCGGCTTCGGTGAGGCCGGGCTCCCGGTCCACCCGGTCATGCGCGACCAGCTCTCCGCGGGCAACGGGGCCAACGCCTACGGGCCCGTCGCAGGGTCCGCCCGCCTGCGCGAAGCGGCCGCAGGCTATTGGGAGCGCCGCGGCCTGCCCACCGACCCGTCCATGGTCATCGCCGGCCCCGGAAGCAAGCCGCTGCTCTACAGCCTGCTCCTGGAACTGGGAGGGGACACCGCGATCGCCGCCCCCAGCTGGGTCAGTTACGCTGCCCAGAGCCGCCTCGTCGGCAGCCGCCCCCTCATGGTGCCCACCGCCACCGGGCAGGGCGGGGTCCCCCAGCCCGACCTGCTGCACGCCGCAGTCACCGACGCCCGTGACCAGGGCCGTACCGTCAACGCCGTCGTGGTGACCGTGCCCGACAACCCGACCGGGACCGTCGCCGGCGAGGAGACCGTGCGCCGCCTGGCCGAGGTCGCCCGCGAGCTCGAGCTCGTCATCATCTCCGACGAGATCTACCGCGACCTGGTCCATCCGGGAAAGGACGAAGTACGGGTGCACAGCCCCGCCGACTTCGCGCCCGAGCGCACCGTCGTCTCCACCGGGCTGAGCAAGAACCTCGCCCTGGGCGGCTGGCGCATCGGGGTGCTGCGCCTGCCCGACTCCGAGATCGGACACCGACTGCGCGGCGGGCTCCTGGGCGTGGCCAGCGAGATCTGGTCCAGCCCCGCCGCACCGGTGCAGGAGGCCGCCGCCCACGCCTTCACCGAACCAGCCGCGCTGGCCGACCACATCGACCGCAGCCGCCGCCTGCACGGCCTGGTCGCAGCAGGGGTGGCCCAGGTCTTCGCCGACGCCGGCGCCGAGGTCGCGCCCCCGCGGGCGGCCTTCTACCTGTACCCGGACTTCGCGCCGCTCCGCGAGCGCCTGGCCGCCCTGCACGGGGTCACCACGGGGCCGGAGCTGACCGGCCTGCTGCTGGACCGCTTCGGTATGGGTGTGCTCCCGGCAGTGGAGTTCGGCGAGAGCACCGACACCCTGCGCATGAGGGTCGCCACCAGCCTGCTCTACGGAGAGACCGAGGAACGCCGCTACGCCGCGCTGGCGGCCGCCGACCCGCTGGCCCTTCCGTGGATCTCCGGCCACCTGGAGCGCCTGTCGGAGGTGCTGGGCGAGCTGCTGTCCGACAAGAGTCCCAGCAGCGTCATCGCCGCACCCGCTGAGGTGGCCACCTCGGTCTAGTGCCACTCCCCAGCTGAGGCGCCCGCCCCGAGAAGGGTATGGGGCGCACACCTCACACGAGGGGTCTCCCGGGATCTGCGACCCCGGGAGGCCCCTCACCGTGCTCGCCGGCTACGGCCTCGGCATCCGATTCCAGTGGGCAAGCCACCCTCGCCTGTGGAGATCGGCTGCCGCGCCTGATCCGGCGATGTGACTCAATCCCGTGCGATCTTGGGCCGCAAGAGCCGACCGACGGCATCTCCGGCGATGTTGGCGAGGCGCCGAGCCGGGCTGCTGCGATCGCCGAGCCTCCCCAGCCTGCGGCGGAGGTAGGTATCGGTGGCCTCACGTGGAGTGCCACCGAAGGAGATCCGGGACACTCCGAGCCCGCGGATGACACCGATCCTCGGGTCGGTGAACGGGAAGAGCAGGGCGGTGCGCTTGGCGGGGACGTGGGCGAGGAAGCGACGGAACTGGTGGGGCGAGTGCAAGCCGATGGGGAACACCACATCAGCACCGGCGTCCAGATAAGCGCGGGCCCGGTCGATCGCCTCGGTGACCGCAGCCTCTGTCCGCGGGCTGTCGCCTCGCCCGTCGCTGTGGAGGACATCGAGCATCGGGTCCACGCGTGCGGTGAGGACCGGATGACCGGGTAGCTCGGCCAGCCCTTCCGCAAGGCTGCTGAGTCGGTTCGCCTGGTCCTCTGACGAAAGAAGACGGTCGTGCTCGTGGTCGGTGTCTTCCAGGTTGATGCCCGCACATCCGAGCGCTTGCACGGTCTCGATGAGCTCGGGGACGGTGAGGCCGTACCCGGATTCGAGGTCGACATTGACCGCGGCCGGGGCCGCAGCGCGGACGATCCTGCCGGCCCAGTGCAGCATCTCTTCCCGATCGGCCCCTTCGGCGTCCTCGCTACCGAGCATCGCGGCGATCGCGGCGCTGGAGGTGCCGATCACGGGGAACTTGGCCTCGCGGGCGATCCGTGCCGTCTGTACGTCCCAGACGTTCGGCATGAGCAGCGTCGCAGGCTGGGACAGTGACCGACGCAGAGCGTTCGCCGTCGAGGTCCCCATGTCGTTATGTGCCATGAGGGATCTCCGAGCGCGTATCGTTGTGGCGAGCCGAAGTGCCGGGTGCGGCGAGTCCTACGGCCGCAACGGTCCGACACGCTTCTGTGGCGACTACCTGCATAATGACCTTCCGTCTTGGCCTTGGTTTTCAGATAAT
Source organism: Nocardiopsis kunsanensis DSM 44524 (assembly GCF_000340965.1). GTDB lineage: Bacteria > Actinomycetota > Actinomycetes > Streptosporangiales > Streptosporangiaceae > Nocardiopsis > Nocardiopsis kunsanensis. The sequence goes on from NZ_ANAY01000040.1 coordinate 39,720, forward strand.
CCCTGATATAAGATCTATCTGTCAGTATATTGGATGTCGAATAAACTTTGTAAGACAAGGCCTTGCTGAACGGGGTTCATTCGTACGATGATGGTACTTGCCTCCAAAATCACGGGAGCTCCTGTGCGCTGCTTTTCATGATTCCGTCTGTTTATCCGCAGCGGCCTCGAATAGTGCGGCTGCGGCCAATCGGGACTTGATCAAAGTTTCCTGGTATTCGAGCTCGGGGTCCGACAGCTGGGTAATGGCACCGCCGACCCCGAATGTAGCCCGATCGCGCTCGACGATGACACTTCGGATCACGATGTTCAGTGCGAGGGCTCCGCTGAGCGAGATCCATCCGATCGCTCCGGAGTAGATGCCCCGGGGTCCTTCTTCGAGTTCATCGATGATCTGAAGAGTTCTGACCTTGGGTGCGCCAGTCATAGAACCGCCCGGGAAAGCCGCGCGAAGGCACTCGATGGACGAGCTTCCGGGGTGGAGGCTGCCCCGAACTGTACTGATCAGTTGATGCACAGAGGGGAAGGACTCGACATCGAACAGTGTCGGAACATGAACCGAACCCTCTCGGCACACCGAGTTCAGATCATTGCGCATGAGGTCAACGATCATGAGGTTTTCTGCTTGATCCTTCTCCGCTGAGAGCAGGTCCTTCTTCAGGAGCTGATCTTCCTCCTCTGTCCGCCCACGTGGCCTTGTTCCCTTGATGGGGCGGGTCTCGACAGAGCCATCGGCGTCGACGGTCAGAAAGCACTCGGGGGAGGCGCTCAATACGGAGAAATCATCGTATCTCAGGAAAGCGCCGTACGGCACCTGAGCATATTTTCTGAGAAGCGAGTATGTCTCGTACGGGTCCACGCGCCTGGGGAACTCGAGCATGTTCGTCAGGCAGATTTCGTAGGACTCGCCCGCGCCGATGAGCTCCTGGCTCTCACGGATCTTTTCGATGTAAGAGTGCCGATCGTGTCGGAATTTGAGCTCGGATTCCAGAGTCGAGTCGTCCGGCAGGTCTGCAGGAGGGAGAACCTCTCCGGATGGCTGGCACTTCTCAAGACCGAATATCCGCTTCTCGGTGTGTTCGAGCCATTCCTTCGAGGTTACATCGAGCAGCGACCCGGGATCATTGGACCGGAGGGCGAGCAACAGGAACTCTCCGTTGCTGTGGTCGAACACCACAGCCCTCTCCACGAATGTCAGCCGGCTGTCCGGCAACGCTGACGGTGACGGGTCAGCGACCGCGCATGTGTCGGCCTTGAGGCCGTATCCCAGGTAGCCGACGTAGCCGAGGTAGAAGTCTGTGGTCGTCTGTGGCCAGCGAAGGCAGTCGAAACGGGTCAGCTCGTCCTCAACCACCTGGAAGATGTCACCGTCCACCTGCTCCCGGTGGCCGTTGGCGAACTCGCGCAACGTCGTTCTGCTTTCCGCATGGTAGGACAAGACGTGTGACAGTATCCCCTCGCACGAGCCCATGACGCTCATCTCGGAACGGCTGTCGTCGCTATTGCTGTCCAGCCAGAAGCTTTTCTCGTCGTCCTTGTAAAGGGCTTCGTAGACTACTGCGGGAGAAAGGTCTTTACGGACCCGGCGGACGTCCACCCACCAGCCATTCGCGGAGCCCCCGGCCTCAGCAGAGTCCACAGCGAGGAAGTTGGTGATGATCTGCAACCCCCACTGGCTCAGGATCGACTCCGGATGGAACTGCACACCCCAGAGAGGGCGGTCGACGTGGCGCAGTCCCATGACTACTCCATCGCGCGTGGAGGCCGTCACCTGGAGCGCGGGCGGTACCTCCGAGACCGCCAGTGAGTGGTACCTGACCACGTCCAAGGTGGGAGGGAGGCCGGCGAACAGGGCGTCGCCGTCCTGCTGAATGGTGGAGACCCGGCCGTGCATGGGCTCTGCCGCCCGAGTCACACGACCCCCGAAATGGGTGGCCATAAGCTGGTGACCCAAGCAGACCCCGAGGACGGGAACGGTGACGCGCTTTAAGATGTCCGCGCATATCCCCACGTCCTTGGGTGCATCGGGAGCACCTGGACCTGGGGAGAGGATTACGTGAGTGATCCGCTCCCAGTCGATGCTGTCGAGGGGAACGTCGTTGCGCACGACGGTGGGCCAGTTACCTGTGCACTGCGCGACCTGTTGAGCGAGGTTGTAAGTGAACGAGTCGTAGTTATCAACGATCAGAACCTCGCTCGTGGTGGGAATCGTCATTTTCCGTCCTTGTACTCACGAGCTTCGCGCTGTTCCGGTGATGCTGTGCTCGGCGAAGCGACGAGCCACATGGCGACGTCTTGTTCGAAGGTCTGTAGGTGTTCGCGAAACTCCGCTGCTATGCCCGCTTCAGAGACCGGTTCGCCGTCCCAGGCGGTGACCACGCGGATTCCGTGCAGGGAACTGAGGGTCCACACTTCGTCGGCGGCACGGACCTCACGTGGTCCGCAGGGGCGCCTCATGACGGGGTAGCCGCTGGAGATCGCCGCGCGAACCACGGCGGACTCCGTCACACTCGGCAACCGCTGGGGGGCCGACGACACGACGAGGGCTCCATCGACCCAGTGGACCACGCTGCTGTAGGCACCCTCGCGCAGGATTCCGTCTGCGCCGATCATGAGCGCCTCCTCTGCCCCGTGGCTCTTCGCCTGGCGCTGGAGAGAGGTCTGGAGGGGGAACTCCGGTCCCTTGTGCCACGGAACGCGGCGCGAGTCAGGCTCTTCCGGGGTCCATACGGTCACGGTGGTGCGCAACGCGTCAGGGCTGAGGGGGCGCAGCTTGTAGGTGAGCTGCCCCTCTCGGAGGGTGACCAGAGGGAAGGACCACCCCGGAGACGCGGCGGCCGCACGCAGCAGGTTTTCGTAGAGGGGGAGGAATGCGGTCCTGGGCCACCCGCTGGAGGCGACCATTCGGTCGATGTGACCGTCTACGTCCAGGACTCGGTTCTCACGCACCAGAAACGAGTCGTGCAGGACCGTAGGGGTATCCCTGTCCCTGGGAACGGTGGTCCTTCCTGGCGGCCTCGGATGGTGAGGACTCATGTCAGTACCGCCCTCCGGCTCGGGCACTGGTGCTGTACGGAGCGTCCTCCAGCCACTGGCCGGCCCGCTGTGTCAGGTGGCTCGCCCGGGCGGCCGCCCACTGCATCGCCCGCATCCGCCTGTTCGAGTGCAGGACGCGGAAGCCCCTCGCGGCGGCCTTGGCGTTGATCCTCGCCGCGGGGAGCCGTGAGGACGCAAAGCGTGCGACGCCCGCAGTACCTCCTGACCTGGTGTCCAGGGCGACAGCCGCGGCGGCCGCGTCGGAGTCGGCGATGGCCGAGTTCATTCCGCGGGCTCCGAAGGGGGGGAACAGATGGGCCGCCTCACCGACGAGGAGCACGCGTCCCGACGCATCGGTCATGGAGTCGGCGACGACGCTGGAGAACCGGTAGGTCGACACCCATGTGACCTCGTCCATCGAAACGTGGGGGACGACTCTGGGGAGCCACGCCGCCACGTCTTCAAGTCTCTTCGCCTCTTGCTGCGACTTCGCCTGCACGTCGAGCTGGAAACCGCCCGCGAAGGGAATGACCAGGAGATTGCGCCCCCCGAAATCGGGGACACGGTAATGCAGGATTCGCTCCGTCGGCCGCTTCTCGGCGCTGTCGGGCATGACGTCGACCACCACGTGGTAGCCGTCCAGTCGAGGTCCGGTCAGATCGATGCCGACGGCCTTTCGGACTGCCGAGCGTGCACCATCAGCCGCGATGACGTACTCGGTGTGAACGGGCCCGGCCTCGGTATCGATGACGACGCGGTCGGATCCAGGGCGGACACCCTTGACTGTGGTCGACATCCGTATGGGAATGTCCAGCTGATCGCATGCCTGTCGCAGGATCTCGACGGTGCGGGACTGTGGCAACGACGCGTAAGGAGCGATCCCTCCGCCGTGGTACTCGGCGCCGCCGTCACGCCGGCCGAAGACCTGCCGACCCGCGTACCAAGTGGCGCGCCCGGACCACATAATGCCGATGTCGGAGATGCGTTGCCCGGTCCCCGGGCTCACGGAATCGATAGCGGACATGGATTCGTGGTGGACGAACAGCGCCCGGCTGCCCGGTACCGGCTCTTGTGGCGCACGTGCTTCAAGCACCTGCGGGCGAAGGCCGCGCGCGTGCAGTGACAGGGCTGCGACGAGACCCGCGGGGCCGGCTCCGACGACGGCGACCTGACAATCGTTACTCGTCACTCGGTGCCCCCTTTCCGGACGACTCGAGCAACTCACCCGCGGCCTCGGCGACCAGGTGGCGGCGGATCTTTCCGCTCGGTGTCCTGGGGACCGTTTCTCCTGCGAGGAACCGCTTCGGTACGCAGAAGCGGTCCAAATGCTCCCGGCAGTACGCGATCAGTCTCCGTTCGACGTCCGCTAATGCTGATTCCTGTTCTTTCCCCACGACGATGAGCGCCGCGAGGTACGATTTCCCCTCCGGGCCGATCAGGGACGTGAGAGCCGTGTCCTCGACGAGCCCGGAAGCTCGAATGCACTGCTCGACCCGGACTGCTGAAACCGAAATGCCGCCGTTCATCAGGATGTCGTCTGAGCGACCGACCACCACCAGAGCCCTGTCCTCGTTCCAATAGGCCAGATCCCCGGTGCGCAGCCAGCCGCTCTCATCCGTGAGACGCACGGCACCGTGAACGGTGTGGGCCCAGGTGGGGATCGTCGGGCTGCGAACCCACAGGTCACCGACGTCCTGTTCTCCGGGTGACGCCGCACGGGCAGCCTCCGGTGACTTCGCCTCCCGGATCTCCACTGCCGTCCCGTCGCACGGGAAACCGGTGCTGAACGGCGAATGGGCGTGGAACCCGTTGGCGCAGACGGCATTGCCGTGCTCGGTGCAGCCGATCTGCTCGAACACCGGCACGCCGAGCACGTCGGTGACGTCGTTCTCCACGGATGCTGATAGGCGTTCACCTGCGGACACGACGGCTCGCAGCGGGAACGACCGTACCGCACGGGCACTGACGAGCGAGGGCACGGATGCGAGGTTGGAGGGCACGGAGAACAGGATGGTGGGGCTGAACTGTCCGAGGCCCACAGCTACGTCCTCGGCACTGCGTCGCGCCGGCCGGAGGACCGCGGCACATCCCGAGAACATGGGGTACACGAACTGGTTGTTGAACCCGTAGGTGAAATAGAACTGGGATACCGAGTACAGGAGGTCGCCTGGGGCCAGGGCCAGCGCTGTCCCACCGACCGTGTGGTAATACACCGGCAGGTCCACGCTTCGGTGCACCACTCCCTTGTGCAGCCCCGTGGTGCCGGAGGAGAACTGTAGGTACAGCGGAACGTCCTCGAGGTCCTGCCCCTGTGCTCCGGTGTCCGGGGTCGGTTCCGGCCGAGGTGCCTCAAGGGCGTCAGCGAGCCGCCAGGCTGCGCGAGTCTCGCCCGACTCCCGGTCCACGAGGCTCACGGTTCCTTCCGACCAGGTCAAGAGGGTGGACACCTTCCCCAGTCGGTAGAGCTCGTCCAATGTCGGCGGTGAGGCTTCGGGGTTGACCAGTACCGCCAACGCCCCTAAACGCGCGCAGGCCAGAAAGCCGACCGGCCACTCCAACCGGTCGCCGACCAGTAGGGCGACGGGTTCCTGGGAACGGACACCGGCCTGGCGCAGGGTGTTCGCCAGGTGCTCGGCGCAGTCCAGAACCTGGGCGTGGGTGAGCGAGAAGTCCCTGTCCTCCTCCACGAAGGCCGGGGCTTCGCTCCACAGGCCCTGCTCAGCACGGTGCCGCAACAGATCTACGATGTTCACGAGATGTCTTCCTTGCCAAGACCAAGGTCGGGCCAGGACTCGGGGTCGTCGCCGAAGGCGTCCATGCAGGCGATGGTGAACCTTTCCAACCCGATGGCGAAGCACGCCGAGAACGCCGGCCCATCGGGGGTGGTGATGCCGAACCCCTTGCCGAAGACCTGACCGTGGGAATTCACCGAGCCGATCGACACGGAGCGACCATCGGTCAGAGTGGCCTCCAGCTCGTACTTGACCTTGACCCGCTCCTGATACGCCTGCTTCTGGGCCGCCGCCGGTCCGAAGAAGGCATCCGTGGCTACAGGGACGGTGGCCCCCGGGAACCGCTCCGCGATGCGCTCGAGCAAGTCCCGGCAACGGTGGAAGTGGTCGATGGTCTGCTCCCGGGGACCGAGGCTCACAACCTCGAAAGCGTTGAAGCTTGCGAGCCGGAGAGGGTCCTCCCACGAACCCGCCTCGTAACGACCGCAGTTCGCTGTCAGCCCGTAGGTGACCCTGCTCTCCAGCGAAGAGTCGCGCAGGGCTTCATAAATGCACAGGCATGCCGCGGGTGACGTCGCATAGCCGACAGGTGGCTGCTCGGTGCCCTCCTGGAGGTACGGGCTCTTGGTGAAGACGTGCTGTGGGAAGTTGGCGAAGTATCCGGCGGCATGGACGGTGTCCGTCGTGAGTGTTCCGGTGCTTCGAACACGGGAGCCCCCCAGGAGACGGGTCCAGCTGCGGGCGAAGTCCTCCACGGCGTCGAAGGCCCGAGCGAACCTCTCATTCCCGACGACGAGTCCCGGGCCGATGAAGCGGAGGCCGTGCGGTTCCCGGCCCTCTTCCTGCTGCTCGAGGATCATGCTGAACTCACTCTCTTTCCAACGTTGGGCCAGGAATGCCGAGCATCGTGCGCAGGGAGGTCAGATCGGTCTTGCCCATAGCGGTGCGGGGAATGCTCTCGATCTGCCGGATGGAGTCCGGAAGCGTTGTCGCCCCTTCGTACGTTGCTCGCAACCACCGCATGACTTCGTCTACCGAGGTCCCCGGGGACAGTTCCACCATGGCCTGGACGATCGACTCGAACAGTGGATGCGGGCGGCCGAGGACGGCGATTCCGCGGACACCGGGATGAGAGGCCACCAGGGCCTCGACCGCGGAGGGGTCGATCAGCTCTCCGGACCGATTGATCATCTCGTCGGCACGGGACAGCACGCGCAGACGCCGTTGGTCGACGGGGGCGGCCAGATCCCCGGTCCGAAGCCAGCCGTCCGGGGTGAACTTCTCCTCGTTGACCTCGTCGGGGGCGATGTACCCGTGGATGGTGTACGGCCCCCGCACTTCGAGGCTTCCGGCGCCGTTTTCCGCTGGGTCGACGATCCTGTATTCGTCGTTCTCGGACAGCATCCGTCCGATCCCCGACAGGCGCATGTCGTCGTCGTCCTCGAGCGTCGACTGTGCCAGGAGTCCCTCGGCCATACCGAAGGAGGTTTGGACCTGGCAGGAGAACAGCCGCTGCAAAGTGGTCACGTCCGTCGCGGAGACAGGTGATCCGCCGACCTGGACCAGGCGCACGGTATCGACTCTGTTCCCTTCATGCCCGGACCACTGGCGAGGCATGGATGGGACGAAGGGGAGCACCGTGGCGCCGTGCCGGCGAATCGATTCCAAGGTCTCACTGTAGGAATTGCCCCGCGTGACGCGGAAGGATGCGCCGAAGAGCAGAGCCCCGAGGATTCCCGGGCATGCCAGGGCGTAGTTGTGGGCGATCGACAGCGGGGTGAGATAGAAGTCGTGCTCGTCCAGGCCGGCGTTGCGTGAGCACAGCCAGGCGGTCTGTAGATAGCTGCTGTGGGTTCGGGGGATGATTTTCGGCCGCCCCGTCGTTCCGCCCGTCGTCAGGAAGAGGGCGGTGTCCGGTGGGACGTCGCCTGCGTCCATCGCCGCCTGAAGGTAGGCAAGGTCGGGATCCGCGGCGGAGGGCACGAGAATCACCGGCTGCAGATCGGCCACGAAGAAGGCCAGGATCTGAGCCACTCCTCGCAGGGAGTTCTCCGGTCGAATGATGCACGGGTGGCCCTCCGCCTGGCCCGTCAAACCGTCGCGGACCTCACCGAGGGTTTTCCACATCTCCGCGAACGTCATTGAAGCCTCATCGTCATGGATGACCAAGTTCGGCCAGGCCTCGACGGCGAGTTGCAATTGCTGCCCGACCGTTGATGTATCAGCGATGGCGCGTGCAGCAGATTCGTCTTTCTCGCGGAAGATCTGCGCGGTCATCGGTCACCCTCGGCGAACCACTCATCGAAGCGAGGGCCCACGGTCTCGGCACTCGGTCCGGGGACGAGTGCGCCCTGGCGCATGGCCTTGCCCGCGGGGCCGGGGGCGGGGACCGACAGCGGCAGCGCGCCCTTGTTCCGCAACACCCGGGTCATGCTCCACAGCGACATGACCTCCGGTCCGCAAACGTCGTATGCCTTTCCCTGGCGCTCACCGTCGATGCACTCGGCCACGACTTCAGCGACAGCGTCCAGTGCGACGGGCTTCACCTTCATCTGCGGAACGATCGCGAAGGGGCCGACCTTCATGCGATTGAGGTTCTTCCGGGCGAACTCGTACCACAGGGTCGAGCGGACCAGAACGGTTCCGTGGTTCTCCTCCAGAGCGACTTTCTCCTGGGCTGCATTGCCGGCGTAGTAGCCGTTGGAGGACATGGCGTCGACTTCGCAGTTGACGATGGAGATCAACACATGCTTGCTGATCCCAGACTCCTGTGCCCAATGGTTGATGTTCCGAGTGGATGCTTGGAAGAATTTACGAGCAACATCGAACTTCTGGGTAAATACATCCGTCGCTTCGACCACGGCGTCGATGTCCGGCCGCGGTGTCATGGTCTCCGGTTTGGTCACATCAAATCCTGTGCGCCTAGACAGGACGACTACTTCGTGACCTCGATGCCCCAGAGCCGATTCGACAGAACTTCCGAGGATGCCGCCTCCGACAATTGCGACCTTGGTCATGAATTAACACATTCTCCTTCATTTTTCTTCTTCTCGGTCGGACCGCGGACGAGGCTGGAGACGAGTTGTTCCAATCCGCCCAGCGACTCAACGGACGAGAGGCGTTCGTAAGGGATGCTGAACCCGAGAAGATCTTCCACTCGAACCACCAAAGCCACGATGTCCGGACTGCTGAGGCCCAGGTCCGAAAGTGAGGCGTCGTCTACTGCCGTGGACACGTCGATGTCTCGGATGTCGGCTATGACTTTACGGATGTCGATGCTGTTCATACGGTCACCCTTCTGGCAGAGAACACCGGGAAGAGGTCCTGTTGATCCTCCGCGGTCCGCCGGACAAGCATCGAGGTGTTCCCCGGCCATCCGGGCAGGGCGTTGGGTGTGCCGCCGCGGAAGAACCCACCTCGTGAGTCGTGCGTGCCCCAGAGACGCTCAGAATGCAGCTGTAGCAGAGGGTCGAACCGCTTCCACCGGTGATCGCTGTCCAGAACGTCGATCCAGACGTGCTGGGCATCGAGCAGGCCGAGCACCCGCCCCCATTGTGTTCTGACCTTCATCCCGTGCTGCTGAAGCATGTCGGTGGCCATGCGGGCAATAACCACGCAGTCTGCCCGTCCCGAGCTCCAGGTGCTGGCGTATGCATCGCGGCCGGCCGGGGTAATCCACTGGAACCTGACCTGGTCGTGGTGGAACGCTTCGATCACCTGGTCGTACAACTGCGCCAACGGCGGGTTGAGGAGCCCGCCGTCCTCTCCGCGGGTCTCAAGAGTTCCCTCCACGACCACGGGCTGGTCCTGTGGCAGGAGCCACCCGTCGCCTGTATCGGTGCGCTGGTACTCGCCATGCAGCACCATGCGTGCGCTCGTGGGGTCCCTCAGGACCAGTTCTCCTTCGCCTGTGGTATCGGCTTCCGTCAACGACAAGCGGAACGACCACGAAGTGGGAGCGAGCATCCCGTCCAGACTTTGGTCAGCGAAGCGCATCATCACTCGCAAACCCAGTTCCGGAACGCTGTGCGGTAGACCCCAGTCCAGTGCCACAGCCACCAGATCGTGGTAGGCGTAGCTGTCGTCCGCCTCAGGAAGACTCGCTCGTGTGCGGATTTCGGTGTCAAAGACCTCAGGACTTACGCCCAAGAACTTCCTGGCCTGCTCCGTATCGAGCCGTTTGTCCCGAGCACGCTCCTGCGCGGCGGGATACCGCACGGGGGGCCGCTGAGATCGATGCTTTCCAATCGTGGCCATGTCAGATGCTTCCACCCTGTGTGCTGAACGAGACGTCTTTTGACTTCAAACTCTCCAGAAAGACCGATCTACGGACCTTCCAGGTAGAGGTCATCGGGATGTCACGCCAGTCGACCTCAGCGACAGTCAACGAATCGCTCGCTCTCAGACCCGCGGCCTCGAGAACCCGTTCCGGGCTCACTGTCGTGCCTTCGTAAGGGGTGTAGGTGAGGAACTGCTGTTGATCGTCTCCGACCAGGACGACCTCACGGATGTCTTGGATCGCCTCGGTCACGTGGTCCTCTACCCGCAACACGCTGTGGACGCCGGGGAGCCGGTCGGTCCCGCGGTCCACCATCATTACTTCACCGGTTCGGCTGACGGATCCGTAGTCGCCCATCAGCCACCAGCCGTTCGCGAAGTTGGACGAGAACCGCTCACTCTCCTGCAGGTAATCCAGCCCCATGCCCTTGGAGCGCACGCTGATCCGTCCGACTTCGCCGCGGGGAACACGTCGGCCGGCTTCGTCCAGGATCCGTACTGACGTCATTATCGGAAAAGTGTGTCCGACGGTGCGACTGTCTGCGGTCAGCAGGTTCTTCCTCGTATACGTCTTGTTGGAGATCGGCCCCGTTTCGGTCTGTCCGTAGCTTTGGAACAACATCGGCGATCGCCGTGAAGACGAATCCATCAGCCGGCGCACGGTGCGGGGGTGGATGGCGTCGAAAGTGCTGAGGATCGCTCGGACGTTCGCAAGCGGGGTGGGATCGACGGCCAGTTGGGCCTCCCAGTACTACAGTCGCGCTTCCGTTTTGCTCTGACCTGATGTTGTCTGGGATGACCTGA
>NZ_ANAY01000041.1 GCF_000340965.1 Nocardiopsis kunsanensis DSM 44524
CTCCCCTCAGGTTCGGTTTGCCGTTTTCATCCCACTTCAAAGTCGCTGGGATCACCTCATTGGGAGAGTAAGTGTCCGGGGCCGGCGTGAGCTTCAGGCGAGGTTCGGAACGGGGGCCCCGGGCGTCGCCAGGGCTCCGCGGCTCGGATGTGGCGAGGCCAGCCTGGTGGGGTAGAGGTGGGGTTGAAAGAGGGGCGCCGTTCGGCGCCCCTCTACGACCGTTCCCGTCCTCTGCTGGCCAGGCGATGTGCCTTGACCAGGGTGTTCATGTTCCTGAGCGACCCTTCTCGACCTCCCTCGGCCGGGCTCACCTTGCCTGGGGGTCAAGGGGTCGTGGGTTCAAATCCCGCCGTCCCGACAGAAGAACACCAGGTGCTCGAAGGGCCCACCGTCCGGTGGGCCCTTTCCTGCTGTCCATGTGGGATGGGAGCTCTGGTCCGGTTCCCCACGCCGGGCTCGGGAGGGCCCGACGAGGCGGCCCTCCCCGAACCGGCTCAGCCCGTGGGGCTCCCTTCGTGGGTGCTCTCGCCGATGGTCGACGGGTAGGAACGTACCGACAGGACCATGACCACCAGCATCACCAAGCCGATCGCGGACGCGGCCACTGCGGCACCGGTTCCGCCGTAGAGGGTGATGGCACCGCCGCCCACAGCGCCCGCGACAGCGATACCGACATACAGGCCACTGGTGTTGAGCGCCACCGCCTCGGTTCCGGCGTCGCCGGCCAAACTCAGAGCGCGGGTGTTCATGGGCGGGTTGAAGCCCCATCCGCCGAAACCGTACACCGCCAGTGCCACGACCACCATCCAGACCGGGGTAGTGCCCGGCCACAGCAGGCCGGCCGAGGCCAGGCCCACTGCGCCCAGGACCAGCACGGCGAAGGTCGCGATCAGCGTGCGGTCAGCTCCCCATCGGTCGGTCAGGCGCCCACCCACGAAGGTACCGATCGCGCCGGCCACACCGACCGTGCCGATGAACACCGCGAGCATCACGCCGCCCTGGCTGCTGAGGGCCTCGGTGATGGGGCCGATGTAGGTGTAGACCAGCAACCCGCCACTGGCGCCCATTACCGTGCCGACCACGCAGGTCAATACGGCGGGACGCGACAGGATGCTCAGCTGCTGGCGCACCCCGATCTCAGGTGCGCCGGGCAGGCGCGGGAGCAGAGCCACGCACGCGATCAACACGGCGACGGTGAGCAGGGCCACCGCGATGAATGCCGAGCGCCAGCCGAAAGTGGTTCCCAGGAGCGAACCGGTCGGCACCCCCACGAACAGGGAGACGGTCAGCCCCGCGGCGACCACGCCCATGGCCTGGCCGACCTTGTCCGGGGCGGCGATCCGCCCGGCCGTGCCGAAGACCGCGGGTGTGATGGATGCGCCCACCAGGGCCGCGAGCACGCGCAGGACCATGAGTACCGTGTACGTGGGCGCGAACGCGGTCACGAGGTTGAGCACCGCGAAGACCAGCAGACCTCCCACGATCAGGGTCTTGCGTGGCCACCGGGCCGTCGCTACCGCGATGGGGGGTGCGGCCACCGCGTAGGTGGCGGAGAAGACGGTGACCAACTGTCCCGCCGCGGCTTCGCTGACCTGTAGATCGGAGGCGACAGCTGGTAGCACGCCCGCGATGATGAAGTCATCGGTGCCGATGACGAACGTGACCAGCAGGAGGCAGAGGAGCCATCCTGTTCCGGCGACGTCCTTCTTCTCGAGAGAAACCATGGGTGGACGTTAGGAGGTTGACACTGGTGTCAAGGTCAACCTTGCTCCCTTGCTCGCACGTCCGGACGGTTGTCGTTCCGTCGGAAACCGGACGCCGGCCGACAGGATACCCGCGGGGTGTTCAGCCGCTCATGCCTTCCGAGCACGCCCCGGGCGTCCCGCTCTCATGGGGCTCGGGTGCCTGCTCCGGCCCGATGGCGCACGCCAGTTCGGCGTGGTGGGAGGCCAGCCGTTCCCGCAGGCTCTGGAGCCGTGCGATGCGCTCGTCCAAACCGGACAGCCGCTCCCGTACGGTGTCCAGTTCGGCGGGGCAGTGCGGTGACTCGGCCAGGGGGCGGTCCAGGTACCCGTTCTCGATGTAGTGGATGACATCCGCAGAGGTGAGACCGACCTCGAAAAGCTGCTTGATGTTGTCGGCCCGGACGGCGGAGAGCTGGTCGTAGACCCGGTACCCGTTCTCGTCCCGGGAAGGTGACAGAAGTCCTTTCTGTTCGTAGTGGCGCAATGAGCGGGCGCTGACCCCGATGTGTTTCGCCAGGTCACCGATCCGGAACTTCATCAGGTCGGGCATAGGTTCCGATCGTAGTCCATGGCGCCGAAAGTTGAATGTAGTGCGAGGCGCAATCAGTTGTTCTGTGTCAGGTCCCGAGGGATCGAATTGCCGTTTTGTTCGATGCTCGGCCGGATCCGGTTCCCGTTCACGGTCCGTGCGGCAGCCGCATGCCGTCGGACGGCCGGTGGATGCGGGGGCAGGGGTCGTCCGGCCTTCCTCTCTTTCCGGCCGGAGGGAGCGGGGTAGGTTCCCGGGCGTACCTGGTGTCTGCAGGGCGTGCCCGGGGTGCGGGCCCGCCCGGAAGCGAGGGGACCGTTGGGTTCACCCGAGGCCGCCTACCGATCCGGTGAGGGCAGCGCCCTGCACGTCGATACCGCCTTCTACGACCGGCTCGCCGAACACACCGGGGAGCGGGAACTGGTGGAGCGTTTCGTGCTGCCGATCCGTTCCGGGCAGGCGTGGGAGGTCCCCGCCGGACATCTGTGCCGGATCTCCACCCCGGAAGGGCCCCAGGTCGGGGACCTCAACGTCTGGAACCGGCACAATCCACGCGAGCGCCTGTGGGCCTCACGCACACGCCAGTTGCAGCGTGCGCACGTGAGCCGCCACGACCGGCTGTGGTCGACCCTGCCGTACCTGCGTCCTCTGGTCACGATCACCAACGACACCCTGGAGTGGTACGGGACGGACGAGGAGGGCGGGCGGGTGCACGACCTGCTCGGGACCCGGTGCGACCCGTACGTGAACCGGATGCTGACCGGCGAGGACTTCGACCGCCACTGTCACTCGAACCTGACCCGCGCGGTCCTGCCGCACGGGCTGACCGAGTTCGACGTGCACGACGTCCTCAACGTCTTCCAGTGCACCGGCCTCAACGACCGGGACCAGTACTTCATGAAGGCCTCGCCCGCCGGGCCGGGCGACTTCTTCGAGTTCTTCGCGGAGCAGGACCTGTTGTGCGCCCTGTCGACCTGCCCGGGCGGAGACCTCTCCGTTCCGTTGTGGGGTCCGGACGCGCGGGACCCGGTCGAGGTGTGCCGTCCGCTCGGGGTGGAGGTCCACCGCCCCTCTCCGGCACTGACGGAAGGGTGGAGCGTGCCACCGACCGCCGCCTACCGGGGGCGGCACGGCCTGACCGGACCCGGCTGACAACCCCGAACGGGGCACGGATTTTGCCCGTCCGGTCGAGAGCCGTCACTCCGTGGGGTCGAGGGTGTCCTGGCCGAGTCGGCCTTCTCGACTTCGAGCACCTCTCGGTCTCATGACACGGCGGCGCGTGTGCCCGAAACCGCGAGGCAGGCCAGGGTGAGCGCGGCGGTGTCCTCGAGGACCGCGTCGACATGGGCCGGGCCGCTCCACCCCGCTCGCCAGCCGACCCCCGCCGCAGCGCTCGCCGGAACGGCCAGTGCCGCGATCACGGCGGTCGGCACCACCCGCTCACCGAGCCCGAGCGCGAGCAGGCCCCCGCCCACGGCCCCGCTGAGGACACGCAGCGCCAGAACCGGACCGGTCGTGCGGCCGGGCATACCCGGCACCTTGTCCATGGCGAGTTCCCCGGCCACGGCCAGTACGGTCGAACACAGCAGGCCCTTGCGCCCGTGGGCGCGGGCGCGGGACCACAGCGGGGCACACGGTCCGAGGGAACTGCGTGAACCCGTGGCCAGGCCCAGGACGGCGGCGCGGACGGCGGTCGATGGTCGGATCATCAGCACGGCCGACTCCTCGTATCGGGTCTGTGTGCTCGCACAGTAACCCTTCGGCAGGGGACGCCCCGGGACCCGCACCGCGCGTGGTGCCGGCCCCCGGTCCGCCCGGGGCCGGATCCGCAGATCAGAGCCCCGTGGCCGGGCAACGGACGGTACACGTGGGTAGGGGCGGCGGACGAGGGGCACAGGACCCTCCGCACCGGAAACGCGTGGCCTGCACGGCCACCGCGAACCACCGCCGGCCCCACGGGAGGCACACATGGACGAGTACGAGGTCACCCTGCCGCTCCCCGGGGCATCGCTCCCCGGCCGGCTCGCCGTACCCGCGGGATCGACGGGGATCGTCGTGTTCGCACACGGCAGCGGCAGCTCCCGGCACAGCGCACGCAACCGTGCTGTGGCTGCCGAGCTCGAGGAAGCGGGCATTGCGACGCTCTTGTTCGACCTGCTCACGCCGGAGGAGGACGAACACGAGGGCCAACGCTTCGACATCGACCTGCTCACCGAACGCCTGGCCGGGGCGGTGCTCTGGCTGGGGCAGCAGCAACACCTCTCGGCGCTGCGCGTGGGCCTCTTCGGTGCCAGTACCGGCGCGGCCGCCGCGCTGCGTACCGCAGCCGAGGCCCCCGATCTGATCGCGGGCGTGGTCTCGCGGGGCGGACGCCCCGACCTTGCCGGGTCCTCGGCTCTGGCCAGGGTCCAGGCCCCCACGCTGTTGGTGGTGGGCGGCGACGACGCC
This sequence comes from Nocardiopsis kunsanensis DSM 44524, assembly GCF_000340965.1. Taxonomy (GTDB): domain Bacteria; phylum Actinomycetota; class Actinomycetes; order Streptosporangiales; family Streptosporangiaceae; genus Nocardiopsis; species Nocardiopsis kunsanensis. Next base: position 4,723 of record NZ_ANAY01000041.1, read on the forward strand.
ACGGTGCTCGGCCTCAACGAGGAGGCGGCCGCCCAGCTGGCCGGGCCGCGCCGGACGCACGTGGTCCCCGGAGCCACGCACCTGTTCGCCGAACCCGGGGCGTTGGAGGAGGTCGCGAACGCGGCCGTCGACTGGTTCACCGGCCTCCTCTGAACCCGTGAGCGTCCCGGCCCCACATCCGCCTACTGTTTTGCCATATCGGCAAAAATATTCTCCTCGTGGTCCCGTGGTGGGCCAGGATGGGGGGAACGACGCACCGACGAGGGGGAAACATGGACGAGCAGTTCTGGGACCGGATGTACAGCGACCGCGCCCAGCTCTGGAGCGGGCGCCCCAACGGGACCCTGGTCGCCGAAGCTGCAGACCTGGCCCCCGGACACGCCCTCGACGTCGGATGCGGCGAGGGCGGCGACGCGCACTGGCTCGCCGAGCACGGCTGGACCGTCACCGGCGTGGACCTGTCCAGCGTCGCGCTCGAACGCGCACGCCAGGTGTGCCGGGGCCTGCCCGTGGCGCTGCGCCGACAGGATCTCGCCCAGGAGCCGCCGGAACCCGCCTCCTACGACCTGGTCTCCCTGCACTACTTCCCGCTCCTGCGCGAGAAGGACCACATCGCCCTCCTCGGGCTGGTGGAGGCCGTCGCACCCGGCGGCACACTGCTGGTGGTCGGCCACGACATGAGCGACCTCCGGGGGGACGAGGGCGGCGACCACGACCCGGCCGACTACTACCAGCCCCCGGAGTTCGCCGGGTTCCTCCAGGACGGATGGACCGTCGAGACCGACGAGGTGCGCCCACGCGTCGACGCCGCACCCGAGGGCAGCGCCCACAAGAACGACGTCGTCCTGCGAGCCCGGCGCACCGCCTGACACGCCGGGCCCCTCCTTCCGGCCCCGGACGCAGGGGGACCGGCGGTCACCGGCCGGCGGCCACCAGCAGTTCCACGTTCCGGTCGGCCTCCGAGCCCAGGTTCGCGGCGTCGGCGTGGATGTCGTTGAGGGAGAGCTCCCTGTACAGCGACGCCAACCCCGCGGGCGAGAAGTCCCCGTGGTCGACCCGGTAGGGGCTGTCGGCCTCCAGCAGTGTCGTGAACAGGGACATCGTCCCGTCCCGGTTGTCGACCAGCTCGATGCAGCGTGCCAACTGCGGATGGTCGATGTGCGAGGCGGTGTTGATCTCCCAGAACCCGCGTTCGGGACGGTCGGAGGTGTGAGCCCGCACCGTGTTGGCGTGCGTGTGCCCGTTCACCCACGCCAACACGTTCGGGTACCGCTTGAGCATGCCGACCAGGACCCCGCCGATGTAGCGCACCTCCCCGGGCCGGCGGCTGTCCGGCAGCGGGTTGTCCATGGTGTCGCTCGTGTGGTGGCTGAACAGGATGAACAGCTCGTCGGTCACGTCCTGGGTCTGGCGACGCCCGAGCAGGTCGTAGTAGGTCGAGCTGGCCGCCCGCAGTGTCTGCTCCAACCAGTCGAACTGGTGCTTGCCGATCGAGCCGTTGGCGAGCCCGGCCAGGGTCGTGGTGTCCAGGCTGACGCCCGTGACGCCCTCGGCGATCGTGAAGGTGTAGAAGCAGTCCGTGCCGTCGGCGTTGTCCTCGGTGAAGCCGTGCCCGACCGGGCCGGGGCCGGTGTTGGTCCCGTCCAGGTGCGCGGCCACGAAACCCTCGGTGTCGAAGGGTGCCCGCCGCTCGTCCGGGGTCACGGTGGAGACCAGCGTCGTGGAACCGGAGGTGTCGACCTGCTGGTTCCGTTCCACCTCCTCGGGCAGCTCACCCACCTGGTCCGGGTCGGCCTGAGCGGCCGCCGCCTGCTCGGCCGCCTCACCCTCGGCGAACATGATCTTGCGGTCGCCGGTGAAGGCCTCGGTCAACGATCCCGCGGGCAGGGTCCCGGCCGGGGTGTTGTCGTGGTTGCCGATCGTGCAGTACCAGGGGATGTCCAGGCCCGGGGCCGTGAACTCCGCGATCGCCGCCTCCAGGAACCCCGGCAGGTGCGGGAACCCGGCCTCGGTCTTGTACCGGTCGGCCATGTCGCTCTCGGGCTGCCAGTACAGCTCCGACCCGCAGTTCTGTACCCCTTCGAACCCGGACGGATCCCCGGTGTTGGGTGTGACCGAACCACCGTTGAGGATCGCCATGAGCCAGTCCAGCTCGATCTGCTCGTGGTTGTCGGTGTTGTCGCCTGTGGTCATCACGAAGTCCAGCCCCCGGCCGGTGACCGGTCCGGCCCGCAGCGCGTTGACCCGCTGCACCAGGGCCGAGGCGCCGATCTGCGCCAAGGCCTCCTGGGGCCGGTGGGCGCCGGTGCCTAGGACCGGGTGGGTGTACTCGAAGCGCACGGGGCTCTGCACGTCGACCACGTGGGTGTCGGTGAACTGCACGAACGCGGTCAGAGCGGTACGCCGTTCGTCGCGGCCGGGGTCGGCCGCCACCAGGTCCTCGCGCACCTGGATCGGCCATCCGGGACCGGAGCTGAGCAACCGGTACCCGTCGCCGACCGGGGTGGCGACCTCGGCGAGGGTGGTGCCCTCGGGGGCGGTCACACGGTCCAGCGTCCGTCGCATCAGACGGTCGTGGGTCGTGGCGGACACGGGCAGGGACGGCAGGCTCAGGCCCAGGCCCAGGCCTGCCCCGGCGGCCAGGAAGCCGCGACGGTGCAGGGACGCCATGCGGGGATCCTCACGGCCCCGAGCGGGGCCAGCAGGGGACGGGGGCGATGGTCATTCAAGACGAACAGGGCCTTTCCGGCAACGGGTGGGGGCGTGGCCACGGTGCCCCTGCGGTGGATCCGCCGGGAGCGGCTGGGTACGATCCCGGGTTCGGCTTTTTCTGGAAGCACATGTGTACGTGACCGGATACCGACGGTGACGACTCCGGTGCACCGGGGATTCGGCCGGGTGTACCGGGGCGTTGGCCCGTGCCTGGGGGAGCGGTCACCAACGTGAGAATTTTTCATATCTGGCCGGATGTGGCCACGACAGAGTTGGGGCGGACGGGAGACGGGGGCACAAGAACGGCCGGTCGTCCGATCGCGGGCGGGGCGGGCCCGAGCCGATCGACGGGACCGAGCTCGTTCCGGCCCCCGGAGCGGTCGTGGTCGAGGCCGGGACGGCGGGACCGGCCGGACCCGGACACACTTCGACCCGGGGCGCACTGGTCCGAGCGCCCCTGCGAGTGCGATAGAGTCGGATCCTGTTGGTCGCCGTACGCGATGCGGCGACGGCCGGGACGTGGCGCAGTTTGGTAGCGCACTTGACTGGGGGTCAAGGGGTCGTGGGTTCAAATCCCGCCGTCCCGACACAGAAGCAGCAGGTCATCGAAGGGTCCACCATCCGGTGGGCCCTTTTTTACTGTCCAGGTACGGATGGTCTGGGCCGAGGGTTCGCACTCGGTGGCCAGGTCCTCGGGTGTGCGTCCGGAGTGGGCCAGGGCGATGATCTGGTCGCGGTACTCCGGCGGGTACGCGGGACAGGTCTTGGGTACTTCAGACTCCTTATTCGGTGACAAACTACCCGAAAGCGGGTACCTGTCTACCGAGCCGAAGCAACCTCAAGGGATCGGTCTGCACACGCCTTTCACGGCCCATATCGGTACCGCACACGCGATCCGGCACAAGCGGGGCGAGACCATCGAGGCGTTCCGGGCGGCCCACCCGCAGCGGTTCACCCGCCGGCCCGTGTTGCCCGGTCTTCCCGAGGCCGCCTGGATCAACGAGCCCCAGGAGCAGGGTGCTGTCGAGCATTGTGCTCGACACCTGCAAGAAGTGGCTTGACGATCACTGGTCCGTGTCCGATTGGACTTGACACATTCCGCCCCGCGGTGTGCTGCGGCTACGCGAAGCCTACGGCGCGGCCCACGTGCACGTCGGCGCCGCAGGTGGCATCGGGAGCCCGGAAGCGGCCGCAGCGGCGTTCCTTCTCGGCGCGGAGTTCCTCGTCACCGGCTCCATCAACCAGTGCACCCCGGAGGCCGCGACGAGCGGGGCCGTCAAAGACCTACTGCAGGGGTTGGCGCCGCACGACGTGGATCCCGCCCCCGCACCGGACCTGTTCGAGTGGGGAGTCCGCGCCAACGTGGTCAAACGGGGCGTGTTCCTGCCCGCCGGGGCGGCCCGGCTGCAAGAGCTGTGGCGCGCACACGAGTCGCCGTCCGCACTGGATCCGGCGGTGCGTGAAGAGGTCGAGTCCCGCATCCTGCGGTGCCCCGTTGAGGAGGCCGCAGCCGGCGCCGCCGCCCGGCTGCGCGCATTGTCCCCGGAATCCGCGGTGGGCGAGCACGATCCGAAGCATCGCCTCGCCCTCGCGTTGCGGTCCTACCTGGAGACCGGTTTCGAATCGGCCGTCCGCGGTGAGGTCGAGCGCCGGGTCGATCACCTGGTGTTCTGCGGTTCCGCGATGGGGGCGTGCAACTCCTGGCTGGCGGGCACCGACCTCGCTCCCTGGCAGCGCCGACACGTCGCGGACCTGACCGAACGCCTGCTGGCGAAGGCAGGAGAGCTCCTGGCCCGGTACACCGAACGCCTGGACCGTTCCAGACGGGCGGTGCACCTGTGACCGCCGTGTGCGGCGAGTCCGCACCGAACGCGTTTCCCCGAAAGAGCCGTGGCTACGACGAGTGAGCGCGAGTGTGACCCATCGAGAAGAGAGCGTATGAGTACCGAGGACAGGACGGCGCAGCACCGGACCGGTTCCGCTGCCCGTACCCGTTCGGTGCGAACGACCAGTTGCGGATGCGCCCTGAGTACGCCGAGCTGCGGGGCAGGGGCGGACCGTCGCGGGTGACCATGCCCTACGGAGGTGAGGGATGGCTGGCGGTCGACCACGCCGACGTGCGCAAGGCACTCACCGACCGGGCGCTGAGCCGTTCGGCCGCGCTCGGCCGGGACGTGCCAGGCCGGTGTCGATGATCCAGACCGACCCGAGCATCCTGTTCATGGACCCGCCGGAGCACCAGCGGGTGCGCAGGCTGTTGGCCAGGGCGTTCACCTCCAAGCACATCGAATGGATGCGGCCGCGCATCGAACGCATGGTGACCGGTCTGCTGGACGGGATGGTCGAGCACGGCCACCCCGCCGACGACATGATCGGCGTGCTCGCCGCGGCACTGGACGACGAGGACTTCTCCGAGGACGAGTTGGCGGTCTTCGGGGTGACACTCCTGCTGGCAGGGGACGAGACCGCAAGCAACCAGATCGCCAACTTCACGTTCACGCTGTTGACACACCCCGACCAGTTGGCGCTGCTGAGGGCCGAACCGGAGCTGCTTCCCGGCGCCGTGGAAGAACTGCTGCGGTTCGTCCCCCTCGGAACCGGCACCGGCTACCCGTTCATCGCCACCCGGGACGTCGAGTTCCCCGGGGCCACCCTCCGCGAGGGCGAGGCCATCACGGTGCACACCGGTGCGGCCAACCGCGACCCGCAGTTGTGCGACGACCCCGACGAACTGGATCTGCGTCGCCCGCCGGGCAAGCATTTCGCGTTCGGCCACGGTGCGCACTACTGCCTCGGCGCGGAACTGGCCCGCATCGAGCTGCAGGTGGCGCTCCGAGAGCTGTTGCGCCGCTTCCCCGGACTCGAGCTGGCGGTTCCCGCCGACAAGGTCGAGTTCCGCGATGACCGTCTCGCCCGCGGGCCGGCGACTCTGCCGGTGCGTTGGTGAGGGGGGCAGGTGCGAGCACTCGGCCCGAGGAGACGGCGGCCTTCCCTCTGCCGTGCCCCTGGTCGTTCGCGCCGTCGGCCGAGTACGTGCGGACGCAGGGCAGGCCGGCGGGAGATCTTGTGCAGCAGTCCGGCGGTGGCGGCGTGTACGTCGTGGGTCTGCCAGTGCTTGAGGTCGAGTTCCTCCTGGGAGGGAGCCGGATCGGTTTGCTGGGTCCGTGTCATGCGGTCTCCGTCGGTGGACTGCGATGGCAGGAGCTTGGCGAACCGGAGCCGACGTGCGCCACCGGTTTCTCCCGCTCCGGAAAGTTGTGGTCGGCCCGATTCGTCGCAAGCAGGTGCGGTGCGTGTGCCAGGGCAGCAGTTGTGGGATGCGGTGCCTGGGCCACGGCCGGGGCCCAGGACGAGGGGCGTGGGCCGAATCAGCGCGGGTACCGGTGCGTCCCTTTCAGGGGGCCCGCACCGGACCGGAACGGGCATGGCGCGTGCCGGCCTGAGCCCTGTGGCTCGGACGAACTCGGGCAGGGCTGCTTCCACGCCCACGCGCGCGGGGCCGATGCGGCCAGAGCAGGGTGTGGTCGGACTGGGGCCGGGGTGACGGTTGTGGTCCACCACGGCCGGCGCCAGGGCAGGGGTGACCCAGAACAGGTCGACGCGGCACCGCCCGATCGCACTGCCACCGACCACCGCGGGTTCCGGACCCGGACCGAGAACGGCCTGTGGCCCCGCATCCACCGATCAGTCCTGGACGAGCTGGACAGAGGCGCCCTGCTGGACTGCTCCCGCGCCACGATCGACTCCCAGTCGATCCATGCCGAGAGAGGAGGAGAGGAGCCCACTGACCCTGGCAGACCCCGCTCCGAGCTCCACCTGTCTGTGTGGCGGCCAGGACCTTGCTGACCTGCGCGACCTCCGCGGCCGGCGTCAACGGCGGCGAGGCGCGCGAGCCGCCGGGGCGAGGTACCCCGGCGGCGTCCGGCCAAGCACACCGACGACTTCTGAGACGGGCCCGGAGCCCTTCGTGGCTGAATACACCGGGCGTGGCCGACTCCTCGAAGGCGGACATGGTGGATGTGGGGTTCGTGCGGGTCAGTCCACCGGGGAGACCCGGATGAGATTCCCGTCGGGGTCCGTTACCACGAATGTGCGGCCGAAGACGGCGTCGTGCGGTTCCTCCACCACGCGGACGCCCTTTGCGACCCACTCCGTGCAGGTCTCCTCCACCACGGACGCCGGCCCGGGCAGCATCAGCCCGATCTCGCACGTGCGCGGGGTGCTCGGGACCGCGTGTTCGTTGCGGCCGGTCCACAGCGCGAAAAGGACACCGGGCGCAACCTCGAAAGCCACGTAGCGGGGGCTGATGAAGCTCGGTTCGATCTCGAACAAGTTGCTGTAGAAGGCAGTGGCGGCCTCGGCGTTGCTGACGTAGATCAGGAACAGGTTGGGCGTGGGCATGGAACGCTCCTCCGGTCGGTGGATCTCGGGACCGCGCCAGTTGAGCGCCTGAACACGACAGAACTTGTCACCTTTTCTGTGAGACTCGGTCGGCATGAAGGCTTCGAGGTTGCTGCATCTCCTACTGCTCCTGCAGACGCGTCGGCGCATCACCACCACCGAGATCGCCGAACGTCTGGAGGTGTCCCGGCGGACCGTGCTGCGAGATGTCGAGGCGCTCTCGACGGCAGGTGTACCGGTGTATGCCGAACGGGGCCGGAACGGCGGGGTCGTCCTGCTCCCCGGTGCACGACTCAACGCTTCCCACCTGGAACCCCGGGAACTGGAGACGCTGTCCGTCGCTGGGTTGGACGGCGAGCACCTCGAGCGCCTGGGACTGGCTGCGGTGCATGGGACGGCCGCGCGCAAGATCGCCGCCCGGCAGGCCCAGACACCCGGAGCTTCGAACCTGGCGCCTCTGGCGGACCTGGTGGTGGTGGACAGCACCGCGTGGCTGGCAGGTTCGGCAACGGGGGTGGACATCGCCGACCTGGCGTCGGCGCTGCGGCATCGACGGCGGATGCGCATTCGGTACCGGCGCAGCGCCGAGGGGCAGGCGTCCACACGCGTGGTCGACCCGTACGGGATCGTGGCGAAGTCGGGCCGCTGGTACCTCGTCGCTGACGACCGGGGGAGTGGTCGGCTGTTCGCGTTGGAGCGGCTCTCGGCCTACGAGATGCTCGGCGAGCCGGCTGCCCTCCGTGCGGATCAGACGCTCCGCACCAGGTGGGCCGCGCTGAAGGAACGCATTGAGTCACCAGGCCGGGTGAGTGTCACTGTCCGTCTCCGGGAGAGCCGCCTCGATCTCGCACACCGCATTCTCGGCACCCGCATCCACGGGGTCTCCCGAGCAGAGGAAGGGTGGTGCACCGTCGTCGTCCGCTACCCCGATGTCGAGTCGGTGCGGCAGCTGCTCCAGTTCGGTGACCACATCGAGGTACTCGGACCGGAGGCGGCCCGCGAGCGTGTCCGCCGGTTGGCCGGTGACCTGGCTGAGCGGCACGCGCCTCCAACTGCTTGACCGGGAAAGCGCCGTACCCCTACCGCCGGTCGATGTCCCCGGTCTGCCTGGTGAAGTGTCCGCCACACGAGCGCTCCCGACCCGGGAACGTCGGTCTCGAGCATCGGGAGAGCGGTCCCACGCCGTTCCCACGGGACGACGATCACTCTCATCGACAAGTATGGCAACAGCATGGCGCGCACGTGTGGGTGGGCCGAAGAAATGGACGGCTTCGGGTCCGAGGCGGAATATTTTTGTCACGACAGCGGTGCGCCGTCGTTCTGGCGTGCTGGTCCGGCCGTGGCCGTGCAGAAGAACCCCGAGAGGCGTCGGCCGCGTCGGTTGAACGGACCCACCGATCCCGTCGCGGCCCCTTTCGGTGCATCCTGAGATTCGAAACACAGTCCCTGAGGTGATCGCCGCGGTCCGTCGGCGGCTGGTGCGGACGGTCGAACAAGCAGAGTCGGCCGGGGTTCTGCGGGGACGGCTCGTACGTGGAGCGCTCGCCGCGGCCGGGCCCGGACGGGTGCGGGACCGGCGTCCTCCCGTCGGCGTCAGAAAATCTCCCTCGGCCACGACAGAAACATCGAAGGCCTACCGACAATATTTATTGCGCAGAAAAATTGAAACCGAACCCTCGTTGACAAGCGCTTTCATCGTGTTACTGTTGTTGACAGTTGCAGTTGTGGTTACCCAAGACTTTGGCGTGCTCCAGGTTCACTCCGGGTGCGCTTTGCGCGATCCGGTTTTGCCGGACGGGCAATCATTGCGGCAACACCGAGGACACGCAGTGTGGCCTCGTGTACCGCCCTGAAGGAGATTTATTTTGGCGACTGGCACCGTGAAGTGGTTCAACTCGGAAAAAGGTTTCGGCTTCATCGAGCAGCAGGACGGCGGAGCAGACGTCTTCGCCCACTACTCGAACATCGCCGGCTCCGGGTACCGTGAGCTGCTCGAAGGCCAGCAGGTGAACTTCGACGTCACGCAGGGCCAGAAGGGTCTGCAGGCGGAGAACATCGTCGCCTCCTGAGGCTGACGACCCACGCAGAGCTGTGGCCCGCACCCCCGGGTGCGGGCCACAGCTCTTTCTGTGTTCACCATTTTCCACGTGTGCCCGAATTCCGTGCCGGAGCCCCCTCCTGCCGGGCACACGCGTCCCCGACCCGAGAAAGGTCGTACATGAACAGAACCACCGCCGCCAGGAGGAACCGGAAGCCCCGCCCGTCCACGTCCGGGCAGCACCGCCGCAGCCACAACGATCGGAAGCAGGGCCGTGCCCCGCAGCGCTCGGACTTCGCCCTCCCGGTGACCACCACGCCGCCTCTGCCGGCGGTCCACGCCTTCGCCGACATGGGCCTGCCCGAGCCGCTGAGCGCGAAGCTCGCCGAACTCGGGATGGAGCAGCCCTTCCCGATCCAGGCGGCGACGCTCCCGAACTCCCTCGCCGGGCGCGACGTGCTGGGGCGCGGACGCACGGGCTCGGGAAAGACCCTTGCCTTCGGGCTGTCCGTGTTCTCCCGTCTGTCCGGCCGGACCGCCTCCCCGCACCAGCCCCTGGCCGTGGTCCTGGTCCCCACCCGTGAGCTGGCCCAGCAGGTCACCGGGGCGCTCTCCCCCTACGCCCGTGCGGCGCGACTGCGGATCTCCACCGTGGTGGGCGGGCTCCCCATCGGCCGCCAGGCCGGGGCGCTGCGCCGTGGTACCGAGGTCGTCGTGGCAACGCCCGGTCGCCTCGCCGACCTCCTCGAACGCGGGGACTGCCGTCTGGACCGGGTGGAGATCTCCGTCCTGGACGAGGCCGACCAGATGACCGACATGGGTTTCATGCCGCAGGTGACCCACCTGCTCGACCGGACGCTTCCCCACGGGCAGCGGATGCTGTTCTCCGCGACGCTGGACCGCAACGTGGACCGGCTGGTCCGCCGCTACCTCCACGATCCCGTGGTCCACTCCGTGGACCCCTCGGCCGGGGCTGTGGCGACGATGGAGCACCACGTCCTCCACATCGGTGAGGACGACAAGCGTGCGACCGTGACCAGGATCGCCGCCCGCGAGGGGCGGGTCATCATGTTCCTCGACACCAAACGGGCCGTCGACAGACTGGTCTCGCACCTGCTTGCCAACGGGGTCCCGGCGGGAGGCCTGCACGGCGGGAAGTCCCAGTCGCAGCGGACCAGGACCCTCGAACAGTTCAAGGACGGGCGTGCCACCGTGCTGGTGGCCACCAACGTCGCGGCCCGCGGGATCGACATCGCCGACCTCGATCTCGTGGTCAACGTCGATCCGCCCCAGGACCACAAGGACTACCTGCACCGCGGTGGCCGGACCGCGAGGGCCGGGGCCGGCGGCAGCGTGGTGAGCCTGATCCTGCCCCATCAGCGTCGGGCGATGTCACGCCTGTTGAGTACGGCGGAGATCACCGCGAGCACCAGGAGCGTGCACTCGGACGGGGCGGATCTCAGCCGGGTGACCGGTGCACGGGCCCCGTCCGGGGTCCCCGTCACGGTTCCAGCACCTGTAGGCCGGCAGTCCGGTGCCCCGCGCGGGCGGCGCCGCAACGGGAACCGGGGCTCCGCTCGCCGCAGGGCCGCCTGAGGCCGGCACGGCGCGCACGGTGTCTCAGGTCTCGTGGTCGGCACGCATCTCGGCGTTGAGGCGTTGGGCCTCCTTGAGCTGGTCCTCCAGGATGATGATCCGGCACGCGGCATCCAGCGGCGTGCCGCTGTCCACGAGTTCCCGGACCCGGGAGGCGATGCGCAGCTGGTAACGGGAGTAACGGCGGTGGCCGCCCGAGGAGCGCAGCGGTGCGATCACTTCCGTCCTGTCCAGGCTCCGCAGGAACCCGGGCGTCGTTCCCAGCATCTCGGCGGCCCGGCCCATGCTGTAAGCCGGGTAGTCCTCGTCGTCGAACTTGTCGTCGATGTCTCGCGGTTCTGGGCTCACTGCATCCTCTGCGCTCGATACCCTCGACACGGCCCATCGGAGGGGCTCCGAGCAGTTCGCGCCACAGCCGGTGCCGACCCCGCGGGTCCGGTCGAGGGATGTCCCTGCTCCTGCGCCTTCCCCGGCGCCTCGCATCTGCTGTCCTCTCAGGTTACCGAACCCCCTCGGCAGAAAATATCTACTTCCCCCGAGTGAGTTTTTCTTGCCGATCGGGGTGGAAGGCGCGGCTGTGCGGGTCGGGGGCCCGCTGCGCGCTCCCGGAAGAACGGCCCCGAACACCTCGGGACAACAGGAGCCGTCCGGGGTAGAGATTCTCCGGCAGGGGTCTTCGGGGCCGTTCGGTGCGTGCACCGGAGTCTTCCCTCAAGGCCACGGAGGCGCCTGGACCAAGGTGAGCACCAGGCGTGGCAGCACCGGCGCGGCCGGGGCACGAGCAGCCGTCCCGACGGTGTCCGATGCCTCACCCTCCTCCGTGCCCGGGGTCCGAACGGCCATCCGTACGATGGGAACGACCCCGAACACGCGGGCATGCCCGCAACGGAAGGAGCCCCGGTGGCTGACGTGCCCGAACGTGCCCTGGTCGTGATGGCTCACCCCGACGACGCCGACTTCTCCTGCGCGGGGACCGTGGCCCTGTGGACCCGGGCCGGGGCCGAGGTCGTCTACCTCATGGCCACCGACGGCGAGGCCGGCGGCGACGAGCTCACCATGGACAGCTCCGAGATCGGCGCGATGCGCCGCGAGGAACAGCGCCGGGCCGCCGCCGAGGTGGGCGTCGACGACGTGCGCTTCCTCGGCCACCCCGACGGTCGGCTCGAACCCACCCTCGGCCTGCGCCGCGACATCGCGCGGGTCATCCGCCAGGTCCGGCCCCAGCGGGTGGTCGTCCCCAGTCCCGAGCGCGACTGGGACAGCATCCCGGCCAGCCACCCCGACCACATGGCTGCCGGGGAGGCCGCCATGAACGCGGTCTTCCCCGACGCCCGCAACCCGCACGCCCACCGCGAACTCCTCCACGAGGAAGGCCTGGCGCCGTGGGCCGTGCCCGAGGTGTGGGTGGTCGGCGGGCCCCGCCCCGACCAGTACTCGGACATCACCGACGTCTTCGAACGCAAGGTGGCGGCGCTGGCCGCGCACAAGAGCCAGGTCGGCGACATCGCCGAACTCGAACCGATGCTGCGCGAATGGATGGCCGCCAACGCCGCCGAGGCCGGCCTGCCCGAGGGGCACCTGGCCGAGCCCTTCCGGGGTGTCCGCATCGGCTGAGGGGGAGCGCCCATGCGCATGAATTACGTCCTGGACACCTCCGACCTGCGTGAATCTGCCCGGTTCTGGTCGGCGGCCCTGGGGTTCCGCGCCGCCGAACGCGACGACTCGCCCTACCTCACCCTCTCCGACCCCGAGGGGCGGTTCCCGCCGCTGCTGCTGCAAGAGGTCTCCGAACCCAAGCAGGGCAAGAACCGTATGCACATCGACCTGCACGTCGAGGACGCCCGAGCCGAGACCGAGCGCCTCACCGGCCTCGGCGCCCGTGTGCGGCACCCGTTCTTCGAGGAGGACGGTTACCTCCTGGTGGTCCTGGCCGACCCCGAGGGCAACGAGTTCTGCGTCATCGAACCCCTGCACGCCTAGAGAGTGCGTGGCGTAGGTCGGACCGCACCGGCGTCCGCCATCGTTCCGGTCGTTCGGGGTCTTGTGCCCGAGCGTGCCGTAGAGTGGCGGGGTCTCCCGAGGCAGGGATGGGGAACCACGGACCGGTGATGGGCGGGTTCTGACTCTCGGTGGGTGTGGACCGGTTCGGGTGGATGGTGTTCGTCGGAGCGTCGAGCGTAGCCCGGCCGGGGCTCCCCGCAATCCTCTGATGACCGTCCCGGCCGCAGCGATCAGCTCAGCAGCGGCCGTGTCGGGGACGCTCCTGTGCCGGGTGCTGCGGTGTGGTTCGCCATGCTTCCATTCTAAAAGAACCCCCTTTGGGAATGGCATTCTCCACAAGGCAGCAAAACCCTTACCCCCTCTTCCGGTGTTCTCTTGAATCGCTTCGTATCCGCGTGCTCACTTTTCCGCAGGGGGCTGTGGATAACTCCACCGGCCCGCTTTTCTGCGGTAGAATACGAAGGGGGTGCCCGCCTCCGCGCACACGCCCGCCGTCCCCTGGTCTCAATGTGGCCACCACTGGCCGGCCGGGGCCGTCGTTGCCTTCGCAGGAGCGAGCGGCCGTGCCCACGCCGCAAGCGGTGGTCACGATGAAGCCACCACAGGGGGACGGACGTGCCCACCGTTCTTTTGGCTGCCGGGCGCCTGGGGAGGGGGTTCGTCGAGCAGGGCCGGAAAATCCCGGCCGGGCTGAACTCCCGACACCGAGGAACCACCACCCCACGGCAGGACAAGATCACCCAATCATGGTCCCCGGGCACGACAACACCACCGTTATCGTCCCCAACACCCAAACCTCGACGACCACATTCCCCGCCCCTCAGAATTACCGCCCCGAACCATCGACCCGGTACAGCTCCGACAACAACACCGCGGTCGCGTGCGCGGCCGGGTGCGGGTCGTGCCGGTGCCAGGCCAGGCGCACCGCGACCGGGTCGGCCCCGCGTACCCGCCGGTAGACGATGCCTTCGCGCCGGTACTGGGTGGTGGTCGCGTGCGGGGTCAGCCCCACGCAGTGGCCGGTCGCGATCATGCTCAGCCAGTCGTCGACGTCCTGGGTGTATTCCACCTCCGGGCGTTCCCCCTCGGGCCATAGTTCCACGGTGGTCGAGCCGGTCCGCAGGTCCGTGGCCAGGGTGCGCCCGGCCAGCTCCGACAGGTGTACGGAGCGCCGTCGCCGCCACGGGTCGTCCGAGGCCATGGCGATCCACCGTTGTTCGTGGCCCACCACGGTGTGCTCGTAGCGGCGGGCGTCCACCGGCGTGCGCACCACAGCGAGGTCGCACATGCCCTCCGCCAGCCCGGCCGTGGGACTGTTGTGGCGCACCAGCCGGAGCTCCACATCAGGATGGCGCTCCTCCCACACACGCAGGAACTCGGCGGTGTGCCGGCCCAGCGCCGACCACGGGTGCCCCACTCGGACGAGCCTGTGTCCCGAGGCGATCTCCGAGTGCAGGTCCTCCACCGACGTGAGCACGGACCTGGCCCGTGCCAGCACCGTCAGTCCCGCCGTCGTGGGTGTGCACACCCGGCTCGTCCGGTACAGCAGACGTGCGCCGAGTGCCGACTCCAGCGAGGCCAGGGTGCGCGAGACCGAGGCCTGGGAGATCCCCAGTTCCAGGGCGGCGTCGGAGAAGCCGCCGTTGTCGACCACGGCCACCAGGCAGCGCAGGTGCCGCAGCTCCACATCACGCTTGCTCATACGTTCAGCGTATGGAAAGCGCCGCTTATGCATTTGGCGTATGCCTCGGGCAGGGCCACGCTCGGGGCCATGAGCGACCACGACACCGCACCGCGTACGTCCGGGACCGACCGCGCCTCCCGCACGGTGGGTGCGGCCATGATGCTCGGCAGCGGACTGTCCAACCAGGTCGGCGCCTCGGTGGCCTCCCTGGCCTTTCCCGTCATCGGTCCGGTCGGTGTGGTCGCCGTACGCCAGTGGGTGGCCGCCCTCGTGCTCGCCCCCGTGGGACAGCCGCGGATTCGCTCGTTCAGCGCTCACCAGTGGCGGCCGATCCTCGGGCTCGCCGCGGTCTTCGCCTGCATGAACCTCACCCTGTACATGGCGATCGACCGCATCGGCCTCGGTCTGGCCGTCACCCTGGAGTTCCTCGGGCCGCTCACCGTCGCCCTGGCCACTTCGCGACGCCGAGTCGACCTGGTGTGTGCCCTGGCCGCGGGCGCGGCCGTGGTGGTGTTGCTGCGGCCGCAGCCCAGCACCGATTACGTCGGGATCGGCCTGGCCCTGGTGGCTGCGGTGTGCTGGGGTTGTTATGTCCTGCTCAACCGGTCGGTGGGGGCCCGGGTGCCCGGGCTCCAGGGTTCGGCCGCGGCCGCGGCCGTCTCGGGACTGGTCTACCTGCCCGTGGGCGCCGTCGCCTTGTGGCTGATGCCGCCCACCCCTTGGGCCCTGGCGTGTGCCCTTCTGGCAGGGGTGCTCTCCTCGGCGGTGCCGTTCCTGAGCGACATGCTCGCGCTGCGCAGGGTCCCGGCCCACTTCTTCGGCATCTTCATGAGCGTGAATCCGGTACTGGCGAGCCTGGTCGGCATGGCCGTGCTCCAGCAGTACTTGGACCCGCTCTCCTGGGCTGCGGTGTGTGTCATCGTCCTGGCCAACGCCGTGGCCTTCTCCACACCGGGCCGTTGAGCCCGCTCAGGAAGGAACGTCCCTGCGTCCGACGGCTCGGGTCCTGCCCCGCACCGGCGCACCCGGACGGGATATCGCGCGGCAGGGGTCCGATCGGGGATGAACGCGCAGGTTGACCTGTGCCGACACCTCCGCCAGAGGGTAACTGCGGGCCGGGGGCGGGTAGAGCGCCCCAAACAGGGCCCGACCAAGAACGCAGCGGTCTCGTCGGGCTTGCCGGGATCGTCGGGCTTGGGCCCGCTACGGCGCCCAGACCCGGACGGCGACTGAAGAGAGCTGAGGTGAGGAAGGTGTTCCGAGACCGACACGAGGCCGGTGAACGCCTGGCCGAGGAACTGGCCGCCACACAGTGGCAGAACCCGCTCGTACTCGCCATGCCACGCGGGGGCGTACCCGTGGCCGCCCCGGTGGCACGCCGCCTGGGTGCGCCACTGGACGTGGTCGTGGCCCGCAAGATCCCCGTGCCCGGAAGCCCGGAGGTCGCCGTCGGCGCCACCACTTACGAGGGCCCGCCCATCTTCAACCGGGCCGCACTGGACCGGCTCGGCCTCACCGAGGACGGCTTGGCCGACGCGGTCGCCGTCGAACAGGGCGAGGCCCGCCGCCGCGTGGAGCTCTACCGCGGCGGAGCCCCCGAACCCGACGTACGCGGTCGCGACGTCATCGTCGTCGACGACGGCCTCGCCACCGGCATGAGCGCACGCGCCGCCCTGGGCCACGTGCGTGAGAACGGCGCGGCCTCCCTCGTGCTGGCCGTTCCCGTGCGCGCGCCCGACGCCGACCCCACAGATCTGTGCGACCGGGTCGTCGCCATCGAAGTACCCGCCGGCTTCCGGGCGGTCGGGGAGTGGTACACCGACTTCACCCAGGTCGGCGACCACGAGGTCCGCCGTCTGCTGACCAGCGGGTGAACCCCGGCTGTGGTCAGGGTTTGCGGGCGACCGCGCCGTACATGTCGGTGTCCGGAGCCCGGCCCACGTCCACAGCCGCCGGACGCCAGAGAGGGGGCGGCCCCACGCCCGGGGCCAGCAGTTCGAGCCCCTCGAAGTAAGATGCGAACCCTTCCGGGGTGCGGCCCCGACAGGTGGGCGCGGCCTCACGGTTCCACTCGTCCAGTGCTTCGGCGGCGCTGCCCCGGTCGGGGAGGACGGCGTCGGCCAGGACCAGGAAACTGCCGGAGGGCAGGGCGTCGGTGTAGGCGCGGACGAGGTCCACGGCCTCGCTCAGTGTCGGGGTGTGCCCGAGCGTCCCGATGGCCGACAGTGCGACCGGTCGATCGAGGTCGAGTACCTCTGCGCTCCGTTCCAGGACCCGGCCGGTCTCGCGCAGGTCGTGGTCGACGAAAGCGGTGGCGCCCTCCTCCTCGCGAGCCAGGAGGGCGACGGTGTGCATGAGGAAGGCGCGGCCGGCACGGGCGTCGACGGCGATCTTCGGGTGCAGGTCCAGGATCTGGTCGCCGAGTTCGCGGTCGACGGGGTAGTGGTCCTTGCCGTCGAGCCAGTAGTTCCACACGCGGGCCGAGTGTGGCTGAGTGGTGTCGATCGCGGGGGAGTGGGGCATCAGGGGTGTCCGAACGGTCGATGCAACCGGGTGGAACCCCCGGTCCCGTCCTGTGGGAGGCCGTTCGCATCCGTACAGCCAGGCGGACCACAGAGGAGATCTACGGCATAAAGGTGACGCATGTTCGTGCCATGTCGAAGGAGGCGCAACGGGAAGGGGCGCACCGGGCCCGACCCGGTGCGCCCCAGTGGCTCCGGAGCTTCAGCCCCCGTGGGTGGAGGCGCTCTTGTAGTCGGTGTAGCTGTAGGGGTTGTCGAGGATGGTCGGCTCGGGCACGTCGGGGTTCATGCCCTTGGCCCACTCCTCCTCGCCGAGCTCGCCGCGCAGGTGGTCGATGGTCGACTCCACGTTCCGGCGGACCGTGGCCAGGTCGATGCCGACCAGGCGGTGCTCGTGCTTGACCACGCGCCCGTCGACCATGACCGTGTGCACGTCGCCGCGCTGGGCCTGGAAGACCACGTGGCCGTAGGGGTTGAGCATCGGGAACGAGACCGGGGAGTGGTCGTTCTTGATGAGCACCAGGTCGGCCTTGGCGCCGGGGCTGATCCGGCCCAGGTCGTCGCCGCGGCCCAGTGCGTGGGCGCCGCCGCGGGTCGCCCACTCCACGACCTGGTCCGCGCGCAGGGCCGCGTGGGTGACGGTCTCACCGCGCGACTGCGCCTCCAAGTGCTCGCGGGAACGGTCGGCGCCCAGCGTGGAGCGCATCGCGGAGAACAGGTCGCCGCTCCACCAGGCGCTGGTGTCCATCGACAGCGACACCGGGATGCCGTGCTCGCGCAGCTTCCACGTGGGCGGGTATCCCTGGCCGGCGCTCTGCTCGCTCTCGGTGGAGACCGAGACGCTGCCGCCGGTCGCGGCGATGCGGTGGTAGGAGTCGGTCGACAGCGACGCGGCGTGCACGTAGACGGTCTCGGGTGTCATGAACCCGTGCTCGTGCATGAGCCGGATGGAGTCGTCGCCGGTGGCGCCCCACACGCCCGCGTGGGTGGTCACGGGCAGGCCGAGCTCGCGCGCGGCCTCGAAGGCGGGCTTCTCGGGGAACTCCGGGTCGCCGGTGACGTCGAAGGCGATCTGGATGTCGAGCATGTCGCGGTCGCCGTCGAAGCGGCGGCGTACGAAGTCGCGGAAGGCCGGGTCGGTGGCCCACTCGCCGGGCTGGGCCTGGATGTTGCCGTAGGCCAGCACGTAGCGGCCCGGGACCGACTCCAGGGCGTCGGCGGCGGCGTCGGCGTGGTCGACGGTCTGCAGCCCGTGCGACCAGTCCACGACCGTGGTCACCCCGGCCTCGAGGGCCTCGACCGCGGCCAGGGCGTTGCCGGCGTGGACGTCCTCGGGACGGAAGAGCTTGCCGCCCTCCATGTAGTACCAGACGAAGTACTGGGTCAGGGTCCAGTCGGCGCCGTAGCCGCGCATCGCGGTCTGCCACATGTGGCGGTGGGTGTCGATCATGCCCGGCATGACGATGCCGTCGGTGGCGTCGATGACGGCGGCGCCGTCGGGGACGGGCAGGTCGCGGCCGATCTCCACGACACGGTCGTCGACGACGAGGACGTCGGTCTCGGGAAGTACGGTGCGGGCGTCGTCCATGGGCAGCACCGTGCCACCGCGCAGGACGACGGGGCGTCCGCGCTCGAACCGGCTGTTCTCGCTCATCCTGAGGGCACTCCTCGCATGGTTGTGTGCAGCATGGGGCTGTTTGTTCATTTTTGAACATATGCGCTGCTTTTGACCGGAAGCGGAGGGTTCCGCTGCAGAGCGTGAAGCGTGCGGTGACTCTCCTCCGTCCACGGCCCTGATACATGACCGGGGCTCCAGGCAGCCGGGCCGCAGGAGCGATGTCCGGTCAGTGCCGCAGATGCGATAGAGTCGTCCCGTCGGCGGCGCCGTGAACGCGGTGCCGATCCGGCTCTCACGGGACGTGGCGCAGTTTGGTAGCGCACTTGACTGGGGGTCAAGGGGTCGTGGGTTCAAATCCCGCCGTCCCGACACAACGGAAGGGCTCACCGTACGGTGAGCCCTTTCCTGTTCCTCCCCTCATCGCTCACGTACTCGTTGCAGACGGCACGCGGCGGTGTACACGGGACCGGCGGTTGGCAGCGCGGGTGGAGAACGGGTCCGCCCGCACGGAAGCGGTACTGCACCGCTCGGTGCGGTGCGAGCGACACCCGATGGGCTTTCCCGTGGCGGTCAGTCCTTCTTCACGGTCCTACTGCCCAGAAGGAAGGCGCCCACGACCAGTCCCACATTGAGGGCGATCATCAAGGGCGTTCGCAACGAGGGCACGGGGTCCTCGAACTTGACCAGCATGAGAAGCAGGAACAGGACGCCGACCAGCACCATGTGGAGGTAGGGCAGGCCGGTGTTTTTCTCGGAGCGGGTTTCCTCGGTCAAGCTCGTCTTTCGTGGTGAGGGGGAGGGGACGCGGTCACCTCTCCCCGCGCGGGTGACGGACGGCTCGTGCGCCTTCCCCCCGGGGAGGAGGCCGACGTACCCGGAGAAGGGTACACGCCGCCTGTGCCGCTTCCTCAGAGCCAGCGGCGCCACTTGAACACGCCCCAGAGCCCGAGGGCCAGGCCGAGCATCAGCACCAGGGAGAACGGATACCCCAACGACCAGTGCAGCTCGGGCATCAGGTCGAAGTTCATCCCGTAGACCGAGGCGATGAGGGTCGGGGTGAACAGGATCGCCGCCCACGACGAGATCTTCTTGACCTTCTCGCCCTGCTCGATGGTCTCCTCCGCCAGCCGGAGGCTGGCGCCCGACATCCGCCGCATCTCCTCGTTCTGCTCCAGGGACACCAGCGTGGAGTGGACGGTGAGCGTGTTCTCCAGCAGTACCCGGGCGGTATCGACCCGAGCCGCCACCCGCACGGTGTGGTCGTGCACGTTGCGCAGCCGGTGCCGGACCTCGTCGTCGGTGCCGTACCTGTCGGCCCCACGCAGCAGCCCCTCCAACATGGCCGGATGCTCCTGGACCGCGCGTTGGAAGGTGATCACCTGCCCCAACAGCCGGTAGATCCGCTCCGTCAGCCCGGGGTCGATGTCGGACTCACCGAAGAGGTCCTCCTCGATCTCGTCGATGTCCTCCTCCAGGCCGGCGATGACGGGGGCCTCCCGGTCCACGACCTCGTCGAAGAACGCCGTCAGCAACGCCTCCGGTCCCAGAGCGAGGAACTCCGGGTCGGACTCCAGGATCTCGCGGACCACCCTCAGGTCCGGCCTCGCCTCACGCCGGACCGTGATGACGAAGCGCGGTCCGATGAACAGGTGCACCTCGCCGAACTCGACGCGTTCGTCCTCGTCGTCGTACCCGGCCGGTCGCAGCACGACGAACAGCGTGTCGCCGTACCGCTCCAGTTTGGCCCGCTGGTGCCCCTTGCGTGCATCCTCGACGGCCAGCGGATGGAGCGCGAACACCTCCGCCACCACTTCCAGGGTGTGCGTGTCCGGTTCCACCAGACCGATCCAGACCATCACCTCCGGGCGGCGGAGCACATCGGCCCCCGCACGGAGGTCCTGGAAGGTCTCGGTGAGGCGTCCCTCGACGTAAACACGCCCCTGGATCTGCGTCATCGCTGCGGGTTCTCCTCGACGGGTCCGGTCGGCTGCGCCCCGGCGGTGAGGACGCTCCGGGTGCCGGGGACCGCGAGCGCGACCAGTCTCTCGACTTCCGCCGTGCGAGAGTGGGAATCTGCGGCGACACGCCGTTGCGCGCTTCCCGCGGGCCGGTCCCGCGCAGCACCGGCCCGGCCCGCGGACCGCGTCCGCTTCCGTCGTGAGCCCGGTCCGTCCTCCCGCGCCCGGGAACCTTCCTGCCGTCCCCGTGGACGCGCTGAGCTCAGCTCAGGCGGCGGGCCCCGGCCGACGGCAGGGCCGTGAACACCTCCGGTGCACCGAACCCGCGTTCGGCGAAGGCCGCACGTACCGCCTCGGTGCACACCTGCACCTGTTCGGAGTCCACCAGAGCGATCACACAGCCACCGAAACCGCCACCGGTGATGCGAGCCCCCAGGGCACCCGCCGACAGCGCCGCCTCCACCGCGGTGTCGACCTCGGCGACACTGACCTCGTAGTCCTCACGCAGGGACACGTGCGAGGCCGTCAACAGCGGTCCTACCTCACGCAGACGTCCCGCCCGCAACAGCTCCACGGCCCGCAGCACCCGCTCGTTCTCGGTCACCACGTGCCGCACCCGTGCCCGTACCGGCCCCTCGGGCAGGCGCTGCAGCGCCCGGTCCAGCTCCGGACCGGTGACCTCGCGCAGCGCCGAGACCTCCAGTACACGGGCGGCCCTCTCGCAGGAGCTGCGGCGATCGGCGTAGGCGCCCTCCACCAGCCGGCGCGGCGCCCTGGTGTCCACCACCAGGAGCGACATGCCTTGCTCGGCCAGGTCGAAGGGCTCGGACACGGTGGTCAGGGACCGGCAGTCCAGGAACAGCGCCCGCCCCTGCTCGGCCAGCATCACCGCCGACTGGTCCATGATCCCGCAGGGCACACCGACGAAATCGTTCTCCGCACGCTGGGCGAGCCGCGCCACCTCCTCCGGTGCGGGCTCGTGCCCGTACAGACCGGTGGCGGCCAGGACCGTCGCACAGCACAGCGCCGCCGACGTCGACAGGCCGCTGCCGGCCGGGATCGTGCTGTCCACCAGCAGATCGAGCCCGCCGACCCTGTGGCCCTCCTCCAGCAGCACCCACAGGGCCCCGGCCTGGTAGGCGGCCCCCTCCGGCACCGAACCGGGCGCCAGACCGTCCAGGAAGAACTCGTGCGGCCCGGGGAACTGGCGGGAGTGCAACCGCACCTTCCCGTCGTCGCGGCGCGCGGCGGCCACGGTCAGGCTGTGGGGCAACGCGATCGGCAGCGCGAACCCGCCGTTGTAGTCGGTGTGCTCACCGATGAGGTTGATGCGCCCCGGCGCGGCCCACACCCCTTGGGGGGAGCGGCCGAAGGCCTGCCGGAACTGCGCGGCCGGGCCGTTCACGGCGCCGCCTGCTTTCCCGAACGGCCGCGGACGAATGCCCAGGCGTCGGCGACGATCGTGTCCAGGTCGCGGGAGGGCTGCCAGTGGAGTTCCTCGCGTGCCCGGTCGTTGGCGGCCACCAGTACCGACGGGTCGCCCGCGCGCCGGGGACCGTCGACCGCGGGCACGGGGTGCCCGGTCACGCGCCGCACCGCTGCCAACACCTGGCGGACCGTGGAGCCGCCGCCGCTGCCCAGGTTGTAGATGCGGTGCGTGCCCGGTTCGGTGCGCTCCAACGCGCGCACGTGGGCCTCGGCCAGGTCGCGCACGTGCAGGTAGTCGCGGACCGCGGTGCCGTCGCAGGTGGGGTGGTCGGTGCCGTGGACCGAGGCGTGCGAGCTCTGGCCGGCGGCGACCTTCAGCAGGTTGGGGATCAGGTGGGTCTCCGGGTCGTGCCTCTCGCCGAGACCGGCGTGGGCACCGGCCACGTTGAAGTAGCGCAGGCTGACCGCGCCCAGGCCGTGGGCGCCGGCCCATCCGGTGAGCATGTGGTCCACGGCGAGTTTGCCCGCGCCGTAGGGGTTGGTGGGTGAGGTCGGGTCGCTCTCGCGCAGGGGCGCGTCCGTGGGCGGGTCGCCGTAGGTGGCGGCGGTGGAGGAGAAGACCAGCCGGTCGACCCCGTGTTCGCGCATCGCCTCCAGCAGGGCGAGGGTGCCGCCGACGTTGGTGTGCCAGTAGGGGCCCGGGTCCTGTACGGACTCACCCACCAGGGACTTGCCGGCGAAGTGCAGGACGGCGTCGAAGGAGGGATCCAGGACCCGGGCGGCGTCGTGGACGCCGCCCTCCACGAAGGCGGCCCCGGAGGGTACGGCGTCGCGGTGCCCGGCGGAGAGCACGTCGAGCACGGTGACCTCGTGCCCGGCCTCGAGCAGCAGGGCGCTGACGACACTGCCGACGTATCCGGCGCCGCCGGTGACGAGGAGTTTCACGGGCAGGCCTCCCTCAGACGCCGGGCGGTGGTCTCGGGGGCGACGTCGTTGATGAACACGCCCATGCCGGACTCGGTCCCGGCCAGGTACTTGAGTTTTTCGGCGGTGCGGCGCACGGAGAAGACCTCCAGGCGCAGGCGGGACAGGTCCCGGTCCCGGCCCTGGCGCACGGGTGCCTGGTGCCAGGCGGAGACGTAGGGCAGCGGGGTGTCGAAGAGGCGGTCGAGCCGGCCGAGCAGGTCGGTGTAGAGCTCGGCGAAGGCGTCGCGTTCGGTGCCGTCCAGGGAGGGCAGGTCGGGTACGTGCCGGTGCGGGTACACGTGTACCTCCACCGGCCACCGGGCGGCCTCGGGCACGAACGCGGTCCAGTGGTCGTTGCGCGCGACCACGCGCGGGCCGTTCTGTTCGGCGGCCAGGACGTCCTCGAACAGGTCGCCGCCGGTCTCTTCCCGGTGGGCGCGGGCCGAGTCCAGCACCGTTGCGGTGCGGGGTGTGACGAAGGGTAGCGCGTAGGTCTGCCCGTGCGGGTGGTGCAGGGTCACCCCGATCTCCGGTCCCCGGTTCTCGAAGCAGTACACCTGCTCGATCCCGGGTTGCTCGGCCAGCGCGGCGCTGCGGTCGGCCCAGGCGTCGACGATGGTGCGTACCCGCTCGGCGCCCAGCTGGGCCAGGCAGGTGTTGTGGTCGGAGGAGAAGCACAGCACTTCGCAGCGGCCCTGGTCGCCGCTGAGGGCGGGGAAGCGGTTCTCGAAGGAGACCACGTCGTAGTCGGGGGAGGGGATCTCGGTCCGCCGGCCGCCGCTGGAGGGGCACAGCGGGCACTGGTCGGTGGGAGGAAGGTGGGTGCGGCTCTGGCGGTGGGCCGCGACCACGACCGGTTCCCGGGTGAGCGGGTCCCGGCGCAGTTCCGAGCCCGGCGCGGGTCCGGGCAGCTCGCGCCGGTCCTGGTGCGGAACGCGGCGGGGGCCGTCGGACTCGTCGTAGTAGATGATCTGCCGGCCGTCGGCCAGCGTCGCGGTGGTCTTCCTCATCCGGTCTCCGGGGGAACGTCGGTGATCACGAGGCGGCCCACGTGCTCCTCCAGGGTGCGGCGGGCGTCCGGGGCGAGCCCGTCGTCGGTGACGAGCACGTCGCAGCGGTCCAAGGGGGCGATGGTGCTCAGCCCGACCGTGTCCCACTTGCTGGAGTCGGCGGCCACCACCAGGGTCTCGGCCGCCTCCACCAGGGCGTGGTCGGTGTCGGACTCCATGAGGTTGGGGGTGGTGAACCCGGCCCGCTCGGCCATGCCGTGCACGCCCAGGACCAGGGTGTCGAGGTTGATGCCGCGCACCGAGGCCAGGGCGAGCGGTCCGACCAGCGCGTCGGAGGGGGTGCGGAACCCGCCGGTCAGCGCCACCGTCTGGTCGGAGCGTTCCGAGCGGTGGAAGACCTCGGCCACGTGCAGCGAGTTGGTGATGACGGTCAGGCCGGGCCTCTCGCGCAGGTACTCGGCGACCAGCGCGGTCGTGGTGCCGGCCGACAACCCCACTGCGCTGTGGGGTTCGACGAGCTCGGCCGCGGCGCGGGCGACGGCGTGTTTCTGTGCGGCCTGCAGGGTCGACTTGGCGGCGAACCCGGGCTCTTCGGTTCGGGGACCCTCGGGGGCGACGGCGCCGCCGTGCACCTTGCGCAGGGCGCCGCGGACCTCCAGGGTGTCCAGGTCGCGCCGCACGGTCATGTCGGAGACCGACAGGTCGCCGACGAGGTCGGTGACGCGTACGCTCCCCTCGCGCCGGAGCCGTTCGAGGATCCGCTCCTGCCGTTGTGCGGCCAGCATCCGACCCCCGTCTGTTCGGGTGTGTTGGTTCTTGTTGTTTCTCAGTGTGCTCCTTGCCGTTCGGGGTGTCAATGGGGGGTGTCTGTTTGCTTTATGTGTGCGTCCCTGTGGGAAAGTGTGGGTTCTGTCCCGGCGTGCTGTGTCGTCGCGGGGATTGTTGCGGCCCGCTCACCTCTCCGAGAGCGCGGAGAAGGGGTCGTGGCGGAACCCCTGGCCGGTCTCCTCGTCGGTGGCCAGGCACGAGTCCAGCAGCTCCACCAGGGCGCGGGCGTCCATGTCCACCCCGGTGAAGGCCAGGTGCTGGCGCCGGTCGCCCACCTCGGGGTCCCAGTCGCGGAGGGCGGCGGCGCGGCGTTCGGGGGAGACCAGGTCCAGGGCGGCTCCGGGTAGGGCAGCCAACCAGGGGCCGCCGTTGTCGACCAGGAGCAGGTCCTGGTGGGAGTCCCAGACCATGAGGTTGTCGGGCCGGCCGGCCAGCCAGAAACGCCCCCGGCCGCGCAGGCTGACGGAAGCGAGGTCCTCCAGGGCCCGGGCCAGGCGCCCGGGATGCAGGGGCCGGGTGCGGGTCCAGGTCACCGTACTGACCCCGTGTTCCTCGGGGTGGTCGGTGTAGTGGGCCCAGGCGGGTTCGGTCCGGGCGCGGGCGGCGCCGGTGTCGAACTCGGTGCCGGACCAACCGTCGGCGGCCGCGTGGGTGGGGACGGCCGGGGCCCCGGGGTTGAGCTGGGCGAGCAGGGCGAGGGTGTGGGGTGTGGGCTCGCCCCGCAGGGCGAGGAGGCCGGGGTACTCGATCTGGCGGGTGAGGACCTCGGTGACCGTGCGGTGATCGTCCTGGGCGATGTCCAGGCCGCGGTCGGTGAGGTCGTCGTGGGTACTCAGGTCGGTGGTGAGGCGGGCGGTGTCCACGGCGGTGACGACGGCGGCCAGGCGCAGCTCGTCCCGCGCGGCGATGCTCTCGGCGATGAGCTGGGGTTCGACGCTGTTCCAGGCCTCGACCACCACCAGGTCGTGGTGTCCTGCCTCGGCGGTGCGCAGGAGGAAGGGGATCAGGTCCTCGCGCAGGGTGCAGGAGGCGCAGGCGTGGTCGAGGCGGACCTGTTCGCGTTCGTGTGTGCCGTCGGCGCCGTGGGTCAGGCGCAGTACCGTCCCTTCGCCGGTGCGGGCCAGGTCGTGGTGGACCGCGAGTGAGTGCGGGGAGGTCGAGAGCAGGGCCTGCGCGGCTTCGTGGCGCGCGAGCCCGTGCAGGCCGGTGACCAAGGCGATGCGCATGGTGTCCTCCTTCCGGGGGAATCCCCCAAGATTAAAATGAAAACCGTTTTCAAATTCTAGCCGCCCCAGGGCGCTGCTCGGGACCGTCCGCGGCCGGGAGAACCCCGCCGGGCCTCGGCGCAACGACCCGGCGCCGGCAGGGCGCGAACAGCCGACCCGCGGCCGGATACCGCGCCCGGGCTCGGCACCCGCCGATCACACCGGTGTCCCGCCGCCCGGAACGGGCGGTCTCCACCGGGCAAACTTCACGTGTTCCTTAACCCACGCAAACGCGCGCGCGTGAGAGTCTGGGATCCCCGTCCGCGACAGCACGCCCCCGAGCGAGCACGCCCCGCGGACAGGACGAGTTCCCGCACCTGGAGCGCCACAGCACCAGGGTGACCGACCGAGAAGGCCACGAACAGCCGATGCCGAAACGAACCTCACTCACCGCGGATCGTTCCTCCCTGAGGCACCGCATCCGCTACGCGATGCGCCACCCCGAACGGATCGGCCCGTACCTGCGCCGCTCCGCCCGCGACATGCGGCTGCGACTGACCCACCGCGACCACGTCTCCTACTACCGCGCGGTGATGGCCTCCGACACCGCGCGCGACCCCAGGAGGGCCGTGGGCAGCCGCAACGAGAAGCGCTGGCTGGCCCTGGGCCGGATGCAGTTCGACTACCTGACCGGCCACGGCCTCAAGCCCGGCCAACGCATGCTCGACATCGGCTGCGGCAACCTGCGCGCCGGGTGGCGTTTCATCGAGTACCTCGACCCCGGTGACTACTACGGGATCGACATCTCCCCGGACATCCTCATCGCAGCCAAGAAGGTGCTGTCCGAACGCGGACTGCAGCACAAGCTCCCGCACCTGACACTCACCCACGACCTGACCTTCGACTTCCTGCCCGAGCACCACTTCGACGTCGTCCACGCCCACAGCGTCTTCTCGCACTCCCCGCCACAGGTCATCGACGAGTGCCTGGCCCACGTGGAACGGGTGCTCGCCCCGGGCGGGTTCTTCGACTTCACCTTCGACCGCACCGAGGGCGCCGAGCACCACGTGCTGCGCGAGGACTTCTACTACCGCACCGAGAACCTGATCGCCCTGGCCGAGAGGCACGGACTGAACGCGAAGTTCATGGACGACTGGGAAGAGCTCCCGCACGGCCAGTCCAAGATCCGCGTCACCGTGCCCGAGCGTGACGTCTCTGTCTGAGCCGGCCGGGCCGGGCGGCCCGTTTCCCCCACGGGTCCGAGGTCAAAAACCGAGGGAGAGCTGCTGAGTCGCGGCTCCCGGGGCCGGTGTCTGCGACGGTGTGGCCGGGCGCGTGCGTTCCTTCCGTGGCCGGTGCCGCGCGGGCCCGTTGAGCCCGTACCGTCCGGCGGCCTCGTGCACCGCCGCCACAACCGCGTCGCCGTAGGCCTTCGGGACGTAGGAACCGCGTCCGTACAACTCCCGGTACAGCGGCACCAGGTGCGGATGCTCCCGCTGCAGCCACGCCCGGTACCACTCCCGCGCACCGGGCCGCAGGTGCAGAACGACCGGGGTGAGGCGGGCCGCCCCCGCCTCGGCGATCGCCGCGACGGTCTCCTCGATCTGCTCCGCCGAATCGGTGAGCCCCGGCAGGATCGGCGCCATCAGCGCCGAACAGCGCAGTCCCCGTTCGGCGAAGCGGCGCACCACGTCCAGCCGTGCGCGCGGGCTCGGCGTGCCCGGCTCCACCGACCGCCACACCGCCTCGTCCACAGACCCGACCGAGACCGCCAGGCCCACATCCGTGACCCGGGACGCCTCCTCGATGAGGTCGAGGTCGCGCAGCACCAACCGACCTTTGGTGAGCAGTGAGAACGGGTTGGCCGCGTCGCGCAGCGCCCCGATGATCTGCGGCATGAGCCGGTAGTGGCCCTCCGCACGCTGGTACGGGTCGGTGTTGGTGCCCATCGCCACCGGCTCCCCGGCCCAGTCGGGACGCGCCAGCTCGGCGCGCAGTAGTTCGCCGGCGTTGGTCTTGACCATGATCCGGGTGTCGAAGTCCCGGCCGCTGTCCAGATCGAGGTACTCGTGTGTGCGCCGCGCGAAGCAGTACACACACGCGTGCGCGCACCCGCGGTACGGATTGAGCGTCCACCGCATCATGGGATCTTCGCCCGGAACCCGGTTGATGATCGACCGGGCCCGGATCTCCACCGCCACGGGGGCGTCGCCGGTACCGGACTCCACGGGGCCCGGCCCCGGTGCCTTCAACCCCGCGCGGCCGGTGCCGCGCTCGGGTGGGGTTGGTGCCTCGAACAGGGTCTGCTGCCCCGTGTCCTCGGTGTCGTTTCGGAGGTTCTCCCAGCGCATGACTCATATTCGAACACGGTTTCGAATGCCTGTCCAGGGCGGGATGTGGACAGGGACGAGAACCCCGCGGGGCAGGGGAAGGAGCGGCACGAGCGTGCAGCGCCCGCGGCTCCGTCGACGAGGACGATCCCGCTTGCTCGACCACCCTCGAGCTGAGCTGAGCGGCCGGCGGTCTGTGGCTCCGGGCCAGAAGCGAACGAGCTCCCGGTCAGTCCACCCGGGCCAGGCTGAGCGTGGTCACCGGCTCACCGCCGACGTCGCCCTCATCGAAGAAGTCGATCGCCATCGTGTCGCCGTCCACGATCACCGCGACCTGCTCGTCGAGCCGCGCCGACTGCGTGAGCACACACTGGCCGGGCTCCATCGAGTCGAAGGAGACCACCGCGTCGTATCCACGATCGGTCGACCCGCTCAGATTCAGGTCCGTGTCGCAGTCGTCGCGGTCGATGTCGAGCTGGCCGGACTGGTCGCCCTCCTGGGCCTGCAACTCCACCTGGGCACCGTTCTCGGCCACACCCTCCCAATCGCCCTCGTGAGCCTGGGAGAACCGGGGCACACCCTCGGCGGGATCCAGGTCGCGGTCACCGGACGCGGGCTCCTCGGGGTCCCCGCTCGGCTCCGTTCCGCCTTCCGAACCCGGCTCGCCGGCACCGGCCGACTGCTCGGAGCCCCCCTGAGAGTCCGCCTGCCAGGGCGGGGCGTTCATTCCCAGGCCCAGAGACAGGCCCGCCAGGAACAACCCCGCGCCCGCCAGGACCGCCCCGGTGCCCAGCAGCCAGCCACGCGCACGCGAGCGCTTCCGCGGCCCCTTCGCGCCGACCGCCTGCCCCTGCGCTGCGGTCGGGGCGACCATGGTCGCCTGCGCCGCGTGCGCGGCCTGCACGAGCGTGCCCGCGTCCGCGGGGCCGCCCTGGCGCCCCAGCAGCCTCATGAGCACGTCCACCGAGCTCGGCCGCGCCGCCGGGTCCTTGGCCAGCGCTCCGGCCACCAGGTCGCGCAGGGGCTCGGGCACCCGGCTCAGGTCGGGTTCGACGTTGACGACGTTGTGCAGCACGTTCGCCACCGTCGTGCCCTGGAACGGCGATCGTCCCGTGGCCGCGTACGCGATGACCGCACCCCAGGAGAAGACGTCCGAGGCGGCCGTCGCCCGCCCGTCGGCGATCTGTTCCGGCGCCATGAACGCCGGCGTGCCGATCGGTGAGTTGGTCAGTGTGCCCGCACCGAGGGTGTTCTGCGCGATCCCGAAGTCGATGACCCGGGCCCCGTCCCCGCCCAGAAGGACGTTGCCGGGTTTGAGGTCGCGGTGCACGATCCCCGCCTCGTGGATCGCCACCAGCGCCGTCGCTGTCGCCACCGCCAGGCGGCTCAGATCGCCGCCGCCCATCGGCCCCTGCGTACCCAGGTGGTCCTGCAACGACGGGCCGTCCACGTACTCGCTGACGATGTAGGGCGGCCGGGCCTCGAAGTCCACCGCCAGCACCGCCGCGGTGCAGAACGACGCGACCTGACGCGCCGCCTGTGCCTCGCGCACGAACCGCTGCCGCATCCCCGGGTCGTCCACAACCTCGCTGTTGAGGGTCTTGACCGCTACCGGGACCCCGTCCGGCCCCTCGGCCAGGTACACGGTGCCCTGGCCCCCGGTGCCGATCCGTCCGGTCAGGACGAACGCGCCGACGCGGCGCGGGTCGGTCTCACGCAGGGGAGAGGGGGAGCTCACTGGGGCCTCCGGTGGTCGGGTCGCGGGACGGTCACTGTCGCGTGCGGGCGCCGCCCGCGTGCGTATCCGGTCTGTCCTGTCTCGTTCCGGTAACACACGATCTCGACGGTACCGCCCCCGGGGGTGTGGCCGGGGCCTCCGGTGGTCGTGGGCTCGCATTGGGGCTGCACAGAGTAGTTGAATGAGTCGTAAGTGTGTTCAGAATTATCTGCGCATCAAATCCTTGAGATAAAGGCCTT
Source organism: Nocardiopsis kunsanensis DSM 44524 (assembly GCF_000340965.1). GTDB lineage: Bacteria > Actinomycetota > Actinomycetes > Streptosporangiales > Streptosporangiaceae > Nocardiopsis > Nocardiopsis kunsanensis. The sequence continues at coordinate 34,997 of NZ_ANAY01000041.1, forward strand.
TAAGGGGGCGCGGGGAAGGGTGTAGCCTTTGTGGCTTCGGAGTCAGGCCCCCTCCTGGCTCTCCCCCTAAAAAGGAATTTAAAGTGAGCGACACAGCCCGAGCTTTGATGGAGACACTGAACCTGGCGAAGGAAAGAAAGTCAGGTCCTTCTGAAAAAGACATCCATTCCTCGGTTGGCTTCCTGTGGTCGGTGGGTCAAAAAGTAACGCAAAAGAAGGTTGTGCCATCGCGAACTGAAGCCTCGGATGAGCTCTCTCTGATCCTGGCAAAGTTCAATCTTTCTTCTCATGAGAAGAGAGATGCGGACAGGGCAATCGATCGGCTCCTTGAAGCGGGCGTGTGGGAGGCTATCGAGAACATCCCTGAAGGTCCTGTCGAGGCAGTGAGGCTTGCGCCGAATTATTCGGAATTTTTTGATAACGATCCTCAATGGGCTGCGTCTGTGGTAAGCGCAGTACTTACGAGGTTCTTCCCGGGGGCCTCTGAAAGATTCATCGACAGGCTTGACCTTGAGGAATTTACGCGTGGTCGCCTCTACTCAGCCTTGCTGCCGCAAATTGGGGAATGGTTTTCCAAGCGGCTTGGAATTTCCGCGGCATACGGAGGAGATGGTGTGCGGGGGATTGTGCGCTTTGTGGATGGCTATGTATCGGCTATATCCAAGACCTCGAGCCCGTATTCAGATAAAGTGATGCAGGACACAGGATGGATCGCCTACGTCGGGGATGGGCTATATGGTGACCAGAATCTGATCTCTGGAAACCGGAAGATGGCAGAATGCCAGGAGCGGCGTATTCCTGTGCGATTCTGGCGAGGGGATGGGAGAAGGGGTTATAGGTTCGAGACCTGGACAGTCATCGTTCAGCGTCGGCGTCAGTGGGGTATTGGAACCGACGGAAAGGAGCGAAAGGAGTATGTCTGGGTCCTTGCTCCGGTTCCATCTCCTGATGTAGAAAGTTGGCCCCGCCCTGTTCTGAATGCCTTGGATGATGATATGGCAAAATTCTACGATGAAACCCTGGAACTGGAAAGCGAGGATGTAGAGTGTTTCGCTCAGAATGAATTGGAGGTGGGGTTCAAGGGGATGGTGGAGAGGTACGTTTTCCTGAACTCTCGCGCTGTAGAGGCTGAGAGAGTTAGAAGAGCGAGTTCAGCGACGAGGAGCATTCAGGAATATTTCAGGTCGCCTGCGGCTCGTAAGGCTGTCATGCAGAGAAGCGAGGGTAGATGCGAGAATCCTGAATGCCTTGGTCACCCTGATGAGCGTGCAGTCAATGGTGACCCGATGCTCGAGGTGGATCACGTTCGCGACCTCGCTCAAGGGGGAAAAGATGTTCCGGTCAACATGATTGCGCTATGTCCAAATTGCCACGCCCTGAAAACCAGAGGTGAGAATAGAAATGACTTGCGCAAGGTGCTGGTTCTGGCCGCTCGAGATAAGCACCAAAGCCTTATCTCCGGTTAAGGTATGCAATCGGGCGCGGGAATGAGGGAAGGGCCCTCTGCTTCGTGCGGAGGACCCTCGCGCGTCTGTCTACGTTTCGGCGGTGCGGAGGAAGGCGATCCACTCTGTGGCGGTGAAGGGGAGGTGTTCGAGGTCGGGGTGCTGGGAGTCGCGGATGAGAGCGCCGCCGTGTGTGTCAGCGAAGGCGACACAGTCGCTGCGGTCGCTGTAGCTGGATGTCCGGAAGTGGGCGCTGTCGCCTGCCGGGGCCTGCGTCTCCCGGGTGATTGAACCGGCGGAGGCATCGGCAACCTCGACGCAGTTGTTGCGGTCGCTGTAGCTCGACTTACGGAAGATCAGTTCAGCCATGACGTTCACCTACCCGCTGTCGGTAGGCACCGCGTGGCCACAGCCGGCCACGACAGCGATCGTCCTGCTGGCGGTGTCTTCTCTGGGAACACGTGAAGGGCGTCGGAGCTGGGAGTAGCTCCGACGCCCTTCTTGCTATGCGCTACTCGGAGGAGCGCACGCCGGCGAGCAACGCGCTCCACTCCGACGAGCTGAAGGAGAGGTGACCGGCCTCGCGGTTCTGGGTGTCACGGACAGCGGAGCGGCCTGGTGCGTCGGCCACCTCTACGCAGTTGTCGCCTCGACCGCTGTAGGAGGACTTGCGGAAGATGAGCTCGTGAGCGGATGAATGCATCGGGGGTCTTCCTAGTCAGGCGAGGGTTTTCAGGAACCGAACGGATGCCTCGGGCGAGTCGGCGGAGTTGCACAGGTGGCCGAAGCTTGCCACGTAGTTCTGTATCGCTTCCGGCTCTTCCAAGTAGAGGTCTTCGGTGGCCGTCTCCAGGTACACCAGTGGGAGGTCGGCCGGATCGGGGAAGTCCAGGATCATGAAGGCCCCTTCCATGCCGGCATGCGATCCGGCCTCGTCTCGGAGCACCTGAATGTCGATGTTCGGGCGCTCGGCGAGGTTGATGAGGTGCTGGATCTGCCCCTTTATAACCTCCTGGCCTCCGACGGCCTTGCGGAGTGCTGCTTCGTCCACCACAACCCAGACTCGGGGCGGATCCGTTGAGGTGAGGACCTCCTGGCGGCGCATTCGCCCGGCGACCTTCCGGTCGATGTCCCCGTCGCTGAGAACGCGGCTTCCGCGGAGGACAGCCGCGGCGTACTCCGGTGTCTGGAAGAGGCCGGGGACGAGCAGTGCCTCGAAGGTGCGGATCATTGAAGCGCCGGACTCGAAGTCCGCGAGCCCACCACGTAGGACGTCCTTGTAGTCGACCCACCAGCCCCGGACCCGGGACTCGCGTGCGAGGGAAACGATGGCCTCCCGCATGGGCTCGGGAAGCTCGTAGAGGTCGGCAAGGTCCTTCATGTCGCGCATCGAGGGCAGCTTCCACTCGTTGCGCTCCATCCGGCTGAGCTTGCCGGACGACCACCCCAGCTCCTTGTTCACGCGCTCGATCTTGAGGCCCCGCTCTTCGCGCATCTGGCGTAGCAGGGCCGACAGACGTCGACGTCGTGCGCTGGGGCTGTATCTGCTGTCGGCCACTCCGTCTCACTTCCTGGCCTGCCTGATCATAGGCCAGCACGGGGGAACCAGACATATCATCCACTTGCGATTCGCATCTTGATTATTCCATGTTCCATATCGCATGATGGTCATACGCATTCATCGCCGGACCTTCCATCCGGCTTCCTCCCTGGAGGTGTGCGCCATGGAGCGCGACCGACGGCACTCACAGCACCCACGGAGCCCATGGCACCTGAGGTACGGGGCGCCCACGTCGCGCCCGTCTCCGTCGCCGGCCTCGCCGACCTGGCCGACCATCGGGAACCGTCCGGGCCGTGGGGTATACGCAGGCCACAGGGCTTACAGCCCTTACGGGGACTACGCGCCCTACGCGGGATACAAGCCCTACGGGGTCTACACGCCCCCCGGTGATGACGGGGCGCCCGAGTTGCTTACGACGCCTGGAATCTCTGCGCCACGTGCGGTGCGCGCTACGCGCGCCAGGGACGCCGTGCGTACCAGGCGCGCGCAGCGTGTGCGGTGCTACGCCTTCCAACCCGAAGACCTCGCCCGGCTCGCCCGAGTTGCCCTGCACCAGTTCGTCCAGAACCTGCTCGCACGGGAGCCCTTCACGCGTGACCCGTTCGCACGTCACTCGCTCGCGGGAGACACGCTCGAGCGGAGCGTTCCGGAAAGCGGCCCACGCCCGTGCGGGCCGCTCGAAAACGGACCGTTTGAGAGCGGACCGCGTGCGGGCGACGCTCTCGGGCACGACACGTTCGGAAACGGCGCGCACGCCGGGGAGGCGATGTGAATGGATGCCTCCACCCCTCCCACGAGCTCGAAACCGAAGCTGGGCCCAGGAGCGAGGCCGGATCCGGCCTCGGAAGCCACCCGTTATGGGGCTTCGTGTTCTGACTCGGAATCGGGGCCGGGCCTGGGTCTGAGCCCGGAGCCGGATCCTGATCCAGACCCTGACCTCGCCCACCTCCGGCGCACCTACGGCCACCACTGGTGCATCTGGCGCACCACGAACTGGTGGATGGCCACCGCACGAATCAACGGCGTCACCCCGACCCTCATGGAACGCACACCCGACGAGCTCGAACGGCGGTTGCGCAACCCCGGCCGCCAGATCGGCGGACCCATCGCGACCTGACGCCCGTGCCGCAACGCCACAACCACAGCGACGGACACAGACACGGCTGCAGCCACAGCCACAGCCACCGCACGAGGAGCCCCTCATGATCCGCACCTACAGCGCCGACGACCCCGCCGCCGACCTCCCCCTGACCCCCGAAGAACAGCAGTACGCCGACGCGGCCGACCGCATCCGTGAGCAGAACCGGAGGAACGCGATGGAGCGGGAGCAGGCGCGGGGGCTGGAGTGGCAGCAGCAGGAGCAGCCGTAGCGACAGTCGAGACAGGCCGAGACGGGTCTCGCGAGGCGCGGGTGAGAGCCAGGACGTGCACCCGCGAGGCGCACGCGATCCGCGCGATCCGCGAGGTCGGCAGAGCGTGTGCGCCCTACGATCCCCGTGGGTCTCCCTTGGCGCCCGAGGCCGGTGCACCCCGCCGAGCGTCCGTCGCCCTCCGGGCGAACGAAGGCGCGTGCTCGGGCCGCAGACCCAGTCCCACGAGCCGGGCGGGCAGGCGTGTGAGCGCGGGGAACCGGTGGAGGGCGGCGATGACCGGTTTGGGCGGGCCCGCTCGCTGCCCCGTGAGGATCGGGGTGACCACGTTCCGGTGGATACCGCGCTGCAGCGCCTGGACCAGCATCGTCGGGAGCAGCCGACGGCGCCGGACCCGTGCCAGTTGCGCGGGGGTGGGCCGACCCCGGCGGAGCGGGCCGGCGAGCAGGGTCGCGGCGGCCACCGCGTCCTGCACGGCGAGGTTGATGCCCACCCCTCCAACGGGCGACATCGCGTGGGCCGCGTCGCCGATACACAGCAGCCCGTCGGTGTGCCAACGGCGCAGCCGGTCCATGCGTACGTCCAGGTGCTTGACCTCGTCCATCGACGTCAGGGCGTCGGTGCGTTCGGCGAGCTCGGGCGCGAGTTCGCCGATGTCCCGGCGGAAGGCGGAGACACCCCGTTCCCGCAGCTCGGCGTCGGTCCCCTTCGGGCCGATGTAGGCGATCTGCAGATACCCCTCGCGGGGGAAGACCACCATGAAGCGCCGGGCACCGGCCCTCGGTGACAGGGCGAGCTCCTCCGGCCCGCTCCCGGGCAGTCGGAACCACCACGCGTCCACGTCCAGCGGGAAGTCCTTCGAATCCAGCCCGGTGAGATCGCGCAGCAGGGAACGGCGCCCGTCACAGGCCAGGGTCAGGTCTGCGCGGATCTGCCCCGGGCCGTCCGTCCCCTCGTACTCGACGCCGACCACGCGCTCGCCCTCACGCAGGAGGCCGGTCGCGCGGGTGTTCATGCGGAGCGTGAACGTGGGTTCCTGGTGTGCGGCGTCGGCGAGCAGGTCGAGCAGATCCCACTGCGGCACCATCGCGATGTAGGGGTGCGGCGTGTGCAGCCGTGTGAAGTCGGCGATGGTCACGGAACCGCCGTCGACGGGGAAGGCCACATGCTCCAACCGCGTCTGGGGCAGTGCGGCGAAACGTTCCGCCAACCCGAGCTCGTCGAGCAGTCGCAGGGTGGACGGGTGCACGGTGTCCCCGCGGAAGTCGCGGAGGAAGTCGGCGTGCTTCTCCAGCACGGTCACCTCCACACCCGCCCGCGCGAGCAGGAGCCCGGCGATCATCCCGGCCGGCCCGCCGCCCACGATCACGCAGGTGGTGTCGGTGTTCGTCGCGGTGCTCATTGCCATTCCTCCACGGACGAGAGTGTCACGGTGTGGCCGGTGCGACCACGTAGGTCCGAGGTCCTCGCGGACGGTGCCGAAGGGCCATCGGCCGGTCATTCGGGCGTGTGCCACGACCGGCCCGATCCAGCCCGGGCCGACCCGTTCCGACCCGGGCCGGAACGGCCGCGCCGGACCGGGTCACGTTCCGTACTGCCGTTGTTCCCCGGACGCCGTCACCTACCCCGGAGCCGCGGGGCCTTCGGGTGGCGGGCGCCCTGACCCGAGCACCCCGAGGGGAGCTGTGTCTCTTGCGCCACCGACCCCCCGGTGCCGGTGACAAACGCCCGGGCGCGGGGCAGGACCACCCGCAGCGAACCACCACCGGTGGTCCACCGCCAGTCCGCACACGAACGACCGCGAGGAAAGGGGCAGGACCGTGCGTGCCAACCGGATTCCGACCGAAGAGATCAAGCGCGAACCGGCGGCGTTCGACGATCGCGTCACCGCCGACGGACGGTTCGAACGCACGGCGGAGCCCGGGCGGTACCGCCTCGTCATCAACCGCGCCTGCCCCTGGGCGCACCGCACGGTCATCACCCGCCGCCTCATGGGCCTGGAGAACACGATCTCCCTAGCGGTGACCGACCCCAAGCAGGAGATCATCGACGGCGACCCGCACTGGGTGTTCACCGAGGAGACCGGCAGCCCGGGCGACCGCGACCCTGTGCTGGGCATCCACGCGCTGCGCGAGGCCTACCTGGCGCGCGACCCCGAATACGACGGCGGCGTGAGCGTTCCGGGGCTGGTCGACGTGCCCACCGGCCACCTGGTCAGCAACGACTACGACCGGCTCGCCCTGGACATGGCCACCGAATGGGGCGGTCTCACCCGGGAAGGTGCCCCCGACCTGTACCCCGAACCCCTGCGCGACGAGATCGAGGAGATCGGGGCCGGGGTGTACCGGGACATCAACAACGGCGTCTACCGCTCCGGGTTCGCACCCGACCAGGAACGCTACGACCGCGCCGTCGACCGGCTCTTCACCCGCCTGGACGAGATGGAGGAACGCCTCACCGACCGGCGGTATTTGGTCGGCGACCACATCACCATGGCCGACATCCGGTTGTTCGTGACCCTGGTGCGGTTCGACGCCGCCTACCACGGCCACTTCAAGTGCAACATCCGCAAGCTCATCGAGTACCCGGCGCTGTGGGCGTACGCGCGCGACCTGTTCCAGACACCGGGGTTCGGCGACACCACCCAGTTCGACCACATCCGCGTGCACTATTACTGGGTGCACGAGGGCATCAACCCGACCCGGATCGTGGCCCGGGGGCCTGACCCGCGCCAGTGGCTGACCCCGCACGGGCGCGAGGCGCTGGGCGGGTCGCCGTTTGGCGGAGGGACTGCGCCGGGGCCTGTGCCCGTGGGGGAGCGGGTCCCGGAGCCGGGGGAGTACCGGCCGCTGGGGCCCTGAGCCGGTCATCTGGGCTTGGTCGGATCGTTCGGCTCGTGGGGTGGAGGGGCGGTGGTGGGGGCAGGTAGCTCGCGGCCTGGCCTCTCATGTTCTGTGCGATGGGTGTGCGGCTGAAACCGAGTGTGACTGCTCGGATCTTCTGTTTCTTGCGTAGGCCGTTGAGGTGATGCCAGCGGTTTCGGAGAACCTTGGCGGGGCGTGTTGGAGCGCGTGGGTGCGTGGGTGCGTGGGTGCGGTGGTGCGTAGCGCGTGGGGGTTCCCTCGGTGAGGAGGGCTGGGGTTCTGTGGTGTTGCCTCGGGGTGGTGGTTCGTCGGGGTCGGGAACGATAGCCCGGCCGGCCCTGCGCGCAACCCGCGTCGGCGCCACCCCCTGATCTCCGGGCCGGAGTGGATGTGTCGGCGTTGTGCGTGGTTGATCTGGGCGCCTCGGGGTGTGCGCTCCGGCCCTGTTCGCCGGGCTGACCCGACCCGCATCGACGAACCACCCGCTCCCCCGAGACGCCCGCCCTCAGCCAAAAGAACGGTGGGCACGGGCAACGGCAACGGCAACTACACACCCCCTGGGGTGGCCCCACTGCGGCTAACGGTCGGGGCGTGGGCATGGTGGCTCGCTCCCGCGAAGGCACAAGCCGCCCCGCGCACTCCCGGTGGCGCATCGAGTCTCGGGGGTGGCGGGTGTGCGGGCGGCCGGGCTGGTCGGGTTCGGAGATTCTCCGAGTGCGTGCTGCGCGCGCCTGCGCGCTCGACCCGCCCAGATTCGGAGATTCTCTGGTGCGGGGGTGGTTTATGAGTGAGGGTTCCCCCGCTCCAGAATACCCGAGGAAAGGCACCCCGTGGAGTTATCCACAAGCTCATTTTTCGGAGAATGTGGGCGGCCGGAAATAGGGGCAGCGGGTGGCCATGAGGCCGTAATAGGTAAGGGCCTTCTACCCTGGAGGGCACTACCCATTCTTGGACCCCGTGCGTATTGTTGGATTATGGCGAACGACACCACCGACCACGCGCACTCGGTCCCGGGCACCGGCCCGGACCCGGCCGTGTCCGCGCTGATGACCGCGGTGACGGTGTTCATCCAGACTCTGTCCGGGGATGTGCCTTTCGGTACGGCCGCAACCGTTCTGGAGCGCATGACGGCGGTGCGCGAACAGATCGACAAGCTCACCTTTTCCATGCTCGCGCCGTTGGCGCAGATGGAAGCCTCCGGTGAATTGCTGGCCGAGGGCGGGCAGAAAACCATCAAGGCGTATGTGACCCACGCCTGGGGGATCGGCCCCAACGAGGCCGAGCGGTTGATGGAGTTGGCCCGCAACCTGCACCACGGCACCATCCCCGAGACCGCGGCCGCGATCGAGGCGGGCGCCCTGACGGTGGGTGAGGCGGCTGCGGTGGCGGCGGGGGTGGAGCGCGAGGTGAAAAAGCGCGACACCGAGGCCCACCCGGACGCCGATGAGTACCGGGCGAAGGTGGACACAGGGATGATGGCCTTCAAGGACCACAAGGCGTCGATGTCGGTGAAGAACTTCGACCAGGCCGCCCGCGCCCTGGGCTTTGCCCTCAACCCCCGCCGGGCGGAGAAGGACGAGCAGGCCCATTTCGCCGAACGCGGGGCGCGCCTGCGCTCCAACTTCGCTGGGTTCACCTTCGAGGCCTGGGGCCCGGTTTCCGATGGTGAGCGCCTCAAGGCGGCGCTGGCCTCGTTCACGGCCCCCTACGGCACCACGGAGAAGACCAACACCCCCGACGCCAACGGCGCGGGCGCCGACGGTGCCGAGGCCGCCTCCGCCGCCTCCGGTGGCCCTGGCAACGCCGGTGGCTCCGACCTGGGCTTCATCCCGCCGGGAGAGGCGGTGACTTCGCGCTACGGGCGTACCTACGACGCGCTCATCTGCGCGATGGGGTTCGCCCACGGCCACCACGGCCACACCAACATCAAGACCAAGGCCGGGACCGAGGTCACCGGCAAGGGCAAGGGCAACGCCTCCGGCACCGCTGGTGCTGACGCGGGTGCTGGCCCCGTCGGTTTCGCCTCGGGAGACCCTGCCGATGCTGCTGACTCTTCTGCTGATGCTGATGGCTCCGCTTCTGGCGGTGGCTGCACCGAGCCGCCGGGGACCAAGGCGGTCATCAACATCACCGTGCCCCTGTCGGCGCTGATGGGCTTCGGCTTCGCCTTCAAGAACGACACCAACGCCAACGGCAACGCCGGGGCCGACGGTGTCGGCGCCGCGGGCGCCACCACCGCTGGTGCCAACGGCGATACCAACACCACCGGGGCAACCGCCCCCGGCTGCGCGGCCGGGGCGACCGGATCCCCGCCCGGCTCGTGCCCCGGTTCGGGCGGCGATTCTGGCCCCGACCCGGGCGGCGGTGACAGCGCCACCAACACCGGCACCGCAGGTGGCACCAACACCAACACCGGCCCGCCCGGCTTTCCCGGCTCTCCCGGCAACCCGGCTTTCCCTGGCAACCCCGCTTTCCCCGGTGTGCCCGTGTCCTCTGGCATGGCGGTGACCGAGGACGGCAACGTGCTCGCCCTGTCGGCCGTGCGTGCGATGGCGCCGACGGCGCAGATCCGCCGGTTGATCTTCGACGACCGCACCGGCCTGCCCCTGGACCTGGGCCGGGCCCACCGCCTGGCGCCGGGCTACCTGCGCACCGCCGCTTTCATCGGCCACACGACCTGCGCCTGGCCGGGTGGCTGCGACGTGCCGGTCTCGCAGTGCGAGGCCGACCACATCACCGAGTTCTCGCACGGCGGCACCACCACCGCGGCCAACCTGCAGCCGCTGTGCTCCAAGCACAACCGCCTGAAGTACCGCCACTCCCGCACCGAAAACACCCCCGCCAGCGGTGCCGGCACCACCGCTGCGCCGAGGATGCCTGAACCTCCGCCGGGGCCGGTGGTGCGAGCGCCTTCGGCCTCAGAGGTGCTCCAGGCCCGCGCCCAGTGATGGCCGCCCCGCCGGCGGCCACCGGCACCGAGTGCAACCCCTGGAGAATCTCCACAGAAGACGGTCGCCGCTCGCACACCTGTGGCGGCCGGTCTTGACCGCACCGGGGTGTGATCGGGCTTGGACGTTCGCGCGGCCCGGCCTGTACCGGGTCCAGGACGGTGCCCGAGCCGCCGTTGTCGGTCGTTGGTAGTGCTGTTATGAGCACCTGACAACGTTCTCAGTGCTGTTGTGAGCACTAACAACGACACGGAACAGGGCATCCGTACCACTCGGCCCACCAGCAATCGGGGCTGTCCGATCCCGCGCATGTGTTGCCCTCGGCCTCAGCGCCGCACCCGGAGCGGCCGGGGCCCGGAGGCCATCCGCACACGTGTCACCCCTGAGACGCAATGCTCTACCGGGAGTGCGCCGGGCGGCCTGTGCCGTTGCTTGTGCCGTCGCAGGAGCGAGCCGCCACGCACACGCCTCGACCGTTGATCGCAATGAAGCACCCCAGGGGGTGAGGTAGTTGCTGTTCGCCCTTGATCCCGTTCTTTTGGGCTGCCAGGGGGCCTCGGGGGTGAAGGGGGTTCGTCGAGGTGGGTCGGGTCAGCCCGGCGAACAGGGCCGGAGCGCACACCCCGAGGCGCCGCGATCCACACACCGCAACGCCGACACCTTCCCGCCCAGAGAAAGTGTCGGGGTGGCGCCGACGAGGGTTGCGCGAGGGCCCGGCCGGGCTAAGATCCGGCCCCGACGAGCCACCACCCCCGAGGCAACACCACAGAACACCCCACCCAGCTCACCCCTGCAACCCGACAGACCAGCGCCGAAGCCACCTGCCTGTCGTCCGTCGATCCGCCGAACCCCTGACTCTCCGTCAGGTCGCCACCGTGGCCGGCCGTGCGCCTCCTCAAGGAGGCGGAGGAGCGGCTTCCGGTTGTGGCGGTGCCCGGGTCGCCCTACCCCGCCTCGGCCGCCGCGAACTGAAACGGGTCCAGGCCTGGGCTTCGGACGTCATGCGGTCCTGGGACTCGTTGACAGCGGCGTTCAGCGGACTTGTTCGGTTCGCCGTGCGTCCGTCAGAGCCCGAGCGCCCGGTAGGTACCTTGGTGGCAGAGGCACGCGATGGGCCCGCCGCCCGCGCCGAGGTCCTCGGTCCGGTGAACACATCGCACGGTTCTTCTGTCAGAGGTTCTCGTGAGCATCACGGTGCCCCGGACGGCAATGCGGGCACCGACCACATCCTCGGATCCGGACCTTCAGGCCTGCCGGCCTCCGGGTTTCCGGATCTCCGGCACCGGGATTGCGAAGAGCCCATGAATCTCACCCCGGACGACGCCAAGGCCGCCGCGCGGGCGCTCCGAAGGAGCCTGGCCGCGACCGACGTCGCCATCACCCACAGCCGTGCGCTGGAGATCGTCTCGCAGCAGCTCGGCTTCGCCGACTGGAAGACCGCATCGGCCGCGCTGTCCGCCTCGCGCGCGGGAGCGGGCACCGGATCGGGCGCCGCGGTTCCGGTACTGCGTATCCTCGACGAGCCCTTGGCCAGAGGGTTCTACCTCGACCACCTGGGTTTCAGCGTCGAGTGGGAGCACCGCTTCGAGCCCGGGATACCGCTGTACCTGCGGGTTCGTCGTGACGAGACCGTGCTGGACCTGTCCGAGCACCACGGTGACGGCACGCCCGGCACGGCGGTGTGGATACCCGTTGCCGACGCCGCCGCCTTCCACACGGACATCTCCGGACGCCCCTATCGGGGGCTTCGGCCCGGCATCGACCGCGATGCTCCTGGCGGACCTACGGTCGAGGTCACCGATCCGTTCGGGAACGTTCTGCGTTTCTGCGAACCGGCCGGCTGAGCGGAGGGCGCCCACAGTGCTCCCCGCCCGGTCCGCCGCTCAGTGTCGGTCGTTTCGGTGGACCGCCCCCTGGCCGCAATCCCACGCAAGGGCATTGGTTGGAGCGACGGTTTCGGCTGTCATGGTTCTGCGGGCTCGTTACTGAGCACGGACCTCAGGGCCCGAGGCCCTTGCACGGATGAGGAGGCTGGGATGAACGACGACGGCAACAACTGCCCCCACGCACGACGACGGCGGGGCCGCCCCCTTCGGCAGCCCCGCCGTTACGTCTGAACCAGCCATTCCAGGAATGGCTCGCCGGCAAGGACCCGGGAGTGGAGTGGTTCCGGCCGTGGCTGCAGATGATGCGTGAGGAACTCTCCATCGGAAAGCGCATGGAACGGGTCCGCCTCATCGACGATCCGCCTTCGGACTACTTGCGCTGGGAGCTGTGGGGTACCCCTTACAACCTCGGTGTCGGTGAGGACATCCGGTACCTGCCGCGAACTCATCCGATCGTGGCGGAACTCCCCGGGCACGACTTCTGGGTCTTCGACAGCCGAACGGTGGCCCGGCTGGAGTTCGAGGAGGACCGGTTCCTCGGGGCCACCCTGACAGAAGACGCGGAAGAGGTGCTCGCTGCCGTGCGGGCACGGGACGCCGCCTGGCACCACGCGTTGACCTTCCCCGAGTACATGGCCTCCCGCGCCCTATGACCGACTATCAGACGGCCCGAGTCTCCCTCGGGGTTCGCCTGCGCGAACTCCGTGAGGGGGCCGGGCTGTCCGGGCGTGAGTTGGCTGCGAGGGCGGGACGGCACCCGTCCAAAGTGTCGCGGTTGGAGCACGGCAAGCAGACTGCGAGCACGGAGGACCTGCACTCATGGGCGCTGCTGTGCGGGCGCAGGGAAGCAGCCGGGGGGACTGGTCGCTCAGCTCCGGTCCCTGGAAACCCATTATGCGAGCTGGCGGCGTCAGCTCTCGGTCGGGCACGAAGCGCGTCAGCAATCCTATTTTCCGCTGGATGAACAGACGCGGAATTTCCGGATCTTCGAATCCTCGTGCATCCCGGGGTTCCTGCAGACCGCAGGATATGCGCGGTTCATGTTTCGGCGAGGGGTGCGACTCCATCGTGTGCGGGATGACGGGCAAAGGGCTGTGGACGCCAGGATCGAACGCCAGCGTGTGCTCGACGACCCCGACAAGTCGTTCCACATTCTTGTGTGGGAACCGGCTCTGCACCTCCGCCTGGCCCCGGACACGGTCATGGCTGCTCAGCTCGAATACATCGGGGCGATTCTCGAATCAGGGAAAATCGAGCTCGGCGTCGTCCCGATGCGGCGCAGCACGGACGTGGTCCCGTCCCACGGCTTCTGGATCTTCGACGACGACCGGGTCCTGGTGGAGACCATCGGCGCCGAGCTCTGCCTGACCGAGGAAAACGCGGTCGAACCGTACCGGCGTGTGTTCTCGGCACTGTCCAGCTCCGCGGTGCGTGGACGGGCCGCGTTCGAACTGGTGGAGCGCGCCCGGCGCGGACTCAGCGGACTCGAGGGTCCCGAGCCCCGCTGAGCGCGTTCGGGCCTGCGGGTGTGTCAGGGCTTGCGTCCGACCCCGCAGAAGTCGTCGACCTCGACGGTCTCGCCCACCTCGATGGGGTCAGGACGCCAGCGGCTCACGGACACCACCCCGGGATCCAGGAGTTCGAGCCCTTCGAAGAACCCGGCGATCTTCTCCGGTGTCCTGTTCACCCGAGGGTTCTGGCCGGTTTCGTTCCAGCTCCGCGTCATCTCGTTCATCGTCTCGGGGTGAATGACATTGGTGTCGTCGTACAGCACGAGATGGCTGCCCGGGGGAAGAGCCGCTACGAGCCGTCGGACGAGGGAATACGCTTCCTCGTCATCAGTGATGTGGCCGACGACCCCCATGAGCATCAGGGCGATGGGCTGACCGAAGTCCAGGGTCCGGGCTGCCCGGGAGAGGATGACGTCCGGCTCGCGCAGGTCCGCGTCGATGTAATCGGTGGCGCCTTCGTCGGTGCCGACGAGCAGGGCCCTGGCGTGGGCCAGAACGAGGGGATCGTGGTCGGAGTAGACGATACGCGCATCGGGTGCGATCGCCTGTGCCACCTCGTGGGTGTTGTTCGCGGTGGGCAGTCCGGTCCCGACGTCGAGGAACTGGCGTATGCCCACGTCGCGGGTCAGATGGGTGACCGCACGTACGAGGAAGGCGCGGGCGGCCACCGCGATCTCGACGATGTGGGGGTTCGTTCGACGGATGTGGTCGCCGACGGCGCGGTCGGACGGGTAGTTGTCCTTGCCGCCCAGCCAGTAGTTCCACACACGCGCCGATTGGGGGACCGACGTGTCCAGCTGGGGCTGAGGGGCGTGGCCGTGCGCTCTGTCGTCTGTCATGAGGGCCTAACAGTCAATGATGCGGGGCTTGCAGGCTAGATGAGTAATTCCAAGGGGTCAGTGGTCATAGGCCGTCAGGGAGCGTAGGACGGG
>NZ_ANAY01000042.1 GCF_000340965.1 Nocardiopsis kunsanensis DSM 44524
TCAGGTCATCCCAGACAACATCAGGTCAGAGCAAAACGGAAGCGCGACTGTAGTACCAGCTGCTGGAAAGTGTGCTGGGGGACCGGGAACGGGCCGAACAGTCGGTCGCCCGCCTGTACGGGGGGTTCGACGTCACGCCCGACATACCGATCGCGCAGAACGTGCTGCGCGCCTTCGGAAAGGCGGGGCTGCTGGAGCACCCGGCGGTGCGGTCGAGCTTCCGCAAGATCGGGTGGGAGGTCTGATGGCCGCGGTGATCTCGCACGGCTCCAGCGCGAACAGCGCACCGCTGGAGGAGGTCGTCCTCGCCGTCGAGCGCCGGCTCCGCGCCTCCGACCGACTCCTGTTGGGACTGGACGAGGAGCTGGAGATCCTCGCCGAGCTCCAGAAGTTCCCCCTGGGCCGGTTCCTCCTGCGCAACCAGGGCCTCAACGGGTACTGGACGTCCTACATCTTCCGTTTCGAGCCGGGGAGGCCGACCTCCTCCCCCATGGAGGAGTGGCTGCTGACCAGATCGCTCCTGTCCGGCGCCCGCGAGCGGTTCCAGCGCTCCAGGGAGGAGATCGCTCGGTCGATCACCGACGGGGCCGTGCTGGCCTCCGTGCCGTGCGGAGTCATGGACGACCTGTTGCGGCAGGACTACGGGAGCGCCCCGGGGGTCCGGCTCGTCGGGGTCGACCTCGACACGGAGTCCCTGGCGCTGGCGGAGGAGGAGGCCCGGGCCCGCGGGCTCGGAGACCGCAGCGAGTTCATCCGCGCGGACGCCTGGGACCTCGGCATCAACGCCGAGTTCGACCTGCTGGTGAGCAATGGGCTCAACATGTACGAACCCGACGGTGACCGGCTGATCGAGCTGTACCGCAACTTCGCCCGCGCGCTGCGCCCCGGCGGACGACTGCTGGTCAGCTTCCTCACCCCGCCCCCGCCGCCGCCGTGGGAGGCGCCCCAGCGGGCCGCCGAGTGGGAGAGGTACGGCATCGCCGAGGAGGACCTGCGCCGGGAACTCGCCCTGTTCGGCGACATCATCCAGGCAAAATACCTCAACTTCGTCAGCGAGAGCGACACCCGGGCGCAGTTGGAACGAGCCGGCCTCACGGTCGAGTCCATGAACTACAGCGACGGCGGGGTACTGCCGATCGTCTCGGCGGTCAAACCGGACTGAGCGGAGCGGCCGGGAGAGTACGGGCCGCCTCCCGGCCACGCCGCTACACCACCTTCTCCGGGGTTCGGGGCTCAGGGGCCCCGGACCCACCGTCAGGCGGACCGACTCGGAAGCGAGCCAGCGCCTCCGCCGTGCGTGTCCCGTACTTGCGGCGGGCCGTGGCGAAGGTGATGCCGAGGGAGTCGGCGATCTCGGACCACGACACACCGGCCGCGCGGTCGCGCGCAACGGCCGCGTCCGTCGCCTCCTGGGCCAGTCCGATGAGGTGCGCGACCTCGGCCGACCTTGGCGTGGCGCCCTCGGCGAGTCCGCCGCGCGCCCGGAACACGGCGTCGAGCAGCCTCATAACCGTCGCGCACAGCTCCTCGTCCAGTGTCGGCACCGCGGTATCGGCCGCCACCCCGCCGCGACTCCGGGCGCGGTAGGACGCCTGCCTGCACGCGGTGGAGCAGAACCGCCAGCGGGCGGTCGCCTTCGGCGGACGCGGCACGTCGCAACGCGGTCCGGCGCAGGTCGTCGAGTCCGTGGTTTCGTGGTCGCCTGACGTCGTGGGCAACATCGGTCTCCATCGTGGTGGCTCGAACTCTCAACAGGAAGGGGCGGCGGTGCGGCGGGTGGACCGGTCCGCCCGCCGCACCGCGCACAGGCGGTATCAGGAGAGGGAGACCAACTCGTGGTACTCGTCCCTCCACAGGTCCTCGTCGCCGTCCGGCAACAGGAGCACACGGTCGGGACGAAGAGCGTCGATGGCGCCTTCGTCGTGTGTGACCAGGACGACCGCCCCGCGGTAGGAGTCGATCGCCCGCAGGATCTCCGCGCGTGACGCCGGGTCGAGGTTGTTGGTCGGTTCGTCGAGCAGCAGCACGTTGGCGTCGGAACACACCAGTGTCGCCAGCGCGAGGCGGGTCTTCTCCCCGCCGGAGAGCACCCCCGCCGGCTTCTGGGTGTCGTCGCCGGAGAACAGGAAGGAACCCAGCATCAGGCGCGCCTCAGCGTGGGTGATGTGTGGCGCGGCGTCGGTCAGGTTCTCCAGGACCGTCCGGTTCGCGGCCAGCGTCTCGTGCTCCTGCGCGTAGTAGCCCAGCCGCGCGCCCGTGCCGAGCCGGACACTCCCGCCGTCCGGGCGCTCCCGCCCGGCCAGGATGCGCAGAAGGGTGGTCTTGCCCGCGCCGTTGAGTCCGAGGATCGCGATCCGCGAACCCCGGTCGACCGCCACGTCTACCCCCGTGAACACCTCGTGTGAGCCAAAGGACTTGGAGACGGACTCGGCAACGAGCGGGACCTTTCCACAGGGCGGAGGGTCAGGCAGGCGTAGCCTCGCCACCTTGCCCGCGCGGCGTTCGGGTTCGACCTCGGAGAGCATGCGGTTCGCCCGGCGGATCATGTTCTTGGCCGCCGTCGCGGTCTTCACGTTGCTCTGCATCCTCCCCGCCTGAACGCGAAGCTCGTCGGCCTTGCGCTGGGCGTTGACCCGTTCCCGGCGCCGTCGGCGGGCGTCCGCCTCCCGCTGCGCCAGGTAGGTCCGCCAGTCGGCGTTGTAGACGTCGATGTTGCTCCGGTTGGCGTCGAGGTGGAGCACCCGGTTGACAGTGGACTCCAGCAGATCGACGTCGTGGCTGATGAGGAGGAAGCCGCCGCTGTACTCGCGCAGGAACCGGCGCAGCCAGCGGATCGAGTCCGCGTCGAGGTGGTTGGTGGGCTCGTCCAGCAGCAGCGTGTCGTGTTCACCGAACAGCAGACGGGCCAACTCGACCCGGCGGCGCTGCCCGCCGGAGAGGCCGTCAAGCCGCTGTCGGAGGACCGCCTCGGACAGTCCGAGACTGGCGGCGACCTGGGCCGCCTCGGCCTCGACCGCGTACCCGCCATGTGCCAGGAACCGGTGCTCGGCCCGGGCGTAGGCCCGCATGGCCTTGTCCAGTTCGCGGCCCTGCGCTCGGGCCATGGCCTCCTCGGCGGCACGCAGGTCCCGGGCCGCCTCGTCGATGCCGCGGACGGACAGGATCCGGTCCGCGACGGTGCCGGATACGTCCCCGTCCTGCGAGGACTGCGGCAGGTACCCGACCGGGCCGGTGCGGTGGACCTCGCCCCCCGCGGGCGCCGTCTCGCCCGAGAGGACACGGACGAGGGTGGTCTTACCCGCGCCGTTGCGGCCGATGAGTCCGACCTTGTCGCCGGGTGAGATGTGGAAGCTCACGTTGTCGAGCAGCAGGCGCGCGCCGACGCGCACGGAAACACCGCTTGCGGTAATCAAGTGAATACTCTCCGGATCTGTCTCAAGACACAGTGGTGGTACGGCACTGAGGTCGGGAGCTAATAGATCCGGGATTCAGACATGCTGTGATGCTACTCAGGCCCCGGACGTTCCGCACGGTGTTTTCTCTGTGGCCCGGCCCGGCGGCGTGCCGCCTCGGGACAATCGGTGACAGCAGCCAGGGCGGCGGCCGAGCTCCGGAAACGCGGAGCGCCACGCCAGAAGCCGGTAGCCTCTCCGTCTGCCCCCATCGACACGTGTGGGAACAGTCACAGTCATGCTTTCGGGGCGCCTCTGCTCTGGTCGGTCATATGGGCGAGGAGTCCGATAAGCGCCGGAGGGCGGCGGGTTTCGCGGACTTCTGAGCCTGGTGACGCACCATAGATGGTGAAGTCTGTGGAACCGATGCCCTGTCCAGGGCAGCGTCTGACGCCCCGTCAGTAGCGGAGAGACGGGCGTACTCTCTGGTCGGAGCTGTAATCTGCTGGTTTTCCGGTGCTCGGAAGCGGTCGCTGTTCCACGTATGCGCCGCAGAGGGCCGAAAGGCGGCCGATCCGGCCGTCACGCGGAGGGAACGAACAAGCCCCTGGCGGCGTATTGCCTGTTCAGGGTCTTGTGGATGCGCGCTCGGGAGGACTCGAACCCCCGCACCCTGATCCGTGGTGAGTGGATGGCCGGACGAATATCCGCAGGTCAAATCCCATGTGGTGGTGCCTCCTCGCCGTACTGAGAGCGAATCTCATTTGGTGGGTCTGCCGTAGCAGATCAGCGTGCAGGCGATACCCGCGAAAGCGAGTTCGGCCAGGGGCCCCTGCAACTCCCGGGCGAACGTCTGCACGGCCAGGTCAATGAGTTCGGGCGCGATGGAGTCGCTGTCGGGCGCGCTTCCTGCCCCGGTCTCCAGCAAGAGGTCACGCCACTCGTGCTCGCTGTAGCCCTCTTCCACAGCCGTGCTGATCAGGTCCACCGCCCACAGCCCGTAACCGATGGCGAGCAGGTCATCGCCGAACCAGAAGTCGGTGCGCCGGTGCACCCTGCGGGTTTTTTGCGTTCCCGATCGTTGGCGTCGGCGTGGGCAACGAGAGCAGGCCCGTGCCCTGCTCGCCGCGCCTGTCCCGAATCCTGCGGGCTCCTCGGGACGAGTTCGGAGAAGGCCCGGACGGGCTTGGTCTTCTTCGGTGTACGCGGCCACCAGTCGGCCACAGGTGTTTGCCGACAGGCATGGCACCGGGCTCGCAAGACCGTATTCACCAAGGAGCAGCAGGAGAGCACGCTCGCCCAGGCGCGCCCTACGACCTGCGACGCGCGTGCGTGTCCACCTGGCTCAACGAGGGCATCAGCCCCGTCCAGGTGGCGGCTTGGGCAGGCCACAGCCAAGAGGCGCTCCTGCGGGTCTACGCCAAGTGCATCGACGGCAACGAAGAACGTGACAAGCGCCGTGGGGCGAAGGGTCTTGAGGGTTTTTGACCATCACGCCCCGCACCGGACCGCACCTCAGGACACAGAAAACCGTCAGTGGCCAGGTTCACATGCTTGGTTGAGCCAAGCCGTCCCCTCTGGCCCCGGGCGCCGAGCTCTTGACCACGTATTCGTCGCAGCCATCCGTAGGCGACCGGATCCGGCCGCTGCCAACCGGATGCCGTACTCCGCGGCAAAAGAGAACGCCCGGCCTGTTGGTGCAGGTCCGGGCGTTCTCTCCACTGTCTCAAGGTGGCGCACTCGGGAGGACTCGAACCCCCAACCTTCTGATCCGTAGTCAGATGCTCTATCCATTGAGCTACGAGTGCAGATTCTTTTGTTTTTCCCCGGTCGAGCTCCGCTCTCCCCGGCGACATCTTTGACTCTATCAGAGTCTCGGAGTGCTTCCGTGCCATCTTCCGGTGTGAACCGGACCATGTGCGCGAAGACCGTGACGTGCGTGGAACGCCGTCCCTTACGACGGTACCGCACCCGCAGGGGTGCCTCGTACGCGCTGGACGCGGCCCGGGGCGGGGCACGCCGCCCCGGGCCGCGTGGGTCAGGCGGAGGTCGCCTCCTCGACGGAAGCGGCCCACAGCTCCAGGGCGCTGTCGACCTGCTCGCCGTTGACGATCAGCGGCGGGATCATCCGGACGACGTTGCCCTGCGGTCCGCAGGTCAGCAGCAGTAGACCGTTCTGCGCGGCGGCCTGCTGCGCACGGGACGCGGCGGCCCCGTCCGGAGCGCCGTCGGCGGTGACGAACTCGCTGGCCAGCATCAGGCCTCGGCCGCGAACGTCACCGATCTCGGGGCGGACGGAACCGATCTTCTCCAAGCCCTGGCGCAGCCGCTCGCCCTGAGCGGCGACGTTGTCGACCAGGTTCTCCTCCTGGATGACGTCGAGGGTGGCCAGCGCGGCGGCGCACGCGACCGCGTTGCCGCCGTAGGTGCCGCCCTGCGAACCGGGCCAGGCCTTCTCCATGATCGAGGCCGGCGCGGCGATCGCCGAGAGGGGGAACCCGCTGGCCAGGCCCTTGGCGGTGATGACGATGTCGGGGCGGACCCCGGAGTGCTCGTGGCCCCAGAAGGTCCCGGTGCGCCCGAACCCGGTCTGCACCTCGTCGGCGACCAGGAGGAAACCGTGCTGGTCGGCGCGCTCGCGCAGACCCTGCATGAACGCGTCGGGCGCCGGAACGTACCCGCCCTCGCCGAGTACCGGCTCGATGAAGACCGCAGCGGTGTCCTTGGGGGCGGTCGTGGTGGCGAGTTGGTAGTCGAACTCGCGGAGGGCGTGGTCGACGGCCTCGGCCTCCGTCATCCCGAGGCGGTAGGCGTGGGGGAAGGGGGAGACGACGACACCGGGCATCAGCGGGCCGATGCCGGCGCGGATCTTGGTCCCGGACGTGGTGAGGGAGGCCGCGCCCATGGTGCGGCCGT
Source organism: Nocardiopsis kunsanensis DSM 44524 (assembly GCF_000340965.1). Classification (GTDB taxonomy): domain Bacteria; phylum Actinomycetota; class Actinomycetes; order Streptosporangiales; family Streptosporangiaceae; genus Nocardiopsis; species Nocardiopsis kunsanensis. The sequence continues at coordinate 6,309 of NZ_ANAY01000042.1, forward strand.
GGAAGGAGCCGGTGAACACGATCGCGTTCTGGCGACCGGTTGCTTGGCGGGCCAGGCGCAGGGCGGCCTCGACGGCCTCACTGCCGGAGTTGACGTAGAAGAGCTGATCCAGGCCCTCGGGCAGAACCTCACCGAGCCGTTCGGTGAGCCGCAGCAGTGGGCGGTGCATGACGGTGGTGTACTGGCCGTGGATGAGAGTGCCGACCTGCTCCTGGGCGGCCGCGACCACCTTGGGGTGGCAATGGCCGGTACTGGTGACGCCGATTCCCGCCGTGAAGTCGAGAAAGCGGCGGCCGTCCTCGTCGTAGATGTGCACACCCTCGCCTCGTGCGGCGAGCACGGGGGTCGCCTGCTTGAGAACCGGGGAGAGCTCCGCCATCGGTGGCCTCGATTCCGTGTTCGGGTTTTACGTAGGATTGTTGACAATCGACGTTGCTATGGAAGCATCCCAGCCGTGACGGTGTCCAGTGGGCTCACGTCGGGCAGTTCTGACCACAGGCCGACCATGATGGTCGGCCCCCCTCGACCGGAAGAAGGAACATGTCGGATCTGGAAGAACGAGTCGTCGCACAGGTGGAGAAGAAACTCTTCATCGGTGGCAAGTGGCAGGAAGCGGCCGCGGGCGGGACCTTCGAGGTCGAGGACCCTTCGACGCGCACCGCGCTCTGCGAGATCTCCGACGCCACCGACGTCGACGGGCTGGCCGCCCTCGCCGCAGCCCACAACGCCCAGCCCTCCTGGGGAAAGGTGGCCCCCCGTGAGCGGGGTGAGATCCTGCGCAAGGGCTACGAGCTGCTCATGGAGCGCCAGGATGAGCTGGCGACCCTCATGACCCTGGAGATGGGCAAACCGCTGCCCGAGGCCAAGGGCGAGATCGCCTACGCGGCGGAGTTCTTCCGCTGGTTCTCGGAGGAGGCGGTCCGCATCGAGGGCGGGTTCGCCACGGCCCCCAACGGCCAGGCGCGTTTCCTCATCATGCGCCAGCCCGTCGGCCCGTCGGTGCTCATCACCCCGTGGAACTTCCCCATGGCCATGGGCACCCGCAAGATCGGCCCGGCGATCGCGGCCGGGTGCACCATGATTCTCAAACCCGCCCAGCAGACACCTCTGTGCGCCCTCGCCCTCGCCGGCATCCTCCAGGAGGCCGGTCTGCCCGAGGGGGTGCTGAGCGTGCTGCCCACGACCAACGCCGGCGGGCTCACCGAGCCGCTGCTGCGCGACGGGCGGATCCGCAAGCTGTCCTTCACCGGTTCCACCGGTGTAGGACGCAAACTCCTGGAGCAGAGCTCGGAGAAGGTCCTGCGCACCTCCCTGGAACTGGGCGGCAACGCACCGTTCCTGGTCTTCGACGACGCCGACATGGACGCCGCCGTCGACGGGGCGATGCTCGCGAAGATGCGCAACATCGGCGAGGCCTGCACCGCCGCCAACCGTATCTACGTCCAGTCCGGGGTGGCCGAGGAGTTCGCCGACCGCCTCAGCCGCCGCATGGGCGAGCTCCGGGTCGGCCGCGGCCTGGAGGAAGGTGTCGACGTGGGTCCGCTGATCGACGAGAAGGCCCGTGACAAGGTGCAGTCGCTGGTCGACGACGCCGTCGGCAAGGGTGCGCGTGTGCTCGTGGGCGGTGAACGAGGGAGCAGCGCCGGGCACTTCTACCAGCCGACGGTGCTCTCCGGTGTGCCCCACGACGCGGAGATGTCCGACACCGAGATCTTCGGCCCCGTCGCACCGGTGTCCTCCTTCGATACGGAGGAGGAGGCGATCCGGCTCGCCAACAACACCGAGTACGGGCTGGTCAGCTACGTCTACACCACCGACCTCAGCCGGGCCTTCCGGGTGAGCGAGGCGCTGGAGGCCGGGATGGTCGGCCTCAACCAGGGCGTGGTCTCCAACCCGGCGGCCCCGTTCGGCGGGATCAAGCAGTCCGGCCTGGGCCGCGAGGGCGGCGACGTCGGTATCGACGAGTTCCTCGAGTACAAGTACGTGGGGGTCGGCGGGGTCTGATCCCGCGAGCCGCACCGTTGCGGCCCACGCGGATCACCGTCCGTCAGCCCTCGGGCGAGTCCGGCGTGGGCCGCTCGGCGTTGATCCGGTCCACAGTGTCGATCATGTGCTCCTCGATGAGCTCCAGCAGCCGATCCTCGGCGCCGTCGACGATCGCGTCGAGGATGCGGCGGTGCTCCTGCAGGAGCTCGTCGGGCTCCGGGTAGGTCTCCTGCATCGCCGTCAGGCACATGCGGGTCTCCACCAGCAATGTCTGGGCCATCCGCTCCAGTCGGCTGTTGCCCGCACAGCTGACCAAGGTCTGGTGGAAGGCCTGGTCGGCGTCGCTCATGAGATCCCGGTCGTGGCTCCGCGCAGCCTCGGCCAGACGCTCCAGAGCGGGGGTCAGGCGGGCCACGGCCTCGCCCCGGTTGCCCCGGATGATGAGCTCGCACGCGGTGCGTTCCACGGCGAGCCGGGCGGTGTAGACGTCGCGTACGTCGTCCGGGGTCAATTCGCGGACGAACAGCCCCCGGTGGCGTTCACTGCGCAGCAGCCCCTCCTGCACCAGCCGCTGCATCGCCTCGCGCAGCGGCCCGCGGCTCACCCCCAGCCGTCCGGCCAGGTCCGCCTCCCCCAACTGGTCGCCGGGGGAGAGGGAACCGTACATGATCGCAGACCTGAGCTGGTCGGCGATGAGCTCGGCGGTGGAGCGTCGGGGCACGGGTCTGAGTTGTCCTGAGGCGGACATGGGTCGTTCTCCTTCCTGAGGACGGGGATCGGACTCGACGTGACGTTGAGGTTATGGCATGTTCTCCGGGCCTTCGTCCGTGTGCGGGCGGATCGTCGCTCGTCGGCGGCCGGGCGCGGAGCGGCCCGCGCCCGGCACCGGAACGGGATCAGCGGCTCTACAGGTCGGTGTCGACCGGACCGGTCCCGGAACGGAAGAGCGATCCGGGACCTTTGTCGGTGTCGGTCGCCCCGGCCAGCCGCAGGCCCTCCCACACACTCACCTGGTTGGCGGTGAGCACGGACTTGCCCAGACGGGACTCCAGCGCATCGACCAGGTCGGCGCTGTGCATGGCGGTGTCGGGCACCAGGACGGCCCCGGCCGCGGAGTGGTCGTTGCTGACGACGAAGTCGACGACCTCGCCCGGATCGAGTACACCGACCTCGGCAGCGGTGGGCACGCCATGGCTGGCCAGTGACAGCACGTTCACCCCGGCGGCCCCCAGGAACTCCACGAACTTCGCCGAGACGTCGTCGGGATAGGTCGCCGCGATCGCCACATCGTGCACGCGCAGCTGACGCAGGGCGTGCACGAACGCGAACGAGGTGCTGGAGGCCGGCACCCCGGCACGAGCGCGCACCCCAGCGACCTGGTCGCGTGCACCGTCCCGACCGAACACGAAACTGCCGCTGGTGCAGGCCCACACCGCGGCGTCCACGTCCATGCGGGCGAGTTCGTCGGCGCCCTCGGCGAGGACGTCGGGGCCGCCGACGTCCAGTAGGGCGTCCACCCGGTGGGCGTCCTCACGCATGAGGGTGTGCACCACCGGGAGTTCGATACCGTCGCCGAGTCGTTCGGCGAAGGCCTGGTAATCGTCCTGGGCGCTGTGCCCCGGGTAGAGGAATCCGACGCGGGTCACTCGTTCTCCTTCGGGTCGGGGGCTCACACCCTGCTCGGCGCGGTCGCCTCCACCAGGCCCTGCCCGTGGGCGACCGCTCGACGGTCGGCGTCGGCCAACAAGGCCCACATGGTCACCTGGTTGGCGGCCAGGACGGGCTTGCCGAGCTCCTGTTCGAGCGGCGCGATGATGTCGTAGGTGAGCACGTTGGTGCAGCTGATGTAGACCGCCTCGGCGTCGGGGTGGTCCACGGCGTGCACGGCGTTCGAGACCTCGGCGTAGGTGACCCGCCAGATGTGGCTGAGCAGGCCGAGACCGATGCTGGAGGTCACCTCGACGCCGTGCTCGCCGAGGTAGGACAGGAGCCGGTCGGTGACGCTGTCCACGTAGGGGGTCACCACCGCGATCCGGTCGAGGTCCATGGCGCCCAGGGCCCGGACCAGCGCTCCGGAGGTGGTGACGGCGTGGGGAGCGCCCGCTCCCACCATCGTGTGGTGCAGGGCGTTCTCACCCTCGGACCCGTGGACGAAGCTGCCCGAGGCGCAGGCGTAGCCGATGGCACGCGGTTCCGGGGCGAGCAGGGCGCGGACCGCGGGATCCACCTGTTCGGCCCGGCTCAGGGCTGCGGCCTGGTCGACCGTCACCGGTACGTGGACGTAGGGCAGCCGTGTGATGTGCAGTGAGACGTCGTCGGGTGTCCACCGCCACAGTTCGCGGTCCAGCGCGAAGTCGTAGGGGGCGATGACGCCCACGCCCGCTTGCCAGGGCGTCGTCCGGCTCGCGGCCAGTTCGACGACCTGTGCTTCGGCGCCGGTGTCTGTCTCGTTTCGGTTGATCCGCATCGGTCACTCACCTCCCGGAACGTGTCGTGTGTGTTGTGTGTGCGGTCCCGCGGAGTTCGTGTCCGTGTCGAGCTCGTGGATCACCGGTCGAGTCGCTCGTAGAGCAGGCGTTCGCCGACGCTGCCGGAGCGCCAGACGTCGTTGCAGGCCTCGGCCATGGCGGGAAGGTTCTCGACGACGGTCGCGAAGACGTTGCCGGGCACCCAGCCCACATCGCCGTTGATGAGCAGGTTGTTGCGTCCGTAGAAGAGGGCCAGGTCGATCACCCCGGGCAGGTGGTCGATGTTCTTGTCCTCCTTGAACGAGCGGTCGAGCATGCCGCCGTCGAAACAGAAGTAGACGATGTCGCCGGGGATGGGGGTGACGGTCGGGTTCTCCTGGCCCGGCTCGGTCTCGGCGAAGCGGGGGACCATCGTGTAGACCTCGTTGCGCGCGTACTTGGCGTGCTGCACCGCGTCACCCTGGGGCAAAGCGTTCCAGACGGCCTCGCACGTGCGGGGGGCGTCCTCGTCGAGCAACTCGGCCACGCAGGAGACCCCTCGCTCCGCGAGAGTGATCCTCATGTGTCGGGGCAACGTCGTGTGTCCCTTCGGATGGTGCGTTCTGTGGTGTTCACACAGTTGAGGGCGGTTTTCGTTCCATATCCAACCATGGATTGTCAACAATCATACGATTGGTGACTGGGGTGCGGCAATAGAAGCCCGGGGCACGGGTAGAGGGGCGGTGAGTGCGGGTTCGAGGGGTCCGGTTTACCCAGGAAAAGCCGCTTTGTGGATTGTTGACAATCTGCTGGCGGCTCCCTAGCGTTCATCGTGCCGGGCGAACCGACCTCACCCGCAGGCAGCATCAGTCGTAACCGGAGTGCACGCCCGTGAACAGTTCCGCCCCGTCCGCCCCGAACAGCCCCCGGCTCGTCGTACTCACAGGTGAGGAACCCCTGCCCCGGCCCGAACGCATCGACGACGAACCGCGCCTGGGCGAGGTGGTCCACGTGACCGCCGACGAACTCGGCACCGCGCTCCCCGGAGCGGACGCGCTGCTGGTCTGGGACCTGTTCTCCGAGGCGCTGGCCGAGGCCTTCCCCGAGGCCGACTCCCTGCGGTGGGTCCACGCCGCCACCACCGGCGTCGACAACCTCATGTTCCCCGCGCTCGTGGACAGCGACGTAGTGGTGACCAACTCCCGAGGCATCTTCGACGAGCCCATCGCCGAGTACGTGCTCGGCCAGGTCATCGCCTTCGCCAAGGGCTTCCACCGCACGTGGGAGCTTCAGCACGAGCGTGTCTGGAAGCATCGCGAGACCGAACGGGTGGCCGGTAAACGCGCCCTCGTCGTGGGTACCGGCCCCATCGGCCGCCACATCGGGCGCAAACTCGCCGCGGTGGGTATGCGGGTGCACGCTTCCGGAAGCCACGCCCGCGAAGGGGACACCGACTTCGGGACCGTCGCCGAGTCCACGCTGGAGGAGCACGCCCGGAACGGCGGCCCCACCCTGCAGCAGGAACTCCCCGAGGCCGACTACGTCGTCATCGCCGCCCCGCTCACCGAGTCCACCCACGGCCTCGTCGACCGGCGCTTCCTCGACCTCATGAAACCCACCGCACGCCTCGTCAACGTGGCGCGCGGTCCCATCGTCGTCCAGAGCGACCTGGTGGCGGCGCTCGAGAGCGGCGCCATCGACGGGTCCGCCCTGGACGTCTTCGAACGCGAGCCCCTCAAGGCGATCAACCCCCTGTGGGGACTGCCGGGCTCCATCGTCTCGCCGCACATGTCCGGTGACGTGGTCGGCTGGCGCGACGAACTCGTCGACCTCTTCCTGGACAACCTCGCCCGCTACCTGGACGGGCGCGAACTGCTCCATGTCGTCGACAAGGACCGGGGCTACGTCCCCGGCTGATCTGCGAACCGCGGTGTGACACTGGGAGGCTGAAGTGACGATCCGTTCCGACCGGGCCGGGACAGAGACCGCGGGCGTCGGCCCGGCCGACGGCGCCGTGGGCCGGACAAGTGTCCCGCGGGCGCGCGACGCGCACAGCGGCGTTCCGGCCGACCTCTCCGCCGAACAACTGTTGCACGGTTACGCCACCGGGGAGCTCTCCCCGGTGGAGGCCACCGAATCCGTACTCGAACGCATCGAACAGGACAACCCGGCCCTCAATGCCTTCTGCCTCGTGCGCCCCGAGGAAGCCCTCGAGGCGGCCCGCGCCTCCGCCGAACGCTGGCGGCGCGGTGCGCCCGAGGGACTGCTCGACGGGGTGCCGACCGCGGTCAAGGACATCCACCTCACCAAGGGCTGGCCCACCCTGAAGGGGTCGCTCAACACACCGCAGGAAGGGCCGTGGGAGGAGGACTCCCCGGTCACGGCGCGGCTGCGCGAGCACGGGGCGGTCTTCGTCGGCAAGACCACCACCCCCGAGATCGCGTGGAAGGGTGTGACCGACAGTCCGCTCACCGGGGTGACCCGGAACCCGTGGGACCTGTCGACCACCCCGGGCGGTTCCAGCGGGGGAGCGGCCGCCGCGGTCGCTGCCGGCATGGGACCGCTGGCCACCGGTACCGACGGCGGCGGGTCCATCCGTATCCCCGCGAGCTTCACCGGTGTCTGCGGGATCAAGCCCACGTGGGGGCTGGTACCGCACTACCCGGCCAGCCCCTTCGGTTCCCTCGCACACACCGGTCCGATGACCCGCACCGTCGGTGATCTGGCTCTGATGCTGGAGGCCGTCACCGGGTTCGACCCGCGTGACTGGATGGCCATGCCCACCCCGGCGCCCGGCCTGGGCGACGTGAGACTGCACCGCGACCCCGAGGACCTGGTGCGCGGTATGCGCATCGCCTACAGCCCCACACTCGGCAACAACTCCGTGGACCCGGAGGTGGCGCGTGTGGTGGCCGACGCCGTCAGCGTGTTCGAGGCGTTGGGCGCACACGTGGATGAGGCCGACCCGGGGCTGCCCGAGTGCCGCCGCGACTTCGAGGTCCTGTGGAACAGCGGAGCCGCCAAGGCCACCGAGCACCTCGACGACCGGCAGCGGGACCTGCTCGACCCGGGGCTGCGGGAGATCATCGAGGAGGGCCTGTCCTTCTCGGCGCAGGACTACCTCACCGCGATGGCCACCCGTATGGACATGGGCAAGCGCATGGGCCTGTTCCACACCACCTACGACCTGCTGCTCACCCCGGCGATGCCGATGACCGCCTTCGAGGCCGGTACGGAGTCCCCGCCGCAGTTGGCCGGGCAGCGCTGGACCTCCTGGGCGGGGTTCAGCTACCCGTTCAACATGACCCAGCAGCCGGCCGCGAGCGTGCCGTGCGGGTTCAGTGAGGCGGGCCTGCCCATCGGTCTGCAGGTGATCGGTCCGCGCCACTCCGACGGTCGGGTCCTGGCGGCCTGCCGGGCCTTCGAGCTCGCACGCCCCTGGGCAGGGCACCGTCCGTGAGGGAGATGACGGACGTGCGTGGGCAGATCACGGCATCATCACGTTCCTGAGCGTCCGGGTGCGGGCACGACCACCGTTTCGTGTGCGTAATGTCCGCATCCAGGACTTTCGGCCGGGGCCGGAACGCCCTTCGGGCCCGCATGCCGGGCCCTTCCCGTATTACCGTTCTCCTGGGCGCGGTGTGCGCCACGCGCAGACCCCGGGGTAAGGATGGTCCGATGACGGGCGGTGCTGGGAAGCAGATCAGGGTCTTCCTCGTGGACGACCACGAGGTCGTGCGCCGAGGTGTGGCGGCCCTGCTGGAGAGCGAGGACGACATGACGGTCGTCGGCGAGGCCGGGACCGCCGAACAGGCCCTGTCCCGTATCCCCGTCGTGGTCCCCGACGTGGCCGTCCTCGACGTGCGACTGCCGGGCGGGTCCGGTGTGCAGGTCTGCCGCGACATCCGTTCCGGCCATCCCGAGATCGCCTGCCTCATGCTCACCTCGTTCGCCGACGAGGACGCCCTCTACGACGCCGTCATGGCGGGCGCTGCCGGATACGTGCTCAAACAGATCCACGGAGCCGACCTCGTCGGGGCGGTGCGGACCGTCGCATCCGGTGGTTCGCTGCTGGACTCCGGTAGCACCGGGGCGATGATGGAACGCTTGCGCGGCGGGCAGTCCGAACCCGACCCGTTGGCCGAACTCACCCCGCAGGAGCGCCAGATCCTCGACCTCATCGGCGAGGGCATGACCAACCGCCAGATCGGCGAACGCCTGTACCTGGCGGAGAAGACCGTGAAGAACTACGTGTCGGCGCTGTTGTCCAAGCTCGACCTCAAACGCCGTACCCAGGCGGCCGTACTCGTCGCCGAACTGCGGGGCCGCCGCTACTGAGCTCGTCCGGCAGGGGCGCGGCCCGGGCTCAGAGCCCCTCGGTGTGGTCGCTGCCGTCGTCGGGGACCGGCACACGCCACACCAGGATCGTGCCGTACTCATCCCCGCGTTCGGCGGAGAAGTCCCCGCCCAGCGCACGGGCGCGTTCGTCGAGGTTGCGCAGACCGCTGCGGCGCCCGCCCTCGCTCAGCCCGATGCCGTTGTCGGTGACGGTGAGCGTCAGGGAGGTGGGCCGGCCCGGGGCGCCGGGCTCGTCCACACTCACCGACACGTGCACCTCGGTGGCGCGCGCGTGCCTGGCCACGTTGGTGAGGCTCTCGCCCAGCACCGCCAGCAGCTGTTCACCGGTCTCGTCGGGCACAGAGGCGTCGATGGGGCCGTCCAGGCTGACGCCGGGGTGGCACCCCAGGCTGTTGGCGGTGTTCTCCGACAGTTCGAGGATGCGTCCGCGCAGTGAGGTGTCCTTGCGGTTCGGCGGGTTCTGCAGTGCGAAGATCGTGGACCGGATCTCGCGGATCGTGCCGTCCAGCTCGTCTATGGTGCGCTGCATACGTTCCTCGGCCTCGGGCGAGGTGATGAGCCGCATCGTGCTCATGAGGGTCATCGCCGACGCGAACAGGCGTTGGATGACCACGTCGTGCAGGTCCTTGGCGATGCGGTCGCGTTCCTCCAGGACCACGAGACGCTCGGTGTCGCGGCGCGCCTCGGCCAGCTCCAGCGCCACCCCCGCCTGCACGGAGAAGGAGTGCATCATCCGGCTGGTGGTGGAGGTGAAGGGTGCGCGGTCGGAGAGCTTGCCGAGCAGGAGCACACCCCTGGTGTTGCCGGGGGTACCGAGCGGGATCATCAGCCCGGGCCCGTACCCCCGGTGGGTGAGCATCGGGCAGTTGGCCTCGCGCAGGTCGGAGATCGTGCGTGCCTCGCCGTTCTCGTACACCCACCCGCAGAGGGTCTGCCGGATCTCCACGGGGGTACCGAGGATCTCCTGGGCCACGGGCCCGTCGGCGATCTCGGCGAACAGGTGGCCGCGGGCGTGGCGGTCCGGGAGCAGGATCACGGCGGTGTCGGCACCGCCGATCTCCCGGCTCTGCCCCGCCATGAACCCGAGGACCTCCTTGGTGTCGGCCCCCGACAGGAGCCGGGTGGTGATCTCGGTGGAGGCGGCCAGCCAGCGCTCGCGCAGCCGTGTCTCCTCGTACAACCGGGCGTTCTCGATCGCGACACCGGCTGCAGTGGCCAGCGCCGTGACCATCGCCTCGTCCTCGGCGTCGAACTCGTTGCCGTCGGTCTTGTCGGTGAGGTAGAGGTTGCCGAAGACCTCGTCCCGGACCTGGATGGGCACACCGAGGAAACTGATCATGTGCGGGTGCCCGCTCGGGAAACCGCTGAAATCGGGGTGGTCGCGCAGGTCGGACAGGCGCAACGGGGTCGGGTCGCGCTGGGGCCTGCCGAGGATGCCCTTGCCGTGCGGGAAGCGGTTGATCAGCTCGGTGCGTTCTTCGGACACCCCCACGGGGATGAACTCGCTGAACGCACCGTTCTCGTCGAGTACACCGAGACCGGCGTAACGTGCGCCGGTGAGACCGGCGGCGGCTTCGGTGAGCCGGCGCAGGACGGTGGCCAGATCGAGGTCGGCGCCGATGGTCAGGACCGCCTGCAGCAGGGAGTGGACACGTCCCTCGGGGGTGAGGTCGGTGGCGAGCTGCGAGTGGACCCCGGTGAGGAGAGCATCCAGATCGGTGGAGGGCTGGGTCCCGGAGGGGCCGGGGTGGCTCTCGGGGAGTTCGGTCATGTCTCGGTCAACCTCCGCAGAGCCGATCGCGGGGGCTCTGTTGGCAGGGTGTGTTTCCCTCGGGCGCGGTGATCGAAGCTATCGGCTCTCACGCCCGTCCGGCCAGCGCTCCACCACTATCGGGATGACTTGTGTCGGAATGGTCGTGCTCTGCTCGGTATTTCATGATAACGCCGCTTCGTGCGGGTCGATATGAGCCTCGGTCGAATCCGGTTGTCGATCTCGGGTCCGGACTGTGATCCGGATGCCGTGCGCGGCTTCGGGTGGTCGATCGTGCGATCGACGGCCGAGGCGCCGAAGGACGAGTCTACGCCGCTTCCGGGGGTCGACGGTGCGGTCACCGTAGGCAAAGGTCCCCGCGTGGTGGGTTTCGAGTACCCCGAGAGGCTGAATTTTGTTCTTTCGGGTGATTTGGATCCCTGTCCTGGTCAGGGGAACAGCTGAGGGCGGCGCGGGATTTCCGTCGCCGATTTTCCAGGAAAAGGGAAAGGTGGGGGAGGGCCCGTGCTAACGTCGGCGTGGCCTGGAAGCGGAGAGTGATGGCTTTCTCGCTGAAAGTGTCGGAGTGTCGATGTGTCGCACATCCGGCCCCTGCACCCGAAAGGACGTTCCCGGTGATCGGACGCCACGGCACCCCCGGCGCCCCCCGCGTCGGCGCTGTCGTGCTCTCCGGCCCGATCCGGCGGGTCCTGGTGCTCGGTGGCCTCCTCCTGGTCGCCCTGGCCGCCGTGTGGCTGGCCGCAGCACCGGTACAGGCCGAGGAACGCCCCGCACCGGGGACCGGGGTCCTGGCCGATGTCGGCCAGGACCTGCAGCAGGGGGCCGCCCTCGAGGCGAGCGGTCTGCACGAACCCCTCACCGACACGGTCGCCGGAGCCGGCGGACACGCCATCCGGGCCGTGGTGCGAGAAACCTCCGACCACCTGCCCGTGGACACCGGCACGCCGGAACCCACCGGCATCGGCGAGGCCACCCAGCGCGTGCACGACGACGTGTACACGGCGGTCGAGAACCTGCCCGGGGGCCACCGGGGTACCGGCCCCGTCCGCGAGGACGCGCCCGCACCGGAGGGGGAGACCGCGCGGGACGGGGGCGAGGGCGTGCCCCGGCCCCACGAGGCCGCACCCTCCGGGAGCCCGCCACAGGTCGAGGAGGCCGTCTCCGCACCCGAGCCTGCCCCGGCCGAGGCCGTCGCCGGTCCCGTCGACGAGTCCCCCGACACCGGTGACACCGCACCCGCCACCGGTTCCGGCAGCGGCGCCGGTGCTCTGTCCTCCCCGGCGGTCCCCACAGCGCTCACGCACGGGGTCGCCCCCGGTTACCTCTCCGCACCCGGGGCGCCGGCACCTGCCCCGGGCGAGATCCAGGCCGCCCGGCACGTACTGCGTTCCGTGCCCGCCGCCCCCGAGGACGAGACGGCCTTCTCGCCCGACTAGAGACGCCCGCCCGATCCCCGCGCAGTCCTTTCCGGGCACCTTCTCCCAGCCCCGGGCCCCGCGCCCGCATCCTCTGGGGGCTGTCGTGAGCCTCGCCGGACCACCACCGGCCGACGGGGTTCACGTCGGTCCCAGGTGCGACCGACACAGGACCGAACGCACAGAGCGCACATCCCTACCCTGATCGGAAGGACCCCCATGTTGTACACCGCACGGACCCTGCTGCTGACCGTCGGAACCGCGGGCTTCGTCGCCCTCGGGACGGGCGTCGCCGGGGCCGACACCCTCGAGAACACCGCACCCCTGGACGAGTTGGGTGGTGTGGCCTCGGTACTGGACGGTGCCCTCGACGTCGACCCCGGTGAGGTCTCCGCCGACCCCGGGCTTCAGCACCAGTCCGGTTCCGGCAACGGTCCCGCCCTGGACAACATCTCCACGGACGCTCCCGTGGACACCGGGACCGACAACTCCACCTCCGTCGGCCCGCTGGAGCTGGACGAGCAGCCCCTGCAAATGGCCGACGGCGGCGCCGGGGACACCGTCGACCACGTCGCCGACATCGCCGGCGACACCGCGGCAGACCTGGGCCACATCGCCGGTGCCCGGAGTGTGCCGATGGCCGACGGGGAGAGCCCGATCAGCCTCGACACCGGAGAGAACGCCGACCTGACCGGCGGGGTCGCGCCCCTCCTCGGTGTGGACGAGACCCTCCCGATGTCCGACCAGGTGCAGACCAACGAGGACCTCGTCGGCCTCGACGGCCTGCCCGAGCTGGGCGAGCCCACCGTCGGCACCGAGACGCTGCCCATGTCCGGTATCGGGGACCTGACCGGTACCGAGCTGAACACCGACCCGGTCACCGACATGCTGCCGGTCGGCCTGGGCTGAACCGTCCGGAACGTGCGCCGGCGGATCACTGCGGGCGCACCCGTGTGCGGGAGGTGTGCGGACCCACCGCCGAAGTGGTACCGGACGGACCGTGGGGCCCGGTGCGGGCGACGGTGATCGAGCAGAGCCCCGATGCCCGGACGCGAGAACGGGGACGGACCCAGTGCGGGCCCGCCCCCGTTGCTGTGCCCGTCCCCGGGCAGGCGTCAGCCGTCCTCTTCCCCGGTGCCGAGACCGAGGCCGTCCTCGCACGGGTCGGAGGTGGCGTCCCTGCCCTCGCCGGGTAGCGCGGGCGGAGAGTCCGAGGGCTCCGCCGAGGGCTCCGGGGAGGCCGCCTCGCTCGGTTCGGTACCCGGCGGTTCCTTCGGGACCGAGGCGTCGTCGGCCGCCATGAGCTCCGGCAACGGTCTGCCCTCACGCACCGCGGTGAAGAGCTTCTCCGCCTCCTCCTCGTTCCAGATGACCCGGTTGGGGTTGTGCGGGGCCTGGAACCAGGGGACGGTGTGGAACTCGATGTCGGACAGGTCGACCCCGGAGAGAGTGAAAGCTACCGAGACCATGCGGTCCAGGGTGAGCTCCCGGTCGGTGGCGCTGTGTTCTGCGACCGCGCCGGCGAGACCGTTCATCTTCCTCGGGTCCGTGAGCACCTCGTTGCTCATCACCTGTTCGGCGAGTGCTGCCAGGAACATCTGCTGCCGGTCGATGCGCCCGATGTCTCCGCCGTCGCCGATCTCGTAACGCGCGCGTACGAACGACAGGGCCGTCTCCCCGTCCAGAACCTGTTCGCCCTCGTCGATGTCCAGGTCGGAGCGCTCGTCCTCCATCGGCTCGGGGATGCACATCTCCACACCCCCGATGGCGTCCACGACGTCGCGGAAACTCGCGAAACTCAGGTGCACGAAGTGGTCGACACGGATCTCGGTCAGCGACTCGATCGTGTGCACCACACACGGCGGGCCGCCGTGGTACATCGCCGCATTGAGCATGCCGTGGTACGAGGACGTGCCTTCGGTGTCGCCGTAGGGCTCGCACTCCGGGAGCTGGACCAGCGAGTCGCGCGGGAAGCTCACCACCGAAGCGCGGTCGTCGGGGGAGATGTGCGCCAGCATCAACGAGTCGGAGCGTTCGCCCTCGAACTCCGATGAGTAGGCAGGACTGTCCTCCTCGTAACCGTCGGATCCGATGAAGAGGATGTTGACGGCGTCGTCGAGTTTGTCGGGACGGTCCTCCTCGACCAGGACCGAGTCGATGTCGTGCTGGTCCATGTCGGAGCGGAGGGACTGGTAGTAGGCGTAGGCACCGCCCACGAGGGCGACCATGGCCAGGACGAGCGAGGCGGCGGTCCACAGGAGCACCTTCCGCCACCGGCTCCGGCGCGGTTTCCCCGCAGCGCCGCCCTCCGTGGCGGGGGCGCTTTCGGAGCTGCCGTCCGTGGTGGGGGTGTCGTCGGGGTCGGCAGGGTCGGTGTCGCCTTCCGCGGCGTTCTCCGTGGGGTCCTGGGAGCTGTGCTCTGTGGTGGGGGTGTCGTCGGGGTCGGGCGGTGCAGGAGAGGGGTGGTCGTCGTGTCCGGGCGGGTCGTGGTCTGCCTGGCCGTCCGGACCGGGTTCATTGATGGGGTTGTCGTCAGCGGCCATCGTGCAATCTCGGTGGTCCCGGGCGACGGACGGGCTGAGGTCCGCGTCGCCGCCCGGCAGCGGGCGGAGGTCCGTGCGGGGGAGAGCGGGGGATGAGCGGGGTGAGCGACCTGGGACGGTGCGGGGGACCGAGGGGTGGCGCCAGGAGGAGAGTACCGACACCCACGCGTGGCGATCCTAGGCGAAGTTGTCGTCGACTGCGCCCTCGGGCCGGCGCGGACCGCGACTGCTCCACACACAGTTCCTGGCCGCCCGGGGCCCTTCTGATCTACGTATGCCCGATTTTCCGGCCATCAAGCGACATGGTGCTGCTGGAAATCACCGAAAATCGCAAGGAAGAGCCACTGGAGCGGAACCGGCCCGAGGTTACTCGTCGTCGTCCCAGAAAGCGCTCTTCTCCGTCCTGGGCTCGGTTGCGGGCGTCTTGGCCGAGGTCTTGGAGCTCTTCCCCGAGGTCTTGCCGGAACCCTTGCGGCGAGTGGCCGCGCCCGTGTCGCTCCCCTTGCCGCCGGTGTGGCGGGGCCGTTCGGTGACGGAGCTCTTGTCGATGGGCTTGCTCGGGGCGGGTACCGCCTCACCCGAGCGCATGCGCAGAGCCTCCTCCTCGATGGAGAGCATCTTCTGCACGGTCGAAGACACCTCCGGCAGGCGCTCGTTACGCAAGTGTGCGCCGAGCACCTCCAGGGCGTGGTCGCACAGCAGGCGCCGGGCGCGGTCGGAGTCGACACCGCTGAGCTCCTCGACCTCGGGCAGGGAACGCTCGCGCAGGAGCCGGATGAGGTCGCGGAGCCGGTCGCGGGTCTTGCGGTCGGTCATCGCCATGACCGTCATCTCGGCCTCGCTGAGGAAGTGCTCGCCCTGCCCGTCGGACTCGCGTTCGGAGATGAAGGCGCTCATGAGGCTGCGAGCGGACGTACGAGAGGCGGCCCGGGTGTCGGTGCGCCGGATCTGGCGTGACTGGATCGCGGTGACGACCACACTGGTGACCAGGGCGATCCCGGCACCCACGAGCAGAGCGGTGAGAACGGCGGTGTCGAGCACGAGGGGACCTTTCCGGGCGGAGAACCGCACGACGCTTGGGGTGGGGGTCGATGGGGCCGCGCGGTGGTCGGTGACTATCCGCCACTCGGAGGAGGGTTGTCAAGTGTCCTGGGAGGGGGCACCGGCGAGGAAGATGTTGACCGCCTCGGGTGACAGGATCTCCTCCGCAACCATCGACGCGCACCCGCGCACGCCCGCTTCGTCCCACAGCGAACTCGCCAGAACCCGGAGTTGCCGTGTGGCCAGCGCGGTGCACTGCTGGAAGACGACCTCGCGCACCCCGGCCACGAGGTGGTCGTAGGCTTCCGACAGATCACCGCCCAGCACGATGGTGTCGGGGTTGAGCAGGTTCACCGCCCCGGCCAGCGCCTCACCCAGCCGCCGTCCGGCGCCGCGTACGAGTGTGACGGCCACCGGGTCGCCGTCCAGGGCCAGGGACACCAGTTCCTTGAGCCCGTCGACCTCCTTGCCCCGGGCCGCGGCCTCGTTCAGCAGCGCACGCCCGCCGGCGACGGCTTCCAGACAGTCGGTGTTCCCGCACCGGCAGGGGAGTCCGCCCCCCTCGCGTACGGGGATGTGGCCGATCTCGCCGGCCGCGCCCAGGGATCCGCGCAGCAGCCGTCCGCCGGACACCAGTCCTGCGCCGACCCCGGTCGATACCTTCACGAAGACCATGTCTGCGGGCCTGCCGTGCCCGCCGTGCAGGAGTTCGCCGACCGCCATGACGTTGACGTCGTTGTCCACGGTCACGGGTACCGGGAAGTGCTCGGCGATCAGCGGTTCCAATGCCACCCCCGCCCACGTGCCGAGGAAGGGCCGGTCGGCCGCGCGTCCGGTGTGGTATTCAACGGTTCCCGGAAGCCCGATACCGACCCCGCGCACGTCCCCGGCACCGCGTCCCAGGGAGGCGAGCTGTTCGTTCCAGGTCTCCAGCAGCCACGGCAGGGTGCGGTCCGGGCCGCTCTCCATGTCGGGGGAGCCGGGGGTGCGAACGAGCACCTCTCCGTCGAGGTCGCACACGGCGGCCTGGCTGCGGGCCATGCCCAGGGCGCTGGTGAGGATCAGGCCGGACGAGGCGTCGAACTCCAGGAGCGTGGGCGGGCGGCCGCCGCTGGAGGGTGCACCGTTGCGCTCCACGACGAGGCCGCCGTCGACGAGTTCGGCCACGCGCAGGGCCACCGAGGGGCGCGAGAGCCCGGTGGTTCGCGCGATCTCCGAACGGTTGGTGGCCGTACCGGTGCGGATGAGCTCCAGGATGTGGCCGCTCGTGGCGGTCGATGACAGGCGTCCCGGGGTTCTGGGCATGCCACATTGAATCATCCCCCGCCCCTCCCACGTCCGGAGCGGGGGAAGGTGCGTAGTTCTGTAAAAAATTGTTCAGAAGTGTGCTTGGTTTTTGTTCATAGTCGGATCTATGGTCGATGTAGTTACACCCTTTTGCCTGTGTGCAGGCACGAACCCCCGCATCTCCCAGCGCGGACCGCCGCGCCCTCCTCCCGACGGAAGAGTCCGACATGCCTCAGCCACCCGCTTCCGAACCCACTGATCTTGTGGTCTTCGGCGGAACCGGGGACCTGTCCATGCGTAAACTCCTGCCGTCCCTGCACCTGCTCGACCGTGACGGCCACCTCGACGCCGGAACCCGCGTCGTCGCCGTCTCCCGCGACGGACTCACCGACGCCGACCTGCGCGACAAGGCGGCTGCCGCCGTCCGCTCCCACCACGAGGTCGACGACAACGACGGCCTGAACAGCTTCCTCGACCGCCTCTCGCACGTCACCGTGGACGTCGGCGGCGACCCCCGCGGTTGGGAGGACCTCGCCAGAGCCCTCGTTCCCGGACGCGACCGTGTCTTCCACCTCGCCGTCCCGCCCATGCTCTCCGGCTCCATCTGCCGAGGCCTGCGCGACGCCGGGCTGGTTGCCCCCGGGGCCCGCGTCGTCCTCGAGAAACCCCTGGGCCGCGATCTCGCCTCCGCGCGCGAGGTCAACGCCGAGGTCGCCGAGATCTTCCCGGAGTCGGCCACCTACCGGATCGACCACTACCTCGGCAAGGAAACGGTCCAGAACCTGCTCGTGCTGCGGTTCGCCAACGTCTTCCTCGAACCCCTGTGGAACTCGCGGTGGATCGACCACGTGCAGATCACCGCAGCCGAGACGGTCGGGGTCGGCGGCCGGCGCGGTTACTACGACTCCGCCGGGGCCATGCGCGACATGGTGCAGAACCACCTGCTCCAGCTGCTGTGCCTGACCGCGATGGAACCGCCCTCCAGCTACGACCGCGACGCCGTGCGCAACGAGAAACTCAAGGTCCTGCAGGCGCTCGCCCCGCTCACCGGCGACCGTGTCGACACCGACACCGTCCGAGGACAGTACGGCCCCGGAACGGTCGGGGGAGAGGAAGTCGTCGGTTATCTGGACGAGGCCGGCGGCCCCTCCACAGGGGACACCGAGACCTTCGTGGCCCTGCGCGCCGAGGTCGCCAACTGGCGCTGGGCCGGGGTGCCCTTCTATCTGCGCACCGGAAAACGCATGGCGCACACGCGTTCGGAGATCGTGGTGCGCTTCCGCGAGGTGCCGCACACCATCTTCCCCGGCGCCGACGGCCGTCCCGGCGCAGGAGAGCTCGTCATCCGCCTCCAACCCGACGAAGGCATCCACCTGACCATGTCGGCCAAGGAACCCGGCGCGGGCGCCCCGCGACTGCGCCCCGTCCCCCTACGGCTCAGTTTCGCCGACACCTTCCCCAACCGCTCGCCCGAGGCCTACGAGCGGCTGCTGGCGGACGTCCTGGCCGGGGACCCCACCCTGTTCGTGCGCCGAGACGAGGTCGAGGAGGCCTGGCGTTGGGTGGACCCCGTGATCGAGGCCTGGACCGACCGGAACACCCCACCAGAGATCTACCCGTCCGGGAGCGCCGGCCCCGCAGGCGCCCACCGGCTCCTCGGCCGCAACGGCCGGACCTGGTACGAACAGGAGCAGCCACGATGACCGCGCACATCGAAGTCCACCCCGTCGTCGCCGAAGCGACCCGTCGTCTCGCCGAACGCAGCGCCGAGTCCCGCACCGCCTACCTGGAGCGCATCCGGGCCGCCGCGAGCGAAGGTCCGGCCCGCACCTCGTTGGGATGCGCCAACCTCGCACACGGGGCCGCCGCCTGTGGGGTCTCCGACAAGCTCAAGCTCACGGGCGAGGTGACCCCGAACCTGGCGATCGTGTCGGCCTACAACGACATGCTCTCCGCCCACCAGCCGCTCAAGGACTACCCCGACCGCATCAAGCGTGCGGTGTCGGAGGCCGGCGGTGTCGCCCAGTTCGCCGGCGGTGTGCCCGCGATGTGCGACGGCATCACCCAGGGGCGGGCCGGCATGGAGCTGTCCCTGTTCAGCCGGGACCTCATCGCCATGGCATCGGCCGTGGCGCTGTCCCACGACATGTTCGACGGCGCCCTCATGCTCGGTGTGTGCGACAAGATCGTGCCGGGCCTGCTCATCGGCGCGCTCTCCTTCGGCCACCTGCCCGTGGCCTTCGTCCCGGCCGGACCGATGCCCTCCGGTCTGCCCAACCGCGACAAGGCGAAGGTGCGCCAGCAGCACGCGGAAGGCCGGGTGGGCCGCCGTGAGCTGTTGCAGGCCGAGTCCGCCGCCTACCACGCGCCCGGCACCTGCACCTTCTACGGCACCGCCAACTCCAACCAGATGCTCATGGAGGTCATGGGCCTGCACCTGGCCGGCGCGAGCTTCGAGCCCCCGGGAACCGACCTGCGCGACGCCCTGACCGACGAGGCCGGGCGCCGCGTGCTGGGCCACACCGCTGTGGGCGGGCACCACGTTCCGCTCGGTGAGCAGATCGACGAGCGTGCCGTCGTCAACGCCGTCGTCGCGCTACTGGCGACGGGCGGATCCAGCAACCACACTCTGCACCTGGTCGCGATGGCGCGAGCCGCCGGCATCGAACTCACCTGGGACGACTTCGCCGCCCTGTCGGAGGTCGTGCCGCTCCTGACGCGCATGTACCCCAACGGCGCCGCTGACGTGAACCAGTTCCACCAGGCGGGCGGCATGGCCCACCTCATCGGGTCCCTGCTCGACGCGGGCCTGCTGCACGAGGACGTGGACACCGTCATGGGCCGCGGACTGTCCCAGTACCGCAAGGTCCCGGAGCTGGCCGAGGACGGCACCCTCACGTGGGTGGACGGCCCGGCGGAGAGCGGTGACGAGGACGTCCTGCGCGGCACCGACGCACCCTTCGCCTCCGACGGCGGCCTGCGCATGCTCGAGGGAAACATGGGGCGTGCGGTCATCAAGGTCTCCGCGGTGGCCGACGAGCGCCACGTCGTCGAGGCGCCCGCGCGGGTCTTCGACGACCAGGCCCAGCTCCAGGAGGCCTTCGCCGCCGGTGAGCTGACCGGGGATCTCGTGGCCGTGGTCCGGTTCCAGGGCCCCAGCGCCAACGGCATGCCGGAACTGCACAAGCTCACGCCCTCGCTCGGTGTGCTCCAGGACCGCGGCCAGAAGGTCGCCCTGGTCACCGACGGGCGGATGTCGGGCGCCTCGGGCAAGGTCCCCGCCGCCATCCACGTCTCCCCGGAGGCGGCACACCTCGGCCCCCTCGCCTACGTGCGCGACGGCGATCCCGTGCGCCTGGACGCGGTGAAGGGGACACTGGACGTGCTCGCCGATCTCTCCGGCCGTGAGGCGGCACGTCCGAGCGTGGACTCCTCCGTCGGCACCGGTCGGGAGCTGTTCGCGGCCCTGCGCGGTGCCGTCGGCCCGGCCGAGACCGGCGCCGGGGTCCTGTGAACGGTCCTTCAGCCACCCATTTCGCACACACGGGAGACGACACACATGACGACGACGCCCCGCTCGGGAGCCGAGCTGCTGGACCTGGCACCGGTCATGCCGGTGGTCGTGGTCGACGATCCTGAGACCGCCGTGCCACTGTCCCGCGCGCTGGTGGCCGGCGGGCTGCCCGGCGTGGAGATCACCCTGCGCACCCCCGATGCCATGGCGGCGATCGAGCGGGTCGCCGCCGAGGTTCCCGAGGCCGTGGTGGGCGCAGGGACGGTGACGACGCCGGAGCAGGCCGGGGCCGCGGCACGGGCCGGGGCCGAGTTCCTGGTCAGCCCCGGATGCAGCCCGCGCCTGAGCGCGGCGATGGCCGACACCGGGCTGCCGTTCCTGCCGGGGGTGTCCACGGTCTCGGAGGCCATGGCGCTGCTGGAACAGGGCGTGCACGAGATGAAGTTCTTCCCCGCGGAGCCGGCGGGTGGCGCGGCCTTCCTGAAGGCGCTGTCCTCCCCGCTGCCGCAGGCGCGTTTCTGCCCCACCGGCGGGATCACGGTCGATTCGGCCCCCACCTACCTGGCGTTGCCCAACGTCGGGTGCGTGGGCGGAAGCTGGCTCACGCCCGCATCGCTGGTGGAGGCCGGGCGTTGGGACGAGGTCACCGAGTTGGCCCGTGAGGCCGCCCGGCTCTGACGCCGGGCCTCGGGACCACGGCGGCGCGGCCCGCCACGTGTGCCGGTACGTGAGCCGGGGCGCGCCGCCCCACTGGTTCGGGGAGGGCCGTTCCCTCGCGCCTGCGGAAAGCACCGCCCCCGGTGTTCGGTGGCGGCCGCGGGCCCGGCCCGAGCAGCCGCGCGCACGCCTCGACCGTTGGTCGCAATGCCGCGCCACAGGGGATGGAAGTGCCCACCGTTCCTGTGGCGCCCAGGCATTACAAGGAAGCCCACTACCTCAGCCAGAACAAAAAGTACAAACGAGCACAGAAGTCATCCAGATCGCATAACTCCTGAATAACGAAATATGAGTACCCTTTTATTGATGTCGACTGCACGCATTACTGGTCGGTGGGCAGGCCGCAGTCGACGAGGGGGAGGACCGTGTGGCGGAGTCACACGTGGAGAGTCCGATCGGCCGCAGGGAGGGCGCGCGGCGTTTCGTCGCTCTGGCCTCTCCCAGCGGTGACGATTCCGAGCCGCGGCCGGTCATGGTCGTGGAGGGCAGCCACGGAACAGGCAAGACACACTTCCTCAGCTGGGCCGCATCCACCCTCTACGACGCCGGCGTCCCCTACGCCTACGTCGACCTCGCCGAGGACCGCTTCACCGACGTGACGAGTGTTCTCAGCTTCGTGGCCTCGGTCAACGCGAGCGCGCTCGGCCACACCCGCGACGATTTCGGTCGTCTGGAGTTCCCCCGCTTGTGGCTCGCACTCCTGGCGATCCGCGCCGACCTGGACTTCGACCCGCTCGGCGAGCAGTCCCTCCCCGAGGGCGAACGCGAGCGTATGAAGTGGGTCATCGGCAAGGTGCGCACCCGGGGCCGCGGGGCCCTGCGCAAGCTCGGCGACCAACTCGAACGCGCCGGCCGGGTCATCTCACCCGAGGAGCTCCTCACCGGGTTCGGCGCCGTCGAGATCATCCGCGCCGGCCTCGGCCTGTCCGGACTCGCGGTCAACACGGTCGACGAGGTCCTGCGCTGGTTCAGTACCGGCAGCGCCGAACCGGTCGACGAACTCATCGCCCTGCGCCATCAGGTCCAGGACCCCGACCACTACAACGCCGTCCTGGGCCGCAACAACCGCGAGCTCGCCGCCCAGTCCCTGTGCAAGGCCCTCCGTGCCGACCTGCGTGATCTCAGCCGTGCCCAACGCCGCGTTCCCACACCCACCCTCATGCTCGACAACGTCGACCGCGGCCCGGGCCCCGAACTCGTCTCCGCACTCGTGGGTTCGGCCAAGGACGGCGGCGACCATCTCAGCGTCGTCGTGGCCACCCCCGGCGGGCGCACCGGTGTGGTCAACATGCTGCCCCTCGCCACGGAGGACACGCTGTGGTCCCGCTACCGTCTGCAGCCCTTCACCACCGCCGAGGTCAGCGATCTACTCATCGAGGCCAGTGGGCAGGGCTGGCACTCCGACGACGTCGTCGACCACCTGTGGGGGTTCACCGGGGGTCACCCCGGGGCCAGTGCCGCGCTGGTGGAGGCCTGGGTCCGGTGCGCGGGTTCCGGGGTGACCGATGCGCTCTTGGCCCGGCCCCCGTCGCAGGGTATGGAGAGCCTGCCCTCCACCGAGAACCTCATGTTCACCAGCGTGCTCGGCGAACCCCCCAACGCACTCAACACCGACCTGCTCGCGGCACTGACCACCTGCTCGGCCGCCCGCGACGTCGAGTCCGGGCTCTGGCTGTACCGGGAACAGAGCGGTCCCGACCACGAGGTCGGTGAACCGGTCCTGCTCGAGCACCCCCTGTGGGAGGACGGCCGCCCCACGGTCCTGCGCCGCCTGCTCCAGCGGGTCCTGGCCCGGCGCGAGCCGGACGGCACCTACCCCGACTGGGACACCGTGCACCGCAGCCTCGTGCACCACTACCGCACGGTGCGGCCCGACCCGGTGCGCAAGGCCTACCACCTGCTGTGCGCGGGCGAGTTCCTACTGGTCGCCGAGTTCCTCGTCGAACGGCTCATCGATCCCGAGGTCGATGGTGACGCATGGGTGCTGACACTGCAGGACGTCGCCGACGCACCGCCCCGGAACACGTTCGAGCGGCCCTACTTCGACGTGTTGCTGACGCTGCTGAGCGAGCAGACCCGTACGGCGGACCCCTCGCCCCTGGTGCGCACCACCCTCAAACTTCTGATCGCCCGCCACCTGGTGAGCGACCCCGACATGTTCCGGACGGCCGAGCTGCACGCCGCTGCACAGCAGACCCTTTCCGACCTGGCTGCGGATTTCGTGGGTGAGGACTCCAGCCGACTGCTGGCCGAGGCAGCGCGGCACTTGTCGTTGTGGGACCGATTCAAGTGAGCGATGCCGCGGGAAGCGAGAAGTGACGATGCCGAACCCCCCGAAGAAGGACAGGCAGATACCCGGTTTCGGTTGGGGAGCCAGGAGACCGTGGTGGAAGCGCCACTGGAAACCCTTGACCACGGGGGTGCTCGCCCTCGTGCTCCTCGCCTCCGGCCTGCGGTACTGGGACGAGTTCCTCTGCGGGGCGCCCGGCAACGGGGTGTACTTCCTCGACGGCCAGTGCGTGGGCATCACCGACGACGGATACGCCTTCCACGACGACTTCGCCGACATCCAGCAGAGCATCGCCGAGGAGAACGACCGGGTCGCCGAGGAGAGCGGGGGAGAGGCGGTCAAGATCGCCCACCTCGGAACGTTCACCTTCGGCGACGTCAGCCCCATGGACCCCGGGCGCATGCTGCGTGCGATCGAGGGAGCCCACACCGCGCAGATGGTCGCCAATCATTCGCCGCGGTTCGGGGACTCCACCCCGCAGATCCAATTGGAGCTGGCCAACGTCGGCGGCCAACAGCGCCAGTGGGAACCGGTCGTGGAGGAACTCGTGGAGATGACCGAGGACGACGTCCCCCTCGTCGCGGTCACCGGGATGGGGGTCAGCATCGACTCCACCCGCGACATCGCCGAGCACCTGAGCGGTGAGAACATCCCCATGGTCTCCTCAGCGGTCACCGCGGACGGCCTGGAACACGGCGAGATCCCCGGACTGGTGCGTGCGGCCCCCAGCAACACCGAGTACGTGCTGGCCCTGCGGTCCTACCTGGAGGGGCTCGACGAGGAACCCGACGCGACCCTGGTCTACGACAAGAACGAGCCGGACCTGTTCGTCACGTCCCTTCGGGAGGCCTACGAGGAGCACCTCATCGACTTCACCGACGGCCACGCCCAGGAGTACGAGGGCACCACCGTCGGGGAACAGGGGAGCCCAGGCCTGTACACGGCGATGACTCACAACGTGTGCTGGTCCCGCAGCGACACGCTGTTCTTCGCCGGACGGGCACCCGACCTCAAGGACTTCCTGTCCTCGCTGGCGATCCGTCAGTGCAAGGATCAGCCTCTGCGGGTGGTGTTCGCCGTCACCGGCCTGAGCGTGCTGCAGGACGAGGAGGTCATGGCATCGCTCGAGGACGGCAACATGAGCCTGCTCTACGCTTCGGCCACCGACCCCCGGTGGGACGGCGCCTCACCCGGCGTCGAAGCCCCCGAGTACTACGGGGGCTTCGCCAACGCCTACCGCGAGTACGTCAACGAGGAGGAAGGCGCCCTGGACAACGGGTACGCGTTGGTCAACCACGACGCCGTCGCGGTCGCGGCGAGCGCGGTGCGCATCTCCAACCAGAGCGAGAGGGAGGAGCTGCCCACCGCCACCCAGGTGTTCTCGCACCTGATGCTGCTCAACAGCGCACACGAGGTCTCCGCAGGTGGCGGGACGCTCAGCTACAGCGACCGGATGGGCGGGGAGTCGAGCGGCCGGTTCGTGCCGATCGTGGAGGTGCCTCTGGAAGGCGACGACCCCATCGGGGACCCCTACCGCACCGGCGAATGAGCCGGTATGCATGGGGCATGCGGGAATTGATACCCCAATGTTCCCTTATGTGTCCCCGTGGTGGGGATGAGGTTCTTGGTGCCTGCTTTACTTGGGGGCGCGAACACGACGCGAACGGTGTGTCGCGCCCCGCGTCGGACCTCGACCAAGCGCCCGCGTATCCGTGCCCCCAGGACACGGGTCAGGAAGGAGACCTGCACGTTTGAGTCCCGACAGGCCCGCAGGCACGCCCTCAGCGAAGTGTCCGATGGCAGCCGCCCGAGAGGCGGCCGTCCCCCTCTACGGGCAGACCGAGGCGACCGTCCCCGAAACCATGGAGGAACTCCGGCACCGCTTCGGTGACCTGGCCCCCGTGGAGGTCGCCCCAGGTGTACTCGCCTGGGTGCTGCTGAGCTACGAACTCAACCGCACCGTCCTGCAGGACGCCCGAGTCTTCCCCCGTGACCCACGCCGCTGGACCGAGGCCAAGGAAGGGCGAGCCACCCCCGACAAGGTCCCCGGGCCCTTCTGGTACTTCCGCAACGCCCTGGCGAGCGATCCGCCCGACCACGGCCGCTACCGGGAGGTCATCGAGGACGCCCTGAGCGTTCTCACGGCCGCACGCACCTACAACGTCGTCGACGAGTTCGCCCGCGAGCTCATGGCCGAACCGGCGAGCCGCGGCCGGGCCGACCTCGTCTCCGACCTGGCCTTCCGCCTGCCCCTGCTCCTGCTCAACGACGCCTTCGGCCTCGGCAGCGACCAGGGCACACAGCTCGTCGGACTCATGCGCAAGGTGTGGGACGGCGGCGAAGAGGCGGAGGCCGCCATGGGCGGGCTCTTCGGGTACGCCCAGTCGGTCACCCTGCAGCGGCGCGAGGACCCCGGCAGTGACGTGGTCTCCCGGATGATCACCCACCCCAACGGCCTCGACGACGAAGAGGTCGCACACCAGCTCATCCTCATCATCTCGGCCGCACACGACCCCTTGATGAACCTCATCGCCAACACCTTCCACGCGCTGCTCTCCGACCGCAGCTCCCGCGCCGACATCATGAGCGGCAACGCGCGGATCGAGGAGCTCGTCGACATCGTGCTGTGGAAGGCTCCCCCGATCTATCTCATGCCGGGCCGCTACCCCGCTCAGCAGATGGAACTCGGCGGCTGGACCGTCGGGGAAGGCGACTGCTTGATCACGGGGTACGGTCCCGCGCACTCCGACCCCCGAGTCGTCGAGCACCTCGACCTCACCTCACCTTCGGGTACCCGCGCCCACCTGGCGTTCGGCACCGGCCCCCACCAGTGCCCGGCCCGGAACCTGGCTCGGCAGATCGGTGTCGACACGGTCGGCACGGTCTTCCGGATGCTGCCGGACATGGCGCTCTCCGTGCCCCCGAGCGACCTGGCCTGGAGGCGGTCCCCCTTCGCGCACGGACTGGAGAGCCTGCCGGTGACCTTCACCCCCGTGCAGACCGCCCCCCGGCCCCAGCAGAAGACCCCGACCTCTGGAGACCAGTCATGTCCGCACACACCCGACCCATCGTCCTCGAACCAGGAGGCCAGCGGGGACTCGCACGCACACTCCGGGATGCCGGGCCCGTTGCGCGCGTTGTGGTCGCGGATCTCGAAGTCTGGGCGCTGACCGGTGACGAGGCCCTGCGCTCGGCCCTCAACGACCCCCGCTTCCGCCGCAACTGGCGGTCCTGGCGGGCACTCGGCGAGGGCGAGGTGCCCGAGAACCACCCGGTCCGCGCGATGGTGCACCTCGACAACATGCTCACCTCCGACGGAGCCGAACACCGCCGCCTGCGGGGCTTGATCTCACGCGCCTTCACCCCGCGCAGGATCGAGGCGCTGCGTCCGGTCGTGGAGAAGACGGCGCGAGAGCTCATCGACGCTCTGGCGGAGCGGCCGGAGGGTGAACCGGTCGACGTCAAGGAGGAGCTGGCCTACCCGCTGTCCGTCGCGGTCTTCGCCGCGCTGTTCGGGTTCGACCCCTCCCACCACGACCGCATGCGCGCGATGGTGGCCACCGCCTTCTCCCAGGGGACCCCGGAGGAGGTCGCCGCGTTGCGCGCCGACGTCGACGCCTTCGTCGACGAGCTCGTGTCCGCCAAGCAGACCGAGCCGGGGGAGGACATGACGTCGGTGCTGGTGACCGCGAACGAGGACGGGGACCGCCTCAGTGACGTGGAACTGCGCGACACCCTGTGGCTCATGATCACCGCCGGGTTCGAGACCACCGCTTCTGCCGTCGCCAACGGTGTGCAGGTGCTGCTGGCCCACCCCGAACAGCTGGCCCTGCTGCGAGAGGGGAAGGCCGAGTGGGCGACGGCGGTGGAGGAGGTCCTGCGCCACTCCACGAGCGTGGCCGCGCTGCCGTTCCTCTTCGCCGTGGAGGACGTGGAGATCGGCGGTGTGACCGTCGCGAAGGGTGAGCCCCTGCTGCTGGGCTACCTGGCGGCCAACCTCGACGAGGAGCGCTACGGGGACAGCGCCGAGCGTTTCGACCTGACCGAGGACCGGCCGCGCAACCTGGGGCTGGGGCACGGCCCGCACACGTGCTTGGGTGCGTCGCTGGCGCGTATGGAACTGGAGACGGCCCTGCGGGGCCTGTTCACCCGGTTCCCCCGGGCCGCCGTGGACGATGACGACCCGGCCGAGATGCCGTCGGTCTTCATCAATTCCCCGCTCGCCCTCCCGGTGCGCCTGGGGACCCCGGCCTCCTGACCCGGGAGCACGGAAAGGGGTCCCTCGCATGTACAGCGCGGGACCCCTTCTGTATGCGGTCTCCGTGAGTCAGCTGACCGGGGCACCCGGACCGAGTGGGAGACCCAGCGTGTACCAGCCGAGGAAGAACAGCGTCCACACGATCAGGATCGTCACCGTGAAGGGCAGCGTCAGCGAGACCAGTGTGCCGATCCCGGAGTCCTTGCGGTAACGCTGCATGAAGCCGAGCACGAGTACGAAGTACGGGCTCATGGGCGTCACGATGTTCGTGGAGGCGTCCGCGATGCGGTACATCGCCTGGGTGGTCTCCGGGTTCACGTCGAGCAGCATCAGCATCGGGACGAAGACCGGTGCGATGAGCGCCCACTGGGCCGAACCACTGGTGATGAACAGGTTCATCAGGGTCGCGATGAGGATGAATCCGATGAACAGTACCGCCACCGGGACATCGAGAGCCTCCAGCAATTCGGCGCCGCGGACCGAGAGCACCTCGGCCATCCCGGACCACTGGAAGTAGGCCAGGAACTGCGAGGCGGCGAAGAACAGGACCAGAGCCGGTGCGAGGTCCTTGATGCCCTTGGCCATGAAGGCGGGCACGTCCGCGGCCTGCCGGACCGTGCCCGCCACGAGGCCGTAAGCGGTACCCACCGCGAGGAAGGCCACGGCCAGGACCACGGCGATGCCGCTGACCAGCGGGGACTCCATGACCGTGCCGTCCGCGCCGCGGAACCAGGAGTTCTCCGGCACCAGTGCGGCGACGAACAACACTGCCATGACCAGGAGGGTCAAGCCGGCGGCCCGCAGGCCCTTGCGTTCCTCGGGCTGGAGGTGGAAGTCGCCGAGCGTGTCGTCCTCGGTGGTCGCGTCGTCCAGGCCCTCGGTGCGTTTGCGCAGTACCAGCTCGGTGACGAGCGTGATCAGGACGGCGAGCAGGACGGCGCTGACCGCGTTGAAGAAGTAGTTGGCGAGCGGGGTGACGGTCGCCTCGGGGTCGATGACGCGGGCGGCCTCGGTACTGATACCGCCCAGCAGGGCGTCGGTGGGGGCCACGACGAACGTGGCGTTCCATCCGGCCGAGACCGAGGCGAAGGCGACCACGATGCCGAGCGTGGGGCTACGGCCCACTGCCTGGAAAACGACCGCGGCCAGCGGGATCAGGATGACGTAGGCGGCATCGCTGGCGATGCTGCCGCAGATCCCCAGGAGGGCCACGACGAAGGTCATGTACTTGGCCGGGACCCGGGTGATGCTGCCGCGCAGGATCGCGTTGATGAGGCCGGTCTGCTCGGCCACCACGACACCGAGCATGATCACCACGACCAGGCCCAGCGGTGGGAAGTTCACGTAGTTGGTGACGGCTTCACCGAAGATGACCTGGAAGCCCTCCGGTGACAGGAGGCTCTGTACATCGATGCGCTCGTCGTCGATCGGTGAGACGGCGTGTGCGCCCGCCCAGCTCAGCACTGCGCTGAGCAGGATCACGAATCCCCCGAGGAAGGCGAAGATCCAGAAGGGATGGGGGAGTTTGTTGCCCGCTTTCTCGATCCCGCGCAGGGACCCCAGGAGCAGGCCCATGGCCCGGCCGGGGGGTTTCTCCGTTGTCTCGGCCACGGTAGACCTCCTTGACGGGTCGGTGGTGGGTGCGGGGTTGGTGCACCGCGACCCCGACGTAAAAACCTGTTGGGTCGCTGTCCATTCTGGGGTTACATGAGTGATGCGTGTAACCACGTGCTATTCGTCCCGGACGGGTGTTTCGTGACCGTTGATCGTTTTCGGATGCCCCGAGTCGTGGGGGTTCCGTCCCCGAACGCCGCCACCGAACACGGGTGTGACCGTGCGCACGCAGCACTTTCCCCGAGAGCGTTGTGAGACATGTTTCCCCGATACGGGCGGCTTGCCGGAACACGGCCGGGACAGGGGTACCGACTCCGGCGATCTGAGTAACATTTTCATAACACATCGACCTCGGTCAGGATCCGGTAGAACGGCACGACCGCCCTACAGCAAGGAGCAACCACCCGTGACCGACAACCCGTTGCTGCGACCCAGCCACCTCCCCTACGGTCTCCCCGACTTCGCGGCCGTCCGCGAGGAGCACATCGTGCCCGCCTTCGAACAGGGCGCGGCCGAACACCTGGCCGAGATCGCCGCGATCGTCGCCGACCCCGACCCCCCGACCTTCGACAACACCATTGCGGCGCTGGAGCGCTCGGGGCAGACCCTGAACCGGGTGGAGACCGTCGCCCTGCACACCCTCGCGGCATCCGACGCCACCGACGGGATCCAACAGATCGAACGCGAACTCGCGCCCCGCTCGGCCGGCCACCGGGACGCGGTCTTCCTCGACCGCGGACTCTGGCAGCGCATCAAGCAGGTCGCCACCGACGACCCGGAGGAGAGCCAACTCCTGGAGCACTACCGCACCGACTTCGTCAAGGCCGGCGCCGACCTCGACGACGAACAGCAGGAGCGGCTGCGCGCCATCAACGCCGAACTCGCCGAGCTGGCCTCCGACTTCGGTCAGAACCTGGTCCGCGCGAGCGCCGACTCCGCGCTGGTCACCGACGACCCGGCCGACCTCCACGGCCTCGGAGAGGAACGTATAGCCGCCCTGGAACAGGACGGGCGTTACGTACTGCCCCTGCTCAACACCTCCGTGCAGCCCGCCCTCGCCCAGCTCACCGATCGCGCCACCCGCGAGAAGCTGTACCGGCTCAGCACCGAACGCGCCCCCGAGAACCTCGCCATCGCAGCCCGCACGGCCGAGCTGCGCGCCGAACACGCCGGCCTCCTCGGCTACACCGACCACGCCGCCTACAAGGTCGCCGACCAGACCGCCAAGACCGTCGAAGCCGTCGAGGAGCGCCTGGGACGCCTCGTCGAACCGGCCCGCCGCAACGTCGAACGCGAGGCCGCCGCCCTCGCCGAACAGGCCGGCCACGAGATCGAGCCGTGGGACTGGGCCTACTACGCCGAGCAGGTGCGCAAGGAGCGCTACGACTTCGACGAGGAGGCGCTGCGCCCCTACCTCGAACTCGACCGGGTCATCGAGCAGGGGGTCCTGCACGCCGCCCACCTGCTGTACGGGATCACCTTCACCGAACGCACCGACCTGCACGGGTACCACCCGGACGTACGCGTGTGGGAGGTCTTCGACACCGACGGCACCGGCCTGGGCCTGTACCTGCTCGACCCCTACGCACGCCCCACCAAGGAGGGCGGCGCGTGGATGCACAACCTCGTCGCACAGTCCTTCCTGCTCGACGACCGCCCCGTGGTCGTCAACAACCTCAACGTCACCAAACCCGCCTCCGGCCCCACCCTGCTCACCTGGGACGAGGTCGAGACCGCCTTCCACGAGTTCGGCCACGCCCTGCACGGCCTGCTGTCGGCGGTGCGGTTCCCCCTGGTGGAGGGCACGAGCGTGCCCCGCGACTTCGTGGAGTACCCCTCACAGGTCAACGAGGTGTGGGCGACCGACCCGGAGGTCCTGGCCGGATACGCGCGCCACCACGAGAGCGGGGAGCCCGTGCCCGCCGAGCTCGTGTCGGCGCTGGAACGCGCCAACCGGTTCAACCAGGGGTTCTCGACCTTCGAGTACCTGGCGGCAGCGCTGCTCGACTGGTCCTGGCACCGGCTCGCACCGGGGGAGAAGATCGAGGACCCGGCCACCTTCGAGGCCCGCGCACTGGAGCGCGCCGGGGTCGTGCACCCGCTCGTGTCGCCGCGGTACCGCAGCACGTACTTCCTGCACATCTTCGCCGGGGACTACAGCGCCGGTTACTACTCCTACGTCTGGAGCGAGGTGCTGGACGCCGACAGTGTCGAGTGGTTGCGTGAGCACGGCGGGCTGCGGCGGGAGAACGGCGACCGGTTCCGCGAGAAGGTGCTGGCGGTGGGAGGAAGCGTCGACCCGATGGGTGCGGTGCGGGACTTCCTCGGGCGCGAGCCGCGCCTGGAGCCGCTGCTGGCCCGCCGCGGGTTGGAGGCCTGACCCGCGCCGTGCCCGAGAGCGTCAAGGGGTGGCGACACCGCTCCGGTAGGCCCAGACAACGGTCTGCAGCCGGTCGCGGACACCGATCTTGGTCATCACCCGACCCAGGTGTGACTTGACGGTGCTCGCCTCGATGATGAGCTTGTCGGCGATCTCGACGTTGGACATGCCCTGCGCGAGCAACCGGACGATCTCGAGCTCGCGTTCGGTGAGCAGATCGAGCGAGCCGTTGTCCGTACCACGCACGGACCGCCGCCTGGCGAACTCGGCCATGACCCGGCGGGTGACGGCCTGGTCGACCAGGCCGTACCCGTCGGCGAGCCGACGTACGGCCTCGACCAGGTCGTCGGGGGCGGTGTCCTTCAGGACGAACCCGCTCGCGCCGGCCTCGAGCGCCCCGAACACGTACTCGTCCAGGTCGAAGGTGGTCACCACCAGGATCGCCGGGGGCATCTCCGAGGCACGGGCGAGGATCTCCCGGGTCGCCGTCAACCCGTCCCCGCGCGGCATACGCACGTCCATACAGACCACGTCCGGGCGCACCCGCTCGACGAGTTCGACCGCGGACCGGCCGTCCCCGCACTCACCGACCACTTCGATGTCCTCGGCGGTCTCCAACATCACCCGGAAACCCGCCCGGACCACGAACTGGTCGTCGACCAGGGCCACCCTGACCATGGAGTTCGCCTTTCTTCGCAGCGGCATCGGAGCTGCAGGAGGCGCCAGGCGCGGCTTTCGGGGGTCGAGAGGTCCGGCGGCCGGAAGGGCCTGGCCGCTCTGCACACGGAAGTCTAAGGCCGATTCGGCGGGCGATGAACGCGCGCGGAGAACGGGAACGGGCCCGGCGGACCCTTCCGCCGGGCCCGTCCTCCGGCCGAGCGCGGTCAACCGAGGGGCAGAGTGAGTCGGACGCGCCACCCACCCGAGTCCGTCGTCCCCGTCTCCAATTCCGCGCCGATGAGGTCGGCGCGCTCCTTCATCCCGAGCAGACCCAGCCCCCGGGTCCCCTTCGGCGACTCCTCGCGCTCCGAGCCGGGGCCGTTGTCGACCTGGAGCACGATCTCGGCCTCGCGGTGGTGCAGCTCCACACGTACCCATGCTCCCCACGCGTGGTCGCGCGCGTTGGCCAACGCCTCCTGGGCCACCCGGTAGAAGGTGACATCGGCGGCCGGCGGGAGTTCGTGGGCGGTGCCGGTGCGCTCCAGGGCGACCTCGCACCCCTGCGCGCGTTCCCCCGCCACCAGGTGGTCGAGATCGGCGATCCCGGGGACGGGCGCCCCGTCCGTGGACGGGGCGCCCTCGACCTCCTCGTACGACTGCTCCCCGGACTCGCGCAGCGCACCGACCACCAGCCGCATGTTCTCCAGGGTCTCCTTGCCCTGGACCCGGATCCAGCCGACCGTCTCCGCGACGGCCGGAGAGTCCCGGCCCACGAGTTTCTCGGCCGCACCCGCCTGCACCACCATCCCGGAGAGGTGGTGCGCGGCTACGTCGTGCAGCTCCCGTGCCACACGCGTGCGTTCCTCCCTGATGGCACGCTCGGTCCGCTCCTTCTCCATCTCGACCATCCTGAGCCGCTCCAACCGGGCGAAACGGCGCCGCATGGCCACGTCGTTGCCGACCAGGCCCAGCGCGCCGAAGGCGAGCAAGGAGGACAGCGCACGCCCCGCACCGGCCAGAAGGGGATCCGGTACTTGAGCGGGGGGTGAGAGCGAGGCCAACGGCGGCAAGGCGAACAGGACCCCGAACAGGCCCAGGACGACCGTGACCGCCGCGACCACCCGGGCCAGCTGCCGTAGCGGGAGCACGGTGCCGCAGGTGTAGGCCACGAAGAAGGCCGCCAACCCCTGGAAGGCGACGTCGGCCGGCAGGAGGGCGATGATCGCGACCTGGGTCGCCACCACGGCGAACAGGCACAGGAGCGCCGCGGTCCTGCGTACACACACCACCATCGACTGTGCGGCCGTCAGGGCAGCGAGTACGGCCACGGCGGCGGGTGTGAACGGGGTCCCCTCCGCCTTCGCCAGACCCACGATCGAGGAGAGCATCGCGAGCGAGGCCAGTGTGACGACCACGCTCAGGAGGAGATCGCGGCTGAACGGACCGCGGAAGCCCAGGCGGGTGAGCCCCTTGTCGAGCGGTGCCAACGGCCCGGGGAACGGCCGGTCGAAGGTGTTCTGTCCGGCGTCGGCCACGACCGGGCACGCCGAGTTCTCACGGCTCATCGATTCCGCTCTGCTCGTGGGTGGGGGAGGGGCGGCCGGTGCGGGCGGGATCCGGCCCGCCCGCACCCTCGGGGTACCGCAGAGATTACTCAGAAGGAGACACTTCCGGCCACCATCCCGAACACGGTGGCGATCCAGCCGGTGCCCAACAGTGCCAACAGGACCAGTGAGCTGCCGATGTAGCGGCCCCAGCCCTCACCGCGGCGGATGTTGTCGTAGAGGACATAGGCCGCCGGGAAGATCCCGAGCGCGCCCAGCCCCTGCACGACCTGGATGCTCCTCAGCTCCCCGAAGGAGACCGGCTCGAAGCTCAGGGCGACGTTGAGCGCCAGGGCCCAGCCGACGAACCCGAGCAGGGTGAGGATCATGGCGGTCCGGGTCAGGAGCCGTGCCCACAGGCCGGTCCGGTCGCGCTTGGGCAGCGACGTCCTCCAGCGCACGAAGGCCGAAACGGGCCACGAGAGGATGGCGACCACGATCACAGCGACCGAACTGATGGCGACCGGCAGGACCACTGCGGCCTGGGTGTTCTCGTCGACCGGAATGAAGGTGAAGGCCGTCGTCCCGATCGCCCTGACCTCGCCGTCGACCACGTCCGCCGCCAGCGTGCGATGCCCGTCGATCTCGCGCCACACCCAGGGTTCGACCTCGATGTACTCCGTGGGTTGCCCGGTCTCGGGACTGGTCAGGACGATCGTGTCGTCCTCCGTCGCCACGATCTGTGTCTCGTCCACGGTGTAGAGGGCAGAGGCGAAGTTGCTGTGGATCGACCGGGAGCTCGTGTAGTTGCCCTCCAAAAGCGCGGCGTGCTCCCCCGCAGTGGGCTCGACCTGCCCACCGTCGGCCTGTTCACCGGGGAAGTAGCGGTCAGCGAAGCCCTCGGCCAGCGCGAGACGCATGCTGTGCGAAATGAGGCTGCTGTTGCCGGAGCTGTTCAACGTGATGAAGATCCCCGCGTTCTCCTCGGGGTAGATCTGCATCTCGGAGTGGAACACGTCGGTGTCCCCACCGTGGCTGACGACCCGGTTCCCGTTGCGCTCCTCCTGGAAGAAGCCCAGGCCCATCTGCGCGCCGCCGGCGAGACCGCCGAGGCTCTCCTCACCCAGTGCCGGCTCGTGCATCTGGGCGATCGTCTCCGGCTCCAGCACACCGGCGCCCTCGGACGCCTCCATGTGCACGCGCATGAACTCGGCCATGTCGGTCACCGATGAGGTCAGGCCCCCCGCCGGGGAGTCGGAGACGGTCTCGAACCGCTCGACGGCGGGCTCTTCGTCGAGGACGTAACCCTCGGAGAGACGGGACTCCAGCTCTTCGGGCAGCGGCTGCTCGAGGGTGGAGGAGTCCATCCCGGCCGGGGCGAGCACGTTCTCCTCGATGTACTCGGTGAAGGGCGTCCCGCTGGTGTTCTCGACGACGTAACCGGCGAGCGCGATGCCGTAGTTGGAGTAGGCGGGTGTCGTCCCCGGTTCGTAGACCTGCTCCGGCGGGTCCTCGGACACGACCGAGCGCAGGTCCACCTCCTTGCCCTCGCCGAGCATCGCGTTGGCGACACGCTCCTCGAACCCGCCCGTGTGCGACAGCAGGTGGCGGAGGGTGAGGTCCTGGTCGTAGGACTTGTCCACCTCGAAGTCGAGGTACTCGTCCACGTCTGTGTCCAGGTCGAGCTCTCCGGCCTCGACCATCTGCATCACCGCTGTCGCGGTGAACGTCTTGGTCACCGAAGCCACACGGAACAGTGTTTCCTCTGGGTCGACCGGTTCCTGGGCCTCCACATCGGAGTAGCCGTACCCGCGAGCGGTGAGCAACTCGCCGTCGGCGACCACACTCACACCCGCTCCGGCGATCTGGGCCTGATCCAGATAGGCGGGCAGGACCCCGTCGAGCCAGGCGTTGACGTCCTGTTCGGTGAGCTCTGCACCGGCGGCCTCCGGGTTGGGGACGCTCGGCGGCGGGGCGGGGCCCGCCCCGGTGGCGCCGGCACAGCTGGTAGCCAGGACCGCGACGGTGCCCGCCGCGGCGAGTACGGCGAGGGGACGGCGACCGTGCCGGGGGCGCTGGGCCCGGGGGGTTGGCCTGCTCGGGAACACGAGCTACTCCTGAGGATCGACGGATCGGGGGCGGTGCCGTGGAAAGCACCCGTTTTGTATGTCTTCAGAATCGCGGAGACGGGTGGTCCCGGTCTTCTGCCCCGAGCAGGAACCTGGTTTGCGACTTCTGGTGGAGGCCCCTCACCCGGATGTCGGTCGGCCTTCCGCACCGCTGCCCCCGAAGAGACCCGCGGACCGTCCCTCCGGCACCCGGTGTATGCGTTGGTGACCGGTGTCGGCCCTTCTCGGCAGAACCTGGCGGTCCTCCGTCACCGGCGGAAGAATCGAGGGGCCGATCGCCCCGTCGGCGGTCGGCCCGTACTCACCGTCCCGAAGGGAAGCGCCGCCCATGCCCCATCCCCTCACACCAACCACCGGACGCGAGGACCGCGCCGCAGGCGTCCTGCTCGCCGCCGCCTGCGGCGACGCCCTCGGGGTCCCCTACGAATTCGCTCCACGCCTCGGACAGGACAGCGTCCCCGGGATGATCGGCGGCGGCCTCGGCCCCTACGCGCCCGGGGAGTACTCCGACGACACCCAGATGGCCGTGTGCATCGCCCGGGCCCTCGCCGGAGCCGACGGTCTCCCCCTCCGGGACACACGGGTACTGGACGCCGTCGCCGACCATTTCCTCCACTGGCGCCGTTCCGGGGCCACCGACATCGGCAACCAGACCCGTGCCGTCCTCGACTCCGCACTGGAGACCGCCGACCCGCACGGGACGGCCGCGGCGCTACTGCGTACCTCGCGCGGCCTCCACCGCGACGGAGGACGCACCGCCGGAAACGGATCGCTCATGCGCACCGGGCCCGTCGCCCTCCACACCGTGGACGACGCCGGGACCACGGCCGAGTCCGCGCGCCTGGTCAGCGACCTCACCCACGCCGACCCCCTCGCCGGCGACGCCTGCGTGATCTGGTGCGAAGGGATCCGGCACGCCGTGGTCCACGGAACCTTCGACGGGGTACGTGCAGGGGTGGGACTCCTGCCCGCGGAACGGCGCGCGGACTGGAACACCCGTCTCGACGCGGCCGAGTCCGCCGAGCCCCATACCTTCGGCAGCAACGGGTTCGTCGTCACCGCGCTCCAGGCCGCCTGGTCGGCGATCACCCGTACCCCGCTCACGGACGGCGGTACCGGTCACCTGCGGTCCTCACTGGAGGCCGCCGTGCGCGCCGGCGACGACACCGACACCGTCGCCGCCATTGCCGGTTCCCTCCTCGGCGCACGCTGGGGCGCCTCGGCTGTGCCCGACGAGTGGTACGCCGCCGTCCACGGTTGGGAGGAGCTCACAGCGGGCGGGCACGTGGACCTCGCCCTACGGATCGGCCGCTGACCCGTTGGAGCCCGCATCTCCGCGTTTCACGCCGGCGGCGGGCCCGTGGTCAGAGGAGGGCCGGACCGCCGGTCACGCCGCCACACCACGGCCGTGAACACCAGGAGCAGGACACAAGGCAGCAGCAACACCGGTGATCCCGTACCCACCGACCGGTCCATGCCCTCGGCCAGGTCGGTGCGGGTGATGAGCACCAGGAGGAAGGCGACCGTGTTGTTGACCGCGTGGACGACGACGGCGAGCTCGAGCCCGCCCGTCCGCCACGTGAGCAGAGCCAGGGTCGCACCGAGCGAGAAGTAGTACAGGTTGAGCCAAGGGTCCAGCGCCAGGTGGACCACCATGAACAACAGGCTGGAGACGACCACGCCGAGGAAGAGCGCCGTGCGCGGCCCCCGCCCCCAACTCGCGGCGACCCGGAACGCGAGCCCGCGGAACCCGTACTCCTCACCGGCCGACTGCAACGGCGTCAGAACGATGACGATCGCGAACGTGGCGAACAGGTCGAAGCTGCTCCAGTGCCCTTCCCCGTACGGCAGGAACATGTTCAAGGCGACCATGTACACCGTCCAGACCGGCAGGACGACGAGGAGAGCCCGCGCCATCAGGTCGAACCGGAAGAACGACCGGACCGAGTGCAGCGAAACCCCTTCGACCTTGTAGACCCAACGCTGGACCAGCATGCTCCACGGAAGGAGCAGAGCGAGCGAGAACAGCGCCGTGGCCTGGGAGACCGGGGTGATCTCGATGTCGTCCGAGGCCGGATCGGTGAGGCCGAGCGCCGACTCGGCGAAGAGCCCGAGGGCCCCGAAACCCAAGGAGAAGGCGAACAGGCCGGCCAGCAGGAGCAGGAGCGCGGCGACGCCCCGCCAGAACTGCCGCTTCTCCGTCGCGAGCACGCGGTGGTACGGAACCCCCGGCGGCGCAGACCGTGGCCCGCGCCGCCGCGGGGGCGGCGTGGGCCCCACCGGGCCCGGATCCGTGGCAGGGGGTGTCGGATGCGCGGAGGAAGGATGCTCGTTGTCCATGCCCCGAACCTAGAACGCCGAGCCCCCGGTGCGGCAGTGCCGCGCATCACCGCTCGACCCTGCGTCCCGCACGGCCCGTGCCATGACATCCGTCATCCGGTCCTGCCCGTCCGCGCTTCCCGACGGCAGGGCCGCCCACGGCACGCGGCCGGCAGCACAGCCCGGCCCCCTGCCGTGGGCCCGAAGAAGTGGGGGACGGGTCAGGAGGAAACCGGGGGCTCGGTCCGCGAGCTGACCCCGGAAGCGACCGGTACCAGGTGGCGGCGGTCGGAGTCCGAGGCGCCGGAACTGCTCAGAACGAGGTCGACGGTCTCCATGACCCGGACGAGGAAGAGCTGCAGGGCGGAGATGTCCGGGGACTCGTCCGGGAAGAGCTCCCGCAGGCCGCCCATCGACCGCAGGTGCTCACCCAGTGTCCGCGCGTCCACGTGGAGGACGAAGGGCGGATCATGGTCGGTGCCTTGGAAACGATGCAGGAGGACCCCGCTCCGGTCATCGGAGTACTCGGCCGAGTCACCCTCGGAGTTCAGCCTGCGGAGGAGCTCGTCGAAGAGCTGTTCGTCGTCCATGGTTCCTCCCTCCTGATCATCCCTACCCCTTCCCGGGGAGCCGACCACGGATGCGTCCGGTGCCGGCCCGATCCACACACGCCCCGGTCACTGCCGCGTGACGGCGGAAGCACCGCCGCGCAGCACGAACTTCTGGATCTTGCCCGTCGCGGTCTTCGGCAGCTGCTCGGTGAACGCCACCTGTGTGGGTGCCTTGAAGTGCGCGAGGTTCTCGCGCGCGAAAGCGATGATCTCCGCCTCCGTCGCGGTGGCACCCTCGTGCAGCACCACGGTCGCGAGCGGGGTCTCACCCCACCGCTCGTGGGGCACACCGACGACGGCGGCCTCCAACACGGCGGGGTGGCGAAGGAGCACACCCTCGACCTCCACGGAGGAGATGTTCTCGCCGCCGGAGATGATGACGTCCTTGAGCCGGTCCTGGATCTCGGTGTACCCGTCGGGGTGGACGACGGCGGCGTCACCGGTACCGAACCAGCCGTTGCCCATCGCCTTCGCAGTGGCCTCGGAGTCCTTGTAGTAGCCGGCCATGACGACGTTGCCGCGCACGGTGATCTGCCCGACGGTCTCGCCGTCCCACGGAACCTCCTCACCCTGCTCGTCGACCACCCGTAGTTCACCGGAGGTGATGAGTTCGACGCCCTGGCGGGCCTTCAGGCGCCCGCGTTCGCCGGTGTCCAGTTCCCGGTGCTCGGGGCGCGGCTCGCAGACGGTGATGAACGGCGTCGTCTCGGTCAGCCCGTACACGTGGGTGACGGTCCAGCCGAAGCCGTCCTCCAGGCGTTCGATGGTGTCGGAGGCCGGGGAGGCGCCGGCGGTGACCACGTGCACGCCGGAGGGCACCTCGCCGCGCTGGGACTCCGATGCGTTGGACAGCATGATCAGGACCGTCGGGGCCGCACACAGCCAGGTCACCTGCTCGTCGCGGACGAGCTCGAAGGCCCGGGCCGGGTCCATCGCGGGCAGGCACACGTGTGTGGCGCCCGCAGCGGTGACCGTCCAGGTGTAGGTCCAGCCGTTCGCGTGGAACATCGGGAGCGTCCACAGGTACCGGTCGCCGATGTCCATGCGCAGGTGCAGCAGAGTGCCGACGGAGTTCATGTAGGCGTTGCGGTGGGTGATCATCACCCCCTTGGGCCGGGCGGTGGTCCCCGAGGTGTAGTTGATGGTGAGCAGGTCGGTCTCGACGATCGTGGGCGCGGTGTAGTCGGGGGAGGAGTCCGCGACGAGCGCTTCGTAGTCCTCCCAGCCGGGACTCGGGTCCTCGAGTGCGACGAACCGCTCCACGCCCGGCATCCGGTCCCGGACACTGTCCACGGCCTCGAGCTGGTCGGCGTGCACACACACGACCTTGGCGCCGGAATGGTTGACGATGTAGACGAAGTCGTCGGCGGTGAGGCGGAAGTTCACCGGGACCAGTACCGCACCGAGCTGCGGGACGGCGTAGAACGACTCCAGTTGCGCGTGGGTGTTGGGGGCGATGTAGGCGACCCGGTCGCCCTTGGCCACGCCCATGCTCTGGAGCGCGGCGGACCACCGGTCACAGCGGTCGAAGAACTCCTCGTAGGTCAGTCGTAGACCGCGGTCGACGACGGCCTCGCGCTGAGGGTGCAGTCTCCGGGTGCGGCGG
Source organism: Nocardiopsis kunsanensis DSM 44524 (assembly GCF_000340965.1). GTDB lineage: Bacteria > Actinomycetota > Actinomycetes > Streptosporangiales > Streptosporangiaceae > Nocardiopsis > Nocardiopsis kunsanensis. The sequence continues at coordinate 46,800 of NZ_ANAY01000042.1, forward strand.
GCGAACTCCAGGGGCGTCAGTGCCAGCTCCATGGTGCCTTCTCTCTACATCCGCTCTGGTGGCAGGTCGAACAGGCGGGCGCCGTTGTCGTGCATGACCGCGCGCAGCCAGTCCCGGCCCAGGCCGAGCCGGGTGAGCGCACGGAGTTGGTCGATGTAGGGATAGGGGATGTTGGGGTAATCGGTGCCCAGCAGGACCCGGTCGCCGATCGCACGCAGGCGCGGGAGCTCCTCCCTCGGGAACGGGGCATCGCGTTCGATGTAGTCGGTGAAGGCCATCGTGGTGTCGAGGTGCACGCGCTCGTACTGTTCGGCGAGGTCGAGGAACGCGCTGTACTCGGGTGCCCCGGCGTGGGCGACGACGGCGGTGAGCGCGGGATGGCGCCGCAGGACCTCGGCGAAGGGCCCGGGGCCGGTGAACCGTCCGGGGTAGGGGCCGGAGCCGCAGTGCACGACCACGGGTGTCCCCGACTCGGCGAGTACGCCCCACACGCGGTCCAGGTGGGGGTCGCGGGGATCGTAGGCCCCCACCTGGAGGTGGGCCTTGAAGACACGGGCTCCGTCGGCGACGGCCTCGGCCGTGTAGTCGGCGGCGTCCGGCTCGGGATAGAAGGTGGCGCTGCGCAGGCAGTCGGGGTTGCGTCCGGCGAAGTCGGCGGCCCACCCGTTGAGCCAGCGCGCCATACCGGGGCGGTGCGGGTAGAACAGTGACGTGAAGCGGCGCACCCCGAAGGAGCGGAGGCGTTCGGCACGCGAGTCCTCGTCGTCGCGGTAGGTGATGGGCCAGACGCCTTCGCCGAGGTCGTCGAAGTAGGCCCAGACCTTGCGCAACACGTTGCCGGGCATGAAATGGGTGTGCACGTCCACGAGCCCGGGCAGCCCGAGTTCTTCCCACACCCGGCGCACGGCAACGTGTTCCTCTGGGTCTGCGATGACTGGAGAGTGTGTCACGGGCCACACTCTAGATCGTTGATGGGAAATGTGTGCCCTGGTCAGTGGTCGTAGGCGACCAGTGACCGC
>NZ_ANAY01000043.1 GCF_000340965.1 Nocardiopsis kunsanensis DSM 44524
GATCGCTCGTGCCGTGCTCGTTCTTCAGCTCCGAGAAACAGGATGAAAAAGGCTCACTGGCACTGTCGTCGAAATTATCTCGCATGGCCTGGTGGCCAAGCTCCCCCGTGTATCAACACCGCGTCTTTAGTGTGTTCGGGCTGGTGGCAGCTTGAGACAGTGGATGATGATGGTGTGGACGAAGGCGGCCGTCGCCGGCTCGGTGTCCTTACGTGCCTTGAAACGGTGGTTGGCCCTACGCCGCTTGCGGGGCGCACTCCTTCCCGGTCTGGCCCGCACCCGAGACCGGGTGAGTTCAACGACCGCGCGTACCCGCATCCATGCCAGATCCTCAGCGGGAAAAAGCCGCGTCGGTCCAGGACACCGAGCGGCGAACCAAACTGGTAGCGGCCTTGAAACTGACCGCGTCCCCGGGTGGGAGCCCAGCATCGAGCACCACATGGTCGACCACGTCGCTGATGCCCTGGTACAGGCACATCAGTCCCCAGAACTCAGCGAGCACGCCTTCTGGCGAAGTCGAGCGGAAGACGACTTCCGTACCCCCGCGCAGGTCGGTCTTGACCTCGTCGTAGATCGTCTCGCACGTCCAGCGTTGCCGGTACAGCGCCGGAAAGTCCTCGATCGGGTAGCGCACATGGTCGAGCAGGCTGGTGATCAGCGTGATCGTCTCCCCGACGCTCTCCTGGCCGATACGGATGTCGGTGCTGGTCACCGAGTACTCGATGACCCGGACCGGGATCGAGCGTAGGCAGGGCTTGTTCAGATGGGCGATCCAGGACCCGTCGGGCAGGACGTGCTTGATTTTGAGCGGGAACTGGGCCCCGGCCCGCATGATGACCTGGGCACCGGTGGAGTGGATGTGCCCGAAGAGGTCGTAGCCGCAGAACCCGCGATCGCAGATGGCGACCTGCCCGGGGCCGAGTTGGTCGGTCCTCTTCAGGGCCAGGGCCTTCTCGGACTCGTTGTAGGCGCCAACGGTGGCCCCGATCAGGCGGCGGGTCGCGATCTCGCAGGCGGCGACGAACCGGGCCTGGGGCAAGGCCCCACCGGAGGGCCTGGTGAAATAGCCGCGGTTGGCGCCGGTGTCGGGCAGGTCGAGTGTGGCCCCGTCGATAGCGACCGGAGCCAGGCCCTGCCAGGTCGCACCTGTGCCGGGTTCGGCGACCGGCTCGATCGAGGAATGGAAGAGGTCTTCCATGACCTGCCAGCCAATGCGTTTGCGGGCCTTGGTGATCGAGGAGGAGTTGGCCACCTCGCTCATCCACTCGGTGGCAGGACCTCGCCAGGAGGCCACCCGCAGCGCATCGGTCATCTGTTTGAGGACCTCCACATAGCCCGATCCGCGCCACAGCCACATCGCGATCGTGAAGTAGACCATCACGTCCGCTGGTAGCTCGCGCCTGCGCTGCTCACGCACTTCGTGCGCCCGGACCAGTTCATCGACCGTCTCCGGCGGAAACGAACCGGTCAGGATTCCCATCGACACCCGATCACTCAACACCAGACCAGGTTAGACCCGCCCGAATACACTAAAGACGCGGTTTTGCAGCCAACCCGGCCGAGACCCAGATTCCGGAACCGTCCCTCAGTCGGGGAGTGGGCGACTCGGAGCCAACTCCTCAGGGTCGACTCCTTTTGAACGCAAGAAACGGTCTACCTTACGCGCCAATATCTCTACACGATCAATGCTTGACTCAATCCTGTAGTAAATATTCCTAAGCTTGCTTGCACTCCTTGTTGATTGAAATTTTTCAATCTCACGGATTTTTTCTTCACCTCGCAAGTTGAGCTTTAGTATAGTGAATCTGTTTATCTCGAACTCCTTTCTCTCGTGCCCCCCAAGAAACCCCAGGGCACCGGCTTCATCGTAGCGATCGAGAATTATATCACGACGCCTGGATTCATAATCGGACAGGACTTTCTCTGCCGCCAACACCATAGCTTGCGCATGTGGCAATTTCCCCGCCTTGGGGTCTTGAATTTTTCTAATTGCGATTATTGTTATCAAACTCCAAGCGACCCACAATGCCACTAAAAATGGCCTTGGTCCTTTCTCTTCCGGCCTAAATTCAACAGGCAAAAATGGCACCGCCCCGCTGTCGAGAGCATAAGTCACCGAAAACCAAAATGCAATGACCAGAAAAAATATCACCGCGCTCCATGGCGTGCGATAATAGAATGGCCGCAGCAGGGATGGATTGCCAGTTTTGCTCACACTGCCCCATGAAATAAAAGGCACCCCCTTAAAGAAATTAATCATCACTATTTTTTTCAATTTCCTCAGGAGTCTCGTCCGTTTCTTCTGTCAAGTCATCCCATCCAGCATCAAATGTATCTCGCATGGACTGATGCCCCAGTTCCGCTGTAAATCTCCATGGAACCTGCCCGAAGCCTGCTTCTGGAAGGAATCTTGTTCTCACGTACACGTGTTCACTCGCCCCCTTCGGTGCAGCTGTCAGGATCTGAGCAAGGCCATTCTGAAGTTGCCCTTCTCCCAGGAAGTCCGGTCCTTCTTCATCGCTTGCTAGCCACCGAATTCCATGAAGGCCCATTCCACCAATAACATTTGCCCCAGCCTTTCCCATTTCAAGAACGACGTCCTTCATCACCCCCTCCAGCAAGTCGTGGCTCTTCTCTCTGACCTTCTCCATGGCTTCAGTGTCGCCGGTTCTTCGGGCTTCGCGCCAGTCCGCCCACAACTGCTCCACCCTGTCGGGTGTTCGTTCCGTGGTCGACATCGTCGCCTCGCGCCGATCGGTCACCTCTCGTAGGTTCCCGTCCTGGCTCAACCGGATCTGGCCCTCAGCCGGCACACGGTTGTTGTCCGTGCTCACCTGGCCATTGGCGTCGATGCCCATGCCCCAGCTCTCGGCGACCCCGTTCTCGGACCCACCCTTGGGTTTGACCACGAGGCTCTCCACCGCACCGTCCTGGTGGATACGCGTGTCCTGGCGCCCCCGGGGGCCGTCCGCACCCGGCACCGTCCGGATGTCCACGTCCCCCTTCGCGCCCTCCTTGATCGTGGTCGTGGGCTCGCCCGGCCCCGGCCTGAGCGTGGTGAAGGGGACCCCGTTGCGGTTGACGTCCACCTGGTCCGAACCGCGGTTGACCCGGATCCGCCCGTCACCACCGACACGGACCTCGACATCACCCGCTCGGAACCACTGGCCGTCTGCGACGGGCTGAGCGCGATTGCCGCCATCGCCGGAGCGGTTGCCGGCCGGCTGCTCGAAGACGGTCTGCCCGTCCTCCTTGACCCGCACCGTGCCATCGGCGTCCCGTGTGACCTCGATACCGCTGTCGCCGCCTGGACGGATGGTCAGGTCCCGCCTGCCGTTATCCTGCCTGTTCCCGGACCGTTCCGCAGAACCGTCGGGGGTGCGTTCGAGGCGGAACGAATCGGTCTCCACCACCGTCCCGCCATCGTCGCCCCTGGTGACTGCCACACCTTGGTCGACCAGCTCGACCTTGGTGCCGTTGTCATCGCGAGTAGCACGGAAACTGTCGTGGCTGACCTCGCTCCGGTTACCGGCACTGTCCCGCCTCATGGTCGGGGCATCGACCGTGGCGCTGGACCCGCGCGGCCGATAGACCTGCTCGACCGTGCTGGTGTCCCCCTCCCGCGACAAGCTCGGGTGGGTCCCCCTCGCGTTGGGGTCGTTCACCCCGCCACCGGACTGGTTGATCGGCCCGTTGGCGTCGAAGCTGTGCTGGTTGCCGTCCTGGGTCATGTTCAGAACACCGCCGCCGCCGTGCACGACGTTGCTGTCCGGGTCGGAGGAGTTCTGGACGGTGGTCTGCCCGTCCCGCGCGCTCAGGTTCGCGCCGTTCCAGTCGGCCTCGGCCCCCTCCGGGCTCACTCGGACGCCGTCCCCGCCCTCGGGTCCGACAGTGACATTACCGTCGGCATGGTGCACAGGCTGGCCATCAGTCCTGTGATTGACCTGGATGCTCTCCGGATCCCCGCTACCGTCGAAGGTGACCCTCTGGCTGCGGGAGTCCCCGCCGGGCCGTACAACGCTCCCGCTCTCGCGGAGGTCGATACCGGCACCACTGTCGGGATTCTCGACCCGTGCGCCGTCCCGGTAAGGACTGAACTCGGTGCCCGTGGTCGAGTCGGAGACCACCGTTTCGTTCTTCGGGGAGGTCTGAAGGTTCAGTTCGGCGCCTTCACCCTGGACCCGGGCGCTCGTGTTGCCGTTGGCGTCCACAGCCGCCAGGCTGCCCTTGTCGCTGCCCAGCCCATAAGCCCCGTCACTGCGCGCCTGCGCGCTCCACGACGGACCGCCGTCGAGCGAGTCCGGTCCTCCGGAGACGGCACTGTTGCCATCTCCCACCCGGACCTGGTTCCCGTCACCGGTGTGCAGGTCGACGGATCCGCCGTCGTACACGCGCACCTCACCTCCGGAGGCGGAGTGGTTGACCGTCGAGCCGTCGGAGAACGGGGCAGAGCCGCTGCCCCCGCTGTGGTGCGCGGCCACCGAACCATCACCGGCGTCGGTCGTACGGGCGTTGTTGTACCCGTCGACGGTCGAGACCAGGTTCTGGTCCGAGACGGAAGATCCCTCCCGGGAGCTCTGGACATCGATACCGTCACTGGTCCGCCCGGAGACAGTGCCATCGCCATGGCTCACCACTTGATCGCCACCGGAGCCCATGGTGGTCGTTCCACCCTCCTGGGTGACCGTAAGACGGTTCCCCGCAGCATCAGCCGGAGAGCCGATCGAGCTACCGCCGTTACCGGTGGGTGTAACGCTCCAACCGTCGGCGGTACGCACTTCCCCTCGGTTCCCGGGACTGACACGGGTCCCGTCCGGAGCCGTGTGTGTGGGCGTCCCTGTGCGCGGTGACGGCAGGAGCGCGGGCACCGCGAGAGCCGAGGCGCTCTCCAGAGGAACACCGTCGGGATCGTAGGACCAGGTCCCGCCCTCGCCGTCGGGGATGTCCAAACTTCCGTCGGGGTTCCTGATGAAGTCGGGATGGTTCACGCTGCCGTCCGGTGCCACTCGCGTGCCTCCGGCCGTGACAAGGCCTTCGTTGTTCCGTGCCACCTGAGAACCGGTGCTCTCATGGGTCAGCGTGGTGCCGGTGCCGTCGACGACCGCAGATGTGCCGTTGGCATGCCCCTCGACAGCGCCCCTGTCGTCGGCCCGGAAGGAGGTGGGGTTGTCCGAGGCACTGTTGACGACCTCGACCTCGCCGTTACCGGCCCGGCCGGAGCCACCGCTCCCCGATACAGCTTCTACCTGCCCTTCTTGGGGACGCGTGGTGTGCTGCGTCCCCTCGAAGGAACGGGTCGTGGTCCCGTCCGTGCGGATCTCGGTGGTGCGTTGATTGGTCACGTCCCGGACGGTGGTGGGTCCGTCTCCGTTGGAGAGGTTCGCCGAATCACCGTCCCTGGAGGTCACGGTCGTGTTCTCGCCCCCGTTGGGACGGATCCTCGTGGGAGAACCGTCCGCCGCGGGCTGGTCGACCCGAACGTCCCCGCCACTCAGCTCCGTCCCTTCGGGGGTTCGGTGGGCCTCGACAATGTTTCCGTCACGCGTGGTGTGGATGAGAGAGCCGTCAGTGCCGTTGTACGAGGGACCCTGGCTACCGTCGGTGTTGGTCAGGTCGAAACCGCCGTCACCGTCACGACGGACCGTGATCTGACCCGCATCGTTGGAGACCTCCATCGTCTCCCGGTCAGCACGGACCCGAGGGTCACCACCGTCACCAGGGTTTGCGATGTTGGCCTGGCCCTGACGGGGCATCTCGGCGGAGAACCCGTCGGTGCTGTACCGAGGAACAGGGGAGTCCGGGTTGCTCCGGTCGAACCCGATCTCACCGAACTCGCCTCGGCTCGTGGTGCCGTCGGAGGTGACCTCACTCGTCGTGGTGGACACTTCGTCCACGACGACACGGTTCTCCCGACCATCGGTAACGCTGTTGTCCCCTTGCCCATCACCGATGGGTCGTCTGGTCGGCGGTCCGTCCGGGGTGACCACGCTGCTGCTGTTGCCGTCGCTGGTGACCTCGAACCCGGTACCGCTGTTGACGTCACCGGCGCTGAGGGTCGCATCCACCATGTTGCCGTCCGCGTCGAGGCGGCTGGTGGCGTTCGCACCCGATCCGGTGTCGGTGGACAGGCTCTGGGTGGGCTGGGTGCGCACCCCGGCCTCCGCGCCCTCGCTCTGGTCGTTCTGGCTCTGGTCGGTGGGAGCGTTTCCGTCGGAGGCGCGGTCGCCGGCGGACTGTTCCGTATTCTGGCTGCCAGAGTTCACCCCGTCCGTGTTCTGGGTATCGGGGTTCTGGGGCGGCCCCGCGTCTGGTCCCGTCTCCGTACCGGATCGATCGCCCGTGTCCGTGCCCGAAGACTCCTCACCGTTGAACGAGGATGTGTCGTCCCCACCGACCGGCTCGGTGCTCTCCGCTCCGACGGCCTCCGTGGATTCGGTGTGGGGCACCGACTCGGTGTTTTCCATACCGACCGAAGCCGTGGGCTCGGTACCGGACGTGGGCTCCGTGCCGGAGGAATCCGTGCTCTCTGTCCCGGACAGATCCCCGGTATTCGACTCGGTGGTGTTCACAGCCTCTGTCGTGCTCGGCGGGTTGTGCGAGCTCTCGCCCCCGCCCGCAACCGGATCGACGCCCTCCTGAGGAGAAGCCGTCGACGTGGTGGTCCCGCTGTCCCCGGACGAGGAGAAGTCGGTTGCCCCCACGTTGTCTCCACCGGACGCACTCGAAGATCCGGTGTCCCCCGAACCGAGGGGCTCGATCGTGGTGCTCGTGCCGTCCGTTCCCTCGACCGTGGCGGGCCCGTCCGAGGGGAAGCTCGATTCCACCCCGCCGACGCTGCCATCGGCAGGATCCACGTTGGTGACATCGGGTGAAGCGTCGTTGGCCCCGAGGGGGTTGCTGTTGACGGCGTCCGAGCCGAGCAGCGCCGAACCGTCGCTCTGGAAAGCGGCTTGGAAACCACCGTGGCTGTGTGCGGCACCGACTGCGCCTCCCGGGGCGCCGGTGGCGAAGCCTCCTACAACAGCGTTCACCCAGTCGACCTCACCCTTGTCGGTGTACTCGATGGTCGCGCCTGCCGCTGTGCTGAGAGTTCCTTCCCGGAGGCTGCTCGCAGCGACGTCCAATGCGAGGCTCTGCTTCGGGCTGTTGTTGAATGTGCCGTTGTTGATCGACTGCCGGATCTCGCGCCCCCGGTTGAGGGTGCTGCTGACGCTGGTTCCCAGCGGGCTGTTGCGGATGGAGTTGGCTGCACTGCGCAGACCGCCACTGATCGGGCCGCGGTTCGCAGTGAGGAATCTTCCACCCCGGCCCAGGGCCCCGCCGGCACGGACAAAGGCCGCACCGGGGACGACACCGAGAACATCCAAACCGAGAGTGGCGATGGATTGGATGTTGAACCCGAGTTTGTCCTGGCGGTGCAGACTCGTCGCGCTGACCAAGAGCGCAATGATGCCGAGGGCGATACCGAGACCGGGGATGAAGATGGCCGCGATACCGGCGACCACCATCAGGGCCGCATAGACGAGGGGGTTCTCCTCCGTCCACTCCACGACCTTGTTCCACAGGTCCCAGGCCTTGTCCCAGCCGTTGCGCATGAGCTCGTCGAGCGCGTTGACCGCGGTGTCGACGTCGCCGGACATGGTGGAGAGGACCGTGTTGAGCCGGGTGACGTAGGTCTCCCGGTCGTCGTCCCAGTCGTCCTTGTCCTCCAACGCCTCGTAGGCCGCCTGAGCCTCGGTCAGAACGCTGTAGCTGTCCCGCCGGGCGGTCTCCAACGCCTCGCCCCAGGCCTCGAAGGCGTCGGCGGCTCCTTGGAAGGTCTCCTTCGCGTCCTCCAACAGCCCCGGGAGCTTGCCGACGAGTTCCTGGAGCGCCTCGGCCACCTCACCTTCACCGATCTCCCCGGCCTTGACGGAGCGCAGGTCCACCGCTGCTTCCCCGCAAGCCTCCGCCAGTGTCGAGTACCTGTTCTTCAACAGGATCTGGGACACAGGCCCCCACGGAACGGGGTCCTGTTCACCGTTGGAGGTCGAACCTCCCTCGGGATCGTTGCAGTGGGGGACGAGGATGTCCCAACGCCCGCTTCTGGGGGAATCGGACACGGCTGTGCTCTTCCTGGTCTGGACATCTGCGGCGCCGGAGCCCTGAGTGGCCCGGCGCGCACGGGGGGCAATCGGCTGGGGGAGGGAGCCGAGGGGCAGCACCTTTTTACCCGAGGTGCACCATGGACGTCAGTCCGAGGTGTTACCGAACAAAGTCGATTGAGTGCCCATCTGTTATTGATGCACGGATCGTGGGCTATGTTCCTTAATCTTGGATGGCGGTCTCACGGGTGCGCTGTCACCTGCAGTCCACGAACCAACACTCACGAGTCCGGGGAGGGCCGGTGTCAGGACCAGGGACGACGAGGGCACTCACGCGCGGACGTGTCCGGCTCGGACCGTGGTTGGTGCTCCCGGCGCTACTGCTGTCCCTCTCCCCGGTGGCCCCGGCGCCACAGGCAGCGGCCGAACCGGTCCCGGTCGACCCTTACGAGGACTGCCCCGAGGTCATCTACTACACGGTGCCCGGGGGCGCTGGAGGCCTGTTCGAGATCGCCGAGAACGTTCTGGGCGAGCCCGAACGCGCGGCGGAGATCTATACGCACACCGAGGGGCGCACCCAGCCCGACGGCGGGATGCTCACGAGCGACCAGGAAGTGCGTCCGGGCTGGCACCTCATCATGCCGTGGGACGCGGCAGGGGAGAACGTCCTGAAAGGTCAGGACCCTCTCTGTGTCATCGAGGTGGACGAGGCCTTGGCTCAGGGACAGACGCCCCCGGAACCGGCCGAAGCTCCTCCGAGCCCGGAGCCGACACCTTCACCAGAGGCGAGCGACGGCCCCTCCGACGAGACTTCGGACGGCTCCTCCGGAGGACTCCTGGGCGGACGAGGCTCGAGTAACGCACCCGACATCGACCCCAAGATCCTGGGGATCGGCGCGGGGATCCTGCTCACCCTGACGATCTTCGCCCTGTTCTGGAAACCGATCTTCAAGGGCGTCGCATGGCCGTTCAAGAAGATCGCGGCCCTTCCCTGGCGGCGCCCGAGGCCCCCGCGGTTCGTCCGTTCTCTGCGCCGCCGGAAGCGGCGGGACGCGGCCGGGGACGTCATCGCCGCCGACCCCGGTGCGGAGAAACGGGCCAACATCGCCTACCTGGAGCTGCGGAGCGCCCCTGCAGAGGTCCCGGCGCGGCCGGTCGCCGTGTTCACGGCCGACCGGGAGATCACCGTCATGGTTTCTGCGGACGCCACTCCACCCGCGTCGTCGTGGGAGGTCGTCGAACCAACTCTCTGGCGGCACACGACGAGCCGTTCCGCGACCTCGGCGGTCAGGTTCGACACGACGTCGCGGACCGAGCTGGGCATGGTCAACCGCGGTCTCCTGTTGGGCATCGGGGTCGTCGAGGCGTTCGAACCGGAGGAGGGGCAGCAGCAGCTGCTCTTCGTGGACTTCACTGCTCTGCGCGGCGTCCTGGCCGTGAACGGCCATCGGGAGATGGCGCGCGAGACCGTACGGGTGGTGGCCGAGGCGCTGGGCCGCGCGGGTGTGCGCACCCGTGCACCCGGCAAACCCTTGGACCGGTTGTTCGGTGAGCAGAAGGCACCGGAGTCCGATGACGGGCCCATCCGTGCGTGGTCCGGCGAGGGGCGGCCCAAGTACGCATTGATCCTCGAACGTCCCTTGGAACGCAGTGAGGTCGAGACTCTGGGCCGTATCCCCCAGGACGTCATGGTGGTGGCGCTCGGCCGGGTCTCCGGTGCCCATTGGCAGTGGGAGGCCCATGAGGACGGAACGGTCTCTACTGGACCTTTGGGTGTGAACCCGGTACTGCGTCCGACGCAGGAACAGATGGCCGAACGTGCCGAGAAACTCGCGAAGAAGCGTGGCAAGAAGGCGAGGCCTCGCGAGGACGGACCGGTCACGGAACGGCGTGGGCGCCGTGAGCCGGATCCCCGGGCCCGCCAGAGGCGACCTGACGGAGACCGTGGTCGGCCGGATCCGCGCGACCGTGAGCGTCAGGGGCGGCAGCGTCGGCCCGCGCACCTCTGAACCGGGACCTTTCTCCCATCGGTCGGCCCGCGCTTCGAGTGTCCCCTCCGGCCGGGGCAGAACCACAGCCAGGTACTACAGTTGCGCTTCCGTTTTGCCCTGACCTGATGTTTCCTGGGGTTGCCTGACCAGGTTTGACCACGCTGATCTGGACGTTTGCCGCGCACACGAACGGCCACCGCCCGATGATCGTGTGTGAAGACAACAGGCAACGAGGCGGTGGCCGCAGCCACCAGCGTAGCGGCCCAGCGCTGGCCGCGCCTACTGAACGAGCTCACCGATACCGTCATCGACCCGTATCTGGCCTGGCCCGAGACCCGCGCCACCACCCGCGACGTCATCAGTACCCTACTCGCCCCGCTCACGGCCAAGAACTGCTGGAGCCTGGCCCAACAGGCCCTACCGGATCCAGCGCCTGCTGACCCGGGCCAGTATGGACGAGGAGCCCCTGGCTGCGGCCTTGCGCGGCTACGTCATCGGCCGCCTGCTGCACGAGCTGTTCAAGGTCGAGCACGGCGTGGAGCACGTGTTGGGCTGGTCGGTGTTCAGACGGGCTCACCAAGCCAGGGCCCAGCGTTGCCATTACCGCAGACAGGCAGCGCTGGAATCATGACAAACCGGAAGTGCAACTGTAGTACTGGGGCATGGGCATCGATGCCAATGGCCAGGTGAGCACGGACAACAACCGTGTGCCGAGTGAGGGCCAGATCCGGTTGAGCCAGGACGGGAACCTACGAGAGGTGACCGACCAGCGCGAGGCGACGATGTCGTCCACGGTTCGGGATCTCAATCCGGTGGAGCAGTTGTGGGCGGACTGGCGCGAAGCCCGAAGAACCGGCGACACCGAAGCCATGAACGACCTGAGGGCGCAGCGCCGAGAACTGTTGGAAGACATGGTAGATAATGCCGCTTTTGAGATGACCAAGGCTGGAGCTAATGTTCTTGGTGGGATCGGACTTGAAGGTATCCGATGGCTCTCCAGCGATGAAGAGGATCAAGAGTTTTTGCAGGAAGGGCAAATCCAAAACGGGTTTCTTCAAGTTTTGACAGCTGCCCCGAAGGGGGCGACTGAGCAAGTTTATGTCGGGTCGGATTTCGCTCCAGAAACAGGGGCAGGCCAAATCCCATGGCGGTACGCTTCAGAGTTGGGACACCAGTCCATGCGGGACACATTTGATGATGGGTGGAACGAATTCAACGAAGAAGACGAACCCTTGAGGAAATTGAAGGAAGTGCAAATGATTGACACCAAAAAAATACACGCCGACACCCCCTTGGAGTGACATGAGCCGGCGTAGTGGCACGACTTTACTGCGACCTTACTATTCACGAATGCCGTGGAATATAATCTTTTTTATGCTATTCGTGGGTGTTTGGTTTTCAGGGACTCATGCCATCAGTAGTGGAAACATGCCTGACTTCCTCCTGGATGCAGATTCAGCGCATGAGAACCCGAAACCATTCGTGGTGGTCGTGTGGCTCGCATGGACCTTGATTTCGATAGTCGGAATGAGAAAAATTCAAGACCCCAAGGCGAGGAGATTGCCACATGCGCAATTTATGGTACCAGCCGCGAGGAGCCTCGTCTCTGACTATGAAATGAGGCGCAAGCCTGTAATTTTAGATCGCTATGATAAAGCCGGAGAGATGGGATTCCTTGGCGGCCCTGGAGCGAAGGAATTCGATATTGAACGCTTCAGCATACTAAAGGTAAAGGAAAGAGCTGAAGAGCGAGTTCGAGAAATCGAAAAGTTCCAATCAGTAAGATCCAGCGGAAAGCTTAGGATTATATACTACGGCATTGAGTCGAACATTGACCGAGTCGAATTGTTGGGCATTCGGGTAGATCGTTATCTCAGAGGAAAGGGAACGGCCCCCGAGGAAGTCGCTCCGAGCATTCCCGTCTCCGATTGAGGCCTTCTCCCGTGAGTGCTGCTGCGTTTTCTCCTGGGCTCCAAGCGGTCAGCGTCAGAACCACAGCCAAGGTGCGGGTCGGTCCTCCCCTGTGTCCGGGGCGCGCCACAAGCGCACCGGATCGTAACGCTCCTCGTGGGCGACGTTGCCCGCGTCATCTAAGCGGCGGTCGGTGATCCTGTTGCCGAGAGCGTCGTAGCTCGTTTCGCTCAGCAGGTGATCCGTCCCGTCCCACTCATGCCACGGGCCCACCTGATCGTACGCGTGGTGCAGCATCCCCTGGAGGACGAGCTCACCGGAAGACTCCGATCCCCAGACCGGCCCCTCCTCACGACCATCGAGTACCGAGCGAACGCGGGTACGCCCTCCGTCCTCGGCCGTGGCGAGGAAACCCCAGTACGGCCGGTCACCGTCCACGAACCCTGTTCCGCCTCGTCCCAGTCGATGCGGCGGGAGGTGAGGCCGAACCCGGGTGTTTCCGAGGGGGTTTGGTCACTGAACACCGCCGTGTGAGTTCCGTTCCAGACACGCGGAGACGAATCAGGCTCTTCAGAGACCAGTCGGCCGTCGGCGTCCCACTGCCGGACACTCCCCGAGGGCCCCGGTCGTCGAAAGTTCATCTCACTTCGGAGGTTGCCTTCTCGGTCCCACCGGTAGTTACCGCCGAAGCAGATGTTCCCGTAGAGGTAAGCGCCGAATTCGCGCAGGACGCCGGTGCGCTCATCCACGATGTACTCGGCACCGTTCGTCGTTCCGTTGAGGACGGTCACGACGCCGAACCCCAGTGGAGGATCATAATCGACGCTGTTACCCGGTGAACGGCTCGCTCTCCGAATCCGCGGTGAACTCGTCAGGGAAAACCTGATCATCGAACCATGCCCAGCGCATCCTCAAAGGCGGCTTGACGTACGCCACCCCCGGGGGGCGGCATCCCGGGGCTCCGGATCCCGCCACTCCAGGGCAGAAGGTGCTCGAAACCGCAGGTGGCCACGGCCGAGATCCCGGCATTCCAGAAGCACTCCAGAAGCCTCCCGGTCACGGCGACGTAGTGGTCCAGGCCCAGCCTGTCCGCGGCCTCGAGCTCCACCAGGAGCGACCAGAAGAGAAAGTCGTCCTGCCGGTCCCTGTTTCTCGCACGGTCCTCGCCGTCGCGGATCTCGACGGAGAAGCCCCGGGTCTCCAGAAAATCGTCCTCGATTCGGCCCCAGAAAGAACCCCGAGACCCTCTTGACCAGCCTTTCCTTCGGCTCTCCCGCGACGAAGGTCTTGGCGCGCGGAGCGAACTCAGCACTCACGGGCGTTGGCCCTCCGGGCCGGTCGGCAGGACGAGTCCCCCGAGTCTCAGTCGTCCTCGGGGGACTCGTCCTCGGGGGACTCGTCCTCGGGGGATCCCGAGGCTTCCTCCTCGTCGGTGTCCTCGCCCGGAGGCGGGCCGTGGACGAAGCGCTGGCGGTCCTGGACGAGGATCGCGTGCCCGCTCTCGGTCACGGCCTCCACCCGCACGGAGAGTTCGTCGTCGACCACGTCCATGGTGACGGCGTCCAGCACCAGTTGGGAGCTGTCGGTGTCCCCGCCACGTTGGTCTCCGTAGACGTGACCGTCGTGGGCGAAGGCGGGGGAGATCGCGGTGTCGTCGTCCTCCAGGCCCCAGCGTTCCTTACCCTCGGCGAGGTCGACTGCGATGAAGGAGGCTCCTCCGCTGGCCTGCTGCAGCAGCAGGGTCCCGGTCTCCTCGTCGTAGAGGCTTCCGGTGGCGCCTGCGGTGGCGAAGGGTTCGGCGGCCGGGTTGGTGCCGGGCTCCTGGAGCGTCCACCGGGTCTCGCCGGTGTCGGGGTCGTGCGCCGACAGGACGGAGGGTGCCTCGGGTTGGGCCCAGCGCAACAGGAGCAGGCCCTCGTCGGGGGTGTCCTCGTCCCCGTCCTCTGCGCCGTCCTCGTCCTCGTCGGTGCCGTCGTCCTCGTCGGTCTCCTCGGCGTCCTCGTTCCCGGGGAGGTCGTACTTGCCGAGAATCTGCGGGACGGCGCCTGCGGCGGTATCGGGCAGGTCGAGTTCCTCGTCCCGGCCGGTGACCGACCACAGCTCCTCGCCGGCCTCTTCGGGCTCCAGGGTGTGGGCCTGCAAGGAGGAGTCACCGTCGCTCAGCAGTACCGTGTCGTCCCACGCGGCCACGGGAACGCCCAGAGGCGGTTCGGTGCCCTCGTCCTCGGAGGCCCCTCCGTCCTCGTCCCCGCTTCCCTCGTCGGAGTCCTCCGCGTCTTCCTCGGATTCCTCCTCGGCGGGCTCGAAGTCGTAGCTCCACAGCTCGTCGCCGTCGGTGTCGGAGACGGTGAAGGCCCCTCCGGGCTCCTCGGCGGACCACTCGTCGGGGTGGTCGACGATCCGCCCGTCCAGGTAGACCTCGTCGGCGTCCCCGGCGGACCACACCTTCTCGCCCTCGGGGTCGAGTACGAAGGGCACGTCGTCGGTGTCGGCCATGAGCAGGACGGGGTCGCCGTCGGAGTCGGAGGCGAAGCCGTTGAAGCCCGCCTCGCCCTCCCACAGGGCCTCCCCGGTCGCGGCGTCATGGAGGAGGTGCTGGTCCTCGCCGTCGGAGCTGATGAGGAAGGCGTCCTCGACGGGGCTGATGCGCACTCCCCCGTCGTCGAGCACGGGGTGCACGTCCGCGTCCTCACCGTGCAGGTGGCGCAGGATCTCCCCGTCCAGTCCGGGGGGTACCTGGCCCCGGAACTCGGTCGGTGGCGACGAGGGCTGCTCGTTCCCGTCCTGCGGCTCGGGTGGTTCGGGATCGCCCGTGCAGCCGGTGACCAACAGCACCGCGATGCCACAGGCGAGGGGCACGCGTGAGCTGCGCATGGTCCGTTACTCCCCATGAACGATGACGTATCACGGCAAATCCTAAGCCGGTTACCGGAGGACCGACACACGGCGGCCCCCACTCGTTACCGCCCCTTGATCGGGGGATCCCGTTCACAGCAGGGATTCTAGGGCTCGACCTCCACGACGGTGCTGCCCTTCACCTCGTGGTCGGCTCTGCCCCCGGTGATCTCGGCGAGCCACACCCCGAACCCCTCGAGTTCGTCCTCGGACAGCGCGATCTCGATACGTACGCGTGCTTCGTAGACCACGTCCCGGACGGTGTACGGGGAGTCGCGCAGGTCGCTCTCCAGGCGCCCGCCGAGCACGTAGTCGGCCAGGACCTCCACCACCAGTAGGGTACGCCGTTCCAGGACCCCGAACTCGTCGACGGCGGCCGACACGGAGTTCCCGTAGGCGCGGATGAGCCCGCCGGCCCCGAGTTTGATCCCGCCGAAGTAGCGCGTGACCACGGCGACGGTGTCGGTGAGCTCGCGGTGGCGCAGGACCTCGAGCATGGGCACACCCGCGGTACCGCCGGGCTCGCCGTCGTCGCTGGAGCGCTGTACGTTGCCTTCCTCGCCGAGCACGTAGGCCGTGCAGTTGTGTGCGGCGCTCCAGTGCTCCTTGCGCCGGTCGGCGATGAACGCGCGGGCGGCCTCCTCGCTGTCCACCCGTGCCAGGGCACAGATGAACCGGGACTTCTTGATCTCGGTCTCGTGTTCGCCGCCGCGTCTGATGGTTCGCATGTCGCCTGTTCAACGAGGGTCGTGGTTCCGGCCCACCAGTCTGCCGGATGCCCGCGGCGGCCCGTACCCCCGTGCGCTCCCGTTCCCCGCCCGGGAGCGGACGGGGAACGGGGTGTTCACAGGCCGAAGACCCAGAGCACGGTCGTGTACATGGTGGCGAGCACCAGCAAGAGGGACACGAGGTTGAGCAGGACCCCTCCCTTGACCATCTGTCCGATACGGATGTGGCCGGTACCGAACACGATCGCGTTCGGCGGGGTGGCGACCGGCAGCATGAAGGCCAGGCTCGCGGCGAGCGCGGCCGGCACGACCAGGGTCAGGACCGGCAGGTTCAGGCCCAGGGCCACACCCGCCATGACCGGAACGAAGATCGATGCTGTGGCCGTGTTGCTGGTCAGTTCGGTCAGCAACAGGACGATGCCGGTGACGAGGAGGATACACACCCAGCCGGGGACCTCGCCCAACCCTTCGACCCGCTCACCGATCCACAGGCTCGGGCCGCTGGAGCCGAACTGGGCCGACAGGCTCAACCCGCCGCCGAAGAGCAGGAGTACGCCCCACGGCAGTTTGACGGCCTGTTCCCAGTCGATGGCGCGCACACCGCGGCGTCCGTCGACGGGGACGATGAACAGGACGACGGCCGCTGCGATGGCGATCCCGCCGTCGGTGAAGTTGCCCAACCACGGCAGTGCACCGCCGATGCCCTCGGTCTCAGCCAGGAGCGGGATGAAGATCCAGGCCGCGGCCGTGCAGACGAACACCGCCAGGACGGTCCATTCGCCGCGCGACATGGGGCCGAGGTCGCGCAGTTCCTGACGGATGTGTGAGCGGGCCTCGCCGAGGTCCCGGGTCTCGGGCGGGTAGACGACCTTGGTCAGCAGGATCCAGCACAGGACGAGGAAGACGGCCGCGAGTGGTGCGCCCACGATCATCCACTGTCCGAAACCGATGGTGATGTCGTGTTCCTGTGACAGGTAACCGGCCATGAAGGCGTTGGGCGGTGTCCCGATGAGGGTGGAGACCGAGCCGATCGACGAGGCGTAAGCGATGCCCAGCATGAGTGCGGTCGCGAAGTCGGCGTCGGTGCGGCCGTCCCTGAGCTGGGTGACCAGACCGATGACGGCCAGGCCGATCGGCAGCATCATCATGGCGGTCGCCGTGTTGGAGACCCACATGGTGATGAAAGCGGTGGCGAGCATGAAGCCGCCGATGATGCTGACCGGCCCGGTGCCCACGGCGGCGACGATGGAGAGCGCGACCCGTTTGTGCAGGTTCCATCGCTGCATCGCCAGTGCGATCACGAACCCGCCCATGAACAGGAAGATGATGTCGTTGGCGTAGGGCGCGGTGACGTCGTCGATGGAGGTGCCCTCCAGGACGATGGGGAAGACCGCCAGGGGCAGGAGTGCGGTGGCCGGCAACGGCAGGGCCTCGGTCATCCACCACACGGCCATGACGACGGCGACCGCGGCGACGAGCGAGGCGTTGGCGGACAGATCACCGGTCGGCGCCATGGCCCCGTCGTCGCCCTCGACGGGCAACGGGATCTCGGGCATCGCCGCGAAGGCGGCCAGGCCGAGCACCGGGCCGAGCAGGAGACCGGCGGCCCGGCGCACGACGGTGCTGCGTTCGAGTTCGTTCTCGGCGGCCTCGGTGTGCGCCGGAGCGTCGTCGTTCTCAGACGTGGGGGAATCTGGTGTCTGGCTCACGTCTCACACCCTTCAATGTGACATCCGTTACATAATTCACCCTCGCTTGCATACCGAAACCCCACGCCGGAGTCGGATCCGGGCCGCCCCGCGAAAAGTGCCGAACGTGACCGGTAGCATCCGGAGCGTTGCACCCGAGGCCCCCACACCGGGCACGTGCACCCCCTCGGACCCCCGAGGCAGCCCTTCCGCGCCCACAGTTATCAGGTGAACACCTTGGGTAATATTGCGGACAACCGCCGAGAAGACACCGGGAGTCCCGCTATGCGCACGATCCAGGTCGCCACCGGCCTCGCCCTGACCGCACTGCTCGCCGCCGGGTGCTCGGAGGAAGGACCCGACACCAGCGGTGCCGCCGGCGACGAGGAGTCGGTCGCCGAGCCCACGAGCTCCCCCAGCGTGACCGCAGCGACCTTCTTCCCGCCCGGCGAGGGCGCCGGCGCAGTCACCTACGACGAGACGGCCGTCCCCGAGGGCGCCACCGCCGACGTACAGGTGAGCACCACGGAAGAGGAGAGCGAGGTCCGGTTCACCGCGACCGGGCTGGAAGCCGACCGCGACTTCGGCGCCCACGTACACACCCAGCCCTGCGGGGACGAACCCGACGACTCGGGCCCGCACTACCAGAACGAGGCCGACCCGGCCGCCGACGAGGACAATCCTTCGACCGATCCTGAGTACGCCAACCCCGACAACGAGGTGTGGCTGGACTTCACCACCGACGACAGCGGCAACGGCGACGCCACGGCGACCGTCCCGTGGCAGTTCCGCGAGGGTGAGGCGCAGTCCCTGGTGCTGCACGAGGAGCACACCGCCACCGAGGACGGCGAGGCGGGCCAGGCCGGCGACCGGTTGGGCTGTGTGACCGTGGAGTTCTGATCCACTGGCTCGGAACGGGCCGAGACGCAACCACGGATGCCCGGGACCGCGTGCCCCGGGCACCGTCGTGCCGGAAGGGGATCACGCCCCCGGTCCGGACCGCTCCGGGAGCAACCGGCGCAGCACGAGCCGTTCTCCCAGCGCCCAGGCGGTGGAGACCAACAGGTAGAGCCCGGCAGCCAGGGGCACGAACGCGGCGATCGCCACGGGCACGTAGGACATGTAGGTGAGGATCCCCGGCATCGCGGGCCGCCCCTGGCCGTCCGCGGTGGCGTCGGTCAGCGTCGCCGGGAGCACGACGTAGCTGCGCTGGGCCCATGCCACCAGGGCGAGGAAGGCGATGAGCAGTGCGAAGACCGGTTCCACCGGCATCCCCTGGGCGAGCGGGAGCAGGGAGGACCCGAGTTCGACCCCGCCGAAGGTGTGGGACAGGAGGGGACCTGCGTCCTCGGAAGCGCCCGTGAAGACGCCGTACAGGGCCAGGACCACGGGCATCTGTACGAGCGCGGGCAGGCAGCCGGCGAAGGGTGAGGTTCCGGCCTCGGAATAGACCTTGCGCTGTTCGGCGACCATCTTCTGTGGGTCGTCGCGGTGTCGGGCCCCGATACGTGCCAGTTCGGGGCCGATGCGGGCCCGCACCTTCTCGGCACGTACCTGGGCGATGCCGACAGGGAGCAGCAGCAGGCGCACCCCCATGGTGAGGAGTACGACGGACAGGCCCGCCGCGGCGGCGGGAACGAGGGGGACGAGCAGTGCGGTGAGCGCGGCCAGGGCCGAGGAGACCAGGTCCATGGCGGCCGCGATGGGAGCGAAGCTGTACAAGGGTGATGCCCTTCGTCCGGAACGGATGCGGTGCGCGATGTTCGGACCGCTCGCTCCCGTTCCTCGGGACGCGGGTTCCTCCTGGCCTGTGGCCGAGAACGCACTCTCCCGGGCCAGGTGCGTCCGAGCAGGCGTCCCCGAAGGAAGAGCCCGTCGGAGACCACCGCACGGGTCACCCGGTGAGCAACTGCCCATGAGGGTTCGGCAGGGCCGTACAGAGGTCAGCGAGCGGTCGCGGGGACCGCTCCTGGTGCTCTGGGACGTGGTTTGCCCGCGGCCGCGGGGTTGCACAACGTGACGACCTGCAGGCGTTCGGACCTGCGGAGCATCGCACGCACGGCGTCCGCGGCGGCCTCACCGGTGGTCCAGGGCACCAGGCCCCGCACCAGGTACAGGGCGAGGTAGGAGGCGGCGGCGACAGCCACCAGGGCGAGGCTTCCGGGGGCCAGTGCGGCGACCATGTCGAAGGGCAGGGCCCCCAGGGCCAGGAACTCCATGGCGAGGAGCAGGGTGTAGTACACGTGCCCCTCCTCCCGGGTGCTGCGGCCTTCGACGGGGCCGTGACGGCTTTCGGGGCAGATTTTAGGGGAGACGGGACGCGTTTCCAATGGCACGCTCCCGGAGAAATTGGGCGACACTCCGCCTGAGCTGCGCCTGTTCGCGGTACCCCTGTAGCTAAATGACACGGAGTAACCAACTCCGTGCGCGGCTGGGACCTCCGTGCCTGGACGGCCCGGCAGAAAAGGGGAACCCTGTGCCGATTCGCCCTGCGAACCTCGCCACCATGTCCGCCACCATCGCCGGCGCGATCTCGGGGATGTCGGACAAGGACGACAAGGACACGGTCCGCGTCGTCTTCGAATCAGGATACGAGCAGATCGTCGAGAACGGCGGCTGCCGCCCCCTCGAGACCGGTCAGGGCGGGGTCGTCACGATCGACGGCGACAGCAGTGTGCGGTTCGCCCTGTTCGCGGGGACGAGCTGCCAGACCAGCCGGGCCCTCGCCTCCGGACACGGCTCGGTGAGCTTCGGCGACCCGGTTCTGGCCGGCGCGGTCGTCATCGGCTGAGCACGGCGGCGGGTGCGGGACGCTCGTGGGTCGGGTCCGCTCGGGCCGACCCTCTCGCCGCACCGAGCAGGCGACGACGGTGGTCGCGACCGGTCACGGCCCGTTCCTGCGGACGGAACGCCCCGGGAGCCGGTCGGTACGTCGACCGTTGCGCACGGTGAACTCGCCGCTGAGCAGGACGTGTTCGATCCCCACCGGTGTGCGGCACGGGTCTTCGAAGGTGGCGCGTGCGGCGACCGTGTCCGGATCGAACACGACGAGATCGGCGACGGAACCGACCTGGACGACGCCCCGGTCGTCCAGACCGAGCCGTGCAGCGGGACGCGAGGTCAGGTGGCGTACGCACTCCTCCAGGGTGAGGACACCGAGTTCGCGCACGTAGTGGCCGAGATAGCGGGGGAAGGTCCCCCAACCGCGCGGGTGGGGGCGACCGCCCACGAGGATGCCGTCGCTGCCCCCGGTGTGTGCGCCGTGCCGCATGATCGTGCGGATGTTCTCCTCGTTACCGACCTCGAGCAGGCATCCGCTGCGCAGGCGGTCGGCCACGAGTAGGTCGGCGTAGAGCTCTGCGGGGCGGCGGCCGTGTTCGCGGGCCAGGTCGGCGATCGAGGATCCCACGGCCCAGGAGAGGTGGGGCGCGGTGACCCCGGTGACCACGATGCTCTCCCAGTCCAGGGGGATGCCGTGGTTGCCGTCGGTGCCCTCGTCCTCGATCTCGTGCAGGATGCGGGCACGGATGGCGGGATCACGCAGACGTTTCAGGATCAGTTCGGTGCCTCCGGCCTGTGCCCAGCTCGGCATCGGTGCAGCCAGGCAGGTGGCGCTGGGGCCGTAGGGGTAGCTGTCGAGGGTGACGTCGAGGCCGTACCGAACGGTGGCCTCGTCGATGGCGTCCAGGACTTCGGGGGCCCGCCCCTGGTTCCGGGGGAAGTTCACGTGGCAGTGGGCCAGGTGCAGGGACACCTGGGCGTTGCGGGCCACGTCCAGGCACTCCTGGTAAGCCTCCACGATCCGCGAGCCGTAGTTGCGGTGGTGCGGGCAGTAGTACCCGCCGACCTCACGCACGGGGGCCAGGAGCGCGACGATCTCGTCGTCGGTGGCGTACATGCCCGGTGTGTAGGTCAGACCGCTGGAGAGGCCCTGCGCGCCCTCGGACATGCCTCGGGCGACCATGTCGCGCATGCGGTCGAGTTCGGCACGGGTGGGAGGGCGGTCGGCGCTGCCGACCACGGCCGTGCGGACGTTGCCGTGCGGGACGAGGACGGCGGCGTTGACGGGGGCTCCCTCGTCGACCCGGTCGAGGTAGGCACCGATGCCGCGCCAGTCGCGTTCCAGGTCGGGTGTGCCGTTCCACCCAGCGAGGCATTCGAAGAGTTCGTCCGCGGTGGTGTCGGTGACGGGGGCGTACCCGAGTCCGTCCTGGCCGAGCACCTCCAGGGTGATCCCTTGCGCGACCTTGGCGCTGTGGTCGGGGTCGGCCAGGATCGCGAGGTCGGAATGGGCGTGCATGTCGATGAAACCGGGGGCGACGACGAGCCCGTCGATGTCGACGACGGTTCCGGTGGTGGTGTCGGTCCGGCCTGGTGCGGCGACGTGGGTGATCCGCCCGTTGCGCAGGACGAGGTCGGCGCGGCGGGCGGATGCGCCCGTACCGTCGACGACGAGCCCGCCGGTGAGCACGGTCTCGGACTGCACTGTTCCTCCGTTCGGGCACCGACACGCGGAGAGGTCGGTGTGGCCCAAGGTACGTGTGGAGCACAAAAATTGATAACTTTGTTTCCAGTAATGGTGCCCGGGCGAGCCGGTGCCGACCCCTCCGGAGAAGGAGTTTTCCCATGGCAGAGAAAGCGGTCCGTACCGACCGGGCCCCCGCCCCCGCGGGCGCCTACAGCCAGGGTGTCGTGGCCGGCGGTTTTCTGTTCACGTCCGGTCTCGGGCCCCAGGACCCCGTGGACGGGATCGTCGCTCCCAGCGTCGGAGAGCAGACCGCACAGGTCCTGGCCAATATCTCCGCCGTCCTGGCCGAACACGGCCTGACCCTCGACGACGTCGTCAGGGCGACCGTGCACCTGGAGAGCCTCAAGGCGGACTTCGCGGAGTTCGATGCCGTCTACGAGGAGCATTTCAGTGCCCCCTACCCGGTGCGCACCACGGTGGGCTCCGACCTGGCCGACATCCTCGTGGAGATCGACGTCGTCGCCAAGCTCCGCGCCTGAGCGTCGCGCCGAACGTTCCGAGGCCGTACCAGGGTTCTCTACCCCGGACCGGCCTCTCCCACGCGAATCAGTCTTTTCGGGGGAACTCATCTTCCCCAGAAAGCCTGAAAATATCCAGAACAAAGCATGCGGCCTGGATGTCCAACCTTGTGTTCCCCCGTAACAACGAGCACAGCAGAAGAGGCACGACGCAT
Organism: Nocardiopsis kunsanensis DSM 44524; assembly: GCF_000340965.1. Lineage (GTDB taxonomy): Bacteria > Actinomycetota > Actinomycetes > Streptosporangiales > Streptosporangiaceae > Nocardiopsis > Nocardiopsis kunsanensis. The sequence continues at coordinate 22,499 of NZ_ANAY01000043.1, forward strand.
GATCATCTGGACCGGCTGGGGCATCCTCGTCCCCGTCTTCATGGCCCTCGGAGCCGGTGGAGGCGGACTGCTCACCGAGGAACTCTTCGGTGTCGGCACCGGAGGCAACGGCGCACTGGTCGGGGCTCTACTCGCCGCCGTCGCAATCTTCCTGCTCGGCCGTAAACTCAACAAACCCGAGCAGGGGTATCACCCCAGGACCGGGGAACCCGTCGTGTACCGCAATCGGCACACGTTCTTCTTCGTCCCCATGCAGTACTGGTCGGCCATCATCCCCGTGATCGGCCTGATCGTCACCGTCGTCACCATGATCAAGGGAACCGCGTGACACCAGGTGCGTGAACCCGGGCAGCGGCGTGCACCGCTCAGGTCGCGTCGCTGTCCTCGAAGTCCTTCAAGCACAGCTCCAGCAGGTCCTGGACCCTCCGGGTGATGGTCTCCCGCTCCATCTCGCACAATGCCCCCGCACCCTCGACCAGACGCACGCGGGCGATGCCCAGCAGCACCGAGGACATGAGCAGCGCGTGCGCCCGCCGTTCCGGCCCGCCCAGGTAGACCGCGAGCGGTTCGATCATCGCCGAGGTGATACGCCCCTGGTACACCGAACGCAGGTCGGGGTCACCGGCCGAGTCGTCCAGGGCCCGTTGCAGCGCGGTGCCCTCGCCGTGCAGACGGCTGACGGTGTGCTCGGCCAGACGCCGGGTCAGTTGGTCGTGCGGACCTTCCTCGATGAGCCCCGGGTAGACGCCGTCCTCGCGCAGGAGTTCGGTGAGCAGCCCGCGTTTGGCCCCGAAGTAACGGTTGATGAGCGCGACGTTCACCCCTGCGTGCGCCGCGATCTTGCGTGAGGAGACCGAGCCGTACCCCTCGTTGGTGAAGAGCTCCTTGGCGCTGGCGAGGATCCGTGCACGCGTCGCCTCGCGGCCCCGGGCGGGGCCGGTTCCGCCCCCGGTCTCGTCCGGATGATCCATCTGCACCCCTCGGTGGCCGCGATCTGGCTTCCAGGTCTCCAGGTTGACACCAACAGACGGTGACCGCATACCGGAACCCGTCGAGAGATACCCATACGACAGCCCGCCGCGACTCAGTTGTGCTCTCCGGGGGCCGCCCGGCACGAGGGTTTGTACAGCGGGTCCGACGGCCCGCACACGACCGGTCCCTCAGAGGTAGCGCCGGAACCCTTCGGTGGAGTTGTCGAAACCGAGGGCCTGGTAGAAGGCACGAGCACCACCCCCGGAATCGTGGGAGAGCAGCTCGGCCTTGTAGCACCCGGCCCGGGTGGCGCGGTCGACGGCGTCCTCCATGAGGGCGCGGCCGATACCGACGCCGCGGGCCTCGGGGGCCACGACGAGGTTGTCGACGATCGCCCAGGGTTGTGCGTCGTGGGTGAGGTTGGCGACCACGACGAGGTCGAGGGTACCGATGATCTGGCCGCGCTCCTCGGCCACCAGAACGGTGCGGTCGGGGTCGTTCTCCATCCGGGTCCAGGCACGCACGGCCGCGGACGACATGCGCACCTGTGCGCCCTGCGTATCAGTGGTGTCGCCGAGTTCCCGGAGGAGACGCAGGATCGCTCCGAGGTCGGACCGGATGGCCGCACGAATCATCATGGCTGTCGGCATCGTAGCCGACAGCTGCGACAACAAGGACGGGACCCCACATCACCCCACAAATCACCGCACGCGCAGCGTTTCCTGTGTCCCGGGAGCACGCGGAACCTCGAGAAGCCACGCCCGGCCGCGCCCGTGCACCCCACGAGCCCCGCGCGGAAGGCCGACCTCTCCCCCGGGCCGCTCGACCGGGCACACCCGTGCCGAGGACCTTTCCGAGAGGCTCACCGGAGAATGGGCCGATCACACGCCGGGGTGGGGCCTCTTCGGACCCCACCCCGGCATCGGCCTCACGTCCCTGTGGGAAACCGACGGTTACTCCTTGCGGACCACGCGGACGCCCTCGCCGTCCGTCGGGGGCTGCGGGCCACCCGCCCGCTGATCCGCCGGGGGCGCGGCGGCCTGGGGTCCGGCCGGGGGCGCGGTCTGCGGTCCGGCCGCCTGACGCCCGCCCTCCGGCTGGCGGTAGATGCCGGTCACACCCGAGTCGCCTCTTTCCTGGGCCCCCTGGCCCTGCGGCTCACTGCCCTCCGGGTCCGGACCGTCGAAGCGTGCGCCCTGCGGCGGGCCCGAGGCAGCCTGCGGGCCCTTGGGGTCGCCCTGCTCGCCCTTGTCCTCCTCGGGCTTCTGGGCGGGCTTGATGCGCACAGTGGACTCGTCGGGCTCCTCCGGGACCGGAGACAGCTTCGCCGTGGGTTCCAGGCCCTCCTGCCCGTCCGCGGGCTTGCCGTCCTTCTCCTCAGGGACGGCGGCCTCGGCGGGCTTCTCGGACTCAGCGGACTTCTCGGTCTCGGCCGGCTCGCCGTCCTCCGCGGAGCCGGCGGACACGGCCTCCTCCGCGGGCTTGTCCCGGCCGTGCTCGGACTTCACGGGTTTACCGGACCCGGCCTTCTCTCCGCCCTTCCTGCCCGGGCCCTGCTCGGGCTCGGCCGCCTCGGGCTCCGGCGTGTCCTCACGGGACAGCCCCGTCTCCAGCGCGCCCGCCTGGTCCTCAGCGGCCACCAGGTCGGCCAGGGTGGAGTGCATGTCCTTGAGCCGCCGCAGCGCCTCGGCGTGCGTGGCCGTGAGGGTGGCGAGCCGGCGGTCGGCCGTGTCGTGGATCTTCTTCGCCCGCGCCTCGGCCTCGCTCAACCGGCGGTCGCCGTCCTGCTTGGCCTGGGAACGCAGCTGCTCGGCCTCCTTCTTCGCGCCGGAGACCATACCGTTGGCCTCCTCGCGCGCGGAGGAGACGATGCGCTCCGCGTGCTCCTCGGCCTCCTTGCGGTACTGGGAGACCTCGCCCTTGGCCTTCTTCTCGGCCTCCTCGATCTCGGACTCGACCCGGGAGCGGCGCTCCTTGGCCTCTTCCTCCGCGATACGCAGGATCTCCGCCATGCGCTCGCTGATCTGCTCGTGTTCCGGCTTGGTCTGAGCCTTCTCACGTGCGATCGCGAGGTCTCGCTTGTACTGCTCCAGTTCCTCGTCCATCCGCTGCAGACGCTCGCGGAGGTCCTTGAACTGGTTGTCCATCCGGACGTAGTAGTCGTCGACGTGCGCCTTGTCGTAGCCGCCCTTGCGCACCGTCGGGAACCTGTCTTGCTGCAGTCCGCCACCCGGCAACATATCGCTCATGTGCCCTTCATGTCCTAACACCGTTTCGACTGCACGTCGCAGAAGGTGAGAGTTGCCCCGTACCCAATTGTCCAGGGACCATCCGCGAGGTCCGGCTGTGGGAGCTCCGAAGCCGTAATGTCCCTGATGTCCCCGCGTCCCGCCGGCTCTGTGGGGGGCACAGGCCTCTTCCGGGGCGCCGCGTCATGAGAACCGTCCGCCACGACCAAGGTAGGCACGCTCTGCGACGCTGCGTCAATGTCCCCGAGGGGTACACCGGCGTGCGGCCCCTGGTCACCTTCTTACTAAGGTATGCGCGATCATCCCCGTACGGGGTCCGAGTGGTCAACTTCTCGTTCACCCCACACGTCACGGGAACGACAAAACGCGTCCGCACGACGCTGGAGAGGACCAGGCGATGGGCAAGGACACACATCCCCACCCCGGCGCGCACATCGGCGAGGCCGAGTTCGGCAACCCCGAGATCGACCCCACCGCCTGGGTCGCGCCCGGCGCGGTCGTCGTCGGGCGCGTGCGCCTGGGCGCCCACAGCAGTGTCTGGTACGGGTGCGTACTGCGCGCCGACAGCGAGGACATCGTCGTCGGCGAACGCGTCAACATCCAGGACCAGTGCGGGATGCATTCCGACCCCGGCGAGCCCGCGATCCTGCACGACGGTGTGAGCCTGGGCCACCAGGCAATGGTGCACGGCGCGGTCGTGGAGGAGGGCGCCCTCATCGGTATCGGTGCTACCGTCCTCGGCGGCGCCCGCGTGGGCAAGGGGGCCCTGGTGGCCGCCGGCGCCCTCGTCCCGCCCGGCAAGGTCGTTCCGCCCAACACCCTGTGGGCGGGCGTTCCCGGGAAGGCCGTGCGCGAGCTGAACGAGAACGACCACCTCGTCCTGGAGCACACTCCGACCCATTACGCCGAGCTCGCTCAGCGCCACCGAAGCGTCGCCTGGCGCTGAGGCACGGCCCGGAAGCACTGCCTCCGCAGCGCACTGGTCAACCCGGATGAGGGCCGGCACTGGTCCTCCCGGGTCATGTGCCGAGTGCCCCTGCGGCCTAACCTGGAGGCACCGTGCCCCATGGGTACGGCCCCTCGTCCGTGTCCCGCGCTCTCTGTCCTCGACTCGCGCTCGGCGCCGTCGTCCTCGGGAGGTGAGTGTCCGTGCGGCTCTCCGCCGACGCATACGCGCGTGCCTCCACGGTGCTGCACGACGGTGTCGCCCTGGACGAGATCGAGCTCTACGCCGAGGTTCTCGCGGCCGCCGCCCACACCGACCGCCCTCTCAGCCCGGACGAGCTCGACCGGGCCCTCGGGGTGGGCGAAGACGGCCCGGAACAGTCCTCCGAACATCCCCGACACGGTTTTCTGCCCTTCAACCGTCTTTTCACGAAATCGGCCTGATCCGGCCACCGCCGACCCGCTTGCCGCCACTCCGGACATGGGTATTGCCAATCCGGGACCACGGTCCCGACGAACGGCATCCATCCCCCTGTCAGGAGTCGACCCATGAACGCACGCTCCGACGAGTCGACCCGCCCGGCCGTCCGGCCCGGCGACCGCCCCCGGCACCGCAGTACCGGAGAGCACGACTCCGCCAAGCGCGTCACGTTCACCGTCGCCGCCGTGGCGACCTCCCTGCTCCTCCTGGTCACCGCCGCTGGACTGGGCTGGTTCCTGTTGTCCTCCGACGGCCCCGCCTCGGAACTCACCTCGGGCGTTGAAGAGGCCGAGGACCCCACGGCCGGTTCCGAACCCAGCGACGACTCCCCTGCCCCCGAGGGGGTCCTCTCCGACCCCGGTAGCGGTGTGGCCTACGAGCTGCCCGACGGCGGATGGGAACGTCTCGGTGACGACGAGGTGCCCCAGGGGTACTCCTCCTACGTGGTGCTCGGGTCGGTCGACGATCCCGACGCCTTCATCGTCACCGGGTCCCAACGGTTCGACGGGACGGAGTCCCTGGAGGAGACCGGTCTGCGTCTGGCCTCCGATGCCGTCGGCACGTTCGTCGGCGAAGGCGAGGTGCCCGAGGTCGCGCCCTCCGGCACTGAGGAGGTCGACGGCCACCCCGCGTTCGGCGCTTCGGTCGGTGCCCCCACGGGCGATGGGCCCTACGGCCGGCTCGTGGTGGTGGAGATGGACGCCTCCCACGGTGCGTTCGCCCTGGGGCTCAACACCGACGGCGGGGACGAGGCATCGGCCGACGTCGACACGGCGCTGGACTCCGTCGGCGTTCTCTGACGCCGGCGGACGTCGGGGGGCGTCGACGCCCCCGACGTCCGCCCCGGCCCGGCGTGCCCCACGGATCCGCCGGGCCGGGAATCATCGGCCGCCCGTCTCAGCCGGGCACGACCGCGCGCAGCAGGAACCCGCCGTCCCGGGTGGGGGAGGCCGACAGGCTCCCCCCGACCAGGAAGACGCGCTCACGCAGACCGGCCAGCCCGCTGCCGGGCGGTGCCCCCGTACCGGTGCCCGGGCAGGCACGGTCGTTGGCGACCTCCACGACCAGCGTGCCCGGACCGACCATGGTGTCGCGCGCCCACGTGAAGGTGATGCGGCACTCGGTCGCATCACTGTGGCGCAGCACGTTGGTCCCGCCCTCGCGCACCACCCACGCCGCCAACTCCGCGGCCTCGCGCGAGGGGGTGACCCGGTCGAGGCCGTCGACCAGGACACGGATCCCGCCGGCCGCCAGCACCCCGCGTACGTTCTCGGTCTCCTCGGCCAGGTCGACCTCTCGGTAACCGCGCACCGCCGAACGCACCTGGGCGAGCGATTCCCGGGCCAGGGCCCGCACCTCCGCGATCTCCACGGCCGCGCGTTCGGGGGCCCGTTCGGCCAGACGGGAGGCGAGTTCGGACTTGGTCGCCAACGCGGAGAGGCTGTGGCCGAGCAGGTCGTGCATGTCCCGGGCGAACCGGAGCCGCTCATCGGTGACCGCGAGCCGCGACCGCGCATCCTCTCCGTACACGACCTCGTGGACGGTCTGCCACAGCCAGAGCTCCATGAGCCAGCCGGCGATGACCACACCGCCGAAGAGCAGGGCGCCCACCCAGGCCACCGAGAAAGGCACGAGGTGGGGAGGGTCGGGGACGGTGAGGAGCCCGGCCCAGGGCAGGGCCGCCGCGAGCAGGACGGTCGGTACCGCCTGCCGTATCGGTACCAAGAACGCACACGTGGCGCCCCAGAGCGCGGTCATGTACATGGGCAGGCTCGGTGAGACGGTGATCGCGGTCATCACCACCAGGCAGCCCAGGGACCCCCAGTACCACCATGGAGAAGGGGTTTCTCTGCGTTCCAGCCTCGCCATGCACAGCGGGTACGTCGACACGGCCATCGGCAGGAGCAGTACGAAGGCCACGGACGTGCGCCACGGGGCCCCCGCCACGTGGAGGACCGAGTCCGGGATCCCGAGGAGGACGATGGTCACCTGGAGGACGACGACCGACCACACGGTCATGACACGCATGCTGCGCAGGCGGCGGTCGGCCGGGACCGCGCTCTCCCCGTCCCCTGCTCCCCCGTTCCCGTGCGGGGAGCCTGCGTTCCCGCCCTCGGCGCCTTCGCCGATCTCGTTCACGGAGCCTCCCCACTCACGACGGGCCGGTCCGGTCCTTCCGTGGACCAGGGGACGGTGGCCCGCAGCAGGAACCCGCCGTCCGGGGTGGGCTCGGCCGTCAACGACCCTCCGGACGCCACGAGCCGTTCGGCCAGCCCCGTCAGGCCACTGCCGTTGCGTTGGACACGGCCGCCCCGTGCACGGTCGTTGGCGACCTCCACGACGAGTGCATCGCCCCCTTCCCCTCCGACACGGCTGAAGGTGATGCGGCATTCTGCCGCGTCGCTGTGGCGCAGCACGTTGCTCCCGCCCTCACGCACCACCCGCGCCGCCGACACCGCCGTACCGGTGGGCAGGCCGCTCTCCGGGACCCCGCTGACCTCGGTGCGGGTTCCGTTGGCTGCCAACGCCGTACGCACGGCCTCGACCTCATCGGCCAGGTCGATCTCGCGGTATCCGCGCACCGCCGACCGCACCTGCTGCAACGATCGGCGTGCCAGCCCCTGGACCTGAGCCATCTCGTCCGCCGCGAGGGCCGGGTCGCGTTCCAGGACCTGTTCGGCGAGTTCGGACTTGACCACGAGCGCGGAGAGGCTGTGCCCGAGCAGGTCGTGCATGTCCCGGGAGAAACGCAACCGTTCCTCCGACACCGCCAGGCGGGCGCGGGCGCGCTGTTCGAGGAGTGCTTCGTTGGTCACGTCCCAGAGCCGGACGTAGATGAGTACCGCCCCCGCCAGGAACAACGACCACAGCACCGCGCCGGCCCACACGGACGCGAGAGCGATCGGGGTGACCTCCTGCAAGGCCTGTACCGAGAGTACGGCGCACAGCGCGATGCTCCCCGCGAGCAGGAACCACCCCCTCGAGCGGGGACCGATGAAGGCCGCGATGCCGACCCAACCGCCCAGGACGAAGATACCGAAGAGCGGGGTCATCGACATGGACACCACCACCGCCACCAGAGCCGTCGCGCCCCAGTAGGCCCACGGGGAGGCCTGGCGGGGCTGCCCCAGACGGACCCGCCCGAAGAGCATCCACAACAGCAGGAACGACGCGAGCAGGGCCGCCCCGACCAGCACCGCCGCGATCCAGCGGCGCTCGGGCGGGCCCGCCAGCATGCCCACCACCGTCGACATCACCAGTGGCAGGACCAGCACGCACGACGAGAGGACGATGACCACGCGCACGAAGTGGAGCTTGCGGACCTTGCGGCGTTCGGTGACGACCCCCGTGAGGTCGCGTCGGTCCCGTGCCACCCGTGTTCCTCCCGTCGCCGGCCTACGGGGTTCATCCCTGTCGGGGATCCCACCGGAAGAAGCGTGCCACGACCAGGCTCAGTACGGCGATCCAGCCCACGAGGACGGCCAGGGAGGGCAGGGCCGCGCCCCACAGTCCGAGCACGCTCTGCTCCGTGGCGCCCTCGGGACCACCGAAGACGTCGTAGCCGGAGTAGGCGGCCTGGACGAGTTCACCGGCGGGGAGAGCGGGCAGCAGACCCACGATCGTACGGGCGGTCTCGGGCAGGAACTCCAGGGGCAGGATGCCGCCGCTGGCGAACAGCAGGACCATCATCGGGACCATGGCGGCCATCTGTGCCATCTCGGCGTTGCGCACCAGCGGGGTGACGGCCACCCCCATGAGCGAGAAGACGATGCTGCCGAGCAGGATCGCGGTGACCAGCATGACCGGGTCACGTGGGAACCCTCCTTCCGGCATGGCCATGACCAGGCCGATGACGACGGCCGCCAGGAGCAGGGAGAAGGTGAACACGACCCCGATGACCCCGCCGAAGAGCGCCACACCCGGCACCCCGCTGACCCGCAGCCGTTTGAGGACCAGGGACTCGCGTCGGGCAGTGAACACGTTCGAGGCGTGGCCGAGGCCGATGATGAGGCTGATGACACCGGTCATGCTGAGCATCATCAGCTCGCCCACGCCCAGACCCGCGACGACGGGGTCGCTGGGGAACTGCATGGAGAGGAAGGCGAAGAACAGCGGCAGCGCCAGGTACATCCACGCCGTCTTGTAGCGCGCGAAGAGGGTGATCTCGGTTCGGGTCAGGCGCAGGGTCTGCTTGAGGGGGCTCACCCGGGGGCGGGTCGGTGGCGCGGGTGCGGTGGTCGCGGACATGGTGGCTCCTGTGGTCCGGTGGGCGATTCGGGTGCGGGTTCGGTCAGTCACTCATGAAATCGGCGGCGCCGTCGGCGACCTGGAGGAAGACGTCCTCGAGGGAGGCACCGCGCACCTGGAGGTTGCGCAGGAGCGTTCCGTGCTCCCCTGCCCAGGTGAGGAGGGCCGCGACGGTGTGGTGGGCGCGCTCCTCGACGTCACCGTCCTTGACGGTGTAGGTGGCCCGCAGTTGCCGGTCGCCGTTCTCGACCTCGAGTTCGGCGCCTTCGAGACGGGGCAGGTCGGAGGTGGGCACATCAGCGGGGAGTGTGAACCCGATGCGGTCGCCCCACCCGGCCAGGACCTGCTGGAGGGAGCCCTCCACCCCGACCCGGCCCCGGTGCATGATCGCGAGCCGGTCGGCGAGGCGCTCGGCCTCCTCGAGGTAGTGGGTGGTCAGCAGAACGGCCGTCCCCTCGTCCTTGAGCTGCTGGATGATGCGCCAGGTGTCGATACGGCCCTCGGCGTCCATGCCGGTGGTGGGCTCGTCGAGGTAGATCACCTCGGGACGGGTCAGCAGCGCCAGGCCCAGGTCGAGACGGCGTTTCTGGCCACCGGAGAGCTGGCGGACGTAGGTCTTGGTCTTCTCTGTGAGCCCGACCAGTTCCAGGGTCTCCTCGCAGGTCCTCGGTGTGGAGGCCAGGTCGCGTGCGAGGGTGACGGTCTCCTGGACGGTCAGGTCCTCCATGAGGCCGCTGCCCTGCAGAACAGCGTTGACGCGCTCACGCACTCCCGGTGGGTTGCCGTAGGGGTCCCGGCCGAAGACCCGCACGCTGCCCGAGCTCGGCCGCCGGAAACCTTCCAAGGTTTCGATCGTGGTGGTCTTGCCTGCGCCGTTCGTTCCGAGGAGACCGAAGAGCTCACCGGGGCGGATCTCGAAGGAGATGCCCTTGACCACCTCGAAGTCGCCGTACTTCTGGTGCAGATCCTGCACGACCACCGCCGGTTCGGGTGCGGTGGCCCGGGGGGCTCCGGTGTCCGGAAGGGAGTTCGTCGTCGTCATGGTTCCAGCATCGCCGAGTGCGGCTCCTGGCGGTAGACACCGCTGTCATCGGCTCGGCATGGTGTTCACCCGGCGCGACCCATGACAGATGTCACCTCCGACCCCGAACAGACGGCCCCGGAACCCTCCCTCCCCTCCGGACACAGAAAAGGGAAACTGGCATACTCTCCCGAAACAGATCCCCGCTGAAAGGGGATCTCGGAGAATCCGCACGCATCGGTACTTCCACCGCTACTCTGAATATGCAGGTGAACGAGCAGTGACTCGGCAACGGAACACCTCGCACATCCGTGTGCCCTCACGAGGGATGCAGGCCGATCTCCCCTGTTCCGCCGCGAGTCCCCGGCCGAAAAGGATTCCATGCCGAGCGAAAACCACGAAATGCCGTTGAAGGTGTTCCGGAACGAGCCGGAAACCGTCGTCACGCTTCTCCGTGAAGCAGTGGGGTACCAACTCCCGGACTACACCGAGGCCCTTCTGAGCTCCTCGGAATTCACCGACAGCAAACCCCGGGTCTACACCGGGGACGGGACCGTCCTGCTGCGCAACGGCGCAGACAAGGTACTCGGCGTGGTCGTGGAACAACAGATGAAGTGGGATCCCGAAAAACTCTGGACCTGGCCCGTGTACCTGACCACGGCCCGCTGCCAGTTGAAGTGTCCCTCCGTAGTGCTGGTGCTGTGCCCGAGCGACCAGCTCGCGGATCGGTACTCGGGCCCCATCCACTTGGGCAACACGGGTGACGTCGTCACCCCCTTGGTCGTGGGCCCGAGCAACACGCCGACCGTGGTCGATCCCGAAAAGGCACGCGCGCTTCCGGAGCTGGCCGTCCTTTCCGCCCGTGCCCACGGTGACCACGGGCCTCGGAGCCTCACGGCCCTGACCGAGGCGCTGGACAGCGTCTGCTCCGACCGCCGTGCGTTTTACTATGACTATGTCCTTGGCGGCCTGTGCGAGGCCGCGCGGAAGAACCTGGAGGACCTGATGGCCGTGGGTACCTACGAGTGGCAGAGCGACTTCGCCCGGAAGTACGTCGGTCTCGGCCGGGAGGAAGGCCGGGAGGAGGGCCGGGAGGAAGAGGCCGTCCGTTCCGTCCTGAGCCTGCTCACCGAGCGCGGCATCCCCCTCACCGGCGCAGCCAGGCAACGCATCGAAACCTGCAACGACCTCGACACCCTGCGCACCTGGATCATTCGCTCCGCCACAGCCCGACACGTCGACGACCTCTTCGACTGACACCACCGCCCCGCGCACGACGAAGGGGCCGGGCACCGGCAAGAATGCGGTGCCCGGCCCCTGGGGCCTGCCGCTCACGCGGCCGTGCGGGCGGCTGCGCGAGCGCACGCGTCAGGCTTCGGCGGTCTCCTTCTCGCCGCCGCCCGCGGCCGGGTCCTCACCCTTGACCGAGCGCAGCAGCAGCTGGGACACGTCCACGACCTCGAGCGACTCCGCGGCCTCGCCCGCGGACTTCTTCTCGTTGATCGCGTCGCCGAGCATCACCTGGCAGAACGGGCAGGCGGTGGAGACGGTGTCGGGGTTGGTGGTCAGCGCCTCGTCCACCCGCTCGGTGTTGATGCGCTTGCCGATCCGCTCCTCCATCCACATGCGGGCGCCGCCGGCGCCGCAGCAGAAGCCGCGTTCCTTGTGGCGGTGCATCTCCTGCGTCTTGACGCCGGGGACCTTCGCCATGATGTCGCGCGGAGGCGTGTACACCTTGTTGTGTCGACCCAGGAAGCAGGGGTCGTGGTAGGTGATGTTCTCCTCGACGGAGTCCACCGGGGTCAGCTTGCCCTCGTCCACGAGCTTGGCGAGGAGCTGGCTGTGGTGGATGACCTCGTACGTACCGCCGAGGTCGGGGTACTCGTTGGCGAGTGTGTTGAAGCAGTGCGGGCAGCTGGCCACGATCTTGGTGACCCCGGCGTCGTTGAGCGTCTCCACGTTCTGCTGCGCGAGCATCTGGAAGACGTACTCCATACCGAGGCGGCGGGCCGGATCACCGGTGCACGCCTCCATGCCGCCCATGACCGCGAACTTCACGCCCGCGATGTCGAGGAGTTCCGCAATCGCCTTGGTGGTCTTCTTCGCGCGGTCCTCGAGGGCCCCGGCACAGCCGACCCAGAACAGGTACTCGGTGTCCTCGGGCATCTTCTCGTCGACGACCGTGACCTCGACCGGGTCCTCCTGCTCGGCCAGCTCCTGGACCCAGTCCATGCGCCGTTCCTCGGCCATCCCCCACGGGTTGGCCTTGTTCTCCAGGTTCTTCAGGAGCGTGTTGGCCTCGGAGGGGAAGTTGGACTCGACCATGACCTGGTAACGGCGCATGTCGAGAATGTGGTCGATGTGCTCGATGTCGACCGGGCACTGCTCGACACACGCACCACAGTTGGTGCAGGCCCAGAGCTCGTCGGGGTGGATGACACCGCCTTCCTCCTCGGTGCCCACGAGCGGCTTGTTGAGGAGGGAGAGGACGTCGACCCCGGAGTGGCTCTCGTCGGGCTGTTCGGCGAGGGTCTCCTCGGTGATGCCCTGGAGCAGGTACGGGGCCTTCTCGTAGGCGTGCTGCTGGAGGTCGAGGATGACCTTCTTCGGGGAGAGCGGCTTGCCGGTGTTCCAGGCGGGGCACTGGTCCTGGCAGCGTCCGCACTCGGTGCAGCTGCTGAAGTCGAGCAGGCCCTTCCAGGTGAAGTCCTCGATCTTGCCCGCACCGAACGGGTCCTCGTCGGGGTCGGCCTCCTCGAAGTCGAGGGGCTTCTGGCCGGAGGCGTCCATCATCTGCTTGGCGCCGCCGTGGGCCGGACTGCCGTCCTGGTTGCGCTTGAAGTAGATGTTGACCGGGGCGAGGAAACGGTGCCAGCCCACACCCATGGTCAGCTTCAGGGCCAGGACCACGAAGAACATGTAGCTGATGATCAGCTTGAAGGCGGCCACGGCCGCGATACCGGGCTCGGCGATCGACATCTCGCCGGGCAGCACGGCGCCGAAGGCGTGCGAGACCGGGGTCGCCCAGACCGGGAACGGGAAGGTCTCGGAGGCGGCCTTGAAACCGCGGATCACGAAGACCGAGACGAGGAGGCCGATGATGTAGGCCTCGACGTAGTAGCCGGTCCAGTGCTTCGAGTGCATGAAGCGGGACTTGCGGCCGCGCCGCGCGGGGCTGTTGATGAGCCGGTACGCGGTCAAACCGAGGATGCCGACGAGGCTGGCGCCGGCGATGATCTCGATGGCCAGGCCGTAGATCGTCCAGTCGTGGATGACCGGCAGCGAGAAGTGCGGGTCGAAGACCTCGCCCTGCGCCTCGACCACAGTCAGGACGAGAAGCGGGAACGAGACCATGACGAACCAGTGCGCGATGCCGATCCACGGGCGCTTGAGCATCCGCGTGTGACCGATGGTCTCGATGAGCGTGGTCGTCAACCGTTGTCCGAACGGTCCCTTGCGCTCCGGCTCCACCGGACGGCCGATGCCCACGGTGCGCACGATCTGGCGGATTGCCAGAACGAACGCGGCGAGCGCGACCACGGCGAAGACCGAGGTGATGATGCCCAATGTCAAGTACAGAGGCTGCATCGTCCGTGGCCTCCCATCCTGCTGTCGTCAACCGGTGCGCCACACACCGGAGGCCGGAATCCATGTTACTAGCGAGTAATAGCGGGGCTGTCAACGGACCCTCTCCCGCGCCGCCCGTTCTCCGACCCGGCCGCGGAAACCGAACCGCACTCGCTGCGCGCCAACGTTAGTCAGCATCCGCGCCACAGAATCACGCGGGCCCACCGGAGCGGCTCCATGACACTCCTCCGGCAGCGCGCGCACCGGACCCGGGACGCCCACACTGGGCCCGATCCACGAGCTCCGCACCGCGTGCACGCCGCTCCCGCCCCTCCGCACCGCGGCCGGCGGCGTCGCCGGCCGCCTGCGGCCACGGGGTCCCCTGGCCTCTCCCGGACTCGACCCCGAGACCGGACCCGAGGTTGTCCCGGGGTTGCCCCGGGCTTTTGCCTCCTTCCGCCGCGGCACAGCACAGATCGGGAACAATCCAGGCCGACCGCCCGTTGTCACGGCACAGGAACTACCTTGAGTCACTCCGACTCAACTGATTTGACAACCCTTGCTCGGCGAAGCAAACTTACGTCCGAAGGACTCAACTTTCACGGAGGAGCCAACCATGGCACGTGCGGTCGGAATCGACCTCGGTACGACGAACTCGTGTGTCGCGGTCCTGGAGGGCGGCGAGCCGACGGTCATCACCAACGCCGAGGGCTCGCGCACCACCCCGTCCGTCGTCGCCTTCGCCAAGAACGGCGAGGTGCTCGTGGGTGAGGTGGCCAAGCGCCAGGCCGTCACCAACGTCGACCGGACCATCCGCTCGGTGAAGCGCCACATCGGCACCGACTGGTCCGTCAAGATCGACGACAAGGACTTCAACCCGCAGCAGATCAGCGCCTTCGTGCTGCAGAAGCTCAAGCGGGACGCCGAGTCCTACCTGGGCGAAGAGGTCACCGACGCGGTCATCACCGTCCCGGCCTACTTCAGCGACGCCCAGCGCCAGGCCACCAAGGAGGCCGGCACGATCGCGGGCCTGAACGTCCTGCGCATCATCAACGAGCCGACCTCGGCCGCGCTCGCCTACCACCTGGAGAAGGAGGACGAGGCCACCATCCTGGTCTACGACCTCGGTGGCGGCACCTTCGACGTCTCCCTCCTCGAGGTCGGCGACGGTGTGGTCGAGGTCAAGGCGACCAACGGCGACAACCTCCTCGGCGGTGACGACTGGGACCAGGCCATCGTCGACTGGCTGGTCGAGCGCTTCAAGAACGCCCAGGGCGTCGACCTGTCCAAGGACAAGATGGCCCTGCAGCGTCTGCGCGAGGCCGCGGAGAAGAGCAAGATCGAGCTCTCCAGCTCCAGCGAGACGCAGATCAACCTGCCCTACATCACGGCTTCGTCCGAGGGCCCGCTGCACCTGGACGAGAAGCTCACCCGCGCCGAGTTCCAGCGTCTGACCACCGACCTGGTCGAGCGCACCAAGGCCCCGTTCCAGCAGGTCATCAAGGACGCCGGCATCCAGCTCAGCAACATCGAGCACGTCGTCATGGTGGGTGGCTCCACCCGCATGCCGGCCGTGGCCGACCTGGTCAAGGAGATGACCGGCAAGGAGCCGAACAAGGGCGTCAACCCCGACGAGGTCGTCTCCATCGGTGCCGCGCTGCAGGCCGGTGTGCTCAAGGGCGAGGTCAAGGACGTCCTCCTGCTGGACGTCACCCCGCTGTCCCTGGGCATCGAGACCAAGGGCGGTGTGTTCACCAAGCTCATCGAGCGCAACACCACCATCCCCACCAAGCGCTCCGAGATCTTCAGCACCGCCGAGGACAACCAGCCCTCCGTGCAGATCCAGGTCTTCCAGGGTGAGCGCGAGATCGCCCAGTACAACAAGAAGCTGGGCGTGTTCGACCTCTCCGGTCTGCCGCCGGCGCCGCGCGGCGTCCCGCAGATCGAGGTCACCTTCGACATCGACGCCAACGGCATCGTCAGCGTCACCGCGAAGGACCTCGGCACCGGCAAGGAGCAGTCGGTCACCATCTCCGGTGGTTCGGCGATGTCCAAGGAGGACATCGACAAGATGGTCCAGGAGGCCGAGCAGTACGCGGAGGAGGACCGCAAGCGCCGCGAGGAGGCCGAGGTCCGCAACAACGCCGAGTCGCTCGTCCACCAGACCGAGAAGGTCATCTCCGAGAACGAGGACAAGGTCCCCGACGACGTCCGTTCGGAGACCGAGTCGGCCATCTCCGAGTTGAAGACCGCTCTGGAGGGCACCGACACCGAGACGATCCGCACCGCCAGCGAGAAGGTCGCTCTGGCCAGCCAGAAGATCGGCTCTGCCATCTACAGCCAGGGTGAGCAGGGCGGCGACGCCGCCGGTGCCGACCAGGCCGGTGCCCAGGGTGCCGCCAACGAGGACGCCGACGTCGTGGACGCCGAGATCGTCGACGAGGAAAACGGCAAGGGCAACCAGTCCTGATCCGGGGTCGAGCCGAGAAAGGGAGGGCAGATCCCAGATGGCGCAGTCCGACAAGAACAACTCCGGAACCGGCGACAACGGTGAGGAGACCGAGGGTCCTGTGATCCGGGACAACCGGAGGGTCGACCCGGTGACCGGTGAGATCCGCGAGCCCGATACCGCAGGACAGACCTCCGAGGACCAGGTGTCCGAGGAGGCCGGGGCCGAAGGGGAGTACGTCGCGGAGGAGGACGCCGAAGAGGCGCCCGAGATCCCGGACACCCCCGAGGACCTCGTCTCGGAAGCGATCAACGCGGACGAACGGGTCGTCGATCTCACCAACGACATCAAGAGGGTGCAGGCGGAGTACGCCAACTACCGCAAGCGCGTCGAGCGCGACCGGGTGGCGGTCCGTGAGGCGGCCACCGCCAAGGTGGTCGGGGAGCTCCTGCCCATCCTGGACGACATCGGTCGTGCCCGCGAGCACGATGAGCTCACGGGCGGCTTCAAGGCCGTCGGTGAGTCCCTGGAGGCCACCGCGGCCAAGCTCGGCCTGGAGAAGTACGCCGAGCAGGGCGAGGAGTTCGACCCGAACGTCCACGAGGCACTCACACTGGTGCCGGTCCCCAACATCTCGGTCCAGACGATCATCGAGGTGTTCCAGCCCGGGTACCGCATCGGGGAGAAGGTCCTGCGCCCGGCCCGTGTGGTCGTGGGCGACCCTCAGGAAGAGGCCCCGGAGGGCGACGAGGCAGAGGGATCCGCGGGCACGGAGGGTGAGAACCCCTCCGGCTCCGGGGACGACGAAGCCGACGACAACAAGTAGATGAGGTCTCCCGGCCGGGATTCCACCGTGTTTCCCGGCCGGGGGCCGACCCCGGCCGAGTGGCGGACGGGGGCGACATGGAACCATCGGACGCAACCGGCATCAGCGGGAGAAGGCTTTAGTCGATGAGCACCAAGGACTACCTGGAGAAGGACTACTACAAGGTCCTCGGAGTCTCAAAGACCGCCTCGAAGGACGAGATCAAGCAGTCCTACCGCAAACTGGCCAGGGAGAACCACCCCGACGCCAACGCCGACGATCCTCAGGCCGCGGAACGCTTCAAGGAGATCTCCGAGGCCTACAACGTCCTGTCGGACGAGAAGCGCCGCAAGGAGTACGACGAGGCGCGTTCACTCTTCGGCAGCAGTTACAGCCCCGGCGGCGGGGGCACCGGGCCGGGCGGGTTCGACATGAGCGACCTGTTCGGCACCTCGACCGGGGGCAGCCGCACCGGTGGTGGCGGTGAACGCCTCAGCGACCTGTTCGGGGGCCTGTTCGGCAACCGCAGCCGGACCGGCAGCGCCACACGTAGCCGACGAGGCGCCGACGTCGAGACCGAGACGACACTGAGCTTCCGCGAGGCAGCGGAAGGGGCGACACGCTCCTTCCAGCTGGCCGGCGATGCGCCGTGCGCCACCTGTAAGGGCACCGGCGCCAAGGCCGGGACCGCTCCGCGCATGTGCCCGAAGTGCTCGGGCACCGGGCACGCGAACCAGAACCTGGGGGGGTTCTCCCTCTCGGAGCCGTGCGACGAGTGCCGCGGCAGGGGACTGGTCGTGGACGATCCCTGCCTCACCTGCAACGGCAGCGGTCGCGGCAAGAGCACACGTACGATCCAGACACGGATCCCCGGCGGCGTGTACGACGGGCAGAAGATCCGGCTCAAGGCCAAGGGCGCTCCGGGTGAGAACGGCGGCCCGGCCGGTGATCTCTACGTCGTCGTTCATGTGAAGGAGCACGCGGTGTTCGGCCGGAGCGGCGACAACATCACTCTCACCGTCCCCGTCACCGTTCCGGAGGCCGCGCTGGGCGCGGACGTACGGGTGCCCACCATCAACGGCTTCCCGGTGACCGTGAAGGTCCCGCCGGGTACGCAGAACGGGCGCAAGCTGCGGGTCCGCGGCAAGGGCGCCACCCGCAAGGACGGCACCCCCGGCGACATGATCGTCACGTTCGAGGTCAAGGTGCCGCAGTCACTCAACGGGGACGCGCGCGAGGCCCTCGAGAAGTTCCGCGCCGCGACCTCCGACTACGACCCGCGGGACGGGCTCGAATCGCGGGCGAAGGGTGCGTGAATGACGTGAACGATCCTTCCTTCGGTGCTGACGCACCGGTCTATGTGATCTCGGTGGCGGCCGAGTTGGCCGGGATGCACCCGCAGACACTGCGGCAGTACGACCGACTGGGGATCGTCTCGCCCGGCCGTGCGTCCGGCCGGGGCCGCCGCTACTCCATGCGTGACGTGCAGATGCTGCGTCAGGTGGCGCGTCTGTCGCAGGAGGAAGGCATCAACCTGGCCGGGATCAAGCGGATCCTGGAGCTGGAACGCGAGGTGGAGGAGCTGCGCGAGCACGTCTTCCACCTCGCCAACGAACTGGAGGCGGCGCGCCGCGCGGTGTCCCGCAGGGGGCGTCCGCCGCGGCCGGAGCCCGGCACTTCCCGGGGAGAACTGGTGCGCCGTACTCGTGTGACCATCTTCAACACCGCCGAACAACCCGGGGACGGACCGGGCCGCGGCGAAGGGGCGGACGGCCCTGGAGGGAACCGCCCGGAGGACGACCGGGGCTGACCCCGACAGGAGAGGTCTCCGCCATGGGTGTCATGTGGCGCGGTCGGCCGCGATTCATCACCTCATGTGACCTTATTTGCGAAGGGAGTCCCGCCCATGAACTACAAACTCACCCGGAAGAGCCAGGAGGCTCTGTCTGCGGCGATCCAGCGCGCCACCACCGACGGCAACCCGCAGACCGAACCGGTGCACCTGTTGGCCGCGCTGCTGGAACAGGCCGAGGGGATCACCCGCCCGCTGCTCAAGGAGGTCGGTGCCAACCCCGACGGCCTCAAGGACCGGGCCGACGCGGCCGTGACCGCACTGCCCAAGGCCCAGGGCTCGACGGTGGGTTCACCCAGTGCCTCGCGCCAGCTGACCATCGTCATCAACACCGCGTCCCAGCGCGCCCAGCAGATGGAGGACGAGTACGTCTCCACCGAGCACCTGTTGGTGGGTCTGGCCGCGGACGGCGGTGAGGCCTCCCGCCTGTTGAAGGATGCCGGGGCCACCCCCGACTCGCTCCTGGAGGCCTTCGAGCAGGTGCGCGGCAAGGGCCGGGTGACGTCGGAGAACCCCGAGGACACCTACCAGTCCCTGGAGAAGTTCGGGGTGGACCTGACCGAACGCGCCCGCGAGGGCAAGGTCGACCCGGTGATCGGACGCGACGGGGAGATCCGCCGCGTCGTGCAGGTGCTCAGCCGCCGCACGAAGAACAACCCGGTGCTCATCGGTGAACCCGGTGTCGGCAAGACCGCCGTCGTCGAAGGCCTGGCCCAGCGCATCGTCGCTGGGGACGTGCCGCAGTCGCTTCTCGGCAAGCGCCTGGTGAGCCTGGACCTGTCCGCGATGGTGGCGGGCGCCAAGTACCGGGGTGAGTTCGAGGAGCGGCTCAAGGCGGTCCTGCAGGAGATCAAGGACTCCGAGGGCCAGGTCATCACCTTCATCGACGAGCTGCACACCATGGTCGGTGCCGGCGGCGCCGAGGGTGCCATGGACGCCGGCAACATGCTCAAGCCCATGCTGGCCCGCGGTGAGCTGCGCATGGTCGGCGCGACCACACTCAACGAGTACCGGGAGAAGATCGAGAAGGACGCCGCGCTGGAGCGCCGGTTCCAGCAGGTCATGGTGGGCGAACCCTCCTCCGCCGACACCATCGCGATCCTGCGCGGGCTCAAGGGACGCTACGAGGCGCACCACAAGGTACAGATCGCCGACTCCGCCCTGGTGTCCGCAGCGACCCTGTCCGACCGTTACATCACCGCACGGTTCCTGCCGGACAAGGCCATCGACCTCATCGACGAGGCGGCCTCGCGGCTGCGGATGGAGATCGACTCCAGCCCCGTGGAGATCGACGAGCTCCAGCGCGTCGTCGACCGTCTGAAGATGGAGGAGATGGCGCTGGCCAAGGAGTCGGACCCGGCCAGTGTGCAGCGACTGGAACGGCTGCGCGCCGACCTCGCCGACAGGGAGGAGCGGCTCAACGGGTTGGTCGCCCGGTGGGAGCAGGAGAAGGAGGGCCTCAACAGGGTCGGTGAGCTCAAGGGGCGCCTGGACGATCTGCGTACCCGTGCCGAGCTGGCCGAGCGCGAGGGCAATTTCGGTGAGGCCTCCCGTCTGATGTACGGGGAGATCCCCGAGCTGGAGGATCAGGTCGAGGAGGCCAGCCGGGCCGAGGAGGCCGTGAGCGAACGCGACGGCGACACCATGGTCAAGGAGGAGGTCGGTGCCGACGAGGTCGCCGACGTCGTCTCCTCCTGGACCGGCATCCCCGTCGGGCGGCTCATGGAGGGCGAGACCTCCAAGCTGCTGCGGATGGAGGACGAGCTCGGGCACCGCCTGATCGGCCAGCGCGAGGCCGTCACCGCCGTCTCGGACGCGGTGCGCCGGGCCCGTGCCGGGATCTCCGACCCCGACCGGCCCACCGGCTCGTTCCTGTTCCTGGGGCCGACCGGTGTCGGCAAGACCGAGCTGGCCAAGGCGCTGGCGGAGTTCCTGTTCGACGACGAGCGCGCCATCGTGCGCATCGACATGAGCGAGTACTCCGAGAAGCACTCCGTCTCGCGTCTGGTCGGTGCCCCTCCCGGTTACGTCGGCTACGAGGAGGGCGGACAGCTCACCGAGGCGGTGCGCCGCCGCCCCTACACCGTCGTGCTGCTCGACGAGGTGGAGAAGGCACACCTGGAGGTCTTCGACACCCTGCTGCAGGTGCTCGACGACGGGCGGTTGACCGACGGCCAGGGCCGCCACGTGGACTTCCGGAACACGATCCTGATCCTGACCTCGAACCTGGGATCGCAGTTCCTCGTGGACCGGTCCGTGGAGGAGTCCGCCCGGCGCGACCGGGTCATGGACGTGGTGCGGTCGACCTTCAAGCCGGAGTTCCTGAACCGGCTCGACGACGTGCTCATGTTCGAGGCGTTGTCGACCGCGGACCTCACCCACATCGTCGACCTGCAGATCCAGAAGCTCGGCAAGCGCTTGGGTGACCGGCGCCTGTCCCTGGAGGTGACCGACGCTGCCCGCGAGTGGCTGGCACTGACCGGTTACGACCCCAACTACGGCGCCCGGCCGCTGCGCCGGCTGGTGCAGTCGGCCATCGGTGACCCGCTCGCCAAGGAGCTGCTCTCCGGTGAACTGACCGAGGGCGACGGGGTCGTCGTCGACGTCGACGACGGCAAGGACGGGCTCGTGGTCGCCCGCCGCAAGGCCGAGGAACCCGAGCTCACCTCCTGATCCGCACCGGAACGGTGAACGGGGTCGGGCGCTGTGCACCCGGCCCCGTCGGTGTTCGGCGCCCTCCCCTCCCGTGGTGAAGGCACCGCCGCGGATTTTTTCTGCGCCCCCAGCCCGTGGGTCAGGTGGTGTCCACAGTGCCGCGTTCGACGTCGTCGGCGTGGCGGGTCAGCCGCCGGATCGCGGGGATCGTCGGCAGGAAGGCCGCGAGCACGGCCACGCCGGAGGCGATCGGCACGTAGTACAGCTCGACCCGGCCGAGCAGACCACCCAGGAGCGCGCCGACCGGGGCCAGGCCGGCGCCCGTGATCTGCACGAGCGACATGACCCGTCCCAAGTGGGTCCCGGGCACCACGAGCTGGATCGCCCCGATCATGACGATGTTGGAGACGGTCGAGGCGACCGCGAGTGTGCCGAAGGCCAGGGCGGCGGTGACGGCGCCCGGGGCCAGGCCGAAAGCGAAGTAGCTCGCCGTCATGAGGCTGAAGCAGACCAGCTCGGTGCGGAACCGTCCGAGCCGCTCGACAGCGGTGCCGGCCAGCATCGCCCCCACCAGTGCGCCGGCCGCAACCGACATCAGGAACACCCCGTAGAACGCCTCGGGCACACCGAAGTGCTCCTGCACGATGAGCACCAGCACCCCGCCCTGCGCTACGGAGGCCAGGTTGAGGACGACGTTGAACAGCAGGACCGAGCGCAGGGTGGGGTGTCCCAGCAGGTAGCGCAGGCCCGCGCGGATGTCGGCCATGATCGACGGGCGGTCCTCGCCCTCGTCCGCGTCGGACGGTCCCTCGTGCTCCGTGGCGGGCCGCGCACCCGCGTCGGGCCGCCGCACCGCCAACGGCAGACCCAGCAGCACCAGCGCACCCAGGAAATATGCTCCGGCGTTGACCGCGATCGGCAGCGCGGCCGCGACGACGAACAGGAACCCCGCCAGCGGTGCACCCGCGAAGTCCTCGGTGACCGTCTTGCCGCCCACCAGCCGGCTGTTGGCCCGGTCGAGGGCGTGCGGAGCCAGGGCCGGCAGGATCGCCCGCCCGGCCACGTCGTAGAAGACCTCGCACACCATGACCACGAACATCACGGCGTACAGCGTCCAGATCGTCGCCATACCCGCCGTGACCAGGGCCGCGAGAACCACCAGGGCGCCCGCTCGGACGAGGTTGGCCACCACCAGTACCCGGCCCCGGTCCAGGCGGTCGGCGAGCGCTCCGGCGAACAGGCCCACCAACAGCCACGGCAGGAATCGGGCCACCATGAGCCCCGACACCAGCACGGGGTCGTTGGTCAGGGCCGCGGCCAGCATGGGCAGGGCCAAGAGCATGATGCCGTCGGCCAGGTTGCTGGACAGGCTCCCGGCCCAGAACCGGTTGAAGTCACGGCCCAGAGGCGCACGCCGCTTCCGGGAGGGGGATTCCGTGCTCATGGAGTTCTCCTCACAGGGGGTGGGCCCGGGAGCCGACGCGCGCCCGAGATCCCTGTAACGGTAGGGACGCCTCATCACGGTTCCACCGCGTCCGTGTGGCCACAACCGGACATGGGCCCCGCGCCGACGGCTCGGAACGGGGCCTGGACGAGAGCGGCAGAACGGGAGCCGGGCGACGGGGTGGTGAGCGTGGGCCCGATCCGGACACGGTGCTCGGGTCCCCACGCTGCTCTTCGCCCCGCTGCTGACCGTCACCACCGTGCACAGGGTCCCTGCCCGGTCGCAGCAAGGGCTCCGGCCATGAATCGGCGGGGTGTGCCTGCACCCTTCGGACCGACCCGAGCGGCTGCTTGTTCAGGTCCCCGCCACCGATTCGGCGTCCCGTCCGGTGCGGTCACCATCGAGCAGGTACTGGCGGACGAGGTTGCGCATCCTGTAGCCATCGCCGCCGTCGACCTCCGCCCGGTCCAGGGCGGAGATCTCCACGAGGGATGCCAGGGCCGAAGCCGCCTCGACCCGGTTCACTCCGTCCGGTACGGCCCTGAGCAGGTCGTCGAAGCGGAAGGTGTCCTGGTCCAGTTCCGCGATCTGGGTCAGGAGGAGGCGCTGCTCGATGTCACAGCGTTCCAGCGTCCACTCGAGGCACTCCCGGACATCGAGGTCGCCGGCCCGCAACCGCGAGAGCGGGCTCGTGGACGAACGCAGTTCCTGCAGGACGTCCTCGACCCGGGTGAACCGTTCACGGCCCCTGAGCGCACAGATACGGAGTGCGAGCGGGAGCCCGTCGCAGTAGTCGACGAGTTCCCGGACCGCCTTCTCCCGCGCGGGTTCGCCAGTCCAGAGTTCCGTGAAGTACTCGACGCCCGCGCTGGGTCGCAGGGGGCGGAGCCGGAGCCTTGTGCTTCCTGCGATACCCAGAAGACTGCTGCGGCCGGTGATGATGGCCGCGCAGCCCTCGTAACCGGGTAGGAGCGGCCGGATCTGCTCCTCGTTCTCGACGTTCTCGATCACCAGGAGCACACGCCGTTCGGAGAGTGCGCTGCGTACTGCCCCCGCCAACCGGTCGAGATCCCCCTCGTCGTCGACGGCCAGGGCCGCCGCGAGCGCGAACTCGTGCGGGAGGACCCCACGGGGTTTCCCACCGGCTCCGTGGAAGGCCCGCCACAGGTCCTCGACCCTGCCGTCCCTGGCCAGTTGGCGTCGGCGCCGTTCCAGGCACTGCGAGCACGGGGCCCCGGCCTCGGCGATCGGCCCCACCCGCAGGAGGGGATGTTCGAGGACCACCGGCAGCCCGCGTGCGCCTCCGCGTGCGGCCTGATCGTGCAGGGCGTGTTCCAGCTCCGGGCGCGGGCCGCCGCAGCAGAGGACGATCAGGCCACGGGTGGGCCAGCGCACCGGTGCCCCTACGCCGGAGTCGGCTTCGGTGACCGCGGCCTCCACACCGTGCTCGTGCAGACACCGGGCGGTCTCCTGAGCGATGAGGGCTCCTGAACGCCCGGTGGAGAAGATGCTCACCGGCGGGTCTAGATGAGTAATTCCAAGGGGTGCCGGAGCCAGACATGAGACGAGGGAGTTCAATGC
>NZ_ANAY01000044.1 GCF_000340965.1 Nocardiopsis kunsanensis DSM 44524
AAGGGTGTGGTGGTCGACCACCGCAACATCGTGGCCCTGACCCGCGACACCCGCTGGACGAACGCGCACGGGCGGGTCCTGTTCCACTCCCCGCACGCCTTCGACGCGGCCACCTACGAAATCTGGACCCCCTTGCTCAACGGCGGAACCGTGGTGGTCGCCCCCGAACAGGGCCTCACCCCCGACACGATCCGAGCAGGCGTGGACGAGCACGGGATCACCGCGGTGTTCCTGACCACGGCCCTGTTCAACCTGTTCGCCCAGCAGGACCCGGCCTGCTTCTCCGGGTTGCGTCAGGTGTGGGCCGGCGGCGAGGCCGCCGACCCGGCCTCCTTCACCCGGGTCTTGGAAGCCTGTGAGGACACCGAGATCGTGCACGTCTACGGCCCCACCGAGACCACCACGTTCGCGACCTGCACCCCGATCAGCCCCGAACGCGCAGAGACGGGCAACTGCCCGATCGGCCGCCCCATGGACGGCACCCGCACCCACGTGTTGGACACCGCACTACGACCGGTCCCCGTAGGCGCGGTCGGCGAACTCTACATCTCCGGCAATGGTGTAGCACGCGGCTACGACCGGCGACCGGAACTGACCGCCGAGCGGTTCGTCGCCGACCCCTTCGGATCCGGCGGACGCCTCTACCGCACCGGCGACCTGGTCCGCTGGCAAAAAGACGGACAGATCGAGTTCGTCGGCCGCGCCGACGGACAGATCAAGCTCCGCGGCCACCGCATCGAACTCGGCGAGATCGAGAGCGCCATGGCCGGTGCCACGGGTGTGGCCCAGGCCGCGGCCGCGGTGGTCTCCTCCACCTCCGGAACACGGGTCCTGGCCGGGTACCTGACCGAGACCGTTCCCGGCATCGTGGACACAGCGGTGGTGGCCGAGGAGATCGCCCGGACGCTGCCCACCTACATGCTCCCGTCGTCGATGACCGTCATGGAGTCCTTGCCACTCAACGACAACGGCAAGGTGGACCGCCGGGCGCTGCCCGCACCTGACGGGCCCGCCGAAAGCAGCTACGTGGAGCCGGAGACCCCCACCGAGGGGCTCGTCGCCGAGGTCTGGGCCCGGATTCTCGGGGTCGATCAGGTCGGGCGCGACGACAACTTCTTCGACGTCGGCGGCGACTCGGTCAAGAGCATCCAGGTCGTCGGGGAGATCCGCACGGCCTTGGACATCACCATGCCCAACCGGGCGCTGTTCGACCACCAGACCGTCCGGTCCTACGCCCGAGCCCTCGAGGACGAGCTCATGGGTGACATGGCGGACTGAGCCCCGGCCGGAGGCGCGGATCCGACGGATCAGGCGCCTCCGGTGTCCGGCCCCTGTGTCCCCACGCCCCCGAACACGGCAGGAGCACGACGTATGAACGACACCCACGGCGACAACGAAGGCACCACCTCCGACCGGGCACGGTTGCGGGAAGAGATCCGACGCAGAATGCGCGAGTCGGGCAGGCGCAGGGACGAGATCCCGCACGTTCCCCGGGGCGAGCCCGCCGTGCTGTCCTTGGCCCAGCAGCGGCTGTGGCTCCTGGACCGCATCGAACCGGGTCGTGTCGACTACAACTCCGGGTTCGCCCTGGACCTGCGCGGTGATCTGGACACCGGAGCTCTCGGCCGGGCCCTGACCGCCCTGGTCCACCGGCACGAGCCCCTGCGCACCACGTTCACCGAGGTCGACGGTCAGGGACGCCAGATCGCGGGCGCCCCTGGTCCGGTGCCCGTGCCCGTCACCGACACCGACGGCGAGGAGGAACTCACCGAGCTCGTCGGCCGCCACTACCGCGCGCCCTTCGACCTGGAGTCCGGGCCGCTGCTGCGCGTGCACCTGTTCCGGGCCGGGACACGCCGCCACGTCCTACTCGCCGTCCTGCACCACATCATCACCGACGGTTGGTCTCTCGGCGTTCTCCAGCAGGAGCTGGACCGGCTCTACACCACCGCTCTGGAGGCCCCGCATCTGACCGGTGACGCGCTCGCCGCGACGCTCGACCCGCTCCCGTTCCAGTACCTGGACCACGCGGCCTGGCAGCGCGGCCGGATCGGCGGGCAGGCCTACGAGCGTTCGCTCACCCACTGGCGGGACCGCTTGGCCGGGGCCCAACCGCTCGAGATGCCCACCGACCGGCCCCGGCCTCCGGTACGGAGCATGCGGGGCGCCGAGTACGGTTTCCGGATCCCCGCCGATCTGGTCTCCCGTCTGGAAGAGGTGGGGCGCAGGCACAACACCAACCTGTACATGGTGCTGATGAGCGCCACCCGGATCGCCATGGCGCGATGGACCCGTGACGAGGACGTGGTCCTGGGCACCGTCACCGCGGGCCGGGAGGATCCCCGGTTGCACGGCCTGGCCGGCTTCTTCGTCAACACCCTCGCGCTACGCGGCCGTGTGGACGAATCGCTCTCCTTCTCGGAGAACCTCACCCGGACCCGTGACGGAGTCCTGGCCGACTTCGACCACGCAGAGGTGCCCTTCGACGCCGTGGTGGATGCGGTCCTGACCGAACGCGACCCCACCGTCCCTCCACTGGTGCAGGCCGCCCTGGTCCTGCAGAACGCTCAGGGAGAAGGCCCGGTGTCCTTGGGCGGCCTGGAGGTGCGGCCCTTCCCGGTACAGCGGGAGCACGCGGTCTTCGACCTGACTTTGCAGTTCCAGGAGGAGGCCGAAGGGATCGCCGGCTCCGCGGAGTTCAACACCGACCTCTTCGACGAGACCACCATCGCCCGCTTCGTCTCCGACCTGTACGAGGTCCTGGCCGGCGCCGAGGACACACGTCCTCTGCGGGCCCTGCGGCCGGGCGGGGAGGACGCGGGCCTCCTGACCGGCCCTGCCGGCCCTGCGCCACGTACTCTGCCCGAGCTCGTGGCCGAACGGGTGAGCGCCCACCCGGACCTCCCGGCACTGACGGGGACCGAGGGCTCGGTCTCCTTCGCCGAACTCGACGAACGGGCCGCTCGGATCGCCGGATACCTGCGCGCCCGGGGGATCCGGCGCGGTGACCGGGTCGGAGTGTGTGTGGAACGCTCACCGGAGTTGGCCGTGCTGTTCCTAGCGGTGGTCCACGCCGGTGCCGTTCATGTGCCGTTGGATCCCTCCTACCCGTCGGCGAGGTTGGCCCACATGGTCGAGGACGCCGACCTGGCGGCTGTACTGACCACTCCGGGAGGGGCCGCTCCCCGATGGGAACAGGTGCCGGTACTCACCCCTCAGGAGGGCCAGGGGCATCCTCCGCTGCGCGAGCCGGTCACGGTGCACGATCCGGCCTACATGCTCTACACCTCCGGTTCCACCGGACGTCCCAAGGGCGTGGTCGTCTCGCACCACGGCCTCGCGGCCCTGGCGCGTACCCTGGGCCGGCCGATGGAGACCGGGCCGGGGTCACGGTGGCTGCAGTTCGCTTCACCGAGTTTCGACGCCTTCATCGCAGAGTTCCTGGTCGCATTGCTCAACGGAGCCACGTCCGTCCTACTGCCCCAGGCCGATCTGATCGGCAACGGGCTTCCCGCTGCCCTGCGCGAGTACCGGATCAGCCACATCATCCTGCCTCCGGCTCTCCTCCCGAGCCTGTCGCCCGAAGACCTGGGGCCGGTCGAACACCTGCTCGTGGCGGGTGAGGCCTGCCCGGGCGAGCTGGTCGAGCGTTTCTCGGCGGGCCGCCGGATGTACAACGCCTACGGCCCCACCGAGGCCACGGTGTGCACCACTGTGAGCGCTCCGCTGTCCGGATCGGGCACACCGCCCTTGGGGGACCCGGCCGACGGAACGCGGATCCAGGTCCTGGACCGCTGGCTCCGGCCGGTACGCGACGGGGTTCCGGGAGAGCTCTACATCAGCGGGGACGGTCTGGCACACGGGTACTGGAACCGGGCCGGGATGACCGCGACGAGTTTCGTCGCCGATCCCTTCGGCCCGCCCGGAGCCCGCATGTACCGGTCCGGTGACGTGGTGCGCCGCCGCCCCGACGGGGAACTGGAGTTCCTCGGCCGGTCGGACGAACAGGTCAAGATCCGCGGTCACCGCGTCGAGCCGGGTGAGATCGAGGCGGCCCTGCACGGACTGCCCGGGATCGAGCAGGCGGTGGTCACCGTGGACGTGAGCAGGGCCGGACGCAGGTTGGCCGCCTACGTGGTCCCCTCCGGCACCGATGCGCCCGACCCCGTGGAGCTGGCCGATCAGGCCTCCGCGGTGCTTCCGGGGTACATGGTTCCTTCCGCCTTCGTCGCGGTGGACCGGATCCCGATGACGCCCAACGGCAAGACCGACCGCAAGGCGTTGCCTTCCGTCGACTGGTCGGAACAATCCCGAACCGGGTACACGGCCCCTCGCACCAGTGCCGAGCACGATCTCGCCGAGCTGTGGTGCGAGCTGCTCGGGCTGGAGCGTGTCGGCATCCACGACGACTTCTTCCGGGTGGGAGGGGACTCGGTCGGCGCGGTCCGGATGGTCTCCCGCGCCGCCGACGTCTTCGGGACCCGGTTGCAGGTGCGTACGGTCTTCGACCGTCCCACCGTCGCCGAACTGGCAGCGCTGCTGACGGCCGAGGGGGAAGGGCCCGCCGAGACCGCTCTGCTGCCGGTCCCCCGCACGACTGATCTGCCGCTGTCGGCAGCCCAGCGCCGTTTGTGGTTCCTCGACCGGTACGACCCCGGCGGTTCGGAGTACAACTCCGGTGGCGCGCTGCGGCTGACCGGGCCGTTGGACGTGTCCGCCCTGACCGCGGCACTGGACACCCTGCTGCACCGGCACGAGGCCTTGCGTACCACGTTCGCCGAACGCGACGGGCGCCCCGTGCAGATCATCGGCGCACCCACTGGCGCGGACACGGAAACAGCCGATCTGAGCGCAGTTCCGGACCAACAGAAGGACGCGGAGCTCGACGCGTTGCTCCACGAGTTCGTGCACCGGCCCTTCGACCTCGCGGAGGGGCCTCTCTTCCGCGCGCTACTGGTCTCCCTGGGCCCCACCGAACACGTGCTCGCCCTGGGCATCCACCACATCGTCGTGGACGCCTGGTCCCTGTCCGTTCTGACCCGCGAGCTCGGTCTGCTGTACCGGGAGGCCGTCCGGGCCGAGGAGGTGCCCGGTCCCGACGATCTCGCCGAGGGGGCCGGGCTGGGGCAGCCCCGTCTGCAGTACGCCGATTTCGCGGCGTGGCAGGACTCCTACCTGGAGTCCGGGGCTTTCCACGAGGGGCTCGAGTACTGGAAGGATCTTCTGGCCGGGGCCGAGCCCCTCGCGTTGCCCACCGACCGTCCGCGCCGTCCCGTCCGCCGGGGCCGGGGCACCGTCCGCGCCTTCGAGGTCCCCGAGAGCACGCTCGGCACGGTCCGGGCTCTGGAAGCCGACAGCGGCGCCACCCTGTTCATGGTGCTGACCACCGCCGTACAGGTGGTCCTCTCCCGCTACACCGGACAGCGGGACCTCGTCCTGGGGACGGTCACTTCCGGCCGTGCCCGTGCGGAGCTGGAGGACGTGGTGGGCTTCTTCGTCAACACGCTGGCCTTGCGTATGCGGGTGGACGAGACACTCACCGGTGCCGAACTCCTGGCGAGCGTACGCGAGAGCCTGCTCGCTGCCTACCAGCACGGCGACGTCCCCTTCGACACCGTGGTGGAAGCTGTCGCTCCGCAGCGCGACCCGTCCCGGCCCACGTTGGTCCAGGCGCTCGTCTCGGTGCAGAACGCCCCCGCCCAGGAGTGGGAGATCGAGGGGCTGACCGTGGCCGAGCAACCGCTGGCCCGGAACAACTCCCTGTTCGACCTCAGTGTGGATTTCCAGGAGGACAGCGGTCGGCTGCACGGTTCCGTGGAGTACGACACCGACCTGTTCGACCCGGAGACGATCGACCGGTTCATCGGCCACGTGTGTCTGGTGTTGGAAGGGCTCGCGGCCGATCCCGGGGCTGCCGTGCACACGGTGAACCTGGTCCCGCCGGCCGAGCGCGCCGAACTCCTGGCGGCCGGGCGAGGTCGGCAGGAGGAGACCGGTACCCACGTTCTCGAAGGTCTGGCCGAGCTGGCCATGAGCGACCCCGGCGGCCCGGCTCTCACGGACGGGGCACAGACGCTGTCCTTCGGTGAACTGGACCAGCGCGTCAACCGTCTGGCCCGGCATCTGGCCGGGTCGGGGGTCGGCCCGGGGACCCGGGTGGCCACGGTCCTGCCCCGTACCGCCGATGCGGTGGTCGGTCTGTTCGCGGTCCTGCGGGCCGGTGCCGCCTACGTGCCGATCGATCCCGATGCGCCGACCGAGCGTGCCCGTACCGTTCTGGACCGTTCGGGGGCGGAACGGGTCCTGACCGTCCCCGCCCTGGCCGAACAGGTCGAGCAGGTCGCGGATGAGCAGATCCCGGTCACAACGGTGGATGCGTCCGTGGCCGAGGCTGGCACCCCGGTCACCGACCTCGACAGGACACGTCCGTTGCACGGGGCACACCCCGCCTACGTGATGTACACGTCCGGGTCGACCGGAACACCCAAGGGTGTGGTCGTCACCCACGCCAACCTGTGTGCCATGGCCGCCGCTTACCGGGCCGCAGTCCTGGACGGGCCCGAGACCGCGGGTCGGCGTCTCACCGCCGCGCACGTGGCCGCGTGGACCTTCGATGCCTCCTGGGACCCGTTCGTGTGGCTGCTGAACGGTCACCACCTGCACCTCGTCGACGAGTACACCCGCACCGACGCCGAAGCGCTCTGCGACCGTCTCGACAGGTACGGGGTGGATTACCTCGACACCACCCCCTCGTACCTGAACCAATTGGTCACCGCCGGCCTGTTGGACGAGGACCGGCACACGCTCACCGTGCTGACGGCGGGCGCCGAGGCGTTGGAGGAGAGCCTGGCCGATCGGCTCTCCTCCGCCGGGGTCCGTGCCGTGCACAATTTCTACGGGCCGACCGAGAACACCGTGAACAGCACGGTCTGGCGGGTCCTGCCCGGGACGGCTCCGCTGATCGGCCGGCCGGTCGCCGGCACCCGTGCCCTGGTGCTCGACCCCTGGATGCGGCCGGTCCCGACGGGTGTACCCGGCGAGCTCTATCTGGCGGGGCCGTCGCTGGCCCGGGGGTACGAAGGGGCACCGGGGCTGACCGCCGAACGTTTCGTCGCTGATCCGTACGGTTCGGGTGGGCGCCTCTACCGGACCGGGGACATCGTCCGCTGGACGCAGGGCCGGGAACTCCAATTCATCGGACGCGACGACGACCAGGTCAAGATCCGCGGGTTCCGGATCGAACTCGGCGAGGTCGAGTCAGCGATGTCCGCGCTGCCCGGTGTCCGTTCGGCCTCCGTCCTGGTCCGTGAGGACCGGCCGGGGGTCCGGCGACTGGTCGGCTACGTCGTCGCGCAGGAAGGCGCTGCCGGTGTGGACTCCGCCTCCGTCCGCGAAGGTGTCGCACGACGGCTTCCCGACTACATGGTCCCGACCGCCGTGGTCGTGTTGGAGGAGCTTCCGCTCAACGCCAACGGCAAAGTCGACCGCACGGCACTGCCCGCCCCGGCGGACGAGGCCTTCGACACTGCCGGGTACGTACCGCCGAGCGGCCCGACACAGACCCTTCTGGCCCAGATCTGGGGGGAGCTGCTGGGGCTCGGGAAGGTCGGTTCCCACGACAACTTCTTCGACCTGGGCGGGGACTCGATCCTGAGCATCCAGCTCGTGTCCCGGGTCCGTGCCGCCGGGCGCGAACTGACCTCCAAGGACGTCTTCCTCCACCAGACCGTCGAAGCGATGGCCGCCGCCATGGACGAGCGGGTGGAATCGGCCGGACCGGACACGAGCGGTCCGGTCTCCGGTGAGGTGGCTCTGACCCCCGTGCAGCGCTGGTTCTTCGAGACACACCCGCGCTCACCCGAGTACTTCGACATGTCCTTGCTGGCGGAGACCTCGCCCGGTACCGATCCCCTCCGACTCGCGCATGCGGCCGAGCACCTGCTGACCCACCACGACATGCTCCGGCTCCGGGTCGAGCGCACCGGGGCGGGGTGGCGCCAGCACCTGGACGCGGAGCCCTCGTCCGGGGCCGTGCGTGTGGTGGATGCCTCCGGTCTGACGGAGGCCGAGGTCGGCGAGGTCCTGGCCCGTGAAGCAGGCCGCCCCAGGTCGGCCTCACGTCTGGCCGAGGAGCCGTTGTTCGAGGTCGTGGTCGTGGACACCGGCGCCGCCGACCGGCACCGGCTGTTGCTGTCGGCTCACCACATGGTGGTGGACGGGGTTTCCTGGCGCGTCCTCCTGGAGGACCTGGCCAAGGCCTACGGGCAGTTGCGCGACGGACACCCGGTCGATCTCGGGGCGAGGACCACCCCCTTCCCGGTATGGGCCGAACGTCTGACCTCCTTCACCCGTCAGGGCGGTTTCGCCGACGACCTGAAGGCCTGGATCGATTCCGTTTCGGACGCCGCCGTGTCCGTACCGGTGGACCTGGCCGAGGGCCACAACGACGTGGCTTCCCAGGCCGTGGTCCCCTCGGAGCTCTCGGAGGAGGAGACCGGTCTCCTGCTCTCCCGGGTGCCGGGTGCGTTCCGTTGCCGGATCGACGACGTGCTCCTGGCCGCGCTCGGACGGGTCCTGGCCGACTGGACCGGCTCCGGCCGCGTTCTGGTCGAGAAGGAGGGCCACGGACGCGAGGACCTGTTCGAGGACGTGGACCTGTCCCGCACGGTCGGCTGGTTCACCACAATCTACCCGGTCCTGTTGGAGCTGCCCGAGGAGGCCGATTGGGCCAGGACGGTGACCGCGGTCAAACGCCGGACCCGGAACGCCCCGAGCGGTATCGGGTTCGGTGCGTTGCGGTACCTGGACGAGGGCCCCGACACCGAACCGCTGCGCCGCCTGCCGGAGCTGCCGGTCTCCTTCAACTATCTGGGCCGGTTCACGGACGGGGACGGGGACGGCCTCATCAGCCGGTTCGTGCCCGTGCCCGCCTCGGACCACGCAGCGGACGAGGAACGTACCAACCTGCTCGACGTCACCGGTTCCGTCACCGGGGGCCGACTGCACTTCTCCTGGACCTACTCGGCCAACCGGCACCACCGGCGGACCGTCGAGCGGCTCGCCGGGGCCTTCACCGAGGCCCTGCGCGAACTGATCGCCGCGGCCGCGAACCGGCGCAGCCGCCGGCCCTGATACCCACTGCTCCCCACAACCGCGAGAGGAACGAGGAAAACATGAGCAACAACCCCTTCGAGGACGAGGACGCCACGTATCTGGTCCTGGTCAACGCCGAAGGCCAGCATTCCTTGTGGCCTTCCTTCGCCGAGGTTCCCGAGGGATGGGAGACCGTCCTGGAGGAGACCTCCCGGGAGGAGGCCCTGGCATACGTGGAGGAGAACTGGACGGACATGCGCCCCAAGAGCCTGGTGAACGCTCTGGAGGGGTGACCCGGTCCGGTGAGGGGCAGGGGCGCGGGGCGACCCGGCAGCCCCTGCCCCGTTCGTGTGCGGGCCGCCTGCTCAGGCGGACTCGGCCAGGCGGGCCCGTGGCCCCGGACGCTGCCCCGAGGCTCCCGCGCCGCAATGGTTCAGGAGCGCCGCTCCCAGATCGGTGGCCAGGTGCCGGACCTTGCTGCCCTCACGGGTCGTGGTGATCAACCCGGCTTCCCGGAGCGCTGCGGTGTGTTCGCTGATGGAAGTCGCGGAGACGTGCAGTCTCCGGGCCAGCTCCCCCGTGGAGGCCGGGGCGAGGAGTTCGGTCAGGACCGCCGAGCGGGTCCGCCCGAGCAGGCGGCCGAGGACCTCTGGGAAGCGGTCGGGGCCCCGGAGCGACGGGTCCAGGGGCTCGTCCGGGCCCAGCGCCGGAAACAGCAGCCCCGCGCGGGGGCGTCCCGATGCGGGTTCGGTCCACTGGTGCACACGGGGGCCCGACACCAGGAACACCGAAGGGAACAGGACCAGTCCGTCAGCCGGCTGCAAGGACCGGTCGATCCCGTCATCGATCTCCAGACCGTCCTCGGTCCACCGGCCGTGCGGTCCCAGGGACCGGATCAGCGCTTCGGCGCCTTCCTTCGCCAGCCGGAACCCGGCACGGTCTGCGGCCAGTGCCTGGAGCGCGCTCACCCGTGCCTGGTCGGGACCCACGACGGTTCGTCCCACCCGGGCCAGGGTGCGTACCGCGCGCCGTGCCCGGTCGGGCCCCGGTGGCTGGAAGGACTCCTCCCCCTCCGGTGGATGCGCCCACGGCGGTAAGCAGGAGAGGGCTTCGGGTGCTTCCACCAGCTCCGCCCGCACGAACGGGAGCGCGGACAGGCGGATACGGGTGCGGCGTGTCCATTCGCCCGCTCCGGAACGGGCCGGGTCGTGGAGCACGGACTCCAGTGCGTGGGCGGTCTCGATCAGCCAGGACAGTTCCGGGTGGACCCGGATGCCTGCTGTGGCCCGCGCCGTCAAGTCGACTCTGGTCATGTGGAACACCCTTCGGGTCTGGGCAGCGGTGCCGGTTGCACGTACGGGCTCAGCGGACCCTCCGCAGGTAGGCGCGGAGTGCGAGCGGCAGGAGGACGGCGTGGCAGACGGCCACCGCCAC
Organism: Nocardiopsis kunsanensis DSM 44524; assembly: GCF_000340965.1. Taxonomy (GTDB): domain Bacteria; phylum Actinomycetota; class Actinomycetes; order Streptosporangiales; family Streptosporangiaceae; genus Nocardiopsis; species Nocardiopsis kunsanensis. Next base: position 10,528 of record NZ_ANAY01000044.1, read on the forward strand.
CAGGCTCCACGCCAGCGGGCCCGCGACGGGGCCGCCGATCATCAGTCCGCGCACGGTGTCCACGAAGTGGCTGACCGGGTTGATCCCGGCCCAGATCTCCAGCCAACGGGGCATGGTCTCGGGGTCGGCGAAGATGTTGCTCCCGAAGGTCAGCGGCAGGATGACGGCCATCGCAACGCCCGGGACCGCCTGCGGGTTGGCGACCATCATCCCGATCAGTACCGAGAACCAGCACAGGGTCAGTCCGAACACGATGACCAGTACGCAGGCGAACAGGGTCGAGAGCGGGTCGGTCTGGATCCGGAAACCCAACGCGAAGGCCAGTACCAACAGGACGCTCAGCGCTACGGCGTAACGGACGACGTCGCCCAGCACGGCGCCGATCAGGGGCGCCGAGCGTGCGATCGGCAAGCTCCGGAACCGGTCGAAGATGCCTTTGGAGATGTCGGTGTTGAGCGCCATCCCCGTACCGATGCTCGCGTACATGGTGATCTGCACCATCAGCCCCGGCACCAGGGTCTGCAGGTAGCCCTGCCAACTGCCGGAGATCGCCCCGCCGAGCAGGAAGACGAACACCACCAGGAACAGGACCGGTTGGATGACCGTGTCGATCAGGGTCGTGGGTGTGCGTAGGACGTAGCGCAGGTTGCGTTTGGCCAGGGTCAGGCCGTGCCCGACCCCTTCCAGAGGGCCGATCCGTCTCTTCACCGGTGCCGGCAGCACATTCTCGGGGGTGAGCGTGGGGGTGCTCATGCGGAGACCTCCTCGTCGGTGTCACCGGGCAGGGCACGGCCGGTCAGGGAGAAGAAGACGTCGTCGAGGCTGGGCAGCCGCAGGGCCAGCTCATCGGTGGTGATCGCTTGTTGGTCCAACCGCCTGACCAGGGAGGACAACAGGATCGGTTCGTCGGTGGGCACGGAGATCGAGACCCCGTCCGAGGCCAGGACGGGGCTGGTGCCCAGCAGGTCGGTGACGAAGCCCATCACCCGGTCGATGTCGGTGGGGTCGACCGGGCGCACGTGCAGGGTCTGGGAACCGGTCCTGCGTTTGAGCTCGGAAGGGGTCCCCTCGGCCACGGTCCGGCCGTGGTCGATCACGGCGATCCGGTCGGCGAGCTCGTCGGCCTCCTCCAGGTACTGCGTCGTGAGCAGGACGGTGGTGCCCTCCTCCGCCAGGTTGCGCACGATCTGCCACAGGTCACCGCGGCTCCGCGGGTCCAGACCCGTGGTGGGTTCGTCGAGGTAGAGCACCTGGGGACGGCCCACCAAACTGGCCGCCAGGTCGATCCGCCGCCGCATACCGCCCGAGTAGGTCTTGACGGGCCGGTCGCCGGCCTCGGACAGGTCGAAGCGCTCCACGAGTTCCCGGGCGCGGGCCTTCCATCCCCGTCCGGGCATGCCCAGCAGTTGTCCGATGAGTTCGAGGTTCTCCCTACCGGTGAGCTCGTCGTCCACGGACGCGTACTGGCCGGTGAGCCCGACGAGGCCGCGTACCGCCACCGGGTCGCGCAGTGCGTCGTAGCCGGCCACGTGCACGCTGCCCTCGTCGGGCCGTGCCAGAGTCGCCAGGATCCGCACCATCGTGGTCTTTCCGGCCCCGTTGGGCCCCAGGACCCCCTGGATCGACCCGGTGGGTACTTCCAGGTCCACCCCGTCCAGGGCGGTGGTCCGACCGAATCGCTTCACAAGGCCGGAGGCCCGGATACAGGTGTCCATTCGCGATTCCTCCTCTCGTCCGTACCACCGTCCCGGAAGGGGCGGACACCGGGCGGACACCGGGCGGACAGGAACGGACGCCGTCCGAGGGGGATGCTTCAGTCGACCGCACCGATCCCTTCCGTGGGCGGGGTGCGCAGGGCAGAGCGTGCCGGAAGCACGACGGAACAGAACCCCAGCAGTGCCGTGAGGGCCACGACGGCGAGGTAGACCAACGGCGAGCCGGCCGGGACGGGGCTGCCGAGGAAGACCAGGCTCAGCACGGCCAGGGGCAGAGCGGCCACCACCGTGCCCAGCAGGATCGCGAGCACGATGATCACGCACGCCTCCCACCGTTGGGCACTCAGCACTTGGCGGCGGGTGGCCCCGATCATGCGCAGGAGAGCGAACTCGCGCGAGCGGGCTGCGGTGGACATCACCAGGCTGTTGACGACGGCGATGGCGATATAGCCCAGGATGACCGCCAACCCGATCAGGTTGACCCAGGCGGCCAGGTCGGCCTCGGCGCGCGCGCCGTCGGCGAACTCGTCCTTGTCGGTGAGCTGCAGAGTCGGGTACCGCTCGGTGAAGGAGCCCAGCGCTGCCTCCAGTTCTTCGGGCGCTGCCTCCTCGTCCGCGCTCAGCAGGATCCGGGCCGGCGGACCCGTGTGCTCGCCCAGAGCCTCCCGGGGCAGCATCGCCTCGCTCAGCCCGAGCCCACGGTCGTAGGTGGCAACCAGCCGTACCGTGGTCGGGGTGCCGTCTCCCAGGCGTATGTCGATCTCCTCCCCCACGTCCGCCCCGATCAACCTCGCTCCGGAACGCTCCATCGCCACGGTCGCACCCGTCAGTTCGCCCAGGTCGCCCTCGACGAGGCCGGGATCCAGATTTTCCCGCAGACCCTCGCTCTCGACCCCCCATGCGGAGAACGAGGCCAGTTCGGGGTCCCCGAAGACCGATCGGGGCACCACCACACGGGTCTCCTGCAGCGGGGTGACCGCGCTCGTCTGAGGCAGTGCCGCCAAGTCCTCGACGACGCCGGGGCCCGCCCCTCCGGAGCCGGTGTCGGTGACCACGGCGTCCGCCTCGATCCCTCTCTCCACTTGGGCGGAGACCGCTCCGGCCAGCACCGACTGGGTGTGGACCATGGACAGGGTGAAACCGACAGCGAGCACCAACGGGGTCAGGACGGCCCCCAATCGGCGTAGGTCGGCCCCGGCGGACTCGGCGGCGAGGAAGCCGCTCACCCGGATCCGCCGCAGAGGGCGTACCAGGAGTTCCACCAGGGGACGCAGCAGTACCGGCCCCAGGAGCGCCACCGCGATCACCAGCAACAGGGCAGCGCTGCTCGCCCCTGCGGCTCCGAGGTCGTTGCGCAGGGCCACAGGGGTCATCGCCGCGCTCGCGGCCAGCACCACGCACACCATCCCTGCGACGCCCCGCCACCGTGCGGGGGGCTCGGAGGCGGGGCTGTTGCTCTCACGCATCGCCTCCGCGGGGTTGCTCCACGCAGGACGCAGTGCCACGGCCACCCCCGCGATCAGGGAGGTCAGCGTGATCAGTAGCACAGCGATGACCATGGGCAGAGGCCCGATCACGAGCGGCAGGTCGGGGGGAAGGACCCCGAGCCGCTCGAAGGCCGCGTGCATGGCCCTGGCGACCAGGACCCCGGGCAGGCAGCCCAGGAGTCCGGCCGTCAAGGACAGCAGCAGGGCCTCGGCCCCGAGCATGCGCAGGATCTGGCCGGGTGTGGAGCCGATGGCGCGCAGGACGGCGAGTTCCCGCCTGCGGGCGTTGACCGACAGTGCCAGCGTCCCTGCGACCACGAACAGGGAGATGAGTACCGCCAAACCGCCGAAGGACCCGGAGATCATCAGCAGGAGACCGCGCGCCTCGTCCACCTCGGAGAACTCGATCCGGTTGACGGCGTCGCCGGTGTGCACCGTCACGGGGGTCTGCTCCGCGGCGCTCTCCACGGCACGGGTCAGTTCATCGGCCTCCACTCCCGGGGCGGCCACGATCCCGATCGCGTCGTAGGCATCGGGCTCCTGTGCCAGACGGTCGGCCTCCTCGGGGTGCAGGAACACCGATCCGCCCCTGCTGTCACCAGCGTTCTGGTGTGTGACGGTTCCGCTGACCCGGTACTCCTCGGGTACGGCGCCGCTGACCAGCTGTACCGTCTCCCCCGGACCGACCCCGAGGTCCTCGGCCAGGCCGGTGGTCAGCGCCACCTCACCGGCTCTCTCGGGGGCCGTACCCTCCTGCGGGGCGAAGGGCGCCAACGGGGCGGTGTCCCAGCCGTGGCCGGACACCGGTAGGGGGTCCTGTCCCTCGGGTGCTGCGACCGCGAGGGACAGGTGGTGGTCGCCGGCCGCCGTGTCCACCTCGTCCAGGTTTTCCAGTTCGCCGACCAGGTCGGCGGGCAGCCGGACCGGTTCGGGGAGACGTTCGGAGACGGTGAAGTCGCCGCCCGGCAGCCGCAGGGTCTGCTCACCGCCGACGACCGCGTCGGCACCGGCGTACCGGTGAGGATCGACGGAGGAGCGCAGACCGGACTCGGCGAGAACCCCGGAGGCCGTGATCAGAGCGGTGGCGCACATCAAGGCGATGAACGTCCCCACGGATGCGCTCCTGCGGGCACGCAGGGTCTTGCGGGCTATCTCCAGCATCACCGTCCCCCGATCCCGCTCATCCGCTCGGAGACGACGGCGGGGGTGGGCGCCTCGATGGCGTCCACGAGCTCGCCGTCGGCGAGGAAGAGCACGTTCTGGGCGTAGGAAGCGGCCACGGGGTCATGGGTGACCATCAGCACCGTCCGCCCCAGGTTCTCGGCGCTCTCCTGCAGGAGCGAGAGCACCTGGGCGCCGGAACGGGAGTCCAGGGCCCCGGTGGGTTCGTCGGCCAGCACCAGTTCCGGGCGGGTGATGAGCGCGCGGGCAATGGCAGCCCGCTGCTGCTGTCCTCCGGACAGTTCGGCGGGCCGGTGGTGCAGTCGCTCGGCCAGCCCGACCCGCTCGACCACGTGTTCGGCCCATTCCTGGTCCACGGGGGTGCCGCTCAACCGCAACGGCATGGTGATGTTGTCCTGGACCGTGAGCGCGGACAGCAAGTTGTAGGCCTGGAAGACGAAGCCCACCCGTTCACGGCGCAGCCGGGTGAGCCGATTCTCCGACAGGCCGGAGAGTTCGGTCTCCCCCAGCCACACCTCACCACTGGTCGGCCGGTCGAGGCCGGCTGCGCAGTGCAGGAACGTGCTCTTCCCCGAGCCCGAGGGGCCCATTACCGCAGTGAAGCCTGCTTTGGCAAGCTCTACGGAAATACCCTTGAGTGCACTCACTTTCCCAGCACCCGAACCATAAGTACGGTAAACTTCCCGCATTCTCAGCGAGAAACAGTCTTCCGCAATTACGGAAGGCCCGGAACCGCCTCGGCCGCCCACGTCTTTTCCTTCGACCACAAGAACTCCCTTGTCGATTACCCGGCGGATGCTAGCATCAACCCGAAATTGCCCCCTCCCAGATCCCCGGGGATTTTCCTTTGACGCACGCGGGTGAACTCCTGTATCAGCACCGGACGGCGCTGGAGCGCGCGGCTCACGGTGCGCGCTACGCCGCGTCGGCGGGCGCGGGAGCCCTGCGGTCCTGGATGTTGCTGGGCGGGTTCCTGCTGTCCCACGTACTGACCGTCGTCTTCATCCGCACCCCGCTGTTCGCACGGATGACGGCGCTGCTCGAGAAGAGCACCGAAAAGGACGTCCGGCTGGCCTGTGAGCGCTTGGACCGGGACTCCGTACGTGCAGGGACACCACCCCGTCGAGTGGCGTTCCGGCCCTCGATGTACTGGGCAGCGACCCATTCCCTGACCGGACTGGTCTCTGCTCTCGTGGCATTCGTCCTGGCCGTCGGGGTCGTTGTTTCCCTGACATGTCCGCTGTGGTGGTGGCTGCTGCCTCCGGAATTAGCGGTCAGTCCGGGCGGTTACCGGGTGGATTCATGGCCCGCGGCTCTGCTCACCCCGGTCGTGGGCCTGGTCTATCTCGGCCTGTTCGTGTTCTGTGTTCCGCGCCTGGCGGACTGGCACGCCCTCCTGGCGCGACAGATCCTCCTCGACCCGGACAGGGGCAGGCTCAGGACCCGGATCGCGGAGGTCACCGCGCTACGGCAGACAGCCCTGGAAGCACACGGTCTGGAGCTGCGCCGTATCGAGCGCGACCTCCACGACGGGACCCAGAACCGGCTGGTCGCGGTCCGCATGCATCTGGGCCTGGTCGAACGTCTGCTGGCCGAGGACCCCGGACGGGCCCGGGAGCTCGTGGCTGTCGCCAAGGGTGCTGCCGATGAGGCACTCGGTGAACTGCGCAGCGTCGTACGCAGTATCTATCCGCCCATCCTGGCCGACCAGGGGTTGGCCATGGCATTGGAGTCACTGGCCTCGCGTTCGGCCGTGTACTGCTCGGTGGAGGTGGCGGGCCTGCCCCGGTTGCCCGCAGCGGTGGAGACGGCCGCCTACTTCGTGGCCACCGAGGCACTGACCAACGTCGTCAAACACTCGGCGGCCACACGTGCACACATAGCGGCCTGCGAGGAGGGCGGTGTGGTCGGCATCAGGATCACCGACGACGGCCGGGGCGGCGCCGATGACCATCAGGGAAGCGGGTTGTCCGGAATCCACCAGCGGGTGGCGGCTTTCGAGGGGCGGACCAGGATCAGTAGCCCGCCGGGCGGGCCGACCACGATAGAGGTGAAGCTGCCGTGCGCGTTCTGATCGCCGAGGACGATGCGCTCCTGCGCCAAGGGCTCGTCCTGCTCCTGGAGACGGAGGGGTTCGAGGTCGTCGGAGCTGCCCGGGACCTCGCGGAGTTCCGGGCGCTCTTCGACGAGCACCAGCCCGACGTCGCTGTCCTCGACGTCCGCCTGCCTCCCCATTTCCGCCGCGAGGGGCTGGAGGCCGCGATCCGGATCCGCCAGCAGCGTCCGGGGTTTCCGGTGCTGGTGCTGTCGGCCCACGTCGAGGACGGTTACGCCGCCGAACTGCTCTCCGACAGCCGGGCCATCGGCTATCTCCTCAAGGACAGGGTCGGCGACGTCGCCGAGTTCGTGGATGCGCTGGGCCGGGTCGCCCGCGGAGGGGTCGCTCTGGACCCGGAGGTGGTCTCCCACCTGATGCGCGGCTCCGACAGCGGGGATCCATTGGGGTCACTGACCCCCCGCGAGCTCCAGGTGCTCGGGCTCATGGCCGAGGGCCACGGCAACACACGCATCCGCGAACTGCTCGGGCTGTCCACACCCGCGGTGGGCAAACACATCGGTTCGGTCTTCACCAAACTCGGGCTCACCCAGGAAGGCAGCGGACACCGCCGCGTCCAGGCGGTGCTGGCCTACTTGAGGAGCGGCGCGGCCCCCGAGGCACCTTCGGTGTAGGCGCGGTCGAACGCCTCCTGCCCCAGGGCCGCACTCAGCTCCCGCACCAGCGAACGCACCCTGGGGTTCCCGTGGTCGCGCCGCCCGCGCAGACGGGTGGCGGTGCCGAGTGCACGGGCCGCTTCCGCCGGTTCCTCCGCCTGCCATCGAACTCCGGCCAGCAGTTCGGCCGCCTGCGCGCGGACGTCGGGTATCCAGAGCAGGCGGGCGGTATCCCACGCCCGGAGCCCTCTCTCCCAAGCCCGCTCCGTCTCGTTCTCGGCCAGGGCGAGCATGCCCTCCTGGCACAGCAGCACCACTCGTAGGTAGTCCGGGTCGGCCAGCGGTCCCGACAGCAGCTCACGGGCCCGCTCGAGCAGTTCACGGGCGGCTTCGGTCCGTTCCCGGAGCAGGGCCAGTTCCGCCAGTCCGGCCAGACACAGGATGCGGTGCTCGACGGTTGCGGTCTCCGTCGTGTCCAGGACCTCGCGGAAGGTTTCCTCGGCCTCGGCGGTGTTCCCGGCCCGGGTGAGTTCATCCCCCAACCGGATCAGGACGAGGGTGAAGTGTTCGGAGGCGCCCAACGAGCGCTTCAGTTCCAGGACACGTCTGAGATCGGCGATCGCGCCGTCCACGTCGCCGCGTGCGGAACGGAACCCCGCCGAAGCGGTGATCAGCTGCGCGCTCGTCCACGCGTCCCCCAGTTCCCAGAAGGCCTCCGCTGCCTCCTGGATGCCACGCTCGGCCCCGGCCGCGTCCCCGGTGGCCTCGACCACTAGTGCGGAGGCGGCGCGGCCCGCGGCTCGCACCCAGGGATGGGGGTGGGCCAGGGCGGTCCCGGCATCGGCCCGCACCCCTTCGTGGTCGCCCTGCAGGAGACGGTACTTGGGGATGATCATCGCCAACGGCGGGTGCGCCGCCAGCGCTGCAGCGCCGGCCATCGCCGACCCGGCGCGGTCCCCGGCCCCGGTACAGCCGGCGGGCTCGGACCGGGGCAGGACGGACCGCACTGCGGTCGCGAGCATCCGGCTGTTGGGACCGTGGGCCCCGGGATGTCGGTCGAGCTCGTCGTACCAACGCCCGGCCTCCTCGTAACGGCCCCGGATGATCCAGTACCAGCTCAACGCCGCGACGATGCGCACCGCCCGGGTCGGGTCCCCGCCGGCACAGGCGTGGTGCAGGCTCTCCAGGAGATTCTCGTGCTCGCTGTCGAGGACCTCCAACCCGCGCGGCTGGTCCCGACCGAGCACCATCTCGGCGGCTTCCTCGGCCAGGTCGACGGCGTGAGCGGCGGCCGCCTCGCGCGTGCGCGCCTCCTCACCGGTCTGCCGCAACCGTTCGGACAGGTAGACCCGGGCGGTCTCCAACAAGCGGTACCGCGGCTCCCCCGGGCGCACCTCAGTGACCGAGAGCAGGGACTTGTCGGTGAGGGAGGACAACAGGTACGGCACCTCGTCCTCGGCCACGCTCTCCCCTGTGCACACGGCCCGGGCGCTGTCCGCGACGGCCCCTCCCGGCAGCACTGACAGGCGGCACGCCACCAGCCGTTCCTGGTCGGTCAACAGGTCCCAGGTCCAGTCCAGCACGGCGCGCAGGGTCCGGTGGCGGGCGTTGCCGGAACGCCGTGTGCCCGACAGGAGGCGGAAACGTTCGTCGAGGTGGTGGGCGATCTGCTGCACCGGCATCGAGCGGGTGCGCGCGGCCGCCAGTTCGATGCCCAGAGGAAGCCCGTCCAGCCGTCGGCAGATCTCGATCACCACCGGGGTGTTGTCGGCGTCGAGGGTGAATCCGGGCCGGGCCAGTGACGCCAGCTCGGTGAACATGGCAACGGCCTCGCCGCCGTCCTCCTCGGTCACGTGTAGGGGCTCGACACGGAGCAGGGCCTCGCCGTCGGCCGCCAGGGGTTCGCGGCTCGTGGTCAGGATCTGCAGGTCCGGGCACCGGATGAGCAGGCGGTGCACAAGGGAGGCGGCCTCGTCGGCCAGGTGTTCGCAGTTGTCCAGGACCAGCAGGGTGGGCACTGCCGACAGGGCCGAAACCAACCGGGTGAACCTGTCCTGGCCGGGGGCCGCCAGGAAAGCTTCACCCGTGCCCAGCATGGCGGAGACGGCCTCGATCAGGCTGCCGTCCTCACGCAGGGGTCCCAGTTCAGCGAAGCGCACCCGCAGGTGCGCAGCGGCGCGGGTGGTGTATTCGGCGGCCAGTCGGGTCTTACCGACCCCGCCGGGCCCGAGCAGGGTCACCAGGCGGGTGCGTTCCATGAGCGTGTCGATGGCGGCGAGCTCCTCGGACCGCCCGAAGAAGCGGGTCAGGTACGGGTTGCTCCACTCCGAGGTCCGTGCCGGGGCGCGATCACGCAGGATCTGGCCGTGGAGTTCACCGATCCACGGGGCCGGGTCGGCCCCCAGGTCCTCGGCCAGGGCGCGTCGGAGGTCCTCGTGCACGGCCAGGGCCGCACTGCTCTGCCCGCTCTCGTGCAGAATCCGCATGAGCAGACCGTGGCTGCGTTCCCGGGTGGGGTGGGCCGAGCACAGGGCGCGGAGCCGGGGGACGACCGCGGTGGGCTCACCCGTGCGCGAGGCGGCTTCGGCGCGGTCCTCGGCGGCCGCTGTGCCGAGCTCCTCCAGGCGCAGTGCTTCCCTGCGGGCGAAGTCGGCCTCCACCCCGCCCAAGGGGGCTCCCCGCCACAGGGCCAACGCCTCGTCCAGTACTTCTTCCGCACGGTCGGGGGCGTGTGCTCTGAGCAGCCGGGCGCCGTCGGCGGCCAGGTGTTCGAAGTGCAGGACGTCGACCTCATCGGCCGGCAGGTCCAGCAGGTAGCCGCCGCTCCGGGCGTGGGGGCCGATCGTCAGGCCGTGTCCGTCCAGCCGGGCCCGGGTGCGTGAGACCAGACGCCGGAGGGTGTCCGCACCGCCTTCGGGGGGATCGCCCTCCCACAGGTCGTCGATGAGCGTGTCCACGGGCACCACTCGTCCCGCGGACAGGGCCAGCCGTGCCAGGAGAACGGACATGCGCCGTCCCCCGAGCGGGAGGGGATCACCCTTGCCGTCCCGGATCCGGAGGGGGCCCAGCATGCACACACGCACCCGGTCAATCTGTCAGAACGGCCGCCGGACCAACAAATCCGGGGCCCTGTTCGCACTCGCCCGGGCGGCCCGCGCTGATCGCCCGTGTTCGCCGGGTTCTGCACCGCCCCTGTCCACGCAGGGGTACCGGATCGGCCTCCGCCGCTCTTTCCCTGGACCGTGAAACCTGTGCGCCCCGCGCCACATATGAGAAAGAAGCCGCATCGGACATTCATGCCATAAATAAACATCACCACCACCCACCACAGAAACCCCATAAGGCAAACAGAAAAACATACTCAAAAACAGGGGAAACCCCTTCCTGTTGATCTGACAAAAAGATAATGTTCCCGCTATGGAAGAAACATCCTGGGAACCACCCCCCGTCCTCCTGGCGGTCGACCTGGTGATCCTCACCCTGCGCTCCTCGAGGCTGCACGTCCTCCTCGTGGAGCGCGGGATCGAACCGTACGAAGGGGCCTCGGCGCTGCCCGGCGGTTTCCTCTTCGACTCGGGAGAGGACATCCGTGCCGCCGCACACCGGGAACTGTCCGAGGAAGCCAACCTCGACGCCTCACGGCTGCACCTGGAACAACTGGGCGCCTACGGGTCCCCCGACCGAGATCCTCGTGGCCGAGTCGTCTCCGTGGCCTACCTCGCCATCGCCCCCGGCCTGCCCGAGCCCGAAGCCGGTACCGACGCATCGGCGGCCTCATGGCTGCCCGTGGAGGAGTTCACCTCCGGACGCGCGCCCCTGGCCTTCGACCACCACCGCATCCTCGAGGACGGCGTGGAACAAGCCCGTACCGAACTCGAGCACACGTCCCTGGCCACGGCCTTCTGCAACGAGACCTTCACGATCTCCGAACTCCAACGGGTCTACGAGGCCGTGTGGGGACAGCAACTCGATCCGCGCAACTTCTACCGCAAGGTCCAGGCGGTCCCGGGTTTCATCCTCCCTGCGGTGTCGGACCGCCGGCCGACGCGCGGTCGGCCCGCCCGACTGTTCCGACGCGGCCCCCGGACCCGGCTACGGCCCCCGATGATGCGCCCCGACCCCCCGACACAGAGCGAGGAACGATGAACGACACCCCGGTGGTGGTACTGACCGCCCTCAACCTCGAATACGAAGCCGTACGGGAGAAACTCACCTCCCCCGAGCCGTACCTGCATCCCCGCGGCACCCTGTTCGAGGTGGGCACGCTGCCCGGGGGCCGGGGCCGCGTGGCCCTCGCGCTCACCGGCAAGGGCAACCAGTCCTCGGCCGTCCTGACGGAGCGGGCGATCCAGGAGTTCTCCCCTGCGGCATTGCTCTTCGTGGGCGTGGCCGGAGCCCTGTGGGACACCCCGCTGGGCGACGTGGTGGTGGCCACCCACGTGTACGCCTACCACGGCGGAACCAGCGAGGACGACGGCCTCAAGGCCCGCCCGCGTGCGTGGGAGTCCCCCCACGGGATCAGCCAGACGGCCCAGCACCTGGCCAGGCTCGGCACCTGGTGCCGGCATGCCCCTGCCCAGCAGGACCGGCCTCACGTGCACTTCGGCCCCATCGCGGCAGGGGAGGTCGTCCAGAACTCCCGCGTCTCCCATGAAGCCGCGTGGATCCGGCAGACCTACAACGACGCGCTCGCGGTCGAGATGGAAGGCGCCGGTATCGCCCAGGCAGGACACCTGAGCGGGACACCGGTCGCCGTCGTGCGCGGGATCAGCGACCGCGCCGACGGGGAGAAGGCCACCGAGGCCGACCGGGCCTGGCAGCCGGTCGCCGCAGCCAACGCCGCCGACTTCGCACTCGAGCTCGCCGGAGAGCTCGTAGGAACAGAGGAGCCCTCCAGCATGCGCGAGAAGAAGGACCCCCGCGACACCGGCAACGTCACCAACACCTCCAACGGGACCGTTGGTGTCCAGGCCGGCCATGTCAGCGGTGGCACGTTCCACGTATCGCTCCCGGCCTCCGGAGCGGCCCCCGACGTGGTGGCAGAACTGGACTCCCTGCGCGAGGGGTTGGCGCAGGAACGCTCCGCCGGACGCATCGACGAGGAGACGTACGAGGCGGCATCGGAGGAACTCGACACCGCGAGCAAAGGGATCGAGGAAGGCACCCCCGAGGGGAAGAAGTCCTCGATCCTGGCCCTGAAGCGCCTGTGGGGCCTGCTCGGCGACCTCGCGTCCTTGGGCGCCAGGATCGCACCTCTGATCAGCGCGGTGAAGGGGACCTCATGAGCGGGCCCGAGACCGGCAACACCGGTGACACCACCAACACGGCCGGGGCGGGGGCCTTCGTCGGGGGCCAGTTCGGCCACGTGCACGACTCCGACATCTACCTGGTGGGCCCCGACGCCCAACCGGAAGACAAGTACAGGGTCGGCCTCCGGTACCTGCAGAACGGGGTTCCGGCCAAGGCACGCGACCTGATCACCGAAGCCGTCGCCGATGGGCACGACAGCGGGGAGGTCGCTTTCCACCGTGTCCTGTCCGTGCTCAGCAAACGTTCCTTCCGGGATCTCTCCTCCGAGGACCACCAGGAGCTGCGCCTGCTGTCCGTACGTGCGCACACTTACCCCGAGGACGAGTGGACGAAGGCACTCGACGCGGTCTTCGTATTACTGGCCTGCCTGGCCGGGCAGAACAACAGCTCGGAAGCCACGGTCGATGCCCTGCTCGCGCTTCCCTCCGAGCAACGTCGACCCATCATCCACCACCTGAGCCTCATGATCACCGGCGGCATGAAGGAGGGGCTGTGGATACACACCGTCCGCGATGCGGAGCAGACCGTACACGGCAACGGCCGCACCGAACGTGTCTGGTCCTACTTCGAACCCGTCCCCATCGGTGCCCGTGTCAGGGAACCGAAACCGAGCAGCACCACGTCGTGGGACCTCTTCTGGGCGTCGGTCTGGTCCGTCCTGCTCGCCTGTTGCGCCGGAACCATCGGGTGGGCGGCCCTCACCCATGGCGGCCCCTTCGTTCTGCTGACCTGTCTCCTGGCTCCGGTCGCCGGGTACTTCGCGTTGCACGAGGCTCTTCTCTGGTGGCACCGGAACCGGCTCCTCCAGGGCGGGGAGAACAGGAACCTCATCAAGCCCCGCGCGAAGGCACCCCCGAAGGGCGGGTTCGCCGACCGCGTCGACCACGACTTCGAGCACTACTTCTCGAAATACGCTCCTGAGCCCGCGCAACGGAGGCAGTGGCTCGACGAGACGGCTGCTGTTCGGCGGGCACTGCGCGACGAGGTGGTCCACCTCTACCGCGAAAGCGAGGTCGAGGCCGGACGGGTCCGCTGGCTGATCCGTTACATGGCACGCGATGTCCGGCAGCGTTCACGTTCGGACAGGCCGCTCGATCCCCGGGCGCGGCACGGGGCTGGGGCGATGACCAAGGCGAGGGCCGTGTTCTTCTCCGCCCTCACCGCGGCCGGTCTCATGACCGTAGTTGTCACCGCGCTCTTCCACGTGCCGGCCACCGCTGTGGGCTGCCTCCTGCTCGCGGGGGTGGGGGCCAGGTTCGCCCTGCCCCTCTGGGCGACACTCATCAGCGAGTCGTGGCGGGTCCGGGAGGAAAGGCGGGAGAGCGAGCAGATCCGCAAGGAGCGGGGGGCCGAGTACCACCGGTGGAAGAGCAAGCTGGAGCGTCTGCGCCCCACGGAACCGGAGATGGAGGCCTGGCTCAACGCCGACAAGACCCTTGTCCTCCAGCACGCGCTCTCCCGCTACCGGTTGTCGTGGCACGAGATCGTCGCTCACACGTTCCTGCATGTCGCGGACCAACCGTGCCGACGGGCCATGGTGCCAGGTGGTGCGTGGCGCTACTCGAAGTACGTGATCCGGCTCTTCCTCGTCACCGGCGAAGGGGTTCGGGACGTGGAGGCCCGGCTCGACTTCAACAAGGGCGTGGTCGGCAGGCGTGAGTTCGAGGAGTTCCGCTTCGACACGGTCTCCTCGGTTCGCGTGACAGAACAGAGCCGGGTCAGCTACACGCTGTATCTGACCTTGAACAACGGAGGCCCCAGAGAGATCACTGTGTCCGAGCCCCCGACCGATGCCCCGGAGCACGAGGAGGAGGAAGGCGATGTCGAGATGGTGAACCTCGACGCCTCCGGCTTCTTCCACACGCGGCGCATCCTGGAAGGGATCGCCGCCGAGGGCAAGGCCTGGATCTCCCGGGACCGGGACCGGCGCGACCACAAACGTCCGGGCTCCTACCCGACCGGCACCGATGAACAGCACGCTGACGAGGGAACGGCAGTGGTACGTACCGAGGGGTGAAACACGGGGCGGGGTCGCCCGCCCCGTGTTCGCTGCTCGGCTCCACGACCGGCACGGACCTCACAGGGGCAGGTACTGCGCCGGCACGAGCGCGCCGAACAGGAGGACGAACGCGAGGAGCACGGTCCCGACCACCGATCCAGCCGTCCATCGTGTGGCGGGCAGGCGCCGGAGCACGAGGATGCTCACGGGCAGCAGTACGAGCACGCTCGTGAACATCCCCGGCATGGGGTCCCAGGACACGAAGCTCATGAGGATGTGGCTGACGGCGTTGACGATCAGCGCGTAGGCGACCGCCGTGAGCGCTTCGATTCCCCATCGGGGAGGCATGAACACCGAAACCACGGCGATGATCCCCACGGCCACGGTCACAATGACGAGCGCGGCGGTGAACTGTCCGTCGCTCAGGTGGGAGGCCTGTGGGGGGAACCATGGTCGCTCGGTGAGCCACCGGTTGAGGCCGAGCATCCCCTCCTCGACGTTGTGCACCGTCAGAGCTGCGAGGGTCACCAACCACAGTGCGGCTGCCGGTCTACGTGTGTGCGGCCCGTCCGCCGCATCCGGTTCGCCGACGGATCCGGACTCCGTGTCGCTCATCCGGTGAGTTTACGGCGCCGGTAGGTCTTCTCTGCTGCCTGTGCCATCGGGGCTCGCCATCTCCAGCCCCATGGATGTGCCCCGCCCACACACCGGTGCCCGGTCAGGCGGGTCCGAGCAGACAGGGGCCGACCCGCCTCGACGGGTGTTTGTCCTGTGTACAGGGCCGAAGCGCTCCTACGCTGACCCTTTCAGGGGCAATCCCGCACGCACGGAGGGCAGAGGAATGAGCGAGTCGATCCCCGGCTACACCTACGGCAGCAGCGGCACAGCCGCGTCTCCGGTCGACACGGAGGAACTGGCCCAGCTCAAGGCCACCGTGATGTTCACCGGCGACGACGAGCAGGCGCTGCGGACGGCGGGGGACGTGCTCGAGGACCAGGTCGATGACGTGCTCGACGTCTGGTACGGGTTCGTCGCCGACCACCCGCATCTGGTGGCCTACTTCTCCACACCCGGAGGTGAACCGATCCAGGAGTACCTGGACCGCGTGCGGCCGCGGTTCAGCCAGTGGATCCTCGACACCTGCCGGCGTCCCTACGACCGGACCTGGCTCGACCACCAGGAAGAGATCGCCCAGCGCCACACCCACGAGAAGAAGAACACCACCGACGGCGCGGACTCGGTGGACAACATCCCGCTGCGCTACATCATCGCCTTCATCTACCCCATCACCGCCACCATGCGGGATTTCCTGGGCAAGAAGGGGCACAGCGCCGAGCAGGTGGAAGCGATGCACCAGGCCTGGTTCAAGGCGGTGACCCTGAACGTGGCGCTGTGGGCACGGCCGTACGTACGCGACGGCGACTGGTAAACCGTGTCCGGTGGCCCGGGCAGCGGCCCGGGCCGTTTCTTCACCCCGACATTTTCGCCCGCACCGAATGCCCTTATTTTACTTCCAAAAAAGGCCGTGAAAATCCGACAGACATAAAATTCGGAATATGACCTATGTGATCGCCCAGCCGTGTGCGGACGTGTTGGACCGCTCTTGCGTGGACGAGTGTCCGGTCGACTGCATCTACGAAGGCGACCGGATGCTGTACATCCAGCCCGAGGAATGCATCGACTGCGGCGCCTGCGAACCGGTGTGCCCGGTCGAGGCCATCTACTACGAGGACGACCTTCCCACGGAGTTCGACGCGTATCTGGCAGACAACGAGGAGTTCTTCACCCAGCCGCTGCCCGGCCGCACGGACCCGTTGGGCTCTCCCGGGGGCGCCGCCAGGATCGGCCGGGTCGGGGTGGACACGCCTATGGTGGCGAGCCTGCCCCCACAAGGCGAGGCGTGAAGAGCCGAGGACGGCCCCGGGCGGGGCCGCCCGGCAGCTGTCCGAGCACCGCCAGGAGGAGCCGCGGCCCACGTGGTCGGGCGCTACCGCTGTCTCTGTACCGGGTCCGACGTTCGATAGCATGCCGCAATACGTTCCCCACAGGACCGGTACAGGCCACCGCCCCACAGCCGCCTCCTGGAACCGCGCAGTCTCAGCGCTGGGTCGACCGTGTCCCGGATCGGGAAGGCACGGCTCACACCGGGTCCGCGAGAGGGCGGGGTGTCCGTCGCCCAACCATGCAGCGACCGGATGCTTCCGCCGACCGGCATCCCGGTTCCGGGCCGGGAACGAGGACCGTGCATCAGTTCGCCGCCAACCCCGTACGAGGTATCCGCTATGGCCATCGATCCGAAACCGCGCAGCCGCACCGTCACCGACGGTGTCGAGGCCGCCCCTGCCCGCGGCATGCTCCGCGCCGTCGGTATGGGCGACGGTGACTGGGACAAACCGATCATCGGGGTGGCCGGCTCGTGGAACGAGATCACCCCCTGCAACCTCTCCCTGGACCGTCTTGCCCGCGCTTCCAAGAGCGGCGTGCACGCCGGGGGCGGTTACCCCTTGGAGTTCGGCACGATCTCGGTCTCGGACGGCATCTCCATGGGTCACGAGGGCATGCACTTCTCCCTCGTCTCGCGTGAGGTGATCGCCGACTCCGTGGAGACGGTCATGCAGGCCGAGCGCCTGGACGGGTCGGTCCTGCTCGCGGGCTGCGACAAGTCGCTGCCGGGCATGCTCATGGCGGCCGCACGCCTGGACCTGGCCTCGGTCTTCATGTACGCGGGCACCATCGCGCCCGGTTGGGTGAAGCTGTCCGACGGCACGGAGAAGGACGTGACGCTCATCGACGCCTTCGAGGGGGTGGGCGCCTGCAAGGCAGGCAGGATGAGCAGGACCGACCTCGACAAGGTCGAACGCGCCATCTGTCCCGGCGAAGGCGCCTGCGGCGGCATGTTCACCGCCAACACCATGGCTTCGATCTCCGAGGCGATGGGGATGAGCCTTCCCGGTTCGACCTCTCCCCCGTCCGCCGACCGGCGCCGCGACAACTACGCGCACCTGTCCGGTGAAGCGGTGGTCAACATGCTCCAGCAGGGCATCACCGCGCGCGACATCATGACGAAGAAGGCGTTCGAGAACGCCATCACCGTGGTCATGGCGCTGGGCGGTTCCACCAACGCGGTCCTGCACCTGCTCGCCATCGCCCACGAGGCCAAGGTCGACCTCCGACTCGAGGATTTCAACCGCATCGGTGACCGTGTGCCGCACATCGCCGACCTCAAGCCGTTCGGCAAGTACGTGATGAAGGACGTCGACCAGGTGGGCGGCGTGCCCGTGCTGATGAAGGCGCTCCTGGACGCGGGGTTCCTGCACGGCGACGCACTCACCGTCACGGGCCGGACCGTTGCGGAGAACCTGCAGGACCTGGAGCCGGACCCGATCGACGGCACCGTCCTGCGCGGCCTCGACGATCCCCTCCACCCCACCGGCGGCCTCACCGTCCTGCGCGGATCGCTCGCACCGGAGGGCGCCGTCGTCAAGACCGCCGGGTTCGACACCGAGGTCTTCACCGGGCCGGCGCGTGTGTTCGAACGCGAGCAGGCGGCGTTGGACGCGCTCAGCAACGGGGAGATCCACAAGGGCGACGTCGTGGTGATCCGCTACGAGGGGCCCAAGGGCGGCCCCGGAATGCGGGAGATGCTGGCCATCACCGCGGCGATCAAGGGCGCGGGCCTGGGCAGCGACGTCCTGCTGCTCACGGACGGACGTTTCTCCGGTGGCACGACGGGCCTGTGCGTGGGCCACCTCGCCCCGGAGGCGGTCGACGGCGGAGCCATCGCGTTCGTCCGCGACGGGGACAGCATCAGTGTCGACATCGGGGAGCGCACCATCGATCTCCACGTCGACGCGGAGGAGATCGAGGCACGCCGGGACGGCTGGGAGCCCCTGCCCAACCAGTTCCCGGAGGGTGTGCTCGGCAAGTACACGAAGCTGGTACGTTCCGCCTCCACCGGCGCCATCACGTACTGAGGCTGTAGGGGGCGCGGCCGGCGCGGTGTGGCGATCGCGCCGGCTTCAGGTTGTTAGTGCTCTTGTAGGCACTGAAAACGTTTTCTGGTGCCCGTACTAGCACTAACAACCCCGCCCGGCGGCCCGGGCCAGGACCGAGGTGATGTAGGCGGGCCGCGCCAGGTCCTGCCAGGTGAACCGGACGATGCGCACCCCCGGGTAGTGCAGCTGAAGGGCGTTCTGGCGTGTGCGGTCCCTGGCCAGGGCCTCGGGGCGACTGTGCGGCCCGAGGCCGTCCGCCTCACCGATGAGCCGCAGATCCTCCCACCACAGGTCGGCCACAGCGATGAGCCGACCGGCATCGTCCACGAAGCGGTGCTGGAGATCGGTGGGCGCAAACCCGGCGTCCGTACAAACCAGACGCACCCTGGTCTCCAACGGGCTCTCGGCCCGACCGTCCGCCAGGAACCACCAAGGATATGTGCGTACGCACCCCTTGCGGTGCCGGTTGGCCAGGGCCAGCACGTCGAGGTCTTCCGCGCGGACGAGGGCCTGGTTGAGCGCCGAGTCCATGAGGCACACGGCGGTCTCGCGATCCACCTCCAGAAAGGTGTCGCGCAGGCTCCGCCCGGGCGTGGTCAATCGCAGAGAACCGTCGAGCGCGGTGATCTCTCCCGTGCCGATCTCCCAGGTGTGCAGCGTGATGCGGTGGCGGTGCCGCTTCGTCCCGGGCCCGGGAACGACCATGTGCACCGTGTGCCCGTCCCAGCGGGGCAGTCCCTGCATGCCCCAGAGGTGCGCGGCCGTCTGTGCTCCCGCGAAGGAACGCGGCCCCAACGCCAGCTGTGCGGCCATGACCGACGTGCGAAGGAAACCGTCGGTGTCGGAGCGGTCCACGAGTGAACGCACGGAATAGACCCCGGTGTGGGGGTGGCCCAGGGTGCCGTTGCGTTTGAGACCGCGGAGGTCGCTGTGGCTGAGTCCCGCACATCTGGCCTGGTGTCCGCTGATCACCCCGTGTTGCCTTTCGGCGATCGCCATGGCGTTGAGGAAGGGAGTGTCAGGGTGGTCGTCCGGGGCGAGAGACAAGGGGACTGCCGGCACATCCATGACTCAAGGATGCTCGCAAGCGCTCGGCTCGCACAGATGCGAACCGTGGCCTGTGGACAACGCGGGAGGCGGACCACCCTGACCGGCCACGAAGGAACAGTCGAGTCGGTGGTCTTCCCGCGGATGGCGACGGCATCTCCGCGGCCGGAGAGGGCAGCATGCTTCGACCACGCACCGGGCCAGGTCCAGGCGTCCGGCGGGCGTGAGCTTGGCGTTGGCATGGGTAATGTGGGCCACGGAGGGCCTCCTGACTTGCTTCAGGTGTTGATCTTGGTCGATTCACACCTATGTCGGAGGCCCTCTCTTGCGGTCAAATCAGCCCCGGCCTGAACTTCCTCCCGCTCGACAAGGAGGCGCCTGCTGATCGGTGTCCTGGGCAAGTTCTGGGCCCATCGTCTTCCCCATGAGACAGACCGAGCCATCACGGGCCCCGAGCTCCGCCCGCAGGCTCGTCCCTCGACACCACTGCCTCTGCAGTGAATCCGACGCGTTCGGTACCGTGCCGTAGTCCCCCCAGACCGACAGGACCGGGAAAGAAGCCGAAGTGAGCCCCCTCCAAGACCATGACCCCCGCACGATCGGTCTTTACACCCTCGAGTCCCGGTTGGGCTCCGGCGGGATGGGTCAGGTCTATCTGGCCCGCACACCGGGTGACAGGCCCGTCGTTGTCAAGGTCGTGCGACCCGAACTCGCGCATGATGAAGAGTTCCGACGCCGCTTCGCGCGAGAGGTCGATGCGGCGCGGAGGGTCGGGGGTTTCCACACGGCGCAGGTCGTGGACGCCGATCCCGAAGGAGAGCCTCCCTGGGTCGCCACGGCCTACATTTCCGCCCCTTCTCTGGAGCAGGTACTCGAGAAACAGGGGCCACTCGGTGAGCCTGAACTGGAATCACTGGCCAAGGGACTCGCGGAGGGCCTCGATGCCATCCATGCGTGCGGGTTGGTGCACCGGGACCTGAAACCCGGCAACATTCTCATGGCCGAGGACGGCCCCAGGATCATCGATTTCGGCATCGCACGCACGCTCGACGCGGGATCGACGACGGTCACCGGACAGGTCGTGGGCACACTTCCCTACATGTCGCCCGAACAGGTCCAAGAGCGAACAGTGGGGCCTGCGAGCGACATGTTCTCCCTGGGAACCGTGATCGCCACCGCCGCCAACGGCACCAACCCGTTCTCCGCGGACTCCATGGCAGCCGTCGTACTGCGGATCATCTCGCCTGCGCCCTCTATGGAGGGGGTGCCCGACCGGCTCCGTTCCGTGGTGGAAGCCTGCTGGGAGCACGACCCGGAGCTGCGTCCGGCCCCGCGCGAGATCACAGCACGGTTGTCGGCGCAGAGCATCCCTGCATGGGAAGAGAACGCAGAACCGGACCATTTCGAGAACGACGAACTCGGTGATGACCAAGAGGAGACCGACGTATCCTCAGGTCCTCTCCGGACACCCGTGGCTTCCCTGGCTGCGACCAAAGTCTTGGATCACACTCGGCCCGTTGCATCGCCCTTCCCCGATTCGCCACGGCGCCCATTGGTGGCCGGAGGCTTGTGCGTCGTGCTGCTGGCGGCCCTGATCACTTGGATGTCGGTAAAGCCTTTCTCCGCCCCTGTGTTGGACCCGGAGACCACGATCGATGTCCAAGAGGACCTGTACGAAGAGGGCGAAGAGCCCGAGAGCAGGGTCGGTTCACTGGTGCTGAGCCCGGACGGCGCCACCCTCGCCGGCAAAGACCGATTCGCTCTCGATCTGGGCTTCAAGCGGCCCACCTCGTACCGGAACCATGTCCGGCTGTGGGACGCCGAGACCCTGGAACCGATCGGCGACATGCAAGGCAGAGACGATCGCACTCTCCTGAACGTTGCGTTCTCCGAGGACGGAACCGCCCTGGTCCGGACGGGGGCTCTTCTGGAAGAAGACGCGCAGCTGTGGGACATCGCGGAACGTGAGTTGAAGCTGGAACTGGATGAGGAGGTCGACCGTATGTACGTCGGCCCGGACGCTTCCACAGTTCTCACGGAGCAAGACGATAACGGCATCCGTGAGTGGGATCTGACCAGTGGAGCACTGGTGGACGAGCACCCCGCGCAAAAACCGCCGTTGCTCGCGGGTGCCCTCTCCCCCGACCGCACCCACTCGGCCACGGTCGACGGTATCGAGGTGACCGTACGGGAGGTTCCTTCCGGTGAAACGGTGTTCACGACCGACAACAACACAGCCGAGGTCGAATCCACGGCCTTGAACCAGGGCGGGGACGTGCTCGCAACCCTCGACGAAATCGGCATCACACGCCTGTGGGACCTCTCCGCCGGGGAACTGAACGCCACGATCACCACACAGGAAGACACATTCATCTCTCGTCACTTCGGTGACGGCCCGGACGTCACCGCACTGGCCCTCAGCCCGGACGGGACGATGGTCGCGCTCGGTGGCGCCGACGGTGATGTGCGCTTGTGGGACACTCGCGAGGGCGAGCACCGGTCCACCTTGACCGGACACGAGGGAGAGGTCGGATCGGTGGTCTTCACCGCCGATGGTGGCGGCGTCTTCGCCGCCGGTGAAGGCAGCATGCTCCACAAATGGACGCTCCCCTGACCTCTACTGTTCCTGTCGCCGCACGGTGCGAAGCTTTCGGTCCAATGCACGGCAGCGGATCTGGTGCTCGATGTGGGCACGCTCTGACACTCACCTACATCGAACACTGTGCATTGCAGTCATCGGGGCACGGCCGTCAACCGGTCACCGGGAAGACACGGAGTATGCCGTGGTCCGTCTCCATGTCTTCGTGCTCGATCTCGATTTCGACCGCGATCGTGCCGTTGGTCAGGTCGGGTGCCGCACCTGGGTCGAGCACAAGGTCCGAGCCGTCCTCGAGGTCGAGAATGATCGGTTCACCCTCGACTCTTGCGTAGAGCACCCCGTGCCAAGCACTCACCGGTTCCGTGAAACGGCGTTCGGAGTCACTGGAGAACTGCTCGTACCAGAGTGACTCGCCGACCTCGGGATCGATGTTGACCAGGGTCGTGACCACGTGATCCTCCAACCAACAGGCGAGGCTCGTTTCCTGGTCGTAGCTGCAGGTAGCCCCGCCCCAACCGTCACGGGTGGGGATATCGGAGGTGAGCGGATCGTGGTTGATGCTGTAGTCCGCGACCCCGGTGTCGGCATCGAAGAGGGCGATCGTCCCACCTCGGGCGTCTCGGTCCCAGGATTTTGCTGTATTGGAAGCGGTGACGTAGAAACGGCCCGGTCCGGCGGGCTGCACCACATTCACGGAGTAACCATTGAGCGATCCGTGCTCCATGACCATCTCGCCGGGGTCGGGATCGGTGTCTAGGAAGGCCGAGTACTCGTCTTGCGCGGCGTCGGAATGGGTCTCGTGTTCGCCTTCCTCCCAGGTTTCCCACACTCGGCCGCCAGTCTCGGCATCGAGCCCGTGCAGCCGGTGGATGTCGTAGAGGTCGCTGTCGGACACTTCCGAAGTGGCCACCACGACACCGTTGCCGCCGACCATGCGGGGATCCACCTCGGCGTCGGACCACAGGCGGCTTCCATCGTGTATGTCAAGGGCGAGCGCACCGCGGCTGCTCAGGATCACCGAGTCCCCTTCCGACCCGACCACCCGCCCGTAGAACTCGTCCTCGACCTCCGTGGTCTCGTGCCAGAGCGTCTCGCCCGACAGGAGGTCGATGGCGAGCACTTCCCGCATGGGGGTGTCCCTGGTCGTGCCCGCGCCGGGCTTGGTGGTCCCGAAGGCACCGACAGCGACGATGTTCTCGCCGTGTTCCGCGATCGTGACCGACCTGGATCCCACCTCTCCGTGCACGGGGGACACACTCCAGAGCCGCTCGTCGTTCACCACGTCGTGGGCCGTCAAAGCGTGTTCACTCGCGTGGACAATCACCGGGCCGTGGATGTCGACGCGGGGCAGAGAACCGCCCTCAGCGGGTTGATAGGCGCCGGTCCGGTCGAACTCCAACGCCGGAAGGAATTCATCGACTTCGCTCAGCCCCTCCGCTTCCTCTGAACCGTCTCCGTCCTCCGTTCGTGAGTCCGAGCCCACCGGGGTGCAGGCAGAGGCCATCACCAACGCGGACATGACCAGCGAGGGAAGGATCCACCGTCCGTACGGCGAGCGGCCGCTTTTCATTTGTACTCCCTGGGGGATGGAGGATGTGCCGCGTGTGATTGTAGTGACGTCCTGTCACTGACCCCGAACAAACCCGATGGCGTCACACCCGCTCCAGCGGCCCGTCCCGCCCATCAACGCGTCGAAGTGGTCGGCCAGACACTGGTTCCTGCGAACTGAACCGTGGTGCTGGTGACTCGGCGAGAGGCCCGCACCAGGGAGCGGAGTCCCCCTTCTCGTAAGTACTGCTCGGCCACCGCACCCAGACTCTGGCCTGTGTCGGTGCACACAGCTATGCTGAATCACAATTGAAGAGTCTGATTCAGGCTGGTGAGGTGGCGGCCATGACCATGACGGATATCGGAGCGCGGATCGAGCGCGCTCGCGCAGCGGCAGGCCTCAGCCAACGTTCCCTCGCGGACGCCACCGGTCTTTCCCAGTCCAGTCTGTCCCGGATCATCTCGGGCGCCCGGCCCCCGAAGATGCCCGAACTGGTGGCGATCGCGTGGGAGACCGGGCACACCGTCGCTCAGCTCACCGGCACCGGGGTGTCGGCCGAGCGGGCCCAGTGTGCGGCCCGTGCTACCAACGATTCGGACATGGACGGCATGCGCCGGGCGCTGTTGGACTTCCTGGAACTGGACGAGTACCTGGACGACCAGGCCATCCCAGCCACGACCGGCAGCAGGGCCGGGAAACAAGGCCCGGAAACCGTGAACGCTGAGCAAGAAGGACGTACCGAGGCTGAACGGTTCCGTCGGGAGCAGAACTTGGGCATGCAGCCGCTGGGCGACCTCGTCGCGATCATCGAGCAGGCCGCCGGCATCGATGTGGCCGTACTCGACGCCGATCAGGACGAACACGGTCTGACGATGCGGGCCCCGGAGCGTGGCGCTGTCTTCATCGCCGTCGCGCGCACGGAGCATCCGATGCGACAGCGCAGCACACTGGCCCATGAGCTCGGCCACGTGTTGTTCGAGGACTGGGTGAACAGTGACACGGGGGGCTGGAGCAACCGTTCCCCCGGCGAGAGCCGTGCCAATGCTTTCGCCCGGCATCTGCTCGTGCCCGTCGAAGGGCTACGTGCCTTCCTCGGGGAAAGAGGCTCCATCGGCCGGTCCGACCTGTCCGCCGTGGTCCAGCGGTTCCTGGTCTCCCCCAAGATCGCCTCGATCGCGTTGCACCAGGCGGGATACATCGACCTGTCCACCAAGAAGGAGTGGATGGCACTGTTCGCACCGGGGTTGGCGACCCGGTTCGGGTGGAGCGACCAGTACCTGGCTCTGCGGGACGATTCTGCCCGGCGTAGGGCTCCGCAACAGCTCCTGGCCCGTGCAATCAGGGGCTATGCCGAGGGTGTTCTGTCCGTGCAGGCCATCGCCACGCTTCGCGGTCTGGCCCGGGGAGATACCGAGGTGGAGCTGAGAAAAGCGGGTGTGGTGCCGTCCGACCGTCCCGCTATGTGGGCCGACCACTCCGAACTACCGGAGCCGGACGTGGGTCTCTCCGCTCTGGACGAGGCCCTCGACGTTCCTGATGAAGACACTGAGGCCCCTGACACGACAGCGAGCGACAGCGGATGAGTCACCGGCCGATCATCGATGCCGGCCCCGGCCTGAACTCCCTCTCGCTCAACAAGGAGCGCCTGCTGATCGGTGTCCTGGGCAAACTCAGCGCCCCGGAGACGGTGGAGAGCGAAGTACTGCACAAGTCCCCGCGTGGCACGCGTTTCAGCGCCGCCGAGAAGATTTGGCGGAAGCTGACCCCAACTATGTACAGGTTCTCTGCGACGACTACACCCCCGAGCTGGCTGCCGTCGTCCAACGCATCACCCATCAACCCATGGCAGAGCGGTCGGCGAACCCGAAAGACCTGGGCGAGACGATGGTCATCGCACATGCGGTCGTGGCAGCCGAGGCAGGCGATGAGGTGACCGTGCTCATCGACGACGGGGACGGGGCACGGACCGCAGCCTCGGAGAGCAGGCGGCTCGAACGGCTCCGGGACAGCGGACGGCCCGTGGGCTCCATCAACCTGTTCAGCACGGTGACGATCCTGAGAACCGCGGCGGCCAGGGGATTCATTGCGAACAGGTCGGATCTGCGTCTGGTCTACAAACGGTTGCGCGAACTGGATGACGGTCTGCCACCGATCGAGACGACCGGGCTGCTGTCCAACACGGGCTTCGGAGGCGGCCCGGAGAGACGCAGGGCCCCGGCTTCCGGTCCGGAACGGGACCAGGGAGCCGGGGCCGGTCAGCTCAGTGCTTGTACTGCTCGCGTGCCCAAAGGTGAGCAAGAAGGTCGTCCCAGGTGCGTTCCTCGGTGAGGCCGGCGGGGGTGGCGATCCAGTAGGACTGGGTGGCCTCACCGAAGAAGATGATCAGTCCCCGGTACTGGGCCTGGAGCAGGGCTGCCTTGTGGTGTTCGGCGGAGAACTCGGAGCGGTGCCCGCCGAGCCGGGGCAGGGTCTGGGCCCGGTGCGTGCGGCAGGTGGCGTGGGCGCACGCGGGGCAGGCGGTGCCCGGGAGGCTGCCCGGCTGCATGGTGCGAGCCGACTGCGCGGTGCGGGGATGAGGGATAGGATGCATGGTCGATCCTGCTTTCTCTGCTTTTCGTCAGGCTTGGGGTTCAGGGTTTGTGTGGGGCTCAGGAGACGTGGCCGCGTCTTCTGAGCCCTCTCTCATGTGTGGAGCCCGTTCGGTCGGAGCCGAAAGGTCAGACCTGGCTCCACGGGTTGTCCTCGAGGTCGTGGTCCAGGAAGAACCAGACCTTGCGCAGCTCCGGATGGGCGTTGTCGCCCCACGAAGTTGCCAGGGTGTCGATCAGCGCCAACCCGCGCCCCGACTCGCGCCCGGCCCGTGTGCCCCTGGGTTCAGGCTCCAGCCGGCCCCGCTGTCGTTGGGTGAGACTGCCCCGGTCCTGACAGGTCAGGTACAGTCCCGAGGCCGTGCGGCGGACCCGGAGAGTGAAGCTGCCTCCGGGGTGGCTGGAGCGGCTGTGCTGGATGGCATTGGTGGCCAGCTCACTGCCCAGCAGGGTGAACAGGTAGCGGTAGTCGCTGGAGTAGGACACCGCGCAGGTGTCCAGGAATGCCCGTACCAGCGGCAGCAGCGTCGGGATGCCGGGGAAGCTGTACTGGCGGTGGCGGAAGTGCGGGCGGTCGCGGCGCCCGGAGAAGTAGTGGGCGTGGTGCGGACGGATGAAGCTGGACAGCGGAACGGTGACCTCGCTGCGAGCGAGTTCAGGCGCGAATGCGGACATTAACGGACACACTCCTTCAATAATCCACAGAGAGAAAACTCCTTTTAATGCGACATAACTCGCAATACAGGAATTCGCATCTCCTCTTCCTACACGACTTCAGAGTGCTTCTCGCCACAGCAGAAAGACCAGGTCCGTCGGATAACCCGCGAACCTTCCAAGACCATCTGGAATTCCCTGGAAAAACTCCACGCTCAGCTGTGTGATGTGCTCATATAGGATGCATGACCCCTGATGAACGTTCCTTGAAGGCCTTCGGCCGCGAGCTTCGTAGGTTGCGAGCGGAGGCAGAGATGACGCAGGAAACAGTCGCGCGCCGCGTCAGTCAGCTGGGCTCTGCGGTCAGCAACTCTCACGTATCCGACATCGAGAAGGGCAAGGCCATGGCCCGCCCCTGGCTTCGCCGATCTCTCGACGAGGTTCTGCAGGGCAATGGGCGCCTGGAACGCCTGTGGGAAGAACTCACAGGATCAGGGCGCCGCGCTTGGCTTCACGAAGTCGCTGAACGCACACACCGCGCCGACGCCCTGTATGAGTACCAGGCCCTGGTGTTTCCCGTATACCTACAGACCGAGCCCTACTCACGTGCAGTGATGCGCTACGGTGCTCCCTGGCTGTCCACGAACGAGCTCGCCGAGCGAGCCCGTCAGCGGGCGGAACGAGCACGACAGATGGCCAAAGCGTCCTCCCCCATCATCTGGCTTGTTATCGACCAGTCACTCCTCATGCGTCGCTACGGATCGGCCGAAGTCCAGCTGGAACAGCTCTCCTACGTTGCGGAGCTGTTGAAGAAGGAGCGGATCAACATGCTGGTGGTGCCAGTGGATGAACCTCGTCATGCGGGAAACAACGGGCCCTTCCGGGTCATCACGTCGGCAGACCAGCCCGAGGTGGTCTATGTGGAGTCCGCCCACCAGGGGCAAATCATTACTGCAACCAACGAGGTCGGTCGCTACAGGATGTGGTTCGCCGCCCTGCAAGGCGTGGCCTGGGGGCCAAGTGAGACGCTGCAAGCAGTTCGAGAAG
The DNA here is from genome assembly GCF_000340965.1 of Nocardiopsis kunsanensis DSM 44524. GTDB lineage: Bacteria > Actinomycetota > Actinomycetes > Streptosporangiales > Streptosporangiaceae > Nocardiopsis > Nocardiopsis kunsanensis. The sequence continues at coordinate 38,412 of NZ_ANAY01000044.1, forward strand.
AAATGAAGAGGATCAACGATGAGTGAGTGGCACACGTCGACTTACAGCGGCGGGAACAATGAGTGTGTCGAAGTTCGTGAACATGCCTCGGGCGCTGACCTACGCGACTCCAAGCACCCCGACGCCGGCCACCTCCCCTTCCCCGCGTCCGAGTGGACCGGCTTCCTCTCCTCCACCCTCCAGTAGCCCAAAAGCCGGAGCCGCCCCTCAAGGTTTTCTGAGGGGCGGCTCTTGCATACGAATACCCTTCGAGGATCTCCAACTCGGGCAACCCCTCCACGATGTCCACCGTCTCCAGGCTCACCGCCACGATCCGGCCCAGGAGGTCGATGATGTAGCGGGGGCCCTCGGACCAGTCGTTGGGGTCGTTGACGATACGGCTATCCTTATGGGTTTTGATCTGGTGAAGGTCAACGACCCACTCGATCGCTGAACGGGCGCCCGACTGGTACCGGTAAGCACGCTCAGGGATGCCCGACACGGTCACCCGACTGTTGTAGATGATCGTGGACCGGTCGTCCTTGCTCTGGAACTTCATCTTCTCGACCCAGTACAGCTCAGCTGAAGGAGTCGGAGTGAGCCCGGTGACCTTCTCCTCCAAGGGGTACGGCTGGACCGCCGGTGTCGACGGTCGGGCGCCCCTCGGAGAATGTCTCCGTCAGCACGTCGGCAGCGAGGAAGGGGCCGTCGGGGTCGATGGCCCAGCGGTTCGGCAACGCAGTGACCGAGAGCTTCTTCGCCTCGAGGGGAACCGAATTGTTCGATCGGCCGCGTTCTGCGAGCCGGGCCGCTGCCGGCCGAACCTCTTTACCGCGCCAGCGAAGCGTTCTAAGGTCCGGGCCCATCCCCCACACACGGACATGGTGAGCATGGGCAGCAACCGGGACCCGAGAACCGCAATCGCAGTCCTCGTATGCGCGCTCGCGCTGACCGGATGCAGCCGCTACGACGACGTGGTGGCGGAGAACGGCCTGGACGTACGGGCGGTGTTCCTCACGCGCACGGATCCGCCGCCCTCGTACGAAGGGCATCCTGAGTCCTTCGATCGTCTGGCTGTCGACCCCGGTGACAAGACCGAGTTCAGCCCGAGATAGCCGGACCCGGATCCGCCGTGGCACATCTGGCCGCTGTCGGAGTTCAAGGACCCGCCGTGCCGGGAGGACCTGAACCTCGTGGCCTGTACCGAGGACGGACGCACCATCGTGCGCGATGGTCCTGTCTGCCCTGCGGATACATGGACCGCCACAGACTGAGCGCACGGTTTCCTTGTACGACGTTGTTGGTGCTGTTATGTGCGTTGAAACGTTTTCTGGTGCTCGAAGGAGCACTGATACCCCCGCCCTGCGGCCCGAGCGAGGACCGAGGTGATGTATGCGGGCCGTTCCAGGTCCTGCCCGGTGAACCGGACGATGCGTACTTCCGGTACTGCATCTGGAGGGCGTTCTGGCCGCCCTGACGGAGCTTCACTGTGGCCGGAACCGGCCAACCTCCGTCGGGGTGGCCTGTGGTGTGACGGAGTGGTGGATCGAAGACACGGGTGCCAAGGCTGAGGTAGGCAGCTGTTTCGACCCTCAGCGTTCCCGCAGAGGCGTTTCTGTCGGGGCGGGTTCCGGGGCAGAATTCCGTGGAGCTCGCTCGGGCCGTATTCACAGCGCGGAAGCCCTGTGCGATGATCGCACACATGGCACAGGAGTTGAGTTGGGAGCTGATCGGGGAGCGGGTCAGATTGAGCCGGCTCTCCAGCGGCTTGTCGCAGAGTGCGTTGGCCCGCCGCATCGGCCTGGAACGATCCATGGTCTCCAAACTGGAGACCGGGGGGCGCCACATCGACGCCGTCGAGCTCACCCGTATCGCCCGAGAGCTCGATTTTCCCCTGACACACTTCCTCAGCGCTCCCCCTGCGGTGGTCTCCCGCCGTGCGGCGATTGCCTCCGAGATCGACGAGAGCGACGATTCCAAGAGGTCGTACCGAACCGAGGCCCGAATCTCGGACTGGCTGCGGGACGTACGGCAACTCATGGACGACGGAGTACTCCAGCCCCGGCCCCTGCTGTGCTTCCCGGGCACCGTGAGCAGCAACGACAAAGCCAGGGAAGCGGCCGGATGGTTGCGCGGTCAATTGGACCTGGGCACGGAACCGCTTGGTTCCATGACCGAGGTGTGCGAGCGTGCCGGGCAGTTCACCTCTGTCGTCTCCCTGCCCGAAGGTGCCCACGGTGCTTCCTTGGTGGACGGCGAGGTCGCCGTGGCGGTCGTCAGCGAACGTCTGCAACCGGGCCGGCAACGCAGCACCGCAGCGCACGAACTCGGACACCTGGTTCTGGGTGATGAATTCTCCAGCGATCTGGGGGTCCACACTTCAAGACAGGACCGAGAAAACGTGGTGGAGGCCTTCGGCGCGGAATTCCTCCTGCCGAAGGCGCGAGCCCGTCAGGCCGTGGCACGCAAGGATCAGGACGAGGTACGCCGCAACCTCGTCGAGCTCGCTGCGACCTACCGGGTGTCCTGGACCCTGGCCGTTCATCAGGCAGCCCCCGAGGGCGACAAGAGTGCAGAGTTCTGGCAACGGATGAAGGAGCGCACACCCACCGCCGCTGAGTTCAAGGACTCCTTGGGGTGGAGGCCTTTGCCCGACCTGTCCCAGATCCGTGTCCCCCCGGGGTACGCATCAGCGGTGATGAGAGCACTCGAGGAAGACCTCATCACCGTCGAGCGCGCGATCGAGATGATGCACGAACAGGTGAGCCCCGACGAGTTCGACGAGGAATAGCGGTTGGTCTCCCCTCACATACTGCTGATCGACACCTCACCGCTGTTGTACGCCGCCAGGATCGACCGCCTCGATGTCCTCGGGAGCCTGCTGGAAGCTTACGAGTGCCTCACCACCCAAGCCGTCCTCGACGAAGTGGGGCGTAACGACGAGAACGGCGCAACCCTGAAACTGGTCGAGTCCGCTTCATGGCTGGGCAGGGCGCAGACGGACTCGTTGGCGTTCCACGGCAGGTTCCTGGAATGGAGCCAGAGGCTGCGCATGACCCCGGACCACAACATCGGCGAGACCACCCTCTGCACCTACGCCGATGTGCACGGGGGCACGGTCTACATGGACGACAAACCCGCTCGCAAAGTCGCGCAACGCCGAGGCCTTAGTGTGCGCGGAACAGCGGGGCTGGTGGCCGATGCCTGCTGCGAGGGCACGTGGACGGTGAAGAGCGCCTCTTCCTTCATGGACGATCTGATCGGGGCCGACCTCCGTCTTCCTTTTGCACGCGGCGGGTTCGAGGCGTGGGCGGCAAAGCAGGGACTGCTGTCCGATCTCCCCGCCCGAGGAAAAGAGTAAGGACCAGGGCTCCGATGGGCTGTGAACCCCGGATGCGGGCACCCTGACACCGGTGCCTGGTCCATGGGCCCCGGGCACGGCAAAGGGCCGTGCCCCAGGACCTGCCCACGCGCTTCCTCCGCACAACCCTCCGGCAACCCGACGGAGCTTGGCCGGAACCGGCCAACAGTGCGCCCGGGCGGCACTTCGTCCCGCGAGGGCGGGTCGTACGAGCTCGGGCGTGCCTAGTGCCGTGGCCGGGAACGTTCACCCGGGTGAGTGATCGATGCCAGGGTTGACCGC
>NZ_ANAY01000045.1 GCF_000340965.1 Nocardiopsis kunsanensis DSM 44524
GACCGGCTGCTCGGCCGCCCTGGACGCCGAACGCCACCTCGCCGACATGGGCAACTGAGCAGCAGGGCCGCAACGCACGCAAGGACAGAGCCCCTGCCACGGCGGATCCTGCGCGGGGGTGCCTGTTCTGTACCCGTACCCGGAGGGGCGTTCTGGAGGGAGTTGCCGTGAGCGAGGAGCCGGCCGCCCCGGTCGTGGTCGACGGAGAGGACCGTTCTTGTGTCCAGCTCCTGCTGGAGTTGCGTGGACACGTCCGGGACCTACCGCACGGCACACAGGTCCACCTCATCGCCGCCGACCCCGCGGCCCCGCTGGACCTGGCGGCCTGGTGCCACATGACGGGCCACGTGTATCTCGGCCGGCTCGGGGGACACGACCGTCCGACCTACGGCATCGGGGTGGCCGGGGCCGCTCGCGAGACCAGTACCGCTTCCCCGTGGAGACCTGCCTGAACAGCGGGTCCGAGGCGGCCCGCCACCCTCATGGCCAGGGAAGCAGGCCCCTCCGCCACGCTGCAACCAGGTACCTTGTTCTACAGATATTTGGATGACAGGTGAGGCGCTGTGGACAAGACCGATTTCTACGAGGCCATCGCCCGCACGGGCAAGGCCCTGTCACACGGCAAGCGGTTGGAACTCGTCGAGCTGCTGGCCCAGGGGGAACGCCCGGTCCAGGAGCTCGCACGTGCGGTCGACCTGAAACTCACCACCGCTTCGGCCCACCTCCAGGTCCTGCGCCAGGCCGGCCTGATCACTGCACGCAACGAGGGCACCAAGATCTACTACCGCTTGTCCGGGGACGATGTCGCCACCCTGACCTCGCTGCTGTCCCGAGTCGCCGAGGCCCACCGGGCCGAAGTCGAGTCGATCCGGCGTTCCTACCTCGGTGAGGAAGAGGTCCGTCCCGTGAAACGGGAACAGCTCATGGCCGATGCGGCCTCGGGCCGTGCGCTGGTCCTGGATGTCCGCCCGTCCGAAGAGTTCGAAGCCGGTCATCTGCCCGGGGCCGTATCGATCCCCTTGGAAGAACTGGCCGGGCGGATCGACGAGATCCCTTCCGACGTCGAGGTCGTCGCCTACTGCCGTGGCCGGTACTGCGTGCTCTCCCACGAAGCCGCCCGACTCCTGCGCGAGCACGGGCACGAGGCGTCCCCCTCCGGTGAAGGCATCCTCGAGTGGGGCGCCGAAGGGCTCGTCAGGGCTTGACTCATGCCGGTGTCGATCCGGCCCGGGTGCCCTGCCCGTGCTCCGGCGTTCGCCGTCCGACCTCAGGGGGCCGACGGCCGTGAGCCTCTCCGGGGGCTCGGCCGGTAACGCATCCCGAACAACCATCCACCGCGACCTGTCATCGGCCGCCGCCGACCACCGACGCATGAAAAGGCCCCGCCACCTGCGAGAACAGGTGGCGGGGCCTTTCCCGTGTTCGGAGAAGAGCCAGCGACAGGACTTGAACCCGCAACCTACCGCTTACAAGGCGGTTGCTCTACCGATTGAGCTACGCTGGCGAGCGCTCCCGGGCCGGAACCGGAGCGTCCACTCGAATGGTACCGGTTTCTGAGCCGATGAGCCCACTCGGCACGGCCGGGTCGTCTCCGGGACGCCCGGCGGCGCCCCGGAACCCGGAATCAGCCCTGCTCGGCGCGCAGGCGTGCGATCTCGTAGAGGGTCACACCCGCAGCGACGGAGGCGTTGAGCGACTCGGCGGCGGTGATCGGGATGCTCGCGACGGCGTCGCAGTTCTCCTTCACCAGACGCGAGACACCCTTGCCCTCGGCACCGACCACGACCACGAGCGGTCCCGTGGCCAGGTGGAGACCGGGCAGGGACACGTCGCCGTCGGCGTCGAGGCCGACGGTGAAGAGCCCTTCCTTCTTGAAGGCCTCCAGGGTCCGGTTGAGGTTGGTCGCCTGCGCGATGGGCAGGCGTGCCAGCGTTCCGGCGGAGGTCTTCCACACCGTGGTGTTGACCCCTGCGGTGCGGCGCTCGGGGATCACGATCCCGTGGGCGCCGAAAGCGGCCGCGGAACGGGCGATGGCGCCGAGGTTGTGCGGATCGGTGATGCCGTCCAGGACCACCAGGAGGGCCGGTTCGTCGGCCGCCCGGGCGCGGTCCAACAGCTCCTCGGGGGTCGCGTACTCGTAGGGGCGCACCTGCAGAGCGATGCCTTGGTGCGCGGCACCGGGCTGGCCGTTGCTGTCGCAGCGGCGGTCGAGCTCTGCGCGGGTGACCTCGGAGACGTCGACGTCCTGGTCACCGGCCAGACGCGCGGCCTCGTTGACACGGTTGTCCGCGTCGAGGCTGTTCATGAGGAACAGACGCTTGGCGGGAACTCGGGCACGCAGGGCCTCGAGGACGGGGTTGCGCCCCACGAGCAGGTCGGAGTCGACCTTGTGGGAACGCTGCTCGGAGCGTGCGCCGCCCTTGGGTGCGCCACCCTTGGGGGCCCTGTCGGCCTTGGCCGACTTGGCCCGCTGCTTGCCCTCGTACCAGTGGCGCTGCTCGGCGGGCAGGGTTCCGCTCTTGCCCTCGAGGGAACGGCGGTTCTTGCCGCCGCTGCCCTTGGTCGGGCCCTTCTTACTCTTCTTCGCCGGCATGGTCGCCGCCTCCGTACGTTCTGCGAGCATGCCGGAAGCGCGGTGCGTCCGGCGGGTCTGTCGCGCCGCCCGGAACGGGCGGGCAAACCCCCAGACTACTGGGGACGCGGGACCGGCAGGTCCTCGTCACGGCCCGCCTGGCCCGCACAGGCCGAAGGGCCCGGGCGCGGACACCTCGGTCCGCGGCCCCGGGCCCCTCGGTTCCGGCTCCGGGCGTGGGCGCTTCCCGGGCTCGGAGGGCAGGCTCCTCGGGAGCAGAGTCACCCCATGTCGTAGACGCGCACGTAGTCCACGGCCATCTGCTGGGGGAACTCGGTGCTCTCGTCGGGGTATCCGGGCCACTCACCGCCGACGGCCACGTTGAGGATCAGGAAGAACTCCTGGTCGAAGACCCAGGCACCGCTGACGTCCTCCGTGGTGACGGTGTTGAAGGCAACACCGTCGACCGACCATGTGATGGACCCGGGCTCCCAGTCGATGGCGAAGACGTGGAAGTCGTCGGCGAAGGAACCTCCGTCGGGGTGGCCGTAGGAGGCGCCGACACCCCCGCCCCCGGAGTACCCGGGGCCGTGAACGGTGCCGTGGACGGTGCCGAGGTCGCTGCCGATGTACTCCATGACGTCGATCTCGCCGGAGTCGGGCCAGGGGGTGTCGGGGAAGTCGGAGCCGAGCATCCAGAACGCGGGCCAGATGCCCTGTCCGCTCGGCAGCTGCACGCGGGCCTCGATCCGGCCGTACCGGTGCTCCATGTTGTCCTGGGTGGTCATGCGGGCAGAGGTGTATTCGTGGCCCTCGTCCCGGGCGGTGATGACGAGGTTGCCGTCACCGTCGAGTGCGGAGTTGTCCCGGCTGGTGGTGTAGTTCTGCAGCTCCTGGTTGCCCCAACCGTGGTCGCCGGTCTCATGGTTCCAATTGGCGGGGTCGGGCGCCTCGCCCGCGGCCCCGTCGAACTCGTCGGACCACACGAGCTCGCCCGGCCTGGACGTGTCGTGGGAGGCGGGGCCGGCGGCCTGCTCGGTGTCGACGCCCCAAGTGAAGGCGGTCGTGGTGAGGGCGACGGCTGCGCCCGCGGCCAGGACGGACGTGACGTTGCGAGCGGTCCTGCGGCGGATGTGTCGGAAGGTGTGGGGGTGGTTCTTGTTCTCGGTGCTCATTCGATACTCCGGGGGTGGAGAGTGGCGGGAAACGAGCCCTGACCCGCACGACCTGTGGTCGTGCGGACCTTTCGTAGACGTGTAGTTCACCTCTACTGAACAGGTGTTAAGTTACTGTACGTGCAGCCCCCGTCACCGACAAGGGGAGTCGGTCGAATTTCTGGGAACGCTCCCGAACTTGTCGGTCCCGCACGCGCGCCCCTTTCCGGGGCCGGAGAACAACCACGGGGCGCCGCAGCGGACGAGCCACGGCACCCCGGACGTACAGGCCCCGCCGGGTCCGGCAGGGCGGAGGTCTCACCCCCGGCGCAGGTCCCAACGCGGGCCCTGCGGGGTGTCCTCGACCACCACGCCGGCTTCGGCCAAGCGGTCCCGGATCTCATCTGCTGCCGCGAAGTCCTTGCGGACCCGGGCCGCCTGCCGCTGCTCCAGCGCCACCGACACCAGAGTGCCCACGACCTCCGTCAACCCCTGGTCCCCGCTGCCGGACCACTGCTCGCCGAGCGGGTCCAGACCCAGCACGTCGAGCATGGTGCGCAACTCGGATGCGTACTGGAGAGCCTTGTCGCTCCCCCCGGAGGCCAGAGCGCTGTTGCCCTCCCGCACATGGCCGTGCACGACCGCCAGCGCCTGGGAGACACCGAGATCGTCGTTGAGCGCCGCCTCGAAGTCCGCGGGCACCCGCTCGGCGGGGACGACCTCGCCGGCCGTCTCGGCGACACGGGTCAGGAAACCCTCCACACGCTGGTAGGCGGCCGCGGCCTCCGCCAGCGCCTCGTCGGAGTAGTCGATGGTGGAGCGGTAGTGGGCCTGGGTCAGGTAGTACCGCAGCTCGACCGGGCGCACCTTCTCGATGAGCTTCGGGATGAGGAGCGAGTTCCCCACGGACTTGCTCATCTTCTCGCCGCCGACCTTGAGCATGCCGTTGTGCAGCCAGTACTGGGCGAACCCGTCGCCGGCGGCACGGGACTGCGTCTGCTCGTTCTCGTGGTGCGGGAAGACCAGGTCCAGGCCGCCGCCGTGGATGTCGAAGCTCGGTCCCAGGTACTTGGTCGCCATGGCCGAGCACTCCAGGTGCCAGCCCGGCCGGCCACGGCCCCAGGGGGTGTTCCAGCTCGGTTCACCCGGTTTGGCGCCTTTCCACAGGGCGAAGTCGCGCGGATCGCGCTTGTCCCGGCCGGGGTCGGAGTCGGCGGCCTCCTGCACCTGGTCGAGGCGCTGGTTGGAGAGCTCACCGTAGGACGGGTAGGAGCGCACGTCGAAGTAGACGTCCCCGGATCCGTCCTCTGCCACGTAGGCGTGGCCGTCGTCGATGAGGCGCTGCATGAGCTCGATCATCTCGGGCACGTGGCCGGTGGCCCGGGGCTCCACGGTCGGCGGCAGGCAGCCGAGGGTGTCGTAGGCCCAGGTGAACGCGCGCTGGTTGCGCTCGCTGACATGCCACCACGGCACACCCTCTTCGGCGGCGGTGACGATGATCTTGTCGTCGATGTCGGTGACGTTGCGGCAGAAGGTGACGTCGTAGCCCAGATGGGTGAGCCACCGCCGCAGGACGTCGAAGTTCACGCCGGAGCGGATGTGCCCGATGTGCGGGAGCGCCTGCACTGTGGCACCACACAGGTACAGGGACGCACAGCCCTCGCGCAGAGGGACGAATTCGCGGACCTGTCGGGCACTGGTGTCATAAAAGCGCAGACTCACACTGTCAAGCGTATCTGCTTCCCCTTGGCCCGCACGTCACAAACCGATGTCCCTGTGGCCCCGGCCCGTGCATCCGGCGGTCGTGGACGCGCACGGGAGAAATGGCTGAGCCGTATCCATATCCATGGCATGGGAGATAAACCGCTCGCACAAGCCCCCTCGAACGACCGAACCAGGCATATCACCCGGCTATCGGCATCCGGCCCCGCCGGGAAGCAACCGGAATCGGCCGGAATCTCGTGTTGGCGCCACCCCCTGGACTACTCTGCGATGACGATGGCCCCTAACAAAACGACCTCCGAGGAACAGCGCTACCGGTCCGGTGACCGTGGAGCGGGAGCCGGCCCCATCGTCGGTGCTGCCGTCTTCGTCGGCTTCATCACCGCATGCGCGCTCGTGCTCTCCTACCACGGCCTCTTCCAGCTCGCAGAGTACGGCGGACACGAGGGCAGCGCGTTCGCGCACGTGTTCCCCGTGTCCTACGCCCTGCTCGTCCTCATGGCCTTCTGGGTCAGTTACGTCCTGCGGTCGGCCCCGCCCCGCGACCGCCTGTGGGTCGACGTGGGACTCATCCCCCTGCTGATCCTGACCGCGGGGGCCACCATGGCCGCGCGCAACCTCGGCTTCTTCGACCCGCAGGTCGAGGGAGCACTGTTGTCGGAGCGCGCGGCCAACGTCATCGTCGCGGTCGCTCCGCTGGCCGCGCTCCTCATCGCGATCCTGCTGTGGATCACCGTGCGTGCCCACATGCGCCGCCGCCACCAGAGCGCCGTACCCCGCCCGCGCCCCTCGGCCGACCGCACCACGGTGCTCCCCGGACGCCGTCCGACCGGTGAGGGGGCCGAACCCGCACCGCTCAAGAGCCGGCTGCTCGACCTCGGTCAGAGCCCACGGGACGATGCGCCCGGCGAGGACCGCGTCGACACCGAGCACCTGCCTGCGGTCGGTGCCACCGACGGTGACCAGGACACCGAGCCCGCCGACACCGGAGCACTCCCCGACCCGGAACCCGCTGAGGGCCCTTCCGCCCGGCCGGAGGAGGAACCCCGCCCCGCTGACGCCTCCTCGGCCCCTGATCCGGAGCACGGGCCCGCAGACGGACAGGAGGCCGGCGCCCGTGCCGAGGCCGCGCCCGGACCCACCGCTCCGCTCCCCCGCCGGAGCGGCGGAGGCAACCCCATCAAACGTGCTGCCGAGGAGACCCCGGTCGTCCCGGGCGCTTCCCGGCCGCGTGATCGGGCGCCCGCAGCCGAGGAAGGAGGGGAGGGAACAGGACCCCGGCCGACCGGGGTCCCCGCTCCCGGACCCGACGAGGGTTTCGAGCACCAGCCCCCCGTGGGCGACCCGGCCACCGACGAGGCCGAGGCACCCGCCGTCCCAGAGCACGGGGCCTCGGCCCCGGCCCCCGTACCCGAGAAGGCGCCGGACGTGTCCGCGGGGACCGGCGAGGAGGACCTCCGCCCCGTCCCCGCTGCTGTGGACGGGCCCTCTGTGGAGGAGTCCTCGGGGGAGGACGGTCCGGACGGCACCGACCTGTGGGAACCGCCGCAGGAGAGCGACCTGTGGGAACCGCCGTCGGAGGAGACCGGAGGGGTCCTCGACGACTACGTGCCACCGGTGTGGACCCCGCCGGAGGACGACGGACCCGCGGCCGAGCACGTCCCCGACAGCGCCGATGCCCCCGACGAGGCAGAGGAGCACGTACGGCCCGTACCGGCGCTGGACCACGACACCGGCCCCGAGGACCGCGCGGCCTTCGGCCGGAGCGCCGATGCCCCACCTGATCGGGCCCGCCCCGGCTCCGAGCACCAGGAGACGCGGGAGAGCGGGAGCCGCGATCTCCCGGCCCCCTGCACAGAACCCGCCGGGACCACAGAACCGGCCGACGAGGAGACCGCCGGGGAGGAGACCGGACACCGGACTGCCGGTTCGCCCCGGCAGGACCCTCCCCCGCCGGCGTCGTCCCGGTCATCCCCGGCCGCGCAGGACCGGGACGCACTTTCCCTGGACAAGCGCCCGATGGTGCTCAAGCCGCGCCGTCCTCCGATGCCCGATCTCAGTTCCGGCCCGCCCTCCCGGCGGGTCCGCAGCGAACCGATGCGCCCGGAGGACTGACCCTGCGGAGCCGCTCCCGGATCGGTCGGCACGCCTCCGTGTCAGTCGTCGGGCACGCAGAGCGCCGTGGCCACCGCCGCGATCCCCTCGCCCCGACCCGTGAGGCCGAGGCCGTCCGAGGTGGTCGCGGAGACGCTCACAGGCGCGCCCACGACCTCGCCGAGGGCCTGCTCCGCCTCCGCCCTGCGCGGGGCGAACTTGGGCCGGTTGCTGATGATCTGGATCGAGACGTTGCCGACCGCGAAACCGGCCGCACGCACGCGGGCGACGGTCTCGGCGAGCAGGGACGCACCGGAGGCGCCCTTCCAGCGGGGATCGGACGTACCGAAGTTGGATCCGAGGTCGCCCAACCCGCATGCGGACAACAGGGCATCGCAGGCGGCATGGGCAGCCACGTCGCCGTCGGAATGGCCACTGACACCATCTTCTCCCGGCCATTCCAGGCCGGCGAGAAAAAGGGCGTGGTCAGGAGAAAAAGGATGGACGTCGGTCCCGACACCCACCCTGGGAATTCGTGTCATGAAGAAGTGATATTCCACAATCGCGCCCCGGCCGGCCCAACGACCGAATACCGGGGCGGCGATCAGTTCGCCTGTGGGTCTCCAGGGTCTGTTCGGTGGGTGCCTTCCGTCGCGAGCAGCGTATCCAGTGGTGCCATCGCAAGACCGAAGAAGGAACCGGCCTGGATGTGCCGTTGACTGACGAGAACGCAGCGAGAGTGCCGCTGGGGCGCCGCGCAGCAGGTAACTCGGTGTCCACCAAACAGGCCCTAGGTGGTGAGGACCTCGTCGAGGAGGGCTTCGGCCTTGTCCTCGTTGGTCTTCTCAGCGAGCGCGAGCTCGCTGACGAGGATCTGGCGGGCCTTCGCGAGCATGCGCTTCTCCCCGGCGGAGAGACCGCGCTCCTTGTCCCGGCGCCAGAGGTCACGGACGACCTCGGCGACCTTGTTGACGTCGCCCGACGCCAACTTCTCCAGATTCGCCTTGTAGCGCCTGGACCAGTTCGTAGGCTCTTCGGTGTGCGGAGCCCGCAGCACCTCGAAGACCTTGTCCAGGCCGTCCTGCCCCACCACGTCGCGAACGCCGACTTCCTGGGCGTTCTCAGCGGGCACACGCACCGTCAGATCGCCCTTGTCAACCCTCAGAACGAGGTAGGTTCTGTCCTCGCCCTTAATAGTGCGAGTTTCGATCGCTTCGATGCGAGCAGCCCCATGATGGGGGTAGACAACAGTGTCGCCGACCTTGAAAGCCATGTGACAGGTACCCCTTCCGCTAGCACAAGGATACCACGAATCCGTGACTTAACGTACCTATTAGGTTTGTGAAGTTGCAGGTCAGGCCACACATTTCGAGGCTTGACAAAGTATACCCGAAGGTTACGACGTGCCTGGTCGGAGAGGCGCGGAGGCCTCTCGGCCCCCGCACTCGAGGAGATTCCGAACCGCCGCGACACGCCGAACGCGGTCCGTCCGAGAGACGCCTCACGCGTCCGGCTCGTAGTCCTCACGCCGGTCCCCCGTGACCATGTAGACGAGGTTGTCGGCCACGTGCACCGCGTGGTCACCGAAGCGTTCGTAGAACCGCCCGACCAACGTTGCGTCCATCGTGGCCTCCACTCCGTACTCCCAACCGGGCGCGAGGATACGCTCCAGGAGTTTGCGGCGCAGGCGGTCCATCCTGTCGTCGTCCTTGTCCAGCTCCCAGGCGGTGTCGGGGTCCTTCTCCGAGATGACCTCACCCGCCTTGGTGACCAGCATCTCGGCCTGGTGCCCCATCTCGAGCACGATCGAACGGAGCGGCTTGGGGATCGCCGAGTCGGGGTGGCGCCGGCGGGCGATCTTGGCCAGGTGGACGGCGTGGTCGCCCATGCGCTCCAGATCGCCCCGCATGTACAGCGACGTGATGATGAGGCGCAGGTCGGAGGCGACCGGCTGCTGGCGGGCCATGAGACTGAAGGCGGTGTGCTCGATCTCCTGGTCCAGACGGTTGATCTCCTCGTCACCGGAGATGACCTCCTGGGCCGCGTTGAGGTCGCTGTCGAGCAGCGCTGTGGTCGCTCGGGCCACTGCATGCCTGGCCAGCCTCGTCATCTCGATGAGGCGTTCGCTCAGGCTGTCCAGGCCCTCGTGGTAGGTATCGCGCATGAGTCAATGCTCCCAGTGCTCATTCGAAGTGTCGGCCAAGGTTCGGTGAACGATCGGCGAACCTACGACGTGCCGGATGCCCTGACCGGGTAAAGCCTCACCTCGCACGTTTACGATCGAATCGTGCAAGGGGAACTTCTCGCCGCGGTGGCGGGCATCATCGGACTCGTGCTCGGCGTCGTCGTCGGCGCCGTGGTCAGCTCCGTGATCAGAGCCAACGGCCGTTCCGGCCCGGGCCGCGGCAACAGGCAAACGGCCGAACAACGCCGGGACGGCACCACACTTCCGCCGGGTATCGCCGAGGTCCTGGCGGCTCTGCCCTCCTCCGCCGTGGTCCTGGACTCGGCCGACCGGGTACTGCGGGCCTCCTCGGCCGCGCGTGCGTTCGGTATCGTGCGGGGCGAGGAACTGGTCATCAGCGAGCTGCTGGCCCTGGCCCGGCAGGTACGCCGCGACGGTGTGATCAGGGAGACCGACATCGAGGTGGCGGTCCGCAAGTTCGGTCCGGACGCGACCTCGTTCGCCGTGCGTGTGGCCCCGCTCGGCGGTACGGGTCTGGTGCTGGTACTGGCCGAGGACCAGACCGAGCACCGGCGGCTGGAAGCAGTGCGGCGTGATTTCGTCGCCAACATCTCGCACGAGTTGAAGACCCCTGTGGGCGCTCTGTCCTTGCTGGCGGAAACCGTACAGGACGCCAGTGACGATCCCGAGGCCGTCCGCCGTTTCACCGAGCGTATGCAGACCGAGGCCAACCGTCTCACAGCGGTCATCCAGGACCTCATCACGCTCTCCCGCATCCAGGGTGCCGAACCCATGGCCGAGCCCGCACCCGTGGATCTCAACGCCATCGTGGAGGAAGCACTGGACACGGTGCGCATGCCGGCCGACGCCAAGGGCATCGACCTGGTCGGCAGCGGCGCCGAAGGGATCACGGTCATGGGCGACGAGAGCCTGCTCGGCACCGCGCTGCGCAACCTCGTCTCCAACGCCGTGGCCTACAGCCCCAAGAACACCCGGGTCGCGGTCTCGGTTGGGCGCTCGAGCTCCTCGGTCGACATCAGCGTCGCCGACCAGGGCATAGGCATACCGCAGCAGGACCTCGAACGGATCTTCGAGCGGTTCTACCGGGTGGACGCCGCTCGGAGCCGGGCCACCGGGGGCACCGGTCTGGGCCTGGCCATCGTCAAACACATCATGACCCATCACCGTGGAGAAGTGACCGTGTGGAGCAAGGAGGGGTCGGGCTCGACGTTCACCCTGCGTCTGCCCAGGCCCGAGGCCGGAGGGTATGGCACCCGCCGAAACACCGACCGTCAGGAGGCGGCCCTGTGACGCGCGTACTCGTTGTCGAGGACGAGGAATCCTACAGCGACGCTCTGTCGTACATGCTGCGCAAGGAAGGTTTCGAGGTCGTCGTGGCCCCGACGGGGAACGTGGCCCTGGAGACCTTCGACCGCACCGGCGCGGATCTCGTCCTGCTCGACCTGATGCTTCCGGGGCTGTCCGGCACCGAGGTGTGCCGTGCCCTGCGGCAGAAGTCGAACGTCCCCGTGATCATGCTGACCGCCAAGGACTCCGAGATCGACAAGGTCGTGGGCCTGGAGCTGGGCGCCGACGACTACGTCACCAAGCCGTTCTCCTCCCGTGAACTGGTGGCCCGTATCCGTGCCGTACTGCGCCGCCGGGGCGAGGAGGACGTCCCGTTGCCCGCCGCGTTGGAGGCCGGTCCGGTGCGTATGGACGTGGAGCGCCACGTGGTGACCGTGCGCGGCGAGGACGTCCAGCTCCCGCTGAAGGAGTTCGAGCTGCTGGAGGTGCTCCTGCGCAACGCCGGGCGGGTGCTCACCCGGATGCAGCTCATCGACCGGGTGTGGGGCGCCGACTACGTCGGTGACACCAAGACCCTCGACGTGCACGTCAAGCGGCTGCGCGCCAAGATCGAGGACGATCCCTCCCACCCGCGCTACATCGTCACCGTGCGCGGTCTGGGTTACAAGTTCGAACCGGTCACGGTCGAGGCGAACTGAGCGCTCACACGCCGCTCGCAGCGCCCCGGTCCGCTCCGGACGGGGCGCTCCGCCGTTCGGCGCCGGGCGCACTCTGCCCGGCACCGGGGCCGCCTTTCAGGCCTCGATGATGACGGTGAAGGGCCCCTCGTTGGTGAGGCCGACCGACATCTGTGCACCGAAGACACCGGTGGCGACCTCGGCGCCGAGCTCGCGCAGTTCCTTCACCACCGCATCGACCAGGGGTTCGGCCACCGGCCCGGGTGCGGCCGCCTGCCACGTTGGGCGCCGGCCCTTGCGGGCGTCGCCGTAGAGAGTGAACTGGCTGACGACCAGGAGCGGGGCCCCGATGTCGGAGCACGACTTCTCGTCCTCCAGGATCCGCAGCGTCCACAGTTTCTTGGCGATCCTGGCGGCCTCGGCCCCGGTGTCGGTGTGGGTGGCGCCCACGAGGGCCATGAGCCCCGGCCCGGTGATCTCGCCGACGGTCCGTCCGTCGACGGTCACCGACGCGTGCGAGACCCGTTGTGCGACCGCGCGCATGTCGTCCTCCTGGTCACGAATCGGTCCTGAAGCTGTTGAGGGAGCGCAGCCGCCGGGTGTTGGTGATGGCGCCGGTGAGGGTCACCAGGAAGGTGCTGACGGAGTCGGCGAGGTCTTCCTCGGGCCGCCATCCCTCCGGACCGGTGTACCAGTGGAGCCCGTCACCGTCGAGTTCGGTCCGGGTGAGGTCGGTGCCGGCCGCCTGGGCCAGCAGTGCGGCCCAGCGCTCGACGTCGTCGAAGATGACGGCGTAGGGCAGGTATCGGGAGAAGAAGACGACGCGCCGGTCGGCCGGTACCTGCGTTGCGCGTTCGCTGAGCAGGTAGTCGCGGAAGCCCATGGTGTGGGCGTACACGGAGCTGCCGAGACGGGTCTTGGCGGGCATGTACTGGGCGCCGGCGGTGACGGCGGCACCGACGATGACGATGGCGAGCCCGGTGAAGGCGAACCCGGTGAAGGCCGCGAGTACGCCGGTGAGGAGTACGCCGGCGGCGGTGACGGCCATGCCAACGGTGGTCCACAGTCCGCGCTCCTGGTCGGGTGAGCGCGCGAACCAGCCCAGGCGGACCATGTCCCGGTAGAGCTGGTCACGGACCCGGTCGATGCGTTCGGGGAAGTGCGGGGCTCTGCGTGCCGAGGCGAGCTCGGAGAGGGTGACGGTTTCCGCGTCGCCGAAGAGGGCCTCCATGAGGAGTTCCTCGGAAGGCAGGAGGGGCTCGTCGGCTTCGCCGCTCTCGCGCACCAAGCGCCAGTCGACGAACGTGAAGCGGTGTTGGGGGAGCTCCTCGATGCGCAGGTGCCCGCGGACGGCGAGGTCGAGGACGGTGGCGGTGAGGTCGGCGATGTCGACGCGTTCGTCGATGAGGGTGCCGATCTGGCCGGGATGCACGTCGTCGGGGGCGTGGAAGCGGGGCAGGGCGCCGGGCCGGTCCTGTACCGGGTCGTTGTCGCCCGCGGCGGACTCCTTGCGTAGAGCGCGCTCGTCCCGGCCGCGGATGCGCACGAGGGCGACGAGTCCGGCCACGGGCAGTAGTAGCAGGAGCCCGAAGAGGGTGGCCGTGGTGGGGGTGATGGCGAAGGCCGAGGCCAGGGACCAGCGCCGTTCGAGGTCGGGTGCGGCCTCGGCGGTGCCCTCGGGGTAGGTGACGACGATGTCGAGCCGGTCGGTGGGGGCCATGTCGGCCTGGAGGAAGTGGGAGAGGGAGGCGTCCATGCCCATGTCCGAGGCCGTGCAGTACATGGCGCTGCGGGGTTCGCCGGCCAGGCAGGAGAGCGCTTCGGGCGGCAGGGGCGCTCGGACGGTCACGTCGGTGCTCTCCACGGTGTGGCTGTAGGCTCCCACGGCGCGCCACTCCAGTTGGATGCCTCCGGTGACCTCGGTGACGGCGCCGGTGACGGTGTAGTCGAGCTGGACCCGGTCGCGGCCGGCGGTGTCCATGCGGACGAGGAGGGAGGAGCCTTCCTGTTCGGTCTCGACGGGGACGGTGCCTCCGTCGGGGTCGACCGCGCGGACACGGTCGATCCCGAAGCGGCGGTCGTACTCCTCGTCGTAGAGCATCACCGTGGTCAGCGCGCGGCTGAAGGTCTCCGGTGCCTCGCCGTCGAACGCGATGGTCTCCTGTGCCCTGAGCACGCCGTCGTCGTCGAGTTCGAGCTGGATGTCGTTGGTGATGAGGGGCCCCTGGTCGGCACTTCTCGGGGTGTTCCCCGATATTGTGGGACTCGTCGCGGCCGCGGCCTCGGCCCGGGGCGTTCCCCCTGCCCCGCCGATAAGCGCAGCCGTGACCAGCGAACACAGCACGATCAGGGCGGTCGCGCCCGCGACCGCCCGACGCCAGGAGTCGACCCACCACATGACGCGAGAGCCTATCCGGTCACTTTGTGTGTCTCTGCCCGGGGTGTGCGCGTCGGGCGCAGGTCACCCCTCGTGTGTGGGGGGCGTGGAGTGAGATCGCGGCCCCTGCCCGACGCGGGGGTCTGGGCCGAGCGTCCCGGGCTCCTCCAGCGGATGGGCCTGGGGACGGCGTTGACTCTGGGTACCGGACTCGCGGCAGTGGGTGCCACGGGCTTCCTCGCGATCTCGTCGGCGTTCCCGCCGGGTGGGCACGACTGGTCCGACCCCGGATTCACCACAGTCGGGGGCCCGCCCCCGGACGGGGCCGTCACAGCGGAGTCGACGGCCGGTTCAGACGGCGAAGGGCACGGGGAGGACCCTCTGGGGGACAACCCGCTGTACCGGGTCGGCGAGCTGGGTGAGGTCACGTGTACTGCACCGGAGCTGGACGAGTCCGACCCGGAATCGATGGAGGGGTTCGCGCACTCCATCGCCGACTGTCTGGACGCCGCGTGGTCGGACTACTTCGAGGAGGCCGGGCTCGAGTTCTCCTCACCCAACCGCGTGTACTGGCACGCGCCCGGGCACAGCCCGTGCGGCCCGTTCCCCAGCGAGGGCACGGCGGCGTTCTACTGTGGGGCGAACGAGGGCCTGTACGTGGGGGTGGAGGACATCGTGGAGGCGTCCGCCGGCAACGACGAACCGGAGGCGTACACGTTCCTGCTCAGCCACGAGTACGGGCACCACGTGCAGGGGCAGTCCGGGATGCTGGCTGAGCTGCACAGTGCCCGTGCCGGGGCGAGTGAGGACGGCGGGGACGAGCTGACCAGGCGCAACGAGCTCCAGGCCAACTGTCTGGGCGGGGTGTTCCTGGGGGCCTCGGGTGACGCGCTCGGGCACGGTCGATCGGAGCAGCAGAATATCCTCGACGACGTCGAACGCCGTAGCGACAGCGGCGGCGCACACACGCACGGTTCACAGGAGAACGGGATCCTGTGGACCCTCCACGGCATGGACCGGTTGAATCCGGCCTCCTGCAACACGTGGGTGGCCGACGAGCCGCTGGTGCGGTGAGTCGGGCCGAGGGCCGCAACTGCCTCCCCTGCGGCCGGAGACGGTGACGGTGACAACAGGTGGGCGGACCAGGCGTGCACTCGGGCTTCGGAGAACCGTCCCGGTCCGGGACGGTGCGCAGGAACCGACGTACCGATCGGCGGGGCTTCGCGCTCGTGGCGGCCGTGCTCGTGGTGCTCACGGCTCTGGCCCTGCTGTCGTGGGCGACGGTGTCGGAGCAACGGTCCGGCGACACGTCCCGGGAGACGGAGGGGGCGAGCGGCGGGGGTCCCCCGCCCGCCGACGAGAACGGGGCGCCCGGCGATCGGGCCCTCCCGGGGCAGGCGGGGGCCCAGGACCGGCCGACGGGTCGTACGGCTCTGGTGGCCAACCCGATCTACGGGTCGGGCCGGTTGAGCCCGTTGCCGTGCCCGGTTCCGGAGCTGGAGCCCGAGGTCCCCGAATCGATGGAAGGGTTCCTCCACACGGTCGCCGACTGTCTGGACCGGACGTGGGAGACGCAGTTCGCCGAGGTCGGTCTCGAGTTCGAGACACCCGAGCGGGTGTTCTGGGAGGAACCGGGGACGAGCCCCTGCCGTCCTTACCCCTCCCCTGCCGGAGCGTTCTACTGCCGGGTGAGCGGGAGCATCTACATCGGCCTGACCGATGTGGTGGACAAGTGGAACGGGGCCACGCAGAGCGTCGTCTACGCGTCGTTGCTGGCCCACGAGTACGCCCACCACGTGCAGAGCCAGTCGGGGTTGTTGGAGTACTACCACGAGCAACGTCGGCTGGAGCCGGACGAGGCCGACCGGAACTCGTGGACCCGGCGCAGCGAGCTGCAGGCCAACTGCATGGCGGGGGCGTTCCTGGGGGCGGTCCGGGTCTCGTATCCGCTGACCGACGGGGACCTGGACACGCTCCTGACCGACGCAGCCGCGACCGCCGACCGTCCCGACGAGACGGCGGAGGAGCGTACGCACGGCTCGATCGACAACAGTGTGGCCTGGACCGAGCGGGGCTGGGAGGAACAGGAGCCGGGCGCCTGCAACACCTGGGAAGCGCCCGAGGAAGAGGTCCGCTGACCGGGCTCTGTCGACCTGTCCGGGTGCGGGTCGGTGTTTCCGTGCGGCCGGGTGCGGCCGTTGTCCACAGGTTCGCGGCCGGGACTGTTTGCCGGGAGCCGGAGGCGGCAATATGGCGACCATGCCGGATCACTCCGCACCCCCTGGCCCCCGCGCTCCCTTTCCTGCACCGGCCCCCGGTCCCGCACCCGACGGCCCCGCCCCCGACGCCGACCGGGTCGAGCTGCGTGTGCACGGGGTGAGTGGGGGCCGCCCCACGGAACTGTTGGACGTCGAACCGGCAGTACGGGTGGGCGGCGACCGCATGGCGGGTTTCTTCCGCTGGCGGCGCGAGCCCGACACCGAGACGGTGCCCGGTATGCGGCGGGAGATCTTCGCCTGGGGCAACCTCACGTCCGGCAACGCCTCTCGGGCGTTCTGGCTGCTTCTCCTACCGTTCATGCTGGTCAACATGGCGTACTGGATGCGTCCGGGGAGGGTCGACCGCGGTCCGCGCGGGCTGCGTCGGGTGGCCGGCAACCTGTACGGCGCGAGTGTGCGGCTCCTGGCGCTGTCGTTGACGGTGCTCATCGTGCTGGCGGCGGCAGGGATCGGCATGGACCTGGTGGCCTGGCAGTGTCCGGCGCAGGCGGAGGAGTGTGTGCAGGCACGGCCGTGGTTGGCTTTCCTGGCCTCCCCGGCCTCACCGTTGTCCGACCCGGGGACGGCCCTGCTCATCGGTGCGGTCCTGCCCGCGCTGGTCGTGGTGGTGCTGTGGCGCCTCTCCCGGCGCACTGCCGCCGACTACGAGGTGGCCGACGGCCGGGTGCCGCCCGAGCCCACCGATGCCGCGCCGTTGAGCAGGTCCGGTTTCTGGAACAACAGCGAGACCATGGCCCGGCTGCGCTCGGCCCACATCGCGGTGGCCATGGGCACGGTGGCGGCGCTGTTGCTGGTGCCGGCGCTCCGGTACGACCTGGATGCGCACGCGCTGGGCGTGCCGGTCCTGCCGGGTTCCTGGGTCCCCGGGGTGGCCTTGGCGGTCCTGCTGGCCGCGGTGGTGGCGGTCGCGGCCGTCAGTGTGCTGGTCCCCGGGGTGGACCCGCGGTGGAACGCACGCGCCGACCTGGTTTGCAGGGTGCTGCGCGACCTCACGTCGGGACTGACTGCGGTGGTGGTTCTGTACACGCTCTGGCCGCGTCCGGGGTGGGCGGCCGAGGGACGCCTGCCCGGGGCCACGGAGATGTTGAACACCCTGTTCACGGTGCAGGGGGTTCTGGTGTTCGTCCTGGTGGGGGCCGCCGTGGCGTTGCAGACGGCCGACCGGGCGCACGGCCTCACGGCGATGCGGGGCCAGGCGGGGCCGGCGACGGCGGCGCTGGGGGTCCTGCTCGGCGGCGCGTTCTCCGCGGCGCTGGTCTTCCAGGGTTCGGTGTGGCTGAGCGGGTGCGGTGCGCTGGCCACCGAGGGGACCGACTGCCTGCCGCTCGCGCCGCCGGAGATCTACTCGTGGCTACAGCTGACCATCGCGCTCGAGGCCGTGGTGGTGCTCCTGGCCGCAGTGTTCCTGTGGGTCCGGTTGCGGGTGGGTGAACGCGCCCAGGAGCCCCGGGTGGCCGAGCACTACGGCCGCAGTGAGGACGCACCTCGCACACGCGACATCGCGAGTGCCTGGGCGGGCGGGCGCCTGACCGAGGTGCTGCCGGGGGTGCTCCTGGCACTGCTGTTGCCGGTCCTGGCTCTGGTCGGGCTGGCGTTGCGCTCGGTGTTGACCGGCGGCATGGAGGCCGGTCCGGCGCCCGCTGCGAGCGCCGTGGCCGACGGTCTGCAGGGCGTGGCGCAGGAGACGATCAGCACCATGACCGGTGTCGGTTCCCTGATCGGTGCGGGCGCGTTGGTGGCGCTGGTGTGGATCGGCCGCAGCGCCTACAGCGATCGGCCCACCCGGCAGGCGGTGGGTGCGCTGTGGGACGTGGGCACGTTCTGGCCCCGGGTGGCGCACCCCTTGGCCCCGCCCTCCTACGCCGAGCGGGCCGTACCGCAGCTGACGGTGCGGGTGTCCCATCTGGCCAGGGACGGCACGAACGTGGTGCTGTCCGGGCACTCCCAGGGGTCGGTACTGGCCGCGGCGACCGTGTGGCAGCTGCCGCGCGACTGCCTGGGCAGGGTCGGGCTGCTCACGCACGGGTCTCCGCTGGACAGGCTCTACGCACGTTACTTCCCGGCCTATTTCGGCCCGCGGTCCTTCGCCGACCTGCAGAACCGTGTCTCGGGGTGGCGGAACCTGTGGCGTCGCAGCGACGCCATCGGCGGGCCCGTACGGCTGCACACCGACCCCGACGACCGCGGGGGCGCGCTGACGGTGGTGGAGCCGGGAGAACCGCTGACCGACCCTGTCTCCTACGGGGCGCCGCCCGGGGAGGCCCGCCGTCCGGAGATCCTCGGGCACTCCTCCTACACCGAGGACCCGGGCTACGCGGAAGCGCTGTGGCGGGTCTCGGTCGAGGGCACGGAGGTCACCGAACGGGAGGCCCCGGTCGCTTCCAGAGCCGAGGAACGGCCTCCTCAGGGGCCGTAGGGACCGTTGTTCCGGCCCACGCCCTTGACCGCGGGCCGCACGTCGAGGAGGTAGATGAGCGTCACCACCAGGCAGGCGATGACGAGCACGCCGCGGCCGGAGAACACCGCGAGTCCGGAGAGCGCGGTCGCCGCTCCGGTGAGGATGAGCCAGAGCTTCTTGGTCTGTTTGTCCATCACTTCGAACGCGGCGGCCGGCGTGCGTACCGCTTCGACCAGCGCATACAGGCTGGCCACGAACGTGGCCAGGTAGACGGCGTACCAGATCAGGCTCACAAGGATCACTCTCCCGACAGCGCGTTGAGCGGGCGTTCCACACCGCTCCCAAGGTAAACGGACACAGAGCATCAATCGTGCCCGATGAGCCGTTCCAGCGAGGGTGTCAGTGCTCTCGTCGCAGCGCACGGGCGGTGTGGGGGCTCCGCAGCGGAGCCGGGGCGCAGGCGCTCGTGGGTGTCGCTCAGACCGGGATGTGCCAGAGGCAGACGACGGAGGAGAGCAGGAAGGCGGAGGCGCCCATCACGAACGCACCGGCGTGGTAGGAGAGCTCGTCGTCGGGGCGCAGCAGTCGGTTGACCCGCTGCAGGACCCCGGGCTGGGTCTGTTCGGCCACGGCCATCGCCCCGTCCGGGACCCGGGCCGGGCCGGCCGCGCCGAAACGCATCAGCGCGGTGGCCAGTTCGCGCGGGGAACTGGTGCGGCGGGCCTGGTCGTCGGCGCACATCTCGATGAGCAGTGCGACGCTCTCGTAGTAGGTGCGTACCAACCGCACCTTGGGGAAGGCCCGCTTGAGGGAGGAGAAGGGCAGCAGTACCAGGTCGTGGCGCTGGCGCAGGTGGGCCTGCTCGTGGGCGAGTACGGCCGCCAGCTCCTTGTCGTCGAGGACCTCCAGCGCACCGGCGCTGATGACGACCTGTGAACGCAGGATCCCCGGCAGGCAGTACGCGGCGGCCACGGGGTGGTCGACGACCCGGGCACCCGGTACGTCGGGGTGGTCCTCGGCCACGAGCTCCAGGAGGTCGTGGTGGCGTCGGCGGACCCGGACGACCTGCACGAACGAGGAGACCAGACCGTAGAAGAGGACCAGGGTGAGCACGGTGGCCAGCACCACGGCCACGATGTGGCTGACGCCTTCGAGCCCGTGGGAGAGTTCCGCGAGGAAGAGATCCCCGGTGAAGATGTCGCCGAGCAGCGCCATGCTGCCGGCAGCGGCGCCCTGCTGGTACGAGGACAGACCGAAGGAGAGCAGCGCTCCGATGGTGGACACGCCCCAGGCCAGGCCGAGCGCCTGCCAGGCGATGACGGCCGTGTAGGGGCCTCGGGAGGGCCATGCGGCCCTGTGCAGGGCTTCCATGGCCCAAAGACAGCCGACCGAGACCAGGGAGAGGAGGGCTGCACTGACCATACGGGCTATTTCCTTGGCTGCTCGGCTTCAGCGAGTGCGCGCCGGAGCGCTTCAGCCTCCTGGCCGTCCATGGACTGGACGAAGGCTGCAAGGGCGGCGTCGCGGTCACCCGTCTGGCCGAGCGCGTCGAACATCAGCTCCGTCACGTAGTTCTCTCGGCTCGCTGCCGAACTGTACCGCCACGCGCGTCCCTCACGTGCACGATCGACGACCTTCTTCTTGGCGAGCCGGTCGAGCACGGTCATGACGGTCGTGTGTGCGAGATCGCGGTCGGCCAGAGCTTTGCCCACCTCACGCACCGTCATTGGTTCGTTCCGTGCCCACAGTACATCCATCACCGCACGTTCGAGTTCGCCGAGCCGATTCATACGAGTGAGTCTACCGGGGCTTCTACTACAGGCTGTCGTACCCCCACGTTAAATCTCGATGTCCCGTGAGCAAGTGGTTCTTGACCCGGACGGCAGGACCGTGGAGATCTGCTGCCCGGCGGGTAGGGGGCGAGCATGGCTGACAAGACCCCCACGCGGATCACTCTCCTGCGTGGCGACATCACGGAGCAACACGTCGACGCGGTCGTCAACGCCGCCAACAGCTCTCTCCTGGGAGGCGGCGGGGTCGACGGTGCGATCCACCGGCGGGGCGGACCCGAGATCCTGGAGGAGTGCCGAAAGCTACGCGGCTCGCACTACGCCAACGGGCTCCCGGCCGGGCAGGCGGTGGCCACGACCGCCGGTGACCTGCCTGCGCGCTGGGTGATCCACACCGTCGGCCCGGTCCACAGCACCACCCAGGACCGCAGTGGGCTTCTGGCCTCGTGTTTCACCGAGTCGTTGAAGGTGGCACAGGAGCTGGGCGCGGCCTCGGTGGCCTTCCCCGCCATCTCCACGGGGGTCTACCGCTGGCCGCTGGACGACGCGGCCCGGATCGCCGCGCGTTCGGTGCACACGGCCCCGCGCACCGTGCCCGACATCCGATTCGTGCTGTTCGACGCCCAGGCGTTGGCGGCGTTCGAGGCCGCGTTCGAGCACGAGGCCTGAGATCCGCGCCCGCACCCGTCTCACCGGTCGGCCGGAAGGCATGACCGTCGGCCACCTGCAGCATCTGCCGGCGGTCCAACGGGCCCGGCACCGAGCGGGGAGGACCACGGCGTCGGTGACGCCCTCGGGGCCTCCGAGCCGAGCCGGGGACTCATCCGCCCTCGGGGGCGGCGATCGGCGCCGGGTACCCCGCCGGAGGCGGGTCCTCCTTCCAGGGTGTGTGTGCCCGACGCCCGGGCAGATCGGCGAGCTCGGGGACGTGGCGCCGCACGTAGACACCGTCGGGGTCGAAGCGGCGGGCCTGGCGCAGGGGATTGAACCCGCGGTTGGGCCGGGTGCCGTTGCCGGTGCCGGCGACCCACTGCCAGTTGCCGTGGTCGTCGGCGACGTCACCGTCGTACAGGTGGGCGTCGAAGTGGGCGACGCCGTGGTGCCAGTCCACGCGCAGGGTGCGGGTGAGGAAGGCCGCAGTGATCATACGGGCCCGGTTGTGCATGAACCCCTCGTCGAGGAGCTGGCGCATGCCGGCGTCGACGATCGGGACCCCGGTACGCCCCTGCTTCCAGGCTTCCAGCGCATCGGGGTCCTCGTGCCAGGTGCGGCCCCGGTCGCGGTAGTCGCGCACGGTGATGGCAGGGAAGGCCGCGGTGACCTGGTGGTGGAAATCACGCCAGGCCAGTTGCCGCACGTAGGCGTCGCCGCCGCGCTCGTGGACCGCGCGTTCCAGCTCCAAGGGGGACAGGCAACCGAAGCGCAGGTCGGCCGACAGGTGGGAGGTGGCCCGGCCTGGCAGGTCGTCGTGGCGGTCGGGGTATTCGGCGAGGCCGCCGTCGATCCAGTCGTCCCTGCGCACGCGGGCACGTGCCTCCCCTCCACGCAGAGGGACGTTGGCAGGTACACCCCGGCCCTCCTCGGCCAGATGAGCGGGGATGTCACCGGTTTCGAGGCCGGAGGGCACCGGAACCCGGTCGGGGGCGGGCAGCACCGGCCGCCGACCGGTGCCCTCCCAAGCGCGCCAGTAAGGGGTGAAAACCTTGTAGTGGTCGCCCCCGCTCGGGGTGACCTCACCCGGAGGGACGACCGTGATACCGGGGTGAGTGCGGGCACGCAGACCCTTCTCGGCGATCCGCTCCATACGGCGCCGGGCGAAACGGCTGACTCCGGCGGAGAGGTGGACGTCGGTGGCCCCGGTCTCCTGGGCGAGAGCGTGGACCTGGTCCGCTGACTCGCCCTGCCTGACGATCAGGTCTCCGCCGCGGCCCCGCAGGGCCGAACGCAGGTCCTCCAAGGCCTCGGCGAGGTAGGCGTTGCGGTTGCGGGACGCCCGCCCGGTCAGTACGGGGTCGAGGACGAACAGGGGCACGACCTGGCGTCCCTCCTCGAGCACACATGTGAGTGCGGGATGGTCGCGGACACGGAGGTCCTGGGTGAAAAGGACGACGGCAGGCGCTACCACCAGGGCTTCCTCACTCTCGGTCACAGGTTTTGGTGCGAGATCGGTGTGGTGACCACAGTGCCAGAGAGCGGGCACGCGGGTAGGGCGGAAACATGAAGACATCCGCCTCTTCCACACAGGACATGATGGAGGTCCGCCCTTTGGTGGGGGTCTCCAGTTGCCTCTTGGGGGCGCCCGTGCGCCACAACGGCGGCCACTCCCGCCACCGGTTCCTCACCGACGAGTTGGACCGCTTCGTGGACTGGCTCCCGGTGTGCCCGGAGGCGGAGATCGGCCTGGGCACGCCCCGTCCCACTCTGCGGTTGCGGCGCCTCGGCGGGGGAGATCGGACGGTCTCCAACGCCGACGGCACCGACCACACCAAGGACCTGTCCGCCACCGCCGACCACCACCTCGAACGGTTGCGTGAGGCCGACGGCTACGTGCTCAAGAACAAGTCACCCAGTTGCGGCCTCTTCGCGCTACCCGTGGCCGACGACGAGGGAAACAGGGTGCACGGCGGTGGGCGCGGGGCCTTCGCCGACCGGCTCACCCGGCTCCTGCCGTCCTTGCCGGTGGAGGAACAGGGGCGCCTCATGGACGCGTCGCTGCGGGAATGGTTCGTGGAGCGGGTCTTCGCGCACGCGCGCCTGCGGGCCCTGTTCTCCGAAGACTGGCGCACGCGCGACCTGGTGGAGTTCCACACCCGGCACAAACTGCAGCTCATGGTGCACTCGCCGGAGGGCTACCGGGAAACGGGGAGGCTGGTGGCGCGCGCGGGATCGGTCCAGCGGGAATCGACGGAGGAAACCTACACCGAGGCCTTCCGACGGACACTCGCGGTGCGTTCGAGCCGGGGGAGACACGCCAACGCCCTGCAGCACGCGTTCGGGATGCTGAGCCCGCTGCTGGACGACGCGCGCCGCCACGATCTGCTCGCCTCGATCGAGGACTACCGGCAGGAACGAGCGCCGTTGAGCCTGCCGATGGCCCTGTTGCGCCACAACTGCGCGCCGGAGGAGGCGCGGTGGGTCCGGGACCAGACCTATCTGCGGCCGTACCCGGACGGACTCGGACTCCGGCACACAGTGGCCGTCTGACGCCGACGCGGGCATACGCGGGGCCGGCGCCGCCACAGCAAGCAATCGCCCCGTCCGTGGTCGGGCTCCTGTCCCGGCTTCTCACCGTCCTCCGAGGTGTCAGTGTGTTCACGTCCCTGTCCTGGTGTCCTCCTGCACCGTCGCTGTGATCGCTGTGGCCCTGGCGACCGTACAGAGACCCACCACTCCACCGGCGGCTCCTCGGGCCGGGGAGTTCCGCCACCGGCGGCACGGTCGATGCGGCCGAGGATGAACACGGACGCCACAGGAACACACATCCCGCAGCGGTGCGGAATCCGCGGCGAGGCCGAACGCTTCGCCGGTCTGCTCGACGAGCACGGCATGACGGTCGCCACCGATCATCCTGCCGGGAGGACACGGCTTCGGCACCTGGAAGAGCGCCGTACCCACCGTCGTCGACTTCCTCGTCTCCGGGTGGGCCACAACACCCTGACCGCCCGATGGTCGAGTCCGGCCCCTCGGGTCGCCCCGCCGGGAACACTGTGTACCTTCGTCGCTGTTGACCACAGCGGTTGATGGCACGGAACACGGAAGGGGCTCACCGGTGGCTGGAAAAGTTCTCCTGGGAGATCGGGCGGCGGTACCGTCCCGGGTCGCCACGGTAAGCCTGCACACGTCCCCGCTCGACCAGCCGGGAACCGGGGACGCGGGCGGCCTCAACGTGTACGTGGTCGAGGTGGCCCGCCGCATGGCCGAACGGAACGTGGCAGTGGACGTGTTCACCCGCGCCACCGACCCCGACCTTCCTCCGGTCGTCGAGCTCGTGCCCGGCGTGAACGTGCACCACGTGCCCGCCGGTCCCTACGGACACCTGGACAAGAACACTCTCGCCGACCACTTGTGCCCCTTCATCTTCGGGATGCTGCGTGCCGAGGCCGAGGGTGCGCCCGGCCACTACGACCTCGTGCACGGCCACTACTGGCTGTCCGGGCGCGCCGGAGTGGCCGCTGCCCGCCGCTGGGGTGTGCCGATGGTGCAGACGATGCACACCATGGCACGGGTGAAGAACGCCGCGCTGGCCGACGGGGACAGCCCCGAACCGGAACTGCGGGTCAAGGGCGAGGACCAGCTCGTGCGCCAGGCCGACCGGCTCATCGCCAACACCGACGACGAGGCGCGCCAGCTCGTCCACCACTACGGGGCGAGCGAGAGCCGCATCAGTACGATCCCGCCCGGCGTGGACCTGGAGACCTTCACCCCGGGGGATCGGCGTTCCGCGCTCCGCAGCCTCGGTTTCCCCGACGGCACCGAGCTCCTGCTGTTCGTGGGCCGGGTCCAGCGGCTCAAGGCCCCCGACGTGCTCATCCGAGCGGCCGCGGAACTGATCGAGCGTGATCCCTCGCTGCGGGACCGGCTCGTGGTCGGTGTGGTCGGCGGGCTCTCCGGCGGGGGTATGCACGAACCCGGCCTGCTCACCGAACTGGCGCGTTCTCTGGGCGTCGCCGACGTGGTGCGGCTCGAGCCCCCGCAGTCGCGGGCCCGTCTCGCCGACCACTACCGGGCTGCCACCGCCACGGTGGTGCCTTCCTACTCCGAGTCCTTCGGGCTGGTGGCCGTGGAATCACAGGCCTGCGGCACCCCGGTGGTGGCCGCGCGTGTGGGAGGACTGTCCACGGCGGTGGCCGACGGGGTCTCCGGCGTACTGCTGGAAGGCCACGACCCGGCCGAGTACGCGGCCGAGTTGCACCGGCTCGTCGCCGAACCGGCCTGGCGTGCGAAGCTGGCCGACGCGGCACCCCGCCATGCCGCGACCCTGGGCTGGTCGCGCACGGTCGACGAACTGCTCGACGTGTACGGACAGGCCCTGGCCCCCCGCGCACCGCTCCCCATGGCCGCGTGCCGCTGAGTCGGCACGTGCGGCCGGCACCGACGAGGAAGGACCCACAGGTGGCCAGTAACCCCGCGCGAGAAGCCGCGACCGAGGCGATCACCGAGGCCGTGGCCGAGGCAGGACTCGACATGGAGGTTCCCCGCGAGGGCTCCTTCCTGGTCACGATCCCGGGCACCGCCAAGCTCAAGACCCTGGTGTGGCTGGAGGTGGGCCCGCACAGCCTCACCCTGACCTCGTTCTTCTGCCGGCAGCCCGACGAGAACCACGGCGACTTCTACCGGTGGCTCATGCAGCGCAGCGCGGACATGTTCGGTATGGCCTTCACCGCGGACGAGGTCGGGGACGTGTACCTGCGCGGACGGTTGCCGCTGTCGGGGGTCACGCCGGAGGAGGTCGACCGCCTGCTCGGGTGCGTGCTGACCTACACCGACGAGAACTTCAACGCCGCTCTGGAGCGCGGGTTCGCCTCGGCGATCCGCAAGGAGTGGGCCTGGCGCACGGAACGCGGCCACGACACCCGCAACCTGCGCGCGTTCGCGCACTTGGCCGAGCAGCCCGAGTGAACCGGGCCTCCGCCCGCACCTGCTCCTGGAGCGGGGTGAGCGGCGCGTCCCCGGTGCCGGGGTCCGTGGGCCCGGTGTCCGGGAAACGCCTTTCGCGGCGCAGCGGGATGGGAGTCCTCCCCCCGCCAGGGCCTAAGCTGGGCGGCATGGGAACTCTGGTACTGCTGCGACACGGTGAAAGTGTCTGGAACGCGAAGGGCCTGTTCACCGGTTGGGTGGACGTGGACCTGTCCGCCACGGGCGAGGAGGAGGCCCGCCGCGGCGGTGACCTACTCAAGGACGCCGGTGTGCGTCCGGACGTCGTGCACACCTCGCTACTCGTGCGCGCCATCCGCACCGCCAACCTCGCGCTGGAGAAAGCCGACCTGAGCTGGCTGCCGGTCGAGCGTTCCTGGCGTCTCAACGAGCGGCACTACGGTGCCCTCCAGGGCAAGGACAAGGCACAGACCCGTGAGGAGTACGGCGAGGACCAGTTCATGATCTGGCGCCGCTCCTACGACACCCCGCCGCCGGTCATCGCCGACGACGACACCTACTCCCAGGTGGGCGACCGTCGCTACTCCCAGCTCCCCCCGGAGCTCATGCCGCGCACCGAGTGCCTCAAGGACGTTCTCGAACGCGCCCTCCCGTACTGGTACGACAGCATCGTCCCGGAGCTGGCCGCCGGTTCCACCGTGCTCGTGGTCGCGCACGGCAACTCGCTGCGCGCGCTGGTCAAGCACCTGGACGGTGTGAGCGACGAGGAGATCGCCGGTCTGAACATCCCCACCGGCATCCCGCTGCGCTACGACCTGGACGACAACTTCCACCCGACCAACCCGGGCGGCACCTACCTGGACCCGGAGGCCGCGAAGGCCGCCATCCAGGCCGTCGCGAACCAGGGCAAGAAATAGTCCGGTCCTGCCCGGTCACGGGCCCGTGTCCACGGGACGCGGGCCCGACGTGTGTTGGGACCAGTGCTCGTCAGCCCTGTTCCCGGGCGGTCAGTAGACGAGGGCCTGGGCGCCCTCGGCGAGAGTCTCCGCCACGAAGGTGGGGGCGCCGGCGATACGCACGCCCTCCAACAGGTCTTCCCGGGTGAGCTCCCGGCGGGCGGCGCACTGCGTACAGACCGTCACCGTCCCCGCTTCCAGCACCGAGCCCAGGAGTTCGGGCAGGGGCGCGGCGTGCGGCAGGGAGAAGCCCTCCGCCCGGCCGGGGACGGCGAACCACGAGGACTCCCCGGTCAGCCACAGCGAGACCTCGGCCCCGCTCGCCAGGGCCGCCGCCGCGACCGTGAACGCCTGGTTGCACCGCTCCGGCGCCTCGGCACCGGCAGTGACCTTGATCACCAAGGAACGAGCCATGGGCCTCAGCCTACCGAGATCCCCAGCAGCAGCAGCACCGACCCCGCCACAGCACACACGGTGAAGGCGGCGGTGAGCGAGAGGGCCTCGGTGCGGCGGGGCGGTGTACGGTCCTCCTGGAGGTCCACGTCCGGTTCGACCAGGAGTTTTCCTCCCTCCGGCGCGGTGATGACCACCTGCCCGTCGCGCACGGCCGGGACCCCCGTCACACGCACGATCCGCCCCGGGCGGATCACCCACTCGCGGTACTCGAACTCGATGGTCTCGCCGCGGAAGACACCGGAGATGCGCCCTTTCACCCGGGCCAGCAGGTCGTCGGCGACCGTGGCCACCCCGGGCTTGGGCCGTTCCACGAGGCGCTGCAGGCACAACTCGGCGCCGCGCTGTTCGCACCCGGCCGGGTCGACGAAGACCCGCTCGCCCTTGGGGTCGTCGCCTTCGGCGACCAGCCCGAACAGGTCCTCGGACATGTGGTCGGCGATGGAGTCGCAGGCACGCTCGCGGACCGCGGAGTCGCCTGTGTCACGGTTGAGCGGCCAGTAGTGGCGCAGCACCTCGTGGCCGTGCCAGACACAGTCGTTACCCGCCAGGCTCGAGCTGAGGGTCCCCTCCGGTCCCGGCGCTGCGACGCCGGTCAACGTGAGGCGTTCGCCCTCGTGGGAAGCGAGCGTGGCGGGCCGCAGCCGGGTGATCCCGCGTCGGCGCAGCCAGCGCCGCAGACCGATGACGGTCAGCGGCAGGAGGACCACAGCGGCCACGAGCAGCGCCGAACCGATCACCAGTAACACTGTCTGCCCCTTTGAACGCGTCGAATCCCTCAAGCCGGCGGTGGATCGAACACCCCGTGACCTCACCGCGTACGGTGACAATCTTTACCAGTTCTCCGGGAAAGCGGGGCCAATTGGGCGTGCCCGGCCGGTGACCGCAGGGTGGTGCCCGTTGGCGGTCCCGGCACCCCCTGGGCGCGGCTACGCTCGGGGGCTATGGACGCTGCGGTACACCCTGATCTGGCGAAACTGTCCTTCCTGATCGGTCGTTGGGAAGGCGTCGGCGTCGCCGGCTACGCCGAAGAGGAAGAATTCCAGTTCGGCCAGCGGGTCGAGTTCACCCCGCGCGAGGGCCTGCCCTACCTGGACTACCGGTCACGGGCCTGGCGGATGAACCCCGACGGCACGCTCGGCGAGCTGGTCACTGAGGAGTCCGGCTACTGGCGTGCGCTCTCGGAGGGCGACACCGCGCAGTACGCCAAGGACGACGAGAAGAACATCATCCACCTCGAGGTGCTCATCTCGCACAACGAAGGCTTCATCGAGTCCTACCTGGGAAACGTCTTCGCCAACCGGGTGGAGATGGCCACGAACGCGGTCATGCACACCATCACGGGACTCGAGGTCACCGCTTCTCACCGGCTCTACGGCCTGTTCGGTGAGGAGCGGGAGACCCTGGGCTACGCCTGGGACCTGGCCGCCCGCGGCCACGACCTGCGCTCGTACATGTCGGCGCAGTTGAAGAAGGCCGGGGGCGAGAGCACCGGGGACAGCGCTCCGGCCGGTGTCGAGCAGAGCTGATACGCCCGGACCGGGGGGGGAAGGGTCCGGGGTGGCCCCCGGCGCCGGTGAAACGTCCCCGGACACGGGCAGACCCCGGGCCTTCTCCCTCCGCGGAGGGGCCGGTCGGACGAGGCCGGCAGCCCGGGGTCCGGGTGTCCGTCTGGTATTCGCGTCGGGCTGACGCCGCGCGAACGTCGGTGTCGCCCTAGCGGACGGACACCTCGCAAGTCCTAAGATCACTCATTCTTCGGACCACCTCCCTTCTTGCTGTCTGTGACACTACGTCCGTGCCCGGGGACAGGGCAAGAGATTTTTCTCCGGACGAAACAGCAGTTCAGAGCCGCGTTTCCCGCCTGTGGGACGGCCGGATAATCTCGGGGGCATGACTTCGCCGCTGCTGACCACACCTGGTGCCGTGAATGCCGAGACCACCGACGACGGGGTGGCCGCCCACTACGGGGACCCCACACGTGAAGGACGGGCCATCGAGCGTTCCGGCGCCTGGGTGGACCGTTCCAACCGCGGAGTGGTCAAGGTCTCCGGCCCCGACCGCCTGAACTGGCTCAACGATCTCACCAGCCAGTACACACAGGGGTTGCCCGCCGGCGCCGGGACCGAGGCGCTGGTCATGGACACCCGGGGCCGTCTCAAGCACCATCTGTCCCTCGTCGACGACGGCGAGGCCACCTGGATCCACACCGAACCGGGCGGCGGCGCCCCTCTGGCACAGTTCCTGGACTCCATGCGGTTCATGCTGCGGGTCGAGATCGAGGACCTGTCGGACAGCCGCGCGGTGCTGACCGTGCTCGGCCCGGACCGCGACCGTCTCGTGGACACCCTCGACACCGCGGACGTGCCGGTACGCGCCTCCGAGTACGAGAGCGACCTGTTCGTGCCCACCGCTCGGGTCAGGGAGACCGCTGACACGCTCACCGAGGCGGGTGCCAAGCCGGCGGGCATGTGGGCCTACGAGGCCCAACGGATCGCCGAGCACCGAGTGCGTCCCGGTGTGGACACCGACGAGCGCACCATCCCGCACGAGGTCGACTGGGTCGGTCGCGCCGTGCACCTGGAGAAGGGCTGCTACCCCGGTCAGGAGACCGTCGCCCGTGTGCACAACCTCGGACGTCCTCCGCGCCGCCTGGTCATGCTGCACCTGGACGGCACCGCCGAGCGGCTGCCGGATGTCGGTGCCGACATCGAGCTGGAGGGCCGCAAGATCGGGCGTGTGGGTTCCTCGGCCCGCCACCACGAGCTCGGTCCCATCGCTCTGGGTGTGCTCAAGCGCAACGCCCCGACCGACGCCGAGCTGACCGTCGACGAGATCGCCGCCTCCCAGGAGGTCGTGGTCGACCCCGACACCGGCGCCAACGCCCAGATCAACCTGCGTCGCCGTCCCAACTGAGCCACGGCCCCACCGGGGCGCACGGCCGTGTGTACCGACAGGCGCGTCGGCGGCGCGGCCCTGCGCTCCCGTTCCCCTGTGAGCGGCGCTGAGCCGCACGGGTCCGGGCCCGCAGCCCGAATGGGACGCGGGCCCGCGGCGGGCCTTTCCGAGGCCGGACACGGGCCGTGTGCGATGCCGCTCGCCCCGACCGGTCCGGTCCTGCCGGATCAGACCGTCAGGACGATCTTGCCCCGAGTACGGCCCTCCTGGTTGAGGCGCCAGGCGTCCGCCGCCCCCGCGAGTGGGAAGCTGCGCTCGACGTGCACCGAGAGCTTGCCCTCGTCGGCCAGACGTGCCAGTTCGGCCAGGTCACCGTGGTCCGGGCGCACCCACAGGTGGTGGCCTCCGTGATCGGCCACGGACGGGTCGGCGACCGAGACGATGCGGCGCGTCTTCTTCACGAGGGGCAGCGAGGCTTCGACGGCGCCCTCACCCACGAAGTCGAAGACCGCGTCCACACCCTCGGGTGCCAGGGCGCGTACCCGGTCCGCCAGGCCCTCGCCGTAGGTGACGGGTTCCGCGCCCAGGGAACGCAGGTAGTCGTGGTTGCGTTCACTGGCGGTACCGATGACCCGGGCCCCGCGAGCACGGGCGATCTGCACGGCGAAGGAGCCCACACCGCCGGCGGCCGCGTGGACGAGCGCCGTCTCCCCCGAGACCGGGGCGACACGATCGATGGACTGCAGCGCGGTCAGCCCGGCCAGGGGCACCCCTGCGGCCTCGTTCCAGTCCAGGGCACGGGGTTTGTGCGCGATCATCCGCACGTTCGCCGACACCAGTTCGGCGTAGGTACCGTTCTGCGCCCAGTCCTTGCGGATGTATCCGTAGACCTCGTCCCCGACCTGGTACTCGGGGGCGTCGAAACCGGTCGCCTCGACGACACCGGCCACGTCCCAACCCGGGATCAGCGGGAAGCGGGCCTCCACGACGGCGTCGAGGCCGCCCGAGGCGAGCTTCCAGTCGACGGGGTTGATCCCCGCGGCGCGGACCCGGATCAGGACCTCGTCGGGGCCGACCTTGGGGTCGGGGAGCTCGGTCTCGGTGAGCTCGTCGGCGGTTCCGTAGTTGTTCAGTGCGATTGCCCTCATGTTCAGCAACAGCGACGTGTCCCGCCAGGACATTCCGCCCCCGCGGCGGCCGACTCCCGACACAGGTGTGCCCGCCGCACCCGGGCGCGGCGGGCACACGGAACGCGTGCGAGGGATCAGTGCAGGGCGGCGGCCAGGCGCTCGTCGTGCAAGCGCTCACCCCACGCCGGGGGCAGCGGGCTCAGCTGCCCCACACGCCAGCGCAGCAGCAGGTCGGCCAGCTCCGGGTTGCGGGGCAGTGCCGGACCGTGCAGGTAGGTGCCCAGGATCTGGCCCTGGTAGGCACCCTCGATCCGGTCGTCGTTGCCGATACCGCGGACGACCGTGGACAGCGGGCGGGCGGACGGGCCGAGCACGGTGCGGCCCCGGTGGTTCTCGAAACCGGTGATGCGGCCGACGCCGAGCGCCGGGTCCACGTCGGCGACGATCTCCCCGACCGCGCGGGTCTCGCCGCGGTTGCTGCGGATGTCGAGGATCCCCACCCCCGGGAGCGGGTTGGACTCGTCGTCGCCGTAGCTCTCACCGATGATCTGGTAACCGGCGCAGACGGCGAACACACACGCCCCGTTGTGCGCGGCGCGTGCCAGGCCGCCGTCGGCACGCAGGCGCTCGGCCGCCAGGATCTGCGGGCGGTCCTCACCGCCGCCGAGCAGATAGACGTCACCGTGCTCGGGTACCGGGTCGCTGGAATGGACGTGCACGACCTCGGTGGGGATGCCGCGTAGTTCGGCGCGGCGCTTGAGGATCAGGGCGTTGCCCTGGTCGCCGTAGGTGCTCAGCAGGTCGGGGTAGATCCACACGATCCGAAGAGCGCTGCTGGTGTCGGTCATGGTCGTGAACTCCCCTACTGGACTCGGCCGTACGCCGTGCGGATCTGTTGGAAAGCCGTGTAGTTGGCGATGACGTCGACCTTGGTGATGTCGGGACGCTCGGACTTGAGACGGCCCAGGACCTCGTCGACCCGATCGGCGACCTCGAAGGGCACACCGTCGGTCTCCAGGCGCAGCGCGAGGTCGGTGCGCCGCTCACCCATCACGAAGACGCGCCGGTCGCGCAGGACCCGGTAGTCGACGTCCCACAGCCACGAGGTGTCCTTGCCGTCGGGTACCTGGGCGTTGACCCCCAGGATCACGGGTACACGCGGCGGGTCGAGGACGGCGAAGGACTCGAGCCATCCGGCCGGGTTCTTGGCCAGCAGCAGGCGGACCTCGACCCCCATGGTGACCACGGAGGTGTAACGCCCGGCCACGGATCTGATCTCGCGGAGGCGCTCGATGGTGCGCTCGGGGTGCATCCCGTACCCGGCGGCGGTGGCCGCGGCGATGGCGGCGTTGGCGCGGTTGGCGTCACCGGGCAGGTTGAGCTGCAACTTGATGCGCTGCCCGTCCGGGGCCACGAGGGTGTCGTCGTCGTTGTCGACGGCCCAGGCGGCCTGCGGGCGCGCCAGACCGCACTCGGGGCACTCCCAGTGCGGGTCGCTCTCACGGTTGAGGTGGGCGCCGCACTCGGGGCAGCACCAGGAGTCCTCCTTCCAGCGCTGGCCGGCCGAGACCCAGGTGGCGTTGGGTGCCCCGAGACCCGCCCACGCCACGAGCGGGTCGTCGGCGTTGGCGATGACGTGGGTGTTGGTCTTGCCGAGGGCGGTGCGCCACTTCTTGGCGAGGAGGTTGATCTCCGAAGCACGGTCCATCTGGTCGCGGCTGAGGTTCATGAGCACGACGAAGGCCGGCTGGGTGGCCTCGATGACCTGTGGGAGGTACTTCTCGTCGACCTCCAGGACCCCGTTGACCGCGGACTTCTCTGTCGAGAGCGCGGTGATGTGCCCGGTGGGCATGTTCGCGCCCTGCTCGTTGGTGGCCACGGCACCGAACTCGCGCAGGGCCTGGGAAATGAGCCGGGTCGTGGTGGTCTTGCCGTTGGTGGCGCTGACCAGGGCCAGGCGGCGGCCACGGGAGAGCCTGCTGAGCAGGTCCGGCTGGACCTTGAGCGCGACACGCCCACCGATGACGGAGCCGTCACCGCGCCCGGTGGCACGGGACAGGCCGGCTGCGCTCCTACCCAGTACCGATGCCAGTTGGGCACGCAAGGGAAGTTCGCTCATCTCAACTCCACGATCGCTCGATCACCCGGTGTCGCCGGGCCCGGGGCTTGGGTGATGGTCGGGCCAAGCTTAATGTCCACCGCCGGTCAGGCTCGCCAGTCCAGACGCTCGGGCGGCGGCCCGAGGTTGGGCGGGACCCGCTCCGGGAACCGGCCGGTGTCGGCTCCCACCGGGGCCGGGTACCACTCCCGCTCGCGGCCGTGCCGTCCACCCGTGTCGTCGGGCCCGGTGACCGGTGCCGTGCGGGCACCCCGACCCCCCGTACGCGGCCCGGGGGGAGCGGTCGCGCCGGGTGTTCCGTGCCCGGCATCCGTCCCCTGACCGGACTTCCAGGAGTCGTCCACCGTGGCCAGAGTGGCCGTGGACAGGGTGAGGATACCCGGGTTGGTGTCGGCCAGGACCGGGCCGGAGGGGTCGAGGACCAACGCCAGGGTCTCGGGGAGCGCGCGCAGAGCCGCAGCGTCGGTCCCACCGGTCCGCACAGGGGATCGGTCCCCGGACCCGCCGTCGGGCGGGGCGTCGACGCCTCGGACCCGTGCGGTCGCCCTGCCCCACTCCGTGGCCGAACTCACACGGCGCAGGAGATCGAGCGGGGCCACGGCCGCAGCGGCGTTGCGCACCACCGCACCGGACTCGG
Organism: Nocardiopsis kunsanensis DSM 44524; assembly: GCF_000340965.1. Classification (GTDB taxonomy): domain Bacteria; phylum Actinomycetota; class Actinomycetes; order Streptosporangiales; family Streptosporangiaceae; genus Nocardiopsis; species Nocardiopsis kunsanensis. Next base: position 34,345 of record NZ_ANAY01000045.1, read on the forward strand.
TGTGCGGCGAAGGGAACAGCCGTTCTTCATCGGTCTCGGTCTCGGTCTCCGGTTCGGCCTGCCGCCCGACGGTCTCAGTGAGCCGGTGCACGGCGAGTCGGCCCGGGTCCCCGCCGGGGTGCTCGGCCACGGCCCGTGCGAGGAGGTCGGCGTCATCCTCCGTCCGCATCACCACCGGCAGGCAACGGGGGTCCTCGAAGCGGGCCAGGACCGGTTCCGAGGGGGATCGGAACAGCAGCACGACCTCCACACCACTGCCTTCGGCCACCGACAGGACCTGCTCGTACTCCCCCGCGGGCAGCCGCTCGGCCCCGCACACCACCACAGTGCGCCGCCGCGCCGGTGCGGGCGCGGCCGTACCGGCGGGCCGGTCCCCCAGGAGTTCGCTGAGGGCCGCAACTGCGTAGGTGCCGTAGGAACGGGCCGCTTCCTCCCCCGAGGCCCGGTCCACCGAGATGATCTTGACCTGGGCGTAGGCGGTGTCGTCGGCCCGGGTCCCGACAGCTTCGAAAGGGGCCAGGCGGCGTTCGAGCTCCCAGGCACGCGCCCACACGTCCTGGTCGTCGCCGCACCGTGCCCGCACGTGGTCGCGCTCGTCACGGGAGAGCAGGGAGAGCGCGGGGTCGTCCTCGGCGTCGTCGTCCGCGCGGGTGAGCAGGGCCCGCAGGCCACCGATGATCTCCCGCACCCCGGCGTGCGGCCCCAGGACCTCGAGGAGCCGGAGCAGGAGTGTCTCGTCGGCGTCGACCCCTTCTTCCCTGCTCCCGGCCGCGGCCACCGCCGACAGGATGCGGGCGCGTTGGCCGGCGTCGAGGTCGGTGCCGAGGGTGACCGACGGTAGGTCCGCTGGAAGCACCCAGTGCCGGGGGGCGACCGCGCACCTGCGGGCCAGGCGCCCGAGCTCCCGCGAGACCCCGTGTCCGGTGAGGTCGACGACGGTGAGGTCGCCACCCTCCCGCAGTCGGGACAGTCCGATCGTGGTGAGCAGGGCCGACCAGCCCGCGTCGGTGCCGCCTGCCACGATCACCGAGTCCACGCCCTCGGGCACAGTGACCCCGTACCAGTGCGGCTGGGCCTCGTAGGCGCGGGAGGCGCTCTGCCAGGCGGTGTAGGCCTCGGCGTGTGCGCGCTGGCGTTCGTGCAGCAGACGTTCGCGTTCGTCGCGTTCCACCGCCAGGCGTTCACGTGCCTGCCGTACCCGTTCGGAGGCCACGTGGCGTCCCTGCAGGAGCGCGACGGCCACGGGGACGGCGAGGGTCGCGCAGGCGAACACCCCGGCGAGGGCCAGGATGCCCGGCAGGATGCGCAAGCCCCACAGCAGTGGGCACAGCAGCATGAGGAGACCGAGCCCGGCCAGTGCGATGTGGAGGGGGCGATCGGTGTGGGCCTCGTTGTTGCCCTCGGTACCGGCACGCCCGCCCTCGGGGGGACCGGCGTCCTCCGGCGCCGGTCGGCGCGGGGCCTCACCGGGGTGCGGGATGAGAACGGCGGGCCGCCACCCCACATAGGTCCGTGAGGCTCGTGCGCGGGGGGCACGTGAGGGGGTGGACATCGTCCCGGCACCTCCTGACCGACCTTGAGTTCCTCAAGTCAAGCAGGCACCGCCACGCTCTTCCAGCCCCGAGCCCCCACCTGTGGACAAGCGCCGCGCACCCGGCTGCGAGCAGGACAGGAGCCCGCCCACCGACACGCCCGGGGTTCGTCCCGAGCCCTTCGCGCGCAGGAGCAGCACGGACGGCGCAGTGTCCGGGAGGCGCTCTCTCGGTACAGGACGGCGCCGGCGGGGACGTCCTCCGTCCTCCGCCGGCGCCGTTCACATGTGGGCACCGGCGCGGGCCGCGGCCCGCGCCGGTGTCAGGCGTCCACCTGGATGTCGACGACCTTGCCGACCTCGGCGGTCACCGGGTACTCCCCGGTGAACCCCTGGGAGGCCAGCACACGCACCTTCCAGTCACCGTCGGCGGCGAAGAAGCGGAACGTGCCCTCCTCGCCGGTGGCCACCTCGCCGACGAAGTCGTCGGAGGGGTTGAGCAGCCGGGCGTGAGCGCCGCGCAGCGGCTGCCCACCACGGGTCACCGTGCCCTGGATGACGGCCTGGTCGCCTGCGTTCACGTCGGCGAGGGCGACGCCGCCCTCGGGGGCTCCGCAGCTGTCACTCACTTGGCCTCGGCCTCCCCCACCTCGACCGGGACCCCGACCAGCGAGCCGTACTCGCTCCAGGAGCCGTCGTAGTTCTTGACGTTGGGAACGCCGATGAGCTCACGCAGCGCGAACCAGCTGTGCGAGGAGCGCTCGCCGATACGGCAGTAGGCGATGATGTCCTTGTCCAGGTCCACCCCGGCGCTGGTGTAGAGCTCGCGCAGCTCCTCGGCGCTCTTGAAGGTCCCGTCCTCGTTGGCCGTCTTGGCCCACGGGATGTTGCGCGCAGTCGGGACGTGCCCGCCGATCTGTGCTGCTTCCTGGGGCAGGTGTGCCGGGGCGAGCAGCTTGCCGGTGAACTCGTCGGGCGAACGGACGTCGACCAGGGCCTTGGTGCCGATGGCGTCGACGACCTCGTCGCGGAAGGCGCGGATCGAGGTGTCCTGTTCCTCGGCCTCGTACTCGGTGGCGGCCCGCTCGGGCACCTCCGTGACGAGCTCGCGGGAGTCCAGCTCCCACTTCTTGCGGCCACCGTCCATCAGGCGGACGTTCTCGTGGCCGTAGAGCTTGAAGTACCAGTACGCGTAGGCGGCGAACCAGTTGTTGTTGCCGCCGTACAGGATGACCTGGTCGTCGTTGCCGATGCCCTTGGCGGAAAGAAGCTTCTCGAAGCCGGCCTTGTCCACGAAGTCGTGGCGAACCGGGTCCTGGAGGTCCGTCTTCCAGTCGATCTTGACGGCACCTCGGATGTGGCCCTTGTCGTAGGCGGACGTGTCCTCGTCGACCTCGACGAGGACCACGTGGTCGTCGTCCAGGTGAGCCTCCACCCAGTCGGCGTCCACGAGGACGTCGGAGCGGCTCATGGGGAACCTCCTGTGTTCGTGCGGTGTCACGGTGCGTCGTCTCGGTGCCCCGGGCCGCTGTTCCGTCCGGGGCTGGGATCTGCGGGGTCCGGGCGGTCACCGTGCTCACCGGCCTCACATGCCTGGACGCAGGGCTTCCTCTCGCCGGGTACCGGAAACCGCCCCTGGAACCGGTGCGGTCCGGGGTGTGCGGGTGTTCCGGTGGGATGCGGGGAGGATGCCGGCAGGAGGGTTCGCGGCCTGCCGATTACGGCATGCATGAGGTGCTGTCCCTGCTGCGTCGCGGACACGGAGACCGGTCGACACGGCTCAGCGTGGGCCTGATAGGGGCCCGACCGCCCTAGGGACACGGACAGAGCGCTGCGGCGACGCGGCAGAAGTCCACTGCCCGTCGCTTCGTCAGATACGCGCTCGTCAAGGAAGTCACGTCTTCGACGGTACCGGCACCCGCCGGAGTTTGTCACTGGTGTCGTGAATCACAGGCCCGGCGCAGCAGCTCAAGGGCGGCACGGTGCCCGGTTCAGCGAACGGCCTCACCGAGCGCGGCGATGACGTCCGGCTTGCGCGGCTGCCCGCCGGCCCGGCGCACCACACGTCCGGCGGCGTCCAGCACGAACACGGTGGGTGTCCCGGTGATACCGAGGTCGCGCACCAGTTCCAGATGGGATTCGGCGTCGATCTCCACGTGTACGACACCCTCGACCATGCCTGCCACGTCCTCGAGGATCCGGCGTGTGGCGCGGCAGGGCTGGCAGAAGGCCGAGGAGATCTGCACGAGGGTCGCACGTTCCCCGAGCTGTGCCCCGATCTGCTGGGCCGTGAGCACATCGCCCACGTCCCCCTGCTTCCGTTCCATCCCGATCAGGCCGCCTCGTCGCCCATGATCGGGACGTCCTGCGCGGTGCCGTCGACCCGGACACCGCTGCCGGTGGGTTCTACCTCGGTGATCTGCAGGCCGTAGGGGAGCTCGGGGATCTGGATACTGAACGCGAGCATCCCGGCGACGCTGTCCACGACTCGGGAGGGGGCACCGTCCACCTCGACGTCGACCGGGATCACGTGGAGGGTGCCGTCGTCGATCTCGAACTCGGCCCCGGAGGAGATCCGAGTACTCAGATCCAGCTCGGTGATGGCGAGCTCACCGGACATGCGGGCCTCCTCTCCTTCATTGTTGATGGTCACGCCCTCGGGGAGCTGGGAATCGAGGTAGCCGTACGGGAGCACGACCGAGCCGTCGATCCCGCCGGCCACGACCTCGGGCTGCCCGCCGACGAGGTCCGGCAGCGGGGCCCCGACGTCGGTGAGGTCGACGTTCACCTGTTCCACGTCGACGCCCTCGACGGTGGCGCTACCGGCGCTGAGACCGATCTCGGAGTAGTCGCCCTTGATCGCCTGGGGCAGGAAGGCCCAGCCCTCGATGGCCACGTCCGGCTCCTCTGACATGTTCATCTGTTCGGCGGTCCGTGCGGCGATCGTGTTCTGCGCGAAGCTGCGGGCCAGAACGTCACCCACAACCACCACGACAGCCAGGAAGATCAGGAAGACCACAAGGAACTTACGCATCGGAAACCCCAGAACACTCTCTCTTGCTCCGGCGCGCGTTTCGGCTGGGTGGTCCGGCCGTCTTGGTCACACGCCATCGGCACCGGTCGGGAAACCCCGGTTGGGAACCGTACTTCACTCGATCTTGGACGCCATCGGGGTCGGGACGGTTCGACACGACGGAACGAAGTGACACTCTCGAAACGTCCGAGGCCGCTACGGGCCCGCTCCGACCGTCCTGAGCGGACCGGTCAGCGCGGCATGAGCATAGTCGCGAGGCCGTCACTGGCCGAGGCCTCGGACAGGGAGAGCTCGATCACGTTGGTGGCCACGACGACGCCGGCGCTGCGGCGCTGGAACTCCAGCACGTGCGGTTGCTGCTCGTGTTCCTCACGGGCGAGCTCGTCGCGGTAGATCGCGTACACGATGCGCTGCTGCGGTGCACTGGCCACGGTGTGTGCTGCGAAGAGCAGGGTGTCGGGTTCGTTGCGCGAGACCTCGGAGACCACCGCGCCCGCGAGCTGGTCGAAGGCGGGCACCTGGCCGTCGGCGATCGTGTAGATCGTGATCACGCTACGGGCGTTGGAGCCCTGGGAACGGCGCGGCGGAGCGTCGTAGAGATCGTCGTAGGTGTCGGCGTTACGGCGCTTGCGGCGCACGGGCTCCTCCGGAAGGTCTTCGAAGTCGTCCTCGTCCGCGTGGTCGTACTCGTCGTCGTAGTAGTAGTCGTCGTCATCGTCGTGGTCGTTCCGGCGCGGGTCGACCGCGAGAGCGGCTGCGCCCCAGAGGGCGGAGACCGCGCCCAGCATGAGCAGCGGCCCGAGGGCGCCCAGGCCGAAACGGCTGACGACGACCGAGAGGAGCACGCTCAGGGTGACCAGGGCGACGACGGTGAGACCCGTGTTCCGGGTGATCGGGGCGCGCCGGGCGGCCATGGTGAGAGCGGCCGCCAGGAGCACCGCGGCGAACCCGTGGACGAGGCCGGCGAGGACACGCGGGATGAGGTCGTAATGGTCGGCGAAGGCGGGGAAGGTCGAGCCGAACTGCCCGCTCAACCGGTCCACGCCGAACACGACCAGTGGAACGACGGTGAAGGCGCTCAGCAGCAGGCGCGAGGCGAACCGCGCCGTGGAGGCCCGGGCGGTGAACTCGAAAGCCCCCCAGGCCATGTAGAGCGGCCCGATCAGGCCGAGCCCTGTTTGCAGCAGCCGGAAGGTGAGCTCGCCGAAATCGAACATCGCGCCGATCACGGCCGCGCTCAGCCCAACCGTCATACCCAGTGCGGCGATCAGCCAAGCGACCGAGGCCACACCGGGACGGCGCTGTGCGTACGCGGCGAGGGCAGCAGTGCCGCTCCAGCCCACCAACGCGCTTATGAATGCCAGTCCTACCGTCACCATCATGAACAATGATGCTTCACGTCGGTGGGTGGATGTGCACCACGTGCGCTGATTCGACACCCTCGTCAGGGGTGATCCCGCAGAACGGAGGCTACTCATGGCTTGAGAGGTGTGATCTTCCTCACCCGCTTTTTCCTCGCGACCCTCTGGCGACACACCGACGACCTGGGGGCTTAGGCTCACCACACACGGGGTTCCGGCCCCGACGACGGAGGATCGCCTCCCCACCCGAGCCAGGAGTAGAACGTGTCACATCCCGCCCGGCCGGGAGCCGCCTTCTTCGACGTCGACAACACCCTGTTGAGGGGTGCGTCGATCTACCACTTCGCCCGCGGCCTGGCCGCCCGCGATCTGTTCACCACACGTGATCTGGTCCGTTTCGCATGGGGCCAGACGGTCTTCCGCATCACCGGGAACGAGCAGCCCGAACACATCAACGCGGCACGGGAGTCGGCGCTGGCCTTCGTCGCCGGCCACGACGTGGGCGACCTTGTCAGCCTGTGCGAGGAGATCTACGACCACACCATGGCGAACCGGATCTGGGCAGGTACCCACGCGCTCGTGCGCCGGCACCTGGACGCCGGGCAACCGGTGTGGTTGGTGACCGCCACCCCGGTGGAGCTGGCCCGTATCATCCAGCGGCGCCTCGGACTCACGGGAGCGCTGGGCACCGAAGCCGAGTACTCCGGAGGTGTCTACACGGGTCGGCTCAACGGCGACCTGCTGCACGGGCCCGCCAAGGCCGTCGCGGTGCGTGCCCTGGCCGAGGAACAGGGACTGGACCTGAAGCAGTGCTCGGCCTACAGCGATTCCTACAACGACCTGCCGCTGCTGTCGCTCGTGGGGGACCCGCACGCGGTCAACCCCGACGGTGACCTCCATCGGCACGCACGCACACAGGACTGGCCGATACACGACTTCCGCCGTCACCGCCGCGCGGCCAAAGTCGCGCTGCCCGTGGCCGCAGTCGGCGCCGCGGCGGGGCTGGTTGCGTTGCGGGCGGTCCGCAACCGCGCCACGCGCTAGTGCCGTGGCCGGGAACGTTCACCCGGGTGAGTGATCGATGCCAGGGTTGACCGCA
>NZ_ANAY01000046.1 GCF_000340965.1 Nocardiopsis kunsanensis DSM 44524
CAATGCCGCGCCCCAGGGAGTGAGTATGCGCCCACCATTTCTTCTGCTGCCGGGGCGCCTGGGGGTAGGGGTTCGTCGAGGTGGGTCGGGAAAGCCCGGCGCAAAGGGTCGCAGCGCACACCCCGAGGCGCCGCGAACAACCCACTACACACCCGCCACCATCCCCGCAAAGAAACGTGTGCGGGGGTGGCGCCGACGAGGGTTGCGCGAAGACCCGGCCGGGCTAGAATTCCCGACCCCGACGAACCACCACCCCCGGCACCACAAGAAACCCCACACCCCGACCCACCACAACGCCGCATCCTCCAGTAGCCCCCGGCACCACAAGAAACCCCAGAGACCGCCCCGACCCCGTCAACGGTCCCGGTGCAGGAGTTGTACTTGCTCAGGGCAGCAGGGACGCGAGCATGTCCAGAGCGCTGACCCCGAACCGTGCCCCGGCCTCCAGACCGGTGGCGAGGAAGGCCAACAACAGAACCAGCACCAGCAACCGGACCGCCCAGCGTCGGGCCCCGGCTCCGCTGTCCCCGTCGCCGTGGCTGTCGAGGAAGGGTTGGTCGAGACGGGCGATCTCACGCCGCAGTTCCTGCACCTCGGAATGGTAGTGGTCGCGTTCCCCTCTGACCCTCTGCAGTTCGGAACGCTCGGCCCGGACCGCGGCCCGGGCGTCGACGACGTCGATGTGAGCGCCCTCCGGGCCGCGTTTGGAATGCCAGCGCTCCAGTCGGGCCAGCGGCAGGTCAGCGTACTGTGTGGGCCAGTTGGCACCGCTGTCGTCGAAGGCGGGATCGGTCTCGGGTTCGGTTGCTGTCGCGTAGTCGGAGACGGGGGAGGCGTCGTGGGCCACCATCAGCGGCGGCGCCTGTTCCGGGGAGCGCCCGTGCGGTGCCAGGTCCGGTCCCCTGCTCTCTCCCTCGGCCTCGGGGTCGGTGTCCTCGTCGTGGGTCCCTTCCTCGGTGGTGCGTGCGGGTCCGCCGAACGCTTCCTCCGCGTGTCTGCGTGCTCCGGTGCGCGCGGGGGCGCGTTCCGGTTCAAGGGGTCCGGGCTCGTCGAGGTCGTCGAGGTCGTCGGGGTCGTAGGTGTTGCTCTCGGGGCCCTGCTGGGAGGCCTGGGTCTCCTGGAGTTCCTCCGGGGGCTCGGAAGGCTCGGGGCGGGGGGTTCGGGAGAGGTTGAGGGGCGGGGCCTGGTCGGTGGGGGGCGGGGGAGGGTCGTATGGTTCGGGGGCGCCGAAGACGGGGTGTTCCGCTCGGGCGGTCGAGCCTGGTCTGCGTTCCCCGAAGAGGACGCGGGAGGGCCCTGGTGGTCGCCGGGGCGTCCCGTGTACGGGCGTCTCAGGCGCGGCCGTCTCTCGTACGGCTGCTTCGCCTCCGGGTGACTCGGGCCCCGGAGCCTCGGACACGGACGAGCGGTCCGCGGGAGCCTTGCCGGTCGGAGTTCCACCTGCGGAGGCCTCCTGCTCGGCCGTCCCGTTCGCGGAGGAGGGCGCGTCGAGGTCCTCGGCCTCGGGCAGCGGTTCGCCGTCGTCGTCCTCGGGGGGATGGTTCAGGCGGAGTGAGGGATGCGCACCGGCCACCGACCGTGAGAGTAGGTACGGGCGCGTGCGGTGGTGCTCGTCGGCGTGAACGTGTTCCTCTCCGCGTCCGTGGTCGTCCGCGGGCTCCGGGCCGTCCACGGGGTCGGGGGAGTCCGCCGGCGCGCGCTCCTCGGGCCGGGGGCCGGTCCGCGAGGGGGCCGCACTCTCCACCTCGTCGTCGGTGGGAAGCGGTTCTGCGGGCGGGATGTCGGTCTCGTCTCCGTCCGTTCCCTCTTCTGCGGCCGGACCGCCGGTCGCCTCCGCACCGGCCACCGGCCCCGGCACCGCGGTGGCCGGACGCGGGTCGAGCCACTCCAGCAGCAACGCACGCCGGTCGCCGAACGTGGGTGCCTCGGGCACACCGCGCTCACGCAGGTACTCGGCGAGGGTGTCCCCGCCCTCGTCCCGCAACACTTCGACCAGGCGCTCGGCGGCACGGCGGTGGTCCGGGGGTGGCGCGTCCGCGTAGGGACCGTCGGTCTCCTGGCCGGGTGGGCCGAAGGCCAGGTGCCGGCCTTCGGGGCTCAGATCGGGGTCGTAGGTGGAGAAGGACCATTGCCATCCGGCTGCGGGGATGGCGCGGGGCGGGGTGAGTACGTCGTGCAGGATCCGGTGCACGCCCCACAGCAGCCGGATCTGGGTGGCCTGCCACAGATCGGCGGCCTCGGGGGCCAGGGCGATACGGATCGGCCGCTCGGGGTTGCCCAGGGCGGAGGCGACGGCGCCCACGAGCACCGCTTCCCCCTGGACGGTGGTTTCGGCGGCCCGGCGGTCCCGGGTCCGGACGGCGCCGGGTGCGGCGGTGCGTTCCCAAGGGGCGGGGGTTGCCAGAGTGGGCATACTCGCCCAGCCGGGTGCTGGGGGCCTGCGTGCGGCGGGACGGGTGTTGGGGTTCTCGTGCAGGCTGAGGACGTGGGGCAGGGTGAGGCCGTGTGCGGGGCCGACCACGGCCCAGGCGTGGGCGTCGCGGACGTCTCCGGGCCAGCGGTAGACGAGTGCGGCCTGGCCGTCGGCGTAGGTGTGCGACCACAGTGTTTCGGGCAGGTCCGCAGGGTCGGTCCCGGGCAGGGCGGAGCGGTAGTCCACGGTGAGGGCGGGCAGGAGGCGGTCGCGCCAGGACCGGAGGGCGGGCTGGTCGCTCTCTGCAAGGGAGGAGGCGGCGGGTCCTGGTCCCACGTGCCCGAGCAGGGTGGGTTCTGCCCAGGCGAAGTGGATCTGGTGGTAGGTGCTCTCCGACACGTGCCCCCTCCTCGGTGTTCCGTGGACGGGCGGCGCGGCCGCCCCGGTAGGGAAGGTATCCGCTCGGAGGCCGCGAAAACCGCACGATCGCACATATGTACACCTATGAGACTGAAGGTATCTGTGTGGTGCACTTGCCCGCACGCAGGGCCGTCCGGCACCGAATGTCCGGACCCCGGTTCAGCCCTCGCTCCGGCGGATGGCGCCCACGACCGCCTCAGTGAGGTCGTCGATGATCTCCCCCTCGCTCACCTCCGGGTGTTCCAACCACCACTCCCCCGCCGCCTGGACCATGCCCACGACGGCGTGCGAGACGATCTGCGAGCGCGGGCGGGAGGTGATGTCGCGTTCGGTCACGAGCTGTTCGGCCAGTTCGTCCCCGAGCCGTCGCACCATGAGCCCCAGGTCGGCGCGGGTGCGCCGGTCCTCGGACGTGGCACGGTCCATGAGGAACCGGTACAGGTTCAGGTTCTGGGAGATCATCGACAGGTAGGCCCCGACCGTGGCACGGGCGCGCACCTCGAACTCGGCGTGCTGGTGCAGCTCGGCCCGGATCCGTTCGATGAGGGGATCGACATGGCGCTCGGCCAGGGCACGGTAGAGCCCGCCCTTGTCACCGAAGTGCCGGTACAGGATCGGTTTGCTGATCCCGGCCTCGGCGGCGATGGCGAGCATGGAGGCGTCGGGGCCGTCGCGTTGGATGACGCGGTCGGCGGCGTCCAGGATCGTCCGGCGCCGCTCGGGGTCGCGTCCGCGCGCGCTGCGACCCCGGCTGCGGGGTGCCTGGCGCGGGTGGACACCGTTCTCGGTCGGGGCGCTGTGCTGTGTTTTTTCGAGGGCCACGGGGATTCACGTTAGCTGGTGTACGGGGTCGGGGCAGGGTCCGGTCAACGCTGCAGGGCGATCCAGGTGGCGCGGGCTCGGGCCAGAAGACGCCCGTCGGCGTCGTGCAGGGCGCTCCCGGTGAGGACCTTGCGTCCCTCGACGGCGTGCAGGTGGCCGGTGACCACGTGGGTGTGTGCGATGCGCGGGGACGCGGTGATCTGGGCGGTCATGCGTCCGAGGACGATGGGGCGTCCCTGGATGTCGCTGGACCATCCTCCGGGGCAGTCGAGAGCGGCCCAGGTCCGGCGCAGGTCGACACGGCCGGTGCCGTCGTCGAGTTCGGGCCCGGGGGTCCAGGTGCAGGCGACGGTGTTGCCGATGTTGTCGGACCCGTGTCCGGGGCTGACCGTGCCGGGGAAGAGGCGTAGTCCGTCGCCCGGGCCCCGCTCGGGTCCGCAGCTGTAGCACCGGGGAAAGGGGTGCCCGCTGTGGCCGGGGTAATGCTGTTCCGCGTTCTGGGCGGTGGCGGGGTCGACGGGCTCGCCGGGGACGGCTTCGTCGGTGAGGTCGACGGTACGGGCCTCGGCCACCAGTTGGCGTCCGCTCATGGTGAGGGTGGTGCCGTCGGTAGCCAGGGTGAGCGGGGTTTCCAGGGGTGGCGGGGTGCGCAGGGTGACCTCCACCGCCGGGCCGCCGGGGGTGGTCAGGCGTTCGGCGAGCAGGCCGGCGCTGTAACCGCCGTTGCCCGATCCGTCGGGCCCGTTGTGGGCAGTACCGATAGTGACGAGGGGGTCGCCGTCGACCGGTGTGAGGTGGCTCATCGCCACAGGATAGGCACGGCTCCTTCCCTCCGTCTCGGCCGGGGCTCCTTCAGCACCGTGCGCAGGCACGAAGCCTTCGGTTCGGGCGGTGTGAGGCGCGGCGTCCTGCATGCGGGCACCTACATGCGGGCAACGGCATCGGCCGGGCCTTCTCAGAACGGGAGCCAGTCAACACGGCCGAGCAGGTACACCGAGCCGACGAAGGCGACGACGTCGATGACGGTGTGCGCAACGATCAACGGCATGACCCGCCCGTAGCGCAGGTAGAACCAGCCGAAGACCACGCCCATGACGAGGTTGCCGAAGAACATCCCCACCCCTTGGTAGGCGTGGTAGAACGCGCGCAGCACGGAGCAGGCCAGGACGGCCTTCCACGGGGCCCAGCCGAGTTGGGCGAGCCGGTGCAGCAGGTAACCCACGACGATGACCTCTTCGAGGATCCCGTTCTTGGCGGCCTGCAGCACGAGTACGGGCACGTCCCACCAGTTGCCCTCCAGTGTGCTGGGGGTGATGGTGAGGGTGAGTCCCAGGCGCCAGGAGAGTACGTAGACGGCGAGCCCGCCCAGGCCGATGAGGGCAGCCAGTCCGGCGCCGCTGCCCAGGTCGAACCCGGGGCGGCGCAGGTCGAAACCGATGGTGCCGGCGCCCTCGGAGCTGCGGTGCAGCAGGTACACCACGAGCGCGACGGGCGCCAGGGAGAAGACGACCGCGTGCAGTTGCAGGGACAGGTCGAGCCAGGGGCGGTCATCGGCCCGGTTGTTGATGAGGCTGGTGCTCTGTTCCGAGAGCGATTCGGGTGCGGTGGCCACCCCCAGGAAGGCGATGGTCGCCGAAACGGCCGCCGCTCCCAGGGACAGTGCCAGGACGCAGAGGATCTCCCAGCGGATCAGGCGCGGGGTGAGTTCGGACGAGACGGGTGTGCGGTGGCCCGGTGCGGTGTGGGTCTTGTCGGTCACGCGTCGAATCTACGTGCCGGGTACGGGTCCGTGTCACGGAGGCGGCGGCCGCCGGCAGGGGTACGGGCCCCGGCCGCGCGGTCGCCGTGACGGTCCGGTGCGCTGCGGGTGGCGCTACTCGTCCCCGTCGTCGCCCTCGCCGTCGTCGTCGCCGTCCTCCTCGTTCTCCCCGTCCCCGCCGTCGTCGCCGTCCCCGTCGCCGTTCTCGCCCTCGTCCCCTTCCTCAGGGGCCTCGACGCCCGAGTCATCGGTGTCGGTGTCCTCGCAGGCCGCCACGCCGAGGACGGCCACGACCGCGATGGCGCTGCCTGCCAGGGTGCGGCGGAGGATGTTCAAGGTCGCCTTGCTGATGTCCTCGAGCTTCACGGTGACTCCAACGCATAGGGGCATGTGTGCCGTGGATCGGCCCGGGCCCGTGGGCCCTCTCCCGGCACTCGGCCCGGACCAGTGATGCGAACAGGTGTTACCGGTCCGCAACCCGACGTCAGCATATGGGCGCAACCCTTCGGTGGCCAGGGACGGGCACGCGCAGTTCCGGCCGGACCGGCCCCGGTCCCGGCACCTGCGCGGGGCGACGGCCCCGGCTCCGCACGCAGGGACCGACCCGCATGCAGAAAGCCGTCGACCATGCGCGTGTGACACGGACGCGCATGGTCGACGGCTAGGGGGTGGCGGTCACCCCGCCCCGCCCCAGCCACGAAAGCGGGGAGGGAGTGACCGCCGAGGGAACGGAAGAGCCAGAGTCAGTGAGCCGCTGAGAACTGGTCTTCCTCGGTGGAACCGGTGAGGGCGGTGGTGCTGGCCTCGGGCGAGATGGTGGTGCTGATCTCGTCGAAGTAGCCGGTACCGACCTCGCGCTGGTGGCGGGTGGCGGTGTAGCCGCGGGCCTCGGCCGCGAACTCCTTCTCCTGGAGCTCGACGTAGGAGGTCATGCCGTTCTCGGCGTAACCCTTGGCCAGGTCGAACATCGAGTGGTTCAGGGAGTGGAAGCCCGCCAGGGTGATGAACTGGAACTTGTAGCCCATGGCGGCCAGCTCGCGCTGGAACTTGGCGATGGTCGCGTCGTCCAGGTGACGCTTCCAGTTGAAGGACGGCGAGCAGTTGTAGGCGAGCATCTGGTCGGGGTACTCGGCCTTGATGCGCTCGGCGAAGTCGCGGGCGACCTCCAGGTCCGGTGTCCCGGTCTCCATCCACAGCAGGTCGGAGTGGGGCGCGTAGGCCAGACCGCGGGCGACGCAGGCATCGACACCGTTGCGGAAGCGGTAGAAGCCCTCGTCGGTGCGCTCGCCGGTGATGTAGGGACGGTCGCGCTCGTCGATGTCGCTGGTGATCAGCGTCGCGGCCTGAGCGTCGGTCCGCGCGATGACCAGGGACGGGACACCGGCCACGTCTGCGGCGAGGCGGGCGGCGTTGAGCGTCTTGACGTGCTGGCTGGTCGGGATCAGGACCTTGCCGCCCAGGTGGCCGCACTTCTTCTCGGAAGCGAGCTGGTCCTCCCAGTGCACACCGGCGGCGCCGGCGGCGATCATGCCCTTCATCAGCTCGTAGGCGTTGAGGGTGCCGCCGAAGCCGGCCTCGGCGTCGGCGACGATCGGGGCGAGCCAGTCCGGTGCGCTGTCGTCGCCCTCGGACCAGGTGATCTGGTCGGCGCGCAGGAGAGCGTTGTTGATGCGGCGAACCACGGACGGGACCGAGTTGGCCGGGTACAGGCTCTGGTCAGGGTAGGTGTGGCCGGACAGGTTGGCGTCCGCGGCGACCTGCCAGCCGGAGAGGTAGATGGCCTTCAGGCCCGCACGGACCTGCTGGACCGCCTGGTTACCGGTGAGCGCGCCGAGACTGTGGATGTAGTCCTCGCTGCCGAGGAGCTCCCAGAGGCGCTCGGCACCCCGACGGGCCAGGGTGTGCTCTTCGGTGATCGAACCGCGCAGCTTGATCACGTCGTCGGCGGAGTAGTTCCGCTCGATGCCGGCCCAGCGGGAGTTGGTCTCCCACTCCCGCTGGAGCGCGGCGCTGGCTTCCTGGCGACGAGCGCTGGTGCTCATGTTCGTTCCCGCCTTACGTGTAGTCCCCAAGGTGTTCGTACCGGTCGAGGGAGTCCTGTTCCGGGGCTGAGGGGTGAGCCCCGGCCCGTAAGTTCCCCGCCGGTAACTATGATTCTTCGGGAAGATCCAAGAGTTTTCCACCCAAAATCGGATGAAGATCCTTCATTCTTTCCGTATCATGAACGCATGGCGTACTTTGGGAACGAAGAAATACCGTCTTTGACGGGTGACCTAGATCTCGTGACCTTCGGGCAGCGGCTCCGTCACCTGCGCCGCGCACGCGGACTGACCCTTTCCGATCTGGGCGAACGCGTGGGACGGGCCCCCTCCCAGCTGTCCCTGTTGGAGAACGGCAAGCGCGAGCCGAAGCTGTCACTGCTGACCTCACTGGCCACGGCGCTGGGTGTCTCGGTCGAGGAGCTGCTGTCCAAGCAGCCCCCGAGCCGGCGCGCACAGCTGGAGATCTCGGTGGAGGAGGCCCAGCGCGACTCCCTCTACCAAGGGCTGAACCTGCCGCACCTGAAGGTGGGCAAGCGGGTGCCCAACGACGTGCTCGAACACATCGTGGGCCTGTACGACGAGCTCAAGCGGCGCAGCGCCAAGCCGACCGCCTCCCCCGAGGAAGCGCGCCGCGCCAACGCCGAACTGCGCCGGCAGATGCGCGAGCGCGGCAACTACTTCGAGCACATCGAGCAGGCCGCGGCCGAGACCCTGGACGCGGTCAACTACACCGCGGGCCCCCTCTCCCAGGGCCAGATCCTGGCGATCGCCACCCACCACGGCTTCAGCCTCAAGTACGTGCAGGACCTGCCGCGCTCGGTGCGCTCGCTGACCGACCACGTCAACCGGCGCATCTACCTCAAGCGCGAGACGAGCCTGGGCATGCACAGTCCGCGCACGATCC
Source organism: Nocardiopsis kunsanensis DSM 44524 (assembly GCF_000340965.1). Taxonomy (GTDB): domain Bacteria; phylum Actinomycetota; class Actinomycetes; order Streptosporangiales; family Streptosporangiaceae; genus Nocardiopsis; species Nocardiopsis kunsanensis. Next base: position 8,361 of record NZ_ANAY01000046.1, read on the forward strand.
TGCTGCAGACGCTGGGCCATGTGATCCTGGGCCACAGCCGCCCCACCGACTTCGGCGACTTCCTGCGCCAGCGTGTGGAGGCCAACTACTTCGCCGCTGCCGTGCTCATCCCCGAGTCCACGGCCGTGAAGTACCTGCAGGAGGCCAAGGCGGCACGGGACCTGTCGGTGGAGGACCTGCGCGACGTCTACTCGGTCTCCTACGAGATGGCCGCGCACCGGTTCACCAACCTGGCCTACCGTCACCTGGACCTGGTCTGCCACTTCATCCGCAACGACGAGACCGGCATCATCTACAAGGCCTACGAGAACGACGGACTGGTCTTTCCCAACGACGAGTCCGGCGCCATCGAGGGCCAGCGCATGTGCCGCCAGTGGGCCGGGCGCCAGGTCTTCGCCTCCCCCGACCGGTACTCGATCTACTACCAGTACACGGACAAGCCCAACGCGACGCACTGGTGCGTGGCCCACGTCGACCCCAGCAACGAGCACAACTTCGCCATCACACTGGGGGTGCCCTACAAGGAGTCCCGGTGGTTCCGGGGCCGTGAGACCACCAACCGCACCAAGTCCAACTGCCCCGGCGGCGAATGCTGCGTGCACCCGCCCGCGGACCTGGCTGCGCGCTGGGAGGGCAACGTGTGGCCCTCGGCGCGCGCGCACTCGCACGTGCTCTCGGCGCTGCCCTCGGGGAACTTCCCCGGTGTGGACGAACACGACGTGTACATGTTCCTGGAGCGCCACAACCGGGAATGAGCACGCCCCCGGCACAACGGGTACGGCGCGGCGAGGGGCCGGGACGCACACTCAGCGTCCCGGCCCTTCGTGTGTCCTACGGCCCGGAGCCGACCGGAGCCCCCAGGGTCGTGGGTAGTCCGGCAAGAGCGACGGTAGGAACACCGTACGAGGAGTCCACCGACACCATCCGGGCCGAACGGGGAACCGAGCATGAGGATCACTTCCGCGGACGTCGTCGTGACGTCCCCGGGACGCAACTACGTCACCCTGAAGATCACCACCGAGGACGGCGTCACCGGCCTGGGCGATGCGACCCTGAACGGGCGCGAGCTCGCGGTGGCCTCCTACCTGCGCGACCACGTCTGCCCGCTGCTGGTGGGCCGGGACTCGGGCAGGATCAACGACACCTGGCAGTACCTGTACCGGGGCGCCTACTGGCGGCGCGGTCCGGTGACCATGGCCTCCATCGCCGCAGTGGACTGTGCACTGTGGGACATCCTCGGCAAAGTGACCGGGCAGCCCGTCCACCAGTTGCTCGGCGGGGCGGCGCGCGAGGGGGTGTTGGCCTACGGCCACGCCAGCGGACAGAGCATCGGGGAGCTGCTGGAGGACGTGGCCGGCTTCCTGGACAGCGGTTACCGGGCCGTCCGGGTCCAGGCGTCGGTCCCGGGGCTCGACGACACCTACGGGTTGCCCCGCCCGGGCACGGGCCCCGTCTACGAACCGGCGGACGCCTCCCTGCCGGCGGAGCACCGGTGGCACACCCCGGACTACCTGGATTTCGCCCCTGAGATGATGGCCGCGGTCCGGGAGCGGTTCGGCTACGGCTTCCACCTGCTGCACGACGTGCACCACCGGCTCTCGCCCCTGGAGGCCGCACAGCTGGGCAAGTCCCTGGAGCCCTACCGGATGTTCTGGATGGAGGACCCGACACCGGCCGAGGACCAGGAGGCCTTCCGCCTCCTCCGGCAGCACACCACGACCCCCGTGGCCGTGGGGGAGATCTTCAACTCCATCTGGGACTGCCAGTACCTGATCAGTGAACGGCTCATCGACTACATCCGCGCTTCCCCCTCGCACGCGGGCGGCATCTCGCACCTGCGCAGGATCTTCGATCTGGCCGACCTGTACGGGGTCAGGACCGGGGCCCACGGTGCCGGGGACCTGTCGCCGGTCTCGTTCGCGGCGGCGCTGCACCTGGACCTGACCGTGCCCAACTTCGGCATCCAGGAGTACATGGGGCACCAGGAGCCGGCGAGCGAGGTCTTCAGGACCTCCTACACCTTCGAGGACGGTTACCTGCATCCGGGCCAGGCCCCCGGTCTCGGCGTGGAGATCGACGAGGAGGCCGCGGCCCGCTACCCGTACGAGCGCAAGTACCTGCCGGTCAACCGCCTCGCGGACGGCTCGATGCACGACTGGTGAGGGCCCCTGGCGGAGGACGGACCCATGACGGAGGCGGAACGGTGACACGTTTCCTGTCCATCGGTGAGTGCATGATCGAGCTCACCCACAAGAGCGACCACGAGCTGCGGTTGGGCTTCGGTGGCGACACCTACAACACCGCCCTGTACCTGGCCCGCAGCACGGCACCGGACCAGGTGGGCGTGGACTACCTGACGCTGGCGGGCGACGACCACTACAGCGACCTGATGGCGGCGGGGATGCGCCAGGAGGGCATCGGCACCGGCCTGGTGGGGCGTGTCGCGGGCGCGCACCCGGGCCTGTACCTGGTCCGTACCGACGAGGAGGGCGAGCGTTCCTTCGCCTACTACCGGTCGCAGTCCCCCGCACGCCGGCTCTTCGACGACGAGTACACCCCTACCGGGGACCTGTCGGGCCACGACGTGCTCTACCTGTCCGGGGTGACCCTGCAGTTGTTGACGGCACGAGCCAGGCAGCACCTGTGGACCCTGCTGGAGGAGGCCCGCGGGACGGGTACGCAGATCGCCTTCGACAGCAACTACCGCCCGGTCGGGTGGCCGGGCCCGGAGGAGGCCCGTGCCGCGGTATCGGCCGTCTACGAACTCTCCACCACGGCACTGTCGACCTTCGAGGACGAGCAGGCGCTGTTCGGTGACGCCTCCCCCGAGGAGACGGTCCGGCGTCTGCGCGGGGAAGGTGTGGAGGAGGTCGTGATCAAGGACGGTTCCCGCGGATGTGTCGTCGGTGTCGACGGCGAACCCGTGCACGTGCCGGCCGGCTCGGTCGAGAAGGTCGTCGACTCCACGGCCGCGGGCGACTCCTTCAACGCCGGCTACCTCGCGGGGCGGTTCGGCGGCGCGTCCGTGGTGGAGGCGGCCCGCAACGGCCACGCACTGGCGGCGAAGGTCATCGCCCACCCGGGTGCGGTGATCGAGGACTCGTCCCCGCCCCCTCGGGGCGCTCACGCGTAGCGGTCCCGGAGCACGAGGCCGGGGAACGGGCGCGGAGGCACCGATCCCCGGCCGGACCGGGCAGGGTCAGGCGGAGCGGGGGCGGGCAGGGCGGGTCAGGCCGGTCGTTCGGCGCCGTCCTGGCTCGAGGGCCGGCTCCTGAGCTGGGTGAAGGCGGCCACGGCCAGGAGCATCAGTGTCAGCATCGCCACGCCCATCGGTACGGCGGTGCCCTCGCCCCGATGCCCACCAGGGGGGATCAGCGCGGCGAGCACGAACTGCAGGAACCCGAGGAAGGCCGAACCGGTTCCGGTGTTCGCGCCGGCCTGCGCCAGCGCGGCCGCGCTCGAGAAGACCAGGCCCATGGACCCCTGGAAAAGGGCGAACAGCACGAGCGTGGCAACCATGGGGAGTCCGTGGAGACCGAGCAGAAACAGCCCGGCAGCCGCCAGAAGGCCCGCGGTCAGGTTCGTGCCGATCATGCGCCGGTAGGGGACCTTGCCCGCCAGCGCCGCGGCCACCGCACTCGTGACGACGATGACCAGTGCGTTGGGGCCGAACAGGAGCGAGTAGACCCCGGAGGAGAGCCCCAGCATCCCCTGCATGGCGAAGGGTGAGGCGGCGATGGAGGCGAACAGGGCCGAAGGAGGGAGAAGGTGAACAGGTAGCCGAGGCCGGGGGACGATTGTGCCTGACCGGGCGCGCTGTTACCGTTGGTAACACGCATTTGGCCACCCCCTCCCCCGAGGGCCCGACAAAGGATGTAGAGCACATGAGTGAGGCCCCCGAATCCGGCTTCAACCTGGAACTGAACGAGGACGTTCGTGACGTCCGGGACTGGGCGCACGGGTTCGCCGCCGATGTCATCCGCCCTGCCGCCGCCGAGTGGGACGAGCGGGAGGAGACCCCCTGGCCGGTGATCCAGGAAGCCGCCAAGATCGGCCTGTACTCCCTGGACTTCTTCGCCAACCAGTGGTTGGAACCCAGCGGTCTGGGTATCCCGGTCGCCTTCGAGGAGCTGTACTGGGGCGACCCCGGCATCGCCCTGGCCCTCACCGGCACCGGCCTGGCCGCTGTCTCGGTCGCCGCCAACGGCACCCAGGAACAGATGCTCGAGTGGACGCCGCAGATGTTCGGCAGCGCCGGCGACATCAAACTCGCCGCCTTCTGTTCCTCCGAGCCCAACGCCGGCAGTGACGTCTCCGCCATCAGGACCCGCGCGGTCTACGACGAGGCCAAGGACGAGTGGGTCCTCAACGGCGTCAAGACCTGGGCCACCAACGGCGGCATCGCCGACATCCACGTCGTCGTCGCCTCCGTCGACCCCGAGCTCGGCTCCCGCGGCCAGGCCACCTTCCTGGTGCCGCCCAACACCCCGGGCCTGAGCCAGGGCCAGAAGTTCGCCAAGCACGGCATCCGTGCCTCGCACACCGCCGAGGTCGTCCTCGACGACGTGCGCCTGCCCGGGTCCTGCCTGCTGGGCGGCAAGGAGAAGCTCGACGAGCGCCTCGCCCGCGTCCGCGAGGGCAAGCGCTCCAGCGGCCAAGCCGCGATGAAGACCTTCGAGGCCTCCCGTCCGACCGTGGGTGCCATGGCCCTCGGCTGCGCCCGTGCCGCCTACGAGTACGCGCGCGACTACGCCACCCAGCGCGAACAGTTCGGCAAGCCCATCGGCGACAACCAGGGCGTGGCCTTCACACTCGCCGACATGGCCACCCGTATCGATGCCGCCCGCCTGCTCGTGTGGCGCGCCTCGTGGATGGCCCGCAACGACAAGGACTTCACCAACGCCGAAGGGTCCATGAGCAAGCTCTACGCGAGCGAGACCGCCACGTTCGTGACCCAGAACGCCGTGCGCATCCTCGGCGGCAACGGTTACACGCGCGAGTACCCGGTCGAGCGCTGGCACCGCGACGCGACGATCTTCACGATCTTCGAGGGCGCCAGCGAGATCCAGAAGCTCATCATCGGCCGCCAGATCACCGGACTGCCCATCCGGTGACGCCCTCACAGCTCAAAAGGGCATAACCGAAAACAAGTTCGAACTCTCCACACCCAGTGTTCGGGTGAGGCCAAACACTCGCAGCTACCGACATTTACCGGCCTCACCCGCTCACATCCGGATGAGTGTTACCGGACCTGTTACCCCGGAAACACCCCCGCCTACCGGCCCCGGAACGCAGCATCCATCACGCCCCGCGCCTCCGTCGCCACCGCCGGCACCATGTGACCGTAGATCGCATACGTCGTCTGGATCTGCCGGTGCCCCAACCACCGGCTGACGTGCGTGATGTCGACCTCCCCCGCCAACATCACCGACGCCCACCGGTGCCGGAGGTAGTGCGACGTCATGAAGTCCGGCAGGTCCGCTACCTCAACCGCAGCACGGAAATGCGCGAGATAGGAGTTCCGCACCACTCTCCTGTGTTTCCTCCCCGGAATGACGTACCCAACCTCATCCGGCGGGAACAGAGCAATGTGCTCCCGGTAGCGCTGCTGCGCGAACTCCGGCACCGGGACGTCCCGGAACTCGCCGACCTTGCGCCACTTAGAGGTCATCTCATTTGGTGAGTCTGCGGTAGCAGATCAGGGTGCGAGCGATACCGACGAAAGCCAGGAAGTGCGCGCCTGTGCGTTCGTAGCGGCGGTGCAAGCGACGGTATCCGGCCAGCCAGGCCATGGTGCGCTCGACCTGCCACCGATGCCGGCCCAGCCGCTGGGAAGAATCCACCCCCTTGCGGGCCAGGCGGTGGGCGATACCGCGCCTGCGGAGCCATCGGCGCAGGTGGTCGTAGTCGTATCCCTTGTCGCCGTGGAGCTTGGCCGGTTTGCGCCGCCGGCGGCCCCGGCGGGAACGTACCGGCGCTATCCCTCGTACCAAGGGTTGCAGGGCCTGGCTGTCGTGCAGGTTCGCGCCGGAGATGGCCATGGAAAGGGGCAACCCTGCCCGATCGGTGATCAGGTGGATCTTTGCGCCTTTCTTGCCCCGGTCGACAGGATTCGGGCCTGTCAGGTCCCCCCTTTGAGGGCGCGCATGTTGACCGAGTCGATCGCGCACCGCGACCAGTCCAGCTCGCCGCGGGCGCCGAGTTCGTCCAGCACCAGCCGGTGCAGCTTGGCCCAGACGCGGGCCCGGCTCCATTCGGTGAAACGGCGGTGCGCGGTGGGCCCGGAGGGGCCGAAGACCGGTGGGAGCTGGGCCCAGGTGCAGCCGGTGCTGGCCACGAAGATGATCGCGGCCAGCACCTCTCGGTCGCCGTATCTGCGCCGGCCCCCGCCCTGGGGTCTGGTGGGTGCCTGGGGCACCACCTTTTGGAACAGCTCCCACAACCCGTCCGGCACCAGTCGCTCGACCATCGACATGAGGCCAGGCTACAGAAAACCCAAATGAGATGACCTCTAAGTCGTTCGCGTCCTCCACGAACTCCAGGAGCGGCCCCGCCATCTGCATGAGTTCGTAGGTCGCTTTGCCGACTTGGGCGGTGACTTCGATGAGTTCGCGGACCTGGCGCACGGTCTGCTGGAACTCTTCCAGGTTCGTTTCGTCTTTGAGGTGTTCGACGAGTTCGACCGGCCCCATGTCCGCGAAGCGCTGCACTGACTCGATGACGTCGAACTGTTCGTTCTCTGTCTCGTTGTAGACGTGCAGAACGAATCCGTAGACGAGGACGGTGTCAACGACCGCTCTCGCGCTTCCGGACGCGCACTGAGCCCTGGCTGTGAGTCCTGTGTCGTGACAGCTCGCCAGCAGCTCCTCGTTGGAGCGCCCGGAGTGGAGTCCGGCCATTGCTGGCGACTGCATTCCGAGCTGAAGAATGAGAACCAACAGAAGGACGATTGAAATACTTTTTCACATTGCCAATAAAACTATGGTCAAGACATTTATAAATTCCATGGTTTCAGCTCTGGAATTCGATTGAGTAACGGCTCAACCCAACCCGGTGTGACGATAGTTACTGGCGAGTGGAAAGCTCCTGGCCATGGAGCGAACATGGAGTGGGTCACAGTGCGCCCAGCCTGCCAGGCTCCGGCCGACAACACCGGCCGGAGTGAGGACAGGCCGAGTGCACCTGCAAAGCGCGGCGCACTGACAACCCGCCCGAATCACGGGGCGAGGTTGCTGAACGGGGCTGGCAACCGCCCCGATAGTTCGACTACCCGGCCTGTACGGGGCGGCGCAAGTGGACGGCCAGCACCCGGGCCACGTCCGGGTTCCGGGCGGCCTCCTGCATCTCCTCGATGTTGCCCATCACCAGGTGCGCGGCATAGGCGATCTGGTACAGGGCCGTTCCGGACGGGAGCACCGTCACCACACCCGGGGTTTCCCACAGGTCCGTCAACTCGTCCGCCATCAGCAGGTAGTCCGCACCGAACTCGGCACGCAGGGCGCGGGCCGCGCGGGCGAGGGGTTCCCGCACCGTGTCCAGGCGGGCGACCTGTCGGCCCACGCCTACCTGGGCGCCGAGGCCCTGGTCCCGGCGCTGCGGGGCGGCGCGGACATCGTGATCGCGGGCCGCGCGGCCGACCCCTCCCTGTTCCTGGCCCCGCTCCTGGAACGCCTGGGTTGGGATCCGGCCGACGAGGACCTGGTCGCCGCGGGCACCCTGGTCGGACACCTGCTGGAGTGCGCCGGCCAGGTGAGCGGGGGGTACTTCGCCGACCCGGGGGTCAAGGGCGTGCCGGACCTGGCGCACCCGGGCTTTCCGGTCGCAGAGGTCGATGGCGACGGTTCGGCGGTGATCACCAAACTGCCCGGGACGGGCGGGCGCGTGGACACGATGACCGTGACCGAGCAGCTGACCTACGAGGTCACGGACCCGTCGGCGTACCTGACACCGGACGTGAGCCTGGACATGAGGGGGGTGCAACTGTCCCAGGCAGGCCCGGACCGTGTGCGGGTGGCCTGGGCCCGGGGCGGAGCGCGTCCCGACCGTCTGAAAGCCAGCGTGGGGTGCCGGGCCGGGTTCCGGGGCGAGGGGGAGATCTCCTACGCGGGACCCGGAGCCGCCGCGCGTGCCCGACTGGCCGGCGAGGTGGTCCGTGAGCGCCTGGGTGAGCGTGTGCGCACCCGGGTGGACCTGCTCGGCGACACCACGGGCGAGGGGGGCGAGTGCCGGCTCCGGGTGGCGGGGACGAGCCCCGACCGGGCCGGGGCCGAGGCGGTGGAGGAAGAGGGCACGGCGCTGTACACGTGCGGTCCTGCTGGCGGTGGCGGCGCGCGGACCCGTAGCACGGAGGTGATCGGCATCCTCTCCACCACCATCGGCCGCGACCTCGTCGAGCCCGGCATCACCTACGTCGGGAAGGAGACATGATGAACGTCCTGTTGCACGAGATCGCCCATGCCAGGGCCGGTGACAAGGGCAACCTCAACACGCTCTCGGTCATCGCGCACGAGCCCCGTTGGTACCCGGTGTTGTGCGAGGCGCTGCCCCCGGAGCGGGTCCGCAGGGTGCTGGCGGACCGTATGCGGGGCCCTTTGACGGTGCACCGCCTGGACACGGTGCACGCGCTCATTCTGGTGTTCGCGCGGTCCTCGCAGGACACGGTGACCACGTCGTTGCACTTGGACACCCACGGCAAGACGTTGGCCTCGCTGCTCCTGGGGGCGGTGATCCCTCTGCCACCGGAAGCGGGGGCACAGGCCGGGCCTCAGGCCGAGGCGCGGTCCAGTGCCTCCACGGAGTCCTCCAGGTAGCGGTTGCGGCCGAGCAGAAGCCCGACGGAGAGGTTGACCACGACCAGGACGGCCACGAGCAGCAGGGGCGCGCTCCAGGAGTCGCTGAGGTCGTGCAAGTACCCGAACAGGAACGGCCCGGCGCCACCGATGAGGTAGCCCAGGCTCTGACCGACCGCGGAGAGCGCGGCGGTACCGGCGCTGGTGCGGGTACGCAGCGCGAACATGGTCAGGGCGAAGACGAAACTGCCCATACCGATACCGATGAGGGTGGTCCACACCCATACGCCCTGCAGCGGGGAGAGCCACAGGCCAGCCACTCCGGCCAGGTAGGCGGCGGCGAAGAACACCACGAAGAAGCGTTGGTCGCGGGTACGGGTGAGCAGGACGGGCAGGGCCAGCGACATCGGAATGCCGAGCGCGGTCAGATAGGCCAGTGCCACACCGGAGGTGGAGGCGTCCATCCCCTGGTCGCGCAGCATCTGCGCGTACCAGCCGAACATGATGTAGGCGATGGAGGACTGGGTGCCGAAGTACACCACCGCCTGCCATCCGATACCGGTGCGCAGCACCTGGGGGATGCCGAGCCGGGTCCCGTCGCTGCTGCCCCTGGAGCTGTGGCGCAGGACCGCCAGCCAGGGCAGGGCCGCGACCACGCCGAAGACCGCGTACATGCCCAGGGCCAGGCGCCACTCCCCCGTGCTCTGCTCGACCGGCACGGTGGCCGCGGCGGCGATGGCGGTGCCCGCGGCCAAGGCAGTGGTGTAGACGGTGGTCATGAGCCCGACCCGGTGCGGGAAGTGCCTCTTGACCAGAGCCGGGAGGATGACGTTGCCGACCGCGCCACCGGACAGTGCGACGGTGCTCAGTGCCAGGAAGAGCCAGGGTTCGGTCGCCAACGCCCGGGTGCTCAGACCGAGGGTCAGGGCCGCGAGTGCGTAGACCAGCAGGTGGTGGTCTCCCAGGCGGCGGGAGAGCACGGGGGTGAAGCCGCCGAAGAGCGCAAAGCACAGCACGGGCAGGGTGGTGAGCAGCCCGGCTCCGGCCCCGGACATGCCGAGGCCGCCCGTGACCTCGTCGAGGACAGGGCCGACGCTGGTGATGGCAGTACGCAGGTTGAGGGCGGCCAGCGCGATGCCGACGCCGAGGATGAGCAGGACCCATCGTGTCGGTGCCGGGCTCGATCGTGCCGCCGGGGGTTCAGTGGTCACAGGCTCGCGGTGCCCCACTCCGGCGTTCATAGAAGTCGACTCGCATTATTCGTAGGATGACCCGATGTACATCATGAGCATAACGCATTGCCGCTCGTAGCCATTTCCTCGCCGCAACTGGTCTATGCTCCCGCCTAACCGTCCGCATTCGTGCGCTGGTCCCGTCATCCGGCGACCCGCCCCTAGGAGGTATACGCGTGCCCCTCGCCTCTACACGCCGGACCGGTCTTGTCGACCAGGTCATCAGTCAGCTACGAGCACAGATCGACTCGGGTGAGTGGGGCGTGGGCGACCGGATCCCCACCGAGTCGGAGCTGTCCGAACAACTGGAGGTGGGCCGCAACACCGTACGCGAAGCCGTGCGGGCCCTCGCCCACGCGGGCCTGCTCGAGATCCGCCAGGGAGCGGGCACCTTCGTGCGCGCCTCCAGCGAACTCGGCGGGGCCCTGCGCCGCCGCCTGGAGCGCTCCCGCCTCCGGGAGAACCTGGAGGTGCGCCGGGCCTTGGAGGTCGAGGCCGCGCGCCTGGCCGCACGGCGGCACAGCGAGGCCGACATGGCCGACATCGACCGTGCCCTGGGCATGCGTGAGGAGGCCTGGCGCGACCAGGACATGGGCACCTTCGTGGAGGCGGACTTCACCCTCCACAAGGCGGTGGTGTTGGCCACCCACAACCGGTTGCTGATCGACCTGTACGACGACATCGCCCAGGTCGTCTACGCCAGCATCGTCCACACCGTCTACGAACAGGCCGAAGAGGAGAGCGATCGTCGGGACGGGCCCTCCTCGGACTACGAGGGCATGGACCACAGCAAGCTCGTGGAGGCGATCCGCGCCGCCGATCCCGCTGAGGCTGCGCGGGAGGCCAACTGTTACATCGACGAGCTGCTGAGCCTGACCCAGGAGTGAGGCCAGGGCCCGGGGTGGTCCCTGGCCCCGGGCCCTGGGCTTCCGGTCACTCCCCGTAGCGCCGTTCACCCACCGAGGTGTGCGGGGGACTGCACGAACGCAGCGGTGTGTGGCCCTCCCCGCGCGCGGTGCCGTCACGGCGCGGAGCGCGCGCGCCCGCACCCCGGCGCGAGTGGTGTTCGCCGTCGCCTTCCCATCCGCTGACCTGGGAGGGGTCCAGCCCCAGCAGGTCGAGGGTGGACTGTCCTGCGTGCACGGCGTCGATGAGTTCTTGTTCGTGGGACAGGCTGGCCACGGTCTTGCCGATGATGGAGCTGACCTGGCCGCGTGGCAGGAGGACCACCCCGTCGTCGTCGGCCGCGATCCAGTCGCCTCGGCGGACCTGGAGCGGGAGAGGGCCGGCGGCGCTCATGGTGATCATCTGTCCGACCGAGCCTCCGGCGTGGTGCCCTGCCTCACGCACCGAGACGCCCGAGCTGAAGACGGGCATCGCGCAGCGGGCGATGGCGGCGATGTCGCGCACGCAGCCGTCCAGGACGATGCCCTCGATGCCGCGCGTGTGCGCAGCCACCGCGAGGATCTCGTCGACGTAGCCGTACTCGGCCTCCCCCGCCACGTCCACGACGAGCGCGGAGCCGGGCGGGGCCTGTTCGACCGCCACGTGCAGGGCGAGGTTGTCGCCGGGGGCGCACCGCACGGGGAAGGCCGAGGCGGCGAAGGCGGCCCCGGGCCAGACGGAGAAGAGGTGGGCCCCGAGGGGCCGCCCACCACACCGCGCCAGCGCCACGGTGCCCACAGCACTCAACGTCTCCGCAAGCGTCACGTCTGCCTCCCATTACACCCGCGCCTGGTGTGACCGGCCAGTACCGGCCCACCTTCCATACTCACGGGTAACTTAAGCGTGACGCAAGCCATGCGGAGCGGAAACACGGAAAAATGTTACCGCTGGTTACAGGTCGGACCGAAACCCGGGCCCGAGCCCGTTGCCCCGGTGCTGCTCACCCGGTCGGCCGGTCCATCAGATGCTCACCCCCACGGCGTTCCTTCTGTACCGAGAGGTGGTCCCAGGTCTCCACGTGGCCCACACCGGAGGCGGCACGCACCGACTCCAGCACCTCCACCAACCGGCAGCGATCGGGCGCGGTGAGAGTGGCGACGAGGTCGTAACGCCCGAAACCGCTCGCGAGGAAGGAGATCCCGTCGATGGCGCTCAACCGTACCCCCAAGGCCTCGGCGTCACCCCGGCAGTGCACCCCCAGACCCAACTGTTCGTTGGTGCCCAGGGCGGAAGGCTCCACCAGCGCGGTCACGTGCACGACCCCGGAGTCGATCAGGCGCACCACACGTGAGCGCGCCGCCGCCTGCGAGAGGCCGACCTGGCGCGCCAGGTCGGCGTAGGAGGCGCGCCCGTTGACCAGCAGACGCCGCACCAGACTCCAGTCCAGGGCGTCCATCTCGATGTCCTGCAGCCGGCGCACACTGCTGTGCGAGTCCTTGAAGACCGAGCCGGCCCGGAAGACCTCCAGGCGTTCCACGCCGGGCAGGGAACGCAGTTCGGCCAACTCGGCGGTGAGGGCACGGTCGTCGGCCACACGCACCTGGGCCACGGCCTGGACCCGGCCCGCCGTCAGGGCTGCGAAGGTCACCGCCTCGCGTTCGCCGAGTTTGCCCATGAGCGGTCCGACCGGGCCGTTGACCGTGAACGAGACGTGCCCCAGGGCCTCCATCCCCAGGACCCCTGTGTGCAGGACTCCCACGATTCTGACGGCCCCCGACCGGACGAGCTGCCGGACCCGGGCGCGCACAGCCGTGCGCGAGAGCCCCACCCCGTCGGCCAATGACTGGAATGTCGCTCTTCCATCCCCCTGCAACGCACGCATGAGCGCCGCGTCAACCGCATCGAGCACGATGGTGCTGCCTTTCGTTACCCATGACGCCGTCCACTTGCCGAACGGACGGCGCCCCCTCCTGCGGCCAGATCATCGCAGCTGTCGCGCGCGTTCACTACTGATCGCAAAAGAAATGGCCTGATTCGGACTCTTCGGCCGTCCGAAAGTGCCGTGCAATCCCCCATCAGGGGCCACGAAGCTACATAACAGACTTGTATAGAACAGTCCTCATGTCACCCACGACCGTGCGCGGCGCTACGCGCAACCGCCAGACTGTGAGGCAAAGTGTGTTCGGTGGGCGCCCCCTTCCGCACGGCAGGCCGGGTGTCCGTTGATTCCGCCCGGGTCCGGTGATGTCCGGAGGGGCACGCGGGGGAACGACGACCCTCCCGGCGATCGATGTCCAGGGCGGGTACACAGGTAACACGAGGGGCGGGGAAGAAGTCCGCCCTCCGGCTGGAGAGGATACGTCGGTGGCAGCGGACGACGAACAGCAGGAGGCAGCGGCGCCCGCGCGCCCGAGCAGCACACCGCGGGCCCTGCTGTGGACCGCCGCGTCTGTGCCGCTCCCGGGGATCACCCACCTGCGTATGGGGCGGCGCACCGGGGGCGCCCTCATCCTGCTCGCCTACCTGGGCGGGCTGGCTCTGTTGGGGTGGGGCGTCTACGCACTGGGTGCGGGCGAGTCGAACGCACTCGCGTCGATGGCGGGGTTGGCCGCCTCGAGCCAGTGGCTGTTGCAGGCCATGGTCGTGGTCTTCGTGGCTGCCGTGGTGTGGATCGCGGTGGTCGTGCACTCCTGGGTCATCACCCGGCCCCCGGGCGGTTCACGGGGTCTGAGGCTGGGATCGGGCGCGGTGGTGGCGCTGCTCGTGCTGAGCATCGCGGTGCCCTCGGCCTATGCGCTGCACGCGGGTTACACGACGTACCAGACCGTCGGAGACGTGTTCGGCGGGGAGGAGGACGGCCTCCCGCACGACGAGTCCGACCCGTGGGACGGCGCCGAGCGCATGAACGTACTGCTGCTGGGGGCCGACTCCGGCGAGAACCGCTACGGGGTGCGCACCGACACCATGATGGTGGCCAGCATCGACGCCGAGACCGGCGACACCGTGCTCGTGGGCCTGCCGCGCAACCTGGAGAACGCGCAGTTCCCCGAGGGATCCGCGCTGGCCGAGCGTTATCCCGAGCCCCAGGGCTTCGACCAGCTGCTCAACGACGTCTACCAGACGGTGGCCGACGAACCCGGGGAGTTGGCCACCAACGACGGGGTGCGCGACCCTGCGGCCCACACCCTCAAGGAAGTCATCGGCTACAACCTGAACCTGGACGTGGAGTACTACGCCATGGTCGACATGATGGGCTTCCGCGACCTGATCGACGCCGTGGGCGGGATCGAGGTCCACATCGACGAGCCGATCCCCTACGGCATGCAGGGCGATGTGCTGGAGGAGGGCGACCAGCTCCTGGACGGCTACAAGGCCCTCTGGTACGGACGTTCGCGTATCGGCTCCGACGACTACGGCCGTATGGGGCGCCAGGGGTGCCTGATCAAGTACGTGGCCGAGCAGATCGACCCCACGACGCTGCTGACGAGCTACCGGGATCTGGCCGGAGCCACCAAGCGCACGCTGACCACGGACATTCCGCAATCGAAGGTCCCGGCCTTCGTCGACCTGGCGGAGCAGGTCACCGAGTCCGGGTCGATGAGTACGCTGCAGCTGTCCCCGCCCCAGGTGAGCACCGCCGACCCGGACTGGGACAAGGTGCAGGAGCTGGTCGTGGAGGCCATTGCCGCCGGCAGCGAGAACGGCGACAACGTCCCGAACGAGCCCGAGGGCGACCCTTCCGGTGAGGACTCGCAGGAGGAGACCGAGGGTTCCGAGGAGGAGACCGGGGCCCCGGAGGACCAGGAGGACTCCGGTGAAGAGGACTCCGGTGAGGAGGAGAGCACCGAGTGGCAGGACTACACCGGTCTGGCCGAGCCCTCCCCCGCCGACCCGGGCCGCCAGGTGGGTGCCGAGGCCACCGACCTGGATGCGATCTGCCCCTGAGTCCGTGAACCCCTGAGCCCGCCGAGGGGCGGGGACCGGGGCCCCGGAGGCCGGGTCAGGGTCCTTGTCGGTGCCTCGAGAACACCGGCAGGGGTCCTTCACCGACGCACAGGCCCGGCCCCGCGGACCGCCCGCCGGAGTGCTCGCCGCTCCGGCGGGCGCCGTCCGCGCCGGCCACGAACCGCACACCCTGCCCGGGGCGCGCCGAACGAACCGCGATCGCCGTGGTTGACCGGAACCGGTCGTTCCCCTCCGTCCCATTGTCGTTCGAACACGGGCGTGTGACGCTTGTCCGGTGACCGCCGCACAGCTCTGGACCCTGATCGCGCTCGGGGCCTTCCACGGCTTGCATCCCGGTATGGGATGGATGCTTGCCGTGGCCCGCGGCCTGCAGGAGGGCGGACGCGCAGAGGTCCTGCGTTCCTTGCCGATGGTCGCGCTCGGGCACGCGGGGGCCGTCGCGATCGCTGCGGTCGCGATCACCGTGACCGGCTCGCTGTCGGCCTCGGTGCTCCTCCCCGTGGTGTGCGGTACGGCTATCGCCCTGTACGGGCTGTGGATGCTGCTGGGACGTCGCCACTACCACTGGCGGGAGATCCGGTTGCCGTTGTGGCAGGTGGGCACGTGGGCGTTCCTGATGTCCTCGGCGCACGGTGCGGGGCTGATGCTCTTTCCGGTCATGGCCGGCCAACTCACGCACGTCCACCACGACCACGGCTCACACGAGGCGCACAACGGCGACGGCGGGGCCGGGGCTTCGGCCGAGGTGGGGTCCACGACGGTTCCCGAGGGTTCCTGGAGTCTGTGGGACGCGACCGTGACGGGGCTGTTCGCCACCGGGGTGCACACTTCGGCGATGTTGGGCGCGGCGGGGGTGGCGGCGCTGATCGCCTACGACTTCTTCGGTGTACCCGCCCTGCGGTGGCGCGGTGTGACCATGGACCGGATCTGGGCGCTGACCCTGGTGGCGGGCGGGTTGTTCGTCCTGTGGTCGGTCCTGCAGCCGTGAGACGAGTGTGATCTGGCAAATAGATTCCATTTGCCGGAAATCTATGGGCTCTTTGGTCGTTGTGTCATGGGGAACCCGGGTCGGAGCACGGCCGGCCCGGACCGGACCGGGGGAAGGGGTTATGCACAGATCCGCCACGCCGCAGCGACGCTGGTACGGCCTCGTCCTCTCGATCGTGCTCCTCTGCGTGCTCTCCGTGATCGCGGTCCTGGGCACCCGCTGGGCGATCGACCGGGCCGGCGTCCCCCTCCCCACCACACCGTGGGGCCCCGCATGCGCCGTCACGGCCGGCGACGAGCAGATCCAGCTCGACCGCGACCAGGCCCGGCGTGCCACCACCGCCGCCGTGGCCGCCGACCAGGGTGAGGACTCACCCGTGCAGGCCCCCGACACCAGCGACGTCCCCGACGCAGCCATGGACGTGCTGGAGAACGGGCCGGAGGAGGACGCAGGCCCCTCGCTGAGCTGCCGCTCCACCAAGAACCCGGACCTGGAGGTGGAGGAGGAGCTGGAGCCGTCCGGGCTGAAGCCGCGCGCGCAGAACCTCAAGGACGGCATCGAGGAGGTCTACACCGAGCCGAGCCTGGGGGGCTACGAACCCGGTGGTTACGACACCGGCCACGGTGAGGGGTCCGCGCACTACGACGGCCGGGCCATCGACGCCTTCTTCCGTCCGGTCAGCGAGGAGAACCGGCGTTCGGGATGGGTGATGGCGCACTGGCTGATCGCCCACGCGCCCGACTACGAGATCGACGTCATCATCTTCGACGACCGGATCTGGAGCACGTACTACCCGTCGATGGGTTGGCGCGACTACGACGCCGACCCCGACAACGAGATCCTGCGCCACCTCGACCACGTGCACGTGGACGTACAGGCCGGCGAGGAGGACCCCGGCCACGCCTGAGCCGACCGGCCCCTCGCACACGGCGGGGCGGGCCCGGCGCCCCGGCCCCGCCCCGGTGCGGCCGGGAGCTTCACTCGTCGAGGCGGAACCCCACCTTCAGACCCACCTGGAAATGGGCGATCTCGCCCTCCTCGATGTGGCCGCGCACCTCGCTGACCTCGAACCAGTCCAGACTGCGCAGGGTCGAGGAGGCGCGGCTGATCGCGTTGCGGATCGCCTGGTCGACGCCTTCCTGCGAGGTTCCGACGATCTCCGTGATCCGGTAGGTGTGGTCGGACATGGCAACCTCTCGTGTCGATCGGTGCAGCCGGCCGCCCTGCCGACGGCCTCGTTCACCCCCTGCCCCCGTCCCCCACGAACCACACGGGAGGCCGATCGTGCACTCGGGGCTCTACATGACCGATCGCGCAATCTTGACCCGTCTTGGCCGGAACATGGTCCCCGACCGGTACGGACGTGCCCCTGGACACACGGCGTTCGCCCCGGGCACAGCCCCGCATCTGCGCACATGAAGCGATTTCGCACACGGTGCGGGACGAAGGACCGCGCTGCGGCGGGACTGTCCCGAGACAACGTCGTAACTGACTCTTGACGTACAGAGGGATACATCGGTGTACATTGGGAGCAGCGCTTCGGTCCCCCGTCGGAGCGCGGGGCGATGTTTCGAGCCCCCGTCGAAACATCGTGTGCGGCGCCGGGTGGTTTGCCCCCGTAACCACCCGGCGCCGTTTTTCGTGCACCCGGTACGCTGCAGCCAGTACCGACGCAGAACCGTCGGAGCACGTTCACCGACACAAGGGGGCCACACGATGAACACCACCGAGCCGCAGTGCTCACGGCGGGACTGCCGTGCCGGGGCCGAGTGGGCACTCGTGTGGAACAACCCCAAGCTGCACACCCCGGACCGGCGCAAGGTGTGGACGGCCTGCGGGGAACACCGCGAGTACCTGGCCAACTTCTTGGACATGCGCGGATTCCTGCGCGAGACCGTGGCCTGGGAGAACTTCGAGGGATGAACCGGTCGGCCCGGAAGGCCGGCGCGGGAGCCGGGTTCACCGGTTGCGGGCACGCTCCAGATCCTCGGGGGTGTCGCAGTCGGTGACGGCACGGTCGTCGGCCGACCGGACCAGTCGGGGCTCCATGGGGCCGAACAGCCCTCGCAGGGAAGCGCCCTCGTAGTGGCGCAGAGCCGTGCGCAGGGCGCCGGTGTGCCAGAGGCCGGTGAGCCACTGGGGATGTCCGGTGCTGTCGGAGTGGACGGCGCCGTGGCCCGGGGCGCAGGCTCCCTCCAGGGCGGCCAGGGCGGCCGCGCCCAGGTGGGGCAGGTCGGCCGCCAGCAGGGCCGTGTACGGAGCCTGCACGCGGGCCAGGCCGGCACGCAGAGCGGGCACGGGGCCGCCGCCGGGGGGATCCTCACGGACGTACTCCGCCCTCGGGTTGGGACGCTCGGGGCCGACCACGACCACGTGTGTGTCGGGGCGGTGGGCCCGCACGGCCGACACGACCCCTTCCAGCAGGGTGCGCCCGCCCACGACGAGTCCGGGTTTGTCGGCCCCGCCCATCCGGCGGGCGGCCCCTCCGGCGAGGACGACGGCGGCCAGTACGGACTCGTGCGGGGCGGGCTCGGTGCGGTACATGTTCCCAGCATGGCGTATCCGCCCGGGCGCCGTACCTACCCCTTGACGCAGATCACCTGGCGCAGGTGGGCGACGACCTCGACCAGGTCGGTCTGGGCCTCCATCACCGACTCCAGGTCCTTGTAGGCCCCGGGGATCTCGTCGATGACGCCGGTGTCCTTGCGGCACTCCACCCCCCGGGTCTGCTCGAGCAGGTCGCGGCGGGAGAAGGTGCGACGGGCCTTGTTGCGGCTCATACGTCGCCCCGCCCCGTGGGAGGCGGAGTTGAACGAGTCCGGGTTGCCCAGCCCGCGGACGATGTAGGTGCCGGTGGCCATGCTGCCGGGGATGACGCCGTACTCCCCCTTGCCCGCGCGGATGGCGCCCTTGCGGGTGACGAGCAGGTCCGTGCCGTCGTAGGTCTCCTCGGCCACGTAGTTGTGGTGGCAGGAGATCCACTGCTCGAAGGTCGTGCGCGGGATCTGCTCGACAACGGCGCGGCAGGCCAGGGCCATCATGACGTCGCGGTTGCGCTTGGCGTACTCCTGGGCCCAGAACAGGTCGCGGCGGTAGGCCTCCATCTCCGGTGTCCGGGAGACGAACACGGCCAGGTCGCGGTCGGGAAGATCCTGGTTGTGCGGCAGGGAACGGGCCTGTTCGATGTGGTGGGCGGCCAGTTCGTTGCCGATGTTGCGCGAACCCGAGTGGAGCACGACCCACACCTGCCCGCCCTCGTCCAGGCACACCTCGAGGAAATGGTTGCCCCCGCCGAGGGTACCCATCTGCCGGTGGGCGCGGTCGCGGCGGTGGTGCACGCTCGGTGCCAGGTCGTCGAAGGCGGCCCAGAAACGGTCCCAGTCGCGTTCCTCCAGCAGCGGCAGGGAGGCCGGGTCGACCCCGTCGTCGTGCATGGCGAAGCCGACGGGCACGGCCGCTTCCAGGGCCGAGCGCAGGCGGCGCAGGTCGTCGGGCAGGTCCTCGGCGCGCAGCCCGGTGCGCACGGCGGTCATCCCGCAGCCGATGTCGACGCCGACCGCGGCGGGGCTGACGGCATCGCGCATGGCGATCACCGATCCCACGGTGGCCCCCTTGCCGAAGTGCACGTCGGGCATGACGGCCAGACCGTGTACCCAGGGGACCCCGCTGATGTTGCGGAGCTGGCCCATCACCTGCTCGTCGACCTCGTCGGGGTCGGCCCACATGCGGATGGGCACATGAGTGCCGGGCACCTCTCGGTGGGACATCGCCGTTTCCTCTTCCTTCCGATCCGTGGCGTGGACGGCGCGGGCCGGTGCGCCGCTCCGCGCCGGGACCGGGAGGGAAGCGGCAACCGGTTCTCGGGGCTCAGCTGCGGCCGGCCCCGGTGAGAGCGTCCTTGTACACGCGCCCGTCCTTGACGATCACCGCAAGGGCGTGTGCGGGGTCGGCAAGGAGGCTCAGGTCCTGGGTGGGGTCGCCTTCCACGAGCAGCACGTCGGCCCAGGCGCCGGTGTCGATCACTCCCAGGCGTGCGTCCCGGTAAGGGTCCCGTGCTCCGGCCGTGGCGAAGAGTCCGGCGTTGCCGGAGGTGGCGGTGCGCAGGGCCTGCACGGCGCTGAAACCGAACTCGGTGTTCAGGCGCACGAACATGTCGCTCTGGCGGTGGGCCGATGCGGGATCCAGCAGCAGGTCGGTACCGAAGGCCAGGCGGACGCCGAACCGGCGTGCCCATTCGAGGGTCCGGGCGACACCGTCACAGATCTCCCTGTTCTTGGCTGCCGAGTCGGGTGAGGCGTAGACGTGGTCGCTCTCCAGGAAGGGCTGGGTACTCAGCCATACACCGTGCTCGGCGAGCAGGGCGATGGTCTCCTCGTCGGCGAGGTGGCCGTGTTCGATGGAGGCGACCCCTGCCTCGACCGCGCGGCGGACGCCCGCGGTGTTGTAGACGTGTACCGCCACGTAGGTGCCCCAGTCCCGGGCGGCCTGGACGGCGGCACGGAGTTCGTCGGCGGTGTACTGGACCACGTCGAGGGGGTCGTAGCTGGAGGCCGCTCCCCCGCCGGCCATGACCTTGATCTGGCTGGCGCCCTTCTTGAGCTGTTCCCGTACTGCGGTCAGTACGCGGGGGACCCCGTCGGCGATCCTGGTGAAACCGATGTCCTCGGCCCTGGTGGGTCTGCCGCCCAGGGGCAGCGGGCTCTCGTGGACGGCTGAGAAATCACCGTGTCCGGAGGTCTGGGAGATGGTGGCCTGGCTGGGGTAGATGCGTGGTCCCGGGAAGAGACCCGCGTCGAGGACCTGCTTGAGGGCGCCGGTGTCGCCGCCCATGTCGCGCACGGTGGTGAAGCCGCGCATGAGCATGCCTTCGGCCTCGGCCAGGGCGTTGTAGTACCCCAGTCCGGTGGGTCCCAGCAGCAGTTCGGCCTGTGTGGAACCGATACCGAACAGGTGCACGTGCGCGTCGGTGAGGCCGGGCATGAGCACCCGGCCCTCGGCGTCGAGCACACGGGCGTCGGGGTCGGGGCGGGTGGAGGGGTCGGCGATACGGCGGTTCTCGATGTAGACGTCGCGGAGCTGCGAGAGCTCCTCTCCCACGCCGTCGAAGACCCGTACGCCACGGAACAGAACGGGTTCGCAAGCCGGCACGGCACTCATTCCGCGCTCCTCCTGTCGGGCCCGGCCGTTCCGGGCGGGGCGAGTCCGAGTGCCATACCCGTGACCGTGTGCCTTCACCCCTGCTCATGGGCACGAGCGGGCGCCGGGGCGGTCGGTACCGCCCCGGCGCCCGTGCTCTGCTCGGGTCAGCCTCCGATCGCCGACATGGGCCGGGCCGGCTGCAGGAAGCTGGGGTCGTTGATGCCGTGGCCGGGCAGCTTGGGGGCCACGGCGGCCTTCCAGCGTTCGGCGATCTCCTCGTCGGTGGCGCCCTCACGCAGCGGGGTGCGCAGGTCCGACTCCTCGCGGGCGAAGAGGCAGTTGCGCACCTGGCCGTCGGCGGTCAGGCGCACGCGGTCGCAGGCCCCGCAGAAGGGTCGGGTGACCGAGCCGATGACACCGACGTTGGCGGTCTCCCCGTTGGGGAAGCGTTCGCCGTTGACGTGGAAGAGTTCGGCCGGGGCGCTGCCGCGGGTCTCGGCGTCAGCGGGCTCGAGGTCGAACTCGGCCTCCAGCGAGCGCAGGATCTCCTCTGCGGTGACCATGGTGTCGCGGCGCCAGCCGTGCTGGGCGTCCAGCGGCATCTGCTCGATGAAGCGCAGTTCGTAGCCGTGCTCGATGCTGAAGCGCAGCAGGTCGGCGGCCTCGTGGTCGTTCATGTCGCGCATGAGGACGGTGTTGACCTTGACCGGGGTGAGCCCTGCGTCGGCCGCTGCGGCCAGGCCGTCGAGGACGTCGTTCAGGCGGCGCCTCCTGGCGAGCTTCTCGAAGATCTCGGGCTGCAGGGTGTCGAGGGAGACGTTGACGCGGTCGAGGCCGGCCTCGGCCAGGGCGTTCGCGGTGCGCGCCAGCCCGATGGCGTTGGTGGTCAGGGCCGTGCGCGGACGGGGGCGCAGGGCGGTGGTACCGGCGAGGATGTCGGGCAGACCTCGGCGCAGGAGGGGCTCACCGCCGGTGAAGCGGACCTCGGTGATACCGAGCCGGGTGACACCGATGTCGATGAGCCGGAGTAGTTCGTCGTCGGTGAGCAGCTCCGGTTTGGGGAGCCACTCCAGTCCCTCGGGCGGCATGCAGTAGGTGCACCTGAGGTTGCAGCGGTCGGTGAGCGACACTCGAAGGTCGGTCGCCACTCGGCCATAGGAGTCGGCCAGCACGGGCGTCCCCTCTCCACATTGAGCTTTCGGGAGGTCTGTACGTGTTTTTACCCACCCGAGCGTTACTCACTGTTTAGCACAAAAAATCCCATTTAACAGTGGGTAACTGATATATGCCATATCGAACGGTTCACGAGCTTTGAGGGAACAATAGATCCTGCTGAGAGCTTTGACGGCGTGGCCACCCCCGATCGTTACGCGCCCGATGCCTCTCCCCGACCTCTAGGCTTCGTTCGGTGGACGGATCCTGGGGCCGTCGAACAGATGCTCCCAGACGAGGAAACGGAACGAGGAGGCACAACACGGTGATCACCACACGCGAGTGGGCCGTGGCGGGCGACCCCGCCGGAACGGCCAAGCTGGCTGCACGGGCCTGGGCCCGGGCCGGGAGCGAACCGACCTGGCTGGCGATCCTGGTGCACGGCTACGGCGAACACCTGGGCCGCTACCACGCGGTCGCCGAGGACCTGGTCGCCGCAGGGGCGGTGGTCTACGGGGCCGACCACCGCGGGCACGGCAACTCCTCGGGCGAGCGGGTCCTCATCGACGACTACAGCGGCGTGGTCGAGGACGTGCACCGGATCGTCTCCCAGGCCCGCACCGCCTACCGCAACCTCCCCCTGGTGTTGATCGGCCACTCGATGGGCGGGCTCATCGCCGCGCGCTACGCCCAGGCCCACCCCGAGGCCGTCCAGGCGCTGGTGCTCTCGGGTCCGGTCCTGGGCCGGTGGAGCGCCCTGGAGCAGATGCAGGCGGCCGAGGAGATCCCCGACGCCCCCATCGACCCGGCCACGCTCTCGCGCGACCCCGCGGTGGGGCGGGCCTACACCGAGGACGAACTGGTCTGGCACGGGCCCTTCAAGCGCCCCACCGTCGAGGCCCTCATGACGGAGCTGGACCGCGGGCGCCGGGCGGGATCGATCGGATCGCTGCCGCTGCTGTGGCTGCACGGCTCCGACGACCAGTTGGTACCGGTCTCCGACACGGCCGTGGGGATCGAAGCACTGGCCGGTGAGGACGTGAGCGCCCGGATCTTCCCCGGGGCCCGCCACGAGATCTTCAACGAGACCAACCGGGACGAGGTCCTGGCCGAGGTGACGCGTTTCGCCGGCCGGTTCTCGCTGTGATCGGTCGGGCCGTGCCGGGCCCCGCGCCGGGCACGGCCCCTCAGACGTAGAGGCGGCCGCGCGGTTGGGCGGGGTGGTCCAAGGTCTCTCCGTAGGCCGCGGCCAGCCGGTCCACCGCATCGGCCAGCACCTGCGGCGGTTGGGTGTAGGACAGGCGCAGGTGGTGTTCCAGTGTGCCGTCGGTACCGAAGACCGGTCCGGCCGCCGGGTGCACCCCGTGCCGGGCCGCCGTCTCGGCCAGGGCGGTGGCGACCGGTTGGGGCATCGCGGCCCACACCACCAGGCCGCCCGGAGGCACGTTCGGACGCCAGGACGGCAGGCGTTTGCGCAGCGCTTCGACCAAGGCGTCGCGGTTGCGGCGCAACTGGCGGCTGCGTTCGGCTCGGATACGCAGCACGTCGGCCAGCAGGTGTGTGGCCGTGAGCTGGTCGTGGACCGAACCGGCCAGATCGAAGCGTTGCCGTACCGACATGAGCCGGGCCACGGTCGGCGCGGTGGCCCGGATCCATCCCACCCGCAGGCCGCCCCACAGGAGTTTGGCGACCGAACCCACCGTCAGCACACGCCCGTCGGGGTCGTGGGCGGCCACCGGGGCGGGCAGGTCGCCCGAGTCGATGCCCAGTTCCGCAACGGACTCGTCGACGAGCAGGTGGGTTCCTGCCCTTCGGGCCTCGCGTACCAGCACCCGG
This sequence comes from Nocardiopsis kunsanensis DSM 44524, assembly GCF_000340965.1. Taxonomy (GTDB): domain Bacteria; phylum Actinomycetota; class Actinomycetes; order Streptosporangiales; family Streptosporangiaceae; genus Nocardiopsis; species Nocardiopsis kunsanensis. The sequence continues at coordinate 32,348 of NZ_ANAY01000046.1, forward strand.
CGCTCGTCGTCGTCCATGAGCGCACCCGTCGGGTTCTGGAAGTCCGGGATCATGTAGGCCAGGGCGGGTTTCCACTGGCGGAAGGCCTCCACCAGGTACTCCATGTCCCAACCCTGCGGGGTGGTGCCGGTGGTGCGGATCCTGGCCCCGTTGCGGCGTACGGCGTCCGAGGCGTGCGGGTAGGTGGGCGACTCCACCAGCACTTGGTCGCCCTCCTGCAGGAGCATGTCCATGGCCAGGGTGATCGCCTGCTGGGCCCCGTTGGTGACGAAGATCTGTTCGGGGGTGGTGGGCAGGCCGCGCTCCACGTAGCGCCGGGCGATGGCGTGGCGCAGTTCGGGCAGGCCGTAGGGGTAGTAACCGATCCCGCCGATGTGCGCGGCGAGCTGTTCGGAGGCGTGGAAGGAGGCCTCGCGCAGACCGTCGACGGCCGGCGGTGCGGCCACCCCGAGATCGATGTGCTCGGTGGTGGGTGCGAACGAGACGGGGCCCTTGCTCCCGCTGTCGGGCAGCGCGGTCCAGCTCCCCGCACCCTGCCTGCTGTCGAGGAAGCGGTGGTCCCGCAGCCAGGCGTAGGCCGCGGTGACGGTGTTGCGGCTGACCCCCAGCGCGGTGGCCAGGTCGCGTTCGGCGGGCAGCCGGGTGTGGGTGGGCACCCGTCCGTCCAGGACCAGTCCGCTCACGGCCCGGGCGATCGCGAGATAATAGGGGCGTTGGACGGGGGATGCGCCGATCAGTCGTGCCAGGAGCGTGCCGTTGATGCGGCGTGTGCCTGCCCCGGTCCCCGGGCGGTCGGTACGCTGCCTCGCCATGTGAGTCCCCTTCCCCGGCAACGGAACGGGCCAGTTTCTCGGATTGGCTCTTTTCGTCCGGCCACGCGCTGAGCCAGTATACGGAATCGGCCCGCCCGTAGGCCTTTCATCCGACCACCCGATCTGTTCGATCGACGAAAGGGTTCCCTTGTCCGCACCGTCCCGCCGCTCGGCCCCCGCCCTGGTCCAGCGGCTGTTGATCACCCCTGTGCTGCCGCGCCCCCGTCTGCGCCGCCTCGCACAGCTCTACGTCGGTCTGTACCTGTACGGGCTCAGTGGTGCCCTTCTGCTCCGCTCGGACCTGGGCGCGATGCCCTGGGACGTGCTGCACCAGGGATTGTCCCTGCAGACGGGGCTGTCCATCGGCACCTGGAGCATCATCATCGGCACCCTGCTCATGCTGTTGTGGATCCCCCTGCGCCAGAAGGCCGGGCTGGGCACACTGAGCAACGTGATCGTGATCGGGTTGTCGGTGGACCTGTCTCTGTGGCTGCTGCCCACGACCGACCTGATGCCGCTCCGCCTGCTCCTGTTGGCCCTGGGGGTCCTGGTGTGCGCCGTGGCCACGGGGTGCTACATCGGGGTGGGGCTCGGCCCGGGACCGCGGGACGGCCTCATGACCGGTCTGGCCGGCCTCGGCCTCTCCATCCGCCTCGCACGCACGCTCATCGAGGTGACCGTGGCCCTGCTCGGTTTCCTCCTCGGCGGGACCGTGGGGGTGGGGACGGTCGTGTTCATGCTGGCGATCGGCCCCCTGACCCAGGTCTTCCTGCCGTTGATGCGCATGTCCGAGCCGCCGCGGCCGCCGCGGTCCCCGGCCCCTCGGACCTCGTGAGGCGAGGGGCGCCGGGCCATGGCGCCTGCACGCGCGAAGAGCCGCCATCGCCGCGACAGTTCGCCGCATACACGCGCGCCCCGCGTACATGGTGGCCACTGCCCGCACGGAAGGGGAGGATGGGCAGCGGCGACGACCGGAGTCCGGTCCGGAGGGAGCTGCCGGACCGGCCTTTTCGGTCGCCCCCTCCTGGGCACATAGTCGGTGAGGCAGTGACGGGTGTGCACGACGCGACCCGTACCGGCACCGAGAGCCCGGTTCCGGACCGGCGGCGGGCGCCCAGCGTAGTGACCGTGACGACGTGATGGGGGTGAGCCGCGTGCCCGGACGGATCGAGGACTACGCACTCATCGGCGACATGCAGACCGCCGCTCTGATCGGCCGGGACGGGTCGGTGGATTGGATGTGTCTGCCCGACTTCGACTCCTCCTCGTGTTTTGCCGCTCTGCTCGGCGACGACCAGAACGGGTGCTGGACCATGCGCCCGGCCCAGGGCCCGCGCGAGGCCACCCGGCGCGGGTACCGGACCGAGACGCTCATCCTGGAGTCGGAGTGGGACACCGACACCGGAACGGTCCGCGTCATCGACTTCATGCCCCCGCGCGGGGGCGCCCCGCACGTGGTGCGCATCGTCGAGGGCGTGAGCGGGTCGGTGCAGATGGAGACCAGCCTGCGGCTGCGCTTCGACCACGGCCACGTGGTTCCGTGGGTGCACTGGGCCGGTACCGAACTGGTCGCCATCGCCGGCCCGGACGCCGTGTGGCTGAGCGCCCCCGTGGAACTGTTCGGGCACAACTTCACCCACGACGCGACCTTCACCGTCACCGCCGGCCAGCGGGTGCCCTTCGTGCTGACCTGGCACCCCTCCCAGGTGGAGGAGTCCGACCACCTGGACGCGGAGAAGGCCCTCTCGCGCACCCAACGCTTCTGGGAGAGCTGGGTGGCCCAGTGTTCCTACGAGGGCATTTACCGCGAAGCGGTCGTGCGTTCCCTGATCACCCTCAAGGCGCTGACCTACCGCCCCACCGGCGGGATCGTGGCCGCCCCCACCACCTCGCTCCCCGAGGAGATCGGCGGGGTCCGCAACTGGGACTACCGGTTCTGCTGGCTGCGCGACGCCACGATCACCTTGGAGGCGCTCATCCGCTCCGGTTACCAGGAGGAGGCCCGGGCCTGGCGCGAGTGGCTCGTGCGTGCGGTGGCCGGCGAACCCCAGCTCATGCAGATCATGTACGGGATCCGGGGCGAACGGCGGCTGACCGAGTGGGAGGCCGACTGGCTCCCCGGCTACGAGGGCTCGCGCCCGGTCCGGATCGGCAACGCGGCGGTGGGCCAGTACCAGCTCGACGTCTACGGCGAGGTCATGGACGTTCTGCATCTGGCCCGGCGCAACGGTATCCGCGGCGGCGACCACCTGTGGGGGCTGCAGCGTTCCCTCGTCAACTACCTGGAATGGTGCTGGGACGAGCCCGACGAGGGCCTGTGGGAGGTACGCGGCCCGCGCCAGCACTTCGTGCACTCCAAGGTCATGGCGTGGGTGGCGGCCGACCGGGCGGTGCGCAGCATCGAGGAGTTCCGCAAGGAGGGGCCCGTCGAACGGTGGCGGGCCCTGCGCGACACCATCCACGCCGAGGTCTGCGAGTACGGCTACGACCCCCAGCGCAACACCTTCACGCAGTACTACGGCAGCAAGGAACTGGACGCCGCCCTCCTGCTGATCCCCGAGGTCGGGTTCCTGCCCTACGACGATCCCCGTGTGGTCGGCACGATCGAGGCGATCCGCGAGGAGCTCATGGTGGACGGGTTCGTGCTGCGTTACCGCACCGACCTGGAGAGCTCCGCCGACCAGCTCCCGGGCGAGGAGGGCGCGTTCCTGGCCTGCAGTTTCTGGATGTCCAACGCGCTGCTGTCCATCGGCCGCGAGGAGGAGGCCCACGAGCTCTTCGAGCGCCTGCTGTCGCTGCGCAACGACGTCGGGTTGCTCGCCGAGGAGTGGGACCCGCACGCCGGACGCCAGGTCGGCAACTTCCCGCAGGCCTTCAGCCACGTGCCCCTGGTGACCACCGCCCTGAACCTGGCCACCCGGCGCGGGGGCTGGCGCGTGGAGTAGGCCGGACACGCACGGAGGTCAGCCGAGGGCCGCCGACCGAGCGGGCGACTGGTGGGCAGAGATGTCGGCCGCCAGAGCGACCTGTCCCACGACGGCCAGGGCCGACTCGATCGGCACAGCGCTGTCCTGGCCCTGGGCAGCCCTTTCCTTCTCGGAGTTCTGCCCTTGCGGCTGGGCGCTCCGGTCCGCTCCGTCTCCTTGCGTGTGCTCCGACCCCAGGGACGGCTCCTTGTTCAGCGCATCGGTTCGGCCTTCGGTCCGGCCGACCCCACGCTCGTACGCGGCCACCCGTGTGTCTTCGACGGCCACCTCCACCGGGTAGGGGAAGTCACGGCCTCGCGTGTCGGACCGGTGTGCCGACAGGTCCTCGCCCGTGGAGTGGTCCTGCCCCTGGTGGGGCCGGGTCCCCTCACCACCTGCACGGCCCCTCGTACCGGTTCTGCGGGCCCCGCTGCCGCCGCTGCGGCCCCGGGCTCTACTTCCTCCGTGACCTCGGCCCGAAAGCGCTCGCTGCGGGAGATCCTTCTTCGTCGCGGCCATGTGCGACCGTCCTTTCAGAGCTTGTTGGCCGTGTCGGTCCGCGCATCGGTGTCCCTGCGCCGGTGGTCCATGCCCCGGCCCGAGTCCTGGCCGGGGCCGTGCCCGGTGTTCCTGCCCCGCTCCCGGCCGAAGACCGCCAGGTTCTTCTCGGACAGGGCGCTGCGTTCGGACTCCCGGTTCTGCCGTGGACGTTCCTGACCGTTCTCACCGGTCCCGCCGGTCCGCTGCTCTCGTGCACCCGGTTCGGGCGCACCTGTAGTGCCGTCCCGGGGCCTGTCGGAAGGTGCCGTACCGACCTTCGCCTCGGCCTTCCCGAGGTGCTGTTGCGTCCGTTCGACCCGGTCCTGCGCACGTTCCACCCCCTTCTGGGCCCGGCGGTCCGCACGCTCTGCCCGCCTCAGTGACCGTGCGCTCCGCCGTGCCGCACGTCCGACCGAGGCCCGGTTCTTCTCACCCGCCTGCTTCATGCGCGCGTTGGCCGCGCCCTGCTTGCCCTGAACACGTTCGGCCCTGCGTTCGGCACGGCCGACACGGAGCCGGGCCCGCTCCACCCGGCGTTTCCCGCGCTCCTGACGCCGCTCCGCACCATTGGCTCGTCGGTCCCCGGAGCTCGCGCGCCGCTCGGCCCGGTCCAGCCGGATCCGGGCCCGGTCCTTCCGACCCCGGGCAACGTGCACACGGCGCTGGTTGCGCTGCCGTCCCCGCTCGACCCGGCGTGTGGGCCTTCCGGCCTCCTTCCGGCCACCGCGGCTCGACGTGCCCCGCCCTTGTCTGCGCTGTTCCAGCTTCTCCTGGGCCCCGGACCGGCGCTTCCCGGCCCGTTCCAGCCTGCGTTCTGCCCGGTCCAGGCGGTTCCTCGCACGTCGCACCCGCCGGTTCTGCCGTGCCTGCCGGCGTTGGGGGCGTCGTGCCACGGCCGAGCGCAGAGCTCGGAACAGCATCCTGCCCGGACCGGGGCGAGAGCTGGCCACGCCCCGACGCTGCCCTTCTTTCTCCGTCGGCTCCCTACCGGTGAAGAGGCGCCGGAGGAAGGCTACGATACGCGCGATGATCGCCCCGATCGCACGAGCCAGGCCTGTCCCTCTACGGCTGCGCTGCTGGTCCTTCTGCTGCGCCTCACGCCAGGGGGCCGGGTCCCGTGTTCCCCGCCATGCGCTCTCCACCAACGGACGGGCAGCATCGGTCATGGCATCGCGCCCCTGCGGGTCGATCGGCGCATTGTTGTTCTGTTCAGCCATCGCCGTCTCCTTTCGTCCTGACCGGCGGGAACGGAGGGATGAAGATCAAGGGGTCGTGCCCCTGTTCACCCGCAGGGGTTCGATACGGTGTTCCCCTCGAAGGAGACGTGAACGTGGTCGTAATGGTGCGTCGTCACGTCACTTCCGCGTGTGTAGTTCTTCCAGCTCTCCCATTCGACGGGTCCGCCGTACCGGGAGATCTCCCAGATCTTCTTGTACCAGATGATGTAACGAACCCCCAGCTGCTCGTGGTTCACCATCACCCAGTTCGCGATTTCGTCCCCGTGGGCCCGTTGTTCGCTGCTCGGCATTTCCCCACCGCCGTTGATCATATAATCCATCGCAAGGCCTTGGGGATGCCTACCACCGTCATCGGTCGGGCACCGGTCCCCGTGGACAGTGGATATCCCTTCCGAAAAGCGGTCGTAGATCACTTTATTGGCCTCACAGGCAAGCGGCCTGATCGATTGAGGGTTGACGGAAGAACCGGCGACCGCACATTCACCTCGTGGTTCGTTGATCAGATCGCTGACCTCGAAGTCCTGGGGTTCCACCGACAGGTCGCCCATACTGACGCTCGATGTCGAGGCCTCGGAGCAGGAAACCCGGTCACTACTGGACCCGAAGGAATCTTCGGGGTCATCGCCGTCCTTGGTCACAACCTCGAAGTCGCCATCGGCATATCTCTCAGCATGTTCAATAACAGAATCTGCATAACTGTATGTTACGTGCCCCTCTGTCAAGGGTTTTGGGCCACTGTTGTAGGACTGGAGCGCGTGCCGGGCGTCTTCCTGGACACCGAGGTAGATCAGGTATCCCGTCGCACCCTTGATGGCGTCGTCCTTGTTGCAGACGTCCATATACCCGTCGCCGTCTCCGTCGGCAGCGATCGGGTACCACATACCCGGCTCGTCGTGCCTGGCCCCGGGGTTGTCCCAGAAGGTCTCGAAGTCGTCCTCGGGATACTTGGTGCTCCCGTAGTCGTGCGGCGGATAGGACCAGCTGTTACCGGCGTCCTGGGAAATATCGATCCCGATCTGCATAGGGCCGGCAGCGCCCTTGGTGTTGGTCCCGTGAGTGGTGCTGGGGCTGTTCTCAGCTTCCCCGTGCGAGCTCTCCTGTTCTCCGACCCCGGCAAGGATGTTCCACGGGACCCCGAATTCCGCACCGATCCTCTGGTAGGCCTCGAGGTAGTCCTCTGGGATGTTCAAATCTTCCGCGCTACCAGCCGCATCGGGTTGATCCGCGTCCTCGCTGTTCCGGCCTGCTTCTCCGGGCTCACACGCACCCCCCCGACCCACCGCCGAACATCACGACGACGACCAGCATCCCCAAGAGGAGAAACAGGACGAGGGCCCCGGAAGCGACGACGACGGCGGCCCCTCGGTCCTGGTCACCTGCCCTGGTCCCGAGCACGATCCTGCGCAGAACTCTTCGCAACCGGCCATACGTACGGGTGCCCATCAGTGGATCGGCCTGTAGACGGAGTTGGCCTCCCATACCCCTTGTTCGGTTGCAGAAAGGGAAACGGTCATCGGACCCAGGTCGTATTCAGCACCGACCGCAGCCGTACGGAGATGAACGGAAACATCGATCTTTCCCGTACCGTCGGCCTGGATGCGATAGATCTGTGCGTTCCCGGCCAGATCTTCTTCCCACGACTCCAGGTCCTCGTGGAGCTCGTTCACCGTCTCGTCCACGGACAGACGACTGGTAGTACTTTGTTAAGTTCCTGATTCTTCGTCTCAGATCCGCCATCATGGACGGGTGGACCTGACCGAAGTCGAAGAACTCCGCGAGGACCTCGACGCGTTCTGCGCCGAGGTC
>NZ_ANAY01000047.1 GCF_000340965.1 Nocardiopsis kunsanensis DSM 44524
GACGAGGACGAAACCGTCGACATCGGCGCAGAGATCGCCGTCATCGGCGGCGAGGGCGACGAGCCGCCCATGGACTCCGAGGCGCCCGCACCGGCCCGCACCGAGCCCACGCCCGGGCCCGAGAGCAAGCCCGAGCCCCAGCCCGCGGCCGGCACGGAGAGCGAGCCCGAGTCCGCCGCACCGGCTTCCGAGGAGAAGGGGGCCGGCTCCGAGGAGGAGAAGGCCGCGAGCACCCCGTCCGTGGACGTGGGAACGCTCGACGGCACCGGCCGGTCCACCGGTACCGACGCGGCCACCGAAGCCTACGTGACGCCGCTGGTGCGCAAGTTGGCCTCCGAGCACGGCGTGGACCTGGGCCGGGTCCAGGGCAGCGGCGTGGGTGGCCGTGTACGCAAGCAGGACGTGCTGCGCGCGGCTGAGGAGCAGAAGTCGGCCGCCGCCCCGGCAGCCTCCTCCGCCCCGCGCAAGACCGCCGCCGACACATCGCTGCGCGGTAGGACCGAGAAGCTCTCGCGTCTGCGCCAGTCCATCGCCGACCGCATGGTCGAGTCGCAGCGTGTGGCGGCCACCACCACACAGGTCGTCGAGGTCGACGTCAGCAGGATCGCGAACCTGCGCAAGCAGGTCGCCGACCGCGACGGCTCCGCTCCGGACTTCTTCGCCTTCTTCGCGATGGCCACTGTCGAGGCGCTTCGGGTGCACCCGAAGCTCAACGCGGTCGTCGACAGCGAGAAGCAGCAGGTGACCTACCACGACGTGGAGAACCTGGCCGTGTCGGTCGACACCGAACGCGGCCTGCTCGCCCCGGTGGTCAAGGACGCCTCGTCCCAGAACCTCAAGGATCTGGCCCGCACGGTCAGCGACCTGACCGAACGTGCGCACACCGGCGCGCTGGGCCCGGACGAACTCACCGGGGGCACCTTCACCATCACCGAGACCGGTGCCACCGGCGCGCTGTTCGACACTCCGATCATCAACCAGCCGCAGGTGGCGGCCCTGGGCACCGGCGCGGTCGTCAAGCGCCCGGTCGTGGTCGAGGACGCCATGGGCGGCGAGGTCATCGCGGTGCGGTCGATGGTCTACCTGTCACTGGGCCACGACCAGCGCCTGATCGACAGCGCCGACGGCGGCCGTTTCCTCCAGGCGGTCAAGGAGCGCCTGGAGAAGGGGGCTTTCGAGAACGACCTGGGCCTGTAGGTCCGTTCACGTCGCGTCGACGCGGGGTCGGGTGCCGTTCGCGGTGCCCGACCCCGCGTCCTCGTGTGGGCCCCGGTGGTGAGGACAGTCACGGCCACCCCGCATTGACCTGAAGTTAAGTTGAGGTTTTAACGTGGCCACGTTGCCTGCAGCAGGACAAAGGACCCTTCACTCATGAACGACCTACGGATCGCGGTGATCCTGGGCACCAACCGCAACGGCCGAACGGGGCCCGCGGTGGCACGCTGGTTCCTGGATCGTGCGTCCGAACACGAGGACGTCGACCTGGACGCCGTCGACGTCACCGACCTCGGCCCCGGGGACGGGCACGGAGCCCCCCTGGACGGATTCGCCGCACGTGTCGCGGCAGCGGACGGCTTCGTGGTTCTCACGCCCGAGTACAACCACGGATATCCCGGACCGCTCAAGGCCGCGATCGACTCCGCACGCCGGGAATGGTTCGCCAAACCGGTCGCCTTCGTCTCCTACGGCGGGATCTCCGGGGGCCTGCGCGCGGTGGAGCAGCTGCGGTCCGTCTTCTCGGAACTGCACGCGACCACGGTCAGGGACACGGTGAGCTTCCACGACGCCCAGGCGCTGTTCGATGCCGACGGGACCCCGACGACCCCGATGAAGGGTGCGGAGACCGCTGTACGGACCCTCATGGACCAGTTGTCCTGGTGGGCGGTGTCCTTGCGTGAGGCGCGGAGCAAGCGCCCCTACCCGGGCCTGGACTGACCGCTCCCCCTCGGCTTCTCCGGGACAGTGGACGGGGCGGCGCCGAGAACGGCACCGCCCCGTTTTACCCCACCAATCACCATCCCCTGATGATCCCCATCATCAAAGGCCTGCGGGCGGGGCCATGCCGATCGAGCGACAACCGGTGGCCCCGGGTGACTCCGCGCTGACGCGGAGTTCTGTGTCCCACCCTCAAAGTAGAAGACTCCGGGGCCTCCGCGCAGGGCTTCGGCAGAAAAAGACAGAAAATCTGCCGGGGGCCGGAACCCGGCCCCCGGGGAGGCCGAGTGCGCGGCGGCCGGGAACACCTCGCCCGTGCGTGCTATTCCCCCGAACGCCCCCTTCGGCAAGGTGCGCCATCCGACATCCTGGGGCGAGCCTCGCATTCTGCCGGGGCGTAAGGTGGGTTTTGTGAGTGATCTCGTTTACGCATGGCTGGGCGACGTCCCTGTCCCTTACCACCAGGGCTGGGATCTCCAGAGGCGGCTCCACCAGGACCGCGTCGCCGAACAGGTGGTCGACACCGTCCTGTTCCTCGAGCACGAACCCGTGTACACGGCAGGCAAACGCACCGGGAGGTGGGATCGTCCGATCACCGACCCCGGAGCCCCCGTCGTGGACATCGACCGAGGCGGGAAGATCACCTGGCACGGCCCCGGCCAGCTGACGGTGTACCCCATCGTCAAGCTGCCGGACCCCGTGGACGTGATCGCCTACGTCCGGATCCTGGAGGAGGCGGTGATCCGCACCATCGCGGAGTACGGCCTCACCGGGCGCCGGATCGAGGGCCGGAGCGGGGTGTGGCTCGATCCCGACCCCGAGCGCGGCCTGATCGAACGCAAGATCGCCGCGATCGGCTGCCGGATCGCCCGCGGCGTCGGTATGCACGGGCTGGCGTTGAACTGCGACAATGACATGTCGTGGTTCGACCGCATCGTCCCGTGCGGCATCTCCGACGCAGGGGTGACCTCCCTGACGGCCGAACTGGGGCGCGACGTCACCGTCGTCGAGGTGCGTCCGCTCCTGGAACGGCATCTGGCCGATGTCCTCGGCGCGGACGGGTTCAGCCACACCGACGGTGCCGAACTGCTCTCCGGCGCCACCGCCCGTGGATGACACACCACACCATGAGCTGTCCCCACCGGGACACCGCCCCCACCCGGGGCACGAGGGTCCCCGTCACGGGGCACAGAAGGGAACGGGTTCACGTTGACCATCGCTCCTGAGGGCCGCAAGCTACTGCGCGTGGAGGCACGCAACAGCGAGACCCCCATCGAGAAGAAGCCGCCGTGGATCAAGATCAAGGCGAAGATGGGCCCGGAGTACTCCGAGCTGCAGTCCTTGGTCAAGAAGGAGGGGCTGAACACGGTCTGCCAGGAGGCCGGCTGCCCCAACATCTACGAGTGCTGGGAGGACCGCGAGGCCACGTTCCTCATCGGCGGTGACCAGTGCACGCGCCGCTGCGACTTCTGCCAGATCGCCACGGGCAAGCCCAGCCCGCTGGACCGTATGGAGCCCACCAAGGTCGCCAACTCGGTCCGGACCATGGGGCTGCGCTACGCCACAGTGACCGGTGTGGCACGTGACGACCTCGAGGACGGCGGCGCCTGGCTCTACGCGGAGACCGTCCGCAAGATCCACGAGCTCAACCCGGACACCGGCGTCGAGGTGCTCATCCCGGACTTCAACGCCGACCCCGACCAGCTCGCCGAGGTCTTCGGTTCACGCCCGGAGGTGCTCGCGCACAACACCGAGACGGTGCCGCGGATCTTCCGGCGCATCCGCCCCGGGTTCCGCTACGAGCGCTCCCTGGACGTGATCACGCAGGCCCGCAACGACGGCCTCGTGACCAAGTCCAACCTGATCCTGGGCATGGGTGAGACCCGTGAGGAGATCAGTGAGGCCATGCGTGACCTCGTCGAGGCCGGCTGCGACCTGCTGACCATCACCCAGTACCTGCGTCCGTCCAAGCTGCACCACCCGATCGACCGGTGGGTGAAGCCGGAGGAGTTCGTCGAACTGGGCGAGGAGGCCGAGGAGCTCGGTTTCGCCGGTGTCATGTCCGGCCCGCTGGTGCGCTCGTCCTACCGTGCCGGCCGCCTGTACCAGCAGGCCAAGGCCAAGCACGAGGCCGAGAACGCCAAGACCGACGCATAACGGGTCCTTCGCCCGAGTCGTGATCAAGCTGGAACGGTGGCCTGCGGGCCACCGTTCCGCATTCCACGGCGCCTCCACTTATCCTGGGAACGGAGGCGCCCGCACGCGGCGCCGATGCGCCACAGGTTGACCGCGAAGAGGAGGCAAGGCGGAAGCAGGAACGCGTGTGTTCCCGTCGGCGCGGACCGACGTACCCCGCCTGACAGCACGATGGCCAAGAAGTCCAAGGGTTCCGAGAAAACGACCAACGCTCAGGGCGGCGAGAAGGAGCCGGGCCGCCTCAAACAGATGGGGATGGTCGCCAGGATCGTCCGCCAGCAGAGTCCGCGGACGATCCCGGTCGCGGTGATCGTCGCGTTGCTGATCTTCGCCGTCTTCGTCGGGATCGGTATTTGGACCGGCTCCTGGATCCTGTGGCCGCTGACCGGTCTGCCCGTGGCTCTCCTGGTCGGTTTCATCATCTTCACCCGCGCGGCCCAGCGTGTGCAGTACCAGATGCTGGAAGGGCGCATGGGTGGCGGCATGGTGATCCTGCAGAACATGCGCGGAAACTGGTCGGTCGAGCCCGGTGTGACCGCCAACAAGCAGATGGACGTGGTCCACCGCGTCGTGGGGCGTCCCGGGGTGATCCTGGTCGGCGAGGGCGACCCGGGCCGGCTGCGCCCGCTCATCGCCGGGGAGAAGAAACGTGTCTCCCGCGTGGCCTACGACACCCCCATCTACGACGTGAAGGTCGGCACCGGCGAGGACCAGGTGCCCGTCGCCAAGCTCCAGAAGACGCTGGTGAAGCTGCCGCGGAACCTGGACAAGGCCGGGACCGCCCAGCTGAACTACCGGCTCAAGGCTCTGCCCGCCTCGATGCAGATGCCCAAGGGGCCGATGCCCAAGGGCACCAAGATGCCGAAGGGTATGCGGGGCCAGCAGGGCGGCTGAGCAGGCTCCGCCTCCGCGCCTCCTCCGCAGGGGCCGTGTGCGCTTCTCCGAGCGCGCACGGCCCTTTTCGTGTGCGGGGCCGGCTACTCCGCGCCCGGTGGGGGTCCCGCCTCCCGACCGGCCGTGTTCCCGAGCGCGAGGGGTTACCGGCCCGGACACGGGCGAGGGCGGTCGCCCCTCGGGACGACCGCCCTCGCCCGCACGCGGCAGCGGCCGGGCCTCACTCGCAGACGGCCTCTTCGTCGGCGGCCGTGGTGCTGCCCAGCTCGTCGAGGTCGGCGCCTCCGGAGTCGTCGGATCCGCCGCCGTCCAGGCCCACGACCGGGCCCCAGTCGGCACCGCCCATGACGAGCTCCAGGTCCCCGCCCTCGAGCTCCGGGACCTCTTCGGTGGTGGCTGTGGTCAGCGCGGAAGCCACCAGCTCGGCCTCGGCCTCCTGGCCGGGCCCGTGGTAGACGGTGGTGGCGTCCGGGGCACGTGCCTGCGGGTTGCCGGTCCCGGTGACCGTGAAGCCCTCGGCGTTGAGCAGGGTCTCGACCTCGGAGGCCAGACCGTTGCGGCCGGTGTTGTTCAGGACCCGCAGGGACACGTCGCCGGGTGCGGCCTCGCCACCGTCCTCGCTGCCGGAGCCGCCGCTGTCGTCCGAACCGGGCAGGACCTCTCCCGCGGCCAGTGCGCCGAGCAGGTCCTGGGCGGCGGGTTCCTGGAAGACGACCTTGTTCGGGTCGGCCGGGTGGTCGTCGACGGGGACAGTGACCATGTGCAGGTTCTCCAGGTCCACCTCCCGCATGGCCACGGCCAGCTCCATCATCACGTCCAACGTGAAGCCCTGGTCGGTGACCATGCTGTCGGTGACCGAGTCCAGGAAGTCGCGCAGAATGGTGGGTTTGGTGAGGGTCTCCCCGCTCTGGATCTCGCGCAGGATCGCGCCGACCAGCCGCTGCTGGTTCTCGATCCGGCCCAGGTCACTGCCGTACTCGGTGCTGTCACGCGAACGCGCCAGCCCCAGGGCCTCGGAACCGTCCAGGCGTTGTTCCCCCGCCTCCAGCTGCAGGTGGGCCTTGGGATCGTCGATCGGCTCGGGTACGCACATCTCGACACCGCCGACGCTGTCCACCATGCTCTCGAAACCGGCGAAGTCGAGGGAGACCATGTGGTCGAGGTGGACCCCGGTGACACTCTCCACAGCGTTGCCCTGGCAGTCCAGTCCGCCGTAGCGCATGGCGTGGTTGAGCTGGTCCTGGCCGCCCGCGGAACCCGGGTACTCGTCGTTGCCCTCGCACGCGGGCAGGTCCACGACGAGGTCCCGCGGAAGGTTGACCATGGTCGCGCCGCCGTTGTCGACGTCGATACTGGCGATCATCAGCACATCGGGTCGGATGCCGTTCGCGTCGTTGTAGGAGGCGTTGTCGCCGGCACGTTCGTCCGTACCGAGCACCAGGATGTTGTGGATGCCGTCGACACTGGCGGGACGGTCGCCCCAGGCGTCGGGTTCGATCGACTCCGTGTCGAAACTGAGCGCGTCGCCGACCGTCGCGTAAGCGGCGAGGCTACCCGCGATCACCACACCCGTGGCACCGACCGCCGCCCACTGCCCCAAAGACATACCGCGTCTGAGGGACGGTTTCTTTCCTTGAGCCAAGAGGGACACCTGCGATTCGCTGTGGGACTGGGGAGAGCCCGCTCTGGAAGGGGAAGGCGCACGCGGGCACCGGCGGACGTATGGGGCCGGATGCTACCGGAACCGGTCACTCCCTGTCAGATCACATCGGTCAGGGTATTGACCCTGGATCAGCACGCGTCCTGCCCTTCCTCCTCCGCGGTCGCACCGTCGAGCTCCTCGGAGATCGCGCTGTCGGGGTCGGAGGCCCCGCCGTTCCCGGCGATGCCCTGCCAGTCGGCCCCGATGACCAGTTCCAGGGTCTGGTCCAGGCTCTGGACCTCCTCGGTCCGGGCCTGGCCGATGTAGTCGGCGAGCAGCTCGGCGGAGGCCTCGTCACCGGCGGTGTGGTAAACGGTCGTGGCCTCGGGCAGTCGCTCCTGGGGGTTGCCAGTGGAGGCGACGGTGTAGTCGGCCCCGGTCAGGACCACCTCGACCTCGGAGGCCAGCCCCTCGATGTTGGTGTTGTTGAGCACGTCGATGCTGATGTCGGAGGGCTCGGGGGCCTCTGCGCCGTCCCCGGACGTCTCGTCGCTCCCGTCGGATCCGGTCATGTCGGCGCCCTCGTTGATGCGTTCGAAGAGGTCCGCGGCGGGCTGCTCATCGAGGATGATGCGGTTCTCGTTCGCCGGATGGAGGCCGTTGGGCACCGTCACGAACTGGACGCGGTCGAGCTCGACCTCGCGCATGGCCATGGCGATCTCGCTCATGGTGTCGACGCTGAGGTCCTCGTCGGTGGTGATGGAGTCGGTGACCGCGCCGACGAAGTTGGTGATGGTCGGGGGGCTGGTCATGACCTCGCTGTCGAGGACCTCGCGCAGCATCGCGCCCATGAATTCCTGCTGGCGTCCGATACGCGACAGGTCGCTCCCGTCGCCCTGGGCGTAGCGCGAGCGCACGTACCCGAGGGAGTCCTCACCGTCCAGGGTCTGTTCGCCGGCCTCGAGCTCCAGATGGGCCTTGGGGTCGTCGATCGGTTCGGGGACGCACATCTCCACCCCGCCGAGGGCGTCGACCATGTCGATGAACCCGGAGAAGTCCAACATGAGGAAGTGGTCCAGGTGCACACCGGTGACGTGCTCGACCGCCTTCCACTGGCATGCGACCCCGCCGAAGGTCATCGCGGAGTTGAACATGCCGCTGTGGGCGTCCATGCCCTGGTAGTCCTCGGCCGGTTCGCACGCGGGCAGATCCACGAGCAGGTCGCGGGGCAGATTCACCAAGGTGGCCGCGCCGCTGTCGATGTTGAGGCTTGCGATGAGCATGGTGTCGGGGCGTTCCCCCTCGGCGTCGCCGTATTCGGCGTTCTCCCCCGAGCGCACGTCCGAGCCGAGGACGAGGATGTTCTTGACGCCCGCCACGTTGTCGGGACGGTCCCACTGGTCGGTGTCGACCTGAGTGGTGGTGATGTTGCCCCACAGGGAGGCGTACCAGCCGTAGGCGCCCAGGCTGGCGATGATCGCCAGCACCGTGACGGCAGTGGCGACCCACTGCCCGGCCGACATGCGGACGGCGCCCAGAGCGCCGGAGGGGAGGCGGGCGGAACGTTTTCCAGCCATGGGGAAAGGAACTTTCGACGGTGCAAGGCCTGGGAAGAGGGGGACCGGGGCACCGCGCCCGTGGGAGCGGCGAGGCCCCAGGGAGATGTGATGAACGGATGGTAACAGCAGGTGGACCCCGGGAAACACGCCCTCGTGGAGGATCGTGACCGTCCCGGAACACCCCCGTGAGGTTGTTCTCCGGGCCTCAGAAGCGCGTGGTGACGGTGCCCGCGGCGCGATCGTGCAGGCCCCGGGTGTCGCGGTCGTAGACGACCGCAGGGATGACCAGGCACAACAGCAGGGTGCGCACGGTCATGGAGACGAACCAGGGCCAGGAACGCTCTCCGGTGGCGGTGATGCCCACGCCGGCGAGCCGGCGGCCCACCGAAGTGCCGAAGAGTGTGAGCAACAGGATGTTCACGGCCGCGAAGACCACGAGGGTGGACAGCGTGGTGAAGTTGGTCAGTGCCAACGCCTCGGGTTCGCCGCCCCGGTCAGCGGCCAGGACGAGTTCCTGGCCGATGAGTCCGGCGTTGAGGGCGCCCATGACGATGAGGGTGGCG
This sequence comes from Nocardiopsis kunsanensis DSM 44524, assembly GCF_000340965.1. GTDB lineage: Bacteria > Actinomycetota > Actinomycetes > Streptosporangiales > Streptosporangiaceae > Nocardiopsis > Nocardiopsis kunsanensis. The sequence goes on from NZ_ANAY01000047.1 coordinate 8,790, forward strand.
AGCATCCAGTCCAGTGCCAGGCCCACGAGCCGCCGCATCACGCCGGGCACGGATCCGGGGCCGCTCTCCGGCAGACCGAGGCGGTTGCCCCGGTACAGGAACTCGTCGTCGGGGTCGGCGGCCGCGGCGCCCGATCGGCTCTCATCGCTCATGTTCCTCACGTTATCGGCAGGCCGCGGCCGCCGGCGCCGGGGTGATCCGAGAGGGAGAAAAACCCCTCGAAAAGGGCGTGGCGCATGACACATCACAGAACTCGAAAACACCCCGATTCGCCCGCAGTGCAGGGGAACCGCACGGTCAGGGCGGGTGGGCCACGGAAGCAACAGGGTCCGTAACATGCGAGAAACAATCGAGACATGGCGTGGAAACCGCGCCCTCCTAGCTTCGGGAACGAAGCCAGGAGACGGATGCGATCCGGTACGTCCGCGATGGAGCGGCCCCGGCTCCGCCGTCTCAGCTATCTGTACGGAGGTTCCGTTTTGTTCAGCAGCGTCGACGAGGTTCTCACCTACATCCAGAAGGAGGACGTCCAGTTTCTCGACGTCCGTTTCACGGACCTGTTCGGTGGCGTGAACCACGTAACTCTGCCCGTCGAGAACGTCGACGAGTCGACGTTCACCGAGGGCCAGATGTTCGACGGTTCCTCGATCCGCGGTTTCCAGGCCATCCACGAGTCCGACATGCTCCTGCTGCCCGACCTGAGCACGGGTGTTCTGGACCCCTTCCGCAAGCACAAGACCCTGAACATGACGTTCTTCGTGCACGACCCCGTCACGCTGGAGTCCTACAGCCGTGACCCGCGCAACATCGCCCGCAAGGCCGAGGCGTACCTGAAGGGCACGGGTATGGCCGACACCGCCTTCTTCGGGGCCGAGGCCGAGTTCTACGTCTTCGACGACGTCAAGTTCGAGACACGCGCCAACACCGGCTACTACGAGATCGACTCGATCGAGGGCGCTTGGAACACCGGCTCCACCATCCAGGGCGGAAACCGCGGGTACCGGCCCCGTTACAAGGGCGGGTACTTCCCCGTCGAGCCGGTCGACCACTACAGCGACCTGCGCTCGGACATGGTCCGCACCCTCATCGACTCCGGTGTGGAGGTCGAGCTCCAGCACCACGAGGTCGGCACCGCCGGCCAGGCCGAGATCGGTATCAAGTTCGGCACTCTGCTCCACCACGCCGACCGCATCCAGTTGTACAAGTACATCGTCAAGAACGTCGCGAACGAGGCCGGCAAGACCGCCACGTTCATGCCCAAGCCGCTCTTCGGCGACAACGGCTCCGGTATGCACTGCCACCAGAGCCTGTGGAAGGGCGGCGAGCCGCTGTTCTTCGACGAGTCCGGCTACGGTCAGCTCTCCGAGACGGCCCGCCACTACATCGGGGGCCTGCTCAAGCACGCCTCGGCCCTGCTGGCCTTCACCAACCCGACGGTGAACTCCTACCACCGCCTGGTCCCGGGGTACGAGGCCCCGATCAACCTGCTCTACAGCCAGCGCAACCGCTCGGCCTGCATCCGTCTGCCGCTGTCCGGGTCCAGCCCCAAGGCCAAGCGCATCGAGTTCCGCGTTCCGGACCCCTCGGCCAACCCCTACCTGGCCTTCTCCGCCATGCTCATGGCCGGCATCGACGGCATCAGGAACAAGATCGAGCCGCCGGAGCCGATGGACAAGGACCTCTACGAGCTGCCCCCGGAGGAGGCCCAGGCGGTCGAGACGGTGCCCGCCTCGCTGGACGAGGCCCTGAAGGCCTTGGAGACCGACCACGAGTTCCTGCTCGAGGGCGGTGTCTTCACCAAGGACCTCATCGACACCTACATCGACTTCAAGCGCACCGAAGAGATCGACTCCCTGCGTCTGCGCCCGCACCCGCGTGAGTTCGAGCTCTACTACGACATCTGATCGAGGCACGTACGGTCCCGGCCGAGGCCGCCTGCGGTGTTCCCGGCACCGCAGGCGGCCTCGGCCGTCTCTGGTGGCCGCAGCGCCCGGGGCCGGACGCCGACCTCCTCCCCCGCCCTGTTCAGGCGGGCAGCACGGCCTCGATCGCCTTGACGACCTCCTCCGACCCGGGCTCGGTCCGAGGGGCGAAACGTGCCGCGACCGCGCCGTCGGGGGCGACGAGGAACTTCTCGAAGTTCCAGCGCACGTCGCCGTCGTGGCCCTCCGCGTCGGCAGTGGGGACCAACCCGGCATAGAGCGGGTGGCGGTCGTCGCCGTTGACGTCGACCTTCTCGGTCATCGGGAAGGTGGCCCCGTAGGTGGTCGAGCAGAAGGTGGAGATCTCCTCGGCGGTTCCGGGCTCCTGGCCCATGAACTGGTTGCACGGCACGCCCAGCACGGTGAAACCGCGGCCGGCATAGCGCTGCTGCAGCTCCTCCAGGGCCGTGTACTGCGGGGTCAGGCCGCACCTGGACGCGACGTTGACGACCAGGACGGCCGTGCCGCGGTGGCGGTCCAGCTGCGCGGGGCCGCCGTCGAGGGCACCGATCTCGACGTCGAAGACGGACATGTCACTCCCTTGGCTGTACGGTTCTCAGCACCCGCAACCGTATGCCGATGCGGCCGTCCCCTCCCCGCACGGTCCGGCACCGAGCGCCCGGAACGGGCGGACTACCGTGGACGTGTGGGCAGGAACGGAAGTACCGACATCACGGCAGGCGCGCTCGCCAGGCGCGGTTTCAGCGACAGTCCCCGGGCCCTGGGCCTGATGGAGGAGGCCGGGCTCGACGCCCAGGACGACATCGCCGTCGTCGACGCCCTCGCTGCGGCGCCCGACCCCGACCGGGCCCTCCTGGGCCTCCTGCGCGTACTCGAGGTGGACCCCTTCCCCGACGAGGTGCTCACGGCCCTGCGTGAGGAGCCCGACCTGCGGGCCCGGCTGTGCCATGTCATGGGCACCAGCAGCGCGCTGACCGACCACCTCGTGCGCCACCCCGGGGACTGGCGCGAGCTGCGCGGTCCGGACGCGGCGCGCTCGCCCGGACCCGAGGAGGTGCGGCGCGGGTTCCTGCACACCGTCGGCGCCGACCCCGACGCGCCCGCGCCGATCGCCGCCGAGTTCGAGGACGGTTCCAGCGAGGCACTCAAACACACCTTGCGCGTGGCCTACCGGCGCCGGGTGCTGCGTCTGGCCGGGCGCGACCTGACGGGTGCGGCGGCTGTGGAGGAGAGCTCCGCGGAGCTGGCCGGCCTGGCCGCCGCGATGCTGGAGGCCTCCCTGGCCATGGCCCGGGCCGCCCGCCCCGCCGATGCGGCGCTGTGCCGCCTCGCCGTCATCGCCATGGGCAAGTGCGGGGGGCGCGAACTCAACTACGTCAGCGACGTGGACGTGGTCTTCGTGGCCGAACCAGTCCGGGACTCCGAGGGTGAACCCGTGGCCGAGAGTGTGGCGCTGACGGCCGCGACGCGCCTGGCCACCGAGACGATGCGGGTGCCCTCGGCCACCGATGCCGAGGGGTCCCTGTGGGAGGTCGACCCGGCCCTGCGTCCGGAGGGGCGCAACGGTCCCCTGGTGCGGCCGTTGTCGGGGCATCTGGCCTACTACCAGCGCTGGGCCAAGACGTGGGAGTTCCAGGCCCTGCTCAAGGCCCGTCCCGTTGCGGGCGACCCCGCCCTGGGGAACGCCTACATGGAGGCGATCGGCCCTATGGTGTGGGAGGCCTCGGCCCGCGAGAACTTCGTGGAGGACGTACAGGCCATGCGGCGGCGTGTGCTCGCGCACCTGCCCGCGGGAGAGGGGGAACGCGAGCTGAAGCTGGGCCCGGGCGGCCTGCGCGACATCGAGTTCTCGGTACAACTGCTCCAGCTCGTGCACGGGAGGGCCGACGAGCGGCTGCGTTCGGCCAACACCCTCGAGGCGCTCACCGCGTTGTCGGAGTACGGGTACGTGGGGCGCCAGGACGCGGCCGGGTTGGCCGGGGCCTACCGGTTCCTGCGCCGGGCGGAGCACGTGCTGCAGTTGGACCGGCTGCGCCGTACCCACATGATCCCCGATCCGCGTACGCAGGAGGGGCCCGCGCAGCTGCGGCGTCTGGGGCGGGCCCTGGGGTACAGCGCGAACCCGGTCACGGAGCTGACCGAGGCGCGCAAGCAGGTGTCGGCGAAGGTGCGGCGCCTGCACGAGAAGCTCTTCTACCGTCCGTTGCTCAACGCGGTCGCTCAACTGCCCGGGGACGAGGCGCGTCTGACCTCCGACCAGGCCCGGGCCCGGTTGGAGGCCTTGGGGTTCACCGACCCGGCGGGGGCGCTGCGTCACCTGGAGGCGTTGACAGCGGGCCTGTCACGGCGGGCGTCGATCCAGCGGACCCTGTTGCCGGTGATGCTGGGCTGGTTCGCCGACTCCCCCGACCCCGATGCGGGCCTGCTGGGCTTCCGGCAGGTCAGCGACGCGCTGGGGACGACCCCGTGGTACCTGCGCCTGCTGCGCGACGACGTGCGGGTGGCCGAGCGGATGGCGTGGCTGTTGGGCACGAGCCGGTACGTGACCGAGCTGCTGCTGCGGGCGCCCGATGCGGTGGCGCTGCTGGACGAGGACGGTGACCTGGTACGCCGCACGCCCGAGGTGCTCACGGCCGAGGCCGATGCGGCCCTGCGCCGTTACCACACGGACGAGGAGTCGGTGTCGGCGGTGCGGGCCCTGCGCCGCCGTGAGCTGTTGCGCACGGCCTCGGCCGACCTGTTGGGGATCTCGTCGGTGACCGAGGTCGGTTCGGCCCTGACCGACATCGCCCAGGTCACCGTGGACGCGGCTCTGAGAGTGGCGTGGGCCCGTGTGGTGGGGGCCGACGGGGGCCAGGAGCTCACCCGCGTGTGTGTGGTGGCCATGGGCCGGTTCGGTGGACAGGAACTCACCTATGCCAGCGACGCCGACGTGATGTACGTGCACGATCCGCTCCCGGGGGTGGACAGGGGGTTGGCGGCCAAGCAGGCGATGGCGGTCGTGCGCGAGCTGGCGCGGCTGCTGGAGATGCCGGCCGCCGAGCCGGCGCTGAGGATCGACACCGATCTGCGTCCGGAAGGCCGCAGCGGTCCGATGGTACGGACACTGGATTCGTACACGGCCTACTACCGTCGCTGGTCGCAGGTCTGGGAGAGCCAGGCGCTGCTGCGGGCCCGGCCCATCGCGGGTGACCGGGCCCTGGGCGCGGAGTTCCTGGAGCTGGTTGACCCGATCCGTTACCCCGACGGCGGCCCGGACCGGTCGGCGGTGCTGGAGATCCGCAAGCTCAAGGCGCGGATGGAGGCCGAACGGCTCCCGCGCGGGGCCGACCCGACCCTGCACACGAAGCTGGGGCGCGGTGGTCTCTCGGACGTGGAGTGGGTGGTCCAGCTCATGCAGCTCCGGCACGCCCATGCCTGCCCGGACCTGCGCACGACACGGACGTTGCAGGCGCTGGACGTGTCGGTCGCGCACGGGATGATCGCGGCCGAGGACGGTGCGGTGCTCGAGCACGCCTGGCGGCTGGCCTCGCGGGTACGCGGCATGGTCATGCTGGTGCGGGGCCGTGGCGGGGACTCACTGCCCTCGGACCTGCGGGTGCGCGGGGCGTTGGCCGAGGCGATGGGTTTCGGCTCCGACGACGATGACGGGGACGAGGCTTCCGAGCACGAGGGGGCCGGCAGTGAGGGGCCCTCGGAGCAACTCACCGACGAGTACCTGCGGTCGACACGGCGGGCGCGTGCGGTGATGGAACGTGTTTTCTACGACGACTGAGGGCGGCGCCCCCGTGAGGACGGGGGCGCCGCCGTTGCGGGGTCAGTCCCGCCAGGAGACGGTGTCGTCGGGGCCGACACGGTTGTCGCCGGTCTCCCACTCGGCCGTGCCGTCCTCGTCGACCCGGACGAGTTTCCATTCGTCCTCGTCGGAGACGGGGACGGTACCGCTCCAGACGGGATAGGTCTCCTCGTCGGTCTCCAGGGCCACGCCGGCGGCGGGGTCCCAGGAGCCGAGTTCGGCCGTGGAACCGACCACGTACACGGTCTGGCCGGGGACGGTCCGGACCGTGGCCTCGAGGGTCCCGTCGTCGGGGGCGTCGGTGGGCCCGGGTTCCCCGGGGCCCGTGCTGCCGGTGTGCAGGGCCACCGCACCGTCGGCGGGCACGGTGGCCTGCACCTGTCCGCCGGAGACGGTGACGGTGCCCGGACCTGCGGCGTTGGTGTACTCGCCGTCGGGCAGGGAGGTCTCCGAGTCGAGGTCCCACTCGGAGCCGCTGGCGTTGAAGGCCGCGAAGCCTTCCGCACCGCGGTCGAAGGCCACCCGGGCCCGGCCGTCCCGGGCCCGCTCCTCCAGCCCGGTGCCGGCCGTGGCGGTGCGGAAGGCCGCCATCCCGGCGACCGTCTCGTGCCGGTGGTCGCAGGTCCATCCCGAGGAACCGTCGCAGTCGGCGTCCTCGGTGATCGCCCCGGCCGGGTTGCCCTCTTCCGCGCCGGTGTCGGGCGGGCCCTGGGCGTCGTTGCCGCCGAAGTCGTAACCCGACATCACCTTGGGCGTGCCGTAGGGGTGGGCGAGCATGAACGCGGTGGCCAGGTAGTACCGCTCACCGTCCTTGTAGGTCAGGATCGGGTCGGAGCGCTGGGTGTCGTGGTTGTCGACGAAGACGACGGCTTCGTCCGAGGTCAGTCCGCCGTGGTCGGGCATCTCGGTGAGGTCGGCGATGGAGCCGTCGGCGAACCGGTCGGACAGGTCGCGGTGGTAGTCGAAGTTCGTGATCTGGCCGTGGTCGGTGTAGTCGGTGTAGGGGATGGTGCCGTCCCCGATGACCTCGTGGTAGACGTGCGGTCGGCCGCCCCATCCGGGTACGTCGTCGAGTTGGGAGAAGACGGCGTCCACGTGTTCGACCTGCACGTGTTTGGTGGCGTCCACGCGGAACCCGCCCACGCCCATGCCGATGAGCCCGTTGAGGTACTGCACGAGACGGTCCTGGACGTAGCCGCTTCCGGTGTCCAGGTCGGACAGGCCGAGGAGTTCACACTCCTGGATCTGTTGCCGGTCGTTCCAGTCGGTGATCTCTTCGTAGCAGGGGCCGAAGTCGTTCTCCCGGCTGTAGCCGTACTCGCCGTCCCCGTACAGGTCGGGGTACTCGTACTTGCTCCACTCGGTGCCGTTGCTGCCGGTTCCGGCCTCGGGTCCGGTCATGTGGTTGATCACGGCGTCGACGTAGATGCGCACACCGTTGTCTGCGCAGGTGTCGACCATGCCCTGGAAGTCCTCGGCGGTGCCGCGCCGGGTGTTGTCCAGCTGGTAGGAGACGGGTTGGTAGTCCTGCCACCAGGGGTAGTGGGCTCCCTCGTCGTACTCGACGACCACGTGTTCCTGGGGCGGGGAGACCTGGACCCCGGTGAAGCCCTGGGGGCCGAGGAAGGTCTCGCACTCGTCGGCGACGGCGTCCCAGCTCCATTGGAAGAGGTGGACGAGGGTTCCGTCCTCGGGGGTCTGCTGTACCTGCGGAGCCTGCTGTTGTGAGGTGGGTTGCGCCTCGCTCGGGGCGGAGGGGCCCGAGACCGCCATCAGCCCGGCCCCGAGGGCCAGGGCTCCGGCGATCGCGCCGATCCGGAGGGTTCTCATCGTGCGCTCCTTCGGGAGATGGGCGCCGGGGGCGGTACCACCCCCGACGTCGTTTACTTGCAGAGTTTGCAAGTATTTACGCGCGAGTGACGAAGGTAACAGAACGATGCGCCCCTGTGAACGGGTGAACTCTCATGAAAATCCGCGCAAGCGCGCGCAAGAAGAACGGGGGTGGCACGGACCTGCGGGTCCGTGCCACCCCGTCGGGAGAGGTCCGCGCGGCGTGCGGGCACCGCGCGGGCGGGCTTCACCAGAAGACGGCGATACCGATGTTGAGGACACCGAGCACACCGGCGACCGTAGCGAGCTTCGTGGCCGGGTTGCGCTTGTTGATGAAGGCGACGACCACGACCGCCAGGGCGATGACCAGCTTGATACCGATCTTGATGTGGTTGACGTCGGCGAGGTCGCCCATCTCCTGCACGCCCACGAGCAGGAGGCCGCTGACGAGCTGCAGGAGGGAGCTGTGCAGCAGGACCTTGACCGACTTCCCGTTGTCGGTCATCAGCTGCATGAGCACACCGGCCAGGATGCCCGCGAGCCCGATCATGTGCAGGAAGAGGAGGAAGGATGCGAGGATGCTCATGCGCCCAGACTACTACGCCACGTAGTAGCTGTGGGAGCCGTCCTGCCGAGGTGTGAACACACGGGCGCCGAGGACGCAACGCTCGCAACAGGACCGCACGCCCCGGAGCGGGCCCCACCGTTACAGACCCTAGCGCCCCAACAGCACCCCACGGCGGCGCCAGAGCATCCATACGAACAGGGCCACGAGCCCCGCCCCCGCCACGCGCAACAGGTGCTCGCCCCCGGCCGCACCCGCGAGGTCGGCGCCCCGGCCCTCCTCGACCACCGCAAGGTTCTCGGTCGCACACGCGGCGGGTTCGGTCTCGCGCTCCAGCAGCAGACACGCGGTGCTGCCCAACTGCCGCCCGGGGCGCGTGCCCCCGTCCAGGCGCGCCGTCACGGTGTACTCGGCGCTCTCCCCCGGAGGCAGTTCCACCACCCAATTGGCGATGTTCTGCTCGATCACCCCCTCGTCCCCCGCGGAGACGAGCTCCATGCCGTCGGGCACGTGCTGGGCGAGGAGTGCCTGGTCCACCGGCCGGTCGCCGCTGTTGTCCACGGTGAGGTCGAACGTGACCTCCTCCCCCGGGCCGACCGGCCCATCGACCCCGTCGATCGAGACCCCCACCGGCGGCGACCCGCCCCCGTCCGGGCCCTCGTGCCCGTCGGGGGCCGCCGCCACCGGGCCAGAGGCCGAGATCAGGAGCCCCGTCGCGCCCACTCCGACCCAGCCGGCCACCGGGTTCCAGTTCTTCTGCGCGATCCGAGCCATCCTGCGCCTCCTGTCCTCAGCACTGCGAACAGGACCAGACAACTATGGGTGCACCGATCCGCACCTCCGGTGACACGCGCCGCCGCCAGAAGTCTTGCTCTTGCCCCACCACCTTGAGCACCTGTGTCCGCATTCGGACACTTTCGAGCGGCCCCAGCCGCTCCGTGTGCGCTCCGGGCGTGGCATGCTTCCACGGTCGACCACCGACCCCCTGGAGGCACAGTGCGCACCCTGACCTACTTCGTGGCCCTCACCCTGGACGGATTCGTCTGCGCACCCGACGGCACGTTCGACTTCTTCCCGGAGAGCCCGGAGATCGGCGAACACCTGACCCGCTGCTGGCCCGAGCTGGTGCCCTCCCACCTCCGGGCCCGCTTCGGCATCGACGCGCCCAACCGCAGCTTCGACACGATGCTCCAGGGCCGGGGCTCCTACCAGGTCGGCCTCGACGCGGGCGTGAGCAGCCCCTACGGGCACATGCGCGAGTACGTCTTCTCCCGCTCCCTGCGCTACGACGTCGACCCGAACGTGACCGTGGTGGCCTCCGACCCACTCACCACGGTGCGCGAACTCAAACAGGAGGAAGGGCTCGGCATCTGCCTGGTGGGCGGCCCCACCGTCGCCGGCGTGCTGCTTCCCGAGATCGACGAGCTCCTGCTCAAGCGCTACCCCGTGGTGGCCGGCTCGGGACGGCCGCTCTTCGAGCACGGCTTCGAACCGCAGGCGTTCCGGCGGGTGGAGAGCACCGTGTTCGCCGACGGCAGTGACTACACCCTCTTCCGCAGAGCCGGGTAGGACGCCGGGGTCCCGGTCGTCCCGGTACGGGCCGTGGCGATTCGCCCCGCACGGTGGAGGTGAGGCACCCTTACCGCAGGCCACCCCGTGTGCGGAGGGGGCACGGAACCGGCAGGGTCACCTGCGGTCCGGAAACCCGGCGGAAATATCCACACGGCAGACTGGCGATGGGACACGGGGGCCGGCTGCCCGCACCCCCGTGCGCCAGCCACCCGGACGACCGGCATCGAGGAAGGTTGAACGTGAATCGACAGCAGGAATTCGTGCTCCGCACACTGGAGGAGCGCGACATCCGGTTCGTGCGGCTGTGGTTCACCGACGTGCTCGGGTACCTCAAGTCCGTGGCGATCGCCCCCGCCGAACTGGAGGCCGCCTTCTCCGAGGGCATCGGTTTCGACGGTTCGGCCATCGAGGGTTTCGCGCGGGTCTACGAGGCCGACATGCTCGCCCAGCCCGACCCCTCGACCTTCCAGCCCCTGCCCTGGCGCGACGAACCGCACGGTACCGCGCGCATGTACTGCGACATCCTGATGCCCGACGGCTCCCCCTCGCCCGCCGACCCGCGCCACGTGCTCAAGCGCCAGCTCGGCAAGGCCTCCGACCTCGGGTTCACGTTCTACACCCACCCCGAGATCGAGTTCTACCTGCTCAAGAAGATGCCCGAGCACGGGGAGCACCCCGAACCCAACGACCTGGGCGGGTACTTCGACCACACGCCGCACAACAGCGCGCACGACTTCCGGCGCAACGCCATCAACATGCTCGAGGCGATGGGCATATCGGTGGAGTTCAGCCACCACGAGGCCGGCCCGGGCCAGCAGGAGATCGACCTGCGTTACGCCGATGCGCTCACCACCGCCGACAACATCATGACCTTCCGGCTCGTCATGAAGGAAGTGGCGATGGAGCAGGGTGTCTACGCCACCTTCATGCCCAAGCCCTTCACCGAGTACCCGGGCTCGGGTATGCACACCCACCTGTCGCTGTTCGAGGGCGACCGCAACGCCTTCTACGAGCCCGGCGCGGAGTACCAGCTGTCCAAGGTCGGCCGGGGCTTCATCGCGGGCCTGTTGCGGCACGCCGACGAGATCACGGCCGTGACCAACCAGTGGGTCAACTCCTACAAGCGCCTGTGGGACGACCCGGCCGCATCGGCCGGTGCCGGCGGGGAGGCACCCGCCTACATCTGCTGGGGACACAACAACCGCTCCGCGCTGGTGCGGGTTCCCATGTACAAGCCGGGCAAGTCCAACTCGAGCAGGATCGAGATCCGCTCCCTGGATTCCTCCTGCAACCCCTACCTCGCCTACGCGGTGATCCTGGCCGCCGGTCTCAAGGGCATCGAGGAGGGCTACGAGCTGCCCCCGGGCGCCGAGGACGACGTGTGGGCCCTGACCGATGCCGAACGTCGCGCGCTCGGGATCCGCCCCCTTCCGCAGAGTCTGGACGAGGCTCTGCGCATCATGGAGAACAGCGAACTGCTCGCCGAGGCCCTGGGGGAGCACGTCTTCGACTTCTTCCTGCGCAACAAGAAGGCGGAGTGGACCTCCTACCGTCGCCAGGTGACCCCCTACGAACTGCAGCGGTACCTGCCGACTCTCTGAGTGCCCTGTGCCCTCGGTCCCCGTCCGGCAGACGGGGACCGCACCTCTCGGGGCCTTGTGCCCCACCTCACAAGGAAAAGGGAATGGGTACGCCCGGGGGTATGTTGACGAGGGTGAGGTGATGACTGATGGATTTGAAGCCGGAAATGGTTGGCGACGCACTCACCCGTCTGCGCCGCGCACAGGGGCAGTTGACCGGGGTGATCGACATGATGGAGCAGGGCGAGGACTGCACCGAAGTGCTGCAGCAGCTCGCCGCGGTCTCGCGCGCCCTGGACCGGGCCGGGTTCAGGATCGTCTCCAGTGGGCTGCGCCATTGCAACGCCGTCCGTGATCGCGGCGAAGAGCCCGAAATGACCGAACAGGAGCTGGAGAAACTCTTCCTCGCCCTGGCCTGACCCACTTCGGGACAGCCCTGGGCCACCCCGCCTTCGACACACCCTCCCCGGGGCCCTGCGCCGCCCGTACGCCCGCGGGGGTGCCCGCACCATGTGGATACCCCGGGGGGATCCACACTTCCTGCATACCCCCCGGAGTACACAACGACCACGAAGGAGCACAAATATGATCCTGACCCAGTATTACCTCGACTGCCTCTCCCAGGCCTCGTACCTGATCGGTGACGAGACGACCGGGAAGGCCGTCGTCGTCGATCCCCGCATCGACGTGGACGAGTACCTCTCCGACGCCCGCTCGCAGGGACTCGACATCGTCGGGGTGATCAACACCCACCTGCACGCGGACTTCATCTCCGGACACTTCGAGATCGCCGAGCGCACCGGGGCCTGGATCGGGTACGGCAAGACGGCCGAGGCGGAGTTCGACTTCCGGGCACTGGTCGAAGGCGAGCGCATCGGGCTGGGCGAGGTCGAGCTGGAAGTCCTGCACACGCCCGGACACACACCCGAGTCCATCAGCCTCGTGGTGTACGAACGCGCGGGCGACGCGGCCCCCTACGGGGTCCTGACCGGGGACGCCCTCTTCATCGGCGACGTGGGCCGCCCCGACCTGGCCGCGTCCTTCGGGCACACCCCGGACGAGCTGGCGCCGAAACTCTACGACTCGGTGCACAACAAACTCATGGCCCTGCCCGACACCACGCGTCTGTTCCCCGGCCACGGCGCCGGCTCGGCGTGCGGCAAGAACATCTCCACTGAGCGGCAGTCCACGATCGGCGATCAGCGACGCACCAACTACGCGGTTCAGCCGATGAGCCAGGCGGAGTTCGTGGAACTGGTCCGGGAGGGCCAGGAGGCGATCCCGGCCTACTTCCCCTACGACGCTGCACGCAACCGGCAGCAGCGCGACCCGGTCGACCTCGGGGCACTCACGAAGCCGCTGGGGCTGGAGGAGTTCCTGCGTCTGCGTGCCGGGGGCGCGGTGGTCGTGGACGCCCGTGACCACCAGTCCTTCTCCGCCGGGCACCTGCGCGGGGCCCTGAACGTGGGAATCGACGGCCGGTTCGCCGAGACCTCCGGGATGATGGTCGATCCTGAGAGCAGGATCCTGGTCGTGGCCGCACCGGGACGGGAACAGGAGGTCGTGATGCGACTGGCACGGGTGGGCCTGGACCGGGTCGCCGGGCACCTCGAACACCCGGAGGCCGCCATGACCGCTGTCCCCGACGAGGTCACCCGGGCACCGCGGGTGGAGGCCACCGAGCTCGCCCGCCTCCTCGCGAGCGAGGCCCCTCCCGTGGTCGTGGACGTGCGCGGCTCGGCCGAGCGTGAGAGCGGTGTGATCGAGGGCTCGGTGCACATCCCCCTGGCACATGTGCCCGAACGCGGCGGGGAACTGCCCACCGACCGCCCGGTGGTGGTGCACTGCGCGGGCGGTTACCGCTCCAGCGTTGCCGCCAGCCGCCTGCGCGCGCAGGGCCACACGCAGGTCGCCGACCTCATTGGCGGCTACCGGGCCTACCACCTGCTGTCCTCCTGAACCGCTCTGGAAACCGGAGTTCCTCATGTCCCGAAGCAGTATCGACGTCCCTTCCGTGCGCGCCCTCCTCGAGCGCGCCCCCGACACTCTCGTGGTCGACGTACGCACACCCGCCGAGTACGAGAGCTCCCACATCGACGGGTCGGTGAACCTGCCCCTGGGCCGGTCCGAGCCGTACCTGGAGCGCCTCGCCGCCGACGCACGCGGACCCCTGATCCTGGTCTGCCAGGCCGGACCGCGCGCCGAGCAGTTCCACGACCGGCTCGCCGAGGCCGGGGCTGCCGACGCCACCGTGATGACCGGAGGTATGAACACCTGGGAGGCGGTCGGCGCTCCGGTAGTGCGCGGCAGGGAGCGCTGGGCCCTGGAACGCCAGGTGCGTTTGGTGGCCGGGAGCATCGTCCTGGTCTCGGCTCTTACCAGCCTGGCCTGGCAGCCGGCGGTGTGGGTGGCCGCCTTCATCGGTGCGGGCCTGACCTTCGCAGCGGTGACCAATACCTGCGGTATGGCGATGGCGCTGTCCAAGCTGCCCTACAACCAGCCGCACAACGCCGTGGACATGGAGGCCTCGATGGCCCATCTGACCGGTGCAGCCGAGGGCCCCTCGGGCCGGTGAACCCCGGATGTTGCGCGAGGGCCCGGCGGCCGGGACCGGTGGTCCCGGCCGCCGGCCCCGGGTCCTGCGCGAACCTGTCGACCGGATCATGTCTCAGGGGCGGTCTCAAGCGGCGCCGAGCCACATGTCGGGGCCGAAGACCTCGTAGTGGATGTGGCGCGGTGGTACACCGGCGTCGAGGAACTGGGAGCGCACGCCGCTCATGAACGGCAGGGGGCCGCAGAGGAAGACTTCGGCCCCCTCGGGCACGTCCACCTCCGACAGGTCCATGAAGCCGCGGTGGTCACCGTCGTCGCTGTTCTCGTACCAGGTGTGGGAGGTGGCTCCGGGCAGGTTCCCGACGAGCACCGCCGTCTCGTCGCGGTGGGGGTGTTCCTCGGGTCCGTGGTCGGCGTGCAGGACGAGGACCGGGCGGGTGCTGCCGGTCTCGGCCAGGTGGTGCAGCATCGCGACCATGGGTGTGCAGCCGATCCCTGCCGAGACGAGCACGATCGGGTGGTCGCCGTCGGGCACGGTGACGTCACCGGCCGGGGTGGAGACCATGTAGGTGTCCCCCGGGGAGGCGGAGTCGTGCAGCAGGGTGGAGACCTCGCCGGCCGGGGTCTCGCCCGCACGCAGGCGTTTGACGGTGATGCGTCGCCGGCGGCCGTCCCAGCCGGTGAGGGAGTACTGGCGTGCCTGGCGTACCCCGTCGGACAGGCGTACCTGCACGCTGACGTACTGGCCGGCGCGGAAGACGGGCGCGGCGTCCCCGTCCTGCGGTTCGAGGTCGAGGGAGACGGTGTCGGGGGTCTGCTGGGCACGGCCGGTCACGCGCCAGGGTCTCCAGACGTCGTGTCCGGTGGAGCCGTTCTCGTGGTAGAGGCGGGCCTCGATGGCGATGAGTGCTCCGGCCATGAGCCAGTAGACCTCGTCCCAGGCGGCGACGACCTCGGGGGTTGCGGCTTCCCCGAGGGTCTCGGCGATGCCCTGGAAGAGGTACTTGTGCACGATCACGTACTGGTCCTCGGTCACTCCGAGGGAGACGTGTTTGTGCGCGATACGCGAGAGCAGTGTGTCGGGGCGCTCGTCGGGGTTGTCCAGCAGGGTGGTGGCGAAGCCGGCGATGGAGGCGGCGAGGGCCCTGCGCTGGTCCCCGCTGGCCTGGTTGGCCCGGTTGAACAGGCCGTCGAGCAGCTCGGGGTGTTCACCCAGCATCCCGTCGTAGAACCGGGCGGTGATGGTGTCGAGGTGCTCGGACACGACCGGGAGGGTGGCGCGGACGGTGGCTGCGGACTCTTCGGAGAGCATGCTCCTCCTTCTTCGGGGTGCCCCGAACCGGTTAATTGGCATCTGAGATGCATATTAATCCCGGGACCTGGGAGGCGCCCTCCGGGGTGCCCCCAGGAGCCCCCACACCCTCAGTGTCCTGCGCAGGTTTCCCGACCGGGCAGGGGCACAGGGCCCGTGCGACAGAGGCATGGGGCCTGCCCGACGAAAGGTCTTTCGTCGGCTGTGTACAGGGACGTCCGCCCCAGCCCCTCAGCCCCCGACCGGAGGTTCGCGCAGCAGGGTCAGAGTCCGGTGCGCGGGAGAAGCCACCAATGATTCGACGCTGACCTGGTCCAACGAGGCGTAGAAGGCCTCCCGCGCCTGGACCAGAGCGCTCCGGAGGCGACAGGCCTCACGCAACGGGCAGGGCGGGTCGTCCTCACAACCTGCGAGATCTCCGTCACCTTCGAGTTCACGCACGATCGCGCCGACGGAGGAAGCACGGCCGGCCTCGGTCAGCAACAGCCCTCCCCCACGGCCGCGCCGGGCCTCCACCAGCCCCATCTCGGACAGGCGGGCCACGGCCTTGGCCATGTGTGTGTAGGGCACGGCGAGCATGCCGGCCGCGGCCCGTGTGGTCAGGCGTTCGCCGTCGTCGGCCACGGCCAGCCGCATGACCAGGCGGAGGGAAACGTCGGTGAAAGCGGTCAGGCGCATGTCCCCAAGGTATGCGGGCCGCTTCACTGCGCATGAGTACCGGAGCCGCGACCCCCGGCGCTGCCGTGCCGATCGGAGGTGCGCGGCATCCAGACGAGCACCACGACGAGGCCGAGGAGACCGAAGGCGAGCGAAATCAGCGCCGCCAGGTGCATGCCCGAGACGAACGCCTCCTTGGCCGGGGCGATCAGCGCCTGTCCGGAACCGCCGAGCTCACGGGCCAGGGCCATGGTCGCCTCGATCGACTCACCCGCGGGGCGGGAGCGCTCCACGGGAACATCCTCCTCCTCGGCCACCCGTGTCAGTACCGGGGAGATCGCCGAGCGGTAGTGGAAGGAGATGACCGCGCCCAGTACCGCCACACCCATGGCGGTGGCGATCTGGCGGGCGGTGTTCTGCACGGCCGAGGCCGCACCGGCCTTGCCCGGCGGAACCGAGGAGACGATCGCGTCGGTGGCGGGCGTGAGTACGCTCGCCATCGCCCCCGCCTGCACGAAGAAGAAGACCAGGACGAGCGGGACGGGGGTCTCCTGCTGGATCACGGCGAAGAACGCGAACGAGCAGCACACCGCGACGATGCCGCCCGCGGCCACCGCACGCGGCCCCACCCGGCGCACGAGGGTGGGGCTCAGCGGCGCGAAGATCATCTGTGCCACCGCCGAAGGCAACACGAGCAGACCGGCCACGAGCGGGCTGAACTCTCGCACGCTCTGCCAATAGAAGCTCATGAAGAAAATGATTCCGGCCATGCTGAAGAACAGCAGCAGGATCACGGCGATGGAGACACTGAAGCGCGGGTTGCGGAAGAAGCGTACGTCCAGCGAGGGGTTCTCCACACGCGACTCGTGCACCACGAACAGGGTCAGCACCCCGAGCCCGACCAGTAGGGCCACGACCACGTCGGGATCGGTCAGCGAGCTCCTCTCCCCCGCGGTGATGACCCCGTAGATCAGCGACACCAGGCCGGGGACCGACAACAATACCCCCACCAGATCCAGGCGCCCGGGGTTCTCCTCACGCGACTCCGGGATGAACACGAAGATCAGCGACAGGCCCACCAGGACGAAGGGCACGTTGATGAGGAAGATCGATCCCCACCAGAAGTGCTCCAGGAGCAGGCCGCCCGCGGTGGGCCCGATCGCCAGCGCGAGCCCGACCGCGCCGGCCCAGACCCCGATGGCGCGCGGGCGCTCGTCGGGAGGAAAGACGTCCGTGATGATCGACAGGGTCTGCGGCATGACCATCGCCGCACCCAGCCCCATGAAGGCGCGGGCGACGATGAGCTGTTCGGGGCTCTGGGCGTAGGCCGACAGCGCCGAGGCCGTACCGAAGACGAGCAGACCTGTCGTGAGCAGACGCCGGCGGCCCCACCGGTCACCGAGCACACCGAAGGTGAACAGCAGGCCGGCGAAGACCAGCGTGTAGGAGTTGATCGCCCACGCCAGTTGAGCCTGGCTCGCACCCACACCCATCTCGGGGTCGGAGAGCACACGCAGTGCCACGTTGAGGATCGTGTTGTCGGCCACGAGCACCAGCAGGCAGATGATCAGGACGACGAGCGCGCCCCACCTGCGGCGATGTGCTGTCTGTCTGTCCACGTCACCGTCCTTGCGCTCCAGTCTGCCCTGTGACCCTGTCCACGTCGGATGTCCCTTCCCGGTTCCGGAACCCATCACCCCGGCTCCGCCCACATCGCCTGTGCCGGACCGGCAGGACACACACGCTGCGGGGATGAACCGGGGCCGTATTCGGGTTCCACCCGACGAAAGGCGCACGAACGTACCCGTGCGATGATGCGGACACCGCGTGCTGCGCGGACAGCGACAATCGTCCACAACGCCCGGGGACACCCGCGAGGTGCCTCGAGGCCACGGAGGAACGATCATGAACACCACGACCACAACACCGTCGAACGGCGGCGCCCTCTACGGCGGGATCAGCAACCGACGCGTCACCGTGCGCGACCTGGCCCTGGCCAAGGGGCGCGGCGAACGCTGGCCGATGCTGACCAGCTACGACGCCATGAGCGCACGGATCTTCGACGAGGCGGGCATCCCGGTCCTGCTCGTGGGCGACTCTGCCGCCAACGTCGTCTACGGCTACGACACGACCGTGCCCGTCTCGGTCGACGAGCTGCTTCCCCTGGTGGCGGGGGTGGCCCGTTCCACCAGCCGGGCCCTGGTGGTGGCCGACCTGCCGTTCGGCTCCTACGAGGGTTCGCCCCAGCAGGCCCTGGAGAGCGCCACCCGCTTCATGAAGGAGGGGCGCGCCCAGGCGATCAAGCTGGAGGGCGGTCAGGAGATCGCCCCGCACGTGGAGCTGCTGGTCCGGGCCGGGGTCCCGGTCATGGCGCACGTGGGCCTGACCCCGCAGTCGGTCAACACCCTGGGCGGGTTCCGTGTCCAGGGGCGCGGGGAGGCCGCCGAGCAGTTGCTGAAGGACGCCGAGGAGATGGAGCGCGCGGGCGCCTTCGCGGTCGTCCTCGAAGCTGTGCCGGCGGACCTGGGCTCGCGTGTGACCGAGCAGTTGGCCATCCCCACGATCGGGATCGGGGCGGGGGACTCGACCGACGCGCAGGTGCTGGTGTGGCAGGACATGGCCGGCCTGAGCGACTGGACCCCGAAGTTCGTCAAGACCTTCACCGACCTGCGTTCGTCCCTGCGTGAGGCGGCCGAGACCTACGCCGAGGAGGTCCGGGACGGAACCTTCCCGGAGGAGCAGCACTCCTACGGAGACTGACCCGGTGCCGTGAGGGCACGTCGAACACAGGGCCGCCGACCGTGCGCCGGTCGGCGGTTCTTCGCGTGGGCCGCCCGGGGTTACGGGGCCGACCCGCACCTGTGACTCAGGCAACAACCGGAACACTACTCGGTAGTACAGTGAGGCGGGACCGAGCAGCGGCCGGTGCACGGGCCCCGGGCGCCGCGGGAACGCCCTCCGGAAGGGACGAGGACACATGCGCATCTCCACGCAGCTCCAGTACGACGGCGACCCGAAGGCGGCCGCCGACTCGGTGGTCGCACTCGAGAAGGCCGGGCTCGACACCGTCTGGGTCGCCGAGGTCTACGGGTTCGACGGCCCCACCCTCATGGGCTATCTCGCCGCACGCACCGAGCGGGTGAAGATCGCGTCCGGCATCCTGCCCCTGTACAGCCGCACCCCCTCCCTCATCGCGATGACCGCCGCCGGACTGGACAACGTCTCCGACGGCCGAGCGGTCCTGGGCCTGGGCGCGAGCGGGCCTCAGGTCATCGAGGGTTTCCACGGGGTGCCCTACACCAAACCGCTGACCCGCACACGCGAGACCATCGAGATCTGCCGCAGGATCTGGGCCCGGGAGGAGCGCCTGACCCACGACGGGAAGGCCTACCAGCTCCCGCTTCCCCCCGAACAGGGCACCGGGCTGGGCAAACCCCTCAAGATCATCAACCACCCCGTGCGCAAGGACATCCCCATCCACGTGGCGGCCCTGGGCGTGAAGAACGTGGCGATGACCGCCGAGATCGCCGACGGCTGGCTGCCGCACCTGTTCATCCCGGAGAAGGCCGACCGGGTCTGGGGCGAGTCGCTGGCCGAGGGCAAGGCCAAGCGCGACCCGTCCCTGGGCGAGTTGGAGATCAGCGCCGGGGGCATGCTCGCCATCGGTGAGGGCGAGGAGACCAAGAAACTCCTGGACTTCATGCGTCCGATGATCGCGCTCTACGTCGGCGGCATGGGCGCCAAGGGCAAGAACTTCTACAACACGGTCGCCCAGCGGTACGGCTTCGAGGAGGCGGCCGCCAAGATCCAGGACCTGTACCTGGACGGCAAGAAGGACGAGGCGGCCGCGGCCGTGCCGGAGGAGTTCGTGGAGCTGACCAACATGGTCGGCCCCGAGTCCTACGTGCGCGAGCGGGTGGAGGCCTTCCGCGCCGCCGGGGTCACCCAGCTGAACGTGACCCCCGTCGGTGAGAACCCGGCGGCCCTGGTGGAGAAGGTCAAGAACTGGGTGAGCTGACCACCGCACGCCGTGGCCCTGCTGCCGGCGCCGCAGCCGGTTCCGGTACCGACAGCAGGGGATACCCGCGCCTCACAGACCGGTGATACGGATCCCGGCGTGGGTCTTGTAGCGGCGGTTCACCGCGATGAGGTTGGCGGTGAGCGCCTCGACCTGGTGGGCGTTGCGCAGCCGACCGCCGAAGACCCCCCGTACACCGGGGATGCGGTCGGCCAGGGCACGCACCACGTCGGTGGCGGCGCGGTCCTCCCCCATGACCAGTACGTCCAGGTCGACCTCGGCCACCTCCGGGTCGAGCAGGAGACGGGCCGAGACGTGGTGGAAGGCGGCGGTGACCCGACTGTCGGTGAGGACCTGCTCGGCCTGCTGTGCGGCGCTGCCCTCGGGTACCTCCAGCGGGAACGGACCGCGCTTGTCGAACCCGAGCGGGTTGACGCAGTCCACGACGATCTTCCCGGCCAGGGGTTCGACCAGCCCCTCCAGCAGTTCGCGGTGGCCGTCCCAGGGCACGGCGACGACGACGATGTCGCCCTCGGCCGCGGCGGCCGTGTTGTCGAGGCCGCGCACGTCGACCCTGATGGACTCCGCCTCCACGAGCTCGGCGGCGGCCTTCTGGGCGCGCTCGGCGCTACGGGAACCCAGGACGACGGTGTTGCCGGCCAGGGCCAGGCGCCTGGCCAGGCCCCGGCCCTGGTCACCGGTACCGCCCAGGACCGCGACGGTCGCCGTGGCGACGTCGACCTCGGGGGTGCTGTCTTCGGTCGTAGTCATGAGGCGATCCTGCCATGCGCGGCCCCGGCCGGGGCCGCGCGGCCCGCAGTCTCAGGTGTTGCGTTCCTCGTCCTCGTCCTCGTCCCATTCCTCGTTGCGGCGGGCTGCGATGTCCAGCGCGTTCGCGGCCGTGGCCTCGTCCGGGTAGGGACCCATGCGCTGCTTGTTCGGGCAGCCCGCCCCGTGCTCGACCCGGTTGTGCTTGAGGCAGTACCACCAGTTGTCGCCCTGTACGTCACTCATGTCGGCCTCCTGTCGCAGTCTGTCGGGGTCCCCGGGGCCGAGCATGCCCGCCTGGCTCGGCCCGAAGCCTCTCACGCCACACTCGGCTCAGCCCCGCGGCCGCCGCACACGAACTACAATTCGTACCCATGACTTCTCCGCTGGTTCCTGGGCGAATCTCGCCACAACGTTCGGTCCCCTCGTACATCGTCCGGCCGGAGTACGTCGGCCGTAAACAGCCTGCCGAAGGGCTCTTGGGCGACGTCCAGACCCCGGAGACCATCGAGCGGATCCGCGAGGCCGGCCGGATCGCCGCGCAGGCCCTGCAGGAGATCGGCAAGAACGTCCGTCCGGGCGTGACCACCGACGAGCTCGACCGCATCGGTCACGATTTCCTGCTGGACCACGGTGCTTACCCGAGCACCTTGGGTTACAAGGGCTATCCGAAGTCGCTGTGCTCCTCCCTCAACGAGGTGATCTGCCACGGCATCCCCGACGACACCGTGCTCTCGGACGGCGACATCGTCAACATCGACATCACCGCCTACAAGGACGGCGTGCACGGCGACACCAACGCCACGTTCCTGTGCGGCGACGTCTCCGAGGAGCACCGCCTGCTGGTGGAACGCACCGAGGAGGCCACCATGCGGGCCATCAAGGCGTGCCGCCCGGGACGGCAGCTCAACATCATCGGCCGCGTCATCGAGTCCTACGCCAAGCGGTTCGGTTACGGCGTGGTGCGCGACTTCACCGGCCACGGCGTGGGTCCGGAGTTCCACTCCGGCCTGGTGGTGCCGCACTACGACGACCCGCGCGCGAACACGGTCATGGAGCCGGGCATGACGTTCACGATCGAGCCCATGATCACCCTGGGCGGGGTGGACTACGACCTGTGGGACGACGGCTGGACCGCCGTGACCGCCGACCGCAAGTGGACGGCGCAGTTCGAGCACACACTCGTCATCACCGACACCGGCGTGGAGATCCTCACGCTGCCCTGAACCCGCCTCACGGTCCCGGGCCCCGGTTCACTCCGGGGCTCGTGTGTGCGCATGCACACGGTCGGTTCAGGTCCAGAGGAGACGGAGAATGTGCACCAGTTGCTGGTCCTCGAGAATCAGGTAGACCACAGCGCACTCACCGTCCGTCCCGAGGAGGTGCCTGCGTATATTGCCCCCGGGATGGCGCTTGTCGAAGGCAGGGCCGTTCCAAGGTTGCAGCTCGAGCACTGTGAAGAGTGAGGCCAAATCTGAGAGCAGATGTTCGGGAAGTTCCCGGACCTGCCTCCTTCGCGATGTCTTCCAGATCGATGCGGTACACCTACAAACCCATCTGTTTCTTGGCCTCGCTCCACGGTGTCGCGGGGACGTTCTCTCCCCTCTCCAGTCTGTCCGCGACATCGATCATGTGTCGGTGAGCTTCTGGATCCTGAGAAGAGATCGCGATCCAGCGCCAGTGCTCGAGGAATTCGTGCAGCGCTGTGAGGTCGAGACGTTCCTTCGCATCGTCCATGACCCGGCGGAACTCACTGTCGAAGTCCCCGACGCCCTCGGGGAGCAGGGCGTCGCGGATTTCCTTGGGGCTGTGCCCCGCGCGAGGGGGCGTGATGCTGTCCGGAGCGGGAACCTGCTGACATGTGCGTCCTCCTCGGTCAGGCCTCCTGAGTACGGGGCGCGGAGCTCTCGTGGGGGTCGTCCACAGACCCGATCGCTACCCGCAGGACGAGCAGCAGCGGCCGGCGATTCCCCCGGACGAGCCATGGCGCTCGGGTCAGCACCCGCGTAGGGTCGGCCCCGTGAAGATCCTCATCTCCGCCGACATGGAGGGCGCCACCGGCGTCACCTGGCCCGCCGACTGCGAACCCGGCACGGAACAGTGGCAACGCTGCCGGTCCATGTTCACCAGCGACGTCAACGCCGCCGTCGAGGGGCTCTTCGACGGCGGGGCGAACGAGGTGTTCGTCAACGAGGCCCACGCGACCATGCGCAACCTGCTCCTGGAGCGCCTGGACGAGCGCGCCACGATGATCACCGGGCGCCACAAGGAACTCTCCATGGTCGAGGGGGTCCAGTCCGGCGACGTCGACGGCATCGTGTTCCTCGGATACCACTGCGGTGCCGGGGAGGAGGGCGTTCTCGCCCACACCTACCTGCCCAACGCCTTCACCGGGGTGTGGCTGGACGGTGTCCCCGCGAGCGAGGGATACCTGAACGCGGCCGTGGTCGCGGAGTTCGGCACCCCCGTCGTGCTGGTCACCGGCGACGACCGTGCCTGCGAGGACGCCGAGTCCTACGCCCCCTCGGCGCGCAAGGTCGCGGTCAAGGACCACGTGAGCCGGTACGCGGCCCGGTGCCGCCCGCCCGCGCGCACCGCCGCCGCGATCGGCGCGGCCGCCAAGAGCTCCATGGAGCTCGCCGGGTCGGTGGATCCGGCCCCGCAGCGGTCCATGGTGCTGGAGGTGGAGGTCGACTCCGCGCACCTGGCGCAGGCCGCAGCGATCGTCCCGGGGGTGGAACGCACCGGGGTGTGCCGCGTGCGCTACACCGCGCCCGACGCCTACGAGATGATCCGCTGTTTCAAGGCGATCTCCACCCTCGTTTCGCAGGCGATGGAGTCCCAGTACGGTTGACGCCTCCTCCTGACCGGGGTGCGGGAGGACCCACCCGGTGGAAACGTCCCCGCCGCCGGTGCCCGACGTCCTGTGGCACACCCGCGGGTGGTGCGGGTCCCGGCGCGCACACGCAGTACCTTGTCCGGCCGTCGGCCTCCCCGGCCTGCCGACCCGATGCTCCTGTCGGCGGTGTCGAGGGACTCGTGCTCCCCTGAAGGAGAGGTAGAACTGAGGTCCGGGTCCCGACCGTTCCGGGACGGCGGCCCGCGTCCCGGAGCGGCGAACCGATCGCTCCCGGGACGAGTCCCAGGAGAGCACAAGACCCCCGGTACCCACGACGGAACTTCCGTGCCCGGGGGTGAAGCCGTGTGAGAGTGAGGCCGAGCCGTGGGCCACCCGTCTGCGACCATTCCCGAAACGGACACCGGACTGTGCGAGGCCGGCGCCGAGGCCGTCGACCTGGCCCGGGACCTGATCCGCCGCGACTCGACCAACCACGGGGGCGGGAACGGCGACGAACGCGGGGTCGCCGAGTTCGCCGCCGAGACCCTGAGCATCGGCGGGCACCTCCCGCAGGTCCTGGAGTCGGCTCCCCGGCGTGCCAGCACGGTGCTGCGGATCCCCGGCACCGATCCGACCGCGCCGGCGCTCCTGGTGCACGGGCACCTGGACGTGGTTCCGGCTGCCGCCGAGGACTGGACGGTCCCTCCCTTCTCCGGGGAGATCGACGACTGCCCCGTCACCGGTGAACCCGCCCTGTGGGGGCGCGGGGCCGTGGACATGAAGAACACCCTCGCGCAGATCATCGCGGTCGTACGCTACTGGGCCCGGTACGGCCTGAGTCCGCGCCGCGACGTCGTGATCGCGCTGGTGGCGGACGAGGAGGACAGCGCCCGCTACGGCGCCGACTTCCTGGTACGTGAACACCCGGAACTGTTCGAGGGGTGCACGGTCGGTATCGGTGAGGGCGGCGGGGAGACCGTCCACGCCACCACGGTCTCGGGGCGCCCGGTGCGCCTGTATCCGGTGGGGGCGGCCGAGCGCGGCAGCGCCTGGTTGGACCTGCGCGCCGAGGGCACCGCCGGGCACGGGTCCCGTCCCCCGCGCGAGAACGCGGTGACGTCGCTGGCTGAGGCGATCTGCCGTATCGACCGGCACGAATGGCCGCTGCACCTGACCCCGGTCACACGCTCGGCCATCGACGCGTTGGCACGCGCCTTGGAGGTGGAGCGCGCCCCGGGCGACACCGACACCTACACTGCCGTCGCCGAACTGGTGGAGCGTTTCGGCCGGGCGGCCCCGCTCATCGGCCCGACGGTGCGCAACAGCGCTGCCCCGACCATGCTCTCGGCCGGTTACAAGGTCAACGTGGTCCCGGGTGAGGCGGTCGGCGGTGTGGACGGCCGGGTCCTGCCGGGCGCGGAGGAGCAGTTCGCCCGTGCCATGGACGAGCTCACCGGGGACCGTGTGTCCTGGGAGTTCTCCCACCACTCGCCGCCGGTGTCGGCCCCGGTGGACTCCCCCGCGTTCTCGGCGATGCGCGAGGCACTGGTGGAGCACGATCCGCAGGCGTACGTGGTTCCGGTGTGCCTGGCCGGGGGGACCGACGCGAAGGTCTTCGCTCGCCTGGGCATCGACTGTTACGGGTTCTCTCCGTTGCTGCAGAGCGAGGGTATGGACTACACGGGCCTGCTGCACGGCGTGGACGAACGTGTGCCGCTGGAGGGGCTGCGGTTCGGGGTGCGCGCCCTGGACACGTTCCTGCGTTCCTGACCGGGAACGGCAGCGGGAGGTCGGTCCGCGGCCCGCAGGGGCCGCGGGCCCGGACGAAGGGTGAGGGATGAGCGGGACGACAACCGGGGTGCGAGCGGGACGGGCACACGAACGGGGCGGGCGACAGGCCCCGGCCGGTGTGCCCGTACTGGAACGCCCGCCGAGGCTGTCACAGGGCTCCCGGGTGTGCCTGGTGGCGCCGTGCAGCCCGGTGCCGCCGGGGCAGCTGGAAACCGCGGGTGCGGTGCTCTCCGGGTGGGGGTTCGAGGTCCGGCTCGGCCCGCACGTGCGCGACCAGCATCCCCGCCTGCCCTACCTGGCCGGCCGGGACAGCGACCGCGCCGCCGACCTACAGGAGGCCTGGTGCGACCCGGAGGTCGATGCGGTCCTGTGCGTGCGCGGGGGCGACGGCGCCCACAGGACCCTGGACCTGCTGGACTTCGGGGCGATGCGGGCGGCCCGACCCAAGGCCCTGGTGGGCTTCAGCGACATCACGGCGCTGCATGAGGCGTTCGCGACGGAGCTGGGGGTGGCCACGGTGCACGGTCCCGTGGTGGGCACCAAGTACTTCGTGGGTGACCCGGTCGCCCAGCACGAGCTGCACACCACCCTGTTCCGTCCGGAACAGCGCACCGTGCTGACCTCACCGGGGGCCCACGCCCTCGTGCCGGGACGGGCGGAGGGTGTGACCTTCGGCGGGAACCTGAGTCTGCTCAACGACGGTCTGGCGACCCCGCACAGCCGTCCTTCGGCCGTCGGCGGGATCCTGGTTCTGGAGGACGTCAACGAGGACGTCGCACGCCTGGACCGGATGCTCACCCACCTGATCCGTTCGGGGTGGATGGACGGTGTGGCCGGGGTGGTGCTAGGCACGTGGACCGACTGCCCGCCGGACCCGGGCACGATCGCGGAACTGATGCGCGACCGCCTGGAACCGCTGGGCGTACCGGTGCTGTGGGGGCTGGAGTTCGGGCACTGTGCGGCCCAGCTGACCGTTCCGCTCGGGGTGCCCGCGCAGCTGGACACCGAGAGCGGGGTCCTGCGCCTCCTCGAACCCGCGCTGTCCTGACCCGGCCGCCTCCGGTCCTGCCGCGCCTGCCCGGTTCCGTGCGGCTCTCCCTTCCGCGGATGGAGGAGGGGCCGTTCACCGGCCCTGCGGGGCCGGTGTGTTCAACGCTGCCATCAGTTCCCCCGTGAGGGGCGAGACGGGTTCGGCGGCCCGGGCACGGGCGGCCCGGCGGCCCTCGTTGCGGCACCAGTGCCACAGCCGGTCCAGGTCCTCGGGGTCGGGGCCGTGCTCGGGGCCGTCCACCGTGAGCACCGGCCAGTCCCAGGCCAGGCCCTGGGCGGCCACCTTCGCTCCGCCTGCGACGGGATCCACGGCGAGGGCCGGGACCCCGTTGCGCAGCGCGAGCACGAGCCCGTGCAGCCGGGTGGTGACGACCAGGTCCGTGCGGGCGGCCAGGGCGTCGAACTGGGCCGTGTCGGCGCAGTGCAGTCCGTCGCGGGTGTCGAGTCGGGTGTCCAGGGGCACCCGCGCGCAGTCCCGGCCCGCCAACCACCGGCCGAGCCGCCGGTGGACCCCGGCGTGGGCCGAACGCGTTCCGTACTCGGGCTGGCCGGGGGCCTGGACGACCCCCACCACGGGCACGTCCCGTCCCGTAGGTGCCCCCGGCGCCAGGTCACGCTGTCCGCCCTGCCCCTCCACGTCGCGCGGCAGGATCGTGTGGAACCCCCGGGCCGCGGCGTCATCGGGGTCGACCGCCGAGACCCCGACCGCGATCCGACGGCAGTGCGGGAAGTTCCGGTGCAGGTTGCGGACCTGGGGCCCGCTCACGGGCCCGCTCACGAACACCAGGTCGGTGTGTCCGCGTTTCCGGGCCTGGTCGAGGCCGATCCCCTCGGGGCGGAAACGGGGGCTCCAGGCCGTCTCGTGTGTGATCCCGGCGGTGTCCAGCTCGGCACACACGGCCTCGGCAGCGCCGACGTCGCCGGCGGTCGCCTCCCCGTCGACGAAGGAGAACCAGCCGACGACCAGGACCCGTGCCTGCCCGCCGGTGCCCGTTCTTTCCCCCATTCCACCACCTTCGCCGGTCGGGTGGGTCTCATGGGTGTGAGTGCCTCGGCAGGCACCGGGGCAAACCCCGGCGGGCCGGGACGGGGCGCGGGCACCGTTCGGTGGACGCCTTCCGCCGCGCGGAACAGGACTGTGCCGCCGGGCGTCCGTCTGGGTGGGCGGTGGGTGACGGGTGGCGCGGGTGTCCGCCGAACAGGGCCTGAGATCGTTGATGGGGGTCGGGGATTGGGGCGGGGCCTTGAGGGGCCTGGTGTGGGACGGTTCATGGACCGGTTCAGGTGGGTGGTGTTCGTCGGAGCGTCGAGCGTAGCCCGGCCGGGGCTCCCCGCAACCCTCGTCGGCGCCACCCCACACCCCACCCCCAAGGCACCTCGAGGGCTCCGCCCCATCAACACACCTGGACTCACGACATGGTTCGTGAACCGCTGAGCGCAGACCAGATCGAGCGCGGCTGCGCCCTCGTCGCCCTGCTGCGGCAGGCCCGTGCCGGCCGCACCATGGTGGACGTGGCCCGATGCGCGGGGATCTCCGTGGAGACCCTGCGCAAGATCTAGTAGTACTTTGTTAACTCGTGTCGGGGGTGCTGCTGTGCAAGCGGTTGGTGAC
>NZ_ANAY01000048.1 GCF_000340965.1 Nocardiopsis kunsanensis DSM 44524
GCTGCAGCGGGTGCTGCTGTGCTGGACCGGCGTGTGTCACACCTGTCACCAACCGCTTGTACAGCAGCACCCCCGACACGAGTTAACAAAGTACTACTAGAGCACAGAGGCGCGCTCCGACGGGTTCCCCACCAGACCCGGGAACCTCCCCCGCTCGCGCTGTGGTTCTGAGCCCGGGGCGGAGCCACGGTCCCCGGTTTCGGCTCAACCGTTTCACCCGTGTCCAGGACCCTTACTCGGTCGGTTTCAGCGGTCGGCCCCACGGCAGGGACCGACCGCTCTAACCTCATGGCCATGGGGGACCACGAAACGGCCCGGACAGGGAACGACCACATGCGCCAGGCACACGGGCAGGACCACCGGGGTGAGGACCCGCCCGTGCCCATGCTCACCGCCGCCGAGACCGCAGCGCTGCTCGGGGTCTCCACGATGACGGTCTACCGGCTCATCCGCAGAGGAACGCTGACCGCTCTGCGTGTGGGCTCGGTC
Organism: Nocardiopsis kunsanensis DSM 44524; assembly: GCF_000340965.1. Taxonomy (GTDB): domain Bacteria; phylum Actinomycetota; class Actinomycetes; order Streptosporangiales; family Streptosporangiaceae; genus Nocardiopsis; species Nocardiopsis kunsanensis. The sequence goes on from NZ_ANAY01000048.1 coordinate 490, forward strand.
TACCGGATCCCGCAACGGGCCGCGCAGACCTATCTCGACGAGCTGCGCCTCAACCGCGAAGCCCTGCGCCGCGCATCGAAACCGTGAGAAGGCCGGAGCGGGCCCGGCGAGCCCCTGTGGTGTGGGCGGCAGGTCGCCCGAAACGGCCGTGACGGCCCTGTTCGGCCGCTAGTGTTCTGGCCATGTCGACAAGGGACCTGAACAAGATCATGGACGACGGGTGGGCCGAGGCGTTGGAGCCGGTGGCACCCGAGATCGCCCGCATGGGGGACTTCCTTCGCCACGAGGTCTCCGAGGGACGCACCTACCTGCCGTCGGGCCAGAACGTGCTGCGTGCCTTCCAGCAGCCCTTCGAAGACGTACGGGTGCTCATCGTGGGCCAGGACCCCTACCCCACCCCCGGCAACGCGGTGGGGCTGAGCTTCTCGGTGGCCCCGGACATGAAGCTGCCGGCGAGCCTGCGCAACATCTACAAGGAGATGCAGGACGACCTGGGTGTCCCGATGCCCTCCAACGGCGACCTCACACCGTGGACGGAGCAGGGGGTGCTGCTGCTCAACAGGGTCCTGTCGGTGGCCCCGGGCAAGCCGGGCTCGCACCGCAACAAGGGCTGGGAGACCGTCACCGATCAGGCGATCCGTGCGCTGGCCGGGCGGGACAAGCCGCTGGTGGCCATCCTGTGGGGCCGCGACGCCCGCAACATGCGTCCGCTGATGCCCGGGGTGCCGTGCGTGGAGTCCACGCACCCGAGCCCGATGTCGGCGCGCAACGGCTTCTTCGGTTCCCGGCCCTTCAGCCGCACCAACCAGCTGCTGGAGGAAATGGGGGCCGCGCCGGTGAACTGGCAGCTGCCCTGAGACACTGAAGGTCCCCACAGTCCCCGATCCCCGTCCCCCACGCACTTTCCAGCTCCCCCCGACCGTGGAAGGCGGCCCGTCGCCGTGGCCAAGAAGCTCAGCTATGCGGACGCGTTGAAGGTTCTCGGCAAGAACGACTCGGAGTTGTTGAACTTCGCCGAGAAGCTGGCCGACGGAGGGTTGGGGGCGTTGGGGGTCCCCAGTCTCTTCGGGCTCCGTGAGCTGTTGGTGGAGAAGGGCCGCTCGGCGCTGGAGGGCATCGGGGACAAGCTGCGCGGCGAGAGCCGGATGACCCGCAGCGAACGGATCGAGGCCGCCTACCGGATCGTCTTGTTCACGTCCTTCCTCCAGGCCTGGGAGGAGTACCCGGAGAACGGGGGGCCGCTGGTGTCGCTCGAGCGCCCGGGCGGTCCGCCCCTGAGCGAGGACGAGTCCCAGACCGCTCTCCTGGAAGAGCTCGACGCCGTGCTCCGGGGCTTTTCGGTCCCCTCCGTGCTCGACGCCCGCGACCCGGCGGAAACAGGACAGGCCCTCCCGGTGGAGTCCTCACTCGAGATGTTCGCGGGCAGATTCCCTGCTCCGTACTTCAGCCGCGTCCGGGAACGTTACAAGGAGAACCACCTGCGGCTGGCCGCGGAGGTGCCGGAGTTCGCGATGTGGGTGCACGCGGGTGAGCACGAACGTACGCGCAGGACGATCGAAACGGGGCTCCAGGGCCTCAACGGCGCGCTCGAGGAGATCAGTTCGGGGCAGGCGGTCGACAGCCGTCGACGGGAGCTGTCCGCCCTCTACCGTTCCACGCTCGACCGCGATGTCATCCGTGCCGACGATCTGCCCGAAGGGATACGGCTGCCGTCCCTCAGAGAGAGCTACATCCCCCCTCGGGGCCAAGTCGTGACCGTCAGCAGCGCGGACCAGGAGCCCTCCTCCGAGGCCTGGTGGAAGCAACAGCACGAGCCGCAGGACCTGCAGGGTTTCTTCGCCGCCCATCTGGTCCACCCATACGCCACCGTGTTTCCGACCGTCGTCCTGGGCCACCCCGGTGCCGGCAAGTCCAAGTTCACCGAGATGCTCGCCGCTCAGCTCCCGGAGTCGGATTTCCTCGCGATCCGCGTCGAACTGCGCAACGTCCAGCCCAACTCCCCGATCCACGTGCAGATCGAGGACGGGCTCAGGAGCACACTGCACGAGCACACCCCGTGGCGTGAGCTCGCCGAGTCCGCCGACGGTGCGCTACCGGTCATCGTCCTCGACGGGTTCGACGAGCTCCTGCAAGCCACAGGGGTGGACCGTTCCGACTACCTGGAACGCGTACAGGAGTTCCAGGAGCGCCAGAGGTCCATGGGCCAACCGGTCGCCGTCATCGTCACCAGCCGCACGGTGGTCGCCGACCGGGCCCGCTTCCCCGAGGGGACGACCACCGTCCGCCTGGCCCCCTTCGCCGGGGACCAGATCGCCCACATGCTCCAGGTCTGGAACTCCACCAACGGTGCAGAACTCACGCGCCGGGGTCTGGAACCGCTGACCACGGACCTCCTGCTGCGCTACCGGGAGCTCGCCGAGCAGCCGCTCCTGCTCATGATGCTGCTCATCTACGACTCGGACGGCAACGCCCTGCGCCAGGCCGCCGAGAGCCTCTCCCACGGCCAGCTCTACGAACGGCTCCTGACCCGGTTCGCCGAGCGTGAGGTCGAGAAGCACCACGCCTCCCTCAACGACGAGGCCCTCGAGGAGGCAGTGGCCCAGGAGCTGCGCCACCTCGAGGTGGCCGCTCTGGCCATGTTCAGCCGGCGGCGCCAGAGCGTGCGGGCCGAGAACCTGGCCTCGGACCTGGCCGTGCTCATGCCCGAAGCGTTCCGGAGCGAGCACGAGACCGATCTGCACGGGCGCATCTCCCCTGCCGACCAGCTGCTCGGCCGGTTCTTCTTCGTGCACGAGGCGCGAGCCCAGCGTTCCGACGGCGCCGCGAGCGTCTTCGAGTTCCTGCACGCCACCTTCGGCGAGTACCTGGTGGCGCGCACCGTGGTCGAGGCGTTGGACGATCTGGTCGACGAACACGCCGGGGGTTCGCGGCGGCGCCGGCGGCGCAAGCACAGCGCCCAGCGCATCGACGACGGGGAGCTCTACGCCTACGCTTCCTTCGCCAGTTTCGCGGGGCGCCAGAAGGTCGTGGAGTTCCTGGCCGAGCTCTTGGACGAGCGTTTCGGGCAGGAGGCCGAGCAGGCCCGGACAGAGGTACGCGCGGAGTTCCACGACCTGCTCGTCGACCTCTACCGCGAGGCCCCGTTCCCGGCATCCAACCGGTCCTTCACCGCCTACGAACCCACCCGCCTGCCCATGACCCAGCGCGAGGGCAACTACACCAGCAACCTCGTGCTGCTCATGGTCCTGGTCGAGAACGGTCCGGTGGACCTGACCCGGCTCCACCGCGACGAGGAGGCCCCGGAACAGGCCTGGCACGCCACGTCCGCCCTGTGGCGGCGCCTACCGGGTTCGGAGTGGGCCTCGATCCTGGCGTCCCTGCGGGTGCGGCACACGGGGATCGGCGCGGGCGAGGACTACACCATGACCGTCGAGCTCGAACGGGGCGACGAGGTCAACGTCGGCGAGTCGATCGGGTTCTACCTGCAACGCGAACTGGGATTCAGGCCCGAGGTGGTCGATCCCTACGCGCTCACCGTGCCCTTCCCGGGCCAGACCTCCCACGTGCTGCGTTCCACTGCCCTGCGGGTCAACGGCAGCGCGGCCCAGCTGGTGGTGAGCATGCTCCCCTATCTGCGCCATGTCTCCCCCGACCTGGGGAACAGGTACGCCGATCCGGAATCGGACCGTTTCTGGAGCGAGCCGCACGAACTCCTGCGTCTTCTGCTCAGCGACGACACCGGAAGCGGCCGGGTCCGCCAGGAACGCCTCACCGCCTACCAGCGCCTGCTCACACCGTCACGTCCGCTGGGTCGCGCGGAGCTCCTGGCTCTGCGCCGGGCCACCGAGGACCTGGCCGCCCACCTCGGCGACGACCGCTACGAACCTTCGCGTGACCACGTGCGTGCTTACCTGGAGCAGTTGTCCGGTGTGCCCGACGGCCACGACCCGCAGGAGCTCGAATCCGTGCTGGAGGGCGCCCGCGCGGTGGTCGGTCTCCAACCGGAACCGGCGTGGCTGTTCAAACTGGTCAGCGGCGGGGCCCGCAGCCCCTCACCCGACACCGGGCGCGAAGGTCCGCCGTCGGCGTACAGGGCACACATGCGGGGCACTTCCTCCGATTCCTAGAGGTCCTCGAAGCCGTGGAAGATTCCGTGGCCGCGCTTGGGTACCCGGTGCACCAGCCCGGGCAGGACCTCTCCGATCGGCTGCCGCAGCACCACACTCGCGTAGTCGTCGTAGGGCGTGGGTTCGGCGTTGACGATGACGAGGTTGGCGCGGGCCATCATCGCGACGTCGCACAGTCCGGCGACGGGGTGCACGGTCAGCGAGGTGCCCACCGCGAGGAACAGGTCGCTCTCGCGTGCGGCCGTGGTGGCGCGTTCGATGACCTCGGGGTCCAGGAGTTGTCCGAAGGAGATCGTGTCGGACTTCTGGATGCCGCCGCAGCTCACGCACCGCGGGTCGGACTCCTCGTCCAGGCGTGCCAGCACCGTGGCGCTGGGGGTGCGTAGGCCGCAGTTCATGCACATGACCCGCAGCAGCGTGCCGTGGACCTCGATGACCTTCTCGTCGGACAGTCCGGCTCTCTGGTGGAGTCCGTCGATGTTCTGGGTGATGACGGAGTTCAGCCGCCCGGTGGTGTCCAGGGCGGCGAGGGCGCGGTGTGCGGCGTTGGGTGCGGCCTCCCACGCCTGGTGGGCGCGGCGCTGCAGCCACACCTGGCGGCGCACGTCGACGTCGCCCATGTAGGTGTCGATGTCGGAGAAGGCCTGGGCGTTGGGGTTCTGGGTCCAGAGGCCGTTGGGGCCGCGGAAGTCGGGGATGCCCGAGTCGGTGGACACGCCTGCCCCGGTGAGGACGGTGATGCGTCCGGCCGTTGCCATGAGCTCGGCTGCTCGGTCGAAACCGTCGGGGTCGGCGAACGGTGCGGATTCGGAGGTCGTGGAGGCCATGACCTCATTGTGGCAGCGACACGGAGGGGCGTCTGCGTCGCCGGGTGGGACGGGGACCGTGTCGCACGGGTGGGGGCCCCGTACGCTCGGGTAACACCCCTGTGCGGCACCGAATCGGTGGCCGATGCACACACCACGGGCAAAGGGTGCAAAAATCGACACAATCATGAAGCATCCCTCGTACATCCTCGTGGTCAACGGGACCAAGGTGGAACGTCCGGTGTTCGTCCTGGGCGCCCCGCACTCAGGTGTTCCCGTGATCGCCGGTGCCCTGGCCCGCGCCACCGGCTTCCATCTCGGCGGCGGGTCGACCGGAGTGCTCAACGCCGTGTACTCGGTGGCGCGTCGCCCGTCGCTGACCACCGAGAAGGTGGCCGGTACGGCGAGCCTGCTGCGGGAGGCCTACGCCGAGGAGTGGCAGCTCACCCCCCTGACGTGCCCGCACTGCCCAGGGGTGCGGGGTGAGCGTGTTCCCGCGAACGTGTCGGCGGAACCGTGTGAGCACAGCCGGCGGGTGAGCCGTTACGGCGACGCCACCCCGGAACTGCTCTTCTGTGCCAGTGCGCTGCACGAGGCCTTCCCCGACGCCTTGTTCGTGCAGGTGATCCGGGACGGGCGGGACGTGGTCGCCCGGATGGCCGAGGACGAGATCTGCCTGGCCTGGCACAAGCCGAGTGTGATGAAACCGGTCTCGGAGTTTCCCAACCACTTCTACGGGCTGGCCGACGACGAGGACCTGGCCGAGTTCCGGGAGGCCTCCGTCGCCGGACAGTGTGCGATGCGCTGGCGCGGGGCCGTGCGCATGTCGGCGCGGATCCGCAACGAGATCGGCCCGGAGCAGTTGCTGACCCTGCGCTACGAGGACCTCCACGGCGGCGGGGTCGCCACGGCCAAGAAACTGCGGTCCTTCACCGGTGCGCGTGTGTCGGCCTCGCACCTGGTGTCGGAGAACGGGAAGTGGGGTGTGGGTTCCTGGCGCCGGGCCCTGGACCGGGACGCCTACGCGGACGTTCACGAGAAGGCCGCGGTCGAGCTCTCCCACCTGGGCTACCTCTGACCACGGTCCTTCCGTGGTGCCCTGACTCCTGGATCATTGATGGGGATTGGGGCCGGGGGACCTTTGAGGGGCGGGGCCTGGGGTGGGACGGTTCATGGACTGGTGACGGGTGGGTGGTGTTCGTCGGAGCGTCGAGCGTAGCCCGGCCGGGGCTCCCCGCAACCCTCGCGGCGCCACCCCCACACACCTTTCATTACGGGGGTAGTGGTGGGTTGTTCCCGGCGCCTCGGGGTGTGCGGTCCACCCCTTGACGCCGGGCTGTTGCGCTCTCGCCGCCGAACACCCCACGGCCGACCCCCTCATCCGCCAAGGAAGCGGGGACCCAACTGCTGACCCCAGGGGCGCGGCATTGGGACCAACGGTCCAGGCGTGTGCGCGGCCGCTCGCTCCTGCGACAGGCACAGACCGGCCCTTCCGGGTCCGGCCCCGCGCACTCCCGGGGACATTGAGGCCAGGGCCAACCGGCGTGTGCACGGCCACCCCAGGCCCCGACTGCTCCCGGCAGCGCATTACAGCCGGGGTGGCACGCGTGTGCGCACCCCTGCCTCGGAGAATCTCCCACGCCGGTGGAGCTGGAACGGTGCCGTGCGGTCGTGGCGTGCTGCTCCCCCCATCCGTGACCACCAGAACCCGCAATTTTGACCACGGACCGGGGGAGCAGCAGCCCCAGACAGGCCCCGGAGACCGAAAACCACCGTTGACAGTGCTCCTGTGGGCACCGTAGGCGGGTGTTGGTGCCCAAAAGAGCACCAACAACCACCCGTCCCGGCACCACCTGGGCCTCGAACCCGACACTGGCAACAAGAACCACAACCGAAGCCGGTTCCGACAGCAATACCTACGCGCCGAAACCCGCCCAGCCACCCGCACACCGGTCACCCCCGGCCTCCACACCACAGACCGGGAACCCGGGCCCCGGGCAGCGCCCACACGCCCGCCGCCCCCAGACTTCAATGCTCCGCCGGACCTCAGGGGCCGGGATCGGCTCCGGTAGCAAGCGTCGGCGAGGTCAGGGCCTTTCCGGAGGAGCGCACACGCCGGCCGGCCCCGGCCTCGATGCCCCGCCGGGAGCGGGCGGGGCCAGCAGGTGCCCTCCGCAGGAGCGAGCGGTCGCGCACACGCCTGGACCGTTGGTCACAATGGCCCGCCACAGGGGGATAGCAGTGCACACCCTTTCTTTGGCTGCCAGGGTGCCGGGGGTGAGGGGGTTCGTCGATACGGGTCGGGAAAGCCCGGCATCAAGGGTCGGAGCGCACACCCCGAGGCGCCCCACACCGGCCCCGCACAACGCCGCCACACTCTCTACCAACCAGAGAGCATGGCGGGGCGCCGAAGCGGGTTGCGCAAAGGCCCGGCCGGGCTAAAATCCCGACCCCGACGAACCACCACCCCCGGCACCACAAGAAACTCCTCACCCAACCCCAAGGCACACAAGGCCCCCAGCCCCCATCAACGATCTGGGCCCCGCGGTCCTGCTGTTGCCGGCCCGTGACCACGGGGCCCGGCCCCTCGTAGGTCCCCGTGCGCCCCGCTCAGGTGCGGGCGCGTTCGTTCCCCGGTTCGTTCGGGTCCTCGAAGGGGCCGCTGACCAGTCCTTCTTCGACCTCGATCTCCAGAGCGCGTTCGTTGGAGAGCGGATCGTCGTCGTGGGTGTCGGGGACCACCGCGGTGCAGGTGATCTCGACCAGGGCACCGCGTTCGAGGAGTTCGTGCACCCCGAGAGCGCTCATCGCCGGATAGTGGCGTCCCATGTGGCGCCGGTAGACCGGCCCGAGAGTCTTCAGGTTGGCGCGGTAGGTACTGATGGAGGTGGTGTGGATGCGCATGTCCACCACGTGGACGGGTTCCGCGCCTGCGTTGCGCAGGGCTTCCACGACGTTGCCGAGCGCATGGTCGAACTGTTGCACGAGGGTGTCGCCGGTCATGGAACCGTCGGTTCGGCGTGCGGTCTGCCCGCCCACGAACACGGTCCGCCCCGGGGTGACCACGATCGCGTGGCTGTAGCCGACGGGTTCGGCCAGGGTCAGCGGGTTGACGGTCTCGTGGGGTGTCTGTGCCAAGGGACCTCCCTCGTGGTCGGTGTGCTGCGTGCGGGCTCTTCCGGGTGGGGACGGGGCCGACGCGGCCGGTAGGGTGAGCCCATGTCGTTCACATTCTGGCTGTCCGCTCTCGCCCTCATCGCGGTCATGGGCCTGCTCGTCTCGATCTTCGCCGCGGGCGTGGTCTACGCCGTCCGCGTGCGCCGCCAGGGCATCGACTCCGTGCTCTCCGGCGCCCGCAAACGGCGCGAACTGCGCACCTGAGGCTCGTCAGTCCCCGTCGAAGTCGTCGGGGTCGGGGCCGAACCGGTGGCCCTGGTCCAGTGCGCTGACTGCCTGCATGTCCTCCGCCGAGAGTTCGAAGTCGAACACGTCGAAGTTGGACCTGATGCGTTCGGGCGTGACCGACTTGGGGATGGCCACGTTGCCGAGCTGGATCTGCCAGCGCAGGAGCACCTGTGCGGGCGCGCGGCCGAGTCCTTCGGCGATCGCGGTGACGGTGGGGTCGTCGAGCAGGTGGCCCTGCCCGAGCGGGCTCCAGGCCTCGGTGACGATGTTGTGGCGTGAGTGGAAATCACGCAGTTTGTTCTGGACCAGCAGCGGGTGGAGCTCGATCTGGTTGACCATCGGGACGATGCCGCCCTCGTCCAGGACCCGTTCCAGGTGGGAGACCTGGAAGTTGCACACGCCGATGGCGCGTACCCGCCCCTCGGCGTAGAGGCGTTCCAAGGCCCGCCACGAGGACACGTACCGGTCCTGGTGGGGCAGTGGCCAGTGGAGCAGGTACAGGTCGAGGTGGTCCAGGCCCATGCGTTCCAGGCTCGCGTCGAAGGCCCGTAGGGCGGAGTCGTAGCCCTGGTCGGGGTTGGCGAGCTTGGAGGCGAGGAAGACCTCCTCCCGGTCCAGCCCCGAGCGGCGCAGCCCCTCGCCCACACCTGCCTCGTTCCCGTAGGAGGCCGCGGTGTCGATGCTGCGGTAGCCGACCTCCAGTGCGGTGGCGACCGTGTCGGCGACGGTACTCTGCGGCACCTGCCACACGCCCAACCCCATCTGTGGCATGCGCAGGCCGTTGTTCAGCGACGCATCCGGAACGATGGTCATCATCTGTGGCCCCCCGTCGGCCTGTGACGTCGTCTGCGGGTGGCACCCCCGTGCCACCGTTCTCGCATACTGCCACGAGCACACCCTGGGCAGACGGAGACCGGGCCGTCCCTGTATGAGCTTTTTACCCTGGAGGCGGTTTCACCCCGGTGCACAGCGGGCGGCGTTGTGCACGGCGTGTCGCACGGGCACGCGTGCCGGACACCGGACGCGGTACGCCCGTACGGGATGCGTGGAGCAGAGGAACCGGCGCAAAGCCTTGCTCCCGTATGGGGTGGGTTTTCTCTGCCGACAACGGTCCGTGTTCAAGACTGGCTGGCGGAGCGCATTCGTGTGCGCTCCGTGCAGCACACCGGATTCGGAGGGAACAGCACCCGTGAGTACAGCCGAGAAGACGCCCAAGCCCCGCAGCAGCCAGCCCTGGCTCCACCAGCCCGGACATGAGCTCCAGGAGTTCGGCACCGTCCGCCAGCTCCCGGTCGGTCTGTCCTACAACGCGCGGATGTACTCGTGCCAGCGACTGAACCAGACGCTCGCAGACACCCAGATCCTGCACAGCATGTACAAGAAGCACCACTGGCTCATGCGCGGCCAGACCTTTTACCAGCTGCACCTGCTCATGGACAAGCACGCCGACGAACAGACGAAACTGATCGACAGCATCGCCGAGCGTGTGCAGACCCTGGGTGGTGTGGCGGTCGGTGACCCCAGGCACGCCGCGGAGATCACCAACGTCCCGCGCCCGCCCAACGGCGTGGAGGAGGTACCGGCGATGCTGTCCCGGCTGCTGGAGGCGCACGAGACGATCCTGGAGGACGCTCACGACGCCGCGGCGCGCACCCAGGAGATGTACGACGACGGCACCAACGACCTGTTCGTCTCCGAGGTCATCCGTACCGGTGAACTGCAGGCGTGGTTCCTCGCCGAGCACCTGGTGGACACCCCGCTGGTGCATTCCTCCTGAGGTCTGAGCAGGCGGGGCCGGACGGCACGGTCCGTCCGGCCCCTCTTCCGTGTGCAGGACCGGCCGTGCCGGTGCCCGAGGACAGCGGCGGGATTCCTGTCGAGCCGATGACAGGTGGGGAGGTCCGGTGGACCGGCATCAGGAGGGGCCGGCCCAGGGACCGGTGGTAGGTGGGTGGTGTTCGTCGGAGCGTCGGGCCCACCACCCCGCCACCACAGGAAACCCCGAACACCACCCCGAGCCCCGACCCACCACCCAGCCCGGACCACACGCCTGCGAACCGCCCCATCGGTGCTCTAGTCCTGGGTGAGGCCCCAGCGCCGACGCAGTGCGCGGTCGGCCCAGTTGAAGAACACGTCGACGAGGACGCCGATGAGCAGCACGACGATGACGTAGCTGAGCAGACGTTCGGCGTCGTTGAGCTGGCGCGCCTGGCTGAGCGCCCACCCGATGGAGTTCTGCTGGTTGATGATGACCAGCAGTTCGCCGGCCATGAGGGAGCGCCAGGCGAAGGCCCAGCCCTGTTTGAGGCCGGAGACGAACATCGGCAGGGCCGCGGGCACGATCAGCAGGGTGTAGTGCTGGAGCCCGCGCAGCCCCATGGTCCTGCCGGCCCTCAGCAACGACGGGCTGACGTGGTCGATGCCCGAGGTCAGGCCTGTGGCGATGGAAGGGGCGGCGCCGAGCACGATCACGAACATGATCGCGGACTCGGTGATGCCGTACAGCAGCATCGCGAACGGGAACCAGACGATGGAGGGCATGGTCTGGAGTCCGGTGACGAGGGAGCCGATGGCGCTGCGCAGGGCGCGGGACCGGGTCACCGCCAGGCCGATGAGTACACCGACCGCGAGGGCGAGCGCGAAACCGGTCAGGGCCCGCCGCACGGTCACCTGGACCGCGGTCCAGAATTCGGGGCCGGTGACCTCTGCCAAGAGGGTGGGCAGGACCCGGTCGGGGCCGGGGAAGACGTATTCCGACCGCCATCCCGACCAGGCGAGGGCCTGCCATGCCACGAGCAGGAGGGTGATCGCGGCGAGCTTGGGCCAGGTGGCCGACCAGACCCGGGCGGCGACCCGGGCGGGGCCGTTCTCGTCCCCGGCGCGGCCGGGCTGCAGTTCGAGTGCGTCCAGCCCTCGGACGTGGCGGCCGGTCCGTTCCGTGGTCTCAGGCATGGCGGGAGACCTCCTCGCGGAGCCTGTCGGTGATACTGGCGGCCTGCTCGGCGATGCCGCCGGAGTCGATGCGGCGGGGGCGTTCGCCCTCGACGGGGAACTCCTCGATGACTCGTCCGGGGCGGCTGGAGAGCAGTACGACACGGCCGCCCAGGCGTACGGCCTCGCGCACGTTGTGGGTCACGAACACGATGGTCAGGTTGCGCTCGCGCCAGATGCGTTCCAGCTCGTCGTGGAGGATGTCGCGGGTCATGGCGTCCAGGGCGCCGAAGGGTTCGTCCATGAGCAGGACGTCGGCGTCCTGGGCCAGGGCACGGGCCAGGGCCACGCGTTGGCGCATGCCGCCGGAGAGTTCGTGGGGGCGTTTGCCGGCCATGCCCCGCAGGTGCACCAGGTCCAGGAGTCCGGTGACGCGGCGGCGGCGCTCGGCCCGGGGGACCCGGTTGACCCGCATGGGGATCTCGATGTTGGAGCTGACGGTGAGCCAGGGGAAGAGTGCGGCCTCCTGGAACATCATCGCGATCTTGTGGCCGCCCGTGTCGACGGTGCCGGTGGTGGGTTCTTCCAGGCCGGCCACGAGGGAGAGCAGGGTGCTCTTGCCGCAGCCGGAGGCCCCGACGACGGCGAGGAGGTCGCCGCGGTCGACGTGCATGCTCATGCCGTCGATCGCGGTGACGGCGCTCCCGCCGCTGCCGAAGACCTTGGACATGTCGTCCACGCGTACGGCGCCGACACCTACGGGTGTCTCGGTGACAGTGGTCATGCTGGGCCTACCCTTCCAACCCGTCGACCGGCTCACGGTCCTGCTCCGCGAGGACGTCGTTGAGCGGGTCGAGGGCGTAGATTCCGTTGAGGTCGACGGGCTCGAGCAGGTCGAGGGCGGCTGCGCGTTCCGCCCCGGCTCGCAGTGAGGGTGCGGCGGGATCGACCGTGAAGGTGGTGTTGTCGATGGCCTCGTCGACGAGTGCGCCGTCGAGTCGGCCTCCGCTGATCCGGTCGAGGTGGGCGTTGGCGGTCTCGCCGGCCCGTTCGGGGTCGTCGTTGATCCCGTCGACGGTCTCGGTGTGCCCGCGCAGCAGGCTCCGGACGTTGTCGGGGTGCCGGCGCAGGTACTCCGAGCCCACTACGAGGTTGGTGGTCACGTACTGGCCCCCGGTCCCGGGCCACAGGTCGGGTTCGTGCACCAGGAGGTGGCTGTCCTCCTCCGCCAGGAGCGTGCTCAGGTGGGGTTCGGGCAGCCAGGCCCCGTCGATGTCGCCGTTGCGGTAGGCGTCGAGGGTCTCGGGGTTCTCGCGCGGCATGACCGAGATTGCCCCTCCCCCTGCGGTGTCGACGTCCCAGCCCTGTTCCTCGGCGAACCAGCGCAGTGCCACGTCCTGGGTACCGCCGAGTTGGGGTGTGGCCAGGGTGGTTCCGGGCAGGTCGTCGACGGTCCCGATGTCCTCGCGCACGACCAGGCCGGTGCCCTGGGTCGCGGCGCCGGAGACGATGTGCAGGGCCCGGCCCTCGGACTGGTGCCAGCCGTTGACGGCGGGGTTGGGGCCGAGGAGGGCGGCGTCGATCTCGCCGGAGAAGAGGGCGTTGACGGCGTCGGGGCCGCTGTTGAAGATCCGGGTCCGCAGCTCGACGTCCTCGCCCAGCGCCGCCTCCAGGGTTCCGTCCTCCACGCCCACGAGTGCAGGGGCGTGGGTGAGGTTCGGGAAGTAGCCGAGGGTGAGGCCGGTGCCCTCGGGTCCGTCGGCGCCGGCCGTTCCGCATCCGGTGGCGACCAGGGTCAGGGCCAGGGTCGCCGCAAGGGATCGGGGTGGAGGCACACGCATGCTGGGGTGGTCCTTCGTCGGTTCTGCTCACCGGGACACACAAATCCTACTTAATAAGTAGGTTTAGTGGAACCAGGGCGGGCGAGCGGCCCGGGAGGCCCCGGACACAGAAAAGGCCCGGAGCACGCACCCGTGCTGGGTGCGCACCCCGGGCCCGGAGCCGGGAGCGGCGCTACCGACTACTCCTCGTCGGCAGCCTCGTCCTCGGAGCCCTCGACCTCGGCGACCTCGCCGTCGGCGTTCACGCCCAGGACGACGCCCTCCCAGGTCTCCTGGATGTACTCCAGAACACGCTCGTCCCCGAGCAGCTCGGCCAGCTTCTGCACGCGCTCGTCGTCGGTGTTCTCCTCCAGGGCGACCAGGCCGTTGGCGTAGGACTCGACGTAGTCCTCGCCCTCGGGCTCCCAGGCCAGGATGTTGGCTTCCTCGGTCAGGTCGGCCTCGATGGCGTAGTTGCCGTTGACGACCGCGGCGTCCACGTCGGCGAGCGAGCGCGGGATCTGGGGAGCCTCGAGCGGCGTGACGGTCAGATCCTGCGGGTTCTCGACGATGTCGTTCTCGGTGGCGTTCTCGCCGGCCTCCGGGGCGATCTCGACCAGGCCCTCCTCCTCCAGGATGCGCAGCGCGCGGCTGAGGTTGGCGGGGTCGTTGGGCACGGCGACCTCGGCGCCGTCGTCGAGGCCGTCGACGTCCTCGACGCCTTCCGAGTACAGGCCGAGCCGCTCGATGTGGACGTCGGTAACATAGGTCAGGTCGGCGTCCGGGCCGTTCTCCTGCCACTCGTTCAGGAATTCGCGGTGCTGGAAGTAGTTGGCGTCGAGCTCACCGTCGACCAGCCCCGCGTTGGGGGTGTTGTAGTCCGACATCTCCTGGATGTCGAGCTCCAGGCCGGCCTCTTCCGCGAGGTTCTCGTCGATGAAGGAGAGGATGTCACCGTGCGGTACGGGCATCGTTCCCACACGCAGCGGGGCGTCCCCGCCCTCTCCGCCGCCCGAGGACTGTTCGCTGGGGGCTCCGCAGGCGGTCATCGCCAGAACCAGGGCCGTAGCTCCAGCGGCGAACGAGGTGGTGCGCATGTGCACTCCTTCGTGATCGGGAAGGTGGAGGATCGCGGGGGGCACGCAGCGGCCGCGCTGTTCCGGCCGCCGGGCACACCGGCCCGACGCGCGGACCGACATGCCTGCTCCGAGGCTATCCAAGCTTCTTGATAGGAATAGTCCATTTTGTCGCACTTGTTGGTGACGTGCCCCACATGCGCCGCCCTCGAACAGCGCACCGGAACGACCCCGCGAGGACGGCCCGACCGCCCACCAGAGGCAGGAGCCGCCGCCGGGGCCCAGGCCCCGGCCGCCCCGCAGCACCGCTTTCCCGGCGCCCGTTCACGGCATAGATTGTGAGTGACACCACCCCCGTCCCCCTGGAGCGCCGCACATGTCCCTGGTCGCCGGGATCGACAGCTCGACCCAGTCCTGCAAGATCGTGGTCTGCGAGGCCGACACCGGCACCGTCGTCCGCGAAGCACGCGTACCCCACCCCGACGGGACCGAGGTGCACCCCGATGCCTGGTGGGAGGCGTTGACCCAGGCCTCCGCAGGCCTGCTCGAGGGCGTGGAGGCGGTCGCCGTGGCCGGACAACAACACGGCATGGTCACCGTCGACGACCACGGCGAGGTCGTGCGTCCTGCCCTGCTGTGGAACGACACCAGGTCCGCGGGGGCCGCCGCCGACCTGGTCGACGAACTCGGCGGCGCCGGGGCCTGGGCCGACGCGGTGGGGACCGTCCCCACCGCCAGCCTGACCGCCGCCAAGCTCCGCTGGTTCGCCGAGCACGAGCCCGCGGCCGCGTCCAGGGCACGGGGGGTGATGCTGCCGCACGACTGGCTGACCTGGAAACTCTCCGGATCCGAACGGCCCACCACCGACCGCGGCGACGCCTCCGGCACCGGCTACTGGGACCCGGCCGGCAACACCTACCGCACCGACCTGCTCGAGCACGCTTTCGGACGGCAGCTCGACCTGCCCCGTGTCGCCTCCCCCGCCGAGGCGGTCGGCCGCACCCCCGAGGGCGCGCTCGTGGCCCCCGGCACCGGCGACAACATGGGCAGCGCCCTGGGCCTGGGCCTGCGCCCCGGCGACGCCGTGGTCTCCCTCGGCACCAGTGGCACCGTCTTCGCCGTGGGCGACCACCCCTCCCACTCCCCTCAGGGCGCGATCTGCGGATTCGCCGACGCCACGGGCCGGTACCTGCCGCTGGTGTGCACGCTCAACGCCGCCCGCGTACTCGACGCGACCGCGGCCATGCTCGGCACCGACCTGCCCGGCCTCGACCGCCTGGCCACCCTCGCCGAACCCGGCGCAGGAGGGATCGTCCTGCTCCCCTACCTCGACGGGGAACGCACCCCCGATCTGCCCGGGGCGGCGGGGTCGCTGCACCACCTGAACCGGGACAACATGCGCCCGGAGAACATCGCGCGGGCCGCCGTGGAGGGCATGCTCCTGGGGCTGGCCGACGGGCTCGCAGCCCTGACCGACAGCGGGGTCCCCGTCGAACGGGTACAGCTCGTCGGCGGCGCCGCGCGTTCGGAGGCCGTGCGTGCGGCCGCACCGACCGTGCTCGGCGCCCCTGTGGAGGTGCCACCGCCCGCGGAGTACGTCGCCATCGGTGCCGCGCGCCAGGCCGCGTGGGTGCTCGCCGGCACCGGGGAACCGCCCGAGTGGAATGTGGGCGAGCCCGAGTTCACCGCGCAACCGCAGGAGATCGCCGGGCTCCACGAGCGCTACGCCCGCGTGCGCAGGGACACCCACGGCGTGTGAGGCCCGCTGGGCCGAGAACCGGAAGGCCCTCGCGGCCGTTCCCACCGAGGGGCCGCAGCGCACCGGCGCCAGGCCACCGACGCCGGGTCCGGTGCACTCCGGTCGACCCGGACCCGGCGTGCCTGTTTCCGGCGTGTCGGCACCTGAGCGGGGACGTACACGTCCCCGACGGCGGGCACAAGGGTGCAGCCGTGAGCGGCCGCGTCCCGGCAGGCGCATGCGCAGGGGACTTTCCTGACCGCGAACAGACTTGCCCTTCCGGGTGCGTTGAGGCGTAACCTTCCCGTGACAGAGGTCTTCCGGGCCTCCCGAACCCCATACGAATCCTGGTGACCATGAACGCGACCCGGCTACGCCGTCTCGGATCCTCCGATCTCCACGTCTCGTCCCTGTGCCTGGGCGGCAACGTCTTCGGCTGGACGGCCGACGAAGCTACCTCCTTCGACCTGCTCGACGCCTACGTCGAGGCGGGCGGCAACTTCGTGGACACCGCCGACTCCTACTCGTTCTGGGTCGAGGGCAACAGCGGCGGCGATTCGGAAACGGTGATCGGCCGGTGGCTGGCCCGTCGGGGAAGCCGCCCGCAGGATCTGGTTCTGGCGACCAAGGTGTCCCAACACCCGCAGTTCCAGGGGTTGGGCGCGAGCAACATCCGCGCCGCTGCCGAGGCCTCCCTGCAGCGGTTGGGGGTGGAGACCATCGACCTGTACTACGCCCACTTCGACGACCGCGACACCCCGCTGGAGGAGAGCGCACGCGCCTTCTCGGCCCTGGTCGACCAGGGCAAGGTACGCCAGGTGGGGCTGTCCAACCACAGGCCGGAGCGCATCGCCCAGTGGTTGGACATCTGCGCGGACCAGGGCCTGCACGCCCCGGTGTGCGTACAGCCGCACTACAACCTGGTCGAGCGCGGTGTCGAGTCGGACCTGGTGCCGCTGGCCCAGGAGCGGGGCGTGTCGCTGCTGCCCTACTTCGGATTGGCAGCCGGGTTCCTGACCGGCAAGTACCGCAGGGGCGGCGCCGACGTGGACAGCCCCCGGGCCGGTAAGGCCTGGGAGTACCTGGAGGAGCCGCGCAATGAGCAGGTCCTGGCGGAGCTGGACCGCATCTCCCGGGAGCGCGGCACGACACAGGCGGCGGTGGCGCTGGCGTGGCTGGCGCAACGCCCGGGTGTGGCATCGGTATTGTCCAGCGCGCGCAACCTCGACCAGCTCTCGGGGCTGCTTCCGGTCATGGAGATGCAGTTGAGCGAGGAGGAGGCCGCGGCACTGACCAAGGCTTCCTCCTGACACCGAGGACCCATCGCTTAAGGTTATTCACCCACGACACAAGCACGGGGGGCAGAAAACGATGACCAACGATTTTTCCGACGACCAGGGCAACGACCCCGGGTCCTTCGACGAGTTCCTGGCCCGCTTCCTCGGCGCACGCGGACCGGTGCGGCGGGTCGACCTGTCCAAGCTCATGAGCCCCGAGGCACGGCAGGTCGCCGACGCCTCCGTGCACCGTGCCCTGGAGAGCGGCGGCGCCGATGTCGACTCTGTGCACCTGCTCTGGTCGCTTCTGCGCTATCCGGCCACCCGGGAGTTGATCCAGCGCACCGACGCCCAGATCTCCAAACTGGAGGAGGTCATCGACCAGGCCGTCTCGCAGGCGCCCCGGTCCGTGCGGGGTTCGGCGCGGCTGACCCCTTCGGCCAAGCGCGCCCTGCTCGACGCCCTGCAGATCGCCCGTGCCACCGGTAGCTCCAGCATCACGCCCGAGCACATCCTGTTCGCGCTCGCGGTCAACCCCGATCACCCGGTCAGCCAGTTGTTGCGCGACTCCGGGATCACCCCGCAGTCCCTGCAACAGGCCTCGGGCACCCAGTCCACCACGGAGCAGAGCGAGTCCGAGCCCTCCAGCACCCCTTCGCTCGACGAGTTCGGTACCGACATGACCGCGCTCGCCCGGGAGGGGCGCCTGGACCCGGTCGTGGGGCGCGACCCCGAGGTCGAGCAGTGCATCGAGGTACTGGCGCGGCGCCGCAAGAACAACCCGGTCCTGACCGGTGACCCTGGTGTAGGCAAGACCGCGATCGTGGAGGGCATCGCCCAGCGCATCTTCGACGACGACGTCCCCGACGTACTGCGCGGGCGCCGTCTGGTGCAGCTCGATCTGTCCGGGATCGTGGCGGGCACCCGCTACCGGGGCGACTTCGAGGAGCGCCTCAACCAGATCATCGAGGAGATCCGCACCCACTCCGACGAACTGTTGATCTTCATCGACGAGATCCACACGATCGTGGGCGCCGGCGCCGCGGAGGGCTCCACCAGTGCCGGGAACATGCTCAAGCCGCCGCTGGCCCGGGGTGAGCTGCACATCATCGGTGCGACGACCCTGGACGAGTACCGCAAGAACATCGAGAAGGACGCGGCCCTGGAGCGGCGTTTCCAGCCCATCCAGGTACCCGAACCCTCGGTGCAGGACAGCATCGAGATCCTGCGCGGGCTGCAGGACCGCTACGAGGCCCACCACCAGGTGCGCTTCAGCGACGAGAGCCTGGTGGCCGCTGCCGAGCTGTCCGACCGCTACGTCACCGACCGGTTCCTGCCCGACAAGGCCATCGACCTGGTCGACCAGGCCGGCGCTCGGGTGCGTCTGCGCCTGAAAACCTCCAGCACGGCCCTGCGGGAGATCGAGGGGCACCTGAAGAATCTGGAGGAGAAGAAGGACAAGGCGGTCCAGGAGGAGGACTACGAGCACGCCGGTCAGCTGCGGGACGAGATCATCGAGGCCCGCAGTTCTATGCACCAGGCCCGGGGCACCGGTTCTTCGGTGCCCGAGGTCAGTGCCGAGGACATCGCCGAGGTGGTCTCGCGCAGCACCGGGATCCCGGTCAGCCAACTCACGCAGGAGGAGCGCGAGCGTCTGGTCAACCTGGAGGAGGTCCTGCACGGGCGGGTCATCGGCCAGGGCCAGGCGGTCACGGCCGTCGCCGAGGCGATCCGCCGCAACCGGGCCGGGTTGGGCGACCCGGACCGTCCAGTGGGCAGTTTCCTGTTCCTCGGTCCCACGGGTGTGGGCAAGACCGAGCTCGCCCGGGCCCTGTCCCAGGCGATGTTCGGCTCCGAGGAAGCTCTGATCCGTATCGACATGAGCGAGTTCCAGGAGCGCCACACCGCCAGCCGTCTGACCGGCGCTCCCCCCGGGTTCGTCGGTTACGAGGAGGCGGGCCAGCTCACCGAGTCGGTGCGGCGCCACCCCTACTCGGTGCTGCTGCTGGACGAGGTCGAAAAAGCCCACCCGGACGTGTTCAACCTGCTGCTGCAGTTGTTGGACGACGGGCGCCTGACCGACGGCCAGGGGCGCACGGTCGACTTCCGCAACACCGTGGTGATCATGACGAGCAACCTGGGTTCGGAGGTCATCAGCGGTGGCGCACCGATGGGCTTCACCAGCAGCGGGGAGATGGACACCGACACCGAGCAGCGGGTGATGCGGCGCCTGCGGGAGGAGTTCCGGCCCGAGTTCATCAACCGCATCGACGAGGTGATCGTCTTCAAGCAGCTCGGTGAGGAGGAACTGGGCCAGATCACCCGGCTCATGCTGGAGAAGACCGAGCAGCGGTTGGAGGAGCAGGGCATCGCCGTGCGCTTCACCGACGAGGCGGTCGGCTGGTTGTCCCAGCGCGGTTACCAGCCCACCTACGGGGCCCGGCCGCTGGCGCGCACCATCCAGCGCAACATCGGCAACAAGCTCTCACGGATGGTGCTGGACGGACAGATCGTCTCCGGTGACCGTGTGCTCGTCGACGTGGGCAGCGACGAGAACCTGGCCATCAACACCGTCGAGTCCTTCTGATACCTGCCTGCCGACAGGCCCCGGCCCGGGACATCGCGGCGATGTCCCGGGCCGGGGCTCTCTCATGGCATATTCACCGCACGGGCCCTCGTCTCAGGCCGGCTCCGGTTCGGGTTCGGGTCCGGGCGGCCCGGGCAGCGGCGGCTCGGGCGGCACCGGTTCCGGCTCGGGTTCGGGCGGCGGCATCGGTGTGGGAGGGAACGGGTCCGGCGGCATCGGCTCGGGCTCGCGTACGGTCCCGTCCCGCATCCGGGTCGGCATGTGCACTACCTCCTTCACTGGGGGACGTCCTACGGACCGGGGGCCTCCGGGGCGGCCCGGTCCTCGGCTCTCAGACGGGGCAGGATCTCGGTGGAGAAGAACTCGAAGAACCCGTCCTGGTCGTCACCGATCTGGGAGATGTAGACCTCCTCGACCCCGGCCTGTAGGTAGGGCCGGATCGCTGCCATGTGCGCCTCGGGGTCGGGTCCGCACGGAATCTGTTCGGCGACCCTGTCCTCGGTGATCAGTTCCCGGGTGAGCTGCTCGAAGTGGCGCGGCAACGGCAGGAGCTGTGCTGCTTCCCCGGGCAGGGCGTCGTTGGCCCAACGGTGGTGGGCCAGACGCCGGGCCTCGGCCCCGTCCTCGTGCCAGCAGACCTTGAGGCCGCCCTGGACGGGTTTTCCCGCCCCGCCCCGCGCCCGGAACATCTCGATGGTCTCGGTGCTGGGCGCAACCTGGATCAGGCCGTCGGCCACGTTCGCCGCCAGGGTGGTGGCCTTGGGGCCGAAGGCGGCCATGAAGATCTGCGGGCTCTCCCCGGGCAGGGTGTAGATACGGGCAGTGTCCAGGTCGTAGTACTCGCCGCGGTGGGTGACGAGCTTGCCGGTCCACAGGCGGCGCATCACCTCGACGGCCTCCTCCAACATCGCCAGGCGCTGGGCGGCCGGCGGCCACGGCAGGCCGAGGATGTGTTCGTTGAGGGCCTCGCCCGTGCCCACCCCGAGGGTGAATCCGCCGCGTGCGAGTGCTGCGGTGGTGGCGGTGGCCTGGGCGATGATCGCCGGGTGCATCCGGGTGGTCGGGCACGTCACCGCGGTGGTGATCGGCAGGGCCGTGGCCTGGCCGATCGCGCCGGCGACGGTCCATACGAACGGTGCCTGGCCCTGGCTCTCCGACCAGGGATGGAAGTGGTCGCTGATCCACAGGGCGTCGAAACCCGCTGCCTCGGCTCCCTGGGCCTGCCGGACCAGGTCCCTGGGCCGGTGTTCCTCGGTGGACAGAAAATAGCCGATGCGCGTCACGTGCGATCCCCCGTCGTCGCCCGCGCACCCGGCCGGTTCCTCACCGCCGGTCGCGCGTGTCCTGGTTGAGTCGGTTCCCTGCTCGTTCGTTGAGAGCGCCGATGCTCTCGGCCAGACGTCCGACCCTGCTGTCCCCGCTCCGGCTGCCGGTGCGTTCGTCCACGTGCTCGGGCACCCCCGGCAGAAGCCTGGACACCAGCCCCATGGCCTGCTGTGTCAGCCCCGGGGCCAGGCCGCGCGCCGCCAGGCCCAGGCGTGTGGTGGGATGCAGGATCACAAAAACCCGTCCGCTCGCGGCCGCCCCGACGATGCGGCGGGCCGCGCGGCGCGAGTCCACACTCAGCAGGGGCATTCCGGCCAATAGGGCGAACCAGGCGTACTCCCGCTCGGGGTCGCCGATGAAGAGCACGCCTCTGTGCGACCCCGTGCGCATGAGGCCGGGCACGACCGTGCTCACGCGCACACCCGTGCCTGCGGTCTCGGCGGCCAGCCCCTCCGACAGGGCCGCACTGGCGTGTTTGGCGACCGAGTAGGGCAGCAGGTGGGGCACGGTCAGGTAAGCGCCCACGGAGGTGATGTTGACCAGGGTTCCCTCGGTGCGTCGCAGGTGGGGCAGGGCCTCGCGGGCGACGTGGAAGGGGCCCCAGTACATGATGTCCATGGCTTCGGTGAAGTAGGTGTCGTCCATGGCTTCGGCCGGGCCCACCCGCATGACGCCGGCGTTGTTGACCACGACGTCGAGGCGGCCGAACCGTTCGACGCTCTCGCCGATGAGAGCGCGTACCTGTTCACGGTCGGTGACGTCGCAGACCACACCGTGAGCGTCGATCCCGCGGCCGGAGAGCTCGGCCACGGCCCGGTCGAGATTGCCGCGGTTGCGCCCGCACACGACGACCGAAGCGCCGGCGGCACCGAACTCACGGGCCATTTGCAGACCCAGGCCGCGGCTCCCGCCGGTGACGAGAGCGACACGTCCGTTCAGACGTCCGGAACCGCGGTTCCCGGCCGCCATGGAGGCGCCGACGCCGATGAGGGCCCCGGCTCCGGCCCAGGCGGCCAGGTCGAGGGCGCGTTCGCCCGGTGTGGGGCGCCGCTTCCGGTCGCGGAACCTGCGCAGGGTCCAACGGGCCCCGAGGAGCGCTGCGGGTGCCTTCCAACCGCTCACCGGCCGTCTCCGTTCCGTTCGAGGGGTCGTGGATGTTCTCCCACGGTTACCCGGCGCTCGCGCCGTGAAAACCGCAGGTGGCAAGAGATGGGGTTGCGTCTCCGTGCTCTTGGGCCGGTCGGCGCGGGTGCCCGGCCCGCGCCCGGACGGTGGAGGGGTGAGGGCCCCGGCCGTGGGGATCGGGTGCACCCGGGGTGGCCCCACTCCGGTACGGGCGGGGCCCGGGCGAACGCAGGGGCCGTGGGGGCGGGTGGGGCCCGTTAAAACGACTCCGGCGTCGGGTATCCCAGGGGCGAGCTGCCCTCTGCGGCAGCCGTCCGCCCCATCGAGCGGAAGGGGGGCGAGCATGGACGCGCCCGGTGCCGCATGGTTGGTCTGGGTCCTGGTGACCATCGCCGTTCCGATCGTGGTCATCTTCATCGTTCTGGGCGTGCTGCGCTGGTCGCGGTTGCGTGCGCAGGAGGCGGTGCGCTCGGAGGAGTACTGGGAGGAGTCTCCCGACGGGCGGCGTTATCCCACCGGGTACGAGCGCATGTACGACCCGGAGGCCCGCCGCGCCGCGACCCGGGGCGAGTACCCCGAGGACGAGGATGCCGGTGCGCAGGAGGAGCAGCACGGGGCCTCCCCCTCGGAGGACGCCGAGCCGGGCAAGGAGGGCGAGGTCCGCCCGGACCGGCAGGACCGGCCGGAGGGGCAGGACGGGCAGGAGGGCCCGTCCGGTACCGGGCGGTGAGCGGTGCGCCGGTCCCGCTCAGGGCAGTACCGGACCCGCCCAGGGAAGAAGTCGTCGACCGCGGCTGGAGGAACACGATGACTGTCACTGCACGGATGCTCGAGACCCACCCCGGCGCGGCCGAGGGGCTCGACCCCCGGATACTCGGCGCCTGCATCGACGCCTGTACCGAGTGCGCGACGGCATGCACCTCGTGCGCGGACGCCTGTCTGGCGGAGAGCCGCGTCGGAGAACTCGTGGAGTGTGTCCGGCTCGACCTGGAGTGCGCTGACCTGTGCGCGGCCACGGGCCGGCTGCTGACCCGTGGTTACGGGCGCCGGCGAGAATGGTACAGCGAGCTGCTGAGCGCGTGCGTGCGCGCGTGCGAGGAGTGCGCGCGGGAGTGCGAGAGCCACGCTTCCCACCACGAGCACTGCCGTGTGTGCGCCGAGGCGTGCCGCCGTTGCGCGCAGGCGTGCCGGGAGCTCATGGCTCTGCTGTGAAGGCCCGCCGGCGCGTACGGGGCCGGCGGCCCCGGCCGGGTCAGCCCGGGCGGTGCAGGACCGGGTCCAGCCCGAACAGGGGAAAGAGCGTGGTGTCGAAGAACTGCACCACGTGCGAGAACCCCTCCGGGGCCGGCTCCAGAACAAGTCAGGTCCGCCCTACGACGGTCGGCAGCGCGATCGCCGCACCGGCGCACCGTGTCAACAACAAAGCACACGATCTGTACACGGCCTTGAACGAGCCGAACGGACCTGCGTTGATAACTTCGAGTGTCCGCCAGGCCGACCGTGCGTGATGTCCGAGGCCTGGTTCTGCGACAGTGGGGAGCACGTATGCGAGCCGTGGTCTTCGAGGACTACCAGACATTCCCGGTCCTGACCGATGTGGAAGCGCCCGAACCCGGGCCGGGCGAAGTTCTGCTGAAGGTGGCCGGTGCGGGCGCTTGCCACTCGGACGTGAGTGTTTACCGCACGTTCGAGAAGGGCTCACCCGGCGCGCAGAAACCCCCGTTCGTGCTGGGACACGAGAACTCCGGATGGGTCGAGCGTGTGGGCACCGGGGTCAGTGAACGCATCAAGATCGGGGCGGCCTATCTCGTCTACGGGCCGATCGGCTGCCAGCACTGCCGCCAGTGTGTCCAGGGCAAGGACACCTACTGCGAGAACGCGGCCACGATGCCTTACCAGGCCGTGGGTCTGGGCCGGGACGGCGGCATGGCCGAGTACGTGACTGTGCTCGCCCATCATCTGGTGCCGTTGGGGGACGCCGACCCGGTGAGCGCCGCTCCTCTGGCCGACGCGGGCCTGACGCCCTACCACGCCATCAAGCGGGCGCTGCCCCACCTCCAGGGCGGGGGCAGGTACGCGTTGGCGATCGGGTTGGGCGGACTGGGGCAGATCGGGGTGCAGATCCTTCGGGCCCTGACCGGTGCCACGATCATCGCGACCGACCTCAGGGCCGACGCGCGTGAGCAGGCCGAGGCCAACGGCGCGGTCACGGTTCCCGGCGGCGACGACCAGGTGGAGCAGATCCTGGAGAAGACGCACGGGCGGGGCATCGACGCCGCCTTCGACTTCGTGGGGGCCGGCTCGACCATCGCCACGGCGGCCGGGGCGATGGCCCAGGGCGGGGCGTTGTCCGTCGTGGGTATCGGCTCGGGGACGCACGAGTTCTCGTTCTTCACCAACCCCTACGAGTCATATGTGACCAACACCTACTGGGGCACTGTCTCGGAACTGTGGGAGGTCGTGGACATGTACCGGGCCGGGCAGATCCGCCCGCAGGTGGAGCGCTACGGCATGGAGCAGGCGCTGGAGGCCTACCGCCGTCTGGAGGCCGGTGAGGTCAACGGCCGCGCCGTGGTGGTGCCCGGCCAGGGCTGACCCGCCGCCCCGTCGGATCGGCCCGCCCGTCGCGTCCCGCCCGCGCGACGGGCGGGCCCTCGTGCATCCGGGTTTCGGCGTGTGCCGGGCATGTGACGGGCGCGTGCCGCGCCCCGCCTTCCCCGTCGGCCCGCTCTCCTGCCAGGATGCCCCTGCACCGACACGACCGTGAGGAGAACGATGGACCTGGGGATCGCCGGGAAGGTCGCCCTGGTCACCGCCGCCAGCTCCGGGCTGGGACGGGCGATGGCCGTGGCGCTGGCCGCCGAGGGTGTGCACGTGGCCGTGACCGGTAGGAACGAGGAACGCCTGGAGGCGACCGTGCGTGCCTGCACCGAGCACGGGGTGCGCGCCACGGGTCTGGTGTGGGACCTGGCCGAGCACGAGCGTGCCGACGAGGTGGCCCGGCGCGTGGCCGACGAGCTGGGGCCCGTGGACATCCTGGTCAACAACACCGGCGGGCCTCCGCCCACCCCGGTGCAGGGCCAGGACCCGCAGCTGTGGCAGGAGCAGTACGGCTCGATGGTGCTGCCGGTGGTGCGGCTGACCGACGCCGTGGTCGGCGGGATGCGCGAGCGCGGGTGGGGGCGTGTGATCACCAGCACCTCCTCCGGTCCGATCACGCCGATCCCGAACCTGGGGTTGTCGAACACGCTGCGGGCCTCGCTGCACGCCTGGTCCAAGACGCTGTCGACGGAGGTCGCCGCGGACGGGGTCACCGCGAACGTGATCGTTCCGGGCCGTATCGCCACGCCACGGGTGGAGTCGCTGGACCGGGCGCAGGCCGAGCGCGAGGACCTGCCGGTGGAGGAGGCCTCGGCCAAGAACCGGGCGGGCATCCCCGCGGGCCGGTACGGCTCGCCGGAGGAGTACGGGGCGGTCGCGGCCTTCCTGGCCGGGCGGCAGGCCGCCTACGTGACCGGTTCGGTGGTGCGCGTGGACGGCGGTCAGATCCCGTCGGTGTAGGCCGGACCGGTGGGTGTCTTCTGTCACCCGGCAGGTGCCCCGGGCCCGCTGGATGCGAGGTGAGCGCGGGGGTGTGGTGGGATCGGGGCGGCCGCCACCGCACGCGCGCTCGTTCCGGTGGCCGGGGCTCTTCTGGACAGCGCGGCACGCGCCCACCATTGTGGGGTTCATGCGAATGCTGCGCCGTCTGAGGCGAATCGACGAAGGTGCCTACCAGCGCGCTGTCTCGGTGGGGGTGTCCTCCCTGGACCCTTACACCCCGAAGTTCGTGCAGGCCACCGACAACATGGCGCCGTGGTTCCTGGTAGCGGGAACACTCGCGGTGAGCGGCAACCCGCGTCTGCGGCGAACCGCGATGCGGGCACTCGCCGCGGCGGGGATGGCCAACGCCGCTTCCGCCGCCGTCAAACAGGTCGTGCGCCGGCCCCGTCCCGACAGCTCGGCGGTGCCCAGGGCCCGGTTCCCCTACCGCGACTACCCGAGCGGTTCCTTCCCCTCCGGGCACACCGCCGCGGCCGTGGGGTTCGCCACGGGGGTGGGCGCGGACGCCCCGCGACCACTGACCGCGCTGGCGGGGCTGCTGGCCGGTGCCGTGGCGGTCTCGCGTGTGCACAGCGGGGTGCATTACCCCGGTGATGTGCTGGGCGGTGCGGCGATCGGTGCGGGTGCGGCGCTGGTGGCGCGCACGTTGGTCCCGCCCCGGCCCGAGTTGGCCTTCGGGGCCCGGGCGGTGCCCGCCCCGGACCGCAACGACGACCCCGAGGGCTCCGGCGTGACGGTGGTGCTCAACCCGCGTGCGGCCGACGGCGGCATGCCCACCCCGCACGTGGCCGACACCACGACACGGATCTCCCGTGTGCTGCCGCGGGCCCGGATCATGACGACCACGGCCGACGACGACATGGCCGAGATGATGGACACCGCTGCCCGCGAGTCCCGGGTGCTGGCGGTGGCCGGCGGTGACGGCACGGTCAACACGGCTGCGCAGGCGGCGCTGGCGCACGAGCGGCCCCTGCTGGTGCTGCCCGACGGCACCCTCAACAATTTCGCACGCACGTTGGGGCTGGATTCGGTGGACCGGGCGTTGGAGGCCTACCGGGACGGGCGCACGGCGCGGGTGGACGTGGGTGATGTGGACGGCAGGATCTTCCTCAACACCTCCTCGTTCGGTTCGTATCCGCGCATGGTCGAGCGGCGGGACCGGTGGGCGCACCGGATCGGCAAGTGGCCGGCGTTCGCGCTGGCCCTGCTGCAGGACCTGGTGTCGGTGGAGCCGACCCCGGCGATGGTGGACGGGCGCCCCACGCGGGTGTGGTGGGCCTTCGTCGGCAACTGCCGGTACCGCACGCACGCGCGGGTGCCGGCGTTGCGCGAGAACCTGGCCGACAACCGCCTGGACGTGCGGGTGCTGGAGGCGCGTTCGCCCTTTCCCCGGTTGCGGGCGATCGCCGACGTGGTGGCCGGCCACCGCGCCCGGGGCGGCGGGTACACCGAACGTTTGACCCCGCACCTGTCGTTGGCGATCGCGGCGCGTCCGCGGTTGTTGGCGGTGGACGGCGAGGTGGTCGAGGGGCCGTCCCAGGTGCGTTTCACCAAGCACCCGGCGGCGCTGCGGGTGTTCGTTCCTGCGGTTTCCTCCTCTTGAATCGGTGAAATCCCCGCCAAAATGCAACAAGCACCTCCGAAGCTACAGAAACCCACAAAAGGGACTGCTTCGCTGGTCGTCACACGCCATGTCCGTGGACGACGAAGGGGGCACGCATGGCAGAGGCGACGGAACAGGGCACGGGGGCGCGCCGACCCCGAAGCAACTGGGTCCCGTTGGCGGTGGCCACCGGGATCGTCGTCCTGCTGGGGGCCGGATGGCCCCTGCTCGACGCGGCCACACCGAGCACACAGGAACTGGCCTCCGACCACACGGTCGACGTGGGCTCGGGCGGTGACTACGCGGCCTCCCTGCAACCGCCCCAACGCGGCTGGAACATGGACACCACACGCACCATGGCCGGCCAGCAGTACGTACTCACCCGAGGGCCGGTCGAGCTCGATCTGACCTCGGTGACGCCCCCGCAGGACATGGACGCCACCCCGGAGAACCTGTGGGCGGGGATGGAGACCACCAGCAAGGTCCACGATGCATCTGCCCGGCTCGGTCGGCCCGAGAACGCCAACAGCCAGGACGGCACCGAGGGTCTGGTCGGCGACCTGCACACCCAAGGGCGAACCGAACGCGCCGCCGTCTTCCCCTCCCCCGACGGCGAGTTCGCCGTGGAGATGATCCTGGGCGGCAAGGACGCCACCGAGGCCGACCTCGCCGCCGTGGAGGACGTCGTCGAAGCCGTCTCCTTCGAGCACCGGGGAGGGTCATGATGGGCCGCGCACCGCACGAACCCAGCAAGCACACACCAGGCCGCGATGAGGGGCAGGTGCCCTCCCAGCGCGGGCCCGAGCACGAACAAGAGACCACGTACGGGTCCCGCCCACACGATGCCGAACCCGCCGCCCCGGGCCGGGACGGCGAAGGGGCGCCCGGCTCCGTGCACATCGGACGCGGCGCACACGAGCCCGGACAGCGCCTGCCGGCCCTGGCCGCAATGGCCGTCCTGGCCGCGGCCTGTGTCATAGGGCTGGTACTGACGTGGATGTACGCGTCCGGGATCGTGCGCGCCTACGCGTGGCCGGCCGTGCTGGCCTTCGGCCTGGGCGTGATCACCTACCTCGTCGGTTTCTTCATCTTCCGGCGGATCAGGCCCGTGCGTCCTCCCCGAGTCACGGTGGCGGTACTGGCCACCGTCTGGGGGCTCCTGGCAGCGACCGGTGTGGCCGCCTACGCCAACACCGGTATGGGTGGCCTGTGGGGACAGATCCTGGGTTACGAGACCGCCGGGGCCTGGACGGCGGCTCTGACCGCACCGCTCAACGAGGAACTCCTCAAGCTCGCCGGCGTGGTCGTGCTCGCGGTCGCCTTCCCGCGCGCCCTGCGCGGACCCGTCGACGGGTTCATCCTCGGGGCACTCGTAGGACTGGGTTTCGAGGTGACCGAGAACTTCCTGTACGCGCTCAACTCGATCAGCATGAGCGGCGCGCTGGCCCCGGCCACCTCGGTGAGCGACAGCACCATCGTGCGGGTGGTGTTGACCGGCCTGGGCAGCCACTGGGCGATGACCGCGATCGCCGGGACGGCCGTCGGCGTGCTGGCCGCTGTGGACTGGCGGCCGGGGCTGCGCCGGGCGCTGGGTGCGCTGGGGCTGGTGCTGCTGGCGATGCTGGGGCATTTCTTCTTCGACTCACCGCTGCTGGGCGAGGGGCTGGGCGGCATCGCCGCGAAGGTGGCGTTCGTGTTCCTCAGCGCCATGGTCGTCTACTTCCTGGCCCGCCACACCTACCGCGGCCGGGTGAGGAAATCCCTGTCCGAGCAGGGCTCCGACCTGGGGATGCGGCGTGCGGACGCCAAGCACCTGGCTTCCCGGCACGGCCGGAACAAGGCCCTGGCGCGCGTGGCCCGGCCCGAGCGGCCCGAGGTGCGCAGGCGCCAGGAACGGATGGTGGAGGAGGCCGAGGACCGGGCCGCACGGCATGCCGTGAACTGACCTCCGCCATCACCCGACGGCCGTCGCCTCCCCGTGGGCGGCGGCCGTCGTCCGTTTCCGGCTCCCTCCGATCACGCTCGGGCCCCGGCCCCGATCCGGTCACGCCCGTTCCCGGGCCGCTCGGCTCACGTGCGAGCCCTTCACGCTCCGTCGCGGATCCACCGGTGCAGGAGCGTTCCGTCGGCCTCCAGCACCAGCCGTGGGAACAGGTGCAGGTCGGCGGGGACCCCGGCGGTGATGCGCTGGGCCCGACCGCCGGCCATGAGCGGAACCACGGTCTGGCAGAGCTCGTCGAGCACCCCCGCGGCCGCCACGTCGGCGAGCAGCCGCGGCCCGCCCTCGCACAGAACCCGGCGCAGCCCCCGCTCGTGCAGGACCCGCACCGCCCTCGGCAGGTCGACCTCGTCCCGCCCGGCGATGAGCACCCGCTCGGCGCCCAACACGTCGCGGGCGCGCTGCAACGCAGGTTCCCCCGCGGCCTCGCAGGTCACCAGGTACACCGGCCCGCGGTCGGGCACCTCCTCGGCCAGGATCGGCGGAACGCTCCCGCTCGCGCTGACCACCGCCAGCGCCGGATGCGCACCGCGGCCCTCCGCCACGGCGCGCTCGGCAAGGGCACCGCTGCGCCGCGCCGCACGCCGGTATCCCTCGATGCGCGCCGTCCCCGCGCCCACGAGGATCACGTCGGCCAGGTCGCGCAACAGCGTGAAGACCCGGTTGTCGGGCTCGGTGTTGATGGAGGCGGTCCGCCCGTCATTGCCCGCAGCGCCGCCGTCCAGGGTCGCGACCATGTTCGCCCGCACCCAAGCGCGCGCGGAGGTGTCGGGGTAGGCGTACAGGTGCTCCAGAGCGGCGTCGTCGGCCGGGTCGCCGGGGAACGGCCCGTCACCCCCCGCCAAGCCCGGAACCCCTTCGTTCAGGAGGACTCGCACGTCCACACCCCCACCAGGTACTGGACCCCGAACGGGTCGTCGGCGTAACGCACCCCGGCCGAGACCGGAGCACCCTCGATCTCGACCGCGGCGGCCATGACTTGCCACGCGGCCCGTCCGGCGACCATGAGTTCCTCGGCGAGCGCGGCGTCCAATCCGGCCAGCGCGGCGGTGTCGCCCTCCGAGACGGCCCGGTGCACGGTGTCGTCGAAGGCGAAGGAGCGCTCGTCCAGGTGGCCGGGCGCCTTCACCCCGCGGCGCGCGCTCCCGTCGCCCATGACCAGCAGCCCCACACGTTCGCCGCGCCCGGCCAGACCCGCGGCCACCCGCGCGACCTCGTCCGCGTCGGCGTCGTGGGCGACGGTGTGCAGTTCCACGGGCAACGCGTTCCCGGTCTCGCCCAGGAGCCTGCGCGCCACCGCAAGGCTCAGCGGGAGCGCGTCGGCCTGCGCCACCGGCGTTCCCGCGCCCCCGTAGGCACGCGCGGGCACGGGCGCGTCGGTGTGTTCGGCCGTGGTGTCCCCGCCCCCGACCACGATCAGGCGGTCGGGGGCGGCCGCGGTGAGCTCGGCCAGCACCCCGTGGCAGGCCTCGCGCACGGGGGCCGCCACGTCCTCGCCCCCGGTCAGTTCCCGCAGCAGCAGCGGCGGGTGCGGGCACACTGCGGTGCCGACGATCATCGGTGTTTCCTTCCAGGCGGTGCGGTCCGTGGACGCGGGCGGGTGCCGGGGAGCGGGCTCAGGCCAGACCCCGGACGGTGCGGGCCGGGGGACGCACCCCGCGAATGCTCGCGACCATGTCCAGGACCTGCCGGGTCTCGGCGACCTCGTGGACACGGTAGACCTGCGCCCCGTGCCAGGCCGAGACCGCTGTGGCCGCCAGGGTCCCGGTGAGCCGTTCGCCCACGGGCAGGTCGAGGCTCTCCCCCACGAAGTCCTTGTTGGACAGCGACACCAGGACCGGCCGTCCGGTCGCGACCATCTCGTCGAGACGGCGGGTCAGTTCCAGGGAGTGCCAGGTGTTCTTGCCGAAGTCGTGCGCCGGATCGATGATCGCCGAGGCCGGATCCACGCCCAGGGCCACGGCGCGTTCGGCCTGCGCGACGGTGGAGTCGATTGCGTCGCGCACCACGTCGTCGTAGGCGACCCGGTGCGGGCGGGTGCGCGGGGTGATGCCGCCTGTGTGGGTGCACACGAGCGCCGCCCCCTGCTCCGCGGCGACCTCCGCGAGCCCGGGGTCGTGGCCGCCCCAGGCGTCGTTGAGCAGGTCGGCCCCGGCCTGGCACACCGCCTCCCCGACGGTGGCGCGCCAGGTGTCGACGCTGATGATCAGGTCGGGGAACTCGGCTCGCACCGCAGCGACGAAGTCCACGACACGGCGTTTCTCCTCGTCGGCGTCGATCTCCTCGCCCGGGGCCGCCTTGATGCCGCCGATGTCGACGATGTCGGCGCCCTCGTCCACGACCTTGCGCACCCGTTCGAGCGCGGGGCCGTCGGCCCAGGTGGCGCCCTTGTCGTAGAAGGAGTCGGTGGTGCGGTTGACGATCGCCATGACCAGGCAGGTGTCGGCGCCGTAGTCGCGTCCGCGCAGTCTCAGCACCGTCCGGCCACCTTCCCTGCGAGCTGAGCCCCGGTTGCGGTTCCGTGCCCGGCCGGCGGCGGACCCACCCGGCTCGCGGGCCCTCGTTCCACGACCCCGACCTCGGTGGTCATCGTCTTCCCCCCGGTCCCGTACTGGTGCAGTTCCACGGTGTCGGTGCCCGGCCCCGCACCCGCCCGGCGGTCGGCGACCGCGAGGAGTTCGGTGGCCATGGCCCCGAGCCCGTGCAGGCTCTGGTGGTGGTGTCCGCGTCGCCCCATGCCGACCTGGGCGATGGCGTCCACGCCCCGGCTCAGGTGGGTGTCCACGAGGGTGGCCAGCTCGACCCCGTAGCCGACCGGGACGGGCAGTTCGCGCAGCAGGGAGCGCCGGATCGCCCACTCCCCCGACAGCGGCTGGATGATGCCGGACAGCTCCGGCCAGCGCAGCGCGATCGTGGGGCGGGCGACGAGCTCGGTGACGCGGCCGCCCTCGTGGGTGGGGCGGGCGTCCTCGCGGTCCAGGACCCGGTCGTAGAAGGCCTTGACCAGCTCCACGCCGGTTTCCTCCAGCAGCGGCCCCAGGAGCCCGAAGACGAAGTGGGTGTCCCACTCGACGAGGTCGGCGTCGAGGAAGACCAGGATGTCGCCGGCGGTGACGAACTGGGCCTTCCACAGCGCTTCGCCCTTGCCGCGGTGGTGGCCCAGGTCGGGGCGCACGTCGACGGTGCGGTGCACGCGGGCGCCGGCGCGGGCCGCCTCGCGTGCGGTGGCGTCGGTGGAGTCGGAGTCCATGGCCACGATCTCGTCCAGGAGCGGGAAGCGCTCGACCAGTTGCTCGCGCACGCGGGCGACGATGCTTCCGACGGTGGCTTCTTCGTCGCGGGCGGGGACGACCAGGCTGACGGTGGTGCCGGTGTCCCTCTTGAGCTCCACCAGGCGTTGCGGCGTCCACTCGGTCCATTGCCGGGTGCGCCGCTCGAACCAGCCGTCGTTCACCGTGCTCCTCCAGAAGGCTCCCGGGCCGGAAAGCCGCGGGACGTGTGTCGCTCCGCCCTGCCCCGGCCGGGTATCGGTGCCGGTACGGGGCGGCGGACAGGGGCCGGGCCCCTGCTCCCCAGAGCCTACGCGCCGTCGGTCCGGGGGTGTGGGCGGGCGGGAGTGAGGCTCACGACGACGCGGACCGGGAATCCGCGCGGCGGCCCCGATCCCTGTGCGGCGCTCAGCGGTGGTCGGTCCCCAGTGCGGTCTCCAACATGCGTGCGGCGGAACCGACCGGGGTGGCGGGGCCGGCCCAGACAGCACGCAGCTTGCGCCGCGGTGTGCCGCCTGCGACCGGGACCGGCACCAGGCGGCCGCCGGCGAGTTCGTCGGCGGCCGCCAGCCGGCTCAGGATCGCCGGGCCTGCCCCGGCCCGGACCGCCCGGATGATCGCCGCCGTGCTGTTGAGCTCGCTGACCGGGCGCACCGGGCCGAACGGTTCGAGCACCTCGTCCACCAGCGCGCGCGTGCCCGATCCGGCCTCTCTGATGACCAGGGGTGTTTCGGCCACCTCCCGCAGGTGGACGGCGCCGCCGCGGGCCGCGTGCGCCGCCCAGGGATGCTCGGGTGCCACGACCAGCTCGAGCGGGTCCTCGCGGATGACGGACTGGTGCAGGTGCTCGGGCGCGGTCGGCGATTCGACGAACCCGATCCCGTACTCACCGGACACCACGCCGGCGATCACACGCTCGGAGTTCTGCATGTCGAGCACGACGCTGATGCTCGGGTGGGAACGGTTGAGCAGGCTGATCCACAGGGGCGCGAGGTGCTCGGCGACGGTCTGTGAGGCCCCGACGGCGAGCTTTCCGGTCCCGTCGTGGGCCAGGGCCCGGGTCCCTGCGGCGAAACGTTCGAGGGAGTCCAGGACCTCCTGTGCCCACGCGGCGGCCAGCTGCCCTTCCCGCGTGAGTGTGGAGCCGCGCGGGGAACGGTCGAGCATCTTGAGGCCCGTGCGCCGCTCCAGCATGGCGATGCTGCGCGAGGCGTTGGGCTGGGCGATGCCGACGCGGCGGGCCGCGGCCCCCACGGACCCGGAGTCGGCAAGAGCGACGAGCACTCGTAGGGCGGGGATCTGCACCCACTCCGCCGTCATCCCGGCCTCATCCATATCACCACCATATGACCTCATGGTCGATCTCTCTCTACCGGACCTCCGGCAGCCGTCACAGCATGGGACCCATGCCGAATACCCCTCTTTCTCCAGGTCAAGCCTTAGGGCGGCTGTCGCCCGGGCTGCTCGTCTGTTGCGTCGTCGGGGCCCTCAGCACGGCGGCCGCCGCCCCGTTCGACGGAGTGAGCGGGCTGGTCGTCGCGATCGTCGTCGGGATGGTGTGGCGCAACTGCGCCCCCTACCCCCGTGTGCTGGTCCCGGGCGCGGCGGTGGCGGCCAAGCCGGTGCTGCGCTTCGGGATCGTGCTGTTGGGCCTGCAGCTGTTGATCGGGGACGTTCTCGGGCTCGGGGTCTGGGTGATCGCCGCTGTGATCGCCGCGGTCGGCCTCACCTTCTGGGCCACGATGGCGGTGGGGCGCCTGCTCGGGCTGGGCCTGAACCAGCGCCTCCTGGTGGCCTCGGGGTTCTCGGTCTGCGGTGCGGCGGCGGTCGCGGGCACGGACTCGGTGACCGACTCCGACGAGCGGGAAGTGGCGACGGCCGTCGCCATGGTCGTCGTGTTCGGCACGGCGATGATCCCGCTGATGCCGGCGCTGGGCACACTCTCGGGTTTCACCCCCGAGCAGACCGGGCTCCTGATCGGGCTGAGCACCCACGAGGTCGCGCAGGTCGTGGCCGCCGGTGGCATAGCGGGGGGCGGGGCCCTGGCCGTGGCGGTCACGGTGAAGCTGGCCCGCGTGCTGTTGTTGGTCCCGGTCCTGGCCGGGATCGCCTGGAGCCGGCGCGGGGGTGAGGCTGCGCCGGACGCCGCCGACGACACGGACCGGAAGAAACGCCCGCCCGTCGTCCCGCTGTTCGTGTTGGGGTTCCTCGCCTGCGTGGCGTTGAGGAGCACAGGGGTCGTGCCGGATCCGGTGTTGGAGGCCGCCGGGCTCCTGCAGGCGCTCGCGCTCTCCACCGCGATGTTCGCCCTGGGGCTGAACGTTCACGTGAAGGCTCTGCTCACGGTGGGGGTGCGCCCCGTCGCGCTGTCCGCGGTCTCGACGCTCGTGATCGTGCTCGTCAGCTGGTCGGCGGTGGTGGTGCCCGGGCTCTTGGGCTTCGACGCGGTCTGAGGAGCTCGTCCGGACGGCCCACCCATCCCCCGGGCCGTGGGTCGGAACCGTGTCGCTTCGACCCCTGACACAGCCCGCCGGAGACCATCGGGAGCTGCCGTATCGCGGGGTGGGTCGACTAGATGAGTAATTCCAAGGGGTGCCGGAGCCAGACATGAGACGAGGGAGTTCAATGC
>NZ_ANAY01000049.1 GCF_000340965.1 Nocardiopsis kunsanensis DSM 44524
GGTCACTGGTCGCCTACGACCACTGACCAGGGCACACATTTCCCATCAACGATCTAGGCTGTACGGGACCGTTCCCGGGAAAGACGAGGAGTGGTGCCCCGAACCCCACGCAAACCCACCAGAGCCGCGCTGTCCGACCGGTCCGACGTCTCGGTCTACTTCGACCACGCCAAGAAGCTCTGGCGTGCGGAGATCCGCCTTCGCCAGGACCCGCACACCGGGCGTTGGCGGGTGAAGAAGGTCAGCAGCAAGGACAAGAACACCTTCTACGACAAGCTGTCCACGACCCTTGAGGAACTGGATCAGGGGGTCGATTCCCCCGCCTACTACACCGTCGCCGACTGCGTGGCGGAGTTCCTGCGGGACCAGCTCTCGGACGTGGGCCCCAACACCCGAGACAACTACACACGGCTGATCAACACCCACATCACCCCCTACCTCGGCCGACACCGGTTGGCCGAGTTGCGGGTGGCCGATGTGCTCGCCTGGCTCCGCGGCCGCAAGCCGCACTTGTCCTCGCGAACGCTGCGGTTGGTGCTCAGCCTGTTGGAGCGAGCCATCCGCTACGCACAGGTGCAGGAGATGGTCTCGCGCAACGTCGCTGAGCTCGCCCGCCTCGATCAAAGGGGCCGGCTCCGAGGCGACCAGCCAGGTCGGCCCTCCAAGTCGATGACCTTGGACCAGGCCGTGGCGGTGCTCAAGGCCGCGCAGGGCACGCGGTGGTACGCCTATCTGGTGCTCTCCATCGTCACCGGCACCCGCACCGAGGAGATACGCGCGTTGACGTGGGAGCAGATCACCGCCCAAGGCGAGGTTCCCACGATCCATTTGTGGGCCTCGGTGCGCGAGGACGGCGACACCAAAACCCGAAGGTCGAAGCGGTCGCTGGAACTGCCCAGTCTGGCGCTCAAGGCCGTCAATGCCCATCGAGCCATGCAGGCGCACGAACGTCTCGTGGCGGGCGAGCTGTGGCAGGACAACAACCTGGTGTTCTGCACACGCAACGGGACCCCGCTGGACCGGCACAACGTGCTGCGGGAGCTGCGAACGATCATGAGAAAGGCGGGACTGAACGGCAAGGAATGGACCGCGCGGGAGCTGCGGCACACCTTCGTGTCCCTCTGTCCGACCACGATGTGAGTATCGAGGAGATCTCGCTTCTGGTCGGTCACAACGGCACCGACACTACTGAGCGTGTCTACCGCCGCCAGCTGCGGCCGGTGCGCCGCTCCGCAGCCACAGCGATGAACGAGATCCTGCACGACCTGGGCTGACGGCCCACTGACCCCGGTTCTACCCCACTTTTACCCCACCTGAGGCGCAGAAAAGGGCCCACCGCACGGTGGGCCCTTCGATGACCTGCTGCTTCTGTGTCGGGACGGCGGGATTTGAACCCACGACCCCTTGACCCCCAGTCAAGTGCGCTACCAAACTGCGCCACGTCCCGTGCCTGTCGAGCGCCCGTGCGGACGCCGACGCAGGAGACCTTACCGCATTCCCTCAGTGGACCGGGCCTCGGTGTCCGGGCGGTCCAGCTCCGCGAAGGCCTGGCGGGCGACCGTGCGCCCGGCCCGGTTCGCGCCGATGGTGCTGGCCTGGGGCCCGTAGCCGGCCAGGAACAGGCGGGGTTCACGCACGGAGCGCCCTTTCTCGACCTGGATACCGCCGCCGGGTTCCCGTAGCCGCAAGGGGGCCAGGTGGGTGAGTTCGGCCCGGAACCCGGTGGCCCAGATGATGGCGTCCACAGGTTCGAAGGTGCCGTCGTCCCAGCGCACACCATCGGGTTCGATCGAGGTGAACATGGGCCGTGCCACCAACAGGCCCCGGTCGCGCGCGGCCAGGTTCGACGGGGTGGCCGGTAGCCCGGTCCCCGAGACGGTACTGGGCAGTTGCCGGCCGGCACGGGCGGCCTCGTCGGCCTCGCGTACGGCCCCGGGCCCGTCGACGGTGTCGGTGAAGGTGACGGGCCTGCGGGTGACCCACAAGGTATCGGAGGCCACGTGTTCGATTTCGTGCAGGAACCCGACCGCTGATGTGCCCCCGCCCACGATCAGGACCCGCTGTCCGGCGAAGTCCTCGGCGGCACGGTACTCGGGGGTGGAGATCTGCACCCCGGTGAAGTCGGCGGCGCCGGGCACGTGGGGGCGGAAGGGGCGCGCCCAGGTCCCGCCGGCGCTGACCAGGACGGTGGCGCGCACGGTCCCGTGGTCGGTCTCCAGCACGAACGCGCCGTCCTTCCCGGTGTGGACCCGGTGGACGTGCACGGGGCGGCGTACCCGCAGGTCGAAGTGGCGCTCGTAACGAGCGTAGTACTCGCGCACGATGTCGCGGGCGGGCCTGCTGGGGTCGGCGGTGTCGAAGCTCAGGCCGAGTTCGCGCATACCGGGTAGGTCGTCGACCTTGTGCGCGAGGTCCAGGCGCAGCGACTCCCACCGGAACTGCCAGGCCCCGCCGGTGCCGGGGCCGCGGTCGAGCACGAGCAGGTCGGAGCCGGGTCGCATTCCGAGACGGCGTAGGTGCCAGGCGACGGAGAGGCCGGCCTGACCGGCCCCGACCACGACGATGTCGGCGGCCTCGGGCAGGGGCCCCTCGATGGTTCCGTCGGCTGTGGCCGTGGTGACGCTCATGCGCTCTCCCTCACTGGTCTCGTTGTCGGCAACAACACCGGTGGCGTGTCTTCTCCAGGAACGCCCACGACGTGAGCACCGACACAGTGTCCGCTCTCCTGCCTTCACCCACACGCCAGGCCGGTGGGCCCCTCCCCTACGCACCGGAAAGCCCCGATCTCCGTCCACACCGCAGTTCCTGAGATGCCACACTGTCGGTCATGTCCAACCCGAGTCCCTCGCAGACACCCCCTGCACACGGCCCGCAGCACCCCCCACAGCGCCGGAGCCGGCGCGGGCCGCGCCCCGGCTACCTCGCCTCCCTGATCTCCCTTGCCGCGGCCCTGGTGATGGTCGGGGTCGTGGCGATCGTGGGCATCCGGATCGGCCACCCCCAGCCGGAGTTCATCGCCGAGGTCTCCGGTGGTGAGGACGTGGAGATCGAGGTCGCCGAGGACGAACCGTTGGGTGAGGTGGTCCTCATCACGCAAGGTTTCGCCGGCGCCTGCGTGCAGTACACCCCCGAGCCCGACTTGGAGATGGGTGACCTGCGGAGCACGGGCACACACGTCTACGGCCCGGACGGGATGGAGGCCCGGGACATCTATGTTCTCGACGAACCGGGTACACACACCTTCCAGTGCACCGACGACGCCGAGGGCGGTCTCGCACCCGTCGCCACGACCGTCGACGCGGCCCAGACCCGGCAGGTGGTGTGGGTCGTCACATTCCTCGGCGTGATCACGGTGGGTGTCCTGCTCGCCATCGGTCTGGCCCTGGCCACGTTCCTGCGCAGCCGCAAGGAGACCGCCGCCCGGCTGCCCCGGCACTGACCGCACCGTCCCGTCCGGCGACCGAAGGGGCCGATCCGCACGGTCCCTTTCGCGGGGGTGGTCCTCCCCCGCGCCGACCGGGCAAGAACGGTCAAGCGCCCACCCCTGCCCCGCGCACATACTGATCACATGAGCGAGGCGGACAGCGGACGCGATCGGCTCCGCGAACTCCTGGACGCGGTCCTGGACGAGGACAGCACGACCCTGGCCGACATGGCCGGCCGTGCGTTCAGTTCACCGTTCCACTTCACCCGCACCCTGTCCCGGCAGACCGGCGAGTCACCGGTGGCACTACGCCGTCGGGTGCTGTTGGAGCGTGCTGCGTGGCAGATCGGCCGGGGCGGGAGCGTGACCGAGGCGGCCTTCGGGGCCGGTTACGGGTCGGTGGAGGGCTTCACCCGTGCCTTCACCCGGACCTTCGGCCGTCCGCCGAGTGCGACCGGCCCGGGCAGTGCGACGTGGGCGCCCGCGCCGAACGGCATCCACTTCCACCCGCCGGTGCACCTGTGGGTGGAGCAGAACCCGAGGAGGCACACGGGCATGGACGTCACGGCACTGCAGGTGCACCACGACGTGGAGGACACCGCCGCCCTGATCGACCTGGCCGCGGGCCTGACCGAGGAACAGTACCGCCACGAATGGTTCCCCGGCCTGACCGTCCTGTCCTGGGACGGTCCGGAGGGGTCGATCGCCGCGTGCCTGCACCGTCTCGTCCACACCAAGGAGGTCTGGTTGGCCTCCGTCGAGGGCGGCGACCTGCCCGCTCCCGGCGGTGACACGGCGGGTGAGCTGCGGGAGCGGCACGCACGGGTGGCCCGGCGCTGGGTGGCCACCACGGCCGACATCGACCGCCGCGGCGCATGGGGCGACCGGATCGTCGACGCGATCTGCGACCCGCCGGAGAGCTTCCTGCTGGGCGGGATCATCGCGCACGTGCTCACCTTCGCGGGGCACCGCCGGCAGATGGTGCGGCACATGCTGCGCGCGTGCGGGTCCGGGGCCGGGCACGGGGATCCCCTCGAATGGCTGCAGGACCGCAACGGAGGACGAGGAGGAACACCATGAGCACCGTATACATGACGGCCACGAGCCTGGACGGGTTCATCGCCGACGAGGAGAACTCCCTCGACTGGCTGTTCGCCGCCGACGGGGGTGAGGCCGAGAGTGACACGGAGGGCTTCATCGCCACCGTCGGGGCGGTCCTGATGGGCGCGACGACCTACGAGTGGATCGTCGGCCACGAGGAGGTGGAGGGCTGGCCCTACTCGGCCCCCACGTGGGTGCTCACCCACCGGGACCTGCCGCGGACCGGGGGCGACGTCCGGTTCGTGGCGGCCGACGGCGACGAGCAGCTCCGGGCTCTGCACCGGGAGTTGGTGGAGGCCGCCGACGGGCGCGACGTGTGGCTGGTCGGCGGGGGCGGGGTCGCCGCCGACCTGGCACGTCTGGGGCTCCTGGACGTCGTGGACGTCTCGTTGGCACCGGTCACCCTGGGCGCGGGCGCTCCCCTGCTGGCGGGGCGTGTCGACCTTCGTCCGGTGAAGGTGCAACGCGCGGGTGACTTCGCGTGCCTGCGCTACGAGGTGGTCCGGGGATGAACCGTGTCGGCCCCGTCTGCGCCCTGCCGCAGGTGTGCGTCGGCCTCAGCGATTTCGTCCTCGGTGAACACGGCGATGCCGTGCTCGGTGAGCAGCTGTGCGGTGACACCGCTTCCGGGGACCTTGGTCCCGCTGAACGTGCCGTCGTAGATCTGTCGCAGCCCGCAGGAGGGGCTGGACTCCTTGAGCACGGCCACCGCCACGTCCGTGGAGCGGGCGGTGGCCAGCGCGGACCGGGCACCGGAGACGAAGTGGTCGGTGACCTCACGCCCGTCGGGGGTCAGGATGCGGGCGTGCCCGGCCAGCACATCGGCGGCGTCGGCCCCGGGTTCGATCTCGGCGGGCGGCCGGGGCACGGGCAGCCCGCCTGCGATCTCGGGGCAGTGCTGGATCACTCTGCCCTCGGCATACCAGAGGGCGACGGTGTCGTCGGAGAGCTGTTTGGCCCGCCCGTCGAAGCGCACCTTGCGGCCGAGCAGGCAGGCGCTGACCAGGACCTTGCGCACGTGCTGTTCCTTCCGTCGGCACCGGGTGCCCGTCACACGTCAGCGGCGTCCGCCGCGCGCCTTGCCGTCGTTGCGGGAGCTGCCCTTGGAGGCACGGTTCTGTGGTGTGCCCGCGGTGTTCTTCTTCTCCCGGATCCGCATACTGATGTGCACCGGGGACCCCTCGAACCCGAAGTCCTCACGCAGACGGCGTTCGATGAACCGCCGGTAGTTGTCCTCCAGGAACCCGGTCGTGAACAGGATGAAGTGTGGTGGGCGCGCATCGGCCTGCGTCGCGAACAGGATCTTGGGCTGCTTGCCCCCGCGCGCGGGCGGGGGTGTGGAGGCGACCTGGTCCTTGACCCAGTTGTTGAGCTGCCCGGTGGGGATGCGCTGGTTCCACCCGGCCAGGCTGGTCTCGAGCGCCGGCACGAGCTTCTCCATGTGGCGCCCGGTACGCGCGGACACGTTCACCCGGGGTGCCCAGGACACGCGCGAGAGCTGCCGGTCGATCTCCTTCTCCAGGTAGTAGCGGCGCTCCTCGTCGAGGGTGTCCCACTTGTTGAAAGCCAGCACCAGTCCGCGTCCGGATTCCACGACCTGCTCGACGACGCGGATGTCCTGCTCGGCCAGCGGTTCACTGACGTCCATGAGCACGACTGCGACCTCGGCGCGCTCCAGTGCCTGGCCGGTGCGCATCGTGGCGTAGTAGTCGGCGCCCTGCAGGGCCCGGTAGCGGCGGCGGATCCCGGCGGTGTCGATGAACTTCCAGGTCTGTCCGCCCAGTTCGATGAGTTCGTCCACGGAGTCGCGGGTGGTACCGGCCACCGAGTCGACCACGACACGCTCCTCGTCGGCCACCCGGTTGAGCAGGCTGGACTTGCCCACGTTGGGGCGGCCCAGCAGGGCGATCCGGGGCGGGCCTTCCTCCTCGACCGGGTCGATAACCGGTTCCGGTTTCTCGGGGAAGGCTTCCACGACGGCGTCGAGCATGTCACCGGTGCCGCGTCCGTGCAGAGCACTGATGGGATAGGGCTCACCCACACCCAGGTTCCACAGCTCCAGGGCATCGGCTTCCTGCATCCGGCCGTCGACCTTGTTCGCGGCCAGCACGACCGGTTTGCGGGCCCTGCGCAGTACACGGGTGACGGCGGCGTCGGTGATGCCCACGGTCGCATCGACCACGAACAGGACCACGTCGGCGGCCTGTGCCGCGTACTCGGCCTGGCGGGCGACCATGGCGGCCAGGCCGCTGACGCTGGTCTCCCAACCGCCGGTGTCGACGAGTGTGAAGGGGATGTCCTGCCACTCGGCGTCGTAGGCGACCCGGTCGCGGGTCACGCCGGGCACGTCCTCGACCACGGCCTCGCGGCGGCCGATGATCCGGTTGACCAGGCTGGACTTGCCCACGTTGGGGCGGCCGACCACGGCGACGACGGGGACGGGTGTCTCGCCCTCGCTCGCTGCCTCGACCATGTCGGTCACGTCGAACTCACTCATGTGCTACTCCCGGTACTCGGTCCCCACGCGCCCAGGATGCGTGCCGTGAGGACGGTCGAAAATGCGCACCGTGCCGGGAGGGTTCCGGGCACGGCCGTGCGGGGTGCTGTGAAGCGCCCCGGCCACGGGGGACAACCCCGTGGGATGCTCCTGTGTTCCCCTCGCAGGAGGGTTCGGACCGTGCGTCCGGAACGGACGGCGGACCTACTCTGCAGCGGTGACGGTGCTGCGGGCCGCGTCGGCGAGCCCGACGACGAGGGTGATGACCTGGCCCAGGTCCAGTCCGGTGGTGTCGAGCTCGGTGGCGTCGGCGGTCCGGGTCAGGGGCGAGGCCTTGCGGCTGGAGTCGAGGGCGTCGCGGCGGGTCAGGTCGGCCTGGGTCCCGGCCACATCGGTGGTACGCACTTCCTTGCTGCGGCGCGTGGCACGGGCCTCGGCGGAGGCGGTCAGGAACAGCTTCACCGGCGCCTCGGGGGCGACCACGGTGGTGATGTCCCTGCCCTCGACGACGATGCCCTCGCTCTCGGCGCGGGCGGCGGCGATGATCTCGCGCTGGGTGCGCACCAGGCGCTCGCGGGTCTCGGGCACGGCCGAGACCGCGCTGACGTTGTCGGTGACGTCCTTGCCGCGGATCTCCACTGCCACGTCGCGGCCGTCGACTGCGACGGTGGGAGCGTCCGGGTCGGTGCCCATGGTGAGCACCGGACGGTCGACGAGGGCGGCCACCGCAGCAGCGTCGGAGACGTCCACACCCTGGTCCAGCATCCACCAGGTCAGGGCCCGGTACATGGCCCCGGTGTCCAAGTACCGCAGTCCACGCTCCTTGGCCACACCACGGGAGGTACTCGACTTGCCCGACCCGGAGGGGCCGTCGATCGCGATGACGATGCCCTCGGTGCTGCCCTGCACGTTCACTGCTGTCGACTCCCGGTCGCCGGAGGTGTAAAACGGATCCGCCACAGCGTACCCCCGGATCGGCGGCGTTCCGGACGGTCCCGTCAGCGTCCCGGGTGCACCGACCACCCGGCTTCCGAGAGGGCGTGTACCAGGGTGTCCTCGGCCTCGGGGAGTACAGACAGTGACACCGTCCCCATGGGCAGGCCGGGGGTGTGTTCGATGCGCACGTCCTCGATGTTGACCCCGGCCTCGCCGGCCGCGGCGAAGAGGTGGCCGAGCACGCCGGGCTCGTCGGAGACGACCACGGGCAGGACCGCGTAGGAGGGGCGCTGGACGGCGCCGTGTTTGCCGGGGAGGTGTCCCTGTCCGGTGCGGCCGCGTTCGAGCACCTCACGCAGGGGTTCCAGGGATCCGTCGGGGTCCTGGGCCTCCTCCAGGCTGCGGGCGGTGACGGCCAGGTCCTCGGCGATCGCACGCAGTACCCGCGCCACGGGGGCGGCGTTGTGGCTGAGGATCGTGGTCCACATCCCGGGGTCGCCGCCGGCCACCCGGGTGACGTCGCGCACGCCCTGCCCGGCCAACGCCAGCGCGGACTCGTCGCCGCCGGTCAGCTGCGCGGCCACGGCTGAGGCGGCCATGTGCGGAGCGTGGGAGACCAGCGCCACGGCGCGGTCGTGGAGGGAGGCGTCCAGCACCCTCGGGTCGGCCCCGCACAGGCGGGCGATCCGGGAAACCGCGGCGATCGCGGAGGGGTCTGCCTTACCGGTGGGGCACAGTGCCCAGGAACGTCCCAGGAACAGGTCGGAGCGGGCGGCGCCGGGACCGTTCTTCTCCCTGCCTCCCATGGGGTGGCCGGGCACGTACGTGGCCATGTCGCACCCCAGGCGCTCGGCATCCGCGACGATGCCGGCCTTGACGCTGGCGGCGTCGGTGTAGACCTGTGCCAGGCCCCGGTCCTGGGCCTGCCGCAGGACCTCGGGCACGGCCCCGGGCGGTGCGGCCACCACGGCCACGTCGGCGGGCACCGGCAACGCACCGTCCTGCAGGGGACGGCCCGCGCCCAGGTCGACGGCCATGCGCAGGGTGGCCGGATCGGGGTCGGACAGGACCACA
Organism: Nocardiopsis kunsanensis DSM 44524; assembly: GCF_000340965.1. Classification (GTDB taxonomy): domain Bacteria; phylum Actinomycetota; class Actinomycetes; order Streptosporangiales; family Streptosporangiaceae; genus Nocardiopsis; species Nocardiopsis kunsanensis. The sequence continues at coordinate 9,033 of NZ_ANAY01000049.1, forward strand.
TCGACCTCGTGCGAGCGCAGCGCGAGTGCGATCGAAGTACCGATGAGGCCCGCGCCCAGCACTACGACGCGTTCCACGCCCGGCTGTCCCCCGTGGTCCGTGCTCACTGTCTCCCCCACTGCTGCGCGCCTCTCACCTGCGTTCTCCACAGCTTAGGCCGTGTCCGGGCTCGCCCCGGTCCGCGCTCGTGCCCTCACCCGCGTGTGAGGGCCGGTGCGCGCGAGGTCACTGGGCGATGTCCAGGCGCAGGGCCTGAGCGCCGCGCAGGTACACGTGCTGGACCTCGGAACGGGGCCGTTCGGTCTCCACGTGTGCCATGAGGCGCACCACCCGGGGCAGGGCGTGCGGCACGTCCAGCTCGGTGGCGCACATCAGGGGGACGTCGGAGAACCCCACCTTGCGGGCGGCCAACGCCGGGAACTCGCTGTTGATGTCGGGGGTGGCGGTGAAGAGCACACTGATCACGTCGTCGGTGGTCAGCGCGTTGCGACGCATCACTTCCGCGACCAGTTCGGCCGTGGCCTCCAACACCTGCTCGCGCTCGTCCGCATCGACCTGCACCGCACCTCTGATGGCACGTACCGCCACGTTCGATCCCGCCTTGTCGTTCGTGAGTGTGTGGCCGCCGCCCCGGACATGAGCGACGGCGGCCACCGGCCCGAAAGGTTGCGAGCCGTGACCGCCGTCAACTGTATCTACAGGTCGGCGGACTGGTAGAGCTCGCTGACCTCCTGTGCGGTCAGCGCACGCATCGTGCCCGGTTTGAGGGCGTTCAGGCCGACCGGACCGACCTGGGTGCGTGCCAGGTCCGAGACCGGGTGTCCGAGCTCCTCCATGAGGCGGCGCACGATGTGCTTGCGTCCCTCGTGCAGGCGGATCTCCACCATGGCCTTGGGTTCGGCGTCGTCGACCACACGGAAGGAATCGACCTCCACGGGCCCGTCGTCGAGCTCCACGCCCTGGCGGGCACGGCGTTCCACGTGGCGTGGGACCGGTCCGGGCACCTTCGCGACGTAGGTCTTGACGACCTTGTACCGCGGATGGGTGAGCCGGTTGGCGAGGTCCCCGTCGTTGGTCAACAGGATCAGGCCCTCGGTCTCGGTGTCCAGCCGGCCCACGTGGAAGATGCGCTCGCTGGTCTGACCGGCGAAGTCGCCCAGGGTCGGCCGCCCCTGCGGGTCCCACATGGTGCTGACCACGCCCCGCGGCTTGTTGAGGGCGAAGTACAGCTTGTCGGGCGCGGTGACCACACGCATGCCGTCCACGCGGATCTCCGACTTCTCCGGGTCCACGCGGGCGCCGAAGCGGCGGACGGTCTCCCCGTCGACACTGACGCGGCCCTCGGCGATCATCTCCTCGCTGGCGCGGCGGCTGGCCACACCTGCGCCGGCCAGGGCCTTCTGCAGCCGGATGCCGCCGGGTACGTCGTTGTAGGTGTCGCGGTCGGTGTCGCGACGCTCCTCGTCCCCCGGCTCGTAGTCCTTGCGCAGGGCCCGCAGGCGTTCCTGCGCGGTCCTGGACAGTTGGGCCTCGTTCTTGACCCGCTCGTCCTTGCGGCCCCGGTGCCCGGGACCGCCGGAGGCCTGCTTGCGGCGGTCGGGACCCTTGTGCGGGGGACGGCCTCCGCGGCGGTCGTCACGGCCTCCACGGCGGTCCCCGCCTCCTCCGCGGCGGTCGTCGCGGCCACGGGGGTCGCGTCCGCCGCCCCGGCGGTCGCGGTCGCCGCGGGGTTCGCGTTCGTCACGGCGCCGGTCGCCCCTGCCGTTGCGGGAGCCTCGGTCGTCACGGCCGCGGAAATCGCGTCCCCGGCCGTGGTTGCGGCCCTTGGGGCCGCGGTCGTCTCTGTTGTCGCCGCGCTCACCGCGCGGGGCTTTGTCAGTACTCACCGGTGTCGTCTAGACCTTCGATGTCGTCGGGGAGGAACGGGGCGAGGTCGGGCAGCTCGTCGAGGCCGCGCAGACCCAGTCGTTCCAGGAAGTAAGTAGTGGTCCGATACAGCAGTGCGCCGGACTCGGGATCGTGTCCGGCGTCCTCGATCAGGCCCCTCAGTACGAGGGTACGCATCACGCCGTCGCAGTTGACACCGCGGACGGCCGAGACCCTGCCGCGTGAGACCGGTTGGCGGTAGGCCACCACCGCCATCGTCTCCAGCGCGGCCTGGGTGAGCCGCACTTCCTGGCCCTCCTTGAGGAAGTGCTCGACGATGTCGGCGCATTCGGGACGGGTGTAGAAACGCCACCCCTCGGCCACCGCTCGCAGGTCGAAACCGCGCCCCTGCTCGGTGTATTCCCGGGACAGGGATTCCAGGGTCGCCAGTACCTCTCCGACGGGGGCGCCGATCCCCTTGGCCAGGTCGTACTCGGAGACGGGCTGGTCCACCACCATCAGCACGGCCTCCAGGTCACGGCGGAGCCCGGGCGCCTCGGAGAGATCGCCCACATCGGCGGTGCGCTCGGTGGTCATGCGTTCTCCCCCGTCTCTCCGGTCTCGTCGTACTCACTGTTGACCTCGACCTCGCCGTCTCCCCCGGTCCAGGTGACGGAGAGTTCCCCGAGCGGGTCGGGCTGGTCGAAGGCCACGTTCTCGGCCCGGTACAGCTCCAGCAGGGACAGGAACCGGGCGACGACCTCGAAGGTACCGTCGCACTCGGCCGTCAGGTCCGCGAACGTGAGGGTGCCGTGCTCGCGCAGGGCGGCCACGACCATCTCGCCCTGTTCCCTGACCGAGGTCTTGGTCTGGTGGATGTGGGTGACCGGGACGCTGGGTGGTTCCTTGGGGGTCAGGACCATACCGGCCAGGGCCGCGAACTCCTGCGGGCCCAGCTTGAAGAACACCTCGGGGCGCAGGGAGGCGAACCGCTCCTCCAGCGGCACGGCGCGGGCGTAGCGGCGCCCCTGGGTCGCCAGCCGCTCACGCATGATCGCGGCGACCTCCTTGTAGGCGCGGTACTGCAGCAGGCGTGCGAAGAGCAGGTCGCGGGCCTCCAGCAGCGCCAGGTCGGCCTCGTCCTCCACATCTCCGCGCGGCAGCAACCGGGCCGCCTTGAGGTCGAGCAGGGTCGCCGCCACCAGCAGGAAGTTGCTGGCCTGGTCCAGGTCCCATTCCTTCTCGAGCGTCCGGATGTGGGCGATGAACTCGTCGGTGACCTTCGACAGCGACACCTCGGTGATGTCGAGTTTGTGTTTGGAGATCAGCGCCAACAACAGGTCGAAGGGGCCCTCGAAGTTGTCCAGGTGCACCTGGAAGGAGTTCTCGTCGACCTCCTCGGCCGTGTGCTCCTCAACAGTCATGGCCACCCGACCGCCCCCGCGTCTTCACAGTCATACAGCAAGGGTGCCATCGGTCGGCCCGACCGGTGACACCCTTGCCTTTTCCGCACTCGGCCCTGCCCTCGTCACTCCCCCGGGCGAAGAGCGGGCCCTATTCCTCGGTCAACCGACGCACCAGCATGCTGGAGGCACCGTTCTCCTCGAAATCGGCGAGCAGAGCGGCCACCGCCTCGCGCACGAGTCTGCCCCGGTCGGCACTGAGCCCGTACTCGGCCCGCAGGGTCAGACGTGTCTGTTCCAGGGCCAACAGCTCCGGGCTGGAGATGTAGACGGTGATCTTCTCGTCGTGGCGCTGCCGTCCACTGGGTTTGGGCGCACGGGAGATACTCGTGTCCTTCTGACCGCCCCGTCGTGGGGGCGGCGGCCCGCCCTCGTCCCCGTCGCGCTGCTCGGGTGCCTCGTGCCGGCGGTCGGTCTCTGTGTCCGGCGTTTCCTCCGAACCCGCGGAACGGAAGAACATCTCGTCCGCTCCAGGCAGGTTCACGCGCCGTGACCGCTGAGAGGCCACCTCGCCAGCACCTCCTTGGCCAGGTCCCGGTAGGCATTGGCCCCAGCCGAGGACGAGTCGAAACTGGTGATGGGCTCACCCGCCACCGTGGCATCCGGAAAACGCACGGTGCGGTTGATGACCGTGCCGTAGACCTTGTCGCCGAACCCGTCGACGATCGTGGACAACACCTCACGAGCGTGCAGCGTGCGCGGGTCGTACATGGTGCCCAGGAACCCGTCGATGACGAGCTCTTCGTTGAGGCGTTCCTGCACCTTCTGGATGGTGTCCATCAGCAGCGCCACCCCGCGCAGCGCGAAGAACTCGCACTCCAGCGGGACCACGACGCCGTCGGCCGCGGTGAGCGCGTTGACGGTGAGCAGGCCGAGCGAGGGCTGGCAGTCGATGAGGACGACGTCGTAGTCGTCGATCACCGGGCGCAGGGCGCGGGCGAGCATCTGCTCACGTGCGACCTCGCCGACCAGTTGGACCTCGGCGGCCGACAGGTCGATGTTGCTCGGGATGAGGTCCAGGCCCTCGACGTCGGTCTTGAGCAGGACGTCCTCGACCGTGACGTCGCGCTGCATCAGCAGGTTGTAGACGGTCAGGTCGAGTTCGCGCGGGTCCAGACGGCCGAGTCCGACCGAGAGTGCACCCTGCGGGTCGAAGTCGACCAGCAGCACGCGTCTGCCGAACTCGGCGATGGCCGCCCCGAGGTTGATGGTGGTGGTGGTCTTACCGACCCCACCCTTCTGGTTACACAGTGCTACTATCCGTGCCGGGCCGTGTTCATGGATCGGTGCCGGTTCCGGAAAGTCCCGCTGTTCGAGTCTTGCGGTGTGCAGTTCGGCCCCCGTGTCGCGTTTCGTTCCCCAGGGGTTGGTCACCGGGTCGGCGAGCTCCCCCTCGCCGACGGGTGCGGTGTGCGCATCCACGTCGTTGTCCGCCCAGTTCACAACCCTTGACCTCCCCCACGGACCGGACCGGCCCGCAGAGCGCTCCTCTGGGCCCGGCCGCCGTCGGAAACTCAATATGTCGACAGCAAGGTATCTCTGTGCGGCGACTCTAGAACGACGACACGACGCACTTCAACATGATCCTGCGAGGATTCCCCACTGTGGCCGGGCCTCCCGAGAGCGCCCGTACCGTCACGTCTCGTAGGAAAGAGTACACACTGGGCGCGCGTGCCTCGCCATGTCCGGCACAGGGACAGAGCTCACCGGGCGGCCTCCCGGCGGGCCCTGGGATGGCTGACCGCGTAGACCTCCCGGAGGTGCTCGACCGTGACCAGGGTGTACACCTGTGTGGTCGTCACCGAGCTGTGCCCCAACAATTCCTGGACCACGCGGATATCGGCGCCCCCGTCGAGCAGATGGGTGGCGAAGGAGTGCCGCAACGTGTGCGGGGAGACGCCCTCCACCCCGGCGCGTTCGGCCACGGCGCCCAGCACGACCCACCCGCCCTGGCGCGTCAGGCGCCCGCCACGCGCGTTGAGGAACAGGGCCGGCCCGCCCCGGCCGGACCGGGCCAGGAAAGGGCGTACCCGCACCAGGTAGGCCTGCAGGGCACGGCTCGCGTAGGAGCCCAGCGGCACCAGGCGTTCGTGCCCGCCCTTGCCGCGGAAACGCACCAGCCCGACCCCGCCGTCGGCGTGCTCTGCAGCCTCGGCGACGTCGTCCACGTCCAGCCCCACGGTCTCGGAGATACGCGCCCCGGTGCCGTAGAGGACCTCCAGGAGTGCCCGGTCACGCAGCGCGAGCAGGTCCGCGCGCTCCTGCGAGGCGGGTGCGGCGGCCGGCCCCGCAGCCCCGAGGAGGCGTTCCACGTCCTCCAGGGGCAACGCCTTGGGCAGACGCATCGCAGGTGCGGGCGGCGCGACCTCGGCGGCCGGGTCGGTACCGCACCATCCCTCGCGCAGGGCAAAGGCGTGCAGACCGCGCACGGCCGCCAGGGCCCGCCCGGCCGAGGCCGCGCCCAGCGGCGGGTGTTCCCCGTCGCCCTCCCGCAGCGCGGCGAGGAAGGAGCGCACCTGTGCGGGGCCCACCCGGTCGGGGTCCCCGACGCCCTCCTCGGCGAGGAAACCGTCGTATCGGCGCAGGTCACGCCGGTAGGCCGACAGAGTGTTGTCGGCCAGGGCACGCTCGGCGGCCAAGTGGTCGAGGTAGACGCCGCACAACCGTGCCAGGGGCCCTTCGTCCGCCCCGCTCACCGTGCGGAGACGTCGGGCAGGTCGGCGAACCCGTCCTGGGCTGCTGTGCGGGCGGCCAGGATTCCGATCACGGTGATGCCGTTGCGCACCCGCCCCTGCAGCACCAGGCCGACCGCTTCTTCCAGCGGGACCCACGCGGCGACCAGTTCGGCCTCCTCGTGCCGGCGCACGAACCCGTTCTCCTCCTCGGGCACCGGCGACAGGCCGCGCGCCAGGAACAGGTGGACGACCTCGTCGGTGACACCCGGGCTGGGCAGGACCGAGGGCAGCTCGTGCCAGGTGCGGGCGCGCAGCCCGGCCTCCTCCACGAGTTCGCGCCGGGCGGTCTCCACCGGGGGCTCGCCCTGCACGTCCAGCATTCCGGCGGGCAGTTCCCAGAGCTTGTGCCGTACCGCGTGCCGGTACTGGCGCTGCAGCAGCACCCGGCCCTGTTCGTCCAGGGCCAGCACGGCGGCGGCGCCGGGGTGGAGGAGGTAGTCACGGGCGGCCACGACGGTGCCTCCGCCGGGCCCCTCGGGCATCTCCACCCGGTCGGTGGCCAGACCGAACACGGGGCCGCGGTAACGCTCCTGCGAGCTCTCCACCGGCCACTCCGCGGGGACGTCCGCGACCTGCGCGGGCGTCCCCGGTTCCGGCTGCTGTCCGGTCGGGGTCCCAGTGCCCATGTGTACCTCTCCAGGCTCGACGACTGTTCCCGCCGACGGACGGCGGGTCAGCCCTCCTTGTGATTCAGGGCCGCACTGACCAGCCCCTTGAACACGGGGTTGGCCTTGGTCGGGCGGGAACGCAACTCCGGGTGCGCCTGGGTCGCCACGAAGAACGGGTGCGCCTGCCGGGGCAGCTCCAGGTACTCCACCAGCTTGCCGTCGGGGGAGAGACCGGAGAAGACCATCCCGGCGTCCTCGAGGCTGCCGCGGTAGGCGTTGTTGACCTCGTAACGGTGGCGGTGGCGTTCGGAGGCCTGTGCCTCCCCGTCGTAGAGCTCGCGCACGAGGGTGCCCTCGCCCAGGGTCGCCGGGTACATACCCAGACGCATGCTGCCGCCCATGTCGCGTTCCCCGGCAACGACGTCGGCCTGGTCGGCCATGGTCGCGATGACCGGCTCGACCGCCTTGTCGTCGAACTCGACGCTGTTGGCGCCCTCCAGGCCCAGAACGTTACGGGCGTACTCGATGACCACCGCCTGCAGGCCCAGGCAGATGCCCAACAGCGGGACCCCGTTCTCCCGCGCGTAGCGGATGGCGCCGAGCTTGCCCTCGATGCCGCGCACACCGAACCCGCCGGGGATGAGCACACCGTCGGCACCGTCGAGTTCGGCGGCCGCGCCGGAAGGGCTGGCGCAGTTGTCGCTGGCCACCCAGCGCAGGTTCACATGGGTGTTGGTGGCGAACCCGCCGGCCCGCAGGGCCTCACTGACCGACAGGTAGGCGTCGGGCAGATCGATGTACTTGCCGACCAGGGCGATGGTGACCTCGTGGTCGGGCTGGTGCACGCGGCGCAGCAGTTCGTCCCACTCGGTCCAGTCGACGTCGCGGAAGGGCATGCCCAGGCGGCGCACGACGTAGGCGTCCAGTCCCTCGCGGTGCAGGACCTTGGGGATGTCGTAGATCGAGGGAGCGTCGGGGGTGGAGACCACACCGGCCTCGTCCACGTCGCACATGAGGCTGATCTTGGACTTCAGGCTCTGGGTGATGGACCGGTCCGAGCGGCACACGATCGCGTCGGGCTGGATACCGATGCTGCGCAGCTGCGCGACCGAGTGCTGGGTGGGCTTGGTCTTCATCTCGCCGGAGGGGCCCAGGAAGGGGATGAGCGAGACGTGGAGGAAGAAGCAGTTGTCCCGACCGATCTCGTGCCGGATCTGGCGCACCGCCTCGAGGAAGGGCTGCGACTCGATGTCGCCGACGGTACCGCCGATCTCGGTGATGACGATGTCGGTGTCGGCGGAGTCCATCGCGTAGATGCTGGACTTGATCTCGTTGGTGATGTGCGGGATGACCTGCACGGTGTCACCGAGGTAGGCGCCCTGGCGTTCCTTGGCGATGACACTGGAGTAGATCTGCCCGGTGGTGACGTTGGCCGAGGCGGACAGCTCGGTGTCCAGGAACCGTTCGTAGTGGCCGACGTCGAGGTCGGTCTCGGCCCCGTCCTCGGTGACGAAGACTTCACCGTGCTGGAAGGGGTTCATGGTCCCGGGGTCGACGTTGAGGTAGGGGTCGAGCTTTTGCATGGTGACCCTCAGCCCACGCGACTTCAGGAGCCGCCCCAGACTGGAGGCGGTCAGCCCCTTACCCAGACTGGAGGCGACGCCGCCAGTAACGAAAAGGTGCTTGGTACTCGCGGCGGATGCCAAAGTGTTGCTCCCGTGGGTCGAATGGCTACGGCGGGGCTCGGGTCGCTACTGAGCGGCCGTACGGTGGTCCGGTTCCGAGCTGCCGAGTGACGCTCGGGCCGCCGGACTCCACGGGGCACCAGGATAACAGGCCCCGACAGGTCCGCAGGTGACAACCGCGTCCGTGAAGGGCCGCAGCCCTCCCCCGACGTGCGGGATCGCCTCTGCCAGGGGCCGCAGGGGCCGGTGTCGCGTGGGCCACACCGGCTGCCGGGCCTCCCGCTCCCCGGAAGAGACGCCCCGGAGGGACCTCAGGAGGGAAAGGCACCGGCCCGGCCCAGGTAGGCGCGCGGGGTCTTACCCAAGCGCTCGCCCATCCACTCGGCCACCCCGACGGCCCCGGACAGGCTCACCCCGGTACGCAGCCCGCTGCGGTGCAGCATGTACAGCAGGTCCTCGGTACCGATGTTGCCGGTCGCGGCCGGGGCGAAGGGGCAGCCGCCGAACCCGCCGAGGCTGGAGTCGAGCACCCGCACCCCCGCGTCCACCGCCGCCAGGGCGTTGGCGTAGCCGGTGTTGCGGGTGTTGTGGAAATGGCAGCGCAGGGTGCGGCCGCCGGCAACCTCCTCCGAACGCCGCAGCAGCTCGGTGACCTGCCGGGGTACCCCCACACCGATGGTGTCGGCCAGCGCGATCTCCACCGCCGAGGTATCGGCGATGCGGCGCACCACCTCCACCACCCGCTCGGTCGGCACCTCACCGTCGAAGGGGCAACCGAACGCGGTGGAGACGGTCACGCTCAGGGGCACACCGGTACCCGCCAGCGCACCGTCGATGTCGGCGAGCGTCTCCAGCATCGCCTCCACGGTCGTGCCCTGGTTTCGGACACTGAACCCGTCGGTGGCGGGCACGGCCACGTTGACCTCGCCCACCCCGCTCTCCAGGGCACGGTCCAGGCCCTTGCGGTTGAGCACCAGACCGATGGAGGCGGCACGGGCCGGCTCGGAGAGAGAGGCCATGATCTCCTCGGCACCGGCCATCTGCGGCACACGCTCGGGGTTGACGAAACTCGCGGCCTCGATGCGGCTCACACCTGCGGCCACGGCCCGTTCCACGAGCTCCACACGCTCCTGCACAGGCAGCGTGCGATCCTCGTTCTGGAGTCCGTCGCGCGGGCCCACCTCAACGATCCGCACCTGTTCGCCGTCCTCGGGGCCGCGGTCCTCAGCGGTCATCGCACCTCACCTCTCCTGCCGCTTCTCACTCGACCGCGGCCAGCGTAACGACCAGCACACGGAGCGGGCCACACCGGGGGAACCCGAGGCGGCCGGGGCGGGATCAGCGCAGTGCCAGCGCGGGACGGACCTCCCAGGTCGTCCACATCGGCCGGTACCCCATGCGGTGCCAGAAGGGTCCCGAGAGCGGGTTCATCGCCGCGTAGTTGAGCACCGACGCCGAGACCCCGTAGGAGTCCAGAGCCTGGTGGGCCTGGCCGACCAGGGCGGTGCCGATCCCGTTGCCGCGCTCGTCGGCGGCCACCACCCCGTACCCGATGTGGGCGATGGGACGTGCCCGCACCAACGCCTTGGCCCAACGGGAACGCTCGGGCGGCGACACCCAGATCAGGCCCACGGCACGGCCGCGGCGTTCTGCCAACCAGATCCACGAACGCGACCGGCTCAGCGCCCGCGCGGCGACCTTGCGGGTCTGCTCGGCGGTGTCGGGCTGCAGGAAGACCCCGCCGAAGTTCTGCTCGTAGCGGTGCTCCTCCATGAGCAGCGCCACCACTTGGGCCAGGTCACCGCTGTCCGCCAGGCGGATCGTCACGTCGTGGGGCGGGATCGAGGGCGGGACCCCGCGGCGGCGCGGACGCGCGGCCAGCACGGTGTAGGGCTGCAGGCCGTGGCGTTGCAGCGGGATGATGCCGCACACGTCCCGGGCCGGCCAGCTCACCAGGGCCGCCGACTCCGACCCGGTACCGGTGGGCAGGTCCTCGAGCTGGTCGCGCCAGCTGGTCAGGAGGGAGTCCAGGGCACGTCCGGGGTCGGGCCCGCCCACGACGGGGGTGAGCCAGTGCTGGTCCGGCACGCCCCAGATCCGGCCGACCTCACCCGGCTGGTACCAGGTGTAGTGCATACTCCCCGCTGCGACCGTGCGCTTGTCCTCGTCGCTGACGGTCAGCAGGGGATAGGAGTCCGGGGCGAAACTGACGGGCTCGGGCAACAGCGGGTCGGCATCGCTCCATCGCTGGGCGGCCGAGCGCACCAAAGGGTCGAGTCCGATGTCGCCCCCGGGCGCCCCCTCATGCCGCACTCGCGCGACATAACCGCTCATCCACCCCTCCCCTTGGCGGGTCTGCTCCGTCGTGTACGTGGCCCGGAGTGTGCCTCGAACCACGCACAGGGACCGAACCACCGTAACCGATACGGGGTGTCACCGGGGCGTCGGGACGGTCACCCGGGAAGAACGGGTCCCGCGCGATGGCAGGGGTTGCACTCGGTCAGCCCGCCGCGGAGCCTCCTCGGTGGACCGTGGTGTCCCGGCCGCGGTTGACCACCTCGGGGTCACCGGTCCCGTAGGAGACGGTGTTGTCGACACCGACCAGGACGATCTTGTCGGCCGAGCCGACCTCGACGGTCGACCCGCGTCCGGTGGCCCGCACCATGCCACAGGTGCCGTCCAGGACCACCTGGGCGTCGTCGGCGGTGACCACCACCTCGCGGCCCTCACACTCCCCGTCCACCTGGCTGCCGTCGTCCACGACGATCAGTGCGTCGTCCTCGACGACGTTGTGTTCGACCGGGTCCTGCTCCTGCCGCGGAGCCTCGCCCGCCCCGTGCCCGCCGGTCCTCTCACCGCCCTCCCCCTCGGACAGGAAGGACCCCGGCTCGCACCCGACCAGCGCAAGGGCGAGCAGCACGGCACCGATCGCGGTGACCAGAGGTCCGACCCGCATCCGTATCCTCCAGGTCCACAGGTGACGACGGCACGCGCCGAACTTCAGCGCGGAGCCAAGGCTATGTCACGCTGCAGTAAACCCGCGACCCCTTCGTTGCCCGAACGTGCCCTGGACGAGACACGGAGCCTTGCGTCTCAGCTGATCCCGGCCTCGTCCATGCCACGGAGCTCACGCTTGAGCTCACCGATCTCGTCGCGCAGCCGGGCCGCCATCTCGAACTGCAGGTCGGACGCGGCCTGGTGCATCTGCTCGGAGAGCTGGTCGATGAGCCCGGCCAGCTCCGCCCGCGGCATGTTCGACAGGTCCGCGGAGCGCTCCCCCGCGCCCGGTACAGGCGCCTTGGACCCGGCGCCCGCGCCCCGGTACCCGGTCGCCATGAGTTCCTCGGTGTCCACGTCCTCCCGGCTGAGGGAGTCCAGGATGTCGGCGATCTCCTTGCGCAGCGGCGTGGGGTCGATCCCGTGCTCCTCGTTGTAGGCCAGCTGCTTGGCCCGGCGCCGGTCGGTCTCGTCGAGGGCCGCGCGCATGGAGTCGGTGACGTTGTCGGCGTACATGTGCACCTGGCCTGCCACGTTGCGCGCCGCACGGCCGATGGTCTGGATCAGGGAGGTCTCCGAACGCAGGAACCCCTCCTTGTCGGCGTCCAGGATCGCCACCAGCGACACCTCCGGCAGATCCAGCCCCTCCCGCAGCAGGTTGATGCCGACCAGGACGTCGTACTCGCCCACACGCAGCTCGCGCAGCAGCTCGACCCGGCGCAGGGTGTCGACCTCGCTGTGCAGGTAACGCACCCGGATCCCGAGCTCGGCGAAGTAGTCGGTCAGGTCCTCCGCCATCTTCTTGGTCAGGGTCGTCACCAGAACGCGCTCCCGGCGCTCAGCGCGCTCCTGGATCTCGTGCACCAGGTCGTCGATCTGGCCCTCGGTGGGCTTGACCAGAACCTCGGGGTCGACCAGCCCGGTCGGGCGGATGACCTGTTCCACGATCTCGCCGCCGCCCTGGCGCAACTCGTAGCGGCCCGGGGTCGCCGACAGGTACACCGACTGCCCGATGCGTTCGGTGAACTCCTCCCACTTGAGCGGGCGGTTGTCCATCGCCGAGGGCAGACGGAACCCGTGGTCGACCAGTGTGCGTTTGCGCGCGGCGTCGCCCTCGTACATCGCGCCGACCTGCGGCACCGTCACGTGCGACTCGTCCAGTACCAGCAGGAAGTCCTCCGGGAAGTAGTCCAGGAGGGTGTGGGGGGCGCTACCCGGTTCGCGGTCGTCGAAGTGGCGCGAGTAGTTCTCGATGCCCGAGCAGCTCCCCAGCTGCTCGATCATCTCCAGGTCGTGGGTGGTGCGCATCCGCAGGCGCTGGGCCTCCAGCAGCTTGTTCTGCCCCTCGAGCTCGGCCAGGCGCTCGCCCAGCTCCGCCTCGATCCCGGCGACCGCCTTGCGGGTACGTTCCTCTCCGGCGACGTAGTGCGAGGCCGGGAAGATGAACACGTGCCGGCTCTCGTCCAGGACCTCACCGGTGAGCGGGTGCAGTGTCATGAGGCGTTCGACCTCGTCACCGAACATCTCGATACGGATCGCGAGTTCCTCGTAGACCGGGATGATCTCGATCGTGTCCCCGCGCACCCGGAACGTCCCGCGGGTGAAGGCGGTGTCGTTGCGGCTGTACTGCATCTCGACCAGGCGGCGCAGGAGCTCGTCGCGTTCGACCTCCATACCGACCTTGATCTCGGCCATGCGGTCGACGTACTCCTGCGGGGTACCCAGTCCGTAGATGCACGAGACGGAGGCGACCACGATCGTGTCCCGGCGGGTCAGCAGCGAGTTCGTGGCCGAGTGCCGCAGTCGCTCGACCTCGTCGTTGATCGAGGAGTCCTTCTCGATGTAGGTGTCGCTCTGGGGGACGTAGGCCTCGGGTTGGTAGTAGTCGTAGTAGGAGACGAAGTACTCGACGGCGTTGTTGGGCAGCATCTGCCGCAGCTCGTTGGCGAACTGCGCGGCCAGTGTCTTGTTCGGCTGCATCACCAGGGTCGGGCGCTGCAGCTGTTCGACCGTCCAGGCCACCGTCGCGGTCTTACCGGTACCGGTGGCGCCCAGCAGCACGGTGTGTTCCTCACCCGAGCGCACCCGTTCACTGATGCGCTCGATCGCCTCGGGCTGGTCGCCCGCCGGGCGCATGTCCGAGACGACCTCGAACGGGTCCTCGGAGCGTTTGATGTCGCTGACCGGTCGCACTTGGGCCTCCCATCGGAACCTCGGGGCCCGTCCACCCGCCCGGCAGACCCCACGCGTTCAACGCTACCCGTCCTGTTCGGGAGCGCCTCGGCCTTCGGACCGGAGGTGAAACGGTCCGGGACCGTGCCGGGAACGCACGCTCACCGCGTCGGCCCGCGCCCCGCACCCCCGTGCCATCACGCACCCGGCTTTCCGTTCCCCTTCCCCGTGCGTTCCTCGCAATCACCGCAAACAGCGGCCGGGACTTCGACCACCACACCATTCACCAGAACGACAGAACAAGCACTGCAGCAAGAAACGGTTTTTCACTTACCCTCCTCGCCGAGATCGAACCCGACCATATTCGGTAAATTCATTTCCTTCGAAGGGGAGCGCGCATAACGTTATTTCCGCCCGCCACCACAGAGGAGAGCCCAGCTGAGGAGAAAAGGTTCCGGTCATGGAAAAGCCCGTGTACGAAGCACCTTCCGCCGAAGAGGCCGGTGACTTCCGGGGAGGCACCGGGGCCTCGTCCACAGCGGGCACGAGACCCACTTCCCCGGCTGGTGGCGCTCCGTCCGGTCCGGCCTTCAGGCACGTGCCGTCCGGGCCGGCCCCGACCCTTGCTCGGCCGGCCGCGCGGCCAGTCCCGCATTGTCGCTGGTACGCACGAGGACATGGTGCCCCAGCACGTCCCTGAGCGGAAGTTCCGGAACGGCCTGCGTGATGGGCCGCCGACCGTGCCCGACGACCACGAGCTCGCCGGCGATCCGGGAGAGTCCGTCGAGCAGGTGACCGGACAGCAGTACGGTGCGCCCTCGTCGCCCGGGTTGCCTCCGTAGATCTTGGCCAAATTGGGTATATCGCTCATCTCGAATGACACTCCTCGCGCCCCCGGCGACTGCGCCATGGAACATGAGCACCCTACGACCCCGAGTACTCGAGCACACGAACGAGCTTTTCACGATTCATGGAACGTCACTTATCCGGAGCAGCGGCCCCGGGGCAGCAGACCCTCCGGCGGAAGGTCGCTTCAACCTCACGGCCCTCTTATCCACTGCCAGATTTCCCTTCCGACACCTCTCGGAGAACCGGAACCGGGAAACGGAACGACCCTTGCAGTTACTCCGGAAATCCCCGGACCCGGCCGGCGCCAGGGACCACCCACACACGCGAGGAGGCCGCGCCGAGTTCACTCCTGGGCGCGGGTCGAGAGTTCACGCCAGAGTTCGGCCACACGGGCCCTCAGTTCGTCCCGGCTGCCGGAGTTGTCCACCACCAGGTCGGCAGCGGCCAGCCGGGTGTCCCGGTCGGCCTGCGCACGGATCCTGGCCCGCACCTGCTCGCGCGGCATCCCGCGGTCGCCGAAGACCCGCTCCACCCGCACCTCGTCGGGGGCGTCCACGACCACGACGAGGTCGTAGAGGGACCCCAGATCGTTCTCCACGAGCAAGGGCACGTCGTAGACCACGACCTCGGTGCCTGCTGCCAGCGCCTCCTCCATGAGCTGTCCGCTACGCTCACCGACCCTCGGGTGAACGATCGCGTTGAGCTTGGCGAGCCGCTCCTGGTCGGCGAAGACGATCTCACCGAGCGCGGCCCGGTCGAGACCGCCGTCCTCGGCCAGCACCCGTTCACCGAACTCCGCGACCACCTCGGACAGACCAGGGGTTCCCGGTTCCACGACCTCACGGGCGAGGGCGTCGGCATCGATCACCACCGCCCCGCAGGAGGAGAGTTCTGCCGAGACCGCGCTCTTACCCGAACCGATCCCGCCTGTGAGTCCCACTTTGAGCATGACAAGACCCTAGATCCTGTGCGGACGGGACTCGACCCGGTGCGCCCCGCGCGGGCGAGGAGAAAAATGTGACCTGCCTCGCGCAGGACCGGCCTACCGGAGTTCCTTGCGCATGTGCGCCATCACCAGATGCTCGGCGAGGCGTTCACGGGAGGTCTCGGCGAACCCGAGGCTGCGGAACAAGCGCATCAGAGCGGCGTCGTGCGCGCCCGCGGACAGGGTCAGGGACGCAGGAGCGGTCTCGAGGCCGCGGGCGCGCCGTTCGGCCTCCTCCAGGAGCCGACGGGCGATACCGCGGCCACGCAGATCGGGCGCGACCGCCAGACGGCTCAGCACCGCGCCCGTGCCCAGGGTGCGCAGGCGGACCGCCCCGACCGGGCGTGGGCCGGCCACGGCGCACACCACCAGGGTGTCGGGGTCGCCCAGCAGGGTGTGTATCCGCTCCAGGCTCTCGGTCAACGCCACGGTGAAGGGGTCGCCGAAGGTCTGCGCTTCGTCGACGAAAGCGGCGCGTTGAAGGGTGAAGAGCTCCCCGGAGTCGTCGGGGACGGCGGGGCGCAGAGTGACGTCGGGGACGGTCGCGGGTGTGCTCATGGCCCGATCCTAGGCCCCGGTCCACCGCAGGACGCCGCGACGCGACGAAGGGCCGCCCCTTGCGGGACGGCCCTTCACGGCGTGCACGGAGGGTTCCCGGAGGAACCGCCCGTTCAGGCCTCAGTCAGCTGCGGGAGCTCAGGCGTCGCCGCCGGCGAGCTTCTCGCGGAGGGCGGCCAGGGCCTCGTCGGAGGCCAGGGCACCGCTGGAAGTGGGCTCGGCCGGGGCCTGCTGAGCAGCACCGCCACCGCCGGTGTGCTCTTCCTCTTCCTCCACGGCCGGGGCGTTGGCTGCGTCGGCCTCGGCCGCCTGCGCCTCCTCGACCTGCTTGCGGTGCGCCTCGAAGCGGGCCTGCGCCTCGGCGTAGTTGCGCTCCCACTCGTCTCGCTGGACCTCGAAGCCCTCGAGCCACTCGCCGCTCTCGGGGTCGAAGCCCTCGGGGTACTTGTAGTTGCCCTGCTCGTCGTAGTCGGCGGCCATGCCGTACAGGGTCGGGTCGAAGTCCACCTGGTCGGGCGAGACGGCCTCGTTGGCCTGCTTCAGCGAAAGGCTGATGCGGCGGCGCTCGAGGTCGATGTCGATGATCTTGACGAAGATCTCGGTGCCGACCTGGACGACCTGCTCGGGCACCTCGACGTGGCGCTCGGCCAGCTCGGAGATGTGGACCAGGCCCTCGATGCCCTCCTCGACGCGCACGAACGCACCGAACGGAACCAGCTTGGTGACCTTGCCGGGAACGACCTGGCCGATCTGGTGCGTGCGGGCGAACTGCTGCCAGGGGTCCTCCTGCGTCGCCTTGAGCGACAGGGAGACACGCTCGCGCTCCATGTCCACGTCGAGAACCTCGACGGTGACCTCCTGGCCGACCTCGACGACCTCGCTGGGGTGGTCGATGTGCTTCCAGGAGAGCTCGGAGACGTGGACCAGACCGTCGACGCCACCCAGGTCCACGAAAGCACCGAAGTTGACGATCGAGGAGACGACGCCCTTGCGGATCTGGCCCTTCTGGAGGGTGTTGAGGAAGGTCTGGCGGACCTCGGACTGGGTCTGCTCGAGCCAGGCGCGGCGGGACAGGACCACGTTGTTGCGGTTCTTGTCCAGCTCGATGATCTTGGCTTCGAGCTCACGGCCCACGTAGGGCTGCAGGTCGCGGACGCGGCGCATCTCGACCAGGGAGGCCGGCAGGAAGCCGCGGAGGCCGATGTCGAGGATGAGACCACCCTTGACGACCTCGATGACGGTACCGGTGACGACGCCGTCCTCTTCCTTGATCTTCTCGATCGTGCCCCAGGCGCGCTCGTACTGGGCGCGCTTCTTGGACAGGATCAGGCGGCCTTCCTTGTCCTCCTTCTGGAGAACGAGGGCTTCGACCTGGTCGCCGACGGCGACGACCTCGCTCGGGTCGACGTCGTGCTTGATCGAGAGTTCGCGTGACGGAATCACACCCTCGGTCTTGTAGCCGATGTCGAGCAAGACCTCGTCTCGATCGACCTTCACGATGGTGCCCTCAACGATGTCACCGTCGTTGAAGTACTTGATGGTCTCGTCGATCGCCGCGAGGAAGGCTTCCTCGGACCCGATGTCGTCGACCGCTACCTGGGGTGTCGAGGTGGCCTCGGTGCTGCTCGTCATGTGTGGGTGGACTCCGGATACGGACAGGTTCAGGAAATGGGCACGTGGTAGGTCCGAGCCCGTCGATCCGTCATTCCAGAAAGTAGGGAGCAGGGCCACATACGGAACGAGCCGATCCGTGGCCGCCAGCCGCCGGGTCCAGGAGTGGTGACCGAACGGTGCAGCCCCTCCGTCCCCACGTCAAGGAGACGATGACGCACGCACGAACCCACAACGCTGTAACCAGAGTATGAGATGTGGGTGTCCTGGTCAATCGGAACCCCGGGCCGCCAACCCGACGAACGCCACAATGGGCGCAACTTACCGGAGCCCGAACGGGGAGATCAACCTTTCCACATGCCGACCCCTCGCACAATCGAGGCACCCCCACCTGCCCCTGGACCGCAACCGGCCCACGACCGCCCCGGTTTCGGACTCCCGGGAACCGGGAACAGGACAGGCTGCAGTGCGGCCGAGATCACTCCTGGCTCGGGCGCGACCGGTTCCGTTTCAGCTCCCCGCGCCGACGCTTGTCCTCCACACGTCGGCGCCGCGCGGACCGGCTCGGCCTCGACGCACGCCGCCGGCGCGGGGGCGGTGCCGTGGCCTCGGCCAGCAGCTCCGCCATGCGCTCGCGTGCCTCGTCCCGGTTACGGGCCTGCGAACGGTGTTCCTGGGCGCTGACGCTCAGTACCCCGTCGCTCAGCCGGGCCGAGAGGCGCTCTAGGGCCCGCTCGCGCCGTGTCCGGCCCAACCCCGCACACGTGGCCAGGTCCAGCGACAGGGTCACCCGGGTCGCCGAGGTGTTGACGTGCTGACCGCCCGGACCGGAGGAACGGCTGAAACGCCACCCCAGGTCGGAGGCGGGGACGGTCACCGAACCGAAGGTCAGATCCTTCTCCCCCGGGTTCGTGCTCACCGCCGCCCACCTCCTGCGCCCTTGTTCCGTGTACGTGCCCGCGCGGAGCGCTACCGGGTCAGTGCGCCGCGTCGTGCCAGTTGGGTCCGCCGCCGACCGAGACCTCCAGCGGCACACGCAGATCATAGGCCGAGCCCATCTCCTGCGTCACGAGCTCTTCGACCGCCTCCCGCTCGCCGGGAACGACCTCGACCACGAGCTCGTCATGTACCTGCAGCAACACACGCGAGGTCAGGTCGCTGCCGACCAGGGCCTCGTCGACCCTGAGCATCGCGACCTTGATGATGTCGGCCGCCGACCCCTGGATGGGGGCGTTGAGGGCCATGCGTTCGGCCATCTCGCGCCGCTGCCGGTTGTCGCTGGTCAGGTCCGGCAGGTACCGGCGGCGACCGAAGATCGTCTCGGTGTAGCCGTCCCTGCGTGCCCGCTCGACCACGGCCTGCAGGTAGTCGCGCACCCCGCCGAACTCGGCGAAGTAGTCGTCCATGAGCGAGCGTGCCTCGTCCGGTTGGATCCCCAACTGCTGGGAGAGTCCGTAGGCACTCAGACCGTAGGCCAGACCGTAACTCATCGCCTTGATCTTGGAGCGGGCCTCCCCGTCGACCTCGTCGACCCCGATGCCGAAGACCTGCGCGGCCATCTGGGCGTGGAAGTCGTAGCCGCTGTTGAAGGCGTCGATGAGCGCCTGCTCGCCCGACAGGTGCGCCATGATGCGCAGCTCGATCTGGCTGTAGTCGGCGGTCAGCAGCTCCTCGTAGCCCTCACCGACCACGAAGGCCCGCCGGATACGGCGGCCCACGTCGGTGCGTACCGGGATGTTCTGCAGGTTGGGTTCGGTCGAGCTCAGTCGCCCGGTCGCCGCCACCATCTGGTTGAAGGTCGTGTGGATGCGGCCGTCGTCGGCGACCGTCTTGATGAGCCCCTCGACCGTGGTGCGCAGCTTGGTCTGGTCCCGGTGGCGCAGCAGGATCGCCGGCAGCTCGTGGTCGGTCCGGGTGGCCAACCACGCCAACGCGGAGGCGTCGGTGGTGTAGCCCGTCTTGATCTTCTTGGTCCTGGGCAGCTCCAGTTTATCGAAGAGCACGTACTGGAGCTGTTTGGGCGAGCCCAGGTTGAACCTCTCCCCCACCGCTTCGTGCGCCTTCTCCTCGGCCTCGCGTGTGGCGGCGGCGAACTCGCCCTGGAGCTCCTCCAGGTAGGGCAGGTCCGCGGCGATACCCGCACGCTCCATGCGTGCCAGTACGTCCACCAGTGGCAACTCCATGTCGGTGAGCAGCTGGGCGCCCCCGCGCTTGTCGAGCTCGGCCAGGAGCACCGCGGCCAGGTCCCGGGTGGCCGCGGCCCGCACCGCGAGGGCGTGCCCGGGCCCCTCGCCGTCGCCGGAGCCGTCCACGTCCAGGGCCAGCTGCGTCTGGCCGGTGTCCTCCTCCAGTTCCCGGCCCAGGTAACGGCGGACCAGGTCGGGCAGGTCGAACCGGCGCTGTCCCGGCTGGGCCAGGTAGGCGGCCAGGGCCGTGTCACAGCGTGTCCCGGCCAGTTCCCAACCGTGGGCGGCCAGCGCCAGCAGCGCACCCTTGTACTCGTGCACGACCTTGGGCCGCTCGGGGTCGGCGAGGAAGGCCGCCAAGGCCTCCGTGTCGGAGGGGTCCAGCGCCACCGGGTCCACGAGGGCCGCTGCGCCGCTGGGCACACTGATCGCGAGCGCGTCCACACGGCCGGTACCTCTGCCCGACCGGGCGTCCAGGGCGAGCCCGGCCGGCGCCTCGTCGGTGAGGGAGTCGGGGGCGGCGTGCTCGGTCAGCCAGGCCGCCAGCTCACCGCTCCCCGGGATCGTGAGGTCGACCTCGAAACCCTCTGCCGCCCCGGACGCGCCCTGATCGGCGGCTTCGTCGGGGTTGATGACGGTGTAGAGGCGTTCACGCAGGTTGGAGGCGAACTCCAGGTTGTCGAAGAGGGCATCCACCCCGGCACGGTCGGCCTCGCCCAGCGTCAGGGCCGCCACGGCGGTCTCGAGCTCGACATCGGTCACCAGGCGGTTGAGGCGCATGTTGCGCAGCACGTCGTCGAGGTGGTCGCGGAAGTTCTGCCCCGCCTTGCCGGTGAGTTCGTCGGCCCGGGCCACGAGCCCGTCCAGGGAGCCGAACCTGGTGATCCACTTGGCCGCGGTCTTGGGGCCCACCCCGGGCACACCCGGCAGGTTGTCGGCCTTCTCCCCCACCAGCGCGGCCAGATCGCGGTAACGCTCCGGGGGGACCCCGTACTTGTCCTCGACGGCCTCGGGGGTCATGCGCTTGAGGTCGGACAGGCTGCGCCCCGGGTACAGGACCGTGCAGTCCCCGGTCACCAGTTGGAAGGCGTCGCGGTCGCCGGAGGCGATGAGGACCTCCATGCCGGCTTCACCACCCTGCTGGGCCAGGGTCGCGATGACGTCGTCGGCCTCGTAGCCGGGTGCGGACAGGTTGGCCACGCCGATCAGACGCATGAGGTCCTGGGTGAGGGGGACCTGGGAGGGGAACTCCTGCGGGGTCTCCGAGCGCCCGTCCTTGTAACCGTCGTACTCCTCGCTGCGGAAGGTGGGCCCGGACAGGTCCCAGGCCACCGCCACATGGGTGGGCTCTTCCTCCCGCAACAACTTGACCAGCATCGACGTGAAACCGTAGACGGCATTGGTCGACTGGCCCGTGCTGGTGCCGAAGTTCTCCACCGGTAGGGCGTAGAAGGCGCGGAAGGCCATCGAGTGCCCGTCCAGGAGCAGCAGTCTGGGTCGCTTGCCTCCGCTGTCGGAAAGGTTCGGGGCCGCGCCGGCCCGGGGCGTCTGATCGGGGGTCTCTCGCTCTGTCACCACGTCCCCAACCCTAAGATGCCCCGCAGACAGTTCGCGGCCCTCTCGGCACGGCCGCGCCACGGGGCCGCCACCGGGCGGGACCGCGTCCGCACGGCCCGGCCCTTCTCACGGATCGGAAG
This sequence comes from Nocardiopsis kunsanensis DSM 44524, assembly GCF_000340965.1. Lineage (GTDB taxonomy): Bacteria > Actinomycetota > Actinomycetes > Streptosporangiales > Streptosporangiaceae > Nocardiopsis > Nocardiopsis kunsanensis. The sequence goes on from NZ_ANAY01000049.1 coordinate 30,445, forward strand.
GCACAGCAACATGACGACCAACTCCGAGGAGATGCGCTCACTCATCGACACGGGCGCACTGACCGGGGGCCTCGGTGCAACGATGGGGATCGAGGTCACCGAGGCCTCAGCCGAACGGGTCGTGGCCCGGATGCCGGTGGAGGGCAACCGTCAGCCCTACGGGCTCCTGCACGGTGGCGCCTCCTGTGTGCTGGCCGAGTCGCTGGGTTCGATCGGTTCGATGATCCACGCCGATCAGTTCGGCAGGATCGCGATGGGTATCGAGATCAACGCGACCCACCACCGTTCGGCCACCCAGGGCCACGTGACGGGCGTGGCGACCCCGGTGCACCTGGGACGCACCCTGGCCACCTGGGACATCACCATCACCGACGACGAGGACCGCAAGGTGTGCACCTCGCGCCTGACCTGTGTGCTCCGTGAGGCCCCCAAGGAGGCCTGACCACACTCTCCTGCACCCCGGGCCCCGCCGGTGACGGCCGTCACCGGCGGGGCCTTTCCATGTGCGGACACCGGGACCCCGGCCGGGTTCCGCACGTTCTCCGACCGCCCCGCACCCTTCACGCGCCGTTCCGTACAAAGCGACGCACAAACCCCGAACGGGATGACCACAGCTTCATAACGCCTCAGAGGCGAGTCGGCACCAAGTATCGCTCTTCACTTTTCGTCACAGGCATTTCATGCTTAAGTTCCGCTAACGCCCATGCTTAAGCCATGCCACACATGTCGGGCACCAGGGCGCACACGCAAGATCGGTCCGGCCGCACCGAGCGGCCGGTCCCTCGCCGGTTGAACGGAGTGACCACGATCATGGCAAGCAAGAAGGCCCTCGGCCTGGCTGCCGCCACCGCGGCCCTGGTAATGGGGCTTTCCGCGTGCGGCAACGGCGACACCGGGGACGGCGGGGACGCCGCGGGCGAAGAGTTCAACTTCGGTCTCCTCTACCCCCAGACCGGTAACCTGGCCTTCCTCGGCCCACCCCAGCTCGCAGCGGCCGAGTACGCCATCGAGGACATCAACACGGCCGGCGGCATCCTCGGCACCGACGTACCCGACATCAGCGAAGCCGACGAGGCCGGGGACGCGGGCCAGGCCAACGAAGCCGCCAACAACCTGATCGCCGACGAGACCAACGCCGTCATCGGTGCCGCCGCCTCCGGTATGACCCAGGCCGTCTACGACACCGTCACCGGCGCCGAGACCGTCCAGTGCTCGGGCTCGGCCACCTCCCCCGAACTCAGCGACATCGACGACGGCGGTTACTTCTACCGCACCGCACCCAGCGACCTCATGGCCGGACCCGTCCTGGCCGAGCAGATGGTCGCCGACGGGCACGTGAGCATGTCCCTCATCGCCCGCGCCGACGACTACGGCGCCGGCTACCTCGACGCCGTCGAGGCCGAGCTCGAGGCCCTGGGCGCCGACGTCGTCTCCACCGACACCTTCGACCCGGACGCCACCACCTTCGACTCGGTCGTCAACGGCGCCAACGAAGCGGAAGCCGACGCGGTCGCCCTCATCTCCTTCGAGGAGGGCGCACAGGTCATCGCCGAACTCGTCGAGGCCGGTTTCGAGGGCGACCAGCTCTACGTCACCGACGGTCTCAACGACCCCGAACTGGGTTCCACCGTCAGCGAGGACGACCCCGAGGTCATCACCGGCATGACCGGCGTCGCCCCCGGTGCCGACAACTCCGAGTTCAACGAGGGCCTGCGCGAACACGCCCCGGACCTGGACGTCTTCCAGTTCGCGCCCCAGGTCTACGACTGCGTCACCGCCATTGCCCTGGCCGCCGAGTCGGCCGGCAGTGTCGAACCCAGCGAATACGTCGGCCACCTCGCGGAGATCAGCCGCCCCGAGGGCACCGAGTGCACCGACTTCGAACAGTGCCGCGACCTCCTCGAC
>NZ_ANAY01000050.1 GCF_000340965.1 Nocardiopsis kunsanensis DSM 44524
CTGTCACCAACCGCTTGCACAGCAGCACCCCCGACACGAGTTAACAAAGTACTACTAGGTCCTGGTGTGCCTCGGGGCACGGCTGGGTGGATGCTGTTCGTCCTCGGCCGGGCCGGGCACGTGTCCGGCCCGGCCCGCGTCGGCTCCGCTCACCGGACGCACTAACGTGAGGGGGTTGTCCCACGCGTCCCGTCCGAACGCGCCTGTTCTCGCGCAGCGGGGCGCTTCGTCGCATGTGCAAGGAGTCCTGAGCGTGGCCACGGTCGGAGAATGGGTCTCGGGGATGCGCCCCCGCACACTGCCGAACTCGGTCGTCCCGGTGGCGGCCGGGACGGCCCTGGCCTTCTCCCTGGACGGGTTCGTCTGGTGGAAAGCGCTGGCAGCCCTGGTGGTCTCGCTCTCCCTGCAGGTCGGTGTGAATTTCGCCAACGACTACAGCGACGGGATCAAAGGCACCGACACCGAGGAACGCACCGGCCCCACCCGCCTGACCGCGACCGGTCTGGCCCGGCCCGAGCACGTACTGGCGGCGGCTCTGGGGAGCTTCGCGGTCGCGGGTGTGGTCGGCCTGGTGGTGGTGGCCGCCTCCTCGTGGTGGCTGTTGCTCCTCGGAGCGGCCGCGATCGCTGCCGCCTGGTACTACACCGGTGGGAACTCCCCCTACGGGTACCGGGGCCTGGGCGAGGTGTCGGTGTTCGTGTTCTTCGGTGTGGTGGCCGTGGTCGGAACGGTCTTCGTCCAACTGGGGTCGGCACCCTGGCAGACGTGGGTGGCGTCGGTCCCGATCGGGCTGCTGTCCTGCTCGGTACTGGTCATCAACAATCTGCGCGACATCCCCACCGACCAGGAGACCGGCAAGATCACGCTGGCGGTGCGCCTGGGCGAGGCCGGGACCCGTCGCCTGTACACGGGGGCGGTCGTGGCCTCCTACGTGTTCGCGTTGGCGCTCACGCCCTTCTCGTGGTGGGTTCCTCTGGTGCTGCTGTCGGTGCCGTTGGCGGTACGTCCTGTGCGGCGTGTCCTGGGCGGGCAGGTCGGCCGCGACCTGGTCCGCGGCCTGGGCGAGACCGGAAAGCTGCAGATGGCTTTCGGCGTGCTCTTCTCCGTGGCCCTGTTGCTGGGATAGACACGTCGTGTGGGTGAACAGGACCAGGATTTCTCCGACGACGCCGAGGCGGCGGCCTTCTACGCTTCCCTGCCGACCACGCGGGGTGCCGCGGGCGCGGTGATCCGTTCGGGACGCGGCGGGGTGATGCTGGTGCGGCGCGCCTACGGTTCCCGCGGCTGGGGTGTTCCGGGCGGCATCATCGAGGCCGGTGAGTCCCCGTTGGCCGCGTGCCGCCGTGAACTGTACGAGGAGCTCGACGTGCGGGCCCGCGTGTTGGGGCCCGCGGTGGTCGACTGGGTTCCGGCGCGGTCCCCGCGTACGGCCGCGGTCCAGTGGCTCTTCCACGTGGCCGCGCCCGAGGAGTCAGCTGTCCGCCTGCCCGCGGAGGAGTTGACCGAGTGGGCGTGGGTGGCGCCGGGACACCTCCACGACCTGCTGCCGCCCCACACCGCCCGCCGTATGGCCGCGGCCCTGGAGGTCGTCCCCGGCCGCGGTCCGGTCTACCTGGAGGACGGACGGCCGGTGTTCGGCTGAGCCGCACCCCTGCCCCGACGGCATCACAGGCTCTAGTGTGATCTCCCCCTCCTACCGATCGGGAAGGAACGACACGAGCGTGACCACCGACCACAGCGGCCCGCCCCCGTCCCCCGGGACCGAGGCCTGGGCCGAACGTTCCCGCTCCCAGGCCGAGGCCTTCGACATCATCGGGGAACGCTACGACGAGGCCTTCCCCCACAAGGAGGGCCAGGAGCAGCACACCCGGCGGCTGATCGAGCTGCTTCCCGCAGGCAGCCACGTGCTCGACCTCGGTTCGGGTACCGGCCTGCCCACCGCCCGTCAGCTGGTCCGTGCCGGGGCGCGGGTGAGGGGGCACGAGATCTCTCCGCACATGATCGAGCTCGCCCGCACCCATGTCCCCGAGGCCGAGTTCGTGCGGGCCGACATCATGGACCTGGATCCGGACGAACGCCGTTACGACGCGGTCGTGGCGTTCTTCTCGCTGCTGTGCCTGCCCAGGGCTCAGATCCCCACCGCGCTCGGGCTGATCCGCGCGGCGCTCGTGCCCGGCGGGGTGCTGTGCCTGTCGATGGTCGAGGCGGAGGCCGACGACGTCCCGATCCCCTTCGTGGGAGCACGGGTGCGGGTCACGGGTTACGGGCGTGCGGAGCTGCGCACGGTGGTCGAGGAGGCCGGTCTGGTCGTCGAGGACGAGCGGGTCGTCTCGTACGAACCGGGCGAGGGGGCGCCGCCCGAGACGCAGGTCTTCCTCACCTGTCGGCGCAGCGCGTGAGAAGGCCCCGGGTCCGTCCGGTACGGGCCCGGGGCCGTGGCTTCGGTCCCTGTTCCGTTCGGGGGACCGGGCCCTGTGGAGGGGCCGTCGCCACACAGGAACCGGCCCGCGCCGCGAGGCGCGCGCACCACCCGCCCGTCAGGGCGGGTCGGAAGTCCCGTTGTGCACGACGGGAGGACGTCAATCGAGGCCGAGCAGGGACTCCAGGCCGAGGGTGAGCGGTTCGGTCAGGTCCGCGACGCGGCGCACGCCCAGGAGCACACCGGGCATGAAGGAGGCCCGGTTCATCGAGTCGTGGCGGATCTTGAAACTCTCGCCGGAGGTTCCGAACACGATCTCCTGGTGGGCGATGAGCCCGGCCAGGCGCAGCGAGTGCACCCGCACGCCGTCCACGTCGGCGCCGCGGGCGCCGGGGATCTCGGAGGTGGTGGCGTCGGGCATCGGGCCGGTGCCGGCCTCGTGCCGGGCCTGGGAGATCAGCTCCGCGGTGCGGTAGGCGGTGCCGCTGGGGGCGTCGGCCTTGTTGGGGTGGTGCAGCTCGATGATCTCGGTGCTGTCGAAGTAGGGCGCCGCCTTCTGCGCGAAGTGCATCATCAGCACCGCGGCGATGCCGAAGTTCGGGGCGATGAGCACCTTCGCGCCGGGTTTTGCGGCCTGCATCGCGCGGACCCGCTCCAGGCGGTCCTCGTCGAAGCCGCTGGTGCCCACGACGGCGTGGATCCCGTGGTCGATGAGCCACTCCAGGTTGTCCATCACCGCGTCGGGGTGGGTGAAGTCGACGACGTAGTCGGCCCCCCGTACCGCTTCCCGGTCGTCGGTGGCGTCCACACCCGCGACGAGTTCCATGTCGTCGGCGGCCTGAACTGCCGCGACGACCTCTGACCCCATGCGCCCGTCGGCGCCGAAAACTCCTACCTTGAACACGGATCCAACCGTAACGGAGGTGGGGGCCGCGGCCGCACAGGAACCGGCGTCGTCCTGCTCACGGGCGGTCCACGGCACCGGTGCGCTCGGAGGGCCCGCAGCGGGCCCGTTCCGCACGGGCCCGCCTGCCGGAGCGAGGGGTGTGCCTGCCCCGGGACCCGGTCCTGGTCGGGCCCGGGGGCGCGGCTCAGCGGATCGCCAGTACGAGGGCGAAGTCGCCGTCGGGGTCGGTCCACCAGTGTTCGGGGGTGAAGCCGGCCGCTTCGAGCTCCTGGGAGAGCCCTTCGCGCCGGAACTTCGCGGAGATCTCGGTGAGCATCTCCTCTCCCTCAGCGAAGTCCACCGACAGGTCGAGGCCGCCCACGCGCACCGTCTGGTCGCGGCGTGAGCGCAGGCGCATCTCGATCCATTCCTGTTCGCCGTTCCACCGGGCCGAGTGGTCGAACGCGCTCGGGTCGAAGTCGGCTCCCAGCTCCCGGTTGATGACGGTCAGGACGTTGCGGTCGAAGGCGGCGGTGACCCCCTGGGCGTCGTCGTAGGCGGCAACGAGGCGGTCGGGGTCCTTGACCAGGTCGACACCGAGCAGGAGCCGGTCCCCGGTTTCGAGCACCCCGTGGACGTCACGCAGGAACGCAGCGCGGCGTTCGGGGACCTGGTTGCCGATGGTGGATCCCAGGACGGCCAGGAGCCGGCGTCCGCCGCCCTCCGGGACCGGCAGGAGCCCGAGGTGTTCCTCGAAGTCGCCGACCACGGCGTGCACGTCCGTGCGGGGCCAGTCCTCGGCCAGTGCGCCGGCGGACTCGGCCAGGAATTCCCCGCTGACGTCGACAGGGACGAAGCGGGTGAGTTCCCCGTGCCGTTCCAGGGCCTGCAGCAGCAACCGGGTCTTGAGCCCAGACCCCGATCCGAGCTCGATGAGGGCCGAGGCGTCGGCCGCCGCGGCGATCTCGTCGACGTGGCGGCCGAGGATCTCCTTCTCGGCGCGGGTCGGATAGTACTCGGGCAGGCGGGTGATCTCCTCGAACAGGGCACTGCCTCGGGCGTCGTAGAACCACTTGGGCGGGAGTTGTTTGGGCCGGGAGGTGAGTCCCTCGGCCACGTCCCTGCGCAGGGCCTTGCCGAGGTCGTCGGCGGTCAGGTTGCGGTCGATGCGGAACATGGTGCCTCCGTAGGTCGGGCGCCGGTGCTGGAGGGGCGGATCAGCCGATGGGGTGGATCCGGGTTCCGTCCCGGGTGGCCACGACGAGGGAGCCGTCGGGCACTTCGCGCCAGCCGCTCGTGTCGTCGAAGGGTTCGGATGCCACGAAGACCCCGCCCCCGGGCTCGTCGCGGGTGTACAGGGTGTCGCCCGCGGCGGTCGCGGCCAGGGTGCGGCCGTCGGAGGCGAGCAGGTTGTAGCGGCCCTCGGAACGCTCCCGTGCCTGGCGGACCACGGTGGCCAGGGCGCCCGGCAGGTCGCCGGAGCTCCGCCAGGTGCGCACGGTGTGCGCGAACAGGGGCGCGGAGTCGACGGGCGCGCGGGCGTCCAGGACCCCTTCGGGCGGGGGCGCGGCGAAGGCGTCGACGAGGGCACCGTCGTCCTTGACCGCTCCGTTGTGGCTGAACAGCAGGGTGTCGGCGCGGAAGGGCTGGGCCCCGGACTCCTCCGAACCGAACCCGAGGGTGGCGTCCCGCACCGCCGCGACCACGCATCCGGAGGTGATCGCGTGGGCGGCGTCGGCGAAGGAGGCGTCACCCCACATGGGCATGGCCCGCCGGTAGCGCAGCGGCTCCGGTGGGCTCTCCGGCTCCGGGGTGATCCCCTCCCCCCGTTCCGGCGCGGCGGGCCCGGGGTACCAGCCCGCCCCGAACCCGTCGGCGTTGACGGTGCCGTGGCGTTGGGCACGCGGTGCCCACGACTGGACGTGCAGCGAGTGGGGCGCCGCGTACAGCAGTTCGTGCAGTGTACGCGGCGGCCCCAGGTAGGCGAGGTGGCGGCACATCAGGTCTCGTCGGCGTTCCGTGCGCAGCGGAAGCCGCTGAAGATCTGCCGCCGGACCGGGTGGTCCCAGTTGCGGAACGTGGACCGCACCGCGGTGGGGTGTGTGGCCCAGGAGCCGCCCCGGAGGACCTTGTAGCCGTCGTCGAAGAAGACCTCGGAGTACTCGCGGTACGGGAAGGCATCGAACCCCGGGTATCCGTGGAAGGTCGTGGAGGTCCATTCCCACACGTCGCCGATGAGCTGCTGCACTCCCAGGGGTGAGGTCCCTTCCGGGTGGCGTCCGGCGGGTCCCGGTCCGAGGGCGCGCTGACCGAGGTTGGCGTGGCGGGGGCCGGGTTCCTCATCGCCCCACGGGTAACGGTGTGAGGTGCCGGCGACCGGGTCCCAACGTGCGGCCTTCTCCCATTCGGCCTCGCTGGGCAGGCGCTTGCCGGCCCAGGCGGCGTAGGCCTGGGCCTCGTGGAAGGACACGTGCTGGACGGGTTCGTCGGGCGGGACGATCTCTTGGCGGCCGAAGCGGCGCCGCGACCATCCTTGGGCCTCACGGGTCCAGAACGCGGGCGCGAACGCCTTCTTCCCGGTGCGCCACTTCCAGCCCTCCTTGCTCCACCAGCGGCGGTTCTCGTACCCGCCGTCGTCGATGAAGTCCATGTAGGCGGCGTTGGTGACGGGCCGGGTGTCGATCCAGTAGCCGTCCAGGTGGATCTCGCGGGCGGGGCGTTCGTTGTCGAAGGACCACGGGTCGTCGTCGGTGCCCATGGTGAAGCTGCCCGGCGGGACGTAGACCTCCTCGTGCACGGGGGGTTTGAGCGAGCGCACGCCCCGTGCCGGTTCGAGCAGCACCGGGGCGCCGCGCCGGAGCTGGTGGGTGGAGAGCATGGTCTCGTCGTGCATGTGCTCGTGCTGGATGACCATGTGGAAGACGAACCCGTCGGCGAGCAGGGACCGTTCGTCCCCGGTCTCCTCGGCGGTTCCCAGCTCGGCGCCGGAGAGCACGTCGAGGACCTCACGGCGTACGCGGGCGTTGTACCGGTAGGCCTCGACGGGGTCGAGCAGGGGTAGGGAGACCCGTTCGGAGCGCGGGTTCTCGAAGGCGTCGTAGAGCCCGTCGATGTCGGGGCGCAGGGCCTGCCTGCCGCCTGCGGCGCGCAGTAGCCACTGCTCCTCGTAGTTGCCGACGTGTGCCAGGTCCCAGACCAGAGGTGACATCAGCGGTGAGTGCTGGGCGTGCAGGCCCTCGTCGTCCAGGGCGTCGAGCGTGAGTCCGTTGCTGCGGTGGCGGCTGCGGTCCAGTTCGGTGGCGATGCGTTCCTTGGCGCGTTCCTGGTTCACCCTGTTCCTCCCCTCACTGCGGAGTGGTTCAGCGGTCGCCCACGGGCGGGCGCCGTTCGCGGCCGGGGCACGTGCGGCCAGGTGTCGGCGGGGCTGAGCCCGCGCCGGACGTACTGGTCCGCGTAGTCGTCGACGAGGTCTGCCAGAGCAGCCGAGTCCATGCCCGGCAGGGCCTCTGCGGCCGCGTCGAAGCACACGCGTGCGCAGGCGGCCAGGTCGGGGTCCTCCAGCCCGGGGCGGGCCGAGCGCAGCCACAGGTCGGGGGTCGGGGCGGGGCCGCGGCTGAGGCGTCGGGTGGCTTCTTCGGCGACCGCGCGTGCACCGGGTTCGTCGGTGAGGGCGGCCACCAGGGCGATGGGAACGGGCCACCACTGCCAGGGCACGGTGTCGATCATGCGCAGTTCCCACCAGCCGCGGGGGCGCACGGGAGGAAAGAGGGTGCTCAGGTGGAAGTCGAGGTCGGTGAGCGTGAGGGGGCGCGGGCCGGCGCCGTCGATCCACTCGGCGAGGGTGAATCCGGGTGCGGCGATCCACTCGTCCTCTCCACCGGGTTCGGCGGGCAGGGCCATGACGTTCGCGGCCAGGGCGTAATCGGTCCAGGCGGTGACGGGGTCGGCGGCGGCGCCGTCGGGCACCGGGCGGGTGCGGGTGCTGTCCATGGCGGCCCAGACGGCCCAGCGGGTGGATTTCCAGCCGGTTCGGCGGCCGCGCCAGACGGGGGAGTTGGCGAAGGCGGCGATCAGGACGGGGCCGAGTCGGTGCAGGAACTGCCAGCGTTCGGTGAGGTCGTCGTGGTCGGCGCCGGTGTCCAGGCACACCTGGATCGAGGCGGTGCTGCACATCATGACCGGTCCGCTCGCGTGGAGGTGGTGGTCGAAGAAACGCTCCATGGCGGTGTATCTGGGTGTGTGCAGTTGCCGGACCGGGGCGCGTGTGGGGTCGACGGCGCTTCCGATGACTTGAAGGCCCTCCTCCGCGAGGAGTTTGTCGACGTGGTCGAGGTCGGTGGCGAGTGCTTCGTGTGCTCGTGCCGGGCCGGGAAGGGCGGGAGAGCTCAGTTCGAGCTGTCCGCCGGGTTCGAAGGTGAGCCCACTGCCCGCGGGCGGGGGGCCGCCGCCCTCCAACAGAGCGCGGAGGCGGTCGAGATCGACGGGTTCGGTGGGGTCGGCGGGGTCGGTGACCAGCCATTCCGACTCGGCCCCGACCTTTCCGGGAGGGCCGGTCTTGAAGCAGACCCCGCTGATGTGCTGGTGGACGTCGTCCGTGGACACGGTTCGGACCATCGGTCGCTCCCATCGCGATCACCACATGGGGTGGCCTTCCATGTACTGCCCAGGAGACGAACACGGCGAACGTGCGCGATGAGTGGAATCAGCACGAAGTGTCGCACTGGATCGTGCTTTGTCGGACATGGTTGATGCGACACGCCGCGTCAGGACACCTTGGGCGCTCACGCCGTGCAGCACATTGTGTGAAGAGAATCACATAAAGGGCCGGGGGTGTGCCGGGGCGCCCGGACCACGGCCGGGGCGCCCCGCGGTCCACATCAGGGGCCTGCGGCGGGCAACCGCCCCTCCGCATCGGCTGCCGCCCAATGGCAGGCGACCCGGCGCTCGTCGCCGCCCGGGAGGATCAACGGGTCCTCGGTCCGGCAACGTTCGGCGACCCCGGCCCGTTCGGCCTCGCCGGATGCCAGGATCGGGCAGCGCGGGTGGAAACGGCAGCCCCCGGGCACGCGTTTGGGGTCCGGCGGTTCTCCGCTGAGCACGACCGGCCCCTCCTCCGAAGCCGCGTCGGGCAGGACCGACAGCAGGGCGCGGGTGTAGGGATGGGCGGGCTCGGAGAGCACCTCCTCCACCGAACCCAGCTCCACGACCCGGCCCAGGTACATGACCGCGACCCGGTCGGCGATGTTCCAGGCCAGACCGAGGTCGTGGGTGGCCACCAGGGCGGACAGACCCAACTCCTGGCGCAACTCCAGCAGCAGGCGCAGGATCTCCCCGCGCACCGACGCGTCCAGGGAGGCCACCGGCTCGTCGGCCACCAGGATCTCCGGTTCCAGGACCAGCGCTCCGGCGATGACCACACGCTGGCGCTGGCCTCCGGAGAGTTCGTGGGGATACCGCGCGAAGAACCGGTCGGCCGGGCGCAGGCCCGCACGGGCCAGGGCCTCCCCCACACGCTCGGCCTCGTCGACGGTGGTCCCCCGGTGCACACGCAACCCTTCGGCCACCGACTCGTAGACGGAGCGGCGCGGGTTGAGGGAGCCGGTCGGGTCCTGCTGCACGAGTTGGACGCGGCGCCGGTACCGCTTGAGGTCGCGGGAACGGTATCCGAGCGCGTCGCCCTCGAAGACCACACGGCCCTCGGTGGGCCGTTCCAACCCCAGCAGTACCCGCGCCAGCGTGGTCTTCCCGCAGCCGGACTCGCCGACCAGCGCGATGATCTCCCCGCGGCCCACGTGGAGGTCGACGCCGTCCACGGCGCGCGCGGTGCCCGAGGTGCCGCCGGGCGCGAAACCCGCGGAGAAAGCCACTCCGACCCTCTCCGCGCTGAGCAGGGGTGTGGACACCGGATCGGTGCCGTCGGGCTCCGACGACACCGGCGGGTCGGTCTCGGTCGAACTCACGTGTGTCTCCTCGGGGCGGGGCGTCAGGACTTGGTCTCACCCGCGGTGGACAGGGGGCGGTCCGGCCCCACGTGCACACACGCCGCGTGGCGGTCGGAGTCCCCGTTCTCGTCGGGGCGGACGGGCCACAGGGGCGGGTCCAGGGTGGCGCACACTTCTTCGGTGACCGGGCAGCGTGGACGGAACACGCAGCCCGTGAAGGGGTCGGCGGGGTCGGGCGGGTCGCCGGGCAGGCCCCGCGGTGCCAGGCGCGAGGCCGGGTCGCCGACCGTGGGGAAGGCCGAGCTCAGGGCTTCGGCGTAGGGGTGGGCGGGTTCGTGCACGACCTGCGCGGCCGGGCCCTCCTCCACGACCCGTCCGGCGTACATGATGCCGACACGGTCGCAGGTGTGGGCCAGCACCGACAGGTCGTGGCTGATCATGAGCATGCCGATGCCGTGGTCGGCCACCAGGGAACGCAGCAGGTCCAGGATCTGGGCCTGGATCATCACGTCCAGGGCGGTGGTGGCCTCGTCGGCGATGATCAGGCGGGGTTCGCAGGCCAGGGCCATGGCGATCATGACGCGCTGGCGCTGGCCTCCGGAGAGTTGGTGGGGGTAGTCGCCGGCCCGGGAGGGCGGCAGCCCGACCTGGCGGAGCAGGTCGGTCACCCGTTCCTCGGCGGCAGGGCCTTCGGCGGTTCCGTGGATCTCCATGGGTTCGGCGATCTGCTCACCGACACGGCGCACCGGGTTGAGTGAGTGCATGGCGCCCTGGAAGATGACCGAGGCCCCGACCCAGCGCACCGCCCGCAGCCTGCCCCAGCGCATACCCAGCACGTCCTCGCCCTCCAGCAGGATCGTGCCCTCGGTGCTCGCGGTGGCGGGCAGGAGCCGCAGCAGTGCCAGTGCGACGGTCGATTTCCCGCTGCCGGACTCACCCGCGAGTCCGAGGGTGTCGCCTGGTCCCAGTGACAGGTCGACGCCGCGGACCGCGGGCACGGGCCCGCTCTCGGTCCGGTAGGTCACGTGCAGGTCCTGGACGTCGAGGAGCGAGGTCAACTGTTCTCCCTGAGCCGGGGATTGATGACGGACTCGAGTGCGCGCCCGCACAGGGTGAAGGACAGCGCGACCACGGCGATGGCCAGGCCGGGCGGGATCATGTACCACCAGATCCCGGCGCTGACGGCACCCGCGGTCCGGGCCGCCTCGAGGATGCCGCCCCAGGAGATCGTGGTGGGGTCGCCCATGCCCAGGAAGGCCAGTGTGGACTCGGCGATGATCGAGGTGGCCACCAGCAGTGTCGTCTGGGCCAGTACCACCGGCATGACGTTGGGCAGCACGTGCCAGAGCATGACGTGGGCGTGGCTGCCGCCCAGAGCACGCGCCCGCTCGACGTAGGGGCGGGCCTCCACCGCCAAGGTCTGGGCGCGTACCAGCCGGGCGGTGGGCGGCCACACCGTCAGGCCGATCGCGGCGATGACCGTGCCTGTGCCTCCGGGCAGGACCGCCGCGAGGGCCACGGCCAGCACCAGTGTGGGCAGTACGAGGAACCAGTCGGTGATACGCATGAGCACCGTGGAGGTGATGCGCCCGCCGAGCCCTCCTGAGGTGCCGAAATGACCGGCGGTGACACCGATGAGGGTGCCCAGGGAGACCGAGACGACGGTGGCGAGCAGACCCACCACCAGGGACACACGTGCGCCCCAGATGATGAGGTCGAGCACCGAACGGCCGAAGTTGTCGGTCCCCAGCGGGTACTCGGGGCTCGGTGGTGCGTAGGACTGTCCGGGAGCTCCGGTGACGGTCAGGTGGGCCTGGTCGACGAAGAGCGGAGCGGTCAGCGCCGCGGTCGCGATGAGCAGCAGCGAGATCAGGCCGGTCATGCCGGCGCGGTTGCGGGCGTAGGAGCGGGCGAACCTGCCCAGGGCACGCCGGCGGCGCCTCCGGGCCAGCGCACGGGGCGAGGGCGTGGGCGCTGCGGCCTCGGGGGCGGGTCGCGGATCGAGGTCGGTCATGGGCGCACCCTGGGGTCGAGCAGCGGATACACCAGGTCCGCCAGCAGGTTCATGAGGATCACCGAGGCCGCGAACAGCACGAACAGCCCTTGGACCAGTCCCAGGTCGGGCACGTTCAGGCCCGAGTAGAACAGGTGCCCCAGCCCGGGCCAGGAGAAGACCGTCTCGACGAGGATGACCCCGGAGACCACCTGGCCCAGGTTGAGGAAGATGAGCGTGACCGTGGGCAGCAGCGCGTTGGGCACCGCGTGGCGCCTTCGTACGAGGCCGTCGCGCAGCCCCTTGGCCCGGGCGGTGGTGAGGTAGTCGGCGCCTTTCTCGTCGATGAGGGAGGAGCGCATGATCATCAGGTACTGCGCGTAGATCACCGCGACCATCGTGACCACGGGCAGCACCATGTGGCGGGCGGTGCTCGTGACCGTTTCCAGCCCGGTGGCGTCGGGGGCGACCATGCCGCTGGTCGGGAAGAGGCCCGGGAGGAAACCGCGCCCGGAGGCCAGCAGGACGATGAGCAGCAGCCCCAGCCAGAACGTGGGCACCGACCAGAAGAACAGTGCCACGGCGGTGTTGGCGCGGTCGCCGCGGCCTCCGGGGCGCCATCCGGCCCGTGCCCCGAGGAGGAGGCCCAGCAGGGCGGCCACGACCGTGCCCGTGCCGGCCAGCAGCAGGGTGGGACCCAGGCGTTCCAGGATGAGTTCCGTGACCGGCTCGCGGTACTGGAAGGACACACCCAGGTCCAGACGCAGCAGGCCGCCGGCGTAGTCGAAGAACTGGGCCCACAGGGGCTGGTCGAGGCCGAACTGGCTACGCAGTTCCGCCTCCTGTTCGATGCTGACCTCCCGTCCCTCGGTCATGGCGCGTACGGGGTCGCCGGGCAGGATCCGGAACAGGAAGAACCCGGCGACGATGACGGCCCCGAGGGAAACCACGGCGGTGGTCAGGCGCCCCAGCACGTACAGGGCCACCCTGCGTGCTCGCCCGCCGTCCCCGGCCGGGGCGTCCTCGGCGGGCGCCCCGGCCGGTCCGCCGGTCGCGGTGGAGGTGGTGGTCACTCGCGGTCCTCCACGGTGGCGCGCCGGCGGATCAGGAAGTAGGCGCCTCCGGCCACGAGCAGCAGTACGGCCGCTCCCGTTCCGACGAGCGCACCGGTGGAGAGTCCGCCGCCCGCACCGGCCTGGACGTCCGCGGGTTCGGCCGACCACCAGGCCCAGTAGCCGTCCTGGCCCCAGATGTTGCCGCCCTCGGCCGGCTCGAACTGGATGTCGGCGATCTGGTCGGTGCGGTATGCCTCCATGATGTTGGGGTAGGTCAGGACGTTGACCACGGCCTCCTCGTAGAGGATCTGCTGCATCCGGTGGATGTACTCTGCACGCTGTTCCCGGTCCTCGTGCTCGGCGAGCTGGGCCTCGTAGAGATCGTCGTACTCCTCGTTGCAGAAGTAGGCGTCGCCCTGCATCGTGCCCGGTTCGGTGGGCAGCCCGTCGCAGGTGTGGATGCTGAACACGTAGTCGGGGTCGGGGTTGACCGTCCACCCGGTGAAGATGAGGTCGTACTCGGCGTCGTAGAGGGCGTCGCTGAGGATGCCGGGGTCGACGGTCCGGTTGTCGACCTCGATCCCGATGTCGGCGAGGCGTTCCTCCATCACCTGGCCGGCCTGGACGTTGTCCGGCCGGTCGGAGTGGACGTGCATGCGCAGTTCGAGGCGGTCGCCGTCGGGCGAGGTGCGCACCCCGTCCTCGCCCCTCTCGTAGCCGGCCTCGTCGAGCATCTCGTTGGCGGCCTCGGGGTCGAAGTCGAGGAAGGCCTCCTCGCCTTCGGGTGACCAGTGGAAGTCTTCGTAGCGGGGCGGGATGTAGCCGCCCGCGGCCACGGCCTGGCCGTTGGCGCCCTGTTCGACGATCTCGTCGTTGTCGACGGCCTTGACGATGGCCTGCCTGAGGGTGCGGTCGGACAGGGCCGGGTGGCCGTCGCCGAACTCCTCGCCGTCGCGGGTCTCGGCTCCGGGGTTGATGGTGAAGGCCTGGAAGCGTTTGCCGTCGGCGATGTTGACGGCCACGTCCTCCACGCCCTCCAGGGAGGTGACCTGGGCGTCGGTCAGTTCGTAGACGAAGGAGACCTCGCCGCTGCGCAGGGCCTCGACCGCGGCGTCCTTCTCCGTGTAGTAGCGGAAGACCAGCTCGTCGAAGCCGGGAGCTCCTCGCCAGTGGTCGGGGTTGGCCTCCAGGCGGATCTGTTGCCCGCGCTCGTGTTCGGTGAGCACGAACGGGCCGCTGCCGACGGTCGGGAACTCCTCGTTGCTGTAGTCGGAGAAGGCCTCGCCCTGCTCCTCCATGATCGGTTCCCACACGTGTCGGGGCACGATCGGAACGTTCAGGGCGGTCATGGTGGCCTGGGGCTCTTCCAGGTCGATGACGACGGTGTGGTCGTCCTCGGCGGTGACTTCCTCGAACCCGGCCACGTAGTTGCCCGAGGCGATCGCGGCGTCCTCGTTCTCCATGATCGTGGTCAGGGTCCAGGCCACGTCGTCGGCGGTGAGCTGTTCGCCGTCGCTGAAGTAGGCGTCGTCACGCAGGTTGAAGGTCCAGTGGAGGCCGTCGTCGGAGGCTTCCCAGTCCTCGGCCAGGGAGGGCGCCGGCTCGTTGGTCTCGGGGTCGACTGTGACCAGCGAGTCGTAGACGTGGCGGAGGATGTTGGTGGTCACCGCGAGCTGGGCGGTGAAGGGGTTGAAGGAATCGACCTGCTGGGCCATGGCCACGGTCAGGGTTTCGGTACCGCCGTCGTCGGCCGCGGCCGGTGCCACGGTCGTGCCGCCGACGAGGAGCAGTGCGGCCCCCGCTGCTGCGGCGCGTCCGGGAAGGGTGCCGGCGGGAGGGTACTGGCTTTTCATGAGCGGCCCCTGTCGAGGTTCGTGGGGTCGGTGGCCAGGGCCACCGCTGGGGGTTGTTGGTTGTTTACCAACGCCGACCGAACAGGGTCAACGATCTTCGGCGGGCGCCGTGACATCGGTACGGATTCGCGTCCCGATCGCGCTGATGGCGGGTCTTCCGGGGCTCTCGGGGAGGATTTGGCGTCCGCAATCCCCCCGGATTCGCTGCCCTTGGGATACTCCGCTACGGTTTTCGGACATGATGGGGCACTCGCACGCACTCAGTGGCGTGGTGGGCGGAATGGCCGTGGCCGCCGCCGTTCAGGACCGGGAGATCTTCGGAGTCACCTTCGAGTTGGGGCCGGGCGAGATCATCGCCGGCTCCTTGGTGTGCGCGGGGGCAGCACTGCTGCCCGACGTCGACCACCGCAGCGCCACGGTGACCAAGACCTACGGCAAGGTCACCGAGATACTCAGCGACATGCTGAACTTCCTGTTCGGCGGGCACCGCATGGGGACCCACTCGTTCTTCTTCGCCGCTCTCATGGGCACTCTGGTGACGCTGCTGGCGTTGTGGTCGGACCTGGCGGTGCAGATCTTCGTGTTCCTGCTCGTCGGTATCGCGCTCCAGGGCCTGGGTTTCGGCCTGGACAAGAACCGGGCGGCGTCGGGGATCATCAACGCCTTGGGGACGGCGGCGATCACATTGACGCTGTACGCGACGGGCACCGACTACAGCTGGTTGGGCATGGCGGTCGCCTTCGGTGTGATCCTGCACTTCTTCGGCGACATGGCGACCAAGATGGGTGTGCCGATCTTCTGGCCCCTCTACCGCAAACGCGTCGGCCAGGGGGGTTTCGCCACCGACGGCCCCTTCGAGAAGAAGGTGGTCACACCGCTGCTCACCGTCGCCGTGGTCCTCGGTTCGGTGTACCTGTTCGACTGGCCGGAGATCCTCCCCGACCACACTTGAGCACCGGCACCCGGCCCCAGCACACGTGCACCGTGCAGGTGGCCTGGGATCCAGCCCCTCACATGGCTGGGCAGGCCTGCCCTCTGTCGGGAGGGGAGTTGGCTAGTGTGGCGACCGTGACTCGAACCACGGAAACCGTCTCTCCCGAGCTCCAGGCCTACATCACCGACCACACCGACCCCGTGGACCCGGTGCTGGCCGAGCTCGCCGAGGAGACCGCACGCCTGTACCCCGACCAGAAGGGCATGCAGATCGGCACCGAGCAGGGCGCTCTCACCACCCTGCTCACCCGCATCCAGGGTGCCCGCGACGCAGTGGAGATCGGGACCTTCACCGGTTACTCCGCCCTCTGCTTCGCCCGCGGACTGCCCGAGGACGGCCGTCTACTGGCGCTGGACACCAGCGAGGAGTGGACCTCGGTGGCCCGCCGCTACTGGGAACGCGCCGGGGTCGCCGACCGCATCGACCTGCGCATCGGCCCGGCCCTGGAGACGCTGCGCGCCCTGCCCGAGCAGGAGCAGTTCGACATCGCTTTCCTGGACGCCGACAAGACCGGCTACCTCGACTACTGGGAGGAGCTCGTGCCGCGCATGCGCCCGGGCGGGCTGCTGCTCGCCGACAACACCCTCTCCCACGGCCGGGTGGTCGACAGCAACAACACCGAACCGCACGTACAGGGCATCCGGGACTTCAACGACCGACTCATGTCCGACGACCGTGTCACACAGGTGCTGCTGCCGATCGGTGACGGGTTGACGCTGGCGCGCAAGAACTGACGCCGTGGCCGGGGCTGCGGCCCGGGTCCGCGGCGGCCACGGTCGTCCACAGGTTCCCGCGACAGCCGCACGCCCCGGCCCCGATTTCGGTAATGTCCACTCCCATGCGCCTGCTGCACACATCCGACTGGCACCTGGGCCGTTCCTTCCACCGGGAGAACCTCCTCGACGCACAGGGCCGCGTCCTGGACCACCTGGTCGAGACCATCCGCTCCGAGGCCGTGGACGTGGTCGTGGTCGCCGGCGACCTCTACGACCGTGCCCTGCCACCGGTCGACGCGGTCCGCCTGTTCGACCGCACCCTGGCCCGCATCCACGCCACCGGGGCGCGCGCGGTCCTCATCAGCGGCAACCACGACTCGATGGCACGCATGTCCTTCGCCACGGACCTCATCGACGCCTCCGGGATACACATGCGCAGCTCGATGGAGGGTGTGGGCAGCCCCGTGGTCATCGACGACGAGCACGGGCCCGTCGCCTTCTACGGCATCCCCTACCTCGAACCGGAGATCGCCCGCCACCACTGGGGGCTGTCCGAGCGCGGGCACCCGGCGGCCCTGGGCCACGCCATGGAGCTCGTGCGCGCTGACCTGGCGCAGCGCCCCGGGGCCCGGTCGGTCGTGCTCTCCCACGCGTTCGTGACCGGCGGCGAACCCTGCGACAGCGAGCGCGACATCTCGGTGGGCGGCGCGAGCCACGTGCCCCGTTCGCTCTACGACGGGGTGGACTACGCCGCGCTGGGACACTTGCACGGACGCCAGACGCTGAGCGGGGCGGTCCGCTACTCCGGCAGCCCGCTGGCCTACTCCTTCTCCGAGGAACACCAGGTCAAGGGGTACTGGATCGTGGACCTGGACGCCTCCGGCCTGGCCGGGGCCGAGTTCGTGCGCGCTCCGGTGCCCCGCCCCCTGGCCCGGATCCGGGGACGTATCGACGACCTGTTGAGCGACCCGGACCAGGAGCGCTTCACCGACCACTGGCTGCAGATCACCCTGACCGATCCGCGCCGACCGGCACAGCCCATGGACCGGCTGCGCGAACGGTTCCCCCACGCTCTCGTGCTCGACTTCGCCCCCGAGGGCGGCGCGCCCGAGCACCGTCCCGTCACCGCGAGAATCACCGGGCGCGACGAACGGGCGGTGGTCGCCGACTTCGTGGAGTGGGCGCGGGGCGCACCCGTATCCGAGGAGGAACGCGCGCTCGTGGACACCGCCGTCGAGGAGGTCCGCCTCCAGGAAGGGGCCCGCTGATGCGACTGCACACCCTCACCGTGCGGGCCTTCGGCCCCTTCGCCGGGCAGGAGCACGTGGATTTCGACCGTCTCACCGCAGGCGGCCTGTTCCTGGTGCACGGCCCGACCGGCGCCGGCAAGACCTCGATCCTGGACGCGGTCTGTTTCGCCTTGTACGGGCGGGTCCCGGGCGCGCGGCACAACGACCGCTCCCCCAAGAGCGACCACGCCCCGTTGCAGCGCGAGCCCGAGGTGACGTTGGAGTTCACCTGCGGCGGGCGGCGTCTGCACATCGCCCGCAGACCCCGGTGGGAACGGCCCAAGAAGCGTGGTCGGGGCACCAGGGTCGAGAACTCCAAGGTGGTGGTGACCGAGCGGGTCGAGGGTTCCTGGGTGGGTGTCACCACCCGCCCGGACGAGGCCGGACAGTTCGTCGGCGACCTCGTGGGGCTGACCCTGGAGCAGTTCTGTCAGGTGGCGATGTTGCCGCAGGGGGACTTTGCGCGGTTCCTGCGGGCCCGGTCGGAGGAACGGCGTGAGTCGTTGGAGCGGATCTTCAACACCCGGGTGTTCCGGGACGTGGAGGACTGGTTCCGTGGCCACGCCGCCAAGGTGCGGCGGGAGGTGGAAACGGCCGAGGAGCGTGTGCGCGACGCCGCGGGGCGCCTGGCCGAGGCAGCACGGTCCGAAGCACCGCAGGAACCTTCCGAACTGTCGCCGTGGGCCGCGGAGGCGGCGTCGGTGGCGGCCGCGACCGCACATGACGCCGAAACGGTGACCGCACAGGTCGTCCAGGAGCGCGAACAGGCACGTGCGGACCTGGAGCACGGGCGGGCCGTGCGTGATCGGCACGACCGTCTGGCCACGGCGCGGCGCCGGGAGGCGGAGCTGCGCGAGCACGCGGGCGAACGGGCCTCGACCGGGGCGCGATTGGCCGCGGACGAGCGGGCCGGGACGGTGCTTCCGGCCCTGCACGCGCGTGACCAGCGGCGCGCCACGGCCGAGAAGGCCGAAGCCGATCTGGCCGAGTGGCTGTCCCTGGTGGACGGGCTCCCGGGCCTGGACCGTGCTGCCCTGAGCGGGCCGGCCGACGGTGCATGGCCCGACGCCGGAGCGCCGCCTCCGCAGAAGGCGCTGCGTTCGGCCGAGCAGGAACGCCGGGACGAGTACGCACGTCTGGGGTTCCTCCGCGGGGACGTCGAGCGGCTGCGGGACCGGGACCGTGAGGTGGCCGGCTACGACTCGGAGCTGCTGCGTCTGGCCCGGGACCTGGAGAGCGTCCGGGAGCAGCTCTCCGCGCTCCCGTCCCGGGTGGAGACCCTCACGCGCGAACTCGCCGAGGCCCGGGACCGTTCCGCCCGCGCGGAGGGGGCCGAGGCGGCGCGGGACGCGGCGCAGGCCCGGTTGTCCGCGGCCCGGGAGCAGGAGCGGCTGTCCGACGAGCTGGCCGGGGCCGAGGAGCGCAGGCGCGTGGCCGTGGACGCCGCGCAGGAGGCCCGCGACCGTGCGCAGAGGCTGCGGGAGCGGCGGATCGGGCACATGGCGGCCGAGCTCGCGGCCGGTCTGCGGGAGGGGGAGCCGTGCACGGTGTGTGGATCGGCGGAACATCCTTCGCCCGCGGCGGCCGGGGCCGAGAGTGTGGTCTCGGCCGAGGAGGAGGAGTCCGCGAACGCCGCCGCCGATGCCGCCGCCGGTCGCCGGAGCGAGGCAGAGAACGCCGTGGTCCTGCTGCAGGAGCGGTGTACGGCCGCCGCCGAGCGGGCCGAGGGGCGCGGGAGCGCCGAGGCGCGGGCGGAGGTGGAGGCCCGCACGTGGGAGCTGTCGGAGGCGCGTGCGGCCGCCGACACCGTGCAGCGGTCGGAGGAGGCGTTGGAGAGGGCCGTGGCCGACCTGGAACGGGCCCGTGAGCGTGAGAGCGCGTCGGCGCGCCGTGAATCGGAGGTGGTCGGCGCGCGCGAGGGTGCCGTGGCCGAGCAGGAACGCCTGACCAGGGTGCTGGACACCGCGCGGGGTGATGACCCGACGATCGAGGCCCGTGCGGAGCGGATGCTCTCGGAGGCGGACCGGCTGGGCGCGGCGGCCGATGCGGCCACGTCCCGGGACCGTGCGGCGGAGGAGCTGCGCGATGCCGAGGCGGAGGTCGTGCACCGGTTGGCCGAGGTGGACCTGTTCGCCGATGGTGCCGGGCAGGCGGAGGCCTGGCACGGAGCCGTCGGCCCCGGCGGGCCGGGGGCGACCGAGGAGCAGGTGCGGGCGGCGGCGCTGTCCGACAGCGAGCGGCATGTCCTGCGTGAACGCGCCCGGTCCCACGACGACGAGGTGGCCGCCGTCCGTGCCGTGTTGAACGATCCCGAGCTCACCGGGGCCGGCCCCGTCCCCGACCTCGAGGCGTTGGCGGATGCGGCTGCCCGTGCCGGACGGGCCGCGGACGATGCGGTGGCCTGGCGCGGCGGGTTGCGGGACCGCGCCCGGCGGTTGGCCGAGCTCCGGGTGGAGCTGGACGCGTGCCTGGCCGGGTCGGAGCCGGTCCTGCACCGGTACGCGGTCGCCGATAACATGCGCGCGCTGACTTCGGGGACGGCCGCCGACAACGAGGACCACGTGCGGTTGTCGGCCTACGTTCTGGCTGCACGTCTGGAGCAGGTGGTGGCTGCCGCCAACGACCGGTTGGCGACGATGTCGGACGGGCGCTACGAGCTGCGGTACACGGTCGACAAGGCCGCGGGGGACGGACGTGCCCGTTCCGCCGGGGGCCTGGGTATGCGAGTGTTGGACGCCTGGACCGGGGTGGAGCGCGATCCGGCGACGCTCTCGGGCGGGGAGAGTTTCTTCAGTTCCCTGGCTCTGGCTCTGGGGCTGGGCGACGTGGCGGGGGCGGAGGCCGGCGGCGCAGACATCGACACCCTGTTCGTGGACGAGGGGTTCGGGACTCTGGACGAGGACACTCTGGAGGAGGTCCTCGAGGTGCTGGACGGGCTGCGCGACGGCGGCCGCGCGGTCGGTGTGGTCAGTCACGTGGCCGACCTGCGCGACCGGGTGACCTCGCAGCTGCGGGTCCACAAGGGTTCCTCCGGTTCCCGCGTGGAGCACCTCGGCTGACCGTTCCCGTGCGCGGCACGGCCACGCGGCCCGCGGGCCCGGACTCCCCCGTTCGGCGGTGCCCGCCGGGACCCCGAACCGGGCACGCCGGGACCAGTGCGACAATGATCAACGTGAATTCGCTGGTCAACATCGCCGTGTTCGGAATCGGGGGCGCCATCATCATGGCTGCCCTCATCGGTCTCCTCCTGGTCGCCTCCGGGAGCGCACGTGGAGCCTCGCCGCGGGCGCGGCTGGCCTTCGGCTGTGCGTCGATCGTGCTGTTGGTGTCGCTGCCGAGTCTGGCGGCCACCAATGCTCTGGCGACCGGTGCCGCGTTCGGGACGGCCTTCGTCACGGCCACGTGTGTGGTCGCGATCGTCTACGCGGTCAACATCGCCCTGCTCCCGGTCGTGGCGCGCCGTCAGGCAGCGGCCGACGGGCAGACGGCGCTCTCCGGTCTGCGCCCGTCCCTGCCGGTCCTGGCGGCCGGTCTGGGCGTGTGCCTGCTGCTGGGGCTGTTGGGTTCGGTCGTGGGTCTGTTCGTCGCCTGACCGGCCTGCGGCGTGTCCTCCTCAGTCCTCGTCCCCTTCCCCGGTCCTCGCTCCTCGCCCACGGGAGGACCTGCGCGAGGGCGTCGCGGGAGGGACCGTGCGTGTCCACGCGCGTGGACCCGAACCGTTCCCGTCGCTCCCACAGAGCACGCGCCATCTCCTCGGTGGCCCCCAGGAGCACACACGGGTGTTCCCGCAGCGGTTCGCCCCCGGGCACGAGGTCGCTGCCGAACTGTTCGGTGAGCTGCGCGGCGGTGGCCCCGGCGTCGTCGAACCCGCTCTTCATGCGGCCCGCGCCCAGGCCCGGTTCGAGGCGGCCTCGCGGGGGCCGGCCGAGGGTGGCGGCCTCGCGGGCCAGCAGCGCCGGGTTCCGGAACCCGTTGTTGAGCACGTAGGTGCCCAGCCGCAGCCGCGAGGTGGTGCGTGCGGCCGCGGTCGGCAGGGCGAGGGGCGAGGTGGCTCCCAGGTGGTCGGGCACAGGAGCACGTCGAAGCCCTGTTCCTCCACTGTGCGGCAGGTCCCGGCCCAGTCGGCCGGGTCGTTCTGCTGGGAGTTGACGCCGAAGCGGAACGGTCTCATGGGCCGAGCCGACACCATCGCCCCGAGCCGTACCACCCTTTCTACCGGGGGAGAAGGCGTGTCGACGACCGGCCCGCACGGCGGCTCGGGCGCACACGGAACGGGCGGGACACCCGGTGTGGGTGCACCGCCCGTCGTCGATCGGGTCAGGCGCGCGGCCCGTCGTCCCCGCCTGCCTCCTGTGAGGTCTCCGCTTCCGCGGCATCGGAGCCCTGCTCGGTCTTCTCCGGTGTCTCCTGCACGGCCGTTCCCCCGCGCGAGCGGCGCGCCAGCTCTGCCAGGTAGGCGTTGTAGGCGTCCATGTCGGCGTCGTCGGAGTCGCCCCGTGCCGCGTGGCGCTCACGGCGGCGCTCCGTGCGTTCGTCGTCCTTCGTCCACTGGTACAGCAGGGCGACGGTGACCAGGATGGTCGGGACCTCGCCGAGCGCCCACGCGAAACCGCCGCCGGCGTACTGGTCCTCGGCCTGGTCGAGCCAGGGAACGTCGAACTGGCTGTAGAACTCCATGGCGATCGGCGCCGACTGCATCATGATCGCGATGCCGAAGAAGGCGTGGAAGGCCATGACCACGAACAGCAGCAGGATCCTGAGCAGGTACGGCACCTTCCGCGGGGCGGGGTCGATGCCGATGATGATCCAGTAGAAGAGGAACCCGGTGATGAGGAAGTGCACGCTCATGAACATGTGACCGAGGTGGTCGTTCATGAGAGTGGGGAACAGCGACGTGAAGTACAGCGCGTAGGGGCTGAACACGAACATCGGCGCGGCCACGGCCGGGTGTGTCACCACTCGGGAGAACCGGCTGTTGAGGAACAGGGTCAGCCATTCACGGGGACCGCGGTCGCCCCGCACCCGTGCGGGTTTGAGCGCCCGCAGCGCCAGCGTGGCTGGTGCACCCAGCACCAGCAGGATCGGCGTGAGCATCTGGATGACCATGTGCTGGATCATGTGCTGGGAGAACATGACCATCGCGTAGGTCGCGAAGCCGCTGATCTGCACGACCACGATGGTCAGCAACCCGGACACGAAGGCGACGATACGCAGCACCGGCCATGTGTCCCCGCGCTTCCTCAGACGCAGCACTCCGCCGATGTAGAGAGCACCTGCGCCGATCACGACCATGATGAAGAACAGGTCGGGGCGCCACAGCGTGAGGACGTTCTGTACGTCCATGGGCGGAGGCACGGGGAAACCGAGGATCGCTGCCGCCGGGTCGACCTCGCTCTCCGCCGGCGGTGGCGGCGCGGTGCGGCCCAGGCCCACGGACACACCGACGACGGCGGCCATGATGAGCGCCTCGACGGTGGCCAGGCGCAGGAACAGGCCGCGGCGCAGGGTCTCGGGTGCTCCCTCGATGCGCCTGAGCACGGCGGTGCGGTGCATGTACCCGAAGACGCCCAGGACCGCGAAGGCGGCGACCTTGACGACGATGATGAGCCCGTACTCGGTGCGGAAGAGGTCCCCGAGGGAGTACAGGCGGGCCAGGGCGCTGGCCACACCGCTGATGGCCACACCGATGTAGAGCCACAGGGCCAGGTTGCTGAACCGGTTGACGGCCACGACGGGGGCCTGGGCGTCGCGGCGCATGGTGTGATAAGTGACGGCGATGAGGCCGCCGACCCAGGCACAGACGGTGATGATGTGCATCGCCAGTCCGGTCACGGCGAGCTCGTGCGCGCCCGCGGAGGCGGAGTGCCCGGTCAGGGCCGGCGGGGTGGTGGCGGCCCCGGCGAGGATCAGCAGCCACAGGGCGCCGGTGGAGGAGACGACGGTGCGTCCGAACAGGGCGACGCCGGTGGTGATCAGCACCACGAACATCAGGGAGATGCCGCCGGCGACCGACCCGGCGTAAGCGGTGACCTCGTCGACGCTGACCTGGCCGATGGTGCGGGCCAGGAACTCGGCGGTCTGGAAGTAGAGGGTGAACACCGCTGCCACGGCCCAGGCGAGCGCTGCCCACGTGGCGGCCCGCACGTATCCGACGGCCTGGTCGCTCAGGCGTCCGCGGTCCGAGGGCAGGAAGACCACTGCCATCAGCAGCAGGCCGACCGCCATGAGCGCGGAACCGTCCATGGCGACCTTGGCCAGTGGGAACCCCCAGCGCACGGCTTCCCCGGAGTCCGGGAGCCCCGGAATGACCTCGGGGAAGGCGGCCCCTCCCAGGAGCAGTGTCAGGGCCAGGCTCACCAGGGAGAGCACGACGGCTGCGCCGGCGAAGAGGGGGACCCGTTCGGTACCGGGGGCGTCGGGGTGTTCCGCCGGGGTGATGGTGTCGTTCTGTGCGGGAGGAGCCACGTGCCACTCCGTTGTCGAGGATGATCGGTCGGACAGTACGGCCAGGGGCCAGTTCATCTGGCCGGACGCCTGACCTGCTGCGCGACGGAAAGCGTCCGCGGAACGGCCCCGGGCCCGTTCGGCGAGCACCGGTACACCGTCCTCGGACGCTCGGCGGCGCAGCACCCCGTCGCGCGCGTCGCATACCGCTCGCAACGTAAGGCATCCACCGAACAGACCTTAGACCGTCTACTACACCTTGTCGGACAGGGGTCCGGCTCGGTAACCCCTCCAAAGGCCCTGATCCGGCGCGTGCAGGGGCCCGGTGCCGCCCGTTGGTGACGTTTCCCCCTTCCGGAGGGTGTTTTCGCTGTAAGGTCGGTGTGCCACGAGGCGCAACGCACACCGTCGTGCTTTCCCGCGCGCCCGTCCGATCGTTGCCCTTCTCCGTGCTCGGTGCGCAGCTGCCAACGGACGGAGCGTGGCCGGGAAGGACGATGAGGGGACGGCGATGACCGAGTTCGACTGCGTGGTCCGGTCCGAGCGCGTGGTCACCCCGCAAGGGGTCGGCCCGGCAGCGGTGGGACTGCGGGAGGGCCGGGTGGAGGCCCTGGTCCACCACGGCGTTCCGCTGCAGGCCCGTGAACGGGTGGACCTGGGGGCGACCGCACTTCTACCGGGCGGTGTGGACCTGGGAACAGGGGTGCACGTACCCGGGCGCGACCTGCAGGGATCCTATCTCGGTGCTGCCGAAGCGGCGCTGGCCGGCGGGGTGACCACCTTGGTGGCCTCTCCCGCACCGGCCCGCCCCGCGGTGACCAGCGCCGACGCTCTCCAGGTGCATCGCAGGGCGGCCGCGGAGGCGCCGGTGTCGGTGTTCCTGACCGGCGGGCTGACCCAGTGGTCCGGTCCACTGGACCTGGCCGACCTGCATGCGGCCGGGGCGGTGGCGTTCCAGTGCTCGCTCTCGGACGGCGGGGCCCCGGACATGGCCCCGATCGACGATCCGCGTCTGCGCAAGGCCATGGCGGAGCTGGCCACCCTGGACGCGGTCCTGTTCGTGCACGCCGAGGACGTGTGCGAGCTGGGCACACCGTCGGCCTCGGCACCACAGCGGCCACCGCGAGCCGAACGCCGGGGCCTGGAACGGGTGATCGGGGCGGCACGTGTGACGGGGGCCCGCACCCACATCACCCCGTTCACGGCGGCCGAGTGCGCGGCCCTGCTGGCGGCCTCGGCATCGGTGGGGGTTCCGTTGAGCGCGCAGACGAGCCCGCACTACCTGTGTCTGCCCTCGGAGAACCTGGCTCCCGGTTCGCCCGGGCACGCGTTCCGGCCGCCGCTGCGTCCGGACGCCAACCGGCGGGCCCTGTGGAGCACGATCACCTGCCCCGGCGAGCCGACCGTGACGACGGTGTCCTCGGGCCACCTGCCGGCGCACGGGCTGCACACGCTGGCTTGGAGCCGGGTGGCGTTGTGGACGGCGCTGGCCCGCCGCGGTCTGGGCCTGGACACGTTGGCCCGGTGGACGGCACAGGCCCCGGCCGCACTGGTCGGGCTGGGCGCCAAGGGGTTCATCGGTGAGGGCCGGGACGCCGACCTGGTGGCCTTCGATCCGGAGGCGCGGACCCGGGTCCCCTCCGACGACCCGGGCCCGTACGCGGGCGCCGACCTCAGGGGCCGGGTGGAGAAGGTGTGGGTGGCGGGCCGGCAGATCCCCTCGGCATGACCCCGCTTGTTCCGTGCCTCGGGCCACACTCCAAACTTGCACCATGTCGACCAGGCCGGGAAAGGGTCTGCATGTCGGCTATGGCGTGGTGTGGCCTGCGCAGGTCACAGTTGGGATGTCGGCAGAATACCGAGGAGGAAGCCCGTGCGTATCGGTGTACCCCGCGAGATCAAGAACCACGAGTACAGAGTGGCCATCACCCCCGCCGGGGTACACGAGCTGGTCGGACGCGGCCACGAGATCGCGATCGAGAACGGTGCCGGACGCGGCTCCTCCATCACCGATCGGGAGTACGCCGAGGCCGGGGCCCTCCTCCTCGACACCGCCGACGAGGTCTGGGGGTTCGGTGACCTGATCCTCAAGGTCAAGGAGCCGGTCCCCGAGGAGTACCACCGTATGCGCCGGGGCCAGACCCTGTTCGCCTTCTTGCACCTGGCTGCCGACCGCGAGTGCACGGAGGCCCTCCTCGAGCACGGCGTCACCGGTATCGCCTACGAGACCGTACAGACCTCCGACGGCGCCCTGCCGTTGCTGGCACCGATGTCGGAGGTGGCCGGACGCCTGGCGGCCCAGGTCGGTTCGGTCTCCCTCCAGCGCCCGGCCGGGGGCCGGGGCGTGCTCATGGGCGGGGTGCCCGGTGTGCGCCCGGCCAAGGTCACCGTCATCGGTGCGGGTGTGGCGGGCCTCAACGCCACGCAGGTCGCCGTCGGCATGGGAGCCGACGTGACCGTCCTCGAACTGAGCGCGCGCAAACTGCGCCACCTCGACGAGGTCTACCGGGGCCAGGTCAGGACGGTGGTGTCCAACTCCATGGAGCTGGAGCAGTCGGCGCTGGAGTCGGACATGGTCATCGGGGCCGTGCTCGTGCCCGGCGCCAAGGCCCCCGAGCTGATCTCCAACGAACTGGTCTCGCGTATGCGGCCGGGCGCGGTACTGGTCGACATCGCCATCGACCAGGGCGGTTGCTTCGAGGATTCTCGTCCCACCACTCACGACGACCCCACCTTCACCGTGCACGACACCGTGTTCTACTGCGTGGCCAACATGCCCGGGGCGGTGCCCAACACCTCCACCCATGCCCTGACCAAGGACACCCTCCACTACGTGGTCGAACTCGCGGACAAGGGGTGGCGCCGGGCCCTGCGCGACGATCCGGCGCTGGCCGGCGGGCTCAACGTCCATGACGGCCAGGTGGTCTACGAGCCGGTCGCCCAGGCCCACGGTCTGAAGCACTGTGCGTTGGAGCAGGTGCTGGCCGAGGCCTGATCCGTGCACGAGCGGGCCGTGCGGGGATGCGCCCCGTGCGGCCCGTGGCGCTGTGACCAGGGGTTCAGGCGCCCGCAGGGGCGACTTCGGGGTGGTCGCCCTCCCTGAGCGGGGGTACGGTCGAAGTAACGACCGGGCCGGTGACCAGCACGGTCCCGGCCCCGACCCAGGCGGTACTTCCGAAGGTGGAACAGCGTGGCACAAACCGGATCGGCGACCACGACACGGATCGTCGAGCTCGAGCTCCTGCGGCTGCGCACGTCCTCGAACGGGCGCGGCGCCCCGGTGCTGGTGCGGGTCTCCGACACCGACGGGTTCAGTGGTTGGGGCGAGGTGCCCGGTGCGAGCCCCGGGCAGTGGGAGTCCCTGCAGACACGGTTCGCCCCGGCTCTGCTCGATCATGTCTGGGCCCGCCCGACCGAGGCCGGTGAGGCCTGGGTCGATCTGCCGTGGGACCCGTCGGTGGCGAGCGCTCTCGACACGGCGTGCTGGGACCTGTGGAGCCGCCGTCGGCACACCCCGCTGGCCCACGCCCTGGGCGGGGAGCGCACGGCGTTGACGGCGGGGGTGTCCCTGTCGCGGCAGCGGACGGTGGAGTCGGCCGTGCGCGAGGTCAACCGCCAGGTGGGTTCGGGGTTCCGCCGGGTCCGTCTGGAGATTTCCCCGGGGTGGGACCTCGACGTGGTGCACGCGGTCCAGGCGAGTTTTCCGTTCCTGGTGCTGCAGGTCGACGCCGGGGGCCGCTACACCGAGTCCCCCGAGCACGTGGAGGCGCTGCACGCGCTGGACGGTCTGAGCCTGTTGGCGATCGAGGACCCCTTCTCCCCGGACGACCTGGAGGCCCACGCCCGGCTGACCTCGGAGTTGCGCACCCCGGTGGCGCTGTACCGGTCGTTGACGTGCCTGGAGGACGTGGACGAGGTGGTCCGGGCCGAGGCGGGCGATGCGGTGAACGTGGACCTGGCACGTCTGGGCGGCCTCACACCGGCGCGGCGTGCCGTGGACCGGGCGGTGGACTCGGGACGGCAGGTCTGGTGCGGGTCCTCGGCGGCCACGGGTGTGGGCCGTGCGGCGACAGTGGCGTTGGCGTCGTTGTCGGGGGCCACGCTGCCGGTGGAGATGCCGGGGGCGGGGCGCCACGGGCGCGACGTGGTCTCGCCCCCGGTGCGCGCGCACGACGGTGTGGTTCCGGTGCCGTTGACCGAGAGCGGTCTGGGGCATGGGGTCGACCGGCGGGCGCTCGAGGGGCGCACGGCGGAGTCGGTGGTCCTGGCGCCGCATTCCTGATCCGCTCCCGTCCACCAAAAACCGAACGCTGTTAGGTAGAGTGGGGCGTACCCGTCCGGCCCCCAGTGAACCGGACCCGACGAACGGAGGCGTGGTGCGCGCATTCGCCGATGTCCAGGAGGTCGCCCGGGCCGAGGGCGCACGCCTGGGCCCGACCGACTGGCTCACGATCGACCAGAGCCGTATCGACCTCTTCGCCGACGCGACCAGCGACCACCAGTGGATCCATGTGGACCACGAGAAGGCCGCTGCCGGCCCCTTCGGGACCACGATCGCCCACGGATACCTGTCGTTGTCGCTGCTGGCACACTTCTCCCCGCAGCTGCTCGAGGTCGAGGAACCACCGAAGATGGCGATCAACTACGGGCTCAACAAGGTGCGGTTCCTCCAGCCGGTCACCTCGGGTTCGCGTGTGCGCGACGTGGCCGAACTCAGCGACGTGACCGAGAACGAGAAGGGCCTGCTGCTCACCGTCTCCCACACCGTGGAGATCGAGGGTCAGCAGCGCCCGGCCCTGGTCGCGCAGACCCTGGGTCTCTGGGTGCCCTGAGGCGTTCGCCTCACCGCTGTTCGAGCTTGCGGCGGATACGTTCGCGCAGCCCGGAGGCGAACCACTGGTGGCGGCGTTCGGCGCGCCGGGCCCGTTCTCGCGCGGCGCGCTGCGCCTCCAGGGCCTCGGTCACACGGCTGCGCAGCTCGTCCGGGTCCGGCGGCGGACCGTCCTCCAGGCAGGCGCCCGGTGGGCGGACCAGCCCCTCCCACGGCAACCACCCCGTGCCGTGGATGTGCTCCACGACGCGGTCGAGCTCGTCCCCGCTCGCCCCGGGTACGAGATGGCGGGCGCGGGCGAAAGCACTGGAGCGTTCCAGCCGCAGGGCCTCTTTCGGCCCGCTCGCCCCGGGCAGGAGCACGTGGAGGAGCCCGACACGGCGCTGGTCGGCCTCTTCCACGAGGTCGGCCAGGCATGCGGGTGTCGGCAGGGACCCGGCAGGCAGGGTGAGTCGGTAGGGCACTCTCGGGTCGGCCCCGGGCACGCTCTCGGCGGTGTGCACCCGGGCCTCGCCCCGGAAGGCCTCGGCCAGGTCGGCCCCCTCCTCCTCCAGGGACGGCACGAGCAGATGGACCCGCAGGTCGGGCGTGGTCCCCTCGAGCAGCGCGGACACGGTTTCCTCGGCCTCGCCGGCGTTCTCGGTGGCGTCGACGACGGCCTCGACGGAAGGAACCTCCCAACGGCGAGCCCGCCCGACACGGCGCAGGTGGAACTCGGGAACCCGGTTGGCCAGGTAGGGCAGGCGGTAGCGGGTCCCGGCCTCGCGCCGGGTCTGCATCTGGGTGCGGCCCAGGTGCCAGCTGCTGGTGTCGGTGTCGGGCACGAAGACCGCGCCCTGCTGGTAGAGCCGGTGGGCGAACTCGGTGTCGCCGCCGAGTACGAGACCGGGCTCGAGCCCGCCGGCGGCACGGAAGAGGCTGCGGTGCAGTGACCCCG
This sequence comes from Nocardiopsis kunsanensis DSM 44524, assembly GCF_000340965.1. Lineage (GTDB taxonomy): Bacteria > Actinomycetota > Actinomycetes > Streptosporangiales > Streptosporangiaceae > Nocardiopsis > Nocardiopsis kunsanensis. The sequence continues at coordinate 29,360 of NZ_ANAY01000050.1, forward strand.
AAGCGCCGACGAAAGCGGTGTAGGAACGGCGGTCGGCCTCGCGCAGACCATCGGTGCGGGTGATGGTGTTCTCGATCCAGTGGGTGTCGGCGGTGGCGGGATCGAACAACGCCCCCGCACGCCCGGCCGC
>NZ_ANAY01000051.1 GCF_000340965.1 Nocardiopsis kunsanensis DSM 44524
CCCGTCCTACGCTCCCTGACGGCCTATGACCACTGACCCCTTGGAATTACTCATCTAGCGGGCTCGGCGGCGCATGCGCTCGACGTCCATCAGCACGACGGCCTTGGCCTCGATCCGCAGCCAGCCACGGAGCGCGAACTCGGCCAGGGCCTTGTTGACCGTCTCGCGGGAGGCGCCGACCAGCTGGGCGAGCTCCTCCTGCGTGAGGTCGTGGTGCACGTGGAGGCCGTCCTCGCCCTCCTTGCCGAACTTGTCGGCCAGCTCCAGAAGGGCCTTGGCCACACGGCCCGGGACGTCGGTGAAGACCAGGTCGGCCATGACGTCGTTGGTCCGGCGCAGACGGGCGGCCAGCGCCTTGAGCAGCTGGAGGGACACGTGCGGGCGGCTGGAGAGGAAGGGGCGCAGGTCATCGTGGCCCAACCCGGCCAGTACCGCGTCGGTGACGGCGACGGCGCTCGCTGTGCGCGGTCGCGGGTCGAACAGGGAGAGCTCACCGAACATCTCACTGGGGCCGAGCACGCCGAGAAGGTTCTCCCGTCCGTCCACGGCCGTGCGGGTCAGTTTCACCTTTCCGCTGAGGATCACGTACAGGCGGTCGCCCTCGTCGCCCTCGTTGAAGAGGGTCTGGCCGCGGCCCAGCCGGACCTCGCTCACGGAGGAGCGGAGCGCTGCCGCGTCCTCTTCGTCCAGCGCCTCGAACAGAGGGGCCTTCCGCAGCACCTCGTTGACTTCGTCCACCACACGTCCTCCTAAAACCTGACCGTCAACAGTGTGACGTATATCGCACCCGGGTGTGAAACCAGGCCGTTACCTCGGCTTGTCCGCCGGGAGACAACGTGCCCACAACAGCCGACGTCAGCCCATGTGATCCTAGTCGTAAACCGGCCTGTTCCGGGCTGTCCGCGCCGTGCCTCCGGGCATCGGCAGATGTTCCCGGACGCCGAGCGGCCCGTTGTCCGGGAGCACCCCGGGGACCGTACGCGGACCTGCCTCGTGCACCGGGCGTCTACCCTGTGACGATGCCTCGTGACACGACCCCGGAGACGGTCACCCCCACCGGTGAGAGCCGCCTGGCGTTGGTGCGCCGCGCACGCAAGATGTACCGCGAGCTCAGCGAGCTCCACCCGGACGCCCATGCCGAGCTGAACTTCACCACGCCATTGGAGTTGCTGGTCGCCACGATCCTGTCGGCGCAGTGCACCGACAAGCGTGTCAACCAGGTCACCCCTGCCCTCTTCGCCCGTTACCCCGATGCCGAGGCCTATGCCTCGGCCCGGCGTGAGGAGCTGGAGGAGATGATCCGCTCGACGGGTTTCTTCCGGGCCAAGGCCAACAACCTCATCGGTCTCGGCCAGGAGCTGTGCGAGCGGCACGGTGGCGAAGTTCCGGGAAACCTCGCAGACCTGGTCAAACTACCCGGTGTAGGGCGTAAGACCGCAAATGTACTACTCGGTAACGCCTTCGATGTGCCAGGGATCACGGTAGACACGCATTTCGGGCGCCTCGTCCGCCGTTTCGGCTGGACTGACGAGACGGATCCGGTCAGGGTCGAACACGCTGTCGGGGCCCTGTTCCCCAAGCGCGACTGGACGATGCTTTCACACCGTGTCGTCTGGCACGGGCGCCGGGTCTGCCACGCACGCAAGCCCGCCTGCGGCGCGTGTGTCCTGGCTCCGCTTTGCCCCTCCTTCGGTGAGGGCCCCACCGACGAGGCCGCCGCCACCAAGCTCCTGAAGATGCGCTCCTTCGCCTGAGAACCGGACAGGAGTTCCCCACAGAGTTCCGGCCGGGCCGGTGAGCACACGGCCGGGGTTTGTACTCTGTTGGCAGTCCACTCGACAGCGCGACAACCCCCGGAACAGGTCCTGAGAATGAACCCGACCCCGCTCTGGATGGCCGCGCTCGCGGACTCAGCCCAGACCATGACGGTCCCCGCGCAGATGCGTCCCCCCGCCACCGGCGGACGCGAGTCCGCCGTTCTCATCCTCTTCGGCGAGGGCCCCGCCGGCCCCGACCTGCTGCTCATCCAGCGCAAGGACGGTCTGCGTCGGCACGCGGGCCAGCCTGCCTTCCCCGGCGGGCGCATCGAGCTCACCGATGCCTCCAAGGAGGCAGCTGCACTGCGCGAGGCCGAGGAGGAGACCGGACTGAACCCGGCAGGGGTCGACGTCCTGGGGAACCTGCCCGAGCTCTACCTGAGTTTCAGCGACTTCCGTGTCTCCCCCTTCCTGGGCTGGTGGCGCGATCCGTCCGAGGTCCGCCCCACCGACACCGGTGAGGTCGCCGCCGTGTCCCGAGTGCCCGTCGCCGACCTGGCCGACCCCGACAACCGCGTCGTGGTCCGTTACGGCAACGGACCCCGGTGGGGGCCGGGCTTCCGTGTCAACGGCATGCTCGTGTGGGGTTTCACCGGAGCGATCGTCGACCGCCTCCTGTATCTCGGCGGGTGGGAACTTCCCTGGCGCAGGGAGGGTCTCACCGATGTGTTGGAAGTGACCCCGCAAGGCCTCCGGCCGGTCGGCTGACGCTCACGTTTGGAGGGCACCGTGCTCGACCTGGTCCTGGTCGTCCTGCTGCTGCTGTTCGCCATCACCGGCTACCGGCAGGGGTTCATCGTCGGGGTGTTCAGCTTCGCCGGGTTCATCGGAGGGGGGATCCTCGCTGCCCTGACCGCACCCGGACTCATCCAGGGGTGGCTCGACGAGCCCGGCCAACAGGCCTTGCTGGCCATAGCGGTGGTCTTCCTGGCGGCGGCGCTCGGCCAGTTCCTGTCCTCGTACCTGGGCACCCTCGTGCGCAACCAGGTCACCTGGGACTCCGCCCGGGTCCTGGACGCCATCGGCGGCGCCCTGGTCAGCGGGCTCTCGGTACTGCTGGTGGCCTGGTTCATCGGCAGCACCGTCGCGAACTCGGCACTGCCCATGGTCGCCCAGCAGGTGAAGGACTCCCGGGTCCTGCAGGCGGTGGACTCCCTCATGCCCGAGTCCGCCCACAGGGGATTCTCCGAGTTCCGCAGAATCGTCGACCAGAGCGCCTTCCCGCAGGTCTTCAGTGGCCTCGGTACCGGCGAACTCGCCGAGGTCGAACCGCCCGACCCGGACGTGCTCACCACCCCCGAACTGATCGAGTCCAGCCGCAGCGTCGTCAAGGTCCTCGGCACAGCACCCTCCTGCCAACGCAGGGTCGAGGGCACCGGATTCGCCTACGGCGACGACCGCATCATGACCAACGCCCACGTCGTTGCCGGTGTCACCGACGACCTGCGTGTGGTCACCCGCGACGGACACCAGCTCGACGCCACCCTCGTCCTCTTCGACGCCGAGCAGGACCTCGCGGTGCTGCATGTGCCCGGCCTCGATTTGGAGCCCCTGGAATTCGACCACGAGGCCGACCACGGCACCGACGCAGTCGTGGCCGGGTTCCCACGCAACAGCGGTTTCACAGCCGTCCCAGCGCGTATCAGGGCCCAACAGACGGCACAGGGGCCCGACTTCTACCACGAGACCCAAGTGAGCCGGGAGATCTACCAGGTGCGTGCGGTCGTGCGTCCGGGCAACTCCGGCGGGCCGCTCCTGGCACCCGACGGCAGCGTCTACGGGGTGGTCTTCGCTGCCGCCACGAACGAGGACGAGACCGGCTACGTGCTCACCGCGGACGAGGTCGCGGACAACGCACGCGAGGGGCTCGAGAACGGAGCCGAGGTGTCCTCGGGGCCCTGCGACTGACCCACCGGACCCGGCGGTGCGGCCCCCGCAACGACGGAGGGGCGCCCCTCCCGGTCGGGAGGGGCGCCCCTCGTGCGTCGTCCGATCCTAGTTCGCACCCGGTTCCGGAGAGGGGTCCGGGAGTACGGGCCAGCTCATGCGTACGACAGTGCCGTCGTCGTCGGGGTCGATCTTGACCTCGTCGGCCAGGCCGGTGATGACCGCGAGCCCCAGACCTGGCGAGAATCCGGAGATCCCGCCGGGAGGGGTGTCGTCGCCGTCGAGGAACAACCCGTCGATGGCCGGCGGCACGGCCGTCTCCTCGTTGCCCTTCGCGGGGGCACAGTCGGTGACCACGACCTCGAAACGCCGTGTGGTGATGCCGTTGGCACGCAGGAGTTTCTCAGCGGTGCCGTCACCGGTCTCCGAGGAAGTGTTGTCGGGTCCGCTGCTGTCGATCAGTTGGAGCAGGATCGGCTGTGTGGGGCAGTGGACCTTGTGTGCGGCCACTGCCCGGGAACACGCCTCTCCGACCGCCAGCCTGATCTCGTCGATCGCAGAGGCGGCGATACCGGCCCGCCGCGCGACCGTCGCGGCCATGAGCCGCGCCGTCCGTACGTGGGCCGGGAGCGCGCTGATCGTGAGCGTGATGGTTGCCATCGGCTCGCTCGGGACTACTTCGACGAACGCTTGTCGATGGCTTCCTGGACCGTGCCGTGGATACCGAACACCTTGGTCAGGCCGGTGATCCGGAAGATCTTGAGGATGCGCTCCTGCGTGCACACCAGGTCCAGTGTCCCGTCGTGCGCACGGACACGCTTCAGCCCGCCCACGAGCACACCGAGGCCGGTCGAATCCAGGAACTCCACTTTCTCCATGTTGACCACGAGGTGGAAGTTGCCCTTGTTGACCAGGTCGATCAGCAGCTCGCGGAGCCGGGGCGCGGTATAGACATCGATCTCACCCTCAACGACGACGATCTCGGTGTCGCCCTCGGTGTAATGATCAAGCTTCAAGTCCACTAGTCCTCCAGCGCCGAACCGCGAATTCATCGCGAATGATCTCTGCCGGGCGTTACCCCACCAGCACGCATTCAACCACGGGTGCCGGGCGAGTCTTCCTGTGATGCACAGGAAAACCGTGACACCGCGCCACCTTCCCCCGAGTGTCACACTGAAACCGATGTCCACCAGTGCTCACTCCCGTCCGGGGCCTCGTGGGCCGGGAACGAGATCCAGTGAGGAGGTTCTCGCGTGGAACGGTCGGAGCCCGTGCTCCCCGGGGTGTGGCGTGACGATACCCGGTACCCGCAGGTCACCCACATCGAGCGGGTGGCCCGGAGCGAGGGGGAGAGCGGGGACTGGCCGGATTGGGTGTCCCCGCCCCTGGTCGAACGCCTGATGGCCCGGGGGATCACAGAACCGTGGTCCCATCAGGTCACCGCCGCAGACCTGGCCCGCTCCGGCCGTGATGTGATCATAGCCACGGGTACTGCTTCGGGAAAGTCACTCGCGTTCGTCATGCCCGCTGTGGAGGCGATCGACGCGGGCGGGACCGTACTTTATCTCTCGCCGACCAAGGCGCTCGCACACGACCAGCTGCGCTGGATATCGGACCTCGAAGTTCCGGAGGTCAGAGCGGCCGTATATGACGGTGACACCCCCGCCGAGGACCGCCGGTGGATCCGCGAGCACGCCACCTACGTACTCACCAACCCCGACATGCTCCACCACGGGATGCTGCCCCGGCACGGGGCCTGGGCCCGTTTCCTGCGACGCCTGAAGTACGTGGTCGTCGACGAGGCCCACCACTACCGGGGTGTGTTCGGCTCCCACGTCGCGTTGATCCTGCGGCGGCTCCGGCGGATCTGCGCGCGCTACCGCTCCGGCCCCACGTTCGTCCTGGCCTCGGCGACCTCGGGCAGCCCCGCCGAGAGCGCCTCACGGCTGACCGGGGCAGAGGTCACCGCCGTGACCGAGGACGGTTCCCCGCGGCCGGCGATGTCGGTGGCTCTGGTGGAGCCGGAACTGACCGACCTGGTCGGGGAGAACGGGGCCCCGATCCGTCGTACCGCGCCCTCCCAGGCGGCCGAGATGCTCGCCGACCTGGTGTTCCAGGGGATGCGCACACTGGTGTTCGTCCGCTCGAGGCAGGGCGCCGAGGTCGTCGCTCTCGGAGCGCAACGCATTCTGCACGACCGCGGCGAACCCGATCTGGCCGAGCGGGTGGCCGCCTACCGCGGCGGATACCTGGCCTCCGACCGGCGTGAGCTCGAGCAGGCGCTGCGTACCGGAACGTTGCTCGGCCTGGCCAGTACCAACGCCCTCGAGCTGGGGGTGGACATCAGCGGACTCGACGCGGTGCTCATCACCGGTTGGCCCGGGACCCGTGCGTCGCTGTGGCAGCAGGCGGGACGCGCCGGACGCGGCGGCGGTGATGCCTTGGCCGCGTTCATCGCCCGCGACGACCCCCTGGACACCTACCTCGCCCATCATCCGACGGCGATTTTCGGTCGATCGGTGGAAGCCACGGTCCTGGATCCGGAAAACCCGCACATCCTCGATCCGCACCTGTGCGCGGCAGCCCAGGAGAACCCGATCACCCGGTCGGACTTCCCCCTTTTCGGCCCGAGCACGGAGGAACGGCTCGACGCACTCGTGCGGAGGAGGATGCTGCGGCGGCGGCCGCGAGGCTGGTTCTGGACGAGCCACGAACGCGCCGGCGACCTCGCCGACATCCGTGGTTCCGGCGGGAGCCGTGTCCAGATCGTCGACACCGCGAGCGGCCTGCTTCTCGGGGAGATCGACGAAGCGGCCTCCCACGGGACGGTGCACCCTGGAGCGGTCTACCTCCACCAGGGCGAGACCTTCCTCGTCGACGACCTCGACCTCGACGAGGGCGTGGCGCTCGTGCACGCCGAGGACCCGCCCTACAGCACCTGGGCGCGAGACACCACCGACATCACCGTGCGCAGGACCCTGCGCAGCCGGACCTGGCCCAGCGGCGCCGTCGTGCACTTCGGCGAGGTCCACGTGGTGCAGCAGGTCGTCGGGTACCTGAAGCGGGACGTACGCACCGGGTCCGTGCTCGGCGAGCAACCGCTCGACCTGCCCGAACGCGTCCTCGACACCCGGGCCGTGTGGTGGACCCTGCCCGCGGACGCCGAACAACGGCTACGGGGACAGGACGTTCCGATCCTGGGGGCCGCGCACGCCGCTGAGCACGCCGCCATCGGTCTGCTGCCGCTGTTGGCGACCTGCGACCGTTGGGACATCGGTGGTGTGTCCACTTCCGTGCACGGAGACACCGGGAAACCGACCGTGTTCGTCTACGACGGGTACGAGGGCGGCGCCGGGTTCGCCGAGCGCGGTTACACCGCCGCACGGGAGTGGCTCGTCGCTACGCGCGGGGCCATCGCCGACTGCGAGTGCGAGCAGGGGTGCCCCTCGTGCATCCAGTCGCCCAAGTGCGGGAACGGGAACGAACCCTTGAACAAGGCCGGGGCGCTCCGGTTGCTCGACGCGGTGCTCGGTGGGGCCGACGGGGATCCACAGGCTGTGGACGCTTCTTGAGTCGGCCCGCCCCTGGGGCGTGTCGGCGCTGAGCCGCGCCGGGGCGATCCGGTGTGCCGAGGAGAGGGCCGGGTTTCGCCCGTGGGGACGCCTCCGGCCGCGCCGGGGCGTGCGCTGCGACCTGGGCATGTCCACCGCCGAGTACGCCCTCGGTACAGGTCGAGAAACACATTCATTGCTCGGGGGGGTCAAGCTTCGGCGGGGGAGCATCTGGGAACGAGCGCTCACCGCCCTGCATGGACTGCTCCGGTGCCTTACGTAGGCATAGGTTGGGCCCCTGAGCGTCGGTCAGGGGCCCGTTCACGCTGCTCATTTGACCGTGGTCAGGCGACGGCCGTCGTGGCTGCGAACATGCGGACTGTTCGGATCAAGAGCGTCGGTGAGCCGGATTGCGTAGACCTCGGACATGCGCTCGACGATCTCCTCCGCAGTGAGCCATTCGACCGCAGTCGACTCGGACGAAGGGCGTGCGGTGCCACCGGAGGGTTTGCACCGAAAGACCAGGGCAACAATCCCTCGGGTCGTGTTCTTGTAGACTCCCGTGAGATGGTCCACTTCTACGTGAATGCCGGTTTCTTCCCAGATCTCCCGGCATGCTCCGGCCTCCGGCGTCTCGGAGAGCTCCAGGACTCCACCGGGGAGCTCCCACTTTCCTGTGTCAGCACGCCGAATCGCTAGGAGCCGACCGTCTTCCCGGAGGACAGCTCCAGCGACTGACACCGAATGCAGTGGCGTTGACGGCTGATCTCCGCTGCTGTTACTCATGTACATGAGCATAGGAGGACGGAAGGACCATGGTGAGCGTTGCGGACGCACGGTCTGGGAAGCCTCGGTATCTACAGATCTCGGACGACCTCGAAGAACAGATCAAGAGTCGCCGTCTGGCCCCTGCCGAGGAGATCCCGAGCGAGGCGACCTTGATGCACCGTTATGGAGTCTCCTCGGGCACTGCCCGAAAGGCCGTGGCGCATCTGCGGACGATCGGGCTCGTGGAGACTCACCAAGGTCGAGGGTCCTACGTAAAGTCGCGCCCTCCTGTGAGGCGCAAGTCCTCGGATCGCTTCCGTCGCTCTCACCGTCGTGCGGGTAAGGCCGCCTACATCGCCGAGACCGAGCAAGCCGGCGTCAAGCCCACGGTGAAAGTGCTCTCCATCGGCCCTGTCGAGGCCCCTGCGGATGTCGCGGAAAGGCTCGGCGTAGCCGAGGGTGAGAAGGTGCTCGCCCGTCGACGGCTGTACTTCTCCGATGGCACGCCGACCGAAGAAGCTACCTCCTACCTGGCTTGGGGAGTGGCGCGGGATATCCCTGAGCTCTTCGAGGAGAATCCCGGCGGAGGTGGCATCTACGCTCGCCTGGAAGAGCACGGCCACGAGTTCGCCGAGTACACCGAGACCGTTCGGGCGCGACTGGCTACCAAGCAGGAAACGACCGCTCTTGCTCTGAGTCCTGGTGCACCGGTGATCCACTTGACCCGTAACGCGGTGACCGTGGCCGGTCAGGTTGTGGAGGTCTGCGACACGATCATGGCCGCCGATCAGTTCGTGCTCGACTACCGTATTCCGGCCTCGGACTGATCCACGTTCCAGTCTTCGGCCTTCTTCTCTCAGAGGGTTGACTCATGTACATGAGTGATGCAGCCTAACTTATGTACATGAGTACATAGGGACTGCACCTCTACATGAGGAAGCCCGTGGTCCGTGGTGCAAGGCGCGCCTGCCACTAGTTGCGCGCCACCAACCCTGGAGCGTGCTTCATGAATGCTGTTGTTCCGGCTCTGAGGACGAAGGCCGCACGTCGGGCGCGTCGTGTCCGGGCCTACGTCCGTGGCACAGAAGCTTCTTTGGCCGGCTTGGCTGTTGACGGCCGGTGGTGTGCGTGAACCTCTTCGCCATCCCCGACCAGCGGGACGTGATAGTGACCAGCGACGCCGTCCTCGACGGTGGGAAAGAGCTGAGCGGAATCGAGATCGCCGAGGTCGCCGCGATGGTCGACCGCGCCAGGCTCGAAACTCTCTGGCGTGAGGTCCACCGGACCTACGCCCTGGGGTCGTGGGTCGTGACCCCCGATCAGATATACGGGAAGGTGACCGGTCACATCCGAGGTGCCCGCGGCGCCGATGGTCACGCACTACAGGTGCACACCCTCGCCGGGGGCGAGTACGTCATTCCGGCGGCGCATGCCCGGCCGACTCCTCCGCCCCAGGGGGCGGTGTGAACATGCTCCGGCTTTTGTGGACCCTGCTCGGTGCCGTGGTGCGCTCTATCCGAAGTCCTGAATGCGCCGACCAGTCACCGGCGCCTGACGCGCCCGCGCCCCGGGTGCCTCGACAAGCTCGCCGCCACGTCGGCGACCAGGCCGCCGACCTCCTCGCGCGCGCCTACCCCCACTGGAACCTCACGACCATCCCCACCGCTTCGGGACCCTTGATCGTTGCCGCCTACGGCGCACACCTGTCCGAGAAACCAGCGTCGAGGCCGCGCACCGCCGCATTCACGAGATCGAAACCGCGCCCCCCATCGACCCGGTGCGGCCCTACCTCGACTGGAGACCCCCAATGCCAGCTGGCAGACCCATCGAGCCCCCGCACCGCGCCCCAGAAGCAGCGCGCGCCGTTGACGTCGTCGGCGCGGCCCTGGTGGTGCCCCTGTGCCCGGACCCCTCGGGCGACCCTGTGGCCCGCGTGCAAGCCGTCCTCGTGGCTGCTCTGAGAGGTCCGGGACCGTCGGCCCCTGACTAAGGGGCGGGGCCGACCCGGTGCCCCGCTCGGGAGGGGGCGGGGCACCACTTCCCCCTTCACGTGCCGAGCAGAAGGCACCGATGGACAACCGCACCGACTGTTCACCCCCGGGCCAGAGGCACGATTACGTCCCCGACCCGATCGACCCCCGCATGCCGCACTCCCGAACGGCCACATGCCGACACTGCGGACACATGATCACAGCGACCAAGTGAAGGACCCCTGCATGACCCCCCAGAACCGGACTGAACAGGTTGTCGAGCTGCTGACCCCCGCAGAGGTGGCGAGGTTGTTCCGGGTCGATCCCAAGACCGTCACCCGCTGGGCGAAGGCCGGCCGGATCAACAGTATTCGGACGCTGGGTGGCCACCGTCGGTATCGCGCGGCTGAAGTCTCCGCGCTCATCGATGGATCTCACGTCGTCGACCCGTAGTGTCTTCCCGCTCCTGTGGCCCGCCACTGCCACGGGAGCGGGACGCCCGGTACTTCCGGGCACGACGGGGACGGGAAGCGCCGCCTGTCCCCGCTCACTAGCTTCCCGCGCGCTCGTGACGGTGGTCATGCGCACGCGGGGCCAGATGTCGCTTTCGGAACGGAAGCGGCGCCTGCCCGACGGGTAAACCCGTTGGACGGGAACCACCGACGCGAAAGGACGCACGTTGACTGATTTCCTGCCCCCGCCGAACACTGAGCCGACGACCGGCCTGTTCACCTCGACCGCACGCTCGGTCGTGCAGAGCGCCGAGCAGAGCCACGAGTACAAGAAGAGCTCGGGGTCCTCCGACGCCGCGCACACCTACGACACCAACAAGCGCTAGTTGACCTGACCCGCTGAACCTACGCACGCCCCGGAGTAGCCCCCCATGTTGCGATTGCGTTTGACCCCCTACAGCGAGAATCCGACTTGGACCTGGTCCGGGGCGTGCTACGGCACCCTCGACCAGCGCAGCCGGATAGAATCTTCGACCACCCGCTCGTGGAACACCTGGCCGCCACCGACGGACACCGGACCCTGATCATGGTCCGTGAACGTGTCGCCGACCGCCTGACCTGTGACCCCGAGGTTCGTCCCCTCACCCCCGCCGAGTACGACCAGGCACGCGAGGCCGCCACCCGGTGGCCGACCGACGTCGTACTGGTGGAGACCGAGCCCGAACGGCCGGTGCGCGTCACCGCGGGCGCCGCTCGAACGACCCCCTTGTACCTGGCCACCGACGGCCCGACCCTGGTCGGGTCTTGGGATATGGCGGACCTGCGCGAGCACGCCACCGGTATCAATCCTCGGGAAGCGGCACGTCTACTGATTTACCGGCCCCGGTACAGCACCGACACCCTGTTCCGGGGCGTGCACCGCCTCACCGAGCGCGCGACCGCGCACTTCGGCGGGTCCCTGTGGACCAGCTACCCCGACCCCGCGTTGCACCGCACCCCTCGGGATCTGGCGCCGGGCGCGGACGTGGTGGGCGCGTTCGTCGAGACCATGGACACCGCCATGGACCGGCGCCCCTGGGCCGAGGAGTCCACTCTGTTCCACCTGACGGGCGGGTTCGACTCGGGCACCGTGGCCACCCGCGCGGCCGAGCGACACCCCGGCCTGTTCCCCACGGCCACGCTGTTGATCGGGGGCACGGGACGCGAACAGCAGATCAGGCGCCGCGCCGAGATGCGCGACCGGGTGAAGTTCGCCGACCCCGACATCGTCATCGACGCCATGAAGCACCCACCGTTGGCTCCGGGGTGCCGGTGGGTTCGTGGTGACCTGATCTCCCCAACCGAAGACCCGCTACACAACCCCTTTGCCCAGATGGCGCGGGCGGTCGCCGAGGCCGGCGCCCGCACCGTCGTGACCGGTCTGGGGGGAGATGAGATGGTCGCACTCACCCAAGAGGAGGAGCCGCACCAGGGGCTCGGCGAGATCACCGACGCGCAGATTCTGCCCTGGGTCGGGTCGCGTGCCCGCGCTGTGTTGGAGTTCGCCGACGACGGGATCGCGCCCCCGGCGCTGATCAACTCCATGACCCTGTTGTCGTTGGAGACCACCGCGCCGGCTCTTCTGCGGGAAGGGTTGTGGCCGATGCACCCGTTCGCCGATCCGGACATGGTCGAGCTCGGCGAGCAGTTGCCGTTCGCGTGGCGTGAGCTGAAGCAGGTACAGCGGCGACGCTTGCGCGCGCTCGGCATGAGCGGGGACGTCGTGCACCCGGTCGAGCGGGAATCCTTCGCCGAGGTCATCGAGCACGCGCTGACCACCCACGCGCCCGCGTTGTTCGCCCGTATGCTGGCTGACGGATCGCCGCTGTTCGATGAGGGGTTGGTCGACCCGGACGGGCTGAGGGCCGCGGTTGGGCGCCTGACCGCGGCGACCTACAGCGAGGATCGGGACGCAAAGCTTCTGGAGGTCCTGAGCCTGCACATGAGCGCTACCGCTTTCCTTCGTTGAGAGGACGATCTGTGTTCACCATGCGCCCCGCCACCGAGACCGATGTCGCCGGCGTCGCGTCGATGATCACCGCGCGCTGCGGCTGGCAGGAAAAGCGCGGGCTGGAATCCTGGCGTGAGATGGTCGCCGAACTCGCCGGGCAGGCCGGAACCGGGTCTATGTGGGTGCTCGTGGACGGCGGGCGCATCGTTGGTTGCACCACCGTCATGACGCAGGCCCCGCCGAAAGACTGGACACCCGAGGAAGCAGCAGAGCCCGCGCTGTACCTGTTCACGACCGTGACCGATCCCGCATATCGCGAGCACAAGCCCGGAACCCTGATCGCTCTGTGGGCAGTCGACCAGGCCGCACGTCAGGGCCGAGAGTGGGTGCGGCGGGGGTGTTTCTTCCCCGAGCTGGTCAAGTACTACCAGACCCAAGGGTTCGCCCTCGTGAAAGAACAGGACCGGAGTGCCGGACACCTGTACCTGCTCGCGCGTCGAGCCGAGCGCCTCGACCTCGGGCGTCTGGGGATGATGGAGCCCTCTACGGTCTGACCCGGACACAACAAAAGCGCCCCCGCTCCACCGAGCATGGTGGAGCGGGGGCGCGTGTCATGCGGTGAGTGGGAGCCCCCGCCCGGTGTGACCGGCCGTGGTCGGGTACCGGCCGGTGTTGAGGTCCTCCGACAGCCTTTCCCGGGCTTCGGGACCGAGGAGCCCGTCGACGCCGAGGCCGTGGTCGATCTGGAACGCCTGTATTGCGTCGCTCACCTCCTGTCCGTAGAACCCGTCGGCGCCCTACCGAGGGGAGCTCGTACCCGGCGGCCATCAGGTCTTCCTGTGCGAGTACCACCCACGGGCCCTGTGCGAGGGGTCGTGGATGTTTCACGGGGCTCGTTCCGGAGTGGGGCACCTGAGTTGTCCACAGGCGGGAGATCGCGCCTTCCCATTCGGTCGCCGTCGGCCGAGTCTGGAACGGACCGGTCATCGTCCGGTCCGTCTCCTGACCAGGAAGGTTCCCATGGCTGCACACATGTTTCGTCCCCGTCGGGGGTCCGGTGCCACGGACCCGACAGGCACCCTCCGCCGGCCGAGGCCGGCGCGGTCGGCCCGCGTGCGCCGGTACGGCCCGCTCGCAGGGCCACCGGCGCTGCCCGGTCCCGGTGCGCTCCGCGGAGCCGCATCCGACGCATCCCGGGGTGAGGACCGGACCCCCGCCGGTGTTGCCGGGAACGAGGGCGTCGCCGGTGGCCGTTCCCTGCTCCCCGGTCGCTTGCTGGGGTCCGGCAGGGAGCGGACCACCGGCCGGTGGCGCGAGAGGGCCGGATTTCGTCCGTGGGGGCGCCTCCGGCCGCGCCGGGGCGTGCGCTGCGACCTGGGCATGTCCACCGCCGAGTACGCCCTGGGGACGGTTTCAGCCGTCGCGTTCGCGGGGGTGCTCTACGTCATCCTCACCGGCGGCACCGTCACCGAGGTCCTCACCGACATCGTCGTCGACGCCCTCAGCTCCGGTATGTGACCGGGGCTCGATCACCATGGAGACCGCGATGATCCTGCCGTCACTGTTGCTCCTCCTGGCCCTGTGCCTCGGGGTGATCATGGCCGCTTCGGCCCAGCTCGCCTGCGCCGACGCAGCTCGCACAGGGGCACGGGCCCTGGCACGGGGGGAGAGTAACGACCGGGCACGCGAGCTGGCCCTGTCGGCTGCCCCCGAGAGCGCCGACATCGACCTGGAGGACTCCTCGGACATGGCCCGCGTGACCGTCCGGGCCGAGCTGAGCGTCGGTTCCCTCGTCAGTGTCCCGGTGCAGCTGAGCGGGACAGCGGCGGTCCCAGTGGAACCGGGGCCGGCGGAGGTGGGCGGGTGAGACACCGTGCGAACCGACACCGGGTCGGCGACCGTCTGGTGGATCTGCCTCTGCCTGCTCCTGTGGTCCGTCACCCTCGCCGTGGCTGCGGCCGCCGTCTCCCGGCTCGACCGAGAACGCGCCACCACCGCTGCCGACCTCGCAGCCCTGGCCGGGGCAGCCCGCGCCGTGCGCGGGCCCTCCGAAGCATGTGACGGGGCCCGCACCACAGCTGAAGCCAACAATGCCTCCCTCGTCTCCTGCGAACTCGACGGCCACACCGTCGACGTCACGGCCACGGTGCCCTCGACAGTCCTGGACCGCGACGTGAGCGCCCGCGCCCGCGCCGGCCCGGCCCATGAAGCCACTACGCCCGAGGAGGAGCGATGAGCCCCGTCCCCGCCCTGGTGTGCGCCCTGCTGCTCTGCGGGGTGCCACCGCACGCCACCGGCCCCACCGATGCCCGTCCCGCCCCGGAGCCGACCACGTTCGCCTCCGTGGGCGGACCCTCCGCCGTGCCCGTGCCCGTGCCGGTCTCCGGCGGGGAAGGCCCCGAACCCGACCTTCCCGAATCCGCTACGGCACCGGCCCCGGGACCTGCCCTGTCCCCGGAGCCCGACGCCACACCCACAACACCGGCCGGGCCCTCCGGCACCCCGGAGACCGATCCGGCCGCCGACCCGTCCCGCGAGGACACCCCCGTGGTCCGTTACACCGTGGCCAGTCCCCAACCCACGACGACCCCTGCCGGTGTCCTGGGGCACATTTCCACCGGACTCCTGGCGACCCTGGGACTCCTGGTCCTCGGACTGCGCCTGTCGGTGGGGTGGCCCCGCTTCCCCGACCCTTACCTGGGACGGCGCCGACGATCGCCCGCACGCCGGTGCGGTTGACGCACGCCACGCGGTCCCGGGCACACACGACCTGCTTCGAGGCGCCGTACCCTCCGTATGTATGGGACACCGACACCCGAGCAAACTCCGTACCACCGAGGTGAGCCACGCGCGCGCCCGCTGGCTGTTGCGCGCGGAACTGGCCGGGTGCCAGGAGTGCCGGTGCGAAGGTGACGGCGAGGCGATGGACGACCTGGTCCCGGACGGTATGTTCGACTCACTCATCACGGGCTTCGTGCTCGCCCGCGTGCCGCAGTGGAGATCCCCGGGACGCACCCCCCTTTACCCCGCCAACGTCTACCGGATCGCTCCGATCGACGAACGGGACTTCTGGAGGGTCCCCACCCAGCACTGCATGCGGGTGTGCACGGTCGAGAGCGCCCGCGCCACGAGCGTGGACACCTTGCCCGCACTCCGGGAACTGCGGCTGATGCCCCGGGAGGACCGGTCACTGGTCCTGGACGACATCATCGACGGGCTCAGCGAGGACGAGACCTGACCGGGCGCCCCGTCCGGGGCACGTCCGGCCCGGGTACGCAAGCACGTCCCAAGCTCCGGCCGATCGTTGCGCACAGCATCCAACGACACCCTCCGTGCTCCCGTGGCCGCAGCGCGAGCCGAGGCCCGGACGAGACGGACCGCCTGCCACCCGGCCGCACGGTCGAGGGGTGTGCCCTCCTCACCCCAGTGCGGACCACAGCAGTTCGGCCGCCACCGGGACCACCCCGATGAGCACGAACGCCGGAAGGAAACACAACCCCAAGGGCGCCACCACCAGCACCGACAACCGCTCCACACGAGCGACACCGCGTGCACGCCACGAACGGCGCAGATCCACCACGTGCCGGTCCAACAGCTCGGCCACGGGGGCTCCGGTGTCGCTCGCGCGCGCGAGATCCTGACCCACCGACACGAGGGGCTCGGGCAGAGCCGGGCTCTGCCAGGCCGTCCCGGGCGGGGCGCCGAGCCGGAGCCGTTCGGCGACCCCCGCCAACTCACGGCCGAGCTCGCCGTGCGCGGCCCGCGCCACCGAGGCCAGACACGAGGGCAGCGTGGCACCGGCACGCATCCCCGAGGCCAACAACCCCACGACGACGGGAAGATCGGCGGTCACGGGCAGCCGCCGCCGACGCGGGCGACGTGTACGCCACCACAGAAAACCACAGACTCCGAGGACCACCACGCCCCCGAACACACCCAGGACCGCAATGACCACCAGGGACGCACATGCCCCGCAGAAAATCCGGACCACCGGACCGAACGCACGGGTGGGACGCCGTGTACCGGTCAGCGCCCGCAGCCGGCGCCGCTCCCCGCCACCCGTCCACAGCCACACCGCCCCGGCCGCGCACAGGACCGAACACACCACGAACACCACCGCCCCTCACCCCCTCACCGTGTGAGGACCGCTCCCCGGAGCATCCGCACCGTCCACCACACCCCCAGGACGTCCAGCGCGACCCCGCCCACCAGGCACGCGAGACCCAGACGGGTGGTGAACAGGAACACCAAGGGAGATCCGCCCAGGCCCGCAGACATGAGCACCCCCACGACCGGCAGCCCTCCGAGAACGAACGCCGTGGTCCGGGGCCCGGCGGTCCGCGCGAGCGCCTCGGCCCGCTGCTCCTCCTGTTCGGTGAGGTTCTCCGCCAGACCCTCCACGACCGTGGCCAGACCCGCGCCGGTCTCCGCGGCCACGTCCCAGCACACCGCGAGGTAGGACAGGGCAGCCAGGTCCGGATCGCTCCCGGCGGCAGTGCGCAGGGAACGGGCGTCCGATACCGCGCTCACCGACGGCCCGGCCTGGACCACCGCGAGCCGCAGCGCCTCCTCCGGGGGTTGGCCGGCACGCAGTTCCGCAGCGAGAGTTCGGCACAGGCTGATGACCGCGCGTCGACGCTCCCCGCTCCTCCGCGCCGCCAGGACACGGACACGCCATCGCTCCCACAGGTCGAGCGGCCACGACCCCGGTACGCCGACCGCGGCCCGGGGAAGCGACGGATGGGCGCGGGGAAGCAGCGAGAGCACCACCAGCCCGCCCAGGAACACCACCAACTCCACCACGGCCGCACCCCGCTTCCCGCCCGACGCCGTTCATGCCGCACCCCCGGCCGGTTCCAGCCGCCACGACGGCCCCAACCGGGCATCCAACTCCCCGGCCTCGGAGCCCTCGTGGCAGACGCCGTCCGGGGTGAAGGCCACCGCGGTACGGGCCTCGACCAGTCCTGAGGCGACCCGGCACAACACCCCGACCTCCGACAACCGCCGCCCCCGGGCCAGGTGCACGATCACCACCCGCGTCGCCGCGAGCTGGCTGTGTGCGGCGGCCCGGCTGATCCCTGCCGAACACGCGAGCGCCTCGATCCGTGCGGGAACGTCCCGGGCCCCGTTGGCATGCAGGGTCCCGGCACCGTGGTGTCCGGTGTTGAGCGCGGACATCAGCGACACGACCTCCGCCCCGCGCGCCTCACCGACCACCAACCGGTCCGGGCGCATCCGCAGCGCCTGCCGGACCAAGGTGTCCAGGCCGACCTCGCCGGTCCCCTCGATGTTGGCGGGCCGGGTCCGCAGACGGACCACGTGCGAGTGGTCAGGGCGCAGCTCGGGGGAGTCCTCCGCCAGTACGAGCCGTTCGCCCGCGTCGACCAGGGAGAGCAGACTCGACAGGAGTGTGGTCTTACCCGCACCCGTTCCACCGGTCACCAGGAAGGGCGCCCGGGAACGCACCAGGGACCGCAGCAGCCCTGCGCCCCGCGGCGTGAGGGTGCTCCGCGCCGTGAGTTCGGCCAACGTGAAGGAACGTTCGGGCGGCAACCGCAACGACAAGCGCGTCCCCGAGGGCGAGACCGGTGGGAGGACGGCATGCAGCCTGATCCCGCCCGGAAGGTGCGCGTCGACGTAGGGCACAGCCGCGTCCAACCGCCGCCCGGCCCGTGCCGCGAGCCGTTGAGCGAGCCGTCTGAGCTCCTCTTCCGAACCGAACCGCACGTCCGCGCGGCGCAACCCCTCTTCGTCGACCCACACCTCCTCCGGTCCGTTCACGAGGATGTCGGTCACCCCAGGGGCCATGAGCGCCTGCAGCGGCCCTGCCCCGGTCAGGTCGGCCGACAGACGACGAGTCAGCTGCAACAGCTCGGTGTCGCCGAGGATCCCGCCCTCCGCGCGCAGAGCCGCAGCCACAGTGGACGGGGTGACGGGCGAACCGGTCGCGGCGAGACGGTTGCGTACGGCCTCGGTGAGGGTGGCCACGCGGCCACCGCCGCCCGGGGTCATGGGACGGGCCGCGGCTGCGGCAGTGCTGCGACCACCCGGTCGGCGAAACGGCCCAACGGTGAACGCGGGCGCCGACCGGGCGCCTGCCCCGCGGCGAGCGTGCGAGCCAGCCCCGGTTCGGGCGGCAGGTCGGCTCCGAGCGGCATCCTGAGCGTGCCCGCGACGACCTCTGCGCTGAGCTCCCCTCCGGCCCCGCGGACCACGGCCCGCACCACAGGAGCCTCCTCGCGCAGCCGGTCGGCCATCCGTGTGGCGGCCACGACCGAGGGCACGTCCGCCGGGATCACCACGAACAACAGATCGGCATGGTTGAGCACTACTCGCGTCGCCGGGTCGAAGGAACGCGGGAGGTCGGCCACGACCAGGTCGGCGCCGCTGCGGGCGGAGGCCAGGACGGCCCGCACCGCACCGACCGGCAGCGGGCGTTCACCCCCGGACCCCCGGGTCCACGTCAGGACGGAGACGTGGCTGGTAGAGGGCAATCGCGCAGACAGGTCGCGCCACCGCATCCGCCCGTTGCGGTGCAGCAGGTCGCCCCACCCCGTCGGCTGCTCCAACCCTTCACAACCCAGGTACACGTCGGCACCGCACCCGAGCGGGTCCGTGTCCAGGAGGGCGGTGCGCAGCCCGGCCCGTTCGCCCGCCAGCGCGAGGGCGACGGTGAGGAGGCTGGCACCGGCCCCGCCGCGCCCGCCGACGACGGCGAGCGTGGGAGCGGGTGTGGCGTCGGCCTCGGTGGCCTCGGAGAACAGACCGACGAGCTCGTCCTCGTCGCGTGGGAGGAGGAACAGGCCCTCGCGCCGTCCGTTCTCGCCCGCACCGCCGCGGCACACCACGGCCAGACGCGGGTGCGGCGGAGGATCGGCGGTACGCAGGGCAGAGCTGAGGTCGGTCCCGACGACGGCCAGGGGTGCACGCGCCCACAGACGCATCGCACGGTCGACGGTGCGGGCGAGGTCCACCTCCACCGACGCGGCCGAGGCCAGGCGCAGGAGGTCGTCGAGCAGGCGGGGGTCGTCGGTGGCGATCAGGGGGCGGGGTCGACTGTCCAACGGTGCCTCCGGAGGGCTGGGGCTCACCCTTCGAGAGTCCTCCACCGCAGGCTCTGTGGGAAGAGGCCGGTCCGGACCTGTGGACAACCCCGGACACGGCCTCCCGGTACGCAGGCCCCCTGCCCCGCACCACTTCCGAACTGGGCAAAGACGGGGGAAAGAACGCACAGGCCCCCTTCTCCCAGCTGAGGCCCTCACGTACAAAGGAAGCAGATCGGTGGCCAAGTACCACCTCGACACGAAGACCGAGTACCCACGCGCCACTCAGCCGTGACAAGGCAAGGTGCCCCGGGAACACCCTCGGAGGCGGATCCGGGCAGCACAGAAGACAGGTCGCATGATCACTCGGCTCCGTGCCGGCGACGGCGCCCTGCGACACGCTCCGGGGCGCCGTTCTCCGTGCCAGGGGCGCCCGGCCGCGCGGCCGGGCACTCCCCAGCGGCCCCAGGGACGGCAACGGCCTCGCCGGGGGTCAGCCCCGCTTCAGCGCCTCACACGTGGCCAGGGAGTCCTGCGCACCGGCACGTACCGCGTTGCAGCAGTGGACGACCCACTCGGCCACACCCTCGGGCGTCCCGCTCATGTACCGGCGCAGTGCCGGCGCGTACTCCTCCCGCAGTGTCTGGTGGCCCAGTTCCGAGGGCACCAACGACTTCGGGTCCAGGCCGCGCTCGACCAGGGTCAACCGCTCCGCCGCACGCGCGACCAGGCCGTCACCCCACCCGAACGGGCGGATCGCCATGAGTTCACCGTGCACCAGAGCCGCCGTCACCAGCGCGGGGACCGAGGTACGCGCACGCAGCAGCGAATACAGGCCCTCCATGCGTGCCAGGGCGGCCTCCGGCGGAGGGGCCTCGCCCATCTCCAGCGGATCCTCGACACGCTCACCCGCAGTCCGGGGCCGCCCGAGCGCCTCTGAGGTGACGGCGTCGGCGGCCGCGAGCGTGTGCAGGCGCGCCAGAACCTGCCGGGGCGCCTTCGGCCAGGTGTCCACCAGGGTCCCGAGCTCACCGGAGGTCCGCAGTGCGCCCTTGATCCGGGTGTCGTAGACGTGGCCCTCGCGGATCTCGTCCATTGCGACCTCGGCGCCCTCGAGCGCGGCGGAGGCACACGCGCCCCGCAGTGAGGACTCCATGGACACGTCCGCGCTGCGTCGGCGCAGGATCCGGTGCCCCAGAAGCCGGTCGACCAGGGTCCGCGTCTCGGCGACCGCGTCGCTCACGCCGGGCAGTGCGGCGATCCGAGCCAGCGGGTCGGACAGGGAGGCAGAAGTCGTTTCGCTCACGAATTCCACCCTACGCGCCGGTAACACCTGGCGTCCCCGCACCGCATCACCACTGTCGCCGGACGGGACCCGGACCGCTCGTCGCTGCACGGCGACCGTTCACCGCCCGTTCGTCGCTCCCTGCCCCTGCCCCGGCGTCTCACCCGACCCCGCCTGTTCACGCGGCCACTCGACACATGATTAATTGGATGTGAACCAGCCGACGTAAGGAGAATCACAGTGGCCGACAGCACTCCCCAGAGCCAGGAGACACTGTCCAACCTTCTCCACGAGACCCGGAGTTTTCCACCGCCGGCGGACTTCGCTGCGAACGCCAACGTGAAGGCGGACGCCTACGAGCACGCGGCCGCGGACCGGCTCGCCTTCTGGGAGGAGCAGGCCGGCAGGCTCCAGTGGGAGCGCACCTGGGACACCGTGCTGGACTGGCAGGCGCCCTACGCGAAGTGGTTCGTGGGCGGAAAGCTCAACGCCTCGGTCAACTGCGTGGACCGCCACGTCGACGCCGGGAACGGCGAGCGCGCGGCCATCCAGTGGGAGGGCGAGCCCGGCGACAGCCGCACCATCACCTACGCCGAGCTGCGCGACGAGGTGTCCCGCGCCGCCAACGTCCTCACCGAACTCGGCGTGGGCAAGGGCGACCGGGTCGCGATCTACATGCCGATGATCCCCGAGACGGTTGTCGCGATGCTGGCCTGCGCCCGCATCGGCGCCGTCCACATGGTCGTCTTCGGCGGGTTCTCCGTCGACGCCCTGGGCCAGCGTCTGGACGACAGCCAGGCCAAGCTCGTCATCACCGCGGACGGCGGTTACCGGCGCGGCAAGCCCAGCTCGCTCAAGCCGGCCGTCGACGAGGCCGTCGCCGGGCGTCCCGCTGTCGAGAACGTGCTCGTCGTCCGCCGCACCGGCCAGGAAGTCGACTGGACCGAGCGCGACGTGTGGTGGCACGAGACCGTCGGCGGCGCCTCCTCCGAGCACACGCCCGAGGCGCACGACGCCGAGGACCCGCTGTTCATCATGTACACGAGCGGGACCACCGCCAGGCCCAAGGGCATCCTGCACACCACGGGCGGCTACCTCACCCAGACCTCCTACACGCACTGGTCCGTCTTCGACCTCAAGCCCGAGACCGACGTCTACTGGTGCGCAGCCGACATCGGTTGGATCACCGGACACTCCTACATCGTCTACGGCCCGCTCTCCAACGGTGGGACCGTCGTCATGTACGAGGGCACCCCGGACACCCCGCACAAGGGCCGCTTCTGGGAGATCGTGCAGAAGTACGGCGTCACCATCGCCTACATGGCACCCACAGCGATCCGTACCTTCATGAAGTGGGGCGAGGAGATCCCCGCCGAGTACGACCTCTCCAGCCTGCGCGTGCTCGGTTCGGTCGGTGAACCCATCAACCCCGAGGCCTACGTCTGGTACCGGCAGAACATCGGCGGCGGCAATGTCCCCGTCGTCGACACCTGGTGGCAGACCGAGACCGGTGCGATCATGGTCAGCCCCCTCCCGGGCGTGACCTCGGCCAAGCCCGGCGCCGCCATGGGGCCGATCCCCGGTATCGACGCCGACGTCGTGGACGACGAGGGCAACCCGGTGCCCGACGGCGAGGGCGGGTTCATCGTGGTCCGCGAACCCTGGCCGGCCATGCTCCGCGGTATCTGGGGCGACGACCAGCGGTACAAGGACACCTACTGGTCCCGCTTCCCCGGCCTCTACTTCCCCGGTGACGGAGCCAAGAAGGACGAGGACGGCGACATGTGGCTCCTCGGCCGTGTCGACGACGTGATGCTCGTGTCCGGGCACAACCTCTCCACCACGGAGGTCGAGTCGGCCCTGGTCTCCCACCCCGAGGTCGCTGAGGCCGCGGTCGTGGGCGCCGCCGACAAGGTCACCGGCCAGGCCATCGTCGGTTTCGTGATCCTGCGCGGCGGAGGGGAGAGCGTGCCCGACGAGCTTCTCCAGGAACTGCGCAACCACGTCGGCGCCTCCCTCGGCCCGATCGCCAAGCCCGCACGGATACTGGCGGTGCCAGAACTGCCCAAGACCCGCTCCGGCAAGATCATGCGGCGCCTGCTGCGCGACATCGCCGAGAACCGGGACATCGGTGACACCTCCACACTCACCGACGCCTCGATCATGGACGTGATCGCCAAGCAGCTCCCGAAGTAGGGGGCCCGAACGGCACCGGCACCGCATCCAGGAACGTCGTCCCGCCCGTTTCCGAAGGGCGGGGCGACGTTCCCGCTCATCGGTGTGACGAAACCGAAGCTCCGGGTTCTGCGCGCCGGGAGAGGCGCCGGTGGGCGGGCATGTGCGAGGATGCGGAGGATCATCCGCATGTTCGGACGAGAGAAGGGAACCCCCACGATGGTGGACAAGCCGGGTGCCGGCCAACCTGGCGCCTCCAACGATGCCGACCGTTCCGTCAGCGATCTGCTCAGCGACGCCACAGGCAACCTGTCCCGGCTGGTGCGCCTCGAACTCAGGCTCGCCAAGCTCGAGGCCAAGCACGACGCGGTCCGTATCGGCAAGGGCATCGCGGAGTTCCTGGTCGCCGCAGTGATCCTGCACATCTTCGTGATCCTGCTGTCGGTCACGGCGGGGTTCGGCCTGCACGAGATTTTCGGGCTGCCGGTCTGGGCCTCCCTGGGCATCGTCACGCTCTTCTACCTGCTGGTCGCCCTGGTCTTCGCACTCATCGCGGTGATCAACTTCCGGCGCAGGCAGGGGCTGACCCGTACGGTCCTGACGTCCTCGCGTCTCATGGCGATCATCCGCGGCGAGGTCCGTCCCCCCAAGGAGGGCGACGGAGCGGTGGCCGCCACCGAAGAACCCGGGGAGGCCCCGGCGCCTTCCGGCCGCTGACCGCCCCGCACCGTGTTGGACGACTCGGCCGCCTACGTGGACGGCCCCTGGACCCACCGCGTCATCGGAGCCGCGGGGGCACGCTTCCACGCCGCCGAGTCGGGTGAGGGACCACTCGTCCTGCTCCTGCACGGCTTCCCCCAGTTCTGGTGGGCCTGGCGGGCTCAGATCACCGCCCTGGCCGCCGCCGGGTACCGCGCCGTCGCCGTCGACATGCGCGGCTACGGTGCCAGTGACAAGACCCCCCGCGGTTACGACCTGCCCACCCTCGCCGAGGACGCCGCAGGCATGGTCCGGGCCCTCGGTTCCGTCGACGCGGCCGTCGTCGGCCACGGGGTCGGCGGCCTCGTGGGATGGACGATGACCGCGTACCACCCGGAGACCGTGCGTTCACTGGCGGCGGTCTCCTCCCCGCACCCGTTGCGTGCGGCCCGAGCGGTCCGCCGCGGAGGCCCCGCAGCACGGCACTTCCTCGCAGCCCAAGTGCCGATCCTGCCCGAGCACCGTCTGCTCGCCGACGGATGCGAGCGTGTGGGCGAACTGCTCGACGCGTGGTCCGGGCCGGAATGGCCCGACACCGGGGCCGAGGAGCGGTACCGGCTCGCCTTCTCCATCCCGAAGGTCTCCCACTGCTCCTTGGAGTACCACCGCTGGCTCTTCCGTTCCCGCTGGCGCTTCGACGGGCTCCGGTACCGGTCGGTGCTGCGCCGCCAGGTCCGGGTTCCCGTACTGCAGATCCACGGTGACCGCGACCCCGTCTGCCGGCCGGGGATCGCGCACTCGTCCCGGCGCCTGGTCTCCGGGAACTTCCGTTGGCACCCCGTGGCCGGTGCCGGACACTTCCCCCACGAGGAGCGGCCCGAAGAGGTGACACGGGCTCTCGTAGGGTGGCTGGGTGAGACCGGGGGAACCCGAGCGGGTGGCCCCGAACCGCTGTGAAGGGATGGCACAGTTGACCGTCAACGGCGACAGGGACCGCAACGTCAGTGGTCGTGCGGAGAACCAGCGCCCCAGGGACCGCTACGGGCGTCCCATGCCCCACGGCAGTGTCGGCGAGGTGGAACGTGTCCCCGACGACGCCGATTTCACCCCCGAGGAAGGGCTCGAGAAGGCCCAGGGGCTGCTCGACGGCGGCTACGCCTTCACCGCACACGAGGTCCTCGAAGCGGTCTGGAAGTCCGTCGCCGAGCCCGAGCGCGAACTCTGGCGCGGGTTGGCGCAGACCGCCGTGGGTGTCACGCATGCTCAGCGCGGCAACACGGTCGGTGCCGCACGGCTGCTCCGCCGCGGGGCGGACCGGGTGGAACCGTTCGCACCCGCGCCCCACGGGGTGGACACGGCCGGGGTGGCGGCCTTCGCCCGGGCCCTGGCGGACGAGCTCGAATCCGGGCGGGCCGAACCGGGGGAGGGCATCGACACGTCGCGGATGCGTCTGCGCCGTTGAGGGCCGAATAACGGACACCACTGGATGTCTTTGTGTCGGGGCCGTAAGGGAGAAGGAAAGCTGGGTCCGGGTCCCATGTCGTGACTGCGGGGGCTGGTGATGCCTCCACCCGTTTCATTCTGCCATACGTGGTGTGTGACCCCATGAATGATTTATCGGGAAAAACGTATTACGGCATTATGGCGGGTCTTCCGGGGTGAATACTTCATCGTGTTCTGTTTTTCCGAACCCAGTGGTCACCAGGAGGTCACATCTTTGGTTTCTCTTGGCGAAATAGCGAACCCACTCTCACCTTTTTTCAGGGTGCTGCGTACAATCCCCGGATCACCGCCCGTGACGCATGGTGCGGGCGGTGCGCACCCCAACCGAAGGTGGCACCGATCCGACCCCGCACGACGTGCCTTCGGGCCAGTCCAGGCCCCTTCCTGGCGACGGCATTGCCGTGCCCGCGCACGGTGAACGGCGTCCGACAGGCCGACCGTTTCCCCGCGTGTTATGGCACGGGCGGGTCCGGAAAGGTCGTGCCCGTCTCAAGGAGGACGGATTGTCTGGGCTCAACCTCGCCGCGGAGAGCGGCACAGCCCTACCACTGAACGGCATGGACCTCACCCTCGTCATCGTCGTCATGGTGGTGGCGCTCCTGGCGCTCGCCGTGGCCGGGATGCTCGTCCGTGAGGTCCTCGCCGCAGGGCAGGGAACAGAGCGAATGCGCAACATCGCGGTCGCGGTACAGGAAGGGGCCGCGGCTTATCTGAAACGACAATTCCGCACCCTCGTGGTCTTCATTGTCGTCATCCCCCTCCTCCTGCTCCTGCTCCCGGCCGACTCCACGGAGATCATGGTCGGCCGCTCCGTGTTCTTCGCCCTCGGCGCGCTCCTGTCCGCCGCGACCGGTTTCATCGGGATGTGGTTGGCAGTCCGCGGCAACGTGCGCGTGGCCGCAGCGGCCCGCGGCGGCGACGACGACGCGAACCGCAGCGCGATGCGCATCGCCTTCCGCACCGGCGGTGTCGCCGGCATGATCACCGTCGGTCTCGGCCTGTTCGGTGCCGCCGTCGTCGTCCTCATGTACGCCGGAGACGCGCCCATCGTCCTGGAGGGATTCGGCTTCGGTGCCGCACTCCTCGCGATGTTCATGCGTGTGGGCGGCGGTATCTTCACCAAAGCCGCCGACGTCGGCGCCGACCTCGTCGGCAAGGTCGAGCAGGGCATCCCCGAGGACGACCCCCGCAACGCCGCGACCATCGCCGACAACGTCGGGGACAACGTGGGCGACTGCGCGGGCATGGCCGCGGATCTCTTCGAGTCCTACGCCGTCGTGCTCGTGGCCTCCCTCATCCTGGGCCGCGTCGCCTTCGGTGTGGAGGGCCTCGTCTTCCCGCTCCTGGTGCCCATGATCGGGGTCATCACCGCCGTCATCGGCATCTTCCTGGTCGCACCCAGGGCCAAGGACCGCACCGCCATGTCGGCGATCAACCGCGGGTTCTTCGTCTCTGCGGGCATCTCCGCGGTCCTGGTCGTGGCCACCGCTTTCTGGTACCTGCCCTCCAGCTTCGACCAGCTCACCGGGGTCAGCGACAGCGTGCTCGAGGACCTGGCCGGCGCCGGACCCGATCCCCGGCTCGTGGCCATCGGCTCGGTCCTCATCGGTCTCGTGCTCGCCGCCGCCATCCAGTTGCTCACCGGCTACTTCACCGAGACCGACCGCCGTCCCGTCAAGGACATCGGCGAGAGCTCCGAGACCGGTGCGGCCACCGTCGTCCTCTCCGGCATCTCCGTGGGGCTGGAGTCCGCGGTCTACTCGGCACTGCTCATCGCCGGTGCGGTCTACGCGGCCTTCCTGCTCGGCGGCGGTTCCATCACCGTGAGCCTCTTCGCGGTGGCCCTGGCCGGCACCGGCCTGCTCACCACGGTCGGCATCATCGTCGCGATGGACACCTTCGGGCCGGTCGCCGACAACGCCCAGGGCATCGCCGAGATGTCCGGTGACGTCGAAGGCAGGGGCGCCGACGTCCTGACCGGACTCGACGCCGTCGGTAACACCACGAAGGCCATCACCAAGGGCATCGCGATCGCGACCGCGGTCCTGGCTGCCACCGCGCTGTTCGGGGCCTTCCGGACCTCTGTGCAGAACCAGCTCGGGGACGGCGAGGTCTTCTCCCTGTCCCTGGACAACCCGGACGTACTCGTCGGGGTCATCATCGGGTCCGCCGTCGTGTTCTTCTTCTCCGGGCTGGCGATCATGGCGGTCGGGCGCGCTGCGAGCCGAGTGGTGTTGGAAGTGCGGGACCAGTTCCGTACCCGTCCGGGCATCATGGACGGCACCGAGAAACCCGAGTACGCGCGGGTGGTCGACATCTGCACGAAGGACTCGCTGCGGGAACTGGTCACCCCGGGCCTGCTCGCGGTCCTCGCCCCGATCGCGGTCGGGTTCGCGCTCGGCTACGCCCCGCTCGGGGCCTTCCTGGGCGGCGCCATCGCCGCTGGTGTGCTCATGGCCGTGTTCCTCGCCAACTCCGGCGGCGCCTGGGACAACGCCAAGAAGCTCGTGGAGGACGGTTTCCACGGCGGTAAGGGATCGGAGGCCCACGAGGCAACGGTCATCGGCGACACCGTGGGCGACCCCTTCAAGGACACCGCGGGCCCGGCGATCAACCCACTGCTCAAGGTCATGAACCTGGTGGCGCTCATCATCGCGCCCAGCGTCGTCATCTACGCGGACAACATCGTGCTGCGTGTGGTCGTCACGCTGCTCGCGGTCGGTGTTCTGGTCGGTGCCGTCCTCTGGTCGAAGAACCGGGGCGCGGGCAGCGAGAGCGGCCCGGTCCCGAACGAATCGGGTGCCACGCCGAAGGGCTCGCCGCACGAGGGCTCCGGAGGGGACGCCCCCGGCCCCCGTGACAGCGACGGCGAGCGCCAGGAAGCCACCACGGGAGACAACAAGGACTGACGGTCCGGGACTGCACCGGCCGATCAGTACAGACACGGCCGCTCGGGGCAGCGCCCCGGGCGGCCGTTGCTCTGCGACGGGCCGGGCGGACCGTTCGAGGGTGGAGCCCGGTCGGTGGGTTCCACCCGGAGTGCAGCAGGTTGCGGGTGCAGGGGGGACGGGCTCTAGCCTTTGTGGTGTCGGCGTCGGGCGCTCCGCGGGCGCCGAAGCGATCCGAGCTGAGGGGGATCCCGTGCAGGGGATGAAGGGCCTGTTCACAATTCTGGGGTTCATGGTGGGCTTCATCGTTGCCATAGCCGTCGTCGCCACGGTGGTGTCCCCATGAGCCGCACACTGCTGTTGATGAGGCACGCGGAGGCCGAGTCCGGGTTCGGCGTCGACGACGTCGAACGCTCCCTGACCGACCGCGGACGTTCCCAGGCGGAGAACGTGGGCCGAATGCTCGCCGCACAGGGATACGTGCCCGACCACGTCCTCTGCTCCTCGGCCCGCCGTACACGGCAGACGCTCGAAGGCGTACTCGGTACCCTCGGGCCGAGCAGGCCTCCGGAGACCGACTTCAGCGAGGCCGTCTACTCGGCGGGGACGGACACGCTGACGGAGCTCATCACCTACGTGCCCGCGGAAGCCGGTACCGTGCTCGTGGTCGCACACAACCCGACGGTGGCGCAGCTGGCCGCGGACTTCCTGGACATGCCGGGGCCGGCCGGGTACCCGCCGGCGACGGTCACCGCCGTGGCCCTGGAGGTGGAGTGGTTGTACGCCGCTCCGGGGACCGGCGCAGCGATCCTGTTGAACTGACGTTCACAGGAAAGCATGACCCAGGACACGTTCGGTCCAGGTTGCTCAGGTGGTCGGCCGGGGGTAGTGTTCCCCAGGTCGCCTTCAAACGGCCCAAGGCCGGGCGAGGGGACATCGAGGTTCCACCGAGCGAGACGAACGCGGGGTTCCGCGGGCGTGCCGGTCCATCCTTTTCTTCCGGTT
>NZ_ANAY01000052.1 GCF_000340965.1 Nocardiopsis kunsanensis DSM 44524
TCTCTCTCCACCCATGTTGTAACCGTGCGTGAGCAACGCTTACCCGGAAAGGCTCACTGACGACGCCGTCCGGAACGACGGCACGGTACTTGGACGTGGGTGGGAACTCGTCGGTCCAGGACGTGGAGGCCGCTCTGGAGAAATTCCCCGGTAACATCGTCGACAATCGTTTCTACCGGTATTCGGAGACGTTCGAAGGCGCTCCTCCACCTGGTGTCGAAGTGATGTGGGGAGAGCCCGCAGAATCCGCCGAGTGGACGCCAATCACACTCCGATACCGGGAGTCGTCCGGGGTTCTGGAGATATCATATCCGTCGGATTCCCCCTTCTTCGCGCACATCACCGAGCACATCGACGCTTTCCTCGGGGCACTGGGCCGGGCCGAAGCGCACACGCCTTTCTCCGAGTTCACCGAACTCTCTCCCCGTATGCTGCACCGTGTCTCGGAGTTCAACGACACAGCCCGCCCCTTCGACCAGAACCGCCCGATCCACCGCGTGATCGAGGAGCGGGCAAGACGTTCCCCCGACGCCCCGGCGCTCGTGTACGAGACGGCCACCTGGTCCTACCGGAGACTCAACGAGGCCGCCAACCAGCTGGCACGGCACATCCGGGAACGGTACGCGCCGGCGCCCGGGGCGCCCGTCGCGCTGTACCTCGACCGCGACGAGTACCTTCTCATCTCCGCGCTGGCCGTGCTGAAGCTCGGCTGCCCCTACGTGCCGTTGGACCTGGAAACACCGGCCGCCCGGATGTCCCTCATCCTCACCAGCAGCCGGCCCGTCCTCCTGCTCACCAATGCCCGACACAGCGAACGCCTTGAGGAGTCGGGCACCGACTTCCCGATCGTGGCGGTTGACTCACACAGCACCCGTATCGCTACGCGGACCCGTGAGGGCGGCGATCTCGACATCGACGTCGGCGGCGGCGACCTGGCCTACGTCATCCACACCTCCGGCACCACGGGCAAGCCAAAGGGCGTCGCCGTCGAACACCGGAACTTCGCCAACATCGCCGCCGACATCGGCGACTGCCTCGGCATCGGGCCGAAGGACCGGATGCTCGCGGTGACGACAATCGCGTTCGACATCTCGACTCTCGAAGTGTTCCTTCCGCTCATGCGCGGCGCCTGCGTGGTGCTCGCGGCCCAGGGCGATCTGCTGGACCCGGGAAGGCTGATCTCGCTCGTCGACGAGGTGGGCGTGACCGTCATGCAGGCCACCCCGTCGCTGTGGCAGCTGGTGGCCCAGCGGCTGGAGGGGCGCACTCTGGCGGTTCGGGCGCTGTGCGGCGGCGAGGCGCTCCCGCCACGACTGGCGTCGACCCTCGCGGAGAAGGTCGACGAGTGCTGGAACGTCTACGGACCGACCGAGACCACGGTCTGGTCCACTCGGCACCGCGTCACCGGGCCCACCGCACGGGTACCGATCGGGCGCCCCGTGGCCAACACACGGTGCTGGATCCTCGACGAGCGGGGTCGGCCGCTGCCCCCGGGTGTGGTGGGCGAGCTGTACATCGGCGGCAGCGGTGTCGCGCGCGGCTACCTGCACGACGATGAGCTGACGGCGAGCAGGTTCGTACCCGATCCCCTGGCCCCCGGTGAGCGGATGTACCGCACGGGCGATCTGGCGTGGTTCGACGCCGACGGGGTACTGGGGTTCGTCGGCCGCAACGACTTCCAGGTGAAACTGCGCGGCCACCGCATCGAGCTCGGCGAGATCGAGAGCGTCCTCACCGGCCACCCCGCGGTGCGGCAGGCACTGGTCGTGCTCGCGGAGGGGCCGGAAGTTGGTTCGGGAGACGGCCGGTACCTCGCCGCCTACTACGTCCCCGACCACGCCGGCGGCGCCGAAACCGTGTCGAACGGTGAACTGCTCGGGCACCTGGCGGCATCCCTCCCGGACCACATGGTGCCCTCGGTGCTGGTCCCACTGCCGGAGATGCCGTTGAACGTCAACGGCAAGATCGACCGGAGCGCCCTGCCCGACCCCGAGAGCCATCGGGTCGTCGGACACGTCGCCCCCGAGACGGAGCTCGAGACACGGCTGTGCGACCTGTGGGCCGACGTACTCGGCCGCGGCGTCGGTGTCACCGACGACTTCTTCGAGTCCGGGGGCAACAGCATCCTGGGCATCCTGCTGGTCAACCGGATCAACAGCGAACTGGGCACCGATCTCAAGATCAGGGAGCTGTTCCGGAAGAAGTCGGTGCGCGGTCTGGCACCGCTCGTCCGCGCCGGTGCCGGTGCGTTCGCCTACCAGGACTTCGTGGTGGACGGGACCGACCGCGAGCGGCTGTGGGAACCGTTCCCACTGACCAATGTGCAGCAGACCTATTACCTTGGCCGGTTCAACAACTTCGAGCTCAGCAACCTCTCGACCCACGTCTACACCGAGTTCCGGTACTCGACGATGCACCACCAGCGCCTGGAGGACGCGTTCAACGTACTCCTGCGCCGACACCACGCGCTGCGGACCGTGTTCGTCGACGGCGAGCAGCGGTTCCTCCCCGAGGTACCGCGCTACCGGATCGAGTTCCACGACCTGCGCGACACCGACGAACTGGCCGAGCTGCGCGGTTTCTACTCGCACAAGGCCTACGAACCCGAGCGCTACCCGCTGTTCGACATCGTGCTGAGCAGGCTCGACGGCGTGTACCGACTGCACGTGAGCTTCGACGCGATCATCGTCGACATGACCAGCTTCGGAGTGCTGTTCGACGAGTGGGTACGCCACTACCGCGAACCCGGGCTCTCGCTCCCGGAGCCGGACGTCAGCTACCGGGACTACGTCCTCGCCTACGAGCGTGTGCGCGACAGCGAACTCCTGGACGAGGCCCAGGAGTACTGGAAGAACAAGGTCTCCGATTACCGCGTTGACCTGAACCTCCCCCTCCGGACCCGCCCCTCCGATGTGGTCAAACCGTTCTTCCGGCGCAAGTCGGCCACCATCGCCGCACCGGTCTGGCGGGAGCTGCTGGCGAAGTGCCGCCGGTTTGGGATCAGCCCGACCGCGCTTGTCCTGGAAGCCTACGGACAGGTCCTGGGGCGCTGGAGCGGTCAGGACCGGTTGTGCGTCAACCTCACGCTGTTCAACCGGTTGCCGCTGCACCCGGACGTCAACGCCCTCGTCGGCGACTTCACCGTCCTCGGCCTCTTCGACCACCGGACGCGACTCGACCTGAGCATCGCCGCGAAGCTGCGCCAGGTACACGACGAAGTCCTGCGCGACATCGACAACAACCTCTTCGACGGAGTGGACGTGCAACGCCTGCTCAAGACGGAGCGGGGGCTTCCGGTGAACCAGGTCGTCGCGCCGGCGGTGCTCACCAGCACGCTGGGTACAGGCGACTCCGCCCACCTCTTCGAACTCGCCCTGGATGACTCCTACGAGGGCGTCGACCACTCGATCTCGCAGACATCGCAGGTCTGGCTGGACAACAAGGCGTACGAGACCGCGGACGGGTTCGTCGCGGAGTGGGACTACGTCGACCAGCTCTTCGAAGCCGAAGTCGTCGACGCCATGCACGCGGCGTACTGCTGGACGTTGGAGCGATTGGCCGAGTTCGACTGGGAGGCCGACGGTTTCCCGGTGCCGGTGCTCCCCGCCTCGGATCTCGCACTGATCGAGGCCGCCAACGACCACCACCGCCCGCGCAGCGAGCACACCCTGGTCTCGCTGTACGAGTCCAGGTTGGACGAACCGGGGTTCGCGGAGCGCGTCGCCGTGATCGACTCCGAGCGCGGCGAACGCTTCAACTACGGCGAACTGCACCGAGACGCGGACCTGGTCACGGCCGCCCTCGCCGGAACCCCGCGCGGGGCGCCGGTCGGAGTCCTGGCGGAGAAGGGATACCTCCAAGCCGTGGCCACCCTCGGGACCATGGCCGCCGGGGCCGCCTACGTACCGATGAACGCGGAGTGGCCCGCCGGTCGCGTGGGCGAGATCCTCGCACAGGCCGGGGTGGGCACCCTGCTGCTGTCCCGAGCCCAGAGTGAGCGAGAGGACGTGCGCGAGCACCTGTCCCCGGGCCACCGGCTGCTCGTGCTCGAGGACCTGCTCACGGCCGAACCGGGCGAACGGGTGCGCCCACCCCGCGTTGGCCCGGACGACGTGGCCTACGTGATCTTCACATCCGGGTCGACCGGCACGCCGAAGGGCGTCACGATCAGCCACAGGGGAGCGGTGAACACCATCCTCGCCGTCAACGAGCGCTTCGGCGTCGGCTCCGATGACCGGGTCCTGGCGCTGTCGGAGTTGAGCTTCGACCTGTCGGTCTACGACCTATTCGGCCTCTTCGCCGCGGGCGGCACCGTGGTCTTCCCGGCCCAGGAGGACACGCGCGACCCCGCCACCTGGGCCGAACTCGTCGAGCGGCACGGGATCACGTTGTGGAACAGCGTCCCCCAGCTGGCCGAACTGCTCGCCGACGAGATCGGCACCGACGGAGAGCGGGCCGCCTCGCTGCGCACCTTCCTCCTCAGCGGTGACTGGACCCCCACCGGGCTGCCGGAGAAACTGCGCTGCCTCGCACCGGACGCGGAGGTGATGAGCCTCGGCGGCGCCACGGAGGGCAGTATCTGGTCGATCTGGTACCGGATCGGTGCGGTCGCCCCGGAGTGGGCGAGCATCCCGTACGGCGTGGCCATGCCCAACCAGAGGATGTACGTCCTGGACGCCTCAGGAGCGCACTGCCCGGTGGGTGTGATCGGCGAGATCCACATCGGCGGTGACGGCGTGGCACTGAACTACTGGGGCGCCCCCGAGCTGACCTCCGAGCGCTACGTCGAGCACCCCGAGCTGGGCAGGCTCTACCGGACCGGCGACCTGGGCCGCTGGTCCGGGGAAGGGCACATCGAGTTCCTGGGCCGCGACGACTTCCAGGTCAAGCTCAACGGCTACCGGGTCGAGTTGGAGGAGATCGGTTCGAAACTCGCACAGCTTCCGGGAGTGGGCCGTGCGATCGCCTCGGTCCAGTCCGACGACGGCCGCCGGGACCTGGTCGGGCACCTGGTCCCGAGCGCGCCACCGACGATCACCCACGGCGGTGGCCCGGCCTCCGACAAGGTTGACTTCCTGATGGGCGCGCGGGGCGTACTGGAGGAGGCCGAGCCGCGCCACCGTCTGGGTCCGGCCCCAACTCCCAGCGCCTACACCAAGGCCAAGTCCTACCGTCGCTTCCTCCCGGACGACGTGGACGTCGGCCTCGTCCGCAAGCGCTGCGCCGACGTGCTGGACGCGACGCCGACCGCCTGGGCGCACACGCGGCCCGGGCGGGAGGACTGGGCCGCGGTCCTCCGGCGTCTGACCGCCGTCACGCTTCCCGGCCGCGCGCTGCCAAAGTACCTGTACCCCTCGGCCGGGGGGACGTACTCGGTGCGCGTGTTCGCGGGCGTCGCCCCGGGCACGGGGGACCTCGGCGGACGGTACTACCACAATCCGCTGACCGGCGAGCTTTGCTCGCACGAGCTGGGCCGGCGCGCCGTCTCGGACACGAACGAAATCGCGCTGACGGCGCACTGGCCCGCCATCACCCCCGTCTACGGGGACCGGTCGCATGAGCTCGCGTCGATCGAGGCCGGGCACATGCTCGGCCTGATCGCCGAGGAGCTGGAGAGGCGCTCGATCCCCTTCGAGGCACGGTGCGGGGACGAGCGGATCGACGACGAGAACACCGTGCTGTGCCGGATCAGGCTCGGCGCGGGCGCCGGGGGTTTCTCCCCCGCCCCGCTCTCGGCCGTCTGCTTCACGCGTGACGCGGACGGCGTCTACACCGAGCTCGGCGGACCACGCCGGTTCGACCTGGGCCAGTTCTCTGTGTTCGACCGGACCACCGACGCCTACGCGGTGATGCGGGACAGCCGCTGCCTCCTGACCCTGGAGGGCTCGGGACGCGCCGACGAACCGGTGTCGGCGGGGTTCGTCTTCCAGCGGTTGCGGGACCCGCTCCACGAGGACGGTCTCGGGACGTGCGTGCTCGGCTTCAACCCGACCGAACAGGGCGTCTACACACTGGCCGCGGGCCGGGTCACGGCCGACGAGGTGGACGCCGCCCAGAGCGACGCAGACATTCGTGACCTCACCGAGGTCGTCAACTCCGAACTGGGCGGTGTCCTTCCCGGTTACATGCTGCCCGCCGCGTACTCAGTGCTCGACGAACTCCCGTTGAGCCCCAACGGCAAGATCGCGCTCGACCGGCTGCCCGCCCTGCGGTTCACCGGCCGCTACGTCGAGCCCGCGACGGAGACCGAACGGGAACTCGCGCGCGCCTGGGGGCGTGTCCTGCGGCAGCCTCCGGACAGGCTGAGCGCGGCAGAGAGCTTCTTCTCCCTCGGCGGCAACTCGCTGACGGCCATGCGGCTGGTTCGTGAGCTCCAGCGCGAACTCGGCTTCGACATCTCACTCCGCGAACTCTACGAACTCGACACCATCACCGCGCTGGCCGAGCGGTTCGGCACTGCCAACGCGGCCGCCGGACAGGAAGAAGGGGAACTGTAATGCGTGAGCTCGAGCTCCTGCACGAACTCCGCGCGGCGCGCGTACTGGTGTGGGCTAAGGACAACGGCCGCATCGGGTTCTCCCACGACAAGGAGAGCGGGTTCCCCGAGGAGTTGCGGCAGCGGGTCGGCGAATCCAAGGAGGCGCTGCTGGAGCTCCTGCGGATCAACGGAGTCGACTCCCGGGAACGCGCCCGTGCGACCACGGTGTACAAGGTCCCCACCGACCGGTCCGCACGGCGGCCGCTGTTCTCCATCCAGCGCGGCATGTACCTGCAGGGCAGGATCGACGAACTCGGTTACACGTACACGATTCCGCTGGCGGTCGAATTGCCCAACGCCGAGCCGGACCTCGCCGAGCGCGCTGTGCGCGCGTTGCTCGACGTGGAGCCGATCCTGCGCACGCGGGTGTACGACGACCTCACCCAGGACACGCGGCCGACCAACGAGTGTGCCGTCGCGCGACGGACAGTCGGGGCAGGGGAGCTGGACGCGTGGCACGAAGACCGCGCGCGCCGCGCGTTCCCGCTCGCGGACGGCGGCCTGGTGCTGCCGGAGGTCGTGACCGCGGCGGACCGTCCCGGCGTGGTCGTCGGGCTCACGCACCACCACATGCTCTCTGACGCCTACTCCGTCGACGTGCTCGCCGACCGCCTCGCCGAACTCTACGACCTCGTCTCGCGCGGGGAAACCCCGGGGACGAGCACGGACCACGAGCGCCCGCTGGACTACTTCGACCACACCGTGCACCAGCGGATCGAGTTGCGGGCCCCCCAGCACGTCCGTGCGCGGTCCGAACTGGAGGAGCGGCTCGCCCGAGCCGAGAAGTTGCAGCTGGGGCGGGCGCGAGGAGGAAACCGCGCTGAGACGACGACCCGGCGCCTCGGCAGGGGGCTGCGCCGGTCGCTGTCGGAGTTCGCCCGTGAGCACCGGATCAGCGAGTACTCGGTCCTGTTCACCGGCCTCCACCACGTACTGACGGAGTTCGCGGGAGGCCAGTCCGGCTTCGCCATCGCCACCACCGTGGGAAACCGCCCCGCCGCCTTCGAGTCGGCCGTCGGACCCTTCATCACCACGCTGCCCGTTGTCCCGGAGCACCGTCCCGACGCCTCCTTCGCGGACAACGCCCGAGATGTGCACGAGGCCGTGGTCCACCTCAACGAGCACCACCAGCTCAACCTCGACATGCTGGCCAGTGCGCTGCCCGGTGGCGCCGCCGACCTGGCGGACGTGGTGCGGGTCCTGTTCACCATGCACAACTTCGCGGCCGCACCGACCCGGGCACGGACCCGGTACAGCGTGCTGCCCTACCGGGACCAGGCGGAGAAGTTCGGCATCTCGGTCATCGCGAAGGACGAGGGAGAGGACGTCTCCTTCACCGTCACCTATGCGGCCGAGCGGTACGACGGCGAACTGGTGGAAGCGCTGCTCGACGCCTACCTGGTGCTCCTCCGCTCCCTGGTGTCCGCCCCGGCCGACCTCCCCATCGGGCAACTCGCCCTGGTGGATCCGCGGCTGCTGGGCGAGGTCGAGGCGAGCAACCGAACCGCCGTGGACCACGGCGCCGCCGAGTCCGCGGTCGCTCTCTTCGAGGAACAGGCCCGGCGTACTCCGGACGGGGTGGCGGTGGTGTACCGCGACACCCGGCTGAGCTACCGCGAGCTGGACGAGAGGGCGAACCGGCTGGCGCGGGTCCTGCTGGAGGAGCACGGGCTGGCGCGGCAGAGCCTGGTGTGCCTGGTGATGGACCGCAGCGAGCACCTGCTCGTCGCGATCCTCGCCGTGCTCAAAGCGGGGTGCGCCTACGTACCCGTCGACCCGGACCTCCCCGAGGAGCGGGTGCGGTTCATCCTCGGCGACACGGCCACACCGCTGGTGCTCACCGAGGGTTCGCGCGCCGACTCCCTGGCGGAGGGCGTCCCGGTGATCGCGGTGGACTCCCCCGGCCTCGGCGCGGACCGGTCGCCGTTGAGCCCGGGCGCGGAGGTGGGCGGCGATGACATCGCCTACGCTATCTACACCTCCGGTACCACTGGCAGGCCCAAGGGCGTGCTGTGCGAGCATCGCGGGCTGGTCAACCGGATCCTCTGGATGAACCGGCGCTTTCCCCTCGGTGAGTCCGACCGGGTGCTCCAGAAGACGCCGTACTCCTTCGACGTGTCGGTGTGGGAGCTTCTGTGGGCCAACTGGTTCGGTGCCGCGGTCGTGTTCGCCGAGCCCGGCGGGCACCGGGACCCGGAGTACCTGGCCGAGCTGGTCGAGCGGGAGCGGGTCACGGTGCTGCACTTCGTGCCGTCGATGCTGGCCGCCTTCACGGACGCGCTCCGCGCTCCGGGCGCTCCGCACCCCTCCTCACTGGACAGCCTGCGCTACCTGTTCTGCAGCGGCGAGGAACTGAGGACCGCGCAGGTTCGCGACGTTCACGAGCTGCTGCCCTGGGTCGAGCCGCACAACCTGTACGGCCCCACGGAAGCCTCCATCGACGTGACGCACTTCGACTGCACTGATCGCGGCATCGGCGAGGTGCGCCTCGGGCGGCCCATCGACAACATGCGCGTGCATGTGCTCAGCTCGTCGCGCAAGCCGCTGCCGCCGTACGCGATCGGCGAACTGTACCTCGGCGGGGTCGGCCTCGCCCGGGGCTATCTGGGCCTGCCGGAGCTGACCGAGGAACGGTTCGTCCCCGACCCCCTTATGCCGGGGGAACGCCTGTACCGCACGGGGGACCTCGGAACACGGTTGGGCGACGGTGACATCGTCTTCCTGGGGCGCAACGACTTCCAGGTCAAGGTGAACGGCTTCCGGGTCGAGCTCGGCGAGGTGGAGGCCGCCCTGGAGCGGCACCCGGAGGTCCGCCGCTCGGTCGTCGTCTTCCAGCGGGGCATGCTCGTCGGTTACTACGCGGCGGACCGCGTGCTGGAGGCCGAGTTGCACGACGCCCTGCGCGCTGCGCTGCCGGACCACGCCGTCCCCGCCGCCCTGGTCCGGCTCGACGAACTGCCTGTGACGGCGAACGGCAAACTCGACCGGGCCGCGCTGCCCGCGTCGGCCCCGGAGAGGGACGGGACGGTCACCGGGCCGAGCGACGAACGTGAAGCGGTGGTGCGCGATCTGTGCGCCGACATCCTCGGTGTCGAAGCGGAGAACCTGAGCGTCAGCGCCGACATGTCGCATCTCGGGATGGACAGCCTCGCCGCCATCCGGCTGACCGGATACCTGCGGCAGCGGCTCGGCCTGCCGGTGACGGTCCGCGACGTCTTCGCGCACCGCACCGTCGAGCGCCTCCACGCACACCTGCGCGACGTGGAGAGCGCGGCAGAGTCCGAGGTTCCGGTGCGCGCCGAACAGGGGCGCCTCGAGGGACCGGTCCGGACGTCGCCGATCCAGAACTGGTTCCTCAGCCTGCCGTTAACCGACCGGCGGCACTGGAACCAGGCGTTCCTGGTGCGTACACCGGAGCTGTCCCTGCCCCGACTGGCCGAGGCGCTCCAAGCGCTCGTCGAACACCACGACGCCTTCCGCCTCCGCTTCCCACCGGACGGACCGGCGCAGCACTACGACCCGGAGTTCGTGCACGCCGGACTGAACCTGCTCGACGTGCGCGGTCTGCCGGGGGAGGAGGGGAGCGCGGAGTTCTCGGAGGCGCTGGACCGGACCCTGACCGCGTGGCAGCGGGGCTTCGACCTCGTCCGCGGTCCGCTGCACGCCTTCGGCTACCTGCACGGTTTCAACGACGGTAGCGCCTGGGTGTTCCTCGCACTTCACCACCTGATCGTCGACGGGGTGAGTCAGCGGATCCTCACCGAGGACCTGCGAACCCTCTACGAGGGCGGGCAGCTGGGCGACAAGGGCACCAGCTACCGGCAGTGGACCGAGGCGCTGGCCGCGCACACCGCGGAGTTCGAGCTCGAGCGCCCCCACTGGGACGCCCTGGCCGAGGACGCCGAGCCGCAGGCCGCCCTGGTTCCCGAACCGGGCGAAGGGTGGCGGAGCACCGGTCTCTCCCTCGACGAGGAGCGGACCGCCCTGCTGCTGGGTGACTGCAACCGCGCCCACCGCACGACCACCGAGGATCTGCTGATGACCGCGCTCGGTCGTGCCCTGCGCGAGCTGACCGGCGACGACACGCACCACGTGCTGCGCGAGGGGCACGGTCGTGAGGACTTCGCCGCCGGCCTGGACGTGACCCGCACCGTGGGCTGGTTCACCAGCCTGTCCCCCTTCCGGCTGCGGGTGACCGACGACCTCGATGAGAGCCTGCGCACGGTCAAGGAGGACCTGCGGGGCGTACCTCGCAGGGGCCTGTCCTACGGGCCTCTGCTCGGGTACACCGA
This sequence comes from Nocardiopsis kunsanensis DSM 44524, assembly GCF_000340965.1. Taxonomy (GTDB): domain Bacteria; phylum Actinomycetota; class Actinomycetes; order Streptosporangiales; family Streptosporangiaceae; genus Nocardiopsis; species Nocardiopsis kunsanensis. Next base: position 10,831 of record NZ_ANAY01000052.1, read on the forward strand.
CCGGCCGCTGCCGCCCGTGTGGTTCAACTACCTGGGACAGGCGGGGGGCGGCGCGGACGCGTGGGAGCCCGTCGCGGAGAGCGCCGGCGATCCCATGCCGGACGGGCCCGCGCCGGGGGCGGCGCTGGCCGTGCTCGTGAGTAACGAGAACGGTCGGCTGCGGCTTCGGCTGGACAGCAAGCTCGGCGCTACGCGGACCGAGGCACTGCGCGCCTCCCTCGAGCGCGCGCTCGCCGACATCGTCGACAGCTGCGGGGACCGCGGGTTCGTCCGCTACACACCGAGCGACTTCCGGGACGTACGGGGTGAGGATGATCTGCGCGACCTGCCCGCCGTGCCCGGTTCCGATCCCCACGGCTGGTTCCCGCTGACCGACCTCCAGCAGGCGTACCTCGTCGGGCGGTTCGGCGGCTACGAGATCGGCAACGTCGCCAACCACGTCTACACCGAGCACGTCTACCCGGACCTCGACATCGATCGTCTGGAGACAGCCGTCAACCGGCTCATCGCCGAATGCGACGTCCTGCGCACGGTGTTCTCCCTGGAACGGATGGGTCAGCGGGTCCTCGCACCGGACGAGGTTCCGCACTACTCGCTGCCCGTGCACCGGTTCACCGAACACGACGAGGATCTCCTCGACGACGTGCGGGAGCGCCTGTCGCACGAGGTGCACGACGCCGAGCGCTTCCCGCTGTTCGCTTTCGAGGTCAGCGTTCTCCCGGATCGCCGCGTGCTCCACACGAGCTTCGACCTGCTGCCCGTCGACGTGCACAGCAGGCTCGCACTGCTGAGACGGCTCAACGACCTCTACCGCGGCACGGATGAGCGCCGACCCCTGCCCGCGGCCACGTTCAAGGACTACCAGGACCACGTCGAACTGCTGCGGCACTCGCGGTGGTACGAACAGGACCGCGAGTACTGGAGCGGCAAGCTCGCCGACATGCCGCCGCGGTGCTCACTGCCGTTCCGCGTCCCACCGGACGCCGTCGTCCACCCGCGGTTCGCCGAGCACACCGAACACGTCGACGCTGGGGTGTGGAAGAGGTTCAAGGACCAGGCCACCCAGCGCGGGCTGTCGCCCTCGGCGGTGCTACTGAGCCTGTTCGGCAGCGTTCTCGCCTATTTCTCGGGCAGTACTGAGTTCCCGATCACGGTCACCGTTGCCCGCCGCCTGCCCGTGCTACCCGACGTGAAGGACATCCCGGGCAACTTCACCTCGACCGTGCTGCACCACTTCGTCGACGACCCGCGGGACGCCGAACGGCTCGCCCGCCGCACCCACGACGTGCTGTGGGAGGACGTGACGCACAGCCTGTACTCGGGTGTGGCCGTACAGCGCGACCTCGCGCGGACGCAAGGGCTGGAGACCGCGAAGGCGGTCTCGCCGATCGTTTTCACCGGCGCCGTCGGCAGCGACACCCGCGACTTCGAGGGCGCGTCCCACCTGCGGGACGACGAGGTCGTCCCGGAACGGTACTGGGAGGCGCAGACGTCCCAGGCGTGGATCGACCTCCAGGTGGTGGAGACGGCCGACGGCTTCTCCGCCAAGTGGCTCTATGTCGAACAGCTCTTCCACCGCAAGGACATAGCGCACTTCAACCGCCTGTTCCTGGCGTGCGTCGAACGGCTGGCCGAGGGTGGTTGGGAGCGCGGCCTGCCCCGACACCTGTATCTGCCCGACGAGGACAGGGCACTGATCGCCGGGGCCAACAGCGCCGAGGCCGTGGCGGAGGTCGGCACCTCCGCTCCCGGCACCCTGTTCGGCGCGCACGAGGAGTGGTGCCGCTCGGCCGGCGCCCGGGAGCGGACCGCGGTCGTCGACGCCGAGACCGGCGAGCACACGCACGGCGAACTGGTCGAGCGGAGCGGCCTCCTCGCCCGGTCACTGCCGGGCCGCGAGGAGGAGCTGGTCGCCGTACTCGCGCAGAAGGGCTACCTCCAGGTCCTCGCCACCACGGCGGTCATGAGGTCCGGGTCCGGTTACCTGCCGCTCCACGTCGACTGGCCTGTGGCACGCATGTCCGACATCCTGCGGCAGGCGGGGGTCCGAACCGTACTGCTGTCACGGGACCAGTACGAGCGGAGCGAGGTTCGCGAGGGCCTGGAGGAGTTCTCCCTCCTCGTTTTGGAGGAGCTCGCGGAGCGAGCACCCGGCGCGCGGACACCGGCCGACACCCCGCTTCCGGAAGTGGGCCCCGACGACATCGCCTACGTGATCTTCACGTCGGGCTCCACCGGGCGGCCCAAGGGTGTCACCATCTCCCACCGTGGCGCGCTGAACACGATCCTGGCCGTCAACGAGCGCCTGGACGTCGGCCCCGACGACCGGGTCCTGGCGCTGTCGGAGCTGAGCTTCGACCTGTCGGTCTACGACCTGTTCGGCGTGCTGGCCGCCGGCGGCACCGTGGTTTTCCCCGACCAGGAGCGGGTGAAGGACCCCGCGCACTGGGTCGAACTGGTGCAGCGGCACCGGATCACCCTCTGGAACAGCGTCCCCCAGCTGGCGGGCCTGCTGGTGGAGGAGGCCGAGGTCGGCCCAGCGCGGATCGACTCGCTGCGCGCCGTGCTGATGAGCGGTGACTGGATCCCCACCACACTTCCCGACCGCATCCGGAACCTGTGCCGTGACGCCGTCGTACTGAGCCTGGGCGGGGCGACCGAGGGCAGCATCTGGTCGGTCTGGTACGAGATCGGCCGGGTCGATCCGGCCTGGCCCAGCATCCCCTACGGGGTGGCCATGCCCGGTCAGCGGATGTACGTGCTCACCGCGGCCGGTGAGCACGCCCCGGTCGGTGTGCCGGGCGAGATCCACATCGGCGGCGCGGGCGTGGCGCTGAACTACTGGCGCGCCCCCGAAATAACCGCCGAGCGCTACGTCGACCACCCCGAACTGGGACGCCTGTACCGCACCGGGGACCTGGGGTGCTGGCGCCGCGAAGGGTACATCGAGTTTCTGGGACGCGTGGACTTCCAGGTCAAGCTGAACGGCTACCGCGTGGAGCTCGGCGAGATCGAGAGCGCCCTCGTCCGGCACCCGAGGATCTCCCAGGCGGTGGCGGTGGTCCACGACACGGAGAGCGCGCAGTCCCTGGTCGGCTACTACGTGGCGGACACGGCCTTGGACTCCGGTGAGCTGCGGGCACTCCTGGCCGAGCGCCTGCCCGCCTACATGGTCCCGGAGCTGATGCTGCACCTCACCGAGCTCCCGTTGAGCCCCAACGGCAAACTCGACCGCTCGGCGCTACCGGAGCCGGGCGGAGCCGCCCGGCCCGCCCATGACGCCCCGTACACCCTGGAACAGGTCCGGATCCGCGATCTGTGGGCCGACGTCCTGGGTATACGGCGGGAACGCCTGGGTGTCCGCGACGACCTGCTGCGCGCCGGTGTCGACAGCATCGTCGCGATCCGGATGGCGAGCCGTCTGCGGAGGGAACTCGGGATCGCGGTGGGGGTGCGCGACGTCTTCACCCACCGCACGGTCGAGAGCTTCTGCGAGCGGGTCCTGCCCTCCGCCGCCTCGGAGGTCGCCGTCCGCGCCGAACAGGGCGTGCTGACAGGCGCCGTCCCCGCCCTGCCGATGCAGTCCTGGTTCGACGCGCAGTGCTTCCCCCGCCCCCACCACTGGAACCAGTCCTTCCTCATCAGCGTTCCGCGTCTGGACACGGACCGCCTCCGTGACGCGGTCGGCGCGCTCGTGGAGCGGCACGACGCCCTGCGCCTCCGGCGGGGGGAGGACGGGCTGTACTTCAGCGCGGACACGACGGCCCCGCCGCTCCGGCTACTCGACGTGGGCGGTCTCGGAGTCACCGAGGACGACCCCGGGTTCGCCACCGCCCTGGACGAGGTACTGACCGACTGGCAGGCCGGATTCGACCTGGCCAACGGGCCGCTGATGGCCATCGGCTACCTGCACGGGTTCCGCGACGGCGGGGCCCGGGTCTTCCTCGCCGTCCACCACCTCGCCGTCGACGGGGTGAGCTGGCGGATCCTCGTCGAGGACCTCCGTACCGCCTATGAGGGCGGCGACCCGGGCGCCAAGTCCACCAGCGTCCGGCAGTGGGCCGAGGCGCTGGCCGAGCGCGCCGCGCTGCGTGAGCACGAGCGGTCGTACTGGGAGGCGCTGGAAACCCCCGTCCCCGCAGTGCTCCGGCAGGACGAGGACCCGCGTGAGATCCGGATCGACGTCGACCCGGAGTTCACCCGGAAGGTGCTGCACGACTGCCCGCGTTTCCTGCGTACCGGTGTGCACGAGTTCCTGCTCACCGCGTTCGCCCGCGCCCTCGGCGAGCTGACGGGCGTGTCCGAGCACGGTGTCGTGCTCGAGGGGCACGGGCGCGAGGACATCGCCAGCGACCTCGACGTCACCCGCACCGTCGGGTGGTTCGCCTCGCTCCATCCCTGCCGCGTGCGCACGTTCGAATCGGTCGTCGACAGCCTGGTCTCGGTGAAGGAGGCGCTGCGGTCGGTGCCGGGCAACGGGATCGACTACGGATCCCTGGTCGGTTACGGTCGGCCCCTGCCCGCGGTCTGCTTCAATTACCTCGGCCAGGTCGACGACGGCGCGGAGGACGCCTGGCGCATCACCGACGAACCCGCTGGAACGGCACTACACCCGGACAACGTGCTGCCTTACGCCGTGAACCTGGCCGGCATGGTGGTCGGGGGACGGCTGCGGTTCCGTATGACCACACGACTGTCCGAGACGGACACCGCACGGCTCACGCGGGCCTTCGAGAGCGCCCTCGCCGACCTCGTCACCGCCACCGCGGACCAGCCGCGCACCTATCTCACCAGCAGCGACGTCGAGGGCGTCCTGCCGCAGCGGCACCTCGACCGGCTCCAGGCCGACGGGGAACTCGACGACGTCCTGCTCGCCACCGGGCTCCAGCAGGGGCTGGTGGCCCATGCGGTGCGGCAGGGGGGCGTCGACGACGCGTACCGGGTCCAGGCGGTCTGGGACTACCACTCGGAGCTCGACCCCGACCTGCTGCGCGGTGCGTGGGAGCACGCCCAGAGGACGTTCGGATGCCTGCGGACACGTTTCGACTGGCGGCACGAACTAGTCCAGGTGGTGTCGCACGATGCCGAACTGGACTGGGAGTACACGGACCTGACTGGGCACGACGACCCGGAATCCGCCTTCGACGCGATGATCGCCGCCGATCGGGCCACACCCTACGACCTCGAAGGCGGTGCCCTCTTCCGGGTGCGGCTGGCCAGGTTCGGTGAGTGCCGCTTCGCCTGCCTGCTCAACACCCACCACGCGGTCCTCGACGGGTGGAGCAGCCCCCTGCTACTCGACGCCGTCCATTCGACCTACCGCGCGCTGCGGGACGGGCACCCGCTCCCGGAGCCGGTCGACCACGCCCCCGACGCCTACCTATACCTGCAACGGCACCCCGGGGCACATGACGAGTACTGGCGGCGGTACGTGAGCGACGCCGAGGAGCAGTGCGACCTGAACGGACTGCTGCGGCCCGAGCGGCGTCCCTTCGACCTCGGCGGTCACACGCGGGTGGAGGAGCAGCGCCGGGAGACCCTCGCCATCGACGCCGACCGGCTGGAGAGGATCCGCGGTACCGCGAGCCAGGGCGGTGTGACCCTCAACGCGGTCATCCAGTACGCCTGGCACCGCGTGCTGGCCACGTACGGCAACTGCGCGACCACCGTCGTCGGCACGGTGCTGGCCGGACGCGACCTACCCGTGGAGGGCATCGATCGGGCTGTCGGCCTGTTCCTGAGCACGGTGCCGCTGATCGTCCGGCACGGCGAGGGGGACCGGAGCCTCCTGGAGGCCGTCCGGGCCCTCCAACACGACATCCAGGAGGCCAACACGCACAGCACGGTCGATCTGGCGACACTCCAACCCTCAGTTCGGCGGCTGTTCGACACGCTGTTCATCTACGAGAACTATCCGGGTGCGGACGGCCCCGGCACCGAGGAACCGCGCCCGATCTTCCGGTTCCGCCACCAGAAAAGGGACTACCCGCTCGTGGTGTCGGTGATCGAGGACGGCGGGGGGATCGGACTCGCCCTGGACTACGCCGGTGAGCTCGTCTCCTCCGCGACCGCGCGGCGCCTGCTCACGGCCCTCGAGTCGATCCTCGTGCGGTTCGGCGAGGAACCCGGCCTGCCCGCCGGCCAGCTGGGACTCGCCGACCGCTCGGACATCGAGCACCAGCGTGCCTGGAACGAAACCGGCACCGCCGAACCGACGGAGCCGCTGATCCACCGCGCCTTCGAGGAGCACGCCGCACGCACCCCCGAGGCCCCCGCCGTCGAGTGGGACGGCGGAGCGCTGAGCTATGAACGCCTCAACACGGCGGCCAACCGGCTGGCCCACCGCCTGCTGCGCGCCACCGGTGGCGGCGCGCCGGTGCTCCTGCTGCTCGACCGCGGCCCGGACCTGATGGTGGGCCTGCTCGCGGTCCTCAAGTCGGGGGGCGCCTACATCCCCATCGATCCGAACTACCCGGACGAACGAGTCTCCCGCGTGGTCTCCGGCAGCGGCGCGCACTGCGTGGTGACGCAGGGCCGACACGAGGACCGGCTCGCGAACCGGTTCCCCGGACTGGAACGCGTCCGCGTCGACGACCCGGACCACGTCCCCGAGGCCGGGGACGACGAGAATCCGCGGCCGGACATGACCGGTGACGAGCCCGCCTACATCATCTACACATCCGGTAGCACGGGGCAGCCCAAGGGCGTGGTCGTCGAGCACCGCAGCGTGACGGCCACGGTGCGGGCCGTGCGGGAACGGCACTTCCCGGGGATGGGGCCGCTGCGCACCGTCAGCATGACCAATTACGTTTTCGACATCTTCGGACTCGAATACGGGCTGACGCTACTGGGCGGCGGCAGCATGGTGCTGGGCGAGGCCATGGCCCCGGAACTGGACTGCGCGGGCCTGGACTTCGTGCAGATGACGCCCACCCTGTTGGAGATGAAGCGGGACGTCGTCCGCAACGGCGCGGCCACCCGGTTGCTCGTGGGAGGGGAGGCGCTGGACCGCCGTCTGCTCACCGCCGTGCTGCCGAAGTTCGCCGAGGTCGTCAACGTCTACGGGCCGACGGAGACGACGATCTGGTCGACGTCCGCGGCGTACCGGGCCGGAACCGACGACCACCGGCCGGTCACTATCGGCCGTGCCCTGCCCGGTGAGGGCGCGCACGTGCTCGGACGCGGGATGCTGCCGCTACCGGTGGGCGCCGTCGGCGAGCTCCACCTCAGCGGGTGCGGGCTCGCGCGCGGTTACGCCGGGGACCCGGAGCTGACGGAGGCGCGGTTCGTCCGGGGGCCGGACGGGCGGCGGCTCTACCGCACCGGCGACCTGGTGCGCTGGCTCGCCAGTGGTGAGATCGAGTACCTGGGGCGCGTCGACAACCAGGTCAAGCTGCGCGGCCACCGGCTCGACCTCGGTGAGGTCGAATCCGCGATGACGGACTTTCCCGGGGTGCGGAGCGGGGTGGCGCGCGTGATCGCCCCCGCAGGCGCGGACCGCGCCGCGGCGAGGCTCGTGGGGTACTACGTGCCCGAACCCGGCGCGGAGGTGGACGAGGCGGCCCTGGCCGGACACCTGTCCACGGTGCTGCCCGAGCACGCCCGGCCCGCGGCGCTCGTCCGGCTCGCTGAGCTCCCGCTGAACCACAGCGGCAAGCTCGACGTCCGGGCGCTGCCCGTACCCGCCTCGGAGTCGGCGCCCGCCCGGTCCGGGGAGCCGCCCCGCGGGGGATTGGCGGCCGAGCTGGCCCGGGTCTGGTGCGACGTGCTGGGCCGGGACCGGGTCGACGTCCACGACCGCTTCTTCGAGCTGGGCGGCAACTCGGTGCTGCTGACCAAGCTGCACGGCCGACTGCCCGAGACGATCCGCGACCGCATCAGAATCAACGACCTGTTCACCTACCCGACGATCGCGTCGCTCACCCGGTACCTGGAGGGAACACCCGAAAGCGTGGAGTCCCCGGACGTCTCCGCGCCTGGAACCGTCGACGAGGAGGCCATCGCCGTCATCGGTATGGCCTGCCGCCTCCCCGACGCGGACGACGTGGCCGAGTACTGGCGCAACCTCCGCGCGGGGCACTGCTCCATCGTCCACCACAGCCGCGACGAGCTCCTCGACGCCGGGGTGCCCGAGGAGCTGCTGGACCATCCGGGGTATGTGCGGGCGCAGAGTGCTCTGCGCGATATCAGGGGGTTCGACGCGGAGTTCTTCGGCTACTCGCGGCGCGAGGCCAACACCCTGGACCCACAGCACCGGGTCTTCCTTGAGTGCGCCTGGCACGCGCTCGAGGACGCCTTCTGCGACCCCCGCCGGTACCAGGGGGCGATCGGGCTGTTCGCGGGGGCGGGACACAACGCCTACCTCGACGAACACGTGCGGCCCGTGTACGGCCCGCTGGACCCCTCGGCCGAGTACCAGGCGATGATCAACAACCGCCCGGACTTCCTCGCCACGAAGGTGGCCTACCGGCTGAACCTGAGCGGACCGGCCATGACCGTGCAGACGGCGTGCTCGTCCTCACTGGTCGCCGTGCACCAGGCGGTCACCGCTCTGCTGGCCGGCGACTGCGACGTGGCGCTCGCTGGCGGAGTGTCGATCGGCCAGCTCGGTCGACAGGGGTACCTGCATCAGGACGGTATGGTGTTCTCCGCCGACGGCTTCTGCCGTCCCTTCGACGCCGACGCCCAGGGCACCGTCGAGGGCCAGGGGGCCGGTCTGGTCGTGCTCAAGCCGTTGGCCAGGGCGCTCGCGGACGGTGACTCCGTGCGAGCGGTGATCAAGGGCTCGGCGATCAACAACGACGGGCACGACAAGGTCGGGTACACGGCCCCGAGCACCCAGCGCCAGGCGGCCGTCATCCGCGCGGCGCACCGGCGCGCCGGCGTCGACCCGGCGACGATCGGCTACGTCGAGACGCACGGCACGGGTACCGCGCTCGGCGACCCGATCGAGTTCGCCGCCCTACGGGACGCCTTCGGCGCCTCGCCGGGGTCGCCCCGCGCGCTTGGCGCGGTCAAGGCCAACATCGGACACCTGGACGCGGCATCCGGCGTCGTCGGCCTCATCAAGGCGGTGCTGTGCCTGGAGAACCGGACGCTGGTACCCACCCCGCACCACCGCGTGCCGAACCCGGAGCTCGACATCGACGGCAGCGGGTTCTTCGTGAACACCGAGTGCCTCCCGTGGAAGGGGGACGTGCTGCGGGCGGGGGTCAGCTCCTTCGGTATCGGCGGAACCAACGCGCACCTCGTCCTGGAGTCCGCGCCGCCGATGGTCACGGACGAGCCGCACCGCCGGGACGAGCGCATGCTGGTCGTGTCCGGGCGGTCCGCGGAGGCGGTGCGTGACCAGGCACGCGCTCTCTCCCGCCACCTGGCCGAGAACCCCGAGGCGGACCTGGACCAGGTGGGCTACACGCTGCTGACCGCACGGGCCCGGTTCAGCCACAGCCGGGTGGTCGTCGGAGCGGACCGGCGCGAGCTGATCGACGGATTGGACGTGGGGGAGATGCGCACCGTTCCCCACCGCGACGGTCGGCCCGTGGCGTTCCTGTTCCCCGGCCAGGGCGCGCAGTACCGGGACATGGGCTCCCAGCTGTACCAATCCGAAGCGGCCTACCGCTTCGCGGTGGACGAGTGCGCGGCCGTGCTCAGCCAGCAGCTGCCCGGGGTGTCGGTGGACGACTTGCTCGGGCGCGGCGCGGCCGTACACGACCCGCGGTTCACCCAACCCGCGCTCTTCGTCACCGAGTACGCGCTGGCACGGTGGCTGACGTCCCTGGGGGTCCGCCCCGCCGCCATGATCGGGCACAGTCTCGGCGAGTACGTGGCGGCGTGCCTGGCCGGAGTGTTCTCCCCACAGGACGCGCTGCGGCTGGTGTGCGAGCGCGGTCGGATCGCGGCCGACAGCGCGCCCGGCGCGATGCTCGCTGTGCCGCTGCCGGCGGAGCGGGCGCTGTCGTACGGCTCGGACGTCGACCTGGCCGCCGTCAACGAGGCGGACAGCTGCGTGGTGGCGGGTGACCCGGAGGCGGTCGACCGGTTCGCCGCGGCCCTGGCCGCGGAGGGGATGTCCTGTAAGCGGCTGCCGGTGCGGAGGGCGTTCCACTCCCGCCTGCTGGAACCGGGGCTCGGGGAGTTCGAGAGAGCGGTCGAACGGATCGGGCCCAAACCCCCGACGGAACCGTTCATCTCGACCCTGACGGGGGACTGGGCTGACCCGGCCGACGTCACCCGACCGGCCTACTGGGTCCGGCACCTGCGCGAGCCCGTCGCGTTCGCCGCCGCACTGGACACGCTGCACGCGTCGGATCGCACCGCGGACGCGCTCCTGGTCGAGGTCGGGCCTGGCCGCACCCTCACCCGCCTGGCCCGCAAGCACCCCCGACGGGACGGCGGCCCCGTCGTCGCGACGCTGCCCGACAGGGAGCGCGAGCAGGCTGGCGTACTCGCCGCGCTGGGCACCGTGCACGCCGCGGGCGCGGACATCGACGCGTCGGCGCTCTACGGCCTCGGCCCCGCCGACCGGGTGCGGCTACCCGGCTACGCGTTCCAACGCGCCGAGCACTGGGCCGACCCGGCGGTCGGAGCGCGCGGGCCCGCCGTCGCGGAGGCCCCGCCGAACGCCGCGCGGGCGGGCGGGCTTCCCGGCGCGGTCGAGGAGGCGTGGCGGGCCGTCCTCGGGGTCGAGGAGGTCGGCCCGGAGGACGACTTCTTCGAGCAGGGCGGTGACTCGCTCGCTGCGGTCCAGCTGGTCTCACGGATCGAACGTGCCACGGGCGTCCGGGTGGAGCTCCTGGAACTGCCACGGCGCACACCGGCGGCGCTGCTGGAACACCTGCGGTCCGAGCGCACCCGGGCCGGCTCCCGGCTCAGCGCCCGGACGTCGTCGGTGGTCCGCGTCGCCCGGGGCGCACCGGAGGTGCCGCCCCTCGTCCTGGTCCACCCGGTGGGCGGAGACGTGTACTTCTACCGCGAGCTCGCCCAGCTCCTGCCCGAGCGGCAGCCGGTGTTCGCGATCCGCTCCCCGATGTTCGACGGCCTCACCGAGCTCGACACGGTCGAGCGCATGGCCGATCACTACCTGGACCTGTTGGACGACCTCGGCGTCGGGACGCCGTACCGGCTGGGCGGCGCCTCGTTCGGCGGCATCGTGGCGTACGAGATGGCCCAGCGGACGGCCGAGCAGACGTCGCACGCACCGGACCTGGTGCTCATCGACAGCCCCGCGCCGGGCCACCTGCCCGCCCCGATGTCCGACGCGGAGATCCTGCACTACCTGGTCCGCTACGGAATCCCCCCGTCGGTCTGCCGGGTCGGGGAGATCGAGGCACTCGACACCCTCGACGCCAAGATCGACCACCTGGCGGAGAGATCCCGGGGCACCGCGTTCGAGGAGATGCTCAGCGCCGACTTCCTGCCCCGGTACCTGCGCGTCTGGCAGCGGCACACCCAGGCGATGCACCGCTACGCCCCGAAGCCGTACCGCGGGGACGTTCGCTTCTATTCGCACACAGAGGTCATCCCCGACTTCCCCACCGGTCAGGACCGGCACTGGCGGCGCCTGGCCCTGGGCGGCTGGCGGCACACCCGGGTGCCCGGAAACCACCTCAGCATGAACGCGACGCCGCATGTCGCCCGCATCGCCGAGGACTTGGCCGACCTGGCCATCCCGGCCGGGCCGAGCGGTCCCCGAAAGACACAGGAACCGGCGGAGGAGACACGATGAGCACGAGTCCGACCAGCGGTCGGTACCACGAGGTTCCCGGGGGCCGGGTGTGGTGCGAGCTGCTCAACCCGGACGCTCCGGGGACACCGGTGGTGACCGTGCACGGCGGACCGGGAACACCGCACGACTACCTGCGCCCGGTGGCCGGCCTACTCCCCGGGCACCCGGTCCTGGTCTACGACCAGCTCGGGTGCGGGAGGTCGGACGCCCCGTCCGACGACGGGCTGTGGGAGCTGCCACGGTTCGTCGACGAACTGGAGGAGGTGACGCGCGCGCAGGGCCTCGACCGGTTCCACCTCCTCGCGCATTCGTTCGGCACGATGATCGCCTGCGACCTGGCCCTGCGCGGTTCCCTTCGGCTGGAATCGCTCGTTCTGCTCTCCCCCGTGCTCAGTGTCCGGCGCTACGAGCGCGATGTGCAGGAGCTGCTGATGGGGCTCCCCCCGAACGTCGCCGGAGCGATCACCGGAGCCCTGCGGGGCGGACCGGACGGGCCGGAGCGCGCGGAGGCCTTCCTGCACTTCGCGGAACGGCACATGTGCCGCCGGGAGCCGTGGCCCGACGAACTGGTCGAAGCATCCGCGAGAACCAGCGTGCGGGTTCGCGACACCATGTGGGGGCCAACGGAATTCCAGATTTCGGGCAATTTGCGCTCCTATCACCGTATCGAACAGCTGCGTGATATCGATACCCCGACTCTGTTAATGTGCGGCGAGTACGATTTCACCTCACCCAAGGTCTGCCGTGCGTATGCCCGTTCATTGGCGCACGGGCGCGTTGCGGTAATCCCAAATGCGTCACACAATGCGCATCTGGAAGAGCCGGAAGAATGCGCGGACCACCTGGGAGGGTTTCTCGACACCGTAACGGAATCCGTTCAAACATGAGAAACGGAAAGATGAACGCACAGAGCCGCCCCGCCCCGCCGAGGTACCTTCCCGCGCTTCTGGTCGTCGCACTGGTGGGCACCATCATCGAGATCGACATGTCCGTACCGAGTTTCCCGGACATCGGCCGCACCTTCGACGTGTCCGGAGCGGTCGTACAGCTCACCATCACGCTGAACTTCCTGGGATACTGCCTCGGAGCCCTGGTCTACGGCCCGATCTCGGACCGTTTCGGCAGGCGCAGGGTCATACTCGCGGGCAACACCATCATGCTGCTCGGCGCGCTCGGCTGCGCGGTCGCCCCGACGATCGACTTCCTCCTGGCCGCGCGCTTCCTGCAGGGAATCGGGGCCGCCGCCTCGGTGGTGCTGGTGTTCGTGATCATCAGCGACGTCTACCCCGAGGCACGGGCGATGGCGCTCTTCGGCGTCACCAACGCGGCGATGTCCATCATGATGACGGTCGCACCGCCCCTGGGCGGCTTCATCAACCTCACCATCGGCTGGCGCGGAAACTACGCGGTCGTCTTCGCCATCACCGCGCTGTCGTTGCTGCTGATGTTCCTGTTCCTACCCGAGAGCAAGCATGACACCGTCGGCCGGCTCGGTTTGCGCGACGTGCTCGGGGGCTACCGCAGGCTGCTCGGCAGCTGGCTCTTCGTGGTCACCTCGCTCGTCCCCAGTCTGCTGTTCGCCAGCTACATGGTGTTCATCGCCTCCAGCTCGTTCCTCTACACGTCGGCCTTCGGCCTGTCCACCCCGTGGTTTGCCGCCCATCTGCTGGTGATCGTCGCCTCGTTCGCGATCCCGAGCATGTTCGCCACGAAGCTGATCCCGGTTCTCGGCGGCCCCGAAACCACCATCCGCGTCAGCATCGGGTGCGCCCTCGGCGGCGTGGTCCTGTTCCTGCTGCTCGGCCACGGTCCCGTATCCACCACCGTGTCCATCGCGCTGTTCTGCGTCGGGTTCGCGGTGTGCTACCCGGTGGTCTTCGGCCGGTCGATGGAGGTGATCCCCGAGCTCGGCGGAGCCGCCTCATCTCTGACGATGAGCTCACGGGCACTGCTGGTGACCCTGCTGACGGGGATCTCGAGCGCTCTGTTCACCGGCTCCCCCGTCGTTCCCGCGAGCGTGATGCTCGGTGCCGTACTGATCGCGGCACCGCTGGCCCTGGCCGGCCGGAAGCTGCTCGACGCCCATCATGCCAACGTCCCGTCCTCGGAGGCCGACCTGGCCTCCGGGAACTCCGAGAAAGGGGAATGATGACCACCCTCCACGACACCGCTGCCCCGGCCGGGCTGCGCAGCCTGGGACCGGACTACGTGGCCCGATGGGAGTCGCGCGGATCGGTACGGACCAGGCCGCGCAAGACCATCGACTTCACGAATACCGGGTATTTCTTCCCCGCCGACCGCCAACCGCTGCTGTTGGACGAGCATGTGGCGGCCCTCGGTGAGCGGGCCAAGGAACACATCCTGATCCAGTCGTTCTTCAAATACCTCCACGACATCGTGAACCTGGAGATCAAGGAGATCGTCTCGGCCTGCACGAAGATCCTCTACGCGGACCTTCCCGTCGCGTTCGGGCCCGAGCTGAAGCTGAACACTTACTCGATCATCATCGACGAGTACTACCACGTCTACATCGCCCAGGACCTCATACTGCAACTGCGGGAGCACCATCCGGACCTGGGGAACTTCGAGTTCCCGACGTCCGACTCCCAGCGGGCGGTCGAGGAGATCAAGAACCGGCTCGAACCGCAGTACCACGACGTCTTCGAAATCCTGGCGAACTGTTGCTTCGAAACGACGCTGGTCCGCGAACTCATCGAGTTCTTCGACAGCGAGGACGTGCACCCGTCGATCCGGTACTACGTCAAGGACCACATGAACGACGAGTCGAGGCACTACGGGTTCTTCCTCGACCTGATGAAACACATGTGGGCGGAGATTCCCGAGGGCCACCGCGAGGCGATCGGCTCCCGTCTCGGGGAGTTCGTGAAGCTGTACCTGTCGCTGGAGTCCGAGAAGGAGTTCAACACCCAGTACTACAGTCGCGCTTCCGTTTTGTCATGAGATCAGCACCGCTTGTCTGCGGTA
>NZ_ANAY01000053.1 GCF_000340965.1 Nocardiopsis kunsanensis DSM 44524
TACCGCAGACAAGCGGTGCTGATCTCATGACAAAACGGAAGCGCGACTGTAGTACCAGGACATGGCCATGTTGGGGTGGGTCTCCAAGAGCCCCGGCCTCTGCTCGGCCAGAAGCGGCAGCGCGTTATCCGCTTCGGGGTCCGATACCAGGACCACGTTGATTCCGAGACGGAGCGCGGTGGCGAAGGCGGCAAAGGTCCGTCCGTGGACGAATGACATCGCCAGCGCGAAGGTTTCCCGGATGCCCAGGGCCTTTGCGAATGCCGACTGCACGGTGATGGGCATCTGCGTGCCTCGTCGGGCCTGGGGGACGAGCTTGGGCAGATCCGTGGTACCGGATGTGTGGGTGATCAGGTAGACCTCCTCAGCCTTTGGCTTCGGGGCCGACGGCAGTCGCGAGCGGGACGCAGCCCGATCGGATGTGCCCTCGGCAATCTCACCTGCTAGCACCGTCCGGGGATGCTCGACAGACATGCCTTCCGAGGTGATCAGGAACTTCGGCGCAAGGCGAGCCACGAGCTCAGCTGCTTCCTTGCTGCCCAGCTCCGGAGAGATCATGGCTGGGATGGCACCGACCCGGGCAATGGCACATGCCAGAGGGAGAATGTCAGGATTCTGCCTCTTGTAGACCGCCACGATATCTTTTTTATTAACCCCCTGGCTTGCCAGATATACGGCTGTGGCCTCGACGACCTCATTCATCTGCCGATAAGACAGACTCCCCCCATAGCGCGGCGCGATTTCCATAGGCGCGTCCAGGATGAAAAGGGAGCCGGGGTGTTTCGTTGCAGCAGAAGGGAGAAGGGCTGCAAGATCAAACATGGGGCTTCCGTTTCGGTTGGGTGTCAGATATTCGAATGTGAGGCACCCGGGCTGTGGGGAATCCCCGCCCACTGGGAAAAGGCAGAGAGGAACTTCTCCAGGTCGACTCGGGATATGGGATGAGTAGTGAGCTCCGAGATCTGCGCGCTTCCATGCTCGAATTCTTTTGCCTGTTTGATGTAGGGGGCATAGAATTCGATCTTCTCGCTGAGTTCTCGGTCGATCGATGACAACTGACCTTCGGAAGAGACGAAATTTGGAGTCTTGAGTCCAAGTCCAAAGAATACGGTGTCGAGCATTTCCCCCATGGTCGTGCCGCCAGGATTGGTCAGATGGGTCACCGTTCCGAGGTCGGCGCCTCCCAGCCCTGCTGCGACCATCCCGCGAACACACCCGTCGACTGTGACGAAGTCGGCTCTGGCTTCGGGGTTGGTGATGAGGTTGACCGGCGTGTTGCTGAAGAGGTCCCCAAGCTTGACTGACACTCGTTTCTTGAACGAATTCACGCTGCGATAGAATCCGTAGAAGCCGGCGGAGGACATCGTCTGGTAGGTGGTGCTGTCCCCGACAACGACGGACGGTCGCATGATTCGCGACGGGATTCCGGACTTCAGGACAACGTCCTCACCCAATCGCTTGCTGTGCTCGTAGTAGTTGTTCGCTGGGATGGCCGGGTCGAAAGCATCCTCGGAGATGATCCCTTCGGCTTCTCCTGCCACATAAGCTGTCGAAACGTGATTCAGTTCAGCTGCTCCATGGGTTCTCAGCCATGCGACCAAGTTCTCCACGGCTTCGACATTGGCCGAGTATATTTCCTCTGCATCGCGATCCAGGAATTTCAGGGAGGCCGCAGTATGCCACGCGGAGTCGATCTTGGCAGGCAGGTCGGGCAGGGAGGCGAAGTCGCCTGCCACCACTGTGACCCGACTTTCCAAGTCCGTCCCTATGCCAGGGAACTCGTATTTTTCGACGGCCTCCCGCAACTGTGCGAGCACCCGATCCTGGGCCGATACTCCACGCGCATCGCGCGCCAGTGCGACGACCTTGTGGTCGGGCCCCTGCCCCAGAAGCTCGAGGATCAATCGGGACCCGAGGAAGCCCGTGGCTCCTGTCACCAGGTGGATCATGGCTTGTTACCCCTGTTCTCTTTCATTCTTCTTGGTCGCAGAAATATGATTCGCGATAGTATCTGCGCTTTCGAAAAACTCCGCTGGTGCGTCGAAGTCCCACTGGAAAGAAAAGGTCGCTTCGAGCTGGGACAGGAAAGCAGTGAAGGCCCACGACTCGACACCAATGTCGGCCAGAGGCATAGTCTTCAGGTCTTCCATGGATACTTCATGCTCGAGTATGTCCCGGAGAACCTGGGCTACGTCCTCAGCGGAAACGACCTGGATGTCGGGTTCTCCGGTTCCGCGCTGAATTCTTCCATTGTCGTCTGTGCTTCCATTCACCCTTTCGGGGGTTGCAGTGGCAGCACCGATGCGGCTGGTATCCATGAAATCCAGCAAGACGCGTTGGAAGATTTCAGCGTCTTCGAGGTAAGGAAGATGACCGAGACCTTCCAGGACTCGAACGGTCTGGTCAGGGCCATCCAGGATTTTCTTGGCTTCTGCAATTTGGTTGTCTTGCCACAGTGTGTCCTGGTCTCCGACCACGGCCTGCACCGGTATCTCAAGACTCGCCAGCGACGTGAAGTCATCATGATACTTGGCACTAGACAGCATGTTCGCCAGCATGGGTTCTTGCCTGTGCAATGCCATGAAAGCTGTCCGTAGGCCGAGATACCCGGATGCACCCATCTCAATCATCGTGCGCGCAGAGAACACGAAGGAGTACAAATGATCCCACAAAGCTTCGGTGCCCCCCAATTTCAGGGAGGTCATCAAAGCTTTCTCCGTAGCCCTGCGTACGGGCTCAGCACTGGGAGTGATCGACGGGCCGACAAGCAGGATCCCGGATACGGACTCGGGGTACGACAATGCATAGCGGGCCGCGATAAAGCATGATGTCGAGGTCCCAACGAGGACAACCTGCCGCTTCCCCAACGTCTCCAGAAGCTGGTGGAGCGTTTCGACGTGATGATCGATAGTAGCGTCCTCGGCCACTGACGAGCCACCCTGGTTCTCCAGGTCATAGAGCAGCACAGAGTGTTTCTCACGTACCTTCGCGAGATAGGTTCGCCACATCGGCGCGACGATATAGAAATTATTGATGAATACGAGAGTGGTTTCTGTCCCCCTGTCGTAGCTTTCTACGTAAAGGGACTGACCGTCATCGAGGTCGATCTTTGAATCCGTCTTGTATCGCAGATCGGGCATCTCCACTGCCATGGCATCAACTTTCCGATACTCGGGTAGGAATGCTGTGATGATCAGGTGCCGGTTTCACCAACCGGTGTGGCGATCGGCCGCGTGCTGTTGATGCGCGGGGTGTCTCACTAGATATTTTCGAGCGGACCGTGGACCAGACAGGTTTTTCGGCTATTTGGAAGAATTCGGAGAGGGCGCGGAGCATCGCGGCCGAGATGTATACAACGACGCCCAGTTGGAGTCGCCTTTGAAGTGCAGGATCATGGCGAGGGTGAGGGGCCTGGACTACAGGGTGGAGAATTTTTCATCTTCCACGGACCTTGGGTTTCAGTGATTTTCACAGATTCTCTGTGAACGCCTCCACCACCGCAGCTGCCTGTTGGGGATCGAGTCGGGGATCACAAGCAGACTGGTATCGGGGGAAGCGCTCCTGTCCGGAGCTCCAAACACATTCTGTGACCTGGTCCGGGGTGACTTCCAGGCTGAGGCCTGCCGGCTGGACGCCCCCAGCCCGGAGCACACGGACAAAGGAGTCTGCCTCCTCTTGGATGTCAGGAACCGAACGGGTCTTCTCTCCGGATGTGGACCGGTAAGTGTTTCCGTGCATAGGGTCGCAAATCCATATTACTGGGACACCGCTTTCACGAACAGCTCTCACCAGGTCAGGGAGGACCAGTTCAATGTTCCTTACACCCATGCGGGAGATCAGTGTCAATCTCCCCTCCAGCCTTTCCGGGTTGAGCTTCTCAACCAAGGAGACCAACTCTGCTGGAGTGACACCATACCCCAGTTTCACACCAATAGGGTTGTGCACCGAAGCGGAGAAATCCATGTGCGACCCGTCGAGTGAACGAGTACGCTCCCCGACCCATCCGAAATGAGCTGATGTAGCATAGGAACCGCGCTCACCCTTCCGGAACAGGGCTCTTTCATAAGGAAGGAGCAGGAGTTCATGGGAGGCGAATACACGGTCATGTTTGGGCTTGCCGCTCCAGCTCTGACGGAGTGCGGAGAGGGCGAGAGCTGAATGCCTGTAGGACTCCAGCATCCTGCCCGCGTCGGCCTCGCGCAAGCGCCTGTCCGGGGTCGGTCTGTTAACAGCATCCCCCCGGTATACGGGCATCCTTGTTCCGTCCGGGCTCCAGTCATACTCCTGTGATCGAGGCTTGGCATGCTGGCCTGCGATTCTTCCGATCACCGTTACCCGGGGCATTCCGGAGCCGGCCCGCATGAGGGTAGACAGGTCGGATAACTGCCCAACCTTCAGGGTTACTCTGTCTAGCCCGGAGTCAGTGAACGGCTCCATGCAGTCGCCGCCGTGCAGCAGCAAGGACTCTCCTCTGGCCACTGCCCTCAGGTTAACTGAAAGTGCTTCGATCTCCTCCTCGGTGACGAGTTCGGGGAGGTTCCCCAGCTCCTCCTTCACCTTTGCAAGGGCATGCGGGTCGGGCCACTGCGGCTGTTGTTCAGCGAGAGTGGAACGGGTGACTCCCATGGTTTACTCCAGACCTCACACCGTCAAGGAGACTACTCGAAAAAGAGTGGATTGAAGACGGAAGTTCGCGCCTAAATCTCGCTGAGACTCTAGCCATCGAAAGCCAGCGGAGACAGTCAGAGATTTTTGCTGGTCAGGGCCTGAGCGGGAGATGTTTTCCCAGGTTGAGTAGTCGATCCACTCGGCTGTCCGTATGTGGCCAATTTCGCTTGATGTGGGTTTGTTTGAGTGACACTTACCTGTCTCTGGGTAATCAATCAATGCGTTCTCCAAGAGGTGAAGAAGAGGCCGCGTCACTGGGTTGTCGGAGCGTGCCCCAGTGTCACACTTAATTAGAGTTATTATCTTGTTCCTTCATGTTTTTCGTGCCGCTCGTCTTCCGCCCATGCCCGCTCCTGATAACTGCCCAGACCGGCACGTCCGTTGTCCCGGGCAAAGGGTCCCTCTAGCCGCGATCGGTGTCAGGCTGCCGCCACCAGCCATGCCAGTGGGGACCTTGAGGTGTAGCGACGCGGGAACGCCGACTCTGCGGTAATGCGTTTGCGGCGCATCAGTACCCACCACACCCCGGCGTCGGCCGTGTGGCCGTCCACGAGCGTGCAGTAGTGAAACAGCTCGCCTTTGGTCCCGCTTCGGCGGAACGCTTATTCCAGGACCGGTCCAAGGGCAGGGCTGGGGCGTGTTTTTCGAACGGGTCAGACCGCGGAGCCAGATCCGGGTCGAGGAGACCTGTACGGTCCCGTCGGAAATCGCAGCTTGCTTGTCGTAGCGGGTCGCGACCGCCCGGTTCTGCTTGAGCGGGTTGACCGCCCGCTCCGCGGTGTTACGCCCCCGGTAGGCCACCCGGTCAACATCGGGAGGCCTACCACCGGCGGACCCTTGCGCTGACGGTGCTCGCGCTGGTCGAGGGGCCGATCCACGGTCGCCGCGATGTGACGCCTGCGCAGGTGGGCCCGATGGGCCCTGCTGGAGTAGGCCTTGTCGGCCGGCAACCGGTCCGGGCGGGCACGCGGCCGGACCGTGCTGTGGGGCAGGCGCACAGCCCCCGTCAAGGGCTCCGATATCGGGCTGTCCCCACGCCGGCCGGGTCTGGTGGCCAGCACCAGAGGACGCTTGTGCTGATCGGCGGGCAGATGGATTTTGGTGGTCAGCCCGCTCCGGGACCGCCCGAGCGCTTCGCGCCCATCCGGTTCCCCACGCGATGCGTCCCCTTCTTCACGGCACCGGCGGCGGTGGCGTCCAGCAGCGGTCTCCCAAGGGCCGTAGCGTTCGGGAAGGTCACGCCAGGGGATGCCGGTGCGGGCACGGAACAGGATCGTGTTGATGACTTTGCGGTGGTCGGCCCACTTCCCTGCTTCGGGGAGCGTCCACGGGCAGGGGTGGGGCGAGCAGGATCCGCTCGGTACCGGTGAGTTCATAACGGCCGACCATGGCCGAACGAGCCCTGCTCCGCTCCCGCTTCCAAGAAACGGACCCTGGCCGACACTGTGAACGCGACGGGCCCGTGGGGGACGGGCAAGGCGTCGGACGTGGCGTCCTCGGCGAAGATGTCCATGCCCTCGACCGAGTCGTCCGCTCATTCCTCGTACCCGGGGGGAGCGTGGTGGGGAAGGGGACCGCTTCGGCTCCGGTGTCGCCGATCCGGCCGGCGGGGTCGTTGGTGTGGGTGACGCGGGGCCCCTGCGGACCGATTCGCGGACGATCTCCAGGCCGGGCAGGGTGTGGCTCACGGCGGGGACGCCGACCATAGCGATATGGAGGTTGACCGGTCATGGCGGTACTCAGGTGCGGAGAAGCGCGCGGTGGGTGGTGCGTGCCTGCGCGGGCGCAGGTCGGCGTACCTGTCAGCGTCTTCGGTCCCGTCTCTGCGGGACACACGCTTTTCCTGCGGGGCCGCTGTGAAGGGGAGGGCCGACCGTTCTAGAGTGCGGTACGGCGACGGCGCGGGCGCACCGCCGCAGAGCCGGTGACGCACCGCGATCGCTGTGACGAATCATTACGCAGAGGAGTGAATCGGTGACACTGGTGGAGTGGGCGGATCTGGTCCGTGCAGAGCTGGAACTGAACGAGCAGGAGAGCATGGACCGGGCCGACGTCGACCGCATCCTCGACCTGACCAGGGACGCCGCGCACTCGGTGGCCCGGCCGGCGGGGCCGCTGACGGTCTACCTGATGGGGATCGCCGTCGGTCGCGGTGCCGACCCGGAGGAGGCCGCCGCGCTGCTGAGCCGGTTGGCGCTGGACTCCGCACAGGAGTGAAGGGACGCGGCTCCGGCCGACCCGCAACGTTTGCGTCGGACAAAAGTGACGTAGACGTGATGAACCACTGCAAGCCTGTCACCACATCATCGAGTGTCTGTGACCTGGTGCACGCTGATCGGCCGTCGTTCCGGCGTCCAGCAGAGCGCGGGCACATGGCCGTACCCCGATCCGAACGTGATACGGAGATCCCCGCATGGATCAGATCCTCGGGATGGCCGAGATCGTCAGCGATGTGCTCTGGGGACCCTTCGTCCTCATCCCTCTGCTGGCCGGTGTCGGCCTGTTCCTCACCGTCCGACTGAAGCTGCTCCAGCTCCTGCGGTTGCCGCACTCGCTCTGGCTCGCCCTGGTCCGGCGCAAGGAGGACTCCTCGGTCGAGGGCGACATCTCGCACTACCAGGCATTGAGTACGGCGCTGGCGGCCACGGTCGGTGTCGGCAACATCGCCGGTGCTGCTCTGGCCATCGGTGTCGGCGGCCCGGGCGCGCTCTTCTGGATGTGGGTCGTCGGTCTCCTCGGCATGGCCACGAAGTACTGCGAGGCGCTGCTGGGCGTGAAGTTCCGCCGTACCGACGCCAAGGGTGAACAGAGCGGCGGCCCGATGTACTACCTCAAGTACGGGCTGAACGGCTGGCTCGGCACCGTGCTCGGCGGCGCCTTCGCCGTTTTCGGAGCCATCGCCGCCTTCGGGATCGGCAACGGGACCCAGGCCAACACCGTCACCCAGCAGGTCACCAGCATCGTCGAGGTCGAGCCCTGGGTCGTGGGTCTGGTCCTCATGCTGCTGGCCGGCGCCGTCATCCTCGGCGGGATCAAGAGCATCGGACGCGTGGCCTCGGCTCTCGTGCCGATCATGATCGTCGGCTACGTGGTCTCCTGCCTGCTGGTGCTGGCTATCAACTGGTCCTCGATCCTGCCCGCGCTGCAGCTCGTGTTCACCAGCGCCTTCGGCTACACCGCGCCGGTCGGTGGTTTCGCGGGTGCCGGCCTGATGCTGGCCATCCAGCAGGGGTTCGCACGCGGAATCTTCTCCAACGAGTCCGGCCTGGGCAGTGGCGCCATCGCCGCTGCCGCAGCCAAGACCCGCGAGCCGGTCCGCCAGGCCATGGTCTCGATGACCCAGACCTTCATCGACACCATCGTCGTCGTGACGATGACCTGCCTGGTCATCATCACGACCGGGGTCTGGCAGGAAGGGGACGTCGACGGTTCCCTGCTGACCACCCTGGCCCTGACCGAGGGGCTCGGCCAGGCCAGTGCCACACTGGCGGTCGCCGGGCAGTACATCGTCGCCACCGCGGTGGTGGTGTTCGCCTTCACCACCATGCTCGGGTGGTCCTACTACGGCGAGCGCTGCATGGAGTACCTGGGCGGACGCAAGCTCGTGACGCCCTACCGGGTCGTGTTCATCGTGGTCGTCTTCGTCGGCTCGGTCGCGGCTCTGGACGAGGTGTGGCTGTTCAGCGACATCGCCAACGCGCTCATGGCGCTGCCGAACCTCCTCGGACTCCTGCTGCTCTCCCCGGTCGTCGTGGTCGAGACACGCAGGTTCTTCAATCACCCGGACTGGCGCAACCCCGACGTGGTCATGGACGACGTCCGCGGCTGAAGCGGACGCCCGACCGCCGCCGAACGCAGGAGGGGGACCGGCTCAGGGCCGATCCCCCTCCTGCGTGTCCGTGGCGGAAAAGGCGGTCACCACCAGGCGTGGAAATGGTGCACCGGGCCCTGGCCCCCTCCGGCGTCGATGTCGCCGGCACGGCGCAGCGCCTCGGTCAGGTACCCCTTGGCTCCCCGCACCGCCGCGGCCGTGTCCGGGCTCCGGGGGAGCAGAGCGGCGATGGCGGAGGAGAGCGTGCACCCGGTGCCGTGGGTGTTGCGGGTGTGCACCCGGGGCGCGGTGAACTCCACCGGGGGCGTGCCCTCGGCCGCGAGCACGTCGACGCTGTCCTCGGAGTCCAAGTGGCCGCCCTTGAGCAGGACCGCACGCGGCCCCAGCTTCAGCAACTCCGCGGCCTGTTCGTGCATCCCCGCCAGGTCGGTGGCTTCCCCGGCCCCGAGCAGGTCGGCGGCCTCGGGCAGGTTGGGGGTGAGCAGACCGGTCCGGGGCAGCAGCACGGTGCGCAGGGCCTCCGTGGCCGACCCCTCCAGCAGGCGGTCGCCGCTCTTGGCGACCATGACCGGGTCCACGACCACGTTCTCGAGCCCGTGCCGGTCGATCGCCCCGGCCACCGCCTCGGTCACCTCGGCGGTACCCAACATGCCGACCTTGACCGCGTGGACCGCGGCGTCCTCGAGCAGGACGTCGAGCTGGCGGGTGACGAACGCGGCCGGGATGCCGTGCACGCCGGCGACCCCGCGCGTGGACTGGGCGGTCAGGGCGGTGACCACGCTCATCCCGAAGACACCGAGCGCGGAGAAGGCCTTGAGATCGGCCTGGATCCCGGCCCCTCCGCTGGGGTCGCTCCCGGCCACGGACATGACGTTGAAAGCGCTCATGGCGTTCCTTCGCTAGTACGAACTAGGGCAGGTTCGACGGGTGTGCTCTCAGCCGGACCGGTGAGGTACCGGCACCCCGCGCCTCTGTCGGGAGATTCTACGAGGTCCTGTCTCAGCGGACGAGGGCGGACCCGTGTCCGTGCTCGCGCTCCCGCTGGAGCCGCTTGCGGTGCTCCCACACCAGCACGGCGGCGACCACGGCGAAGCCCAGGACCATGAAGCCCACGGTCAGCGGGACGTCGCTGACCGGAACGACATCGCGCTCCTCGTTCTGCCAGGGCCACAGCGCTCGCAGCGAACCGGCCATGATCCCGGTGAGCACGACCAGGGTGATGCGGCGCTTGTTGTCGAGCAGGTACTGCAGCAACTTGACGAACAGTGCCAGACCGGTGACCGCGCCGGCGGCGAAGGTGAGGATGAAGGCCACGTCGACTTCGCGCACGGCCTGCAGGACGGGTTCGTACAGGCCCACCGTCAGCAGGATGAAGGAACCGGACATGCCCGGCAGTACCAGGGCGCAGATCGCCACCGAGGCGGCGAAGAAGATCACCACGGGGTTCACCGGGAGGTTGGCGCCCGGCAGGCTCATGACGAAGAACGCCAGAACCGCGAAGACGATCCCCACCACGTAGTGCACCGGCCGCCACGGCAGGCCCGCGGCGCTGAAGGGGATCCACAAACTGGCCAGCACCAGCCCGAAGAACAGGGCGTAGGCGTACTGGGTGTGCTCCTCCAGGACCGGTGCGATGAGGAGCATGGCCAGGACCAGGAAGACCGGCATACCGATCAGTGCGGGCAGCAGGACCCCCCAGTCCGCCCGTGCGAATTCTTCCTTGGCGCGGGCCGTACCCTTGCCGCGCAGGCCGTCGGTCACGGCCAGGCGGAGCCCGCTGACCACGTGTCCGGCGCCGCCGATGAGCTTGTCGTAGAGCCCGACGATGAGTGCGACCGTGCCGCCGCTGATGCCCGGCAGCGCTTCCGAGGTGCCCACGGCCCCGCCGCGCACCGCATTGAAGATGTAGGAGCCTACTTTGGCCATGTGAGATGTAGGGCGCCCTCCGAGGGCCGGAAGGAGCCTTACCTCCGTCCTAGTGGTCTCGCCGTCCCCACCCCGCGCACGGCAGGATGGTGAGTCGGAAAAGGGGTGTGGTCCGTGCGGGACGTGGCCGACCTGCTTCAGGGGTGGGACCACGTACAGCCGCGGAGGTCGTGGCGCGCCCGGGCCGACAGGCGGGGGAGGCGGCCGACGAGTGCGGACCAGGTCAGTCTAATGGTGTGCGGGCGCCCCGGGTCCCGATCCGACAGTGGGTTTCGGTTGTGTACTCCAAAGGTGACCTTGCGCCCGAAAGGGCGGGGCGGCGCGGTGGGTCACCACACCGGGTGGCCGGAGACCGTTTCCCCGGTGTCCGTGCCCCGCCTGGCCACCGCGGAGGCCCACCGGTAGTCCTGCTTTCCGGCCGCCGTGCGCCGCACCTGGTCCACGAACCGCACACTGCGCGGAACCTTGTAGCCGGCCAGGCGTCCGCGGCAGTGCGCACGCAGCCCCTCGACATCCACCCGGGCACCCGCGGCCACCGCGACCACGGCGCTCACACGCTGGCCCAGGGCCTCGTCGGGCAGGGGCAGCACGATGGCGTCCACAACGTCCGGGTGGGCCTTGATGACCGCCTCGACCTCCTCGGGGTAGACCTTCTCCCCTGCGGTGTTGACCACGACGCTGCCCCGCCCCAGCAATACCACCGAGCCGTCCTCACCACGGGTCGCGTAGTCGCCCGACAGCGCCCACCGGCGGCCCCGGGGGTCAACCGGGAACGTGCGGGCGGTGGCGACCGGATCGTTGTAGTAGCCCAGCGGGATGTGGCCGGTACGGGCGATGCGCCCCACCTCCGTCGACCCGGCCGGCAAGGGCTCGAGACGGTCGTCGAGAACCGCGACGCTGCCGCCCATGGCGAAGTTCGGTCCGCGTGCGGTCTCACCGGAGGGATGGGCGCCGGGGACCACCCCCGCATCGGCGGTCCCGCACACACCGGTCTCCGAACCCCCGTAGGAATCGGCCAGGGTCAGGTCGGAGCGCCAGGAACGCCACAGGGCACGCACCGGGTGGGTCAGCGGGGTACCGCCCGAACGCACCGAGGTCAGGGTCGGGCACCGGTCCGGTTCGGCCAGCAGGCGCATCACGAACGGGCGGGCCATCGCATCGCCCACCAACTGGAGGGTGTGCGCCCCCTCGCGGTGGGCCAGGGCGACCAGGCGGTCGGCGTCGAAGGCCGAATCGGTGGAGAGCACCACACGCTTGCCGCACAGCAGCATGCTCAACGCGTTCCACTGGCCGGCCGCGTGCATGAGCGGGCCCAGCAGCAACATCCGTTGCGGGAAGCACCGTGCGGCGCGTTCGGCCACATCGGTGAGGTCGCGGGCGCGCGGCGCACCCGGGGAACGGCGTTCCAGCGCCGCACGGAAGATGTCGGCCTGGCGCCACAGCACCCCCTTGGGATAGCCGGTGGTGCCGCCGGTGTAGAGCAGGTAGTGGTCGGAGCCGCTCGTGGGCGGCAGTTCGGCCGGATCACCGGGCTGTTGGGCGGCCAACGCCGTCTCGTAGTCCATACCGGCCAGTGACGCCGCCCGCGGGCTGCCGTCCTCGATGAGCAGCACGTGGCGGAGCCGGGGCAGGCCGTCGCGTACGGGAACCACGGTCGCGGCCAGGGAGTCCTCGGCGACCAGGGCGACGGCGTGGGAGTCGGAGAGTACGTGGTGCAGTTCCCCGGCCACGTAACGGTAGTTGAGGTTGACCGGCACCGCGCCCGCACGAAGGATCCCGAGGAAGGACTCCAACCACTCGGCGCGGTTGCGGGCGAGCAGCGCCACGTGTTCGCCCGGCCGCACACCCGTGCCCGCCAGGTGGCGGGCCACCCGGGTCGAGCGCGCGTTCAGGCCCCGGTAGGTCAGGCGGCGCGGGCCGGAGACCACGGCGACACGGTCGGGGACTGTTTCGGTGACGGCCTCGAACAACCGGGCGAGGGAGAAGGGTGCGTCCGGGTACGCGGAAGGGGGCACGCAGGACCTCCCAGACAACGGTGGAGCGCCGTCCCCGGCGTGGGGAGCTCGCGGCGGCGCAGGACTCTGCCGTGACCGTACCCCTCGGGTGTTCGGCCGATACCCGGCAGGAGCATGGTGCGCGTCACCTGAGCTGGGAGTACAGGTCACAGCCTGGCCGGAGCAGGCGGGTCGGCCCTGCTCGGAGGTGTACCACGAACGTGCCGCGGGTGTTTCGGCCCGCCCGGCGGACCTGTGAGTTGTCCCACCCCTTGTGGGCTCAGCGGATCATCTGCTCAACTTTTGGAGACCTTCTGCCGGAGGGCGCTACCCCGCCCGCCGGTGGGTATCAAGTGCGAGACATCGATCAATGGTGATCGGAGCTACTCGATGAGCACGACCCAGAACCTGGGACAGAACGACCCCGCCGGTGACCCCGGTGCCCCCTCACTCTCCAGCGCGGACCACATCGCCCTCGCGAAGGAGCGGTCCGCCCACAACTACGCCCCCCTTCCCGTGGTCGCCGCCGAAGGCCGCGGCGCCTGGGTGACCGACGTGGAAGGACGCCGGTACCTGGACTGCCTCGCCGGGTACTCCGCGATGAACTTCGGCCACCACAACCCGGACCTGCTCGCGGCCGCCCACCGTCAGCTCGACCGCGTGACCCTGACCAGCAGGGCCTTCCACAACGACCAGTTCGCCCCGTGGGCCGCCGCCCTGGCCGACATGGTGGGCAAAGAGAAGGTCCTGCCGATGAACACCGGGGCCGAGGCGGTCGAGACCGGTATCAAGGTCGCCCGCAAGTGGGCCTACGAGGTCAAGGGCGTGCCCGAGGACCAGGCCACCATCGTCGTGGCCGGCGACAACTTCCACGGCCGCACCACCACCGTCGTCTCCTTCTCCTCCGACCCCGAGGCCCGCACCGGCTTCGGCCCCTACACCCCCGGTTTCCGGTCCGTGCCCTACGGGGACGCGGCCGCGCTCGAGGCGGCGATCGACCACACCACCGCCGCGGTGCTCATCGAACCGATCCAGGGCGAGGCCGGGGTCATCGTCCCACCCCCGGACTACCTGCCGCGGGTACGGGAGCTCTGCGACGCCAACCGGATGTTGTTCATCGCCGACGAGGTGCAGGCCGGCCTCGGGCGCACCGGCACGATCCGGGCCTGCGAGCACTTCGACGTGGTCCCCGACGCCTACCTGTTCGGCAAGGCCCTGGGCGGCGGCATCCTCCCGGTCTCGGCGATGGTGGCCGACGAGGACGTGCTCGGTGTGATCCAGCCCGGCCAGCACGGCAGCACCTTCGGCGGGAACCCGCTCGCGGGAGCCGTGGGAAGCACGGTCGTGCGCATGCTCACCGAGGGCCCCTACCTCGACAACGCCCAGCGCCTGGGCGAGGTGCTCGAACAGCGCCTGAAGGGACTCGTCGGCAACGGGGTCGTCTCCGCGCGCAGCATCGGCCTGTGGGCCGGCGTCGACGTCGACCCCGACCTCGCGGACGGGAAGGAGCTGTGCCGGCGCCTGGCCGAGCACGGGGTGCTGGTCAAGGACACCCACGGTTCCACGATCCGGATGTCGCCGCCGCTGGTGATCTCGGAGGCGGACCTCAACTGGGGCCTGGACCGTTTCGAGGAGGTCCTCACGGGCCTGCGCCGTTGACGGGGCCCTGAGCCGGACCCGCACGCCCCACCGTTCACGTGCGGGGCGGCCTCCGGGCCGAGCGCCCGCGCCGCCTCGCGCGTGCACGCCCCGGGTGCGGAACGGGGCCGCCCCCGGGTCAGGAGGTCCCGGCCTCCTCGGCCTCCCCTCCGTCGGCGACCTCCTCCTCGGGCCCTACCGGGTCCAGGGGGCCGCCGAGTTCGGACCTCAAGATCTCCTGGTCGACCTGTTCCAGGGTCTCGCGTGTGACGTAGAGGGTCCGTTCGGGCCCCTCCTCGATCTGGCTCCGCACACGTTCGGCCATCGACATCTGCCCCTCGGCGGTGGGGTGGAAGCTCGCGCGGTCCACCTCCAGTCCCTCGCCGAGCTCGCCCAGGACGATGCCGTTGAGCCAGGCCTCGTCCGCACTGACCTCGTACCCGTTCAACGAACTGAACACGTTGACGTACTCGGCGCTGCCGACGTCGCGCTCGCCGTAGACGTCGCCGTCCACGCGGTAGACGGTGTCGCGGATCGTCTCGTTGAACCGCCGCGCGACCGTGTTCAACCACTCCTGGTCGTTGACGCTCAACGTGTAGTACATCCCCGTGGGCTCCTCGGGGAACAGGCGCGGATACCCCACCACCAGGATGCGGGCGTCGGGCGCACGGTCGTGGATCTCCTCCAGGACCTGGGTGAGGGTCTCCTCGAACTGCTCCATCCGGTCGGAGATCTCCTCCTCCTGGTCCACACACGCGGTGTTGTCCAGGATCGGCATCCGCACCATGCAGGTGCGCAGCACGGGGATGAAACCGAGGTCGTTGCCGCCGATGCCGATCGTCACCAGCGAGGTGTGGTCGGTGACCCGTTCGATCTGCGACTCGGGTGTGCCGAGCCGGCTGAGCATGTCCTCGCCCTTGTGCGAGGAGCACGCGAAGAAGGCGAGCGTGCCGGAGAACTCGTACTCCTCGGAGATGAGCCGCGGGTAAGCGTTCTCCGAGCGCCAGCATCCGCCGGGCTCGGCGGTCGAGGGGTCGTAGTCGCCGGCGCCGTCACCGGAGGAGTAGGAATCGCCCAGTGCCACGTAGTTGCCCCACAGGGCCGCTTCTTCGGGCTCCACGCGCACGCGCCAGTCCAGTTCTTCCTGCTGCTCCTCCTCGGTGAGGGGAGGCGGGTCGCCGGGGCACACGCCTCCGGTGAGGTCGCACCAGAGATCGGTCACGCCGTCGCGGGTGGCGGGGACGGCCATCGTGACCACCAGGAGCAGGACCAGGGCCGCTGCGGAGTACAGGGCGATACGCGCGCGCCGGGTGCGCGGACGTTTCCGGGAGGGGCGGGAGACCGCTGTGGCCCCGCTGCCCTCGGAGGTCTGCTCCGCGCTGCTGTCCTCGGAGTTCTGTTCCGCCCCGCTGTTCCCGTGCGCCGGTGCTCCGCCCGTGCCGTCGTCCGGTTGCTCGTCCCGGCCGCGCTCCCCGGCCCCGGGGCCGTGTTCGGGCTCGTCGAAGTCCGACGGGTCGTCACCACGCGTTGACACGGCCGCTATCGTCTCCCGGTCCTGGACGGTTGATGCTCTCGGCTCAGACTACCCTCGGCGGTTCGTCCCGATCGTGTCGAGAACACCACGGTCACAGGGCCACCAGGTGCCGGTGCCGGGTGGCGTTCGGTCCCGGAGGCCAGGGACGCTGTTGACCGGAGGGGCGCCGTTGCTCCCACTGCGGTGGGGCGTTGTCCGCTCCTCCCCACGCAGCGCCCTTCGCTCGCGGTCCGGTGGGGCGGGCCCCAGCGGCGGCCAATCCCGCTGGGACCCACGCGCCCTCTCCACTTGCCAGGGAGGTACTTCGACTCTGCCGGTCGGGGGCCGCCTGGGACACCGTTGAAATCCACAAAAATCCAGCCGGAACCTCGTTCCACTTCACAAGGCTGCCGGACGGGCCGGGCAGACGGACGGCCCCGTGCCCGCACATGAGGGAGGGCGGCACCCGCCGTGCGGGTGCCGCCCTCCTCCGTACTACCCGGCCGCGGCCGGGGCGGGGCCGAGGCCTCCGGACACGAGACCTCTAGGCGATCTCGACCTTGCGGGCGTCGGCGAAACGCTGCTGGACGTCGGCCCAGTTGACGACGTTCCAGAACGCCTTGACGTAGTCGGCCTTGACGTTCTTGTACTGGAGGTAGAAGGCGTGCTCCCACATGTCCAGCATCAGCAGCGGCTGGCTGCTGAGGGCAGCGTTGCTCTGCTGGTCGTAGAGCTGCTCGATGACCAGACGCTTGCCCAGGGCGTCCCAGGCCAGGATGGCCCAGCCGGAACCCTGGATGGTGGTGGCAGCGGCGTTGAAGTGCGAGCGGAAGGCGTCGAAGGACCCGAACTGGTCGTCGATGGCCGCACCCAGCTCGCCCTCGGGCTTGTCGCCGCCCTCGGGGGAGAGGTTCTTCCAGAAGATCGAGTGGTTGACGTGGCCACCCAGGTTGAACGCAAGGTTCTTCTCGAGCATCGGCACGGTCCCGAGGTCGCCGGAATCGCGCGCTTCCGCCATCTTCTCGAGAGCGGTGTTGGCACCGGCCACGTACGTTGCGTGGTGCTTGTCGTGGTGCAGTTCCATGATCTGCCCGGAGATCCAGGGCTCCAGGGAAGCGTAGTCGTAGGGCAGCTCAGGAAGCTCGTACGGCGCAGACATCTCTGACGCACCTTTCCAAAGACGCGATTCGTTCACCAGCGATGGGATCGCTACGGAGCAAGCTATCAGCCGAGCAGGCCGGGGCCCGATCCCAGGCTGTCGACACCCGGTCCCGGGAATAATCCGGGTTCTGGGCGACTACGGGGCATCCCCCGGTGCGATCGCCGGCGTTGGCCGCGCGTTCCCCACCGGTTCACCACCGCAACACCGTGACCGGGCACGATGCACCGTTGAAGCCGTGCACCGGCGCTCCGTAGACGTCATCCCCCTACCCCGTGAGGTCGTTCCCACCCATGTCCGTTGCACCGGAAGCCGGTCCGCGGCACAGACCCGAGATCGAGGGACTGCGTGCGGTCGCCGTCCTGCTCGTGATCGCCTACCACGTCTGGTTCGGCCGGGTCTCCGGCGGCGTGGACGTGTTCCTGCTGCTCACCGGCTTCCTCGTCACCGGGTCGTTGCTGCGCTCCCTGGAACGGGACGGACGGATCTCCTTCACCGCGTTCTGGTCGCGCCTGGCCCGGCGGCTGGTTCCGGCCGCAGCGGTGGCGCTCGCGGGGACCCTGGCGGCCACGTACCTGTTCCTGCCGCCCTCACGCCGGCCGGGGGTGCTGGAGGAGGTGCGGGCGGCGGCGCTGTACCACGAGAACTGGGTACTGGCACAGAAGGCCGTGGACTACCTGGCGCGCGAGGAGGCCCTGAGCCCGGTCCAGCACTTCTGGTCCCTGTCGGTCCAGGGCCAGTTCTATCTGCTCTGGCCCCTGCTGCTGGCCTCGGCAGCGCTGGTCGCCGCACGTCTGGGCACCACTGTGCGGCGCGCCGCCCTGACGGCCGTGGCGGCCGTGTTCACGGTGTCGTTCGCCTACTCGGTGTGGATCACCGGTTCCGACCAGGCCTGGGCCTACTTCGACACCGGAGCCCGTCTGTGGGAACCGGCCCTGGGCGCGGCCCTGGCTCTGGTGGTGCACCGGATCGGCCTGCCCGTCCGGCTGCGTCTGTTCCTGGGATGGGCCGGTCTGGCCGGGCTGGTGCTGTGCGGGGCGCTGGTGCCGGTCTCGACGATGTTCCCAGGGTGGATCGCCCTGTGGCCGGCCGGTGCCGCGGTGCTGGTGGTCGTCGCCGGTACGACCGGGCACCGCCTGGCCGCCGACCGGTTGCTGACCTGGCGTCCGCTGACCTGGTTGGGCGGGCTGTCCTACGGCCTCTACCTGTGGCACTGGCCGGTCCTGGTGATCCACCTGCACACCACCGAACGTACGGTCGCCGGTCTCCACGGCGGTGCTGCGGTCGTGGCCGTCTCCTTCGTGCTGGCCTGGCTCTCGCACCGGGTCGTGGACGGCGGTGTGACCCGGATGCTCCGGGACCGCCGCACCCCTGCCCGCTCCCTGGTCCTGGCCGCCTCCTTCCTGGTGCCGCTCGTGGCCGCTTCCCTGGTGTGGTCGGACCAGATCGTGCGTGAGTACCAGCACCGGACGGAGCTTGCCACCGAGGAAGCGAACTACCCGGGCGCGCTCAGCATCGCCCGTGCCGAGGGGGAGGCGGTCCCGGCCCGGGACGGTGCACCGACCGAGCAGGACGTGCCCGTGCGGCCCGACCCGGTCGTGGCCGAGGACGACCTGTCCGACCACCACGACCAGGGGTGCCACGTCAACCTGGAGGAGAGCGAGGTGGTGGTCTGCGACGAGGGGGCCGAGGACGCCGAGCACACCCTGGCGCTGGTGGGCGCCTCCAGGGTGGCCCACTGGTATCCGGCCGTGCAGGAGGTGGCCGAGGAACACGGGTGGCGGCTGGTCTCCTTCACCAAGAGCGGCTGCCAGTTCAGCACGGACACCCCGATGCGCGAGGGGGAGGTCTTCACCGAGTGCGAGGAGTGGAACGCCGAGGCGATGGAGATCCTCGCCGACCTGCGCCCCGACGCGGTCCTGACCTCCTCCACCACGGCCAACCCCAGCGGTGAACGACTGCCGGACGGGTTCGTGGAGCGTTGGGAGGAGCTGGGAACCCTCGATGTCGAGGTCATCGGGGTCCGTGACCTGCCGCGCCGCGACTACCGGAGCGCCGAGTGCGTCGAGCGCGGACCCGCGGGGGAGTGCACCTCCCCGGCCGCCTACAGCCATGCCGGCATCGACCCCGCCCAGGACCGTGACCTGCCCGGGCACGTGACCACCTTCGACCTGACCGAGTACGTGTGCCCCGGTGGGAACTGTGACGCGGTGGTCGGCAACGTGCTCGTGTTCTGGGACCACTCGCACATGACGGCCACCTATGCGCGCACGCTCGTACCGATGATGGAGGAGGCCCTGCTGGAGGCCACCGGCTGGTGAGGTCTGCGCCGAACACGGGGAATCTCCCGAAATACGCTTATCACTGAGCGTGTACGGGGTTTGCCTTAGCGTGTTTATTGCTTGTGCCTCTGTCGACCACGCGGAGAGGTGCCCATGTCCGTGTCTCCCGGGCTTCGTTCGGTCACCACCCCGGGCCTGCCCGCCGGGCGTCGGGGGAGCGGCTCCGGTTCCACCCCGCTCACCGCCTGCGACGAGGGGTCCGGGGACGCCGAACGCACCCTCGCGCTGGTCGGTGCCTCGCGCGCGGGCCACTGGTGTCCGGCGGTGCGCGCCGCCGCTCAGGAACGGGACCGGCGTCCGGTCGCCTTCACCCGTAGCGGATACCAGGGGCCGAACGTCTCGATCCCCGTCCCGTCGAGAAACGCACCGGGCCCGCGCTGCGCTCTCAGGGCGACAGCGATTCCGCGCTCTCCCCCGAACCGCCCGGAAACGTCGTCCCCCTCGACTTCACCGAGTACGTGCGCCCCGGTGGGAACTGCGGCGAGGTCGCGGGAAACGTGCTCGTGTTCTGGGGCCACGCGCACATGACAGCCACGTTCACCGGAACACTCGCGCCCGTGGCCGACCCTGCCATGGAGGAGACCGTCGAACGGTGATCCGGTCGTGTTCGGAGAATTCTCGGTCGACCCGGAAAGAGAGAAAAGCGAGGGGGAAGTGAACGGAGGGAGAATTACGCAGGATTCCTTTTGAAATGGACTGTTCGTGCCTTCTGTGCATTGTCGGGATAGTTAACATCGGACCGAAAACATGTGGAGGTCACCACTCATGCGCTCCCTGCGTCGTCGTCTTCTCCCGTTCCTCCTCACCGCGGCGTCGGTGGGTGCGGTCACGGTCCTGATCCCCCCGGCACTGGCCGCCCTCGGCCTCCTGCCCTGGCCCCAGGCACTGGTCCTGAGCGGACTCGTGCTCCTGGGCGGGGCCGTGTGCGGTCTGGCCGCGGGCCTGCTGCTCGTTCGCCGTGCCGTCCACACCCTGTCCGTGGAGGTGCGCACCCACACCCGGGTCGTCACCGAGACGGTCGCGGCCGAACGCCTGGAGATCGCCGAGGCCACCGAGGCCCTCAGCGAGGTCCGTGCCACCGTCGGCCGCCTCGAGGGCCAGGCCCTGCCCCGGCAACGCTGCCAGATCCGACAGGACCTGGTCGCCCAGGACCGCGACAACTTCGAGCAGCACGTGGCCTGGACCGAGCTGCGCGAACACCTGGACGTCCCCGCGTTCATGCCGTCGCTGCGCGGGTGGGCGGCCTCGCCCGACCTCATGCGTCTGGTCGTGCGCCACATCGACCGCCTGCAGCCCGGACTCGTCGTCGAGTGCGGCAGCGGTGCTTCCAGCATCTGGATGGGTTACGCGCTGCGCCGGCAGGGCCGCGGCCGGGTCGTGGCGATCGAACACGAGGTCCACTACGCCGAACAGACCCGTGCCATGGTCGCCGAACACGGGTTGGACGATGTCGTCGAGGTGCGCCTGGCGCCCTTGGTCGAGATCGACCCGAGCTCCCTGACCGGCTCGGACGGGGAGGAGTTCACCACCGCCGACCGCTGGTACGACACCTCTGCCCTCAGCGACCTGGACGGTATCGGACTCCTGCTCGTGGACGGGCCCCCGGAGTCGACCGGCCGCCAGGCCCGCTACCAGGCCCTGCCCACCTTCTGGCCCAACTTGGCCGACGACGCCGTCATCGTCCTGGACGACACCAACCGCAAGGACGAGCGGGCCCTGGGTGAACGCTGGCTCGAGGAGTACCCCGAACTCCGACGGGCCGAGGAGCCCGCGGAGAAGGGCGCCCACGTCTTCTCCCGCAAAGGGGCCTGAACCGGTCACCCGTCACCGTCGACCCCACGAGAGCAGCAGATGATCAGCACAGTCCTGCGAGGCGCCCTGCGCGCCCGAGGCGACGAACCGGCGGTGCTGGGCCACACCGGTGAGGGCGCCCGCAGCCCTCTGACCCGGCTCCGGACCCGCCGCGGCGACCGGATCGTCGACCTCGACACCCATCCCATGGGCACACCCGTGACCGAGGGGGAGGACCCCGAGGCCGGACTGGTGGCCGTCGTCGCGGCCACCCCCACCGACCTGCACCGTGCCCTGACCACGGCCGTCCATCTGCCCAGAGCCGCACACGTCCTCGTCTCGATCCTGGCCACACCCGGCCACCAGGAACCTCCCCTGCCCTCCGCCCCCGGGCTGGGGCAGTGGCGCGACCTGCACGAGGTGCGGGTGCGGCGCGTGGACCGCGACGGCTGGGTGTGCGAGCTCTTCTTCCCCCACGCGACCCGACCCGATCAGGTCCTCGACACCGTCGTGCACGGCATGCGCGGTCGCAGGCGCGGCGCAGCCGTCACCCCGCTGGCCGCCCTCCACGGCACCGAGGGGGCGCTCTGGCGGCCCGGCGACACCGGCGTGCAAGGGGTCACCGAGGCCGGTCCGGTCCCCCTGCGGCGGGTCACACCCCAGGCCGACCTCGCTCTGCGGGTGGGCCAGGACCCGCGTCCCGACTGGACCGACGCCGACGTACCCGCCCTGGAGACCGAACCCACCGACGCCGACTCCTGGGCGGGTCTGGTGGGCTCGCACGCCCCCACCCGCGCCCGCGCCCAGGTGCGCACCCGTTCAGCGGCCGACGAGGACGGCCTGGTGCACACGGTCGCGCCGATCGACGAGCTCACCGTCAACCCCACCGGGTTCACCAAGGCGGAGAAGGGGCAACTGGGCGATCTGACCGTGCACGGCGACCGTGCCGTGGTACGCCAGGGCCGGAAGGTACTGGTCACCGTCGCCGCCGATGGCACCGTCACCGACGTCGACCTCAGCCGTCTGCGCCACTTGCGCGGGGTGCGGGTGGACTGGTCCGGGCACACCGGACCCACCGCAGCGGTCCGTGCCGTGGCCTCCTTGGCGGCCGGGGGCGTTCCCCTGCTCAGCGGCACCGTACCCACCTGGGCCGTCGGGCTCGGCAGCCGGCTGGCCGTCCTGCTCACCGGCGCCGACGAGGACGACCTCGCCGACCGTCTGCGCCGTGAGGAACACAGCGTGCGCCTGCGCCGGGCCGCCCTGGAACTGCACGGTACGCGCTCCCGGTGGAGGGACCTGGCACGCCGTGCCGGGATCCCGGCACCGCCCGAACCGACCGTCTCCGTGGTCCTGTGCACCCGAAGGCCCGAGATGGTGGGTTTCGCCCTCGCACAGATCGCCCGCCAGCGGGGTGTCGGGGTCGAGGTCGTCCTGGCCCTGCACGGGTTCGGCGCCGACCGCCCCGAAGTGGCCTCCGCCCTCGGCCGCTTCGACGCCACCGGGATACCGCTGACCGTTCACGAGGCCGACCAGGAGCAGGTCTTCGGCTCCGTGCTCAACGACGCCGTGGCCCGCGCCGGCGGCTCCCTGATCGCCAAATGGGACGATGACGACTGGTACGGGCCCGACCACCTCGCCGACCTGCTGCTCGCCCGCCGTTACTCGGGGGCCGAACTCGTGGGCGCCGGGCAGGACTTCGTCTTCCTCCAAGAGATCGACCTGACCGTGTGGCGCAGCCGCGAGTCGGAGACCGCCACCCGGTTCATCGCCGGCGGCACGGTCCTCGTCGACCGGGTGGTGCTGGAGGAGACCGGAGGGTTCCGCCCGCTGCCGCGCGCCATCGACACCCAACTCCTGCTCGCCGTGGCCCGGGGCGGGGGCCGTATCCACCGCACCCACGGTCTGGGGTACGTGCTGCGCCGTACCGGCGCGGGCCACACCTGGTCCGAAGACATGTCCTACTTCCTGCGCAACCATGCACGACAGTGGTCCGGCTGGCGGCCCAGCACCCTCCTGGAGGGCGAACCCGCCCCGTTGGGCGCGCCCGTGGCCACCGACACGACGGGGGAGAGACCATGACGACTCCGGAGACCACCGCGGCCGAGTTCCCCGGGCCCGAGAACTCGGTCGGTGTCGAACGGCCCTACGTGGTCCGCAATGATTACGGTTCGGTGGTGGTTCCTGGTGTGGGGGAGTGGGAGCCGTGGTTGTC
>NZ_ANAY01000054.1 GCF_000340965.1 Nocardiopsis kunsanensis DSM 44524
GGAAAGCGCCCACCATTTCTTCTGCTGCCAGGGCGCCGGGGGTGGGAGGGGTTCGTCGACAAGGGTCGGGAAAGCCCGGCGCAAAGGGTCGCAGCGCACACCCCGAGGCGCCGTGAACAACCCCGCAGAACACTGCCACCATCAGCGCAAAGAAGTAGGTGTGGGGGTGGCGCCGAGTGGGTTGCGCGCAGACCCGGCCGGGCTAAAATCCCGACCCCGACGAACACCCACCCCCGGCACCACAAGAAACCCCACTACCCACAACCATCCGCACACCCGCACACCCGCACACCCGCACACCCGCACACCCGCACACCCGCACACCCG
>NZ_ANAY01000055.1 GCF_000340965.1 Nocardiopsis kunsanensis DSM 44524
CACCAAGAAACGTTCGCCCCCACCCCAGGCACACCAGAACACCTGTCCCCTCGCCGAACAACATGTCTGGTCGGCCCTAGACGGTGGAGGAGAAGACTTCGTCCCGGGCCCGTTCGAGGGCGTGCAGCAGGGCACCGCGCACCACGGGGCTGCCTTCGACCCCGCCGAGTTCGACCTCGGTCCCGTTCGGTGCTATGCGTGCGGTCGCGGACCGGACGCGTTCGGCGAGCCTGTGTCCGCCGGCTCGGGCCACGTCGCCGCCCAGGACCACGAGCCCGGGGTCCAGAACGACACTGACGGCGGCGATCCCGCGGGCGAGGCGCTCGGCGAAGGCTTCGAGGAACGCGTCGGCCTCGGGGGTCTCGGCCTCGGATGCCGAGCGCACCACGTCGGTGACGTCCTCGCCGGTGATGCCGTGCTCGGCTGCCAGTTTGACGACCTGCCCGGCCTTGACCAGGGCCTGGAACCCGTGCGGGAGTTCGCGGTCGCCGTCGTTCCTCAGGGATTCGTAGCCGCCCGAGAGGCCGACGTCGGTGGGCAGCGGTGCACCGGGCACGGGCAGGTAGCCGATCTCGCCCGCGCCGCCGGAACGTCCGCGGTGGATACGTCCGTCGATCATGGTGGACATGCCGACGCCGCCGGCGGCACTGAGCCAGATGAGGACGAACTCGGTTTCTCCTGCGGCGGCTCCCTCGGCGTGTTCGGCCATGGCTGCGAGGTTGACGTCGTTCTCGATCACGATCGAACGTTCCAGTTCG
This sequence comes from Nocardiopsis kunsanensis DSM 44524, assembly GCF_000340965.1. Classification (GTDB taxonomy): domain Bacteria; phylum Actinomycetota; class Actinomycetes; order Streptosporangiales; family Streptosporangiaceae; genus Nocardiopsis; species Nocardiopsis kunsanensis. The sequence goes on from NZ_ANAY01000055.1 coordinate 759, forward strand.
GCGCGTAGGGCTTCCAGGACCCCTTCGTGCCAGGCCATGAGGTCGAAGGAGAAGCGGATGTCCCCGGTACGCGGGTCGACGACGCCGGGTGTGCCGATGACGCAGGCGCGGAGCCTGTCGAGGGGTACACCGGCGGTCCCGACGAGGCGGCGTACGGCTGTGTGCACGAGGGAGACCGGGTCCTCGGAGGCGGTGGGGTCGACGCTCACATCGGCCACGACCTCGCCGGTGATGTCGGCGATGGTGGCGGTGACCCGCTGGGCGCTGACGTCGAGGGCGGCGACGTAGGCGCTCTCGGGCACCACTGCGTACAGGGCGGCGTTGGGTCCGCGTCCGCCCGCTCGGCTGCCCACGACCTGGACGAGGTCGCGCTCCTCCAGGCGGGAGAGGAGTTGGGAGGCGGTCACCTTGGACAGGCCGGTGCGGGTGCCCAGTTGGGTCCGGGTCAGCGGACCCTCCGTCAGGAGCAGCTCCAGCGCCGCTCGGTCGTTGAGCTGGCGGAGCAGCCTGGGGGTCCCCGGACGTTGAGACATAACCGTGATACCTCACCCTGTTTTTATTAGGAAAGTTTCCTGTTAATTTAACTCACAACCTCACAGGAGGTCACGTCCCGGCAGGTCCGCACGGCGCTTCTCCCGCAACTGCGGCCGTTCGGGCCCTTCCGGTCCCACCGGCGGGGCGGACAACGTGCAATCCCAGCACACACCCCATACGGACGTCGAGCCCTCCCCGGACCTGCCTCCATGGTCCCAGGTCGGTTCGTGCACGGTCGGCCCACCCCAGTCGGCCGGGTGAAGGGAAAAGAGGTACACATGAGACTCACCGGGTTCGCAGCGGCAGGAGCCGTGGTGCTGTTGGCCGCGGCCTGCGGCGGAGGGTCCGACGACGGTGCGGGTTCCGGAGAGGTCCCCGACACCCTCACCGTGTGGCGCATGGGCGACGCCAGTGAGGACCAGAACGCGTTCATGGACGACGTCACCCAGCAGTACCAGGAGCTCTACCCCGACACCGACGTCGAGATCCAGTGGATCCCGTGGGGTGAGTTCTCCCAGCGCTTCCAGACCGCCATGGTCAGCGGCGGCCCCGACGTGGTCGAGATCGGCAACGACCAGGTCGCGACCTGGGCCGATGCCGGCGCCCTCTACGACGTCGCCGATCTGGCCCAGGAGTGGGAGCACCGCGACGACCTCCTGGACGCCGCCTACGCCAACGGCACCTTCGACCAGGCCCAGTACTCGGTGCCGTGGTACAGCGGCGTACGCGCCCTCTGGTACAACACCGACCAACTGGAGGAGATCGGCCACGAGCCTCCCGAGACCTGGGACGAACTCATCGAGGTCGCCGAGGCCCTGGAGGAGGAGTACGGCATCCCGGGCATGGCCGCACCCACCGACTTCGTCAACGGCATCGGCAGCTTCGTGTGGGCCGCCGGGGGCGAGTTCGCCGTCGAGGAGGGCGGCGAGTGGGAGGGCCGGCTCGACACCCCCGAGACCGCCGAGGGCCTGGAGTTCTACGCGAGCCTGATCTCCGACGGCCATTCCCCCAGCGCTTGTGTGGGCATCGACGAGGTCGAGTGCGGCCATGCCGACTTCGCCAACCGCGAGGTCGGCATGTTCATCGACGGCCCCTGGGCCGAGGACCAGATCGCCGAGATCAACGACGAGCACTCCGAGCACTGGGCCACCGCACCCATCCCCGGGGTGGACGGCATGGCCCCGGCCTTCGGCGGCGGCTCGGACCTGGCGGTGTGGGGCACCTCCGAGCACCCCGAGGCCGCCTTCGACTACATCACCACGCTCAACAGCAAGGAGAACGCGATCCCCTACAACGAGATCGCGTCGATGTTCCCCACGTTCGAGGACGTGCTGGCGAGCGACACCTTCCAGGAGGACCCGGTACAGGCCGGTGCCGCCACCCAGGCTACGGGTGATCTGCGCCTGTTCCCCGACACCCCCAACTGGGGCCACGTCCAGTGGGAGCTGGCCACGGTCCAGAACGCCGTCGAGCGCCTGGCCGAGGGCGAGGACCCCGACGACGTGCTGCCCGAACTCGACGAGGAGCTCACCGAGGCGCTCAACCGCCCCACGGACGAGTAGGCACGAGACCGCCCCGCGCTGCACCCCCGACGGGACGGCCGCCGACCGGCCGTCCCCGAACGACGCCAGGTGAGATCGCCCATGACACAAGTGGAGGGACCCCCCACCGTGGTCCCCGACCCTCCCCAGGAGCAGAGCCGCGCTGCGGCCCGGCTCACGGCGTACAGGCGCCGACGACTGACCCCCTACCTGCTGATCCTGCCGGCCCTGACGATCCTGGCGCTGGTGCTGCTGTGGCCGATCGTCCAGATGCTCTGGATGTCGCTGCACAGCTACGGTCTGCAGCAGCTCCAGGGCCGGGAGGCCGAGTGGAACTCCTTCGCCCACTACCTGCAGGTGCTGACCGACGAGCGGTTCTGGGGCATCTTCCGGAACACCGTCGTGGTCTGTCTGGCCATGGTGGCCCTGACGATGCTGCTGGGGACCCTGGTGGGCCTCCTCATGCACAAGCTCCCGAACTGGGCCTCGACCGTGCTGGGACTGGGGCTGATGCTGGCCTGGGCCACCCCGGTCATCAGCGCCGCCATCGTCCACCGGTGGCTGTTCGACACCCGCTACGGGTTGGTCAACGCCGTACTGGGTGCGCTACCGGACTGGCTCGTGGGAGGGGGCTGGCAGGACTTCAACTGGTTCAACTCACCAAGCACCCTGTTTCCCATCCTGGTGGTGACGGTGGTCTGGCAGTCGTTCCCCTTCGTGGCGATCAGCATCCTGGCCGGGCTCAAGTCGATCCCCGGCGACCTGTACGAGGCCGTCCGTATCGACGGGGCCGGCGCGTGGAAGAGCTTCTGGAACGTCACCTTCCCGATGCTGCGGCCGCTGTTCGCCCTGCTGCTGGTCCTGCAGATCATCTGGGACTTCCGGATCTTCACCCAGCTGTTCATCCTTGCCGGCGGCGTCTCCAACCGGGACGTGGCCCTGATCCCGACCTACATCTACCAGCTCGGTTTCGCCTCGACCCCGCCCGACTACGGGATGGGTTCGGCGATCGCAGTGATCATGACCGTTCTGGTACTCGCCATCAGCGCGTACTACCTGCGTGTGATGATCCGGCAGGAGGAGGCCTGATGAACGACCGTTACCGGGTCCGCCGGATCCTCGGGCGCACGGGGATGTACGCGGCCGCACTGGCTGTGCTGCTCTTCGCGGTCTTTCCCGTGTACTGGGTGCTGGCCACGGCCCTGCGTCCCACGGGGGAGATCTTCACCCGGGAACCGACGCTGTTCCCCGGCGAGCTCACCCTGGAGCACTTCGAACGGGTCCTGTCGGGGGTACTGATCCCGGGCACCTCGTTCTGGTCCTTCCTCACCAACAGCCTCGTCGTGACCGTGGGATCGGTGACCGTGGCCGCGCTGGTGTCGCTGCTGGCGGCGGTGGCCGTGGCGCGTTTCCGGTTCTCGCTGCGCGGCGCCTTCGTCCTGATGCTCATGGTCATCCAGATGGTGCCGGTCGAGGCGCTGATCATCTCGCTGTTCGTCAACTTCTTCCATCTGGGCCGGACCCTGGACGTGGAGCTGGTCAACAACCTCTCCGGGGTCTTCGTCGTCTACGTGGCGGTGGCGCTGCCCATCACGATCCTCATGGTCCGCAACTTCGTGGCGGCGGTACCCAGGTCCCTGGAGGAGGCCGCAGCCATCGACGGGGCGAACGGCTGGACGGTCTTCTGGCGCATTCTCATGCCGCTGGTCGCGCCCGGACTGGGGGCTGCGAGCATCTTCGCCTTCATCACCGCGTGGAACGAGTTCCTCGTCGCCTTCACGTTCCTGCAGAACAACACCGGGGCCTACACGTTGCCGATCTCGCTCCAGTACTACTTCGGTGCGGTCTCCGTCGAGTGGGGCTCCGTCATGGCCGCCTCCACCCTGCTGACCGTGCCCGTGATGATCTTCTTCCTGCTCGTCCAGCGCCGGATGGTATCCGGCCTGACCATGGGCGCGGTCAAGGGCTGACGCCCCGGCGGGGCGGCCCGCGCGCCGCTCCTGCCCGACCGTGCCGCCTCCTCCCGCTCACGTCTGCCCGACCGGGCACCCTCCTGATCACCGAACGGAGTCCGCGATGCCGCTCGATCCCACCCTGGCTCGTCTGGCCAACGCCGTACTGATGGTCCCCTTCGAGTCCCACCACGCACCACGATGGGTGCTGGAGGGGTTGGCCGAGGGCATCTCCGGTGTCTGCCTGTTCCACAACAACCTGCAGTCCCCGGAGCAGGTCCGGGCCCTGAACGCGCAGTTGGGGGAAGCCGCCGACACCCCGCTGATCTCCCTGGACGAGGAGGGCGGGGACGTCACCCGCATCGGCCAGGCGCGCGGCAGCGACTACCCGGGCAACGCGGCCCTGGGCGCGGTCGACGACACGGAACTCACCCGGGCCACCCACCGTGAGATGGGCGGGCGCCTGGCCGATCTGGGGTTCAACACGGATCTGGCCCCGTCGGTGGACGTCAACGTCGCCGACGACAACCCCGTCATCGGCACCCGTTCGTTCGGTGCCGACCCGGGGCTCGTGGCCCGGCACGCGAAGGCGTCGGTCCTGGGTCTGCACGACGCCGGGGTGGTGGCCTGCGCCAAACACTTCCCCGGCCACGGCGCGACCTCGCAGGACTCCCACCACGTGCTGCCCCTGGTGGAGGCCGACGCCGAGGTGCTGCGTGAGCGGGAGCTGCGGCCGTTCCGTGCGGCTGTGGAGGCGGGGGTCCGTTCGGTCCTGACCGCCCACATCGAGATGCCGACGTTGGGCGGGTCCGGCCCGGCCACGCTCAACCACCATGTGCTCAACCGGGTGCTGCGGCAGGAACTGGGGTTCACGGGCACCGTGGTCAGCGACGCGATGGAGATGCAGGGGGTGAGCGAGCGTATCGGGATCCCCGAGGCCAGCGTGCTGGCGGTCGCGGCCGGGTGCGACCTGTTGTGCCTGGGCCGGTTCGTCTACGCCGATCAGGTCGGGGCGGTGCGCACCGCGCTCGTGGAGGCGGTCCGGCAGGGGCGGCTCCGCGGTGAACGCCTGGAGGAGGCTGCGGCGCGCAACGCGGACCTGCGCGCCTGGGCGCGGGGCCGCGCGGCTGTGCGTGCGTCCGTGCCCGGGCCCGACGGTGTGGGGCTGTCCGGTGCGCGCCGGGCCACCCGGGTGCGCGGGGAACCCCCGCGCCTGCACGACCCGTTCGTGGTCGAGGTGGAAGCACCCGCGGGTGTGGCCGTGGGGGAGGTTCCCTGGGGGCTGTCCCCGTGGTTCGCCGACACCGTCCGGGTCACCCCCGGGGCCACGGCCGCCGAGGACCTGTCGGCCCGGGCGGCCGGCCGGGGCCTGGTCGTCGTGGTACGGGACGCGCACCGTTACCCCGACACGCGTGACCTGGTGCTCTCCCTGCTCGCCGTGCGTCCCGACGCCGTCGTCGTGGAGATGGGTCTGCCCGTCTGGCTCCCGGACCTCGGTACGCATGTGAGCACCTACGGTGCCGCGCACGTCAACAGTCGCAGCGCCGCCGAGCTGTTGGGCGCCGAGCGCGCGTTGCAGAACGCCCGTTCCGGTGTCTGATCCGTGTGCGGGATGCGGGCGTGCGGTGGTCCGGACGGCCGCGCCCCGCGCACACGGGGCACACGAGCGCGCCGGTACGGCAACGGGGCCCTCTCGGCATCTGATCATCCGAGCATGTCCACGTGAGCCGGTAGGAGAAGTATCCTTGGAGGCGTCCGACGGCCGTGCTCGGTTCGGTCCGGCGGACGCCTCGCTTCACAGCTCGACGACGGTCCGGGTATCGCACGGACCGATCAGTGCCCCATTCGCCCTTCCGAACACGGCATAATCACAGCATGCGCCTTTCAGCCCGGGTCGACTACGCGCTCCGCGCGGCCGCAGAACTCGCCGTCTCCCCCGACGGACCGGTGACGGCCGAGCAGCTCGCTCGCGCACAGGACATCCCCGGAAAATTCCTGGAGAACATCCTCACCCAGCTCCGTCGCGCCGGTCTGGTCCGCAGTCAACGCGGGCCCGTCGGCGGCTACTGGCTGGCCCGAGACCCCGCCGAGATCTCCCTGGCGGACATCATCAGGGCGGTCGACGGTCCTCTCGCCAACGTGCGGGGGGAACGCCCCGAGGAGGTGGACTACGACGGGGCGGCCCGTAGCCTGCAGCAGGTGTGGATCGCTCTGCGGGCCAGCGAACGCTCCATCCTGGAGGGGGTCACCCTGCACCACTTGGCCACGAACGAGCTGCCCTCGATGGTGCGCTCGCTGGCCGAGGACCCCGATTCCTGGGTCAACCACACCCACAGATGAGCCACACGACGAAGGAGCCGTCCACCCCGAGGTGGACGGCTCCTTCGTCATGGTCGTGGTGACGTGGTACGGACGGTGCGGTCCCGGTGTCAGACCCCGACCATGTCGGGGACCTGGGGGACACGGTCCGGTACCGGGTCGATACCGAGGTCCTGGGCGTTCACGGGTTCGGTGGCAACGGAATCGCCGAGCAGAGCAGCCTCTTGGAGCTCGGCCAGGGCGAGCTGGTCGGAAACTTCTCTGAGTACCTGGGAGAGCGGGACACCGAGAGCGGTGCAGATCGAGGAGAGCAACTCCGAGGAGGCCTCCTTCTGTCCCCGTTCGACCTCCGACAGATACCCGAGGGATACACGAGCTTCGGCCGAGACCTGACGGAGGGTGCGGCTCTGACGCTGCCGGAGCCGCCTGAGCACGTCACCCAGCAGGTGACGAAGCAGGACCATCATTCGCGCTCCCTCCTACCGGTAGCGACCTTCATATACAACACCGTACCTGTCCCACGCCCGATTCGGGCACCTCTCGTTCTGCTGTTCGCTGGAGGGGGAACTACGCCTCGGGGTGGTTTTGTTCCCTTCGGTTCGGCGGAGAGAACCACGAACGGGGGTCAGTTCGGGGTGGTGTCCGCCACGTCGTCACGAACCGCCGCGACCAGGGCCGCGAGCGCTCCCTCCACCGTTCGGTGACGGATACCCGAACGGTCTCCGGTGAAACGGAACCGTTCGACCTTCGGCCCCCCGCCCGTACCGACCACGGCGGCATAAACGGTACCGACCGGCTGTCCGTCCTGGGGTTCGGGGCCGGCGACCCCGGTGACGGCCACCCCGAGGTCGGCCCCGGCCAAATTCCGGGCACCGCGGGCCATGTGTACGGCGACGTCGGGGTGCACGGCGCCCTCGGTCTCCAGGAGATCCGCGGGGACCCCCAGGAGGGCGGTCTTTGTGTCGGTCGCGTAGGTCACGAACCCGCCCCGGTAGGTGGCAGAGGCCCCGGGGACCGCGGTGAGGTGGGCGCCGATGAGCCCGCCGGTCAACGACTCGGCGGTGGCGCACGTGAGCCCGGCCGCCAGCAGCCCCCGGTGGGCGGCCCCGGCTGTCTCCAGTGCGGCGCCGACAGGCTCTGCGTCCCCGTGTTCGCTCACGCCGGGTCCTCCCCCTTCTTCTCCTTCTTCCGGGCCAGACGCACGGCGTCGACGACGTAGACCGCGCCGCTCCACAGGGTCACGGCCAGTGCGAGGCCCATGGTCAGATGCGCGAGCCAGACGAAGGCCGCGGTGAACGGGAACAGGTGCAACGGGAACAGGTAGATGCTGATCGCGACGATCTGCAGGACGGTCTTGAGCTTGCCGCCCCGGCTTGCCGGCATGACTCCGTAGCGGATCACCGCGAAACGCAGGGCGGTGATGCCCCACTCGCGGGCCAGGATCGCGACGGTCACCCACCACCACAGGTCGCCCTGGATCGAGAGCACGACCAGGGCGGCGCCGGTGAGGGCCTTGTCGGCGATCGGGTCGGCGATCTTCCCGAAATCGGTGACGAGGTTGTGCCGTCGGGCCAGCTCACCGTCGATCCGGTCGGTGACGGCAGCCAGCACGAAGACTGCGAAGGAGGCCAGTTGCCATCCCGTGCCGTCCAGGAACATGAACCACACGAAGAGCGGCACCATGATCAGGCGGCTCACCGTGAGCACGTTCGCGATGTTCCACAACGGCACTCGGGGAGCGGGCGAGGCCGCAGCATCGTTGTTGCTCATCTGTCTCCGGTTCCCCCGTCCGTCTCGGGGGAGTTCTCGGCGTCATCGGCCTGTTCGGCCACGAGGTCGGCGCCGACGGACTGCAGGACGGTGGCGCGTACGAGGTCGCCCACGGCCAGGTCCTGCCCGTACAGGATGGTTCTGCCGTCGACGTCGGGTGCCTGGTGGTCGGCACGGCCCTCGTAGGCGCCGTCCTCCAGGACCGACTCGACCAGGACGGTGACCTCGCTGCCCACACGCTCCTCCGCGCGTTGGGCCATGAGCTCCTGGGCCAGGTCGGTCAGACGCTCCACACGTGCGTCGACGACCTCCTGGGGCACCTTGTCGGCGTACCCGGCGGCCTCGGTCCCGTCCTCGTCGGAGTAGCCGAACACACCGATCGCGTCCAGGCGTGCCTCGGTCAGGAACGCGACGAGTTCCTCGAACTCCTCCTCGGTCTCGCCGGGGAAGCCGACGATGAAGTTGGACCGGGCCCCGGCCTCGGGGGCGTGCTCGCGCACGGTGCGCAGCAGTTCCAGGAAACACTCGCGGTCGCCGAACCGGCGCATGCGGTGCAGCAGGGGGCCGCTGGCGTGTTGGAAGGACAGGTCGAAGTAGGGCACGACACCGGGGGTTGCGGTGAGGGCCTCCACGAGCCCGGGGCGCATCTCGGCCGGCTGCAGGTAGCTCACCCGGACGCGGTCCAGGCCCTGGACGGCGGCCAGGTCCGGCAGGAGGGTCTCCAGGGCGCGCGTGTCGTCCAGGTCCTTGCCGTAGGAGGTGGAGTTCTCGCTGACGAGGAAGACCTCGCGCACCCCCTCGCCCGCCAGCCACCGGGCCTCTCGCACGACCTCCTCGGGTCGGCGTGAGACGTAGGCGCCGCGGAAGGCGGGGATGGCGCAGAAGGTGCACCGTCGATCGCACCCCGAGGCGATCTTGAGGTTGGCGACGGGACCGCCCCTCAGGCGGCGGCGCGGGACGTTGGTGCGGTAGGGCAGTTCGCTTCCCTCGGCGCCGGGTGATTCCTCGGGGGAAGCGTGCCCGGGCACGTGCGCTCGGGAGCCGTCACGGTCGACGGGGCTGATGGGCAGAAGGGTGCGGCGGTCACGGGGCTCGTGCGGGACCAGGTTGCGGCCGTCGACCACGTCGTCGAGGCGGTCGGTGATGGCCGCGTAGTCGTCGAACCCGATGACCTGTGCTTCGGGTAGGGACTCGGCGAGTTCGGAGCCGTAGCGTTCGGCCATGCACCCCGCGGCGACGACCTTGCCGCCGCCTTCGGCCGCTTCCAGCAGGGCCTGGATGGAGTCCTGTTTGGCGGCGTCGATGAAGCCGCAGGTGTTGACCACGGTCACGTCGGCCCGTGCGTCGCTGTCGGCGAGGTCCCAGCCGCCGGCGGCCAGGCGGCCGGCGAGCTCCTCGGAGTCGACCTCGTTACGCGCGCAACCCAGGGTCACGAGTGAGACAGTACGGCGCGATGACATGGCTTCCAAGCGTGTGGGAGAGCTGTGAGTGGTGCGGGCGGCGCGGCGCACGTGGTGCGGTCCCGTGGGTCTCGCCCGGCCGCGGCCTCGGCTGCGTCGCCTCCTCCCGCGGCCCTCCACACTACCGTGGTCGGGTCACTCTCCCGAACGGCGGCCGTGGTACACGCCACTCACTCGGGGCCCGCACCGCCCTGGTGGGCGATACGGGCCCTGTTCCCGTGTCCGGTACGGCGGATCGGCCGCTTCAGCCGCCGAATCCGTCCGCCTCGATGCCGACCTCCTTGACCTCTCCGTGCTCGCCGAGGGCACCGATGTCCTCTCCGTCGATACTGACGGCGACCGCTCCGGCGTTGCCGGCCCATACGCGCAGCTGTTCCTGGCCGGTGTGCTCCCACGACTGGCCCTGGGACAGAAAACCGGTGAAGAGGTCCTCGCTCTCCTCCGCGTTCTCCTCCACGCGCTCGAGTGTGCTCCCGTCCGGGGCACCCTCGTCCCCGCCCTCGCCGGTGACCTGGACCCAGATACGTTCGTCGGCGGTCAGCCGGACGGTGAACTCGGCCGGTTCCTCCTCCTCGGCGGGCTCGGAGGGCTGCTCGGCCCCGAGGGGATCGGATGTTCCTTCCCCGGCGGGGTCGACGTGCGTCCGGTCCCCGTCCTCGGCCTCACCGGCACCGGACGAGGAGTCGACGTTGCCGTTGTCGTCGCGCATGACGTCCAGGGCGGTACGCAGCGGGTTGGTCTCCTCACCGTTCCAGGCGCGGACCCCGACGACGGCACCGGCCAGGACGACGGCGGCGACCAGGGCCCAGGGCCAGTGGCGGCGGAGCGCCTCTCCCCCGCGGTCGGGGGCGTCGGTGCCGGTGACGACCGGGCGCGGTGACCGCCGTTCGGCACCGGCCCCCTTACCGGCGTGGGCCGGGGTGCGGTGCCGTCCCCTCGGTTCGGGCACCGGTTCGCGCCGGGGGCCGTTCTTCTTCTTGGAACGGGGGTCCGGAACGGTCCGGTACGGGTTCCGGTCCCGTTCGAAGTGGCTGGGCCTGGCGGCTCCGGCGTCCGGTTCCGTGTCGTCGATGATGCGTCGGGGCGGCGGGCCCGCCATGGGCTCGTCCCCCTCCTCCGGGAGCTCCTCGGCCTGTTCCCGCGCGGCCGCCGCGATCCGGGCGGTGGCGGGCGACCCGGCCACGTGGCGCGGCAGGGGTACGAAGACCGGCGCTCCGTGGCCGGCGTGCTCCTGGTCGAACTCGGCCAGGAGCGGTTCGGGGTCCAGGCCGAGGAAGCGGCAGATGCTGCGGATGTGGCCCCGGGCGTAGAAGTCCCCACCGCAGGGGACGAAGTCCTCCTCCTCGATCCCGTTGAGGACCTTGGGCCTGATGCGGGTCCGGGTACTGAGATCCGCGACCGTGTAGCCCGCCGCGATCCGGGCGGCGGACAGGCTCTGTCCGATCGTCGCCATGCACACTCCCCGCGACTCTTTGTGGTTGCCTGGCACCACTCTGCTACCAAGAGCCGAAAGGTGCAGGACACCACGCCCATGAAGCGGCCAAGAGTGCATCAAATCGGATGTTTCTGGAAGGGCGGCCGTGGAGAGCGCGGTCGGTCCGCGCAGGTCATCCCCCCCGGATGTCCGTGAGTACCTGTGGCAGGTCGTCGGGCTGCACGAGGACGTCGCGGGCCTTGGATCCCTCGCTGGGGCCGACCACGTCGCGGCTCTCCATGAGGTCCATCAGGCGCCCGGCCTTGGCGAACCCCACACGGAGCTTGCGCTGGAGCATGGAGGTGGAGCCGAACTGGGTGGTCACCACCAGCTCCGTCGCCTGCAGCAACAGGTCGAGGTCGTCGCCGATCTCCTCGTCGATCTCCTTCTTGGGCCCCTGAGGCGCCGCCACGTCCTCACGGTAACTGGGTTCGGACTGCTTCTTGCAGTGCTCGACGACCCTGCGGATCTCCTTCTCACCCACCCAGGCGTTCTGCAGGCGGATGGGTTTTCCCGCGCCCATCGGCAGGAAGAGCGCATCACCCTTGCCCACGAGTTTCTCCGCGCCGGCCTGGTCGAGGATCACCCGGCTGTCGGAGAGGCTGGAGGTGGCAAATGCCAGTCTGGAGGGCACGTTGGCCTTGATCAGGCCTGTGACGACGTCGACGCTCGGGCGCTGGGTCGCCAGCACCAGGTGGATGCCGGCGGCCCGGGCGAGCTGGGTGATGCGTACGACCGCGTCCTCGACGTCGCGGGGGGCGACCATCATCAGGTCGGCGAGCTCGTCGACGATGACCAGCAGGTAGGGGTACGGCTCGTACTCGCGTTCGCTGCCGGGCGGGGCCTTGAGCTCGCCCGCGCGTACCGCGGCGTTGAAGTCGTCCATGTGGCGGTAGCCGGAGGCGGCCAGGTCGTCGTAGCGCCGGTCCATCTCACCGACGACCCATTGGAGGGCCTCGGCTGCCTTCTTCGGGCTGGTGATGATCGGGGTGATCAGGTGCGGGATGCCCTCGTACATGGTCAGCTCGACCCGCTTGGGGTCGACCAGGATCATCCGTACCTCGTCGGGGGTGGAGCGCATCATGAGCGAGGTGATGAGCCCGTTGATGCAGGTCGACTTACCGGCGCCGGTCGCACCCGCCACCAGCACGTGCGGCATCTTGGCCAGGTTGGCCACGACGTTGGCGCCCTCGACGTCCTTACCCAGGCCCACGAGCATGGGGTGGTCGTCGGCGGTGGCCGCCGACGAGCGCAGGATGTCCCCCAGACTCACGATGTCCTTGTCGGTGTTGGGGATCTCCACACCGATCGCGGACTTTCCGGGGATGGGCGACTGGATACGCACGTCGGCGCTCTTGACCGCGAGCGAGATGTTCTTCGACAGTGCGGTGACCTTCTCGACCTTGACCGCCGGGCCGAGCTCGATCTCGTAGCGCGTGACGGTGGGCCCGCGGGTGAAACCGGTGACGTCGGCGTCGATCTTGAACTGGCCCATGACCCCGGAGAGCGCGCTGACGATGTCGTCGTTGGCCTTGGTGCGCTCCTTGCTGGGCGAACCGGGTTCGAGCATGGGCGGGGCCGGCAGCTCGTAGTCGCCCTCGACCACCCGGGAGGGGATGGACAGCTGCTCGGCGGTGGCCGGTGCCGGGGTGGGGTCCGGGGTCCCGGTCTTCTTGCGTCTGCCCTTGGCGGGTTTGTCCTTGCTCTCGTCCTTGGCGTTCTCGCCCTCGGCCTTCTCGTGCCCGTCGGTCAGTGCGGGGGCGACGGGCTCGGGGCTCTGCGGCAGGACGGGGGTGTCGTAGGGGCGTTCGTGGTCGCCCGCCACGGTCGAAGCCGTGGGGCCGCTCCTGGGTTTGCGCTTGCGCTGCTCGGGTCCCTCCTCGTCGGCCCCGAGGATCCCGATGCCCGAGTCCGGGCCGCCGTCGCGTTCCAGCAGGGCACCGAAGAGGGTCTGCAGGCGTTCGGGGATGCGCCGGATGGGGGTGGAGGTCACCACGAGGATGCCGAAGACCAGCACGAGCACCAACAGCACGGCGGTGAGCGTGGGTGTGATGACCATGCTCAGCGGACCGGAGGCGATGAAACCGATGAGCCCGCCGGAGGTCTGCAGGGCCTCGGCCCCCTCCGCGGGTCGGGGGACCCCGTGGGCGATGTGGATGAGCCCGAGCAGCCCCAGCATGATCGCGACGAACCCGATCGCCAGGCGGCCTCCGTCGCCGGGTTTGGCTGTGCCGGGGGTCCGCATGAGTTTGACGGCGATCGGCAGGAACAACAGCGGCAGGATCGGTGAGAAAGCGCCGAACCCGCCCATGATCACGAGCCGGGTGTACTCCAGCAGGGGCCCTTCGCTCTGCCACCACACGGCGGCGGCGATGAGCACACCGGAGGCGAGCAGCATCAGGCCGGCGCCGTCGCGGCGCAGGTCGGGGTCGAGGTCGCGTGCCCCGCGCCCGACAGCGCGGGCGACCCCGCCCACGGTGTGCGCGATGACCTTCCAGAGCACCGCGAGGAACTGGCCGAACATGGAGAAGGCGAAGACGATCGGCCCCTCGGGCATGCGCTTCTTCGTGGGCGAAGAACGCCCGCCGGGTTTCTTGCGGGCGGAGCCACCGGAGGAGGCACGCGCGGGCATCGAGGGGTCACCTCCAGGGGACGGCGGGTTCGGGGACCGGACACACCGGCCCGGCACGGCGGGAAGCCTACTGAAGCTGTCCACCCGGTGCACGGAAGGGGCACGGCGTGTCGTCCCCGGAACCGCCGAACGGCCCGGGCCGGTGGCCGCGGGCCGTTCTGGACGGGCGTTGTGGGCGCCTGCCCGTCCCGGGGTCCGTCCCCGGGGCTCACGGAGGAGGGTGGAGAGGCGCTCCACGGAGTGGTGCTCGGAAGCGCCCCGGCAGGGCTCCGGAGGGGTGTGGACGGCCCTCGGAGCGAGGACCGTCCCGGGAGGCAGCCGTACCGCCGAGGGCTCGAGGGCGGTGGCGGACGGGCCCCACCGGAGCGGGGCCGGATCCGGAAGCAGGGTTCAGACCTCGACCAGCACCGGGATGATCATCGGGCGACGGCGGTAGTTCTCGTTGACCCACCGGCCCGCGTTGCGCCGCACGATCTGCCTCAACTGGTGGGGATCGTTGACCCCGTCGGCAGCGGCCTTGTCCAGCGCGTCCTGGAGCTTGTCGATGACGTCGTCGAAAGCGTCGGGTTTGAGTCCCGCACCGCGTGTGTGGACCTCCGGTTCACCCAGGATCTTGCCGGTGTTGGAGTCCACGGCCACGACGACGGAGATGAAGCCCTCCTCGCCGAGGATGCGGCGGTCCTTGAGGGCGGCGTCGGTGACGTCGCCGACCGAGGAGCCGTCGACGTAGACGTAACCGGCCTGGACCGCACCCACGATCTTGGCGCGGTTCTTGTACAGGTCCACGACCACGCCGTCCTCGGCGATGACGATGCGGTCGTCGGGTACGCCGGTCTGCTTGGCGAGCGCGGCGTGGGCGCGCATGTGGCGCCACTCCCCGTGCACCGGCATGAAGTTGCGCGGGCGCACCATGTTGAGGACGTACAACAGTTCGCCGGCGGAGGCGTGGCCCGAGACGTGCACCAGGGCGTTGCCCTTGTGCACGATGTTGGCGCCCCAGCGGGTGAGACCGTTGATGACCCGGTTGACGGAGTTCTCGTTGCCCGGGATCAGCGACGAGGCGAGCAGGATGGTGTCGCCCTCCTCGATGCGGATCTGGTGGTCGCGGTTGGCCATGCGGCTCAGCGCCGACATGGGCTCGCCCTGCGACCCGGTGCAGACCAGCACGGCCTCGTCCGGTCTCATCTTGTCGAGCTGTTTGACGTCGATGATGGTGTCGCCGGGGATGCTGAGGTAGCCCAGGTCCCGTGCGATGTTCATGTTGCGCACCATCGATCGGCCCACGAAGGCGATCTTGCGCCCGTGCTGGGAAGCGGCGTCGATCACCTGCTGGACGCGGTGGACGTGCGAGGCGAAACAGGCCACCACGATGCGCTTGTCGGCGGTGCGGAAGACCTTCTCGATGTCCTCGTTGAGGTCGCGCTCGTTGACGATGAAGCCGGGCTGCTCGGCGTTGGTGGAGTCCGACAGCAGCAGGTCGACACCCTCGTCGCCGAAACGGGCGAACCCAGCCAGGTCGGTCAAGCGCCCGTCGAGCGGCAGCTGGTCCATCTTGAAGTCACCGGTGTGCAGCACGCTGCCGCCCGGCGTCCGGATGCCCACGGCCAGCGCGTCCGGGATGGAGTGGTTGACCGAGAAGAACTCCAGGTCGAAGGGGCCGAAGTCCTGGCGTTCGCCCTCCTCGACCAGAACGGTCTCGGGCTTGATGCGGTGCTCGCCGAGCTTGGCGGTGATGAGCGCCAGGGTGAGCTTGGAGCCCACGAGCGGGATGTCGGGGCGCTCACGCAGCAGGAACGGCACACCGCCGATGTGGTCCTCGTGCCCGTGGGTGAGCACGATCGCCTCGACGTCGTCGAGACGGTCCCGGATGTGGTCGAAGTCCGGGAGGATGAGATCGACGCCGGGCTGCTCCTCCTCGGGGAAGAGCACACCGCAGTCGACGATCAGCAGGCGGCCGCCGTACTCGAACACGGTCATGTTGCGACCGATCTCACCGAGACCGCCCAGTGCCACGACCCGCAGGGCGCCCTCGCCCAGGGGCGGGGGCGTGCTCAGTTCGGGGTGCGGGTGACTCATACCGATCCCTCCGCCAGACGCTCGACGTTGACCGCACTGGCCGGGACGGCCTGGTGCGGAGCGAGGCCGATGGGCCCCTTCACACCGGCGGCGGCCAGGTCCTCGCGCAGCAGGGCCTGCAGCTCCGAGGAAGCGTCGGCCAGCGGGGTGCGTACCGGACCGGACGGCAGTCCGAACAGGTTCAGGACGGACTTGACGGTGATGACGCCCTGCGTCCGGAAGATGCCCGTGTAGACCGGCGTGAGGCGGCGGTGGATGGCCAGGGCCTGGGCGACCTCACCGCTGTCGAACGCGTCGATCATGTCCTTGAGGTCACTGCCGACGATGTGGCCGACGACGCTGACGAAGCCGGCACCGCCGACCGACAGCGTCGGCAGGTTGAGGATGTCGGTGCCGCAGTAGAAGGCCAGGTCGGTGCGTTCCATGACCCAGGAGCTCGCGCCGAGGTTGTCCTTGGCGTCCTTGTTGGCGACGATCCGCGGGTGCTCGGCCAGACGCACGAGCGTCTCCGAAGCGATCGGTGTACCGGTGCGGTGCGGGATGTCGTAGAGCATCACCGGGAGCTCGGTCGCGTCGGCGATGGAGGTGAAGTGCCGCACCAGCCCCTCCTGCGGGGGCTTGTTGTAGTACGGCGTCACCGCGAGCAAGCCGTGCGCGCCGGCCTGCTCGGCGGCGCGGGCCAGCCTGAGACTGTGTCGGGTGTCGTTGGTTCCCACGCCTGCCACGACGGTGGCGCGGTCGCCGACGGCCTCGACGACGGAACGAAGGAGGCGGTCCTTCTCGTCGTCGCTGGTGGTGGGAGACTCACCGGTGGTGCCGCTGATGATGAGTCCGTCGTTGCTCTGCTCGTCGACGAGATAGGTGGCGAGTCTGGCCGCCCCCTCGTAGTCGATCTCGCCGTCCTCGAGCATCGGGGTGACCATGGCGGTCAGCATCTTGCCGAACGGGCGGTTCTGGGTTTCGACCATCGCGTGTGAAAGGCCGTGGACCACCGCCGGAGCGGGGTCCTTCGAGCCCCTCCTCCTCTCAATGTGCGTCGGGTTGCGGGTGGGTCGGGCCGTACGGATGGGTTCGCGTACGGAAGGAGCGGCATCGCGTACCGCCACCGTGACCGGCACTGACGGCCCGGTCACGGGGAAGATCTCTGTGCCCTCGCCTGCACGGCGGGGCAAAACCTGTATGTGGTCCGCCGCGCGGGGCGCGTGCGGAGGGCCCCGGTCCTCGTGGGTCGAGGTTGGAGGCCACAGAGTGTGAACCTACCCGACCCGGACCGGTGCCAGTCGTGGCTCCGGTCCGGGCTGCACCCCGGAGGGCGCTACGGATTCTCTGTCGGGGACGGCCGTGGTTTCCTGTTCGGCTGTCCTAGTCGTCCTGGCCGTCCGGAAGAACAATGCTGATCAGGAAGCTGACCACGGCGACGACGATCGCGCCGAGGAAGGCGTCCCAGAACGTGTCGATCCGGAAGGGAATGTCGAACAGCCCCGCGATCCACTCCGTGAGCAGGAACAGGAGCGCGTTCACGACCAGGCCGATGAGGCCGAGCGTCAGCGCGTAGAACAAGCAGCCGACCGTTTTGACGATCGGTTTGATGACCGCGTTGACCACACCGAAGATCGCGCCCACCGCGAGATAGACGACGATCTGCCCGGTCATGTCCTGGGCGTCGACGTGGATGCCGTTGATCAGGAATACAGCCGCCCAAAGGGCGAGTGCGTTCACGATGACTCTGATAATGAGGCTCACGAGATAGATGTTCCCATGCCATGGCAAGGTCGGGAAACTCCGGTGCCGTGTTACACGCTGGAGTCCCCGCGACCGCTTCGGCCGTACCCCTCCCAGGAGGCCACCCGTGTCCACCGCCCAATTCGTCCGGCCCGCCCGCAGCGGAGACATCGAGCGCATCGTCGACCTACAGGTCTCCTCGTGGCAGGCCCTGTACGGCCCTCTGCTCCCCGAGGAGGTGAGCGCGGAGATGGCTTCGCCCGAGGCCCGCACGAACTTCGCCGAGCAGTGGAAGGCGGCCCTGGAGTCCCCGCCGACCTCCAAGCACCGGCTCGTGGTGGCCACGGACGAGGTCGACGGTGTGCGCACCGTCACCGGCTTCGCCGCTATGGGACCGGCCGGCGACCCGGACCTGTGGCCGGCCACGGACGCGGAGGTCTTCGCCCTGCACGTGGATCCCGGGAGGACACGGCAGGGGCACGGGAGCCGCTTGGTCAACGCGTGTGTGGACCATGTGGCCGAGGACGGGTTCACCACGGTGCACGTGTGGGCGGCCGAGCAGGACAATCCGCTCCGTTCCTTCTTCGAGTCCGCGGGCTGGCGCGCCGACGGCGCCCGGCGCGAGATCGACCTCGGGCCGCTGCTGCCGATGGTGCGGCTGCATGCCGGGGTACCCGCCACCTAGTAGTACTTTGTTAAGTTCCTGATTCTTCGTCTCAGATCCGCCATCATGGA
>NZ_ANAY01000056.1 GCF_000340965.1 Nocardiopsis kunsanensis DSM 44524
TCCATGATGGCGGATCTGAGACGAAGAATCAGGAACTTAACAAAGTACTACTAGGTGGCCACTACGAGCGCAACCCCGACGGGTCCATCGCCGCGGAGGGCAGCGGCGGAGCGCCCTTGCGGTGCTGGGCCGAACGCCGGCCCGAGTTGACCGACAGGCCCCTGCAACAGACTCCTGAACAGGAACAATGACCCCTATGACAGAGCACACGCCCGAGAACGGCACTGAGCTGACCACCCGGCACCAACAACGAGAAGCCGCCCCGTGACCATGACGAACAACCTGCGCCAGCCCCTGATCGGCTCGAGGGGTGCCGAACTTGACGGGGAGGACCTGCACGCAGCCTCTGCCCCGAGCGGGGCGGGGTGGGCGTGATGCAGGAGCGCTATCGCAGCATCGTCGACGTCCACGTCATCCTGTACCAGGACGGGCAGATCCTGCTCTTGGAGCGACGGGCTACGGGTTACGCGGACGGGAAGCTGCATTTGCCTTCAGGGCACCTGGAGGAAGGCGAACCGTTGCATGCGGGAGCGGCGCGCGAGGCCCGTGAGGAGGTCGGGGTCGCCCTCGATCCCGGCCACCTGACCCTCGCAGCAGTCGTCCACCACCGGCAACGTGAGGATCTGGCTCGGGTGGGGATGTTCTTCGTCGCCACCCGATGGAGCGGTCAGCCCCACGTGGCCGAGCCGCACAAGGCCGGGAAGCTGGTGTGGGCCGATCCGTCTCTGCTGCCCTCGAACACCATCGACTACCCGGCCGCAGGAATCCGGGCGTGGCTCAACAATGCCGGGTATGTGCCCCATGGTTGGTGAGAATCTCCCCCAACCAGCTGGGTTTACGATCCGGCCCGCGAGCACCGGCGACACTCCCGCTGTGGCTGCCATGATCCACGCGCGCTGCGGCTGGCTGGAGCAGCGCGGCCTGCCCTCGTTGCGACAGAGCGTGGACGCGCTCGCTGAGCAATGCGGAGACGGCACCGTGTGGATGCTGACCACCACAGGCGGGGACGTGGTCGGGTGCACGACAGTGCTCGACCACGGACCCGCGCGCGACTGGACCGAGGCCGAACGATCCGAGCCCGCCCTGTACCTGTTCTCCACGGTCACCCACCCCGACTACCGGAGCCTCAAACCGGGCACGGTCATCGCGCACTGGGCAGTGGACCGGGCTGCCCGGCAGGGCCGGGAATGGGTGCGGCGCGGATGCCTCGACCTCGAGCTCCGGGACTACTACCAGGAGCAGGGCTTCGTCTTGGTCCGCGAGATACCTGTGCGCATCGGAACCCTGTACGTGATGGCGCGCCGGGCCGAGCGTCTTGACATAGCGATGCTGAGGGCCGCCTACAAATGAGAGCCCCAGGGTGGGTCCCCACGGGAGACCGTGGTGGCCCGTAGCTGGTTCGCCTGCGCGCGGACGTGAGGCTGCGCTACCGTACCCCGGACCCTGCCCACAATCCCCGGGGGATCCCTATGGCCACCAACCTGATCGAGTATTGGGACCGGTACGCGTCCGGTGTGGACGCTGACGAGGAACCGTTCGCGTGGACTCAATGGGGCGCCGGGCACGGGCCCGGGGTCGAGCTTCTCGGAGATCCGGCTACGTCCCTGGAGTTGGGGTGTGGCCGTGGTGTCGAGGTCGCGGCGCTGGCCCGGGCAGGGGTCGCAGCCGAGGGGATCGATCTCTCCCCCGTCCAGGCAGAGCAGGCCCGCGCCCGGTGCGAACCGGTCGGCGGTCAGGTCCACCAGGGCGACGTACTGGAGTTCCTGCGCGGCACTGACCGGACCTGGGATGCGCTGTACTCGGCGTGGGGAGCCGTTTGGTTCTCCGATCCTCGCGAGTTGCTGCCGCTGGCCCACGAACGGCTCTCTCTCGGCGGCCGGTTGGTGTTCGCTCACGCTCCTGCCGTCACCGGCGCCTATGGGGTGCAGGGGATGTACGCGAATGGGTTCCGGGGCCGGGCCGTGTGGGTGCACCGGTGGGCGTATGAGCCGCACGTGTGGGAGGAGATGCTCCACGACGCGGGGTTCGCGCGCGCTCGGGTGTGGATCGAGCCGGCACCGGAGGCCGATCATGTGGGGACCCTCATCGGAGTGGCCTCTCGCTGAGGGGTTGCGGTGATCCACACACACAGAGACGGGCGACTCTCCTGCATGCACGAGATGCGCATCTACAAGCGGTACTTCGACCTGATCGCCTCGGGCAAGAAGACGACCGAGATCAGGGTCAACGACAGCAGCCGTAAGCGGCTCAAGGAGGGCGACCTGTTGCGGTTCAAGTGCCGCGAGGAGGAAGTACTCACCCGCATCACCCGGATCGCCCGCTACCGGGACTTCGACGACATGTTCGGTACCGAGCCAATCTCGTCGGTCAACCCGACCGCTCCGAAGGCCGATCAGCTCCGCAACATCCGGGAGATCTACCCACCCGAGCGCGAGGAGCTGGGAGTGGTCGCGATCGGGATCGAGGTGGTCGCTCCGTGATCTGTGAGGGGGCCGGTACCAGCGCGGCAGTTGGTACCGGCCCCTTGGGCCGTAGTGGACCACACTCGGCCTGGCGCCCTCGCGTGTGGCGGAGCGACGAAGTGCGAGGGCCCGTCATCAGTGGAGCACGCCCGCCCGCTCTCCCCGGGCAATGACACGGCTGACCTGGCCGGAGAGGGCTTTGGTCCCGCAGGAGGATCGACGCCGGGCCGCTGTGTGCCCGCGGCGCACACCAGTAGGTCACCACCCACGGGATACCGGGGTTTCACGGACAAGGGCCCGCCGAGGAGTCCTAGAAGTCGACGATCGCGCCCTTTGCGTTGTCCAGCTCGCACACGTTGGGGAAGACCTTCTCGTAGTCCTCGGCGCCGCTGACCCGGAAGGTGACCGGTAGGAACTCCTGGGTGCAGTGGTGCTCGGGCGTGGCCCGCACGCTGGCGATGTCGCCGTGCTGGGCGATGAGGTCGCAGGCTTCCTCGGCCCAGGGGTGCTCGCCCCCGGCCGGGTGGCACTCCAGGCTGACCTTGCGGTGCGGGCTCCTGTCGAAGTAATTGCTGTGTTCGACAGTGTCGAAGACCTCAAGCGTGTACACGGTCCTGCGCTCTTCGTCGGCGCTGGCGGGCGCGGTCGCTGTCACGGCGACGGCGGCGGCACAGATCAGGGCGGTAGCGATGCGGTGCACTGCGAACTCCCGGGATGAGAACAAGGTTCAACACGAATAATAGCCGCACGGTTACGCTCAGTGGCGTGTTTTCTGCGAACCCGCCCCGGCCCGGGAGCCGAATCAGGCCGGGGTTGTCCACAGGCGCACAAATCGGCCTGGCGGCGCGGTTCGTGGTGCCTCACGCTGGAGTTCCACACCAGGGAGGGGGCGCGAAGTGCGCTGGGAGATATGGGACGCGCAGGTTGGAGCGTTACTCGCAGAGGGGACAACGAGCCTCGATGGGGCGTGCGAGCGCCTGGAGCAACTGCTCACTGCGACCCGGGAACAGGTGGAGGCCACCGGCGACAGCGTCGAGGCCATGGTGTTGGAGTGGGAGATCCTCGACGTCGACACCGGCCGGGTGGTAGCTGGCCACTCCGGGGCGCCAGAGCCGATGTCGGAGTCTTGATGCAGATCCGGCCCGCAGTCCCATCGGACGGACCGGCGATCGCTGACCTACTGATCCGACAAGCCCCGCACATGGAGGTTAAGGGCTACCCCCACGGTCGGTGGCCCGAGGGGATCATGGTTCTGGTCGCAGTCGAGGAGGACCACCTCGTGGGCTGGGTCGAAGGGGTTTTGGACGGGGCCTACACCGGGCCTGGTTCCCCTACGCCGCCACCCCACGGCTACGTACTCGGAGTCGTCGTGGACCCGGCGTGGCGCCGAATGGGGGCCGGCAGGGCCCTGTTGGACTCGTTCGTCTCCGTGGCGTCCGACGAGGCTGTGCGGTGGGTGTTCCTGTTCCCTGAGGAAGGCGAAGACGTTGCGGGCCGGGTCGCGTTCCTGCGAGCAGCGGGTTTCGAGCCGGTGGACGACCCCACCGAGACAACCCCCGCCATGGGGCGCTGGACGTAGGCTGCGTTACGGGACGACACAGCGATGGAGCGTGGCCGGACGCATCCCGTCGACCGGGGTGTCCACATCCGGCCGCCATCGCACCAGCCTGGCGGGGGTAGGGCTCGGGGCGCCTGCCCCCAGCCATGGAATCGAGGACCCTGTGACCCTCACCCCCGAACACGCCCCGCCCGTTGGGATGCTCTGGCTCGATCTCACCCGCCAATGTCAGCTCGAATGCGCCCACTGTTACAACGCATCCGGGCCCACCGGCGGGCACGGCGATATGGGTCTGGCCGACTGGATCCGCACCGTCGACCAGGCCGCGGCGGCCAGCACGGGCCACGTGCAGCTGATCGGTGGAGAGCCGACCCTGCACCCGCACGCCCGGGAGATCGCTGAACACGCCCTCGGGAACGGTATGGGTGTGGAGGTGTACTCCAACCTGGTGCACCTCTCCCCTGCCTGGTGGGAGCTGCTCCAGCGCCCCGGCATGAGATTGGCGACGTCCTACTACTCCTCCGACCCGGCCCGGCACGGCGCCATGACCGGTCGGGCTGCCTCGCACCGCCATACCCGGGCGAACATCGTCCGCGCCCTGGACCTCGGTGTGCCTCTGCGGGTGTCGATCGTGGCCGTCGACGGGCACGACGTCGAGGCCACGCGGGAGGACCTCGAACACCTCGGCGTTACCCGGATCGGCGTGGACCGCGTGCGCCCCTACGGGCGCGGCGCCAACGGGCAGGAACCGGACTGTGCGGGCCTGTGTGGGGCCTGCGGCGTTGGGCGCGCAGCGGTGGCACCGGACGGCACGGTCAGCCCGTGCGTGTTCTCCACATGGATGCAGACGGGCAACGTACACGAGCAGCCTCTGGCCGCTATCCTGGCCGGCCCCGACATGCAGCAGGCACGCCATGAGATCCGTGCGGGGCAGGATCCCGACAACCCACCGAATCCCATCCCGTGCGGGCCTGACTATGACTCGTGCACTCCCGGTGGCCCGCCGTCGGGGTGCAGCCCCCGCAACTGACAGAGGCCAGACATGGACGAGCAGATCCTCCGACTCATCACCCCCCACGCCGGGAAGATCCAGGCGGTCAAACCCACCACGGGCGGGCACGGGGCGGCGATGACGGCCCTGGTCGAAACCGAACAGGGCAGGTTGTTCGTGAAGGCCACCCCGAACCGGGCGGGCGGGAACCTGGATGCGGCGCGCCGTGAGGCCGCGATCGGCCCGCACCTGGGAGACGTCGCCCCGGCGTTCCGGTTTCAGGTCGAAGATGGCGACTGGTTCGTGGTCGGCGCTGATGCGTTGGACGCGCGCGCCTCGGACTTCACGCCCGAGTCGGAGGACCTGCCCACCATCATCGATGCCGTGGACCGGGTGAGCTCGCTCGGCGTGCCCGACGTGGCCGCCAGGTGGGTTGAGACGAGGTGGGACCGGTTCGCGACCGAGCGGGAGAAGCCGCTCCTGCGGGGAAGGGCGCTCACCCACGCGGACGTGCATGGCCGCAACGTCCTCATCGACGGCGTCGGCCGGGGTTGGGTGGTGGATTGGGACTGGCCGACCTTGGCATCCTCGGTGGTGATGCCGACCAGCCTGGCGGTGCAGCTCGTCTCAGCAGGCCACTCGCCGGAGTCGGCGCAGGCGTGGGTGGCCAAGACCAGGGTGTGGGGCGCGGCGAGCAGCGAGGAGCGGCGGATGTTCGCGGCGGTGAACGCGAGGATGCACGACTGGCTCGCCGAGCTTCGAGGTGAGGAATGGCTGCACGCCATGGCCAAAGCAGCGCACGCGTGGTCCGAGCACATGAACCGGTGACCGGCCGCAAGAGCAAGGCGGCCGGGCGGGTCAGCCTCCGAGGACCTGGTCGATGTCCTCATCTGAGGCCTGGTCCCGCACCCACATCGCCAGCGCCTCGCACAGCGACTCCGGCAGGCCCGGCGTGGCGGGGTCGGGGATGTCGTACAGGTGCATCGTGATCGGGTCGATGTGCAGCCACATCTCGCCGTGCTCCTCAACAGCCTTCGCGTACCCCTCGAGACCGCCGTCGCCTTCGACGATGGTTTCGCCGGTGCGGTAGTCGGTGACATCCCACGTGTCCTGGCCGGTCTGGCCACCGCTGACGATGCGGTGGCCCTTGACCTCGTAGTCCTTGAGGAGGTCCTCGTGGCGCTGGTCGTGTTCTTCCTCGAACCGCAGGATGGCGCGGATGTGCTGGCGCACAAGCTGGTCGGTCATGTGTGCCTCCTTGGAGGACGGCGGGGCGCCTTTCGGTGGCGGGTCAGCCCTTCTCGCCGTGTTCGAAGCGGGCAGATCGAGCCGCACGGTAGGCACCGATAACACGAGGGCTTGGTTCTTCGCTCAGGCAGGTCCCGCCGCCAGTCCAGTTTCCCCACTCAACCTTGCGGGTCTCCCAGAAGATTTCCGGACAGTCGTTTCCGACCAGCCCTTGCCCGGAAGGCGCAGAGAGCGAACCGTCTTCTTCAAAGTCGGTGCTGCCTTGGGTGACGTCCCCCTTCCAGAAGCTGAGAACGGCGTGCGAGGGCCACGCGTACCCGGCGTGCTGGCCACTGTCACGTTCGACCACCGGGCCGGCTGTACCTACAGGCCCGAGGATGAGAAGCCGGGCACCGACCCGTGAGGGATCTTCTACTGCACGCCCCGAGGGAGTGGCAGGCAAGCCCCAATGTGGGATCACGGCGTCGACGAGTAGTTCGATGTCGAGCTGGTCTTCGCTGCCTTTGACCTCTACCCACAGCCCGCTCGTGGGCAGATAGAAGTCCGGCAGGTAGGGCTTGCCGTCGACGAGGTAGCCCTGTGGTTCGTACTCCCAAGGGATGCCGAGGTGGTCGAAGAACACGGCCCAGCGGGCTTCGAGGCGGGACCTGAAGCGGTGCCCGGCGTAGCGGGTCTCGATGGGGGTGATGGCCACGGAGACCTCCTCCTTCATGATGGGGTGCTGGCCGTCGCCGCCCCCCCGGGGGGCGTGTCAGGTCAGTCGCTGTCGGTCCGCTTCTCCGGAAACACGCGCACGGGTCGTGGGTCGCCACCCAACGAGGCTGTCGTCCATGTCCCTCCTCGGTACGATTCAACGTCCTCTGCGAACACGGGGAGCGCGAATGTCCCCGATTGGCCGTAGCTGCACATGGCCCAGGCCACCAGCGGCTCTCTTTCGCCGTCTTCACGCTCAACCACCCACCCGTTCCCAGGAATGAAGGCGAAGGGCAAGGGGTCGCCCTCAAGGTCGATGTGGTCGTACCCCGGGATCGACTCGGCGCGGACGAGGCCCTTGCTCTCGACAACCATGGGGTGGCCGTCGTCATCCCAAGCCTCGATGGCCTTGGCGTGGGGACGGTGCGACTCGTCGGATTTGCGGTAGTAGGCGACACGGCCAGGGTCTGCCTTGATCATGTTGTTCTCCTTCTTGGGGGTAGAGGGGGCGCCGCACGCCGGCGCCCCGGGAGTCAGAACAGGGTGGGCTGTTCGATGTCCACCGGCTCGTAGTCCCGCTCGATGTCGAGTATGTCCACTTGGCCACACCCCGGACACCGGAACGCGCACAGCCGGTACACCGCCCACGCGGGCACCTGCACTTCCTTGACGGCCATCCCCTCACGGTGACCGGACCGGCGAGGTTTGGTAGCGGGGAAGGTCTCCCCGGGGAGCGGCTGGGCTCGCCCGGCGGCGAACAGCGGCGTGCTCGTGGACCCGCAGCGCTCACACTCAGCAGGTCCCAGGCAGATTGCCTGGGCGGACACGGTCCAGGGCTCCCAGACGATCGTGCGGCCATTGTGGAAGGTGTAGTCGGACAGAGCAGGGGCGAGAGCGGGGAACTGTACGACGGCCATCGGGTCCTCCTGGTGTCCATGGTCGTTGAGGAGACGGTGGGGCGCCAGGACGAACCTGGCGCCCCGGGGTTGTTCGTCTCAGCTTGAGTTTTAACCTTTGCTCTGGTTGGTGGGCCTCGAGGGTCGGGGCACGTTTGACCGTTTTGCCTACCCCGTGATGGAACGCTCGGCGGCGGTTGCCCGACCCGAGCGGGCGTCCGGGACCCGGCCGACAGGGTTTGGGCGCACCGGCCGGGCAGGCCACCCTCACTCGGAGGTGGCGAAACCCCCGCCGCACCCGGCCCTGGGAACGGGCGGCCCGGCCGGGCCGCCCGTTCCCAGGGCCGGCGTAGGTCCTCAGCGAGCGGGCGGGCCAGCCACAGCTGGGTGTGGGCGGCGATCACCAGCCAGGTCCACCGGTCAGCGGCCTCGGGCGAGCGGAGGCGGGGAGCAGTCCAGCCCAGGGTCTGCTTGAACAGGCGGAAGGTGTGCTCCAGGTCGAAACGGCGCAGGAACGCCTGCCAGAGCCGGTCCACATGGTCGTCATCGGCCCCGGTGGCCGAGGACCACAACCACACCGGCTTGGGGTCGCGGTCGCCGGGCAGGTACTCGACCTGCAGGCACCGACGGCTCGGACGGCGTCGAGGCCAGTGACCCTGCCCCGGGTACACACTGGCTCCATGACTGATTCTCAGGACGACTGCCCCGGACCGGCCCGACCATTCGGCAGATCTACCCACCCGAGCCCGAGCCGTGGCCGGGGTGAGGGTGAACTTTCAACCCTCGGTTGATGGTTGACCGAATGCGGCCAACCCAGCCACGGCCTGCACATGCCGGGCTACCGTACCCGTGTTCGCTTCTGAACGGATCGGAGCGGGATGGTAACTATGGGCTCTGTAACCTGTGACACCTGCAACGGAAACAAAACGATCGTGGTCCCCCAAGACGGGACACCCGAACGCATCCTGTGCCCCGCCTGCAACGGGACAGGCAAACGCCCCTGAAAGGCCCTATGGAAACCGCCACCGTCCACGACGTCCGTGTCCTGCTGCCCGACGACGAGGAAGACACCCACACCACGTGGCCCCACAACGACACGCTGGCCAAGGAAACCCTCTCGCACGCGGCGTACTCCGGTGTGGACCTGGCCGGGCACCGGTGGCACAACGTGAAGATCTCTCGTGTGGTCTTCACCGATTGCCGGTTCACCGGCCTCACCGTGAACGGGGCCGAGCTGGCCGACGTGCTGTTTCGCGACTGCGTGTTCGACTATGCGTACATGGCGCGGGTACGGGCTACCTCCGGTGTGGCCTTCGCCGGGTGCCGGCTCGTAGAGACCGTGTTTGAGGACTGCGACCTGTCGGGGGTTGCGATGGACGGGTGCCGCCTGGACGGTGCCCAGTTCGACGGCACCCGGATGGACGGGGGTGATCTTCGTGGGAGCACGACCGAGGGCGTGGGCGGGGTCTTGTCGCTACGCGGGGTCACGCTCAACGCCGACCAGATCCCGTCCCTGATGTCTGGGGTCGCCTCCGAACTGGGGTGGCGGATCGACCCTTGACCTGTGCGGGCGGGTCACAAATCCGCACCCCCTGACACAGGCGAAGCTCCGCCCTACCCTGGGGCCTGACTTTCGACTTGACGGCTACTGGCCAGCGCGCTGACGGTATACGTCCATGACCTCGGGGGCGTTGAGCGGGGAAGGCACCCAGGTCGCCTCAGCGCTGGCGCCGCCGCGCTGGACAGCGGCCTCCTCTTCGCTCAGGTACTCCTCGGGGATGTCGAACTCACCGCCTCGGGCGCCCAAGACGAAGGCCTCCCACTCGGCGGGCGTGAAGAACAGGGTGCCCTTCCCCGGGTCCTTGCCGTCACGCACGGCCCGGAACCCGTCATCGAACTCAGCGACCTCGACGATGGCCTCCGAGCTCTCCTTAGACAGGGACGAACGCATCCACACCGCGTGGGTGGTGTCGTGCCACTTGGGGTTGCCCTCGGCCTCCGGCGGCGGGTTGGTGGGGTCGAGGTAGGTCATCGTGTGCCTCCTGGTTCATGTCGGCCGTGGGCGGTAGTCTGCTCACAGTCCGGACATAGAGCGACCCCCGCCACCACGATTGGCGGGGGTCGATCTGTATCACGTGTCAGGAGCGGACGGCGTTCAGGAGCGCGTCCCATTCGTGGGCGGGCACACTCAGGTGACCCTGACCTCGGTTCTGAGTGTCACGCACACAGGTCATAAGCCCTTCGGACACCTCTACGCAATGCCCGCCGTTAGCGTTGCTGTAGCTGGACGTGTGCCAACTCTCGTTGTTCATCAGATGCCGCCTCGTATCTCTTCCATCCTGGACCGGGACGCCGGTACCGGCATCGCGGCGCTTCTCAGCTCCGCGAACACACGGTCGTAGCTTGCCACAACCTCAGGTTGCTTGAGCGATACCCCGGTCTCCTGGCTCTCGACGTACACGAATGTGTCGTCGGGTCCTTCCATCAGCGTAAAGGACCCCCCAAGACCTGCATGGCCCTCGGTCGCGATCGGGACGATCTGGATGTTCAGTCGTGGGCGATACGACTGCTTGATCAAGTGGGCGATCTGATCACTCATCACTTGCGGCTCCCGGAACCGCCGGAGCAGGACGACCTCATCGAGGAGGACGGTCATTGTTGGTGGGTGATCGCGTTCAAGGATGCGTTGTCTCTGCCGACGAGCCTTCACGATCTGGTTGATCGTTTCCGCTTTGGCCTCGGGTTTTCCCACTTCGGTGAGGGCTCGCACGTAGCCCTCCGTCTGCAACACGCCGGGGACCAGACCGAGTGAGTACTCGCGGATCTTGGAGGCTTCCTGTTCGGCCTCCGCCACTTCCCGGAAGTACGCGGTCATCCCTGTGCCTGAGAAGGCTGCGTCCCACGCGTCCAGGAGAACCTTGCGTGCGTTGAGTGCGCGGTCAAGGCGCACCACGTTGTCCCGTCGTGTCTCTTTTTTCCCTTGCTCCAGATCGCTGATCGTGCTCTGCCCGACCATAGAGACAGCAGCCAGCCGATTCTGAGTGATGCCTGCCTGACCTCGAAGTTTCTTGAGGAGGTCCCCGAATCGTTTCCGGGGGAGAGCTTCGCTATCGTTCTTCGTCACGATCGAACCGCCAGATTATCTAGCCATATCGCTGGCAATCAAAAATCAACCGAGATGAGAGATAAGCATAGACCGGGATGACGCGTTCTTGGCAAGGTCTGTGGCCATGGGGGTGCAGGCCAAAAAAAGCCCCGGGGTCGATGCCGACGACCGCCGAGGCGACGCCCCACCTAGGACCTGAACAACTGAGGTGAGACGAATGCAGTATACCGCTGCCAAACCCGGACAGAGCAAGCCCCGTGTGCACGTGCACCAGCCTTTCGATGGAAGCCTGGACAGCGCCCGCGAGGCCCGCTCGTGGGCCACGAGCACCCTCGCCAAACTCGGAATCGCCCCTCCTGAATGGCTAGACCTGATAGTTAGCGAGCTTGCCACCAACGCAGTCGCCCACACCCGCAGCGGCGCCCCTGGCGGGCGCTACACCCTCCGCATCGCGATCTCCCCCGACCAAGTCCGTGTAGAGGTGCGCGACGCCGGTGCTCTAGCTGATCGCTTCCCCGCGCGCGTGTGGGCGCATCCGGAGGCGACCCATGGGCGGGGTCTGGCCCTTGTCGACACGTTCGCCACCCGGTGGGGGCTGCTCTCTTCCGACACCGGGGTGTGGGCAGAGGTCGCGCGATGATCCTTGACCTGCGCATCCCAACTGAGCGCCCTTTGCCCCGGCCGCTCATAGTCCGCCCTTACGTGCTTGACACGGAGCACAAGGACCGCAGGTGGCTCAACCGCTGCGCCGGGGTCGACACCGAAGCCCTACCCCTGGCCGCGCTGTTCGCGATCGCCACCCCTCAGGCGGTGAGCAGATGACTGACGGACCCGCCTCCGAAAGACCTGAGGGGCCGGTTCTGCCCGCGCACCAGCTCGTGGCTCTGGCTCTGACCCGCCCTCTGGACCGCGGCAGCGATGACGCTGTCGCCCGCGTGCAGCGCGTGCTCCTGGAGGCGCTGCACGCCGACGACACGACGTTCCAGTAGGGAGCCCTATCCGGACCCGCCCACCATTCCGTTCCCTGCCCACCCGCCAGGGCTAGACGCTCCTCGAACAGGACCGGCGCATGGACATCAACCACCCGCAGGAACGCCCCGAGCATCGGGCAGCCCGCCGGGGATGGACGCTCACCCGCGAGCACCTGCCCGTTCTGGGATGGGTCTACCGCCTGGTCCAACCCGAGGGCAGGTCCGGATCCTGTACGGCCTCCGCGGCATCGACTCATGCCTGCCCCGATGACTCCCGCGCACTGGCTGCCGGTCCCCTGACCCAGCCGGTGCGCGGGCACCAAACCGGCCGCTGCCCCACACCCTTATGGCCGGGTGTGTGAGGCGCGCCCTGGGCCCGGGACAGCCCTCGGGCCCAGGTGCCACCACGAGCAGAGGCCTGGTGGCATCCCACACGTAACCAACCACCCGCCACATGGCAGAGGAGACCGCGATGGCGGACTGGCTCCCCCGCCCCGAGGCCGCCTTTCGCAACCGCACGGCCCAAGAGCCGTTCGAAAGCGGAGACGGCCGGCCCTCTCCACCAGGCCCACGAGACGACCAACAGCAAGGAACACCAGAAGTGAGTCGCATGCGCGCAGCCAGCAGGTGCCCGCATGAACCCACACCTGCCGTAGCCCCATCCGAGAGCGAACCCTAGGAACACAGGACACATGCCCTCCATCAACAGCCGCCTCCTGGCTGCGGACCAAGAGCCCACCACTACCGTCACGCTGCTGGAGCCCGACCACACCGTGGGCCGCGTGCAGCGCACCGTGCTGCCCAGCGGGCTCCGTGTGATCACTGAAAAGAAAAACGCAGCCGCAGCTACGGTCATGTTCGGCGTGGCCGTCGGCTCCCGCGATGAGGAACCACAGGAGTACGGGGCCGCGCATTTCCTGGAGCACCTGGCCTCCTGCGGCACCGAGACCCGCAGCAAGGACGACATCCTCGCCGAGGGCGAGCGGATCGGTGCCCGTTCCAACGCCGGCACCGGCGCAGAGCACACCACCTACTTCGCCACGGTGCTGCCCCGCGACGTGCCTGCGGCTCTCGACCTGATCGGCGACATGGTCACCCGCCCGCGGTTTACGAGCGCAGGATCATCCTGCAGGAGATCGCCCGCCGGTACGACAACTTGGCCCAGTCCATCGGGGACGAGGTCCTGTCAGGCCTGTACGGGCCTACCTCTCCGCACGGGCACCTCATCGGCGGCAGCCGCCAGAGCCTGGAACAGCTCACGGTCGCCGACATCGAACGGTTCCACCAATCCCAGTACGTACCGAAGCGCACGGTGGTGGTCGTGACCGGAGATGTGGACCACGACATGGTGCTCACGCAGGCCCAGAAGTTCTTCCCGGACCATCCGCGCGGTGTTGCCTCCCGGCCCCGTCCTTCGGGGCAGGTACAGGTACAGCACGGCTCTGTGCGCAGCCCGCGTGAGTCCCATCAGACCCACGTCGCTGTCGCTGTGGAGGGGGTCGCGTGCACCGACCCGTGTACCCCCGCACAGAACATCCTCGGTGCTGCCCTTGGTGGCCTGCGTTCCTCCCAGACGATGGATGCCTGGGAACGGGGCCGGGACCGGGCCGAGGAGCTCTTCCTCGGCGAGATGGGCCGCGGACGTCCCGTCGCTCTCTCGGAGGACCTCGCCGCGCTGAACGCGGTCACTCTCGAGGATCTGCACAAGGTCGCATCGCAGCTGTGCTCGCGACCGCAGTTGACGGTCCTGCTCGGCAACGTCTGACGACCACCTCGACCGGTGCGGCGCAGAGCCCCCCTCTCGCCACGAACACGCGCTCTGCGTCGCACCTTCACCCCTTCTTCCCTCTTTTCCGGGAGCCCATCGTGTACACGCGCCCCCTCCACACCCAGGCCCCCACGGCGTTGGCCACCCCTTTCTCCCCGCATGCCACGGCACCGGACGCAGCCAACCTCAGGCGCTGGGATGCGTTGTTCGATCGCCTGCACCAGGCCGCGGGCGAGTTCTTGACGCCCGAAGCCCTCGACCACGAGCTACTCAACCAGGGCCCAGGATCCTGGCTGAGCCTGCGTACACGCACCCACGTCCCGCCCATCCTGGAGTCGTGGCGGCTGTGGTTCACCGGCCGCGAGGCGCCCGCCCGCAGGGTGCTGCGCGCCCAGCGCCCACAGTGGCGCAACGAGCTCGACACCCTCGAACGCCAGGGGCGCACGCGCCAGGTGCTGTGGGTGCATTCCGTACCGCTGAGCCCGTACGGGCACTACACCCGCACCCGCCTCACCCACCAACAGGAATGCGGCCTCCAGGTGCGCACCGTGGACACCCGGCACCTGGCCGGCCTTCACCTGTGCGATCTGGAGGTTCTGCCCGGGGTGGTGTACCTGCACCGCCACACCTGGAGCGGCGTGCACCAAGGCGCGATCCGCCTGGACGAGCCGCCCCTGGTGGCAGAAGCCGAAGACCTCGTCGGCCAGTTCTGGGAGAGCGCAGCACGCCTTCCAGAAATCGACTGATACGTCCCTGGCGCAAGGCCGGCGGGGGACTCCGATGGGCGCTTCCCGTTGCCGCTCCCCCATGCCTGATGCCGCGCCGACAACAAGCTCGAACACCCCTACCACTTGAGAGGTCCCTGATGCTCGACTCCGTTGCACAGCTCAACCGCGTGGCCGATCGCGAGGGCATCCCCAACGCGGACGTGCTGCTCATCGCGCTGAACTCCTGTGGCGCCCGCTCCCCACTCACGAAACCGCGCATGCGTTTCCGTCTACACCTGGACGGATATCCCGATCCCGTCTACCTCATCCTCTCCCTGGGCCGGGATGGCTCTCCCTTCGAGATCGACTCCGAGGAACTGCGCCTGCACGGGCAGCGTGTGGGACGGGTGGCCGGGATCGAGGACGACGACGCCGTCCTCGGCTACTGGCGCAACGATGGGCGGGTCCTGACCCTGAACTCCAACGCCCGCAGCCAGTGCGTGGGGTGCACGTTCTGCCCCAACACTCTCGAAGGAGCCTCCGACCCGGCCCTGGATCGCCACCAGCTCTCGAGCTCTCTCCAGGCTCTGGCCGCGCAGTCAGGCATGGCGGACCTGTCGCGAATGGAAACCCTGACCGTGTGCACGGGGTGTTTCCTGTACGAGGACCTGGCGCTGGAACACTTGTCCCATGTGCGGGCGGCCATGAACGACCACGGCAACCTCGGCACCCTCCAGTTCCTCTCCTCCGTGCTCACGACGCAGGAAGGGCTGCGCGCAGCCGCCGAGCTCGGACCGTTCCACCTGACACTGACAGCGGAATGCTTCACCCAGCGCCGTGATCTACTGAAGGGCTCCAAGGCCTCACTGAGCCCGGACCAGATGGTCACCGCCCTCGCGCACGCCCGTGAGTTGGGAATCACCACCGACTTCACCTACATCGTGGGTCTGGACCCAATGGAGACCGCGATCGAGGCCCTGGCCGACTTCGTTCCGGTCACCAGTACCTTCCCCCGGTTGCAGATCTACCAGGCCCACACCCCGCTGATGGACGTGCACCGGACCCCCGGCTCCGAGACCCTCGAATGGCACCTGGAGATGCGCCACCGTCTGGAGCGCCTCTTCCTCAGGACGGGTCTGCGCCCGCAGTGGTGGGAGAACTACCGTTCCCCCTGGTGCTTCTCCTTCGCCGGTGAGCCCCTGGACGGGACCAAAGTCTGATGGAGTCCATCCGTAAGGTCCGCATCTGGCCACTGCCTTCCCAACCCCCCGACCTCCCACCGGATCTGTCCAACCCCATCGCAGCGTGCGCGCTTACCCCGGCCGGGCCCGCCTGGCCCGAACACCGGCACCGCTTCGCTCTGGAACTGGTGGCCGCCCAGACCAGCGGCTGGTCCGGGCCCGTCAGCGAAACCGTGGCCCTGATCCTGGCCGGTGAACTCGCGCCCGGCTTGCTCGGCCACGACCCTACTCAGCACCGTGCCCTGGCTCACCGGCCCGCCCTAGATGAGTAATTCCAAGGGGTGCCGGAGCCAGACATGAGACGAGGGAGTTCAATGCC
>NZ_ANAY01000057.1 GCF_000340965.1 Nocardiopsis kunsanensis DSM 44524
GAGCAACTCTTCGAGTTTACATGTCCCGAGCAGTGCTCGAACCAAGTTCCGAAGAAGAGGTGTTCGTCCGACGGTCGGTTGCGGCCCGGTGTTCGTTCCGCATGTCCGCTCCGTGGCGACTCGGAAAACACTACCCCCCGCCCAGGAGCGGAGCAAACCGAGATCCTGTGCCCCCGCTCACACTGCAAAGCCCGCCCCCCGGGGGCGATTCGCCCCTTCGCAGCGCCGCCACCCGTGCACGCGAGAACGCCCGTCCGGCCGACCCTCCCCTTCGGCCTTCGCGCTCGCGCGCGGGGGTCGACCGGGCACCGTGTGGGGACGGGACCCTCGCCCCCACAGGCCGCGAGGGCCATGACAGAGCCTGTCCACCCCTTCCTCCGACCCCTCCCCGGCGGCTCTTCCCGCCCAGCGGACCGCGTGCCTCACGCGCACCCCACCGGCACCCAGCGCTCAACCGGGTGAGGAAACCACGCCGGCACTCGGCTCACACATGTGACAAGAATGGTGAAACACCCTTGAAGGCCCTTTTTCGCGAACCCCGTTCCTGAATTGACAACAGCACTGGTCGGAGCCTTACCGCGCTGCTTGAAAAACTATTCGGGATTTATATACCCCCAGGTCACAGCCTGACACAGAAGAGGATAAGCACATTTTTCCAGCTCAACCGGCACACTCTGAAAAAGCAACAGAAACACTCTTGAAATGGCTCGGAGCGTGTCCGAGGATGTCGACCACCCGAGGCCGATCAGGATCTCGGGACCCGACGAGGGGCGTGCATCCGTGTACCCCGTCGGCCGACCATCGGACCACCACGGCGACCCATCGGCGCGAATTCCCCGCTCGGTGCCGGGCCACGCCGCTCAGCTGCGTCGGCCCCGGCTTCTCACCACAAGGAGATTCCATGTCGTTCCCGCGATCAGCGGCCCGCCCCGTTCTCGCCCTGGCCGGTGCCGGGGCACTCCTCCTGACCTGGGGCGGCCCTGCCCACGCCCAGCAGGAATCCACCACTGTCGAGCCGGCCGGTGCCGCGTTCTCCGTCTCCCTGGCCGGCGAGGCGACCTTCGAGGCCGGACCGATGACGGTGACCTGCACGGTCTCGGACAGTGCCCCCGGTGACGGCAACAACCTGGTTCCGGACGAGCCCGACAACCACAACCCCGAGGGGGCCGTCACCGGCTCCATCAACGCCCCTGGTTTCGACGACTGCGAGTCCGACCTTCCCCTGGTGGACGTCGAGGTCGATGTCACCGACGCCGTCTGGGACATGTCCATGCAGCACGGTGCGACCACCGTCGGCACGATGCACGTCCCCGCTGCCGGGATCGTGGTGAACACGAGCGGGCTGGCTTCCTGCACCGCGACGGTCAGCCCCGACGCCCCCGTCGGCATCCAGGGCACGTGGACGAACGGCGGGACGGTCTCCACGCTCGGCTTCGACACCACGGCCCCGATCGAGTTGGAGGGCGACACCGCGTGCTCCGACGACGACGAGGCCGTGTTCGAGGCGACCTACGAGGTGACCAACACCGACGACCCGGAGACCCCCATCACGGTCGGTTCGTGACCGGGGCCGACCGTGGGCGCCGTCGGTGCGTGGCCGTCCACGCACCGTGTCCTCGGTGCACGTCCGTGGGCGTCCGGCCGCGGCGACGGGTCGGCTGAACGGGTACCAGCGCCGGGCGCTCGGCCGGTTCACCCCGGTCGTGCGCCCGGCCGTTCTACTCGACGAGGGACCCTCCGGGGCGGACCGTCTCCCCCGGGCCGCTGCAAGTGAGGGCCCGTGCGTTCGGTGGCGGAGCATGTGTGCCCGGATGACAACTACGCACCGGTAGTGACTCACCGCACGCCGAAGAAACCCCATGGGCTCCTCGCCTACGGTCGCAGTACTCCGCGGAGTCACGAGGCGAAGGCTCCCCGGAGGGCGCGGCCCGCTTCGCCCCCGTCCCCGACCCTTCGGAGACACCATGGCAGCAGACGCCGGAAGCGCTCCCGTCCCCTCCCCCTTGCGCCAGACCTTCGAGACGGTGCGGGTCCTGGTCCGCGCGGGGGTGCTCTCCCCCGGGCGTCCGGACAGGATCGTCCGCCAGCTCAAGGCCCTGAGAGCGTGGAGGCCGACCATCGCAGGCGGCTACGCGGCCGCGAACGAACGAACTCCGGGCGCCGTGGCGATCATCGACGAGGACGGGGACTCGACCTTCGCAGACATGAACCAGCGCGGGAAGCAGCTCGCCCAGGACCTGTGGCGGCACGGGGTCCGGGAAGGCACCCGTGTCGGTCTCCTGTGCCGCAACCACAGCGGTTTCGTGCAGGCGATGATCGCGTGCGGACGCCTGGGTGCCGACGTGGTCCTGCTCAACACCGGGCTGGCCACCGCCCAGATCACCGCGGCAGCAGCCGACAACGAGGTGGGTGCGCTGATCGCCGATGCCGAGTTCGAGGAGGTCCACTCCGGGTTGCCGCCTGAGGTTCCTCGGTTCGCGGCCTGGGGCGATCCGTCGTCGGCTCCGAAGGTCCCGTGGCGGCCCGCCGAGGTGCAGGGGGAGGGGTCGGCACCGCCGGCGCGTCCTGGCCGGTTGGTGGTCCTCACGTCGGGGACGACCGGAGCTCCCAAGGGGGCGCGCCGTCCCACACCGAAGGGGCCGCAGGACGCGGCGTCGGTGCTGTCGCGGATCCCGTTGCGGTCCTCGGACCGGATCCTCGTCTCCGCGCCGATCTTCCACACGTGGGGCCTGGCCGGGGTGCAGCTGGGGATGTCGATGCGGGCAACGCTGGTGACGCGCCGGTTGTTCGGACCCGAGGACGTGTTGCGCACCGTCCAGGAGCAGCGGTGCACGGCGTTGTTCGCGGTTCCGGTGATGCTGCGCCGGATCATGGACCTGCCGCGGTCGGTGCGGGAGAAGTACGACACCTCGTCGCTGCGGGTCGTGGCGTGCAGCGGTTCGGCGATGAGCCCGAAGCTGATCACCGATTTCATGGACACCTTCGGGGACGTGCTGTACAACCTGTACGGCTCGACAGAGGTGTCGTGGGCGACGATCGCGGGACCGCAGGACATGCGCAGAGCCCCGACGACGGCCGGCCGCCCCCCGTTGGGGACCCGGGTGGCGATCCTGGATCCCGACGGCAATGAGCTGCCGGCCGGGAGCGAAGGATCGATCTTCGTCGGGAACCACATGTTGTTCGACGGGTACACGAACGGCAGGAGCAAGAAGACGGTGCTGGGGCTGATGGAGACCGGCGACCGCGGTCATGTGGACGGGCACGGGCTGTTGCACGTGGCGGGCCGGGACGACGACATGATCGTCTCCGGCGGGGAGAACGTGTTCCCCCGCCCGGTGGAGGAGGCCGTCGTCGCGATGCCGGGGGTCCGGGAGGTCGCGGTCAAGGGTGTGCCCGACGAGGAGTTCGGGCAGCGTTTCGCGGCGTACGTGGTCCCGCACGACGGCGCGGTGGTGGATCCGAACGCGGTGCGGCTGCAGGTGCGCACCGAGTTGGGCCGGTACTCGGTGCCCCGGGACGTGGTCGTGCTTCCGGAACTGCCGCGCAACGCGACGGGGAAGGTGGTCAAACGACAGTTGCCGGACAGCACACCGGAGGAGTGACCTGCGTCGGCTGCCGTCCGTCCACAGCCTGTGGAAGGTCGATGTCGGCCGGGAGACGTGGTTCCCATGCACGCACATGTGCGCTTCGCCCATTGTGTGGTAGCCGGGCATGTGCAGCATGCGAGAGATCGGACGTCGGCCCTCCTCATGCCGATACGCTGCGGCGTCGCAAGCTTTGACAACGGGTCGGCGGGTCCTACGATGTTCCCGATGTCGGACTGTTCCCCAGCCCCCTCAGGTGACTTCTCCCTTCCGGCCGTGGACGAGCAGATGTGTTTCGCTCTGTACACGGCCTCACGCGCTGTCACCAACCTCTACCGGCCGCTCCTAGAGCCTCTGGGGCTGACGTATCCGCAGTACCTCGTCATGATGTTGCTGTGGGAACGCGGTTCGTGCTCGGTCAAGGAGGTCGGCCACGTGCTGCAGTTGGACTACGGCACCCTCACCCCTCTGCTCAAACGCCTGGAGACCAACGGCCTCCTGGAGCGCGCCCGGGACCCGAGGGACGAGCGTTCGGTACGGATCCTGCTCACCGACGAGGGGGCCCGTATGCGTGCCGATGTCGAGGGCATCCCCGAAGCGATCCGCGAGGTCATCGGGGTCCCGGAGGAGGAGTTCGAGGCCGCCCGCGTCGTGCTGGTGCAGTTGACGCAGAACGTGCTCGCGGGGGAGGCCCGCCTGCCCGAGCGCGACTGAGCGCGCCCGGGCCCGGGTGTTAGGCGATGCCCCAGAACTGCGCGGTGTACGCACTGGCGCAGACCGAGTCCGGGAAGAAGGGGCCGGTGGTCCCGCATCCCTCGTCGGGGGCGACGGGGGTCCCGTGCCCCAGCCCCTCAACGGTGAAGTGGGCAACGGTCGCGCCGTCGGCGGACCCGCCGTAGTACTCGGCAGTGGTGCCGCCGGGCAACTCGGCGGTCTCGTCGGGGCCCCCGGACAGACCGTGGACGTCGGTCCACTGGTCGACCGATGCGTCACCGTTGGTGGGGACGACGGTGGTGTCGGAGCTGCCGTGCCAGACGGCCACTCGCGGCCACGAGGTGTCGCCGTCGTACTCGGCACGCACCTCGTCGCCCCACTGCTCCGGGGTACGGTCCTTGCCGAAGCTCATGCACGTGGTCGCGTCCACCAAGCTCTCGGCACATCCGACGGGGATACCGGCGACCACGTCCCCGCCGGCGAAGACGTCGGGGTAGGCCGCCAGGAGTTCGCCGGCCATGGCGCCGCCGGCGGACAGGCCGGAGACGAAGACCCGGCCCGGGTCCAGGCCGTGGGTGTCGAGGGTGTGGTCGACCATCGAACGGACCGACGCGGCCTCTCCGGAGTCGCGTGCTGTGTCGCCGGGTTCGAACCAGTTGAAGCACGCCTGCAGGTTGTTGGTGCTGTCCTGTTCGGCGTAGGCGAGAGCGAAACCCGACTCGTCGGCCTGCTCGGCCCACCCCGAGTGGGCGTGGTAGGTATCGGCGTCCTGGGAACAGCCGTGCAGGAGCACCACCAGCGGGGCTCCTTCGGCGAGGTCGTCGGGGACGTACGTGTACAGGGAGAGGGTCCCGGGGTCCGCTCCGAAGTCGGGGACGGGGGTGAGGCCGGCGGCCGACGCCCGGGGGGCGTGGGCCGTGACGGTGGTGGCGGTCAGGAGCAGTAGGACCGCTGCGGCCGTCACGATCGTCAGAGGGCTCCGGGACGATACCGGATCGTCCATGAGGGGGCCTTTCGGTCGGTGTCCTGGCTCGGCGAGCGGGGGGCGGCCGAGATCCGTGGGCCCATCCTCGTTCTTCTGTGATACGGGTTACATGGTGGTGAGGTCCAGTGCGCGCACACGGGACCTGTGGGAACCACACAGCTGCACACCACCCATGGCCACGCACCACATGATCTCTCCGGGGAGTATGTGCGGGCCGACCATCCCGCGAGCAGCGTGGGCGACCTAGTTTGCTGCCATGACGACGCACGAGAGCCCCACGGGCAAGCGACGGCATCCCTCCGACCCGGACATCGCGTCCGAGCCCCGGACCGCTTCCGTCGACCTCACCGGTAGGACCGCCCTGGTCACCGGGGCCGCCAGTGGTATCGGACGCGCCTGTGCCCTGCGTCTGGCCGCTGCCGGGGCCCACGTGCGCCTGGTCGACGTCGACGGTGCGGCGCTCACCGGGTTCGGCGTCGGCGAGCCGCTGGAGACCGACCTCACCGACCTCGACGCCGCCGAAGCCGTGGGCCGCGGCGCCGATGTGGTCGTCAACAACGCCGGCGTGCAGACGGTCGCCCCCGTTCAGGACTTCCCCGTCGACCGTTTCTCCCTGATGTTGCGGCTCATGTTGGAGGCGCCCTTCCGAGTGGTGCGCGGTGCGCTCCCGCACATGTACGAGCACGGGTGGGGCCGTGTCGTCAACATCTCCTCGGTGCACGGTCTGCGGGCCTCGCCCTACAAGTCGGCCTACGTCGCTGCCAAGCACGGCCTGGAAGGCTTGTCGAAGGTCATAGCACTGGAGGGCGCCGAACACGGGGTCACTTCCAACTGCGTCAACCCCGGGTACGTGCGCACCCCGCTCGTGGAGCACCAGATCACCGAGCAGGCACGCGCACACGGCGTATCCGAGGAGCAGGTGGTCGACGAGGTCCTGCTGGCACGCAGCCCGGTCAAGCGCCTCGTCGAACCGGAGGAGGTCGCCGAACTGGTGGTCTACCTGTGCGCACGCGAGGCGTCGTTCATCAACGGCGCCTCCCTACCCGTGGACGGTGCATGGACGGCGAGCTGACCCCGGAGGATCCCGGGACCGCGGAGGACCCTTCCGGTCAGGAGGTGTTCCTGGAACTGCTGTTGCGCGACGCCGCAACGGTGGAGTACGAGCGGCCGGTCCTGCGTGCGCGTGCGCGCGGCGCCTCCCAGGAGGAGGTCGCTGAACTGGAGCGGGCCAAGCTCACCGCGTTGCGGGTGCGGACGGTGATGCGGGACCGGCGCCGTCGCGAATACGAACTGAGCGCGTTGTTCGAGACCGCGAACGACCTGGCCGGGATGCGCAGCCTCGACCAGGTCCTGCACGCCATCGTCGAGCGTGCCCGGAACCTGCTCGGCACCGACACCGCCTACCTCACACTCAGTGATCCCGAGAGGGGCGGGA
The DNA here is from genome assembly GCF_000340965.1 of Nocardiopsis kunsanensis DSM 44524. GTDB lineage: Bacteria > Actinomycetota > Actinomycetes > Streptosporangiales > Streptosporangiaceae > Nocardiopsis > Nocardiopsis kunsanensis. The sequence continues at coordinate 6,719 of NZ_ANAY01000057.1, forward strand.
CCGCCATGAGGGTCACCTCGGGGTCGGTCTCGGCCTCCTTCCAGCAATTGTGGTTGGAGCCCGCCAAGGGACTGGGCGGACTGGTCGCGACCACCGCGCTGCCGTACGTGACGGCCAACTACTTCGACGACCCCCGGTTCACGCACACCGAGGACATCGACCACGCCGTCCGGGAGGAGGGGCTGGTGGCGATCCTCGGCGTGCCGTTGAAGATGAACGGCCGGGACGTGGGTGTACTCTTCGCCGCCAACCGCCGGGAGCGCCCGTTCGCCCACTCGGAGGTGGCGCTGCTGTCGTCCTTGGCCACACACGCGGCCATCGCGATCGACAACGCCAACCTCATCGCGGACACCCGGCGGGCCCTGGACGAACTGCACACGGCCAACGAGCGCCTGCAGCGGCACACCGCCGCCGTGGAGCGCTCCGCCGAGGCGCACGACAGGCTCGGCGACCTGGTGCTGAGCGGGGGAGGGGTGCGTGAGGTCGCCGCGGCGTTGGCCGAGGTGCTGGGTGGCAGTGTGCTCATCCACGACCGCAACACCGACGTGTCGGTGACCGCCTCCCGGTCCGGGGCGGTCGGGGAGCCGGTACCCGGCGGTGATCCGGCGGTGTCGGAGGAGGCAGAGCTGGCCGAGGCGGTGCGCGCATCGCTGTCAGGGGGCCGGGCCGAGCACGGGGCGGGGGCGTGGGTCGCGGTCGCGGCCGCCGGCGGGGAACCGTTGGGCACGCTGGTGCTGCGCGGTGTGGAGCTGGGCAGCACCGACCAGCGGGTCCTGGAGCGCGCGGCGATGGTCACGGCGTTGCTGTTGCTGATCCGCCGGTCGGTGAGCGAGGCCGAGCACCGGGTGCGCGGCGATCTGCTCGACGAGCTGTTGGAACCGCTTGCGCGCGACCCGGTGTCACTGCGCCGGCGGGCATCGCTGCTCCACGCCGACCTGGACGAACCACATGTCGTGGTGGTCGCCGAGGCCGACGGCGCCGATCCGGGGCGGTTGCGGTCGGCGGCCACGCACGTCGCCGAGACCACGGGCGGGTTGGCCGGGAGCCGGTCGGGGCGGCTGGTGCTCGCACTTCCGGGGTCGGACCCCTCGGGCACGGGGCGCCGGGTGGCTTCGGAGCTGTCCACGGCGGCCAACGGCCCGGTCACCGCGGGGGTGGCCGGGCCGACCGACGGTCCCGGTGCGTTCCGGAGCACCTTCACCGAGGCCTTCCGTTGTCTGCAGACCTTGCGTGCCCTGGGCCGGGAGGGCGACGTGGCCACCTCCGCCGACCTGGGTTTCTCCGGTCTGCTGCTGGGACAGGACCGCGACGTCCCGGGTTTCGTGCACGGCACGCTGGGTCCGTTGCTCGACTACGACCGGCGCCGGGGCACTCTGCTCGTGGATACCCTGCACGCCTACTTCGGGGCCGGGGGCAACCTGTCCCGCGCCAAGGACCGGTTGCACGTGCACGTCAATACCGTCGCCCAGCGCCTGGAGCGCATCGGACAGCTCATCGGCAGCGACTGGCAGCAACCCGACCGTGCGTTGGAGCTACAGCTCGCCCTGCACTTGAACGGTCTCCTCGACCAGGGTGTGGACCTCTTCGGCGACCAGGGCGGAGGTCGGCCCGAACAGGGATGAGTAGTGGTTGTCGTCGGGCATCGCCACGGTCCGCACGGTCGCGGGGAGACCGGACAGCCGTTCGGGGGTGTAGAGCCCGGGGTCTGGTCCATGAGCCCGCGGGCGGACCACATCAACCGGGCGGGGCGGTCCATGCGGTGCACGGCGTCGAGCGCTTCCCCGTAGGTCTGCCGGCCGGGGCGGAAGATGTGGTCGTCGGCGGCGGAGACGGCGGCGTCGGGTTCGCCCGCGTCGTCCGCGTACTCGACCTCGACTGGTCTGCCGTCGATCTCGCCCGTTCCGTCGGTGGCGTGGTCGAGCCCTGCCTCGGACCCTTCGCGGTACTGCTCTCCGTAGGTGGCCAGGGGTCCGGAGGAGGAGTGGACGACACCGGTCTTCACGGTGCCGTCGCCGTCTCCTCCCGCGGCGTCACCGGGTCTCCCACAGGCGGTGGCGGTGACGGCCAGGACACAGGTGAGTGCGGTCAGGGATGTCGTACGCATGCTTCATCCAGTCGGCACCTGCCTGAGCAAAGCCCCGGCGAGGGATCGGTGCCATCACGAAGGTAGATTCGGTGTGAGGTGGTTCGCATGGAGGATCCACACATATTCGACCGCTCAGCGGTGTGTGCGCCCTCCGGGAGGACGCACACACCGACGCAGGGCGTGGGTCAGCAGCTGCCGACCTCTTCCCACACGTCCCACTGATCGGCGACGATCGGTGGGATCGCCCGGATCTCGCCCTGGGCCTCGTAGATGCTGCCCTGGAAGTGCACGCGGTCACCGCTGCTGTAGGTGGCCTCGGGGCCCCATGCGGCGACGCCGCCGCACTCGCTGCCGCCTCCGTCGTCCTGACCGTCCTCGTCCTGGCCACCGTCGTCCCCGGAAGCGGCGTCGTCCTCGGGGCCCTCGGGTTCTTCCTCCTCGGGGCCGGCGGAGACGGTGACGGTGACGGTGTCTTCGTCCTGCAGGACCGATCCGGGTTCGGGGGTCTGTCCGATGACCTCTCCCGTGGGGACGGTGTCGTGGTGGCCGTGGACGACCTCCGCGCCGAGGTTCAGCTCGTCGAGCGTGTCCCCGGCCTCGCCCTGGGGCATGCCGGCGAGGTCGGGGACGATGATCCCCTCGCTGACGGTGACGGTGACAGCGTCCTCGCGGTCGGCCTCCTGACCGGCCTCCGGTTCGGTGGCCAGCACGGTGCCGGGATCGTGGTCGCCCGAGTCCTCCCGCACCACGTCGATCTCCCCGAGACCGGCCTCCTGCAGGGCGGTGCGGGCGTCGTCCTCGCTGCCACCGACCACATCGGGCACGTCGACGTGCTGGGGCCCCTCGGAGACGTGGAGGACGACCTCGTCGCCCTCGACCACCTCGGTTCCGGGCCCGGGCGTGGTCCCCGCGACTCCGCCGGGGTCGATGTCGTTGCTGTAGGCCTCGTCGAGGCCCACCTCGAGGTCGAGGTCGAGCGCGGCCAGTTCGGCCTCCGCCTCGTCCGGGTCGGAGCCGGCGAGGTCGGGGAGTTCGGTACCGCTGCCGCCCACGAGAACCCATCCGCCGGCGAACAGGGCCAGGACGAGTACGCCGGCGGCGACCAGGACGGGGACGCGCTTCCGGAACGGTACGGCGCCCGCGCGCTCTCCCTCCTGTCCTTCCGGTGGTGCGACCACCGGGATGGGCCGGGTGTCCTCGGCCTCCCGGTCCCCGTGGCCCTCGGGCAGGTTCCGCAGCACCTGGTCGACCATGGCCAGGTACTGTCCGGCGTCACGGGGGCGGTGGCGGGGGTCGGGCTCGGTCGCGTTGAAGACCAGCATGTCCAGGTCCGGCGGGATCTCGGGGACGGCCGCGGACGGACGCAGGGGCCGGGTGTCGTCCTCGGGTTCGCTACCGGTCATGAGCGTGTACAGGACCGCGCCCATGTCGTGCACGTCGGAGCGGGCGTCGGGTTCCTGTCCTGTTTCGGTGTCGAAGAACAGCGGGAACCCGGTGAGGCGGACCCGGCCGTTGTCGTCGAGCACGATCCTGTCGGTGCTGATGGCTCCGTGGAGCAGGTCTGCCCGGTGCATGGCTGCGAGCCCTTGGAGGACGTCGGCGACCACGGACAACGCGGTGGCGGGGGAGTAGCGCAGGTACTGGTCGGGTCGGTGGAGGACGTCGGTGAGGGTCTCGCCGGGCGCGAACTCGGTGACGCTGTAGACGTGGTCACCGTCGCGGCCGTGGCCGAGTACGTCGGCCAGTCCGGGGCCGGAGACGGTGCTGAGCGCCTCGGCACGCTCGAGGAACGCGGCGACGGCCCCCTCGTCCTCCTCCAGGCGTGGGTGCAGGACCGTGACCATGACCGTTCGCTCGGTGTGCAGGTCGTGTGCGGTGTAACCCGTCCCCGAAGCATCACTGCGCACACGCCGGCCGAGGACGTAGCGCTCGTGCAGCGTGCCTGCGGGGAGGGGCTCGGGGGACCGGTTGGACATGACCCGGATTGTACGGGGGCACGACCGGACGGATCATCCCTCATCAGTCTGAACACGGACACACTTCCGAGCACGGGAGAAACAGTGGCTCACGGGGCAGCGGGGACCGGGAGCGCGCCGAGACCCGCAGCGCCCGGGGAGCGCGCTCATTACGCTGTGCCCCGTAGGCCACCTCGACGGAAGGGGACCCGATGACGGGCACACTCACCTGGCAGCACGCCGACGACCGCCCCGAGCTCCTGGCCGAGCCCGTGCTCGCCGCCGTCGGGGGCACGGACCGGGTCCGGGTCGCCGAGATCGATCCGGAACTGGCCGACACCGCGCAGTTCTGCGAGCACTACGGCCTGCCCCTGGGCACCAGCGCGAACTGTGTCGTGGTCGCGGCCAAGCGCGCAGGTGAGATCACCTATGCAGCGTGTTTGGTCCTGGCGACCGACCGCGCCGACGTCAACGGGACGATCCGCCGCCACCTGGGTGCCCGCAAGGCCTCGTTCGCCCCGATGGACGAGACGACGGGGGCGACCGGAATGGAGTACGGCGGCATCACCCCGTTCGGGTTGCCCGAGGGGTGGCCCGTGCTCGTGGACGAGGCCGTGGCCGCCGAACCCGAGGTGGTCGTGGGCAGCGGGCTGCGCCGGTCCAAGCTCCTGGTCCCCGGGAAGCTGCCGGCCGAACTGCCGGGTGCGGAGATCCTGCCCCTGACCCGCTGAGCGGTCGGCCCCGTCGAGCGGAGGGGCCGCCCCGTCCCGCGCGGCCGAATGTCGACATGGCGACGTGTGGTTACGGCCCGCCCCGGCTCGGCCTCGGGCACGTCCCGGACACCGCCCCCAGGAGAGCTGTTGCCGGGGCCGGACGCCGGCCGGAGGCTGCGCGCGGTGTCCGTGTTGGACATCCACGGGCCGGGCGGCCTTGCCAGACGTCTGCCCCGCCACCGGAACAGAGCAACAAAAGCCCAGGTGAGAGCGGCCTCGCACACTTGGACCCCATTTACTGACCGATCGTTCTGTAATACGGTACCGGATGTTCCACTGCCCGAGGAGAGGACCTGCACGTGTCCGAAGTACTGGAGAGCTACGCACAGGGGTCCTGGTTCACCCCCGCGGACGAAGGCACGCCCCTGGCCGACGCGAACACCGGGGAGACCGTCGCGCGCATCTCCGCCCGGGGCCCCGACCCGGCCGCGATGATCACCCATGCCCGCGAGGTCGGCGGCCCGGCCGTGCGCGCCCTCACCTTCCACCAGCGCGCCAACATCCTCAAAGAGGTCGCCAAGCACCTCATGGGCCACAAGGAGGAGTTCTACGCCCTCTCCCACCGCACCGGCGCCAACAAGCGCGACACCGCAGTGGACGTCGACGGCGGCTTCGGCACCCTCTTCAGCCTCTCCAGCAAGGGCCGTCGCGAACTGCCCAACTCCACCGTGATCCTCGACGGCGGCCTCGAGCCCCTCGGCAAGGAGGGCACGTTCGTCGCCCAGCACGTGTACACCTCCCGCCCGGGCGTGGCCGTGCAGATCAACGCGTTCAACTTCCCCGTGTGGGGCATGCTCGAGAAGCTCGCCCCGGCCTTCCTCGCGGGCCTGCCCAGCATCGTCAAGCCCGCCGACCAGACCGCCTACCTGACGGTGGCCGTGTTCAGGCGCATCATCGAGTCCGGCCTCATGCCCGAGGGATCCCTCCAGCTCCTCACCGGCACCCACGAGGGCCTCGTCGAGAACCTGGGACCGCAGGACGTCCTGGGCTTCACCGGCTCCGCGGCCACCGGGGCACTCCTGCGCGGCCACCCGAACGTCGTCGACGGCGGCGTACAGCTCACCGTCGAGGCCGATTCCCTCAACTGCTCGATCCTCGGCCCGGACGTGGCCGTGGAGGACCCCGAGTTCGACCTCTTCGTCAAGCAGGTCGTCACGGAGATGACGGTCAAGGCCGGCCAGAAGTGCACCGCGATCCGCCGGGTCCTGGTTCCCGAGGCCATGGCCGAGGCCGTCACCGAGGCACTGAGCGAACGCCTGGCCAAGGTCGTGGTGGGCGCCGCCGACGACCCCGATGCCCGGATGGGCCCGCTGGCCACTCTCGAGCAGCGCGACCGGCTGCGCGAGTCGGTCGAGGCCCTGCGGGCCTCCAGCGATCTGGCCTTCGGCGACCCCGACTCCGTGGAGGTGCACGGCGGCGCCGACGCCGAGTCCGGCGCGTTCGTCTCCCCGGTCCTGCTGCGGGCCCGCCCCGGTGCGCAGGAACCCCACCACGTGGAACCCTTCGGGCCCGTCAGCACCGTGCTCGCCTACTCGTCGGTGAGCGAAGCGGTCGAACTGGCCGCCCGCGGGCGGGGGTCCCTGGTGGGTTCGCTGGTCACCCGCGACGAGGACACCGCACGCGAGATCGTCCTGGGTGCCGCCCCGTGGCACGGCCGCATCCTGGTGCTCAACCGCGACGACGCCAAGGAGTCCACCGGCCACGGTTCCCCGATGCCGGTCCTGGTGCACGGCGGCCCCGGCCGCGCCGGCGGCGGTGAGGAGCTGGGCGGCGTGCGCGGCGTCAAACACCACATGCAGCGCACGGCCGTGCAGGGCACACCCGACATGCTCACCTCGATCACCGGGCACTGGACCACGGGTTCGCGCCGCGACGTCGGCGACGTGCACCCGTTCCGCAAGGACCTGTCGAGCCTGCGGATCGGTGACACGATCTCCTCGGCCGAGCGCACGGTCTCACGCGCCGACATCGACCACTTCGCCGAGTTCACCGGAGACACGTTCTACGCCCACACCGACGAGGAGGCCGCGGCCGCCAACCCGCTGTTCGGCGGGATCGTCGCCCACGGGTACCTGGTGGTCTCGCTCGCAGCGGGCCTGTTCGTGGACCCGGCGCCGGGCCCGGTGCTGGCCAACTTCGGTGTGGACAACCTGCGGTTCCTCACCCCCGTCAAGGAGGGCGAGACCATCAAGGTGACGCTGACCGCCAAGCAGATCACCCCGCGCACCAACGCCGACTACGGCGAGGTGCGCTGGGACGCCGTGGTGACCAACACCGAGGGCGATCCCGTCGCGACCTACGACGTGCTCACCCTCGTCGCCAAGGGCGAGAAGTGAACCGACGGACCTGAGACACGGCCGGCGACAGGTCCACTGAGCGCCGGGCCGGCATGGGACACGACCGCGTCCCGGCCCGAGGACGGTTCGGGCCGGGGCGCTTTTCTTCCGGGGGCGGGGCCGGGTGCCGACGGTGCGGGTTTCGGGGGGTCTGCGGTGGAGAAGGGACCGCACATGGGGAACGAGGCAGGCGCTGCTCGGCGCTCGTGGGTCGTGCGGCGGCCGCAGCGCACCACCACGCTGCGGGTCGTTGAGGACTTCGCGGCCACACCGGAGGACGTCTTCGCCCTGGAGGTGAGCCGGGAGGGGTTCGAGCGTGCGATGCCTCCCGGGGTGGAGGCGGTGTCCTGGCCCGAGCGGTTCGCCCCCGGGGAGGTCCTGGAGATCCGTTGGGGCGCCGCGGGCCTGTACCCGGTGCGCTGGGTCGCGGTCATCGACGCCTTCGAGGAGGGACGCACCTTCACCGACCGCCAGGTGCGGGGCCCGTTCCGGTTCTGGCGGCACACACACCTGGTCGAACCACACGGCAGCGGCACCGGCACCCGACACACCGACGTCGTGGAGTTCAGTACGGGGCTCGGGCCGGTGGGGGACCTGGCCGCGGCGACGGCGATCCGCGGGGGGTTCGGCCCCCGGTTGAAGAAGATGCATGCCGACCTCGCGAACGGTTGACCGAGGCGATCGGCCCACCCGACCAGGGAACACCCACCGCGAAGGCGGTTCTTTGCGGGAGATACGCCTGATCCTGGCCAGTGTTTGACACATCACACCACCCCACTTGCAATGTGGGGACCCAGTCGATGGATCTGCGACCCGTGAACGCAAGGAGTGCCGCGTGACCACATCCGATGCCACGCGCCCCAAGCTGCCCATGCGCATGCTCTTGAGGTCCCTACGAGGGATCGAGCGGGCCGGGAACAAACTGCCGCACCCGTTCTGGCTGTTCATCATCATGGCCGTGCTCGTGATCCTGCTCAGCGCCGCGCTCAACGCCATGAATGTGTCGGCCAAATCCCCGGACGGGGAACGTATCGAGGTCGAGAGCCTGATCTCTGCCGAGGGTATGCAGGTCATCTTCGGCGACGCGGTGGACAACTTCGCGACCTTCCCGCCCCTGGCGATCATCATCGCCGTCATGCTGGGTGTCTCGGTGGCCGAACAGAGCGGCATGCTCAACGCGATGCTGCGGGGCAGTGAGCCTTTCCGGGTAAGCATCGCTCACGTACGGTGACAACACGGGTGGCAAGAGTCCG
>NZ_ANAY01000058.1 GCF_000340965.1 Nocardiopsis kunsanensis DSM 44524
GTCGTTCGACCATCGACATGGGTCCAGGCTACAGAGAATCCAAATGAGATGACCTCTTAATCGCTGTTGACATGACCATCCTCAGCTTCGCTGTGCCTCACCTGAGCAAGGACCTCGCACCCAGCCCCACACAGCTGCTGTGGATCGTGGACGTCTACTCCTTCGTGCTGGCTGCAACCCTGGTCACGATGGGCACCCTCGGGGACCGGATTGGCCGGCGCAGGCTCCTCGTCTGGGGCTCAGTCGGCTTCGGCCTGGCCTCACTCATCGTCGCCTTGGCCCAGAACCCTGAGACCCTGATCCTGGGCCGGGCCCTGCTCGGAGTAGCCGGGGCCGCTCTCATGCCCTCCACTCTGGCCCTCATCCGCACGGTTTTCGTTCAGGAGCGCCAACGTGCGTTCGCGGTCGCCGTCTGGGCCTCGGCGCTCTCCGCGGGCTCAGCGCTGGGACCCGTCTTCGGTGGTCTCCTGCTGGAGCACTTCTGGTGGGGCTCGCTGTTCCTCGTCAACGTTCCGGTCGTGCTTCTCCTGGTGGCAGCTGTGACCTTGCTGGTACCGGAGAGCAAGGCCCGCCGACCCGGCTCCCTCGATCCGGCCAGCATCCTGCTCCTGGTCATGGCGCTGATCCCGATCGTCTACGGAATCAAGCACACCGTCGTCGACGGCCCGAGCCTGTTCGCCGTGCTGTTCGCACTGGTGGGAGCCGTCAGCCTCGTGCTGTTCGTGCGCAGGCAGGCCGTCCTCGCCACACCGATGCTGGACCTGGGACTCTTCACCATCGCGCCCTTCCGGGTCGCGGTCCTGCTCAACATGTTCACGCTCTTCGCCATGGTCGCGGCGTTGTTCTACCTTTCCCAGCACCTCCAGGCCGTCATCGGGATGACACCCCTCCGGGCGGGCCTGGCCCTGCTGCCGGGGCTCGCCCTGAGCGTCGTCGGCAGCTTCTGCGCGGTGGCCGTGGCGGCGACACTGGGGTTGACTCGCGTCCTGCTCTTGGGCCTGGGTCACATGGTGGCCGGGTTCGCCATGCTCGGCCTGATGCCCGCCGGCGGCCAGGTCGCCTACCTCATCGGAGCCTTCTCCCTCGTTTGCTTCGGTGCGGGACTGATCCAGAGCCTGACCAACAACATCGTCATCACTTCCGCACCGCCCGACCGGGTCGGCTCGGCCTCCTCGGTCTCCGAAACCGGCTACGAACTCGGCGCCGCCCTGGGGGTCGCCCTGATGGGCAGTGTCCTGTCAGCGGTTTACCAGGCCGGGCTGGTCGGCGAACCCGGTGTGACGGCGGAGGCTCGCGGAAGTGTCGCGGGGGCGATGGAAGCCGCCTCGCGACTGCCACCCGAACAGGCCCGCTTCCTGGAGGAGACGGCAAGCACCGCCTTCACCCACGCCATCCATGTCACCAGCGCCGTCATTTCTGTGGTGCTGCTCCTAGTCGCGGCGGTGACCGTTCTGAGCCTGCGCGGCGAACGACGGTCCGCCGATTCCCTCCAATGCTCTCACTGACCCAGATGCAAGGAGCGATTCCAAAACGATGTCTGACAGGAACGAACCGCACGACAGTCTCGACGGGCTCAGACGCGAACTCGATTCCGTCGACCGGATTCTGCTGAACAGCTTGATGCTGCGCCGCGACTGCGTCCGCCGTATCGGGCTGGTCAAACACGACACGAACACCCCCGTCATGCAGCCTGACCGGGTGCGCGCGGTGCTTGGCCGGGCGACGGACTTCGCCCTGGACAGTGGCATGAGCCCGTACATGCTCCAGGACGTCTACGCCGCGTTGATCGCGGAGGCCTGCCGTGAGGAGGACGGCCTCGGGCTTCCGAAGGGTGACCCGAGGGATCGGATCGAGGTACTGGCCGAGGAGATCGAGAACCGTGCGCATACTACTGATCGATAACTACGACTCCTTCACCTACAACCTGTACGACCTCCTGCACCGGGTGAACGGGACCGCTCCGCACGTGGTCCCGAACGACACACCCTGGTCGGAGATCCAGCTGGGCGAATACGATTGTGTCGTCGTCTCCCCGGGTCCCGGGCGTCCCCAAAAGGAGGCCGACCTCGGAATCTCGCTCATGGCGCTCAAGCAGACACAGATCCCCTTGTTGGGTATCTGTCTGGGGCACCAGGGGCTCTCCCACCTGTTGGGGGCCAAGGTCGGGCACGCCGTCGAACCGGTGCACGGTCGCGTGTCCGAGGTGTACCACGCGTCCACCGACCTGTTCGCGCGCATCCCGAGTCCGTTCGACGCGGTGCGGTACCACTCCTTGGCGGTCAGCGACCTTCCGGCCGACCTTGAACCGCTGGCCTGGACGGCCGACGGCGTGGTGATGGCCGCGCGTAACAAGAACGCCCCCCAGTGGGGGGTTCAGTTCCACCCCGAATCCGTCCTGACCGAGTACGGGGAGGAGCTGCTCCACAACTTTCGGGAACTGGTCACCGGCGGGCACTGCGGACCCGCCAAGGGCGGGGACAAGCTCGGTTACCGAGTCGAACACCGGGAGGTCGACGCCGAGCCGGACACCGAGGCGCTGTTCACCGAACTCTACGGGAAGTCAGACGCTGCCTTCTGGCTGGACAGCTCCGACAACCGGGAGAGCGGACGGTTCTCCATCCTGGGTGACTCCTCCGGCCCGCTCGCCGAATACCTGGAGTACTCGGTGCGGAACCATCGTTGGACCATCAAGAGCGAGGGCCGCACCACCGAAATTCACGCCGGTTTCTTCGACTACCTCGAGGAACAGCTCGTCCGGCGACGGGCCGACGTCCCCGACGGCCTCCCCTTCGATTTCAACCTGGGTTACGTCGGTGCGCTCGGCTACGAACTCAAGGCCCAGACCGGAGGCCGGACGCACCACACCTCCCCCCGCCCGGACAGCCAACTCGTCTTCGCCGACCGCGCCGTCGTCGTCGACCACCTGCGGGGCCGGACCCACCTGCTGGCACTGACCACGAGCCGCTCGCCCGAGACCGCCCGGTACAACACGCGGTGGTTCGCCGAGACGGAACGACAGGTACGGGCCGCCGCCGACACCGACCCGGAACCCGTCCCGGAACCTCCGGCCGGGTTCCGCGACTTCCGCTTCGACCAACCCCGGTCGGCCTATCTGGACAGCATCGACCGGAGCCTCAGGGAGATCACCGACGGGGAGTCCTACGAGATCTGTCTGACCAACACGGCCGAGTCCGAACCGGTTCGCGATCCCCTCGGCGTCTACCGGAGACTGCGGTCGTTGAGCCCCGTGCCCTTCGGCGCGTTCCTCCGGATGGGAATCACCTCGGTCCTCAGCGCCTCGCCCGAGCGCTTCCTCCGGGTCGGCGGTGACGGGGTGGTCCAGGCCAAACCGATCAAGGGGACCCGGCCCCGGGGCGGTACCGAGGCGGAGGACGCCGCAATCGTGCGGGACCTGGCGACCAGTACCAAGGACCAGGCCGAGAACCTCATGATCGTCGACCTCCTCCGCAACGACCTGAACAGGGTCTGTGTCGTGGGCAGCGTCCACGTGCCCAAGCTGTTCGACATCGAAACCTACTCACAGGTCCACCAGATGGTGAGCACGGTCGAGGGCCGCCTGGCCCCTGACCGGACCGCGGTCGGCTGCGTGCGCTCCTGCTTCCCCGGCGGTTCGATGACAGGGGCGCCCAAGGTCCGCACGATGGAGATCATCGACAGCCTGGAACACCGCGCGCGCGGTTACTACTCCGGTGCTGTCGGCTGGTTCTCCCTGTCCGGCGCGGCCGACCTGAACATCGTGATCCGCACCCTCGTCAGCGACGAGCAGAACTGCACCTTCGGGGTGGGTGGAGCCATCGTGGCGCTCTCCGATCCCGAGGAGGAGTACGAGGAGACCCTGGTCAAGTCGCGGGCAGTGCTCACTGCGCTCAACGCCCGGATCGAGGGACTGTCGTGAACACACCGACCCCCCGGACGGACGGGGAACCCAGGGCCGTCGTGATCGGGCACGGAGCGGTGGGGGCGCTCGTCACCGCCTTGATGGCCAAGGCCGGCTGGTCGGCCCTCTCGGTGGACCGGGCCGACCACACCGGCGACAGCGCCGGGATCCTGCACGGCGACATCACCGACCCTACGCCGACGCTACGGGGCGAGCTGGCCCGAGCCGACGTGGTCGTGGTGGCGATACCGGAACAGGCCGCCGTGGACGGTCTCGGCACCATCGCCGCAGCCACCGGTCCCCGCACCACGATCGTGGAGACCCTCTCCCACAAGAGCGGCTTCCTGGACAAGGCGGAGACCCTCCTGGACCCTCGTCCCGTCCTGAGTCTCAACCCGCTCTTCCACCCCTCTCTGGGGTGGGCGGGCAACACCGTGACGGCTTCCGCCGTCCGTGCCGGGGACACGGCCGAGCGCCTGCTCACCCTGATCGAAGGCGCCGGGGCCCGGGTCCACCGCCTCAGCCACGAAGAACACGACCACGTCGTCACCTCCGTGCAGGCGGTGACCCACGCCGCGCTCCTGTCCTTCGTCGACGCCGTCCGGCGTCTGGGGTTGGCACCGGTCGATCTCGTGGCCTGCGCCCCACCGCCCACCCGCGCGCTCCTGGCCCTGTCCGCGCGTGTCCTCACTTCGCAGACCGAAACCTACTGGGACATCCAGAACTCGGGCCCGCCGGGCGGCGACGCACGCCGGGCACTGGCCGAATCACTCCAAGCCCTGGAAGCCGGGGTCGATGCCGGCGACCGGGACGGCTTCGGCGAGACGTTTGCCGGGCTCGGCATCTGGCTCGGAGAGAACCTCGACCCCTTCGCCGACGACGCGGCGCGGGCCTTGAAGACACTCCTGAACCGGCCGACCGACTCCGACGACCCCGCCCACGACAGGAGGACACGATGACCCGACAGTCCCGGAGCAACTACATTCTCCGCAGGTCACAGTCGATCACCGACATGTACACCCGGTCCGTCGAGGCCGGCCTGACCGGACACAACATCACCGAGCGTTCGGACAAGACCGTACGCCTGGCTGACGGGGACAGCTGCGTCGAGTTCGTCTCCTGCTCCTACCTCGGCCTGGAGGACCACCCCCGGATGGTCCAGGCGGTGCGGACGGCGCTCGACAAGTACGGCACCCACTTCTCCTCCTCGCGCAACAGCGTCGAACCGGCCGAGAGCCGCGAACTGGAGGACCTGCTCGGTGAGATCTACCCCAGGATGAACGCGCTGGTGTTCAACTCGGTCAGTAGCGTCCACCTGGGCGTCCTGACGCTACTCGGGGCGGGCCTGCTGCCCGGTTACCCGGTCGCGGCCGACGGGCCCCTCTTCGTCATCGAGCGCACAGCCCACGCCTCCATGCAAGCGATCCGGGGCGTGCTGGAACAGACCGGAGAGGTGACCCGCTTCGACGTCGAGGACCCGGAGTCATTCACCCGGGCCCTCCGCCTGGCCGAGGGGTCCGGACGCACCCCCGTCGTCCTGGTGGACGGCATCGGTTCCATGGGCGGGCTGATCGACGTGGCGGCACTCTCCGAGAAGGCCGCCGAATACCACGGTTACCTCTACATCGACGACGCGCACGGTATCTCCGTCAGCGGCACGAACGGCGCGGGGTACGCGTTCGACGCCCTGGGCGGCCACGTGCCGGAGCACGTCCTCCTCGTCGGTTCCCTGTCCAAGGCATTCGGCGGGTCGGGCGGCTTCCTCCTCACCCACGCCCCCGAGGACATCGTCCTGCTGAGGCGCGAGGCCAACCCGATGGTGTTCGGCCACTCGAACATGGTCACCCACGTCCTGGCCAATCTGGAGTCGGCCGCCATGCACCTGGACGGCACCGTCTCCACCCTCCAGAAGCGCCTGTGGGACAACGTCGACCTCTTCGACCGCAGCCTGCACCGCACCCGGAACGTGAACCTGGTCAACGCGGGCAGCCGGTCCCCGATCCGCGGGCTGGCCATGGAGACCGAGGAACAGGCGTTCCACGCAGCCAGACGCCTGCGCGACGCGGGCATCCTCTGCTTTCCCGTCTTCTACCCGGTGGTCGCGCCGGGGACGGGGCTGCTCAGGTTCGCCATCTCGGCCAACCACACCCCCGAGCAGATCGAGTCCATCGCCTACCAGCTGTCCTCCTCCTGAAAGGGAACACCATGAACTCATCCGGTCCGCCCAGCTCCTTCGACGCGATCGTCGTCGGCAACGGAGCGTTGGGCTCCTCTCTGGCGGTGGAACTCGCCGAACGGGGCGCACGGGTCGCCCTGGTCGGCCGTGCCCACCGGCCCTACGCGGCCTCCACCGCTGCCGGTGCCATGCTCGGCTGTTTCGGTGAGGTCACCACCTCCCTCCTGGGAAACGAGTACGGCCGCACCAAGTTCTCTCTCGACCTCGCGGCCAAGGACATCTGGCCGGAATGGCTGGAGCGGATCTCCACGGACGGCTCCGACGGCAGGGACATCATCACGGCCAAGGGCACCACCGTCCTCCTCAACACCGTGGGCACCGGTGCGATCGATTCCGACAACTTCGAGGCGATCCGCTCGGCGATGGAAGCCAACGGTGAGCCGTACGAGAACGTCGACCCCGACGACGTGGAGTGGTTGGACCCTGACCCCAACTCACGGCCGCTCAAGGCCCTGCACATCCCCGGCGAGCACGCCGTGGACTCCGGGCGGCTGCTGCACCGGCTCACCGCGGTGGCGCAGCGGCTCGGGGTGGGCCTGGTGGACGCCCAGGCCACCAAGGTCCTCAACGACGGCGGCCGGGCACAGGGCGTGGAGCTGGAGGACGGCAGTGTGCTGCACGCGCCGAAGGTGGTGCTCGCGAGCGGTGTCGGCTCACAGGAGCTGATCGACTCCGTCGACGGGCTGGGCGACTGCATTCCACGGCTGGTCAGCGGGTACGGGGTGTCGGCTCTGGTCACCACGGATGACGGCACCCAGCCGGAGTCGGTGATCCGGACCCCCAACAGGGCGTTCGCATGCGGACTGCACGTCGTCCCGCGCAGCATGGCCCGCGTGTACGTCGGTGCCACCAACATCATCAACCCGCGCCCCATGGCCGACCCGGTCATGCGGGACCTGCTTTTCCTGCTGGAGTGCTCGCACCGGCAGATCCGGCGCAACCTGTGGTCCAGCAGTGTGGTGGATGTCAAGGTCGGCAATCGCCCGGTGTCGCTCGACGGCTTCCCGCTCCTGGGCGAGACGCCGCTCACGGGGCTGTGGATGATGACCGGCACCTACCGGGACGGCCTGTTCCTCTCGCCCCTCCTGGCCCGTGACTTCGCCGACCGGCTCAACGGCGCCGAGGCCGGGCTCGACTTGGAGGCGTTCACCCCGGAGCGGGCACCGCTGACGGGGGTCTCCCGGGAGGAGACGGTCAAGACGACCGTCGAGCACATGCTCGCGACCGGTTACGAGCACCACTGGCACGTGCCGACCGACTGGCAGGAGTACCTCGCCGCGGACCTCAAACCCATCTACACCGACTGGGCCGACCGGATCGACCCGGACTTCACTCCCCCGCCCGAGCTGGTTGCGTCCTCCCGCCTCCACCCGCGGATGGTGGAGTGGATGCGCACGTACTACGCGAACTGCCGCGCCCGCTTCGGGACCCCGGAGAAGCCGGCCCCGACCGTCGGCGACCGGGTCGCCGGGGCCGAGGAGAGCCTGGCCGAAGCCCGGGCCCGGACACCGCGCCAGGATGCCCTCGCCCTGGCCGCCCACACCCTCGGGGGCACGGTGGAGGAACTCGACCTCGACGCCCCGATGCCCCCTGAACATGAGGAGCGCTTCGCCTCGCTCGTGGCGAAGCGGGCCGAGCGCGTTCCCCTGGAGTACCTGCTCGGGCGCGCAGAACTGTTCGGCCTGCCGTTGACCGTCCGCGAGGGTGTCTTCGTCCCCCGGATCCACTCCGAGGCGATGGTCCGCGACGCCCTCGCCCGTGTGGAGGAGGAGTCCCCCCGGGTCGTGGACCTGTGCACCGGCTCGGGCGCCATCGCCCTGGCCGTGGCCAAGCTCCGCGCCGGAGCCACGGTCACCGGGGTGGACATCTCGGACAAGGCGCTCGAATGCGCCTGGCGTAACCGCGACGACCTGCGCGACCGGGTCCCCGGGGAGGTCGACTTCGCCCGGGGCGATGCCGCGGACCCGCTCCTGCTCGCCGAGCTCGACGGCACCGTCGACCTGGTGACGGCCAACCCGCCCTACGTGCCGAACAGTCTGCGGATGCCGCCGGAATGGGCCGTCCACCATCCTCCCGAGGCCCTTTACTCCGGCTGGGACGGGCTCGACCTGATCCGGTCGGCCGTGCGCTCCGCCGCCCGGCTTCTGCGCAAGGGGGGCATACTGGCCGTCGAACACTACGACGCGGCCGTGGACGAGGTCGTGGAGATCGTCCGGCAGGCCGGGTTCGACTCCGTGACGAGCCACACTGACCACGAGGGCTTCCCTCGGTATGTCACGGCGAGGCGTTCGGACGCATGACCGAGCAGCGAAGCCCG
Source organism: Nocardiopsis kunsanensis DSM 44524 (assembly GCF_000340965.1). Classification (GTDB taxonomy): domain Bacteria; phylum Actinomycetota; class Actinomycetes; order Streptosporangiales; family Streptosporangiaceae; genus Nocardiopsis; species Nocardiopsis kunsanensis. The sequence continues at coordinate 8,452 of NZ_ANAY01000058.1, forward strand.
GTGACGGTCCCCGACCGGTCCGCCCGCCCCTCCCGGCGCGACGTCGTCCGCGGCGGGGTCCTTCTCGCAGGCGGGATGGGTGCCTCAGGACTGGGCGGGCCGTCCGGGGCGGCCCACGCCGCCCCGGACGGCCCGCCCAGCGACGGGATCGTCATCAGCCAGGGAACCAACCTGAAACTGTCCTACGACGAGGCTTCCTCCCGCCTGGCCGTGGACACGACCAACGTGCTGTGGCTGCTCCCCCAGGAAGGGGGACGTGCCCGACGGCTCACCGAGGACGAAGAGGACGCCACCTGTCCCGTGTTCCTCCCCGGGGGCGACCGGCTGGTCTTCCAGTCGTTCCGGCACGGGGCCTACGACATCTGTTCCGTGGATACGGACACGGGCGAGGTCGACAGGCACACCTCGGGGCCGCAGCACGACGTCGAACCCGCTGTGTGCCCCAGGGGGGGCGGGTCGCCTACGTCTCCGACAGCGGCAGCACCAGCGCCGTGTGGATCCTGGACCTCGGGACCGGTGAAACCGAGCCCGTGGTAGGGGAGGAGGACGCCGCCGTGTACCGGACCCCGACCTGGCACCCGGACGGGGACGGGATCGCCTACATCGTCGACGGCCAACGGATCGAGACGCTGGACCTGTCCTCGAACACGAAGGACACCGTCCACCAGGCGCCGGAAGGCGGCGAGCTCTGGGCGGTCTCCTACGGCCCGAGCGGCAAGCTCGCCCATGTCCTCGTCGAGTGGCCGCACACCACACTGTTCGTCGACGGGGAGCCGCTGACCGCACCCCCCGACGAACCGGCCGCCCTGCCCCCGGCCTGGATCAGTGCCGAGGAGATCGTCCACGGCATGGACGGCGACATCCACCGCCTGTCCGTGGACGGGTCGTCCGAGGCTGGGACGATCCCGTTCAGCGCGGTGGTGTACGCGGCAGGTGCCCCACCGGAGCTCGGACAGCCGGTCGTCCTTCCCGAGGAGTTCGACGCGCAGGGGATTGCGAGCCCGGTCCTGTCCCCGGACGGTGAGAGCGTCTGCTTTCGTGCACTGGGCGCGATCTGGCTCCTGCGATGGGGCGGCGAACCGGAGCGGATCATCGGTGACGGCGCGTTCAACACCGACCCTTCCTGGCTCCCCGACGGCCGGTCCATCGTCTACTCCAGCGATCGGACTGGGGTGCCGAACCTTTGGCGGCACACCCTGGGCGAGGACACCGGCGAGCAGCTGACCGACCTAGAGACCGGCGCCTTCACTCCCAGCGTCTCGCCCGATGGCGCGCAGGTCGCCTTTCAGGACGAGGAGGGCGCGACCTTTGTCCTCGTCCTGGACAGCGGCGAGGTGCGGGAGCTGGCCGAGCCCACCTACCGGCCGGGGCGGCCGTCGTGGTCACCGGATTGCAGCCGCGTGACCATGGCTGTCACCGCCCCGGTGTCGCCCCGGGACGACAGCGGGCACAACGGCTGTCTGGTGGTGGACGTCTCCTCCGGGGAGAGCACGGTCCACACCGTGGCTGAGCACCGCTCCATCGCCACCCGGGGGGACGACGGGCCGGTCTGGTCCCCGGACGGGGAACACATGATCGCGGTCATCGACAGCCGGGTTCACCGGGTTCCGGTCGACGAGGCGGGGAAGCCGACCGGTGAACCGGTCGTCCTGTCGGAACTGGTGGCGGATTCCGTGTCGGTGTCCGCCGGCGGGGACGTCCTCTTCCTCTCCATCGGTGAACTGGTGCTGCTGCGCGGGGAGGAGGACGACGCCGAACGGCACCCGCCCGGGCTCAGGTGCACGCAGCGGGAGGCCGCCCCCGCCCGTGTGATCAGGGCGGGCGCCCTGTGGGACGGATCGTCCGACGACTACCGACGCAACGTGGACATCACCGTGCGGGACGGTGTCATCGAAGAGGTCACCGACGCTGGCACGGGGACCGAACCCGACCTGGACGCCTCGGACCGGACCGTCATCCCTGGGCTCATCGACACCCACAACCACTGGCACCTGCACGGGCGCGAGTGGGCGGGCCGGCAGGGGCCGCTGTGGCTGGCCTACGGAGTCACCACGAGTCGGTCCCCGGGCGATCCGGCCTACCAGATGGTCGAGACCAGGGAGGCGATCCACTCCGGTGCCGCGATCGGCCCCAGATTCCTCGGCTCGGGAGAGGGCTTGGACGGAAGACGCTGCCACTTCGGATTCATGAGGTGCGTCTCCTCCGAGGCCCAGCTGGAGCTGGAGGTCCAGCGCATCCTTGGGCTGGGCTACAACGTGGTCAAGTCCTACCAGCACCTCCCCGTGTACCTCGAACACGAACTCGTGGACCGGATGCGGGAGGAAGAGGTCCCGGTCGTCTCCCACTACCTCTACCCGGCGCTCTCCACGGGGCTGAACGGGATGGAGCACACGGGGGGGGAGGCAACCGGCTCGGCTACTCCCGGACCCTGAGCTTCGCGGGTGGCCGGACCGCGGAGGACACGGTGAGCCTCCTGGCCGAGTCGCACATGTGGGTCTCCTCCACCCTGCTGTTCGCCAACGAACTCTTCCGTGACTCCCTCGACCTGGTCGAGGACGAACGAACCAGGGTGATGTTCCCCTCATGGGAGTACGCGAGGCTGCTGGACAAGGTCGAGGAGGCGGAGGGACCGCACAACGACCTGAACGAGGCCTGGACCGAGGGGGACGTCGATCTGCTCCTGCGTGTTCACCAGGCGGGCGGAACGGTGGTGGCGGGTACCGACGCCCCGCTCGACGACGTCGGTATCAGTATCCACCAGAACCTCAGGGCGATGGTCAAGTACGGGTTCTCCCCCGTGGAGGCGTTGCAGACCGCCACCGTGAACGCCGCCCGCTGCCTGGGCGCTGAAGGACTCCTCGGCGGTGTGCTCCCGGGGGCCAGGGCGGACCTGTTGGTCATCGACGGGGACCCGCTGTCCGACATCAACGACGCGGCCCGTATCGAGAAGCTCATGGTGGACGGGCACGTGCACGAGGTGTCCGAACTCGTCGAACCCTTCCGGGAAGTGTCGGGCAGCAGGGACGATGCGGGTTTCACCCGGACCCCCACAGGTCGGACCGAAAAGCGAGAAGGGACAGATGCTGTAGAACACGACCGAATCGACCGTGAAATATGTTAGGTTCACCAACTGAACGGGGGATATTTCCCCTATGATTTCCATGATGAAGGAGACCGCCCGGTGATCGAGATTTCCGAACCAATCAAGACTGAACGCTTGAGTCTGCGCCCGTTCACTGCTGAGGACGAACGGGACATGCTGGAGTTCGAATCCATTCCCGAGGTCGCCCGGTATCTTTTCAACGAGCCGCGGACCCCAGAGGACAACGCCCAGGAACTCGCGGTGCGCCAGAAGCAGACCCGGATCGGCGAAGAGGGCGACACGCTGATGCTCGCCGTCGACCTCGACGGAAAAGCCATCGGTTACGTACTGCTCTTCTGGCTCAGTGAGCAGAACAAACAGGGTGAGTTCGGCTACGTCCTCCACTCGGGGTATCACGGGAAGGGTTATGCTGGCGAGGCCGCCGTCGAGATGCTGCGCCTGGGGTTCGAGAAGCTGGATCTGCACCGCATCATCGGGCGCTGCGACCCGCGCAACGGGGCCTCCGCGAAGCTGATGGAGCGGCTTGGTATGCGCAAAGAGGCGCATTTCATTGAATCCGAGATATTCAAGGGAGAATGGGGTGGAGAACTTCATTACGCCATGCTCGCCAAAGAATGGCGGGACTCCCGCTGGTCCTCCTGATTTGGGGTGTTCGAGATGACCGGGGGTATGCGGTGCCGAGAACGAACCGCCTGAACCCGCCCAAGGTTCACCAGACCCCGGGGTACCACCACCTCACGGTCGTGGAGGCGGGGCGAATCGCCTACCTTTCGGGGCAGTGTCCGCTCGGACTGGACGGCGATGTCGTGGAAGGCGGGCTATGGCCCCAGGTGGACCAGGTGCTCGCTAACGCCATGACGGTCCTGGAGGCTGTCGACGCCTCCCCGGGGGACGTCGTGCGTTCCGCGATCTACGTGGTGTCCGACGAGAGCGACTTGTTGTCGCGCGTCTGGTTCTATCTCCTGGATTCGCTGATGGGTGCCGCTTTCACCAGTTCGAGCACATTGCTCGGAGTCAACCAGTTGGGTTACTCCGGCCAGCTCGTTGAAGTGGATCTGACGGTGGCCTTGCCCGGCTGAGAATGTGGGGGGCTCCCATCGAGGAGCTCCCCATTGAGTGTTTTTCATTCTGGGTGTGCAGGTCACATCCGTGTACTGGCGTGACGGAACCACCCATGACAGCAAGAAGCCCCTGGTAGGTGGGTTAACAACCAGTCCTCATCGCCCCTACGAGGGGTACCAACGCGTACACGGCGGCCGCGAGGGGCTCGCGCGGCTGTCCTCATCGCCCCTATGAGGGGCTTCCCCCTCGGAGAAGCCGCAACCTGGCTGAGTCGGGGCTGCATGCCTTAGAGGTCATCTCATTTGGATTCTCTGTAGCCTGGACCCATGTCGATGGTCGAACGACTG
>NZ_ANAY01000059.1 GCF_000340965.1 Nocardiopsis kunsanensis DSM 44524
CCGGAGAGATCACCCGAGCTGTGCTCGTACTTCAAATCCGAGAAGCAGGATGAAAAGGGATCTGTGTCCGGGGCCTGTTCTTCGGGAAGGGGACCTTGCATACTGGGCGCTGTGTTTCCTGAACCTGCCGCTGTTATCTGCTTATTGCCTGGACCTGCACAAGTTGCAGATTTCCGGGTTACTCGCGGGTAGACATGCAGGTCAGGAAGAGTGCTCCCCGCGCACGCGGGGATGGCCCCCCCTCCCGTGCCCTACCGGCCACATCCCTGTCGTGCTCCCCGCGCACGCGGGGATGGCCCCGTGTTGCGCCACCGCAGGTAGGCGTGCTTTTCGGCGACGGTCTGAATCGTGCAGAACCCGAACGTCGGCTCCGCACTGCTCAGCTCCGGGTGAGCCCCCGTCGAAGCACCGTCCTGTTCAACGTCCCGCACAGCTCTTCCCGGGCTGCGGGATCAGCTGCCGCCACCGCCTCCACCGCCGTCGCCGGCGCTGAAACCGCCGCCACCTCCGCCGTCTCCACCGCCGTATCCACCGCCGTATCCACCGCCGGAACTGCTCCCGCTCCCGAACTCTGAGCTATCCCCGGCTGCGCCGCCTCTGCCCCAGCGGCCGCCCTGACCCTGACTGCCCCTGGCCAACATTATGAAGGCGAAAATGATCATTCCCGTGACGAACAGGAACCCCAAAACGGGGTACACGTCACTTTCGGAAGAAGTGTCCGATGCTTCCGACGTTTCAGTTCCCCTGGCCGGGTGATCGAGCCTCGGAATGCTGGGATCGCCCGACGCTCCAGAGGTAGCGTCCAGTGCCGAGCGGGAAAACTCCACCTCGATGCTCATTGCCTCCCGGGGGGCGACCTCGTCCTGGACCACGCTTGATTCCTGGGCCGCGTCGTCGCTCTGACCGGGATCACACTCCTCGGTCGACCCTGGGGGACCACTCACGCATGTGACCCTCTGAACCTGGCCAAGGCGGGAGGTGGAGACCGAGACGGACACGTCCCGAACCGGGATTTCCCACTCTTCGCCGACCACGTCCAGGGCCAACCGCGGGCGTACCGAGCCCACATCTTCCAGCAGATCGTTGTAGGTGTAGGAGATCTCGAAGGGCTGTTCACCCTCGAAGTCGTTACCGCTCTCCTCGCCCATGCGCACGGTGGTTGCGTCATCCCCCTCGTCGATCTCGTATCGAACGCCGTTTGCCTCCGTCACCTCAACGTCTTGCAGTCCGAAGTCACGCTCGGGTCCGCCATCGACAGTCCCCGAGTGCGGCAACCAGCGTTCCATCGGAGCACCGTCCTCGGCGCCGAAATCGTAGGTCAGTTGCTCGGTCACGCTGATGCTGTCTTCCTCTGCGCCATCCTCGATGAGGATCACGCTGACCTCGAAGGAAGTGATTTCGCGGTCGGTGGTGTCAGCGCCAGCCGCGGGTATGAGGCTGACCGCGGTCACGGACGTGGCGGCAATGACCGCTGCCGCCCGGTGGAGAGTGCGGGGGGTACTGGTTCTCAGGCTCATACTTGGTTGGATGCCTCAGATCTCCAACAAGTTGTTTACGGGGCCGGAGGTGGACACTGAGGACCTGTTGGCCGGACTCACGCTCCTCATTCACCGCCCGCGACCCGCACGTGCTCACAGCCCAACGCCGCGCGCGTGCACCGGGTGCGCAGCGAGAAAGGTCTGCGCTAGGGAGGCAGACCGCGATCCATCGCGGCGTGAACGCACCCGGGCGGACGCTTCCGGCCACGGCACTAGTTGCAGATTTCCAGGTTACTCGCAGGTAGATATGCAGGTCAGGAAGAGTGCTCCCCGCACTCGCGGGGGTTGTTCCAGGCTGTGCCGGGGGCGCGCCCCCGGAGGGCACCCCCGGCACAGTCGCCGCCCCTGTCCCTGCTCGGTCGGCCGGACAGCGGGCCGGCGGGTTCCGGCACCGAGGCGCCGCCGCCTGTCCGCGTGCGCGGCGCCGAGGCCGGGAGAGCGCCCGCTGAGTTCCCGGGCCCCGGGGCCGCGGTCCCGGTCCCGAAAGCGTCCGGAGCGCCCGTGGCGCCGGATGCCCCGGAACGGGGACGACGGTGATCGGACGCTCGTCCGCCTCAGCCGGTTCCGTGCTGGCGCCCGCCACTTCCGCTCGGGGCGGGTTCGGCCGCCTCGTCGGGTTCGTCCTCGTTCACTCCGGGGCTGTCCTGCTCAGCGCCGGTGTCCGGAGGAGGAGTCGGGCGGGCCTTCTGCTGTTCCTCCTCGTGGGGGTCCCTGGCCGCTTCCCCGGGTCCTTCGGTCCGGCTGTCCCCGTCGGAGTCCGCAGGGCTCTCCCCCGGTCCGCAGGAACCGTCCGGCCCGCGTCCATAGGCGTGTGTGCCACCGCTGGGGTCCCCGCTCCGGGTCTGCACGATTCTGGACAGGTGCTCGACCTGCTGAGTGAGTTCGGTGAGGCGGTCCATGACGGACTGGTGCTGTTCCTCCTCCAGTACCTGGTCCTCCTTCCACCGGTCGTCGTTGACCTCGCGTTCCATCGCGGCCACGATGACGCCGATGGCCAGGTTCAACACGATGTACGCGGTGAGCACCATGTACACGACGAAGAAGATCCACCCCATCGGATGGTGTTCCAGCACCGCGTCGGAGACGTCCGGCCAGTCCTCCGTGGTCATCACCATGAACAGCGTGTACAGGGTGGTGCCGAGGTCCCCGAAGAATTCCGGCACGGTCTCGCCGAACAGTTGCTGGGCGAGGATCGCGAACGTGTAGATGGTGACCAGCATCAGCCCGATGACGGTCCCCATTCCGGGCGCGGACTTGAACAGGGCGCTGACGATCTGCCGCATCTGGGGGACGGCGGTGATGATGCGGAGTATCCGCAGGACCCTCAGTACACGCAGCACCGCGAAGGGTCCGGTCGCGGGGATCACGGAGATGACCACGACGAACAGGTCGAACCAGTTCCATCCGCCCTTGAAGAAGGACCACCGCCACGCGTAGAGCTTGAGCACCATCTCCACGACGAAGATCGCGATGATGATCCGCTCGGCGATGATCAAATAAGGGAGCGCCTCATTCTGGTAGGTGGCTGCACCCAGAATCACTGCGTTGGCCAGAATTACGGCGAGCAGGATGTTACTGAACCATCGAGTGCTCACCACTCGGTCCACCTGGGCCGCGAGGCTCTCTGTTCCCGTCGGCAATTCCCACCCCTCATTCAGACACAGAGGGTCCAAATATATCGAAACACGTTTGAAGGCCCGTACGTCGGCCCTCGAACCTCCCACGGCCCCGCACCGTGGGGTACAGCGGGTTCCGAGCAGGTCGGGGCCTGGTCGAGGCACCTACCGACAGTACGCCCGAACGGCCCAGGAGGCCCCGAGCACACCACTCTCGGACGATTCAGGCCACCATGGGCCACAATCATTTTCCGGTTGCACAGGACTTCACCCGTGGTCCGTCCGAAACCTTCGCTGCCGTTTCGGTGAGGGACGCCACGGCTTTCGGAAGGGAGCCGGGGGACGTTCGGTGGAACGCACGTCTTCCCCACCACGGTGCGCGCCGGGCATCGCGCCCCGGAGGCCGCACACCATGGCGTCGGCACCGGGGCGTCCCGGCCCGAACGCAGGGACGCATCCGATCCATAACGCCTGGCAAGAGCGGGTTCCCCCATTATGTCACCCCGGTTTACGGTCCTCGAACCGGTGCGGAACCGAACCGGCCACGCCTCGGGGACAGAGCAGCACCGGAACACAGCAGGACCGGAGGTGGGCGTGGCACCGCAACGGTCGGTGTCCAACGCCAATCGCCCCCAGCCGCTACGCGGCCGGGAGGTCCCCCCGGCATCGCCGGCCGCATCGAGAACGCCCAGGTCGCGGTCTACCTCGCCTACACCACCCGGGCAGGGCACGCTCTCATCGATCGCCGCCTCTACCTGCCCCGGTCCTGGACCGAGGAGCCCGAGCGCCTGCAAACGGCCCGTGTTCCCGACAGCATCGGCTTCGCCACCAAGCCCGAACTCGCCCACCACATGATCACCAACGCCCGAACCAACGGCACACCCGCCACGTGGGTGGCCGCCGACGAGGTCCATGGCCATCCCCCCGCTGCGCCAAGCTCTGGAGCAACACCGGGTCGGCTACGTGGTGGCCGTGCCACGCACCGAACGCATCAGCCTGCCCCGCGGGCCGGCCACGGTCGCCGAACTGGCGGTGCTCACACACGCCTGTGCCTGGCAGCGGCGCTCGGTCGGCGACGGGGCCGAAGGCCGGCGCTTCTACGACTGGGCCCTGATCGACGCCGAGATGTGTGATGGCGGATACCGGTGGGTGCTCATGCGCCGCAACCGCACCACGGGCGAGCTGGCCTTCTACCGGTGCTACGCACCCGAGGCCGTGCCCCTGCAACGGTTGGTCACCGTTGCCGGGCGCCGGTGGACGGTCGAGGAGGGTTTCGGCCAGGGCAAGGGCCTGGCCGGGCTGGACGAACACCAGGTCAGGAGCTGGACGTCCTGGCACCGGTGGAGCCTGTTCGCGATGTGGGCTCATGCCTTCGATGGCGGCCATGGCCGCCATCGAAGGCCGCCAGATTCGGTCTACGGGGGCGTTGATCGCGCTGACCTGCAACGAGACCGCCCATCTACTCAACGCTCTGTTCCCCACAGAGCCCGGTATCGAGCACGTGTTGGGCTGGTCGCTGTTCAGTCGCTCTCACCAAGCCAACGCCCGGTAGCGCCACTACCGCAGACAAACCACCCGAGAACCATGACAAACCAGATCTACAACTGGAGTATCAGGGGGATTTCGGGGGATAGAGTTGAGGATTCAACGTAACGAACATTAGCCCCCATCCCTCCCCAGAAGGCAAGTTTCGAGGTGGACCACGGCGCTCCGGAGATCGTTGCAGGTTGAAATGGTATTTTGTGCCCGCACTGATTGGCTCGTGGCCACTTCCGGACAAGCGTCACAGGGTGGTTTCATAGCTTCGTAGCAACACCGCAGGTCATAGGGGTTGCTCATCAGAATCACGACATACGCTCGCCCTCGCTGAACGCGAGGAGATCGCGCTCGCGTATGCACGCGGGGAAGGTGTACGCGCCATCGCCCGCTTGATCGGCCGGGACGCCTCCGTCGTCAGCCGGGAGCTGGCCCGCAACACCAGCAAGCGCGGCTACCGGGCCACCACCGCCCACAAGCGCGCTGACAGGCGCCGCAAACGCCCCCAGGACCGGCATATGGACACCGAACCCGTGCTGCGCACCCGCGTGCTGCACGATTTGGGCCACGGGCGCACGCCCCGTCAGATCGCGGGCCGGTTGAAGCTGGAAGCCGGCGGCGAGAGTGTGGAACCCATGGAAGACTCCATCCCCGCCGACGGTGAACGCATCAGCCACGAAGCGTTCCACACCTGGATCTATGCCCTGCCCGAGGGCGAGCCGGTCCGCCTGGGCATGATGCTGCCCTCCAAGCGCGGGGCCCGCCGCCCCGGAGGAAGAACGGCCTGGCCGGCGGGCGGATCGTGGGGATGCGCTCCACCCGCGAGCACCCCGACCAGGCCGAAGGCCACCGGGTCCCCGGGCACTGGGAAGGCGATCTCCTGGTGGGCAAGGAGGGCAAGAGCGCGGTGATCACGCTGGTGGATCGCCAGAGCCGCTTCACGATGATCCTGGCTCTGCCCCAGGGCAAGAGCGCCGACCATGTGGCCGATGTGCTCATCGACCACGTCCAAGGTCTGCCGGCGTTGGTGCGCAAGTCGCTGACCTGGGACCAGGGCACCGAGATGGGTCGGCACGCGGCCGTGGCCACCGACCTGCCGGTCTTCTTCGTCGATCCCCACTCGCCCTGGCAGCGGCCCACCAACGAGAACACCAACCACATGATCCGCGAGTACCTGCCCAAGGGCACCGACATCGTCCAGCACCAGCCGTATCCGACCGCGATCGCCGAGGAGCTCAACACCCGACCCCGTGCGTGCTTGGGCTTCTACACGCCTCAAGAGGTCTTCCACCGGATGCTTCTCGGCGACGGGACCGGTGATGACAGCGAGAGTGTTGCTTCAACGAATTGACACCGCCAGGCCGTGGAGAATGAGCCTGTCCCGCCCGGCGAATCGGGCGGGACAGGCTCATTGGTTGGTTCCGTGTGGGTCAGGGTTGGCCCGTGAGCCCTGGCTGATGCGGGATCAGTACCAGGCGCCGGTTCCGTAGACACGGCCGTGGCCGGTGGACACGTCGGGGTCGCCCTTGTCGACGGACTTGACCGCCAGAACGGCGCCCGCCCCGTCGGGGAGGCTGTCCAGACCACCGAGTACGAGGTCGTGGTCGTCCGCGACGAGCTCCTGGCGGGTGACCCGGCCGTCGGCGTCCCGGTGTTCCATCGCGGGGTTCCAGGCGCCGTAGGACAGGTACAGTCCGCCCTCGCCGTCGTCGGCGACCGCGTCGTAGGTGCCCTCTTCCTCACCGACCTGGACGGTCCACTCGGTGCCGTCGTACTGGGCCAGCACCGGTCGGTAGTGGTTCTTCTCGTCGGCGTCCTTCCAGCTGATGTTGCCCGCCGCCCACACGTCGTCCGCGCTGCGCACCAGCACGTCGTTGAAGGAGGCCGCGGCTTCGCCGCTGGGGTTGTCGACCTGGGGGATCTCCTCGGGGACCCAGTCAGCACCGTCCCAGCGTTCCACGATCAGCTCTTCGCCCTGGCCGCCGACCGCGAAGACCTCCCCGGTCTCGGCGACGCCCAGCCCTTCGTCGGCGGTCGGGGCGGGTTGGGAAGTCCACTCCTGGCCGTCGAAGTAGACCGCTTCGGTCTCGCCGAGGGCGGAAGCGGCCAGCGCCCAGGCGTTGCCGTCCCCCACGGCGGCCAGGGCCGTGGGCTCCATCTCGGGGGCGAAGTCGATCGCGGAAGCCGTCCAGGACTCCCCGTCGTAGTGCGCGGCCGAAGTGCCCGCGTCGTAGGAGTACGCGAGCGCCCAGACCTGGCCGTCGGGGCCGGCTTCGGCTGCGACGGGAGGGGAGGTCAGGCCGTCCGGGGCGGTTTCCTCCTGCCACTGCTGCCCGTCCCAGCGCTCGATCCGCGGGGCCTCGGAGTCCTCGGGGTCGCTGCCGAACGCCCATACCTCGTCGGTCGCTGTCGCGGCGACCGCGGTGTAGGAGCCGCCCTGTTCGACGGTTCCGTGGATGTGTTCCCAGTTCTCTTGGGCTTGTGCGGGCGAGGCCAGCGCCACGGCGGTGGCCATCCCGGCCACTGCGGCGGCCCCGGCACGGGCGTGCGGTCGGGGTGTTCTGCGTTCGGTGGGCTCGTGCCCCATCCGGCATCCTCCTGTTGCTGTCCCGGTGTTGTGGTCACGGCGGTCCCGTGCCATGGCAGATGGGACGCGCGTGTATGGGCGGGCGTTGTCGGGCGGGCGCTCACCTGCCCCGCACCGCCGGTCGTGGTGCTGCTGTGGGGCGGGCGCTGCTGCCGGCGGGCGTCCCGCCGAGTTCCTGGGCGGGGAAGCCGCGCCCGGGGAAGGTGGTCCACCGCCCTGGGGTCCTTCTTCCTCCGGGGGTGGGGGCGGCCGGCCCCGGCGGGGGTTCTCAGGTGCGGAACTCCTCCCAGGTGAGCGTGCGGTGGGTCAGCCGGGAGTGTTCGGCCGCCAGCGCCATCCAGTGGCTGTCCAGCGAGGCTTCGAGAGTGGTGGCCACGTGGCCCTCGAAGTCGCCGGAGGCCACCGCGTCGACGAACCTCTCCGTCAGGGCGTCGTCTCCCCCGGCGTGGCCGCGGTGGTCGGCCGGGCCGGAGCTGCGCGGCAGCGCGTTCCATTCGTGGACGGGGTGCCCGAGCGGGCCGTTGGCGGACACCCGCATGTCCTCGCCCAGGTGGGAGAGGTCGTGCGGGCCGGGGGCGAAACTCTCCAGCCGCAGTTCGCCGCTCTCCATGCGTCCGGACAGTTCTCCGCGCGTACCGGTGATCTGGAAGGTGCGGGTGTTGGCCCCGGTGAAGGCCGAGGTGGTCAACGTGGCCGTCAGGCCGCCGGGGAAGGAGAAGAGGCTCTGCTGGTGGTCGACCACGTCGTTGTCCGAACGGTAGACGCACCGACCGTAGGGGCCGTTCTCCAGGGCCGCCGTCCGGCCCTGCGGGCTCACGTCCGGCCCCAACAGGGCCACCGGCCAGCCGTCGACGTCGGCGAGGGCGTCGGCGTAGTACCGCGGGGCGTGGAACGGGCAGGTGTCGGCCGCCGGGCAGCCCTTCGCGCAGTGCGTCGGTGCGCCTTCGGGTGCGTTGTCCGGATGGAAGTGCGTGAGGCTGCCCATGCTGGAGACCTGTGCCGGTGCACGGCCGGCCAGCCACCGGATGATGTCCAGGTCGTGGCAGGTCTTGGCCAGCACCATCGGGCTGGAGGTGTCGGCCCGGCGCCAGTTGCCCCGCACGTAGGAGTGCGCGAAGTGCCAGAACCCGATGTTCTCCTCGATGCGGATGGTGACCGGGTCGCCGATCGCGCCGGAGGAGACCACCCGTTGCACCGAACGCCAGAACGGCGTCTCGCGCAGCACGTGCGCGACGGCGATGCGCGGCTTCAGGCCCGAGAGCCGCTCCTGCAGGTCCAGGAGGGAGCCGTGGTCCGGGGCGACGGGTTTCTCCAGCAGGACGGCCAGCCCGCGCTCGGCCGCCGCGACGGCCGGTTCCACGTGGTCCTCGTCCGGTAGGGCCACCACGACCGCGTCCAGGTCGAGGCGGGCGCTGTCGGCCATGAGGCCGTGCCAGGAGGCGTACCGGTTCCGGGGCGGGACCTGTGCGCGGTCGGCGAAGGTGTCGCGGCGGTGTTCCAGGGGCTCGGCGACGGCCACCACGCGGCTGCGTTCGGGGTGTTCGGTGAACCAGCGGCCGTAGGTTTCCGCTCCCCTGCCTCCGGCGCCGAGGACAGCCACACGAATGGGGTCGGGCACGGTTCAGCTCTCCTTCTCGGGATGGGGGCGCTGTACTTGTACCTGCGTTCTCGGCGCCGGCCCCTGGAGACCCTGCGGCGGTCCGCCCTCGGCCGACGACCGCGGGAGGGGTGTTCTCCTGCCTTCCAGGGTGGTCGGGCACCTGGCGACCCCCTCTTCAACGGCCGCGCGGATCAGTCGGCCCCGGTCGGTGCACCCCTCCGGTAGAGCCGGGGCGGGACTCAAACGACGAAGGTCCCTTTTCCGCGAACCGTGTGCACAAGGCCGCGCTCCCGGAGTTCCTTTACGGCGCGTCCGGCGGTCATGCGAGCAACTTCGTACTTAGCCGCTATGTCGATCTCCCCGGGAATGCGGTCCTCGGACTTCAACTCTCCGGCCTTGATCCGGGCCTCTATGTGGTCTGCGATGACCACGTACACGAGCTTTGGCCCCTTGGGGTCGATGTGCGGCATTTCGGTGCTCATGGTTCCACAGTAGGCCGCTGTGGCCTGCATGGATACCTAGGGTGCCGCAGTAGGGCTGGCAGAACATCACTAGGGCACGGTAGGGTCCTAACTTCAGAACCAAATAAAGCGGCCCCGGACGCCGTCACGTCCAGGGCCGCTGGACAACGCTGGAAGGAGCGTTGCCGTGAACAGCCTACTTGCCCTGGTCTTCGCGATCATCCGCCTGCTCCGCCCCTCGGACGGCCTCCACGCGGACCCATGCGGGTACTTCCGTGCGGTGGCCTCCGAGGTCCGTCGGCGCCGGTCCACCCGGGTACGACGCTTCGCGCCGTCGGCGCCCGCGACCGCGCAGAGCAGCACCGAACCGGCCCCGCTGGTTCCGGCCCCGCGCAAGCCCGTCGATGGACGCCCTGCCCGTACGGCCCTGCCCGCCATGCCCCCCGTGGTCGGCCCCCGAGAGGTCGAGCCGCCTGCCGCGCTGGTGCGGCCGAGTTACCGGGCCTATGAGCGGAACATGGCCCATCCCGCGGTCGACCGCGACTGGCTGGGGATCGCCGTACCCCTCGACCTTTCCACCCTCACGGAAAGGGCCGCCTGATGAACTACGACTACGAAGCGTGCGGCTGGTGGACCTTCACCCTCCCCGGCTTCCGAGGGGAAGCGTTCTGCCCTGGCAGGCACGGACACGAAGGCGGACACGAATTCACCACGGGCGGGGGTACCACCCTTCCCTCACCGGCAACGCGTTCCGACCACATGCGCGCAGCCCACAACGAGGACGGCAGCGGTTTCCCCTGCGACTTCGAACCGGGCCACCAGAGCGCGTGCCGCAACCAGGACGGGCCCGTGTCCGTCGACGCGGACCTTGTGGGCACGTTCGCGGATACGCCCCAGGAAGCGGGCACGCTTACCCCCGCCGAGCAGGGACACTTGCCCACGACCGACGTCGACGCGCTGGTGGCCGTGCTGACCCGGGTGCTGTCGCGCCGCTGGGACGGCCGAGAGGCGGCGACCGCGCTCAACACCGCAGACGTCTGCTTCGGTCGTCTCGACCGCATACTCCGCGACGGTGGAGAGCTTCCCGCTCGCTGGTCGGCCACTGGCACGTTCGTGTCGGTAACCGGGATGGTGCTCGCCGACGTCGATTACGACAGTGTGAGCGAGGAACTGAGGACGACCGGGGACGCGGCGACATGCCGTCAGGCTCTCCGTGACGCCTGGTCGGGGTGGGAAGCCCTGACGGCTTCGTTGGAGGCCGGGGGTCCGCTGCCGGGCCCGTGGGACCGCCCGTAGCACTTCCTCGGATCCGGCCCTGTCTGCCGTTGGCCGGCAGGGCCGGCATTCGGCTTCCGGCGCCCCCGGCTCAGGATCGGTCGAGAAGCGCTCCCGGTTCTGCCCGGCCGTCGGGCCGGTGAGCGTTGAGACCGAAGGGGCCGCGCCGTTCCGGGCGGGATGACGAGGTCTCGCTGGTATGTTCGCTGCTGGCCCGACCACGGGTCGACAAGCGAGCACCGGACCGCACGTCGGCGACACGGTCCGCCAACAGCCCCCGCACCACCACAGCCCGGACCGAGGACCCAGAAAGACCCCACGCATGGCCGAGCTCAAATACTTCACCGGTTCGATGAACTCGGGTAAGAGCACCATGGCCCTCCAGGAACACCACTCCCGCGGGGGTGAGGGAGTGCTCTACACAAAACAGGACCGGGCCGGCTCGGGGGTCATCTCCTCACGGCTGGGGCTCAAGGCGACCGCCGAGGAGATCGGGGACCTGTTGGACCTGTACGACGACATCGCCGAACGCGGGGTGCCGTACGTGATCGTGGACGAGGCACAGTTCCTGTCGTACAAGCAGGTGGGGCAGCTGGCCGGGGTCGTCGACGGGATCAAGATCGACGTGTACTGCTACGGGATCCTCACGGACTTCCAGGGGCAGCTCTTCCCCGGGTCGAAGAGGCTGGTGGAGCTGGCGGACAAGATAGAGGTCCTGCCGGTCTACGCCCGCTGCTGGTGCGGGAACAGGGCCACGCACAACGCCCGAGTGGTGGACGGGGTCATGGTGTACAAGGGCGAGCAGGTGCACATCGGGGGGAACGAGTCGTACACGACTCTGTGCCGGCACCACTTCATGGCCGGTGTGGCCTGACATATTTTCACTTATTGAGCCTTTCCGGGTAAGCATCGCTCACGTACGGTGACAACACGGGTGGCAAGAGTCCG
>NZ_ANAY01000060.1 GCF_000340965.1 Nocardiopsis kunsanensis DSM 44524
GTCGTTCGACCATCGACATGGGTCCAGGCTACAGAGAATCCAAATGAGATGACCTCTTAGGGGATGGACACCGCCCCCGCCCCTGCGCTCCCGGACGATCCGCTCGCCCCCGAACCCGCCCACGGCGGCGGGGCGCTGATCGGCTACGCCCGCGTCTCCACCCAGGGCCAAAAGCTCGACCGCCAACTCGCCGCCCTCAAGGCCGCCGGGTGCTCCAAGATCTTCGCCGACAAGAAGTCCGGGAAGAATGCTCAGCGCCCCGACCTCAAGGCCTGCCTGGCCTACTTGCGCCCCGGCGACACCCTCGTGGTCCCCGCGCTGGACCGGTTGGCTCGTTCCCTGGCCGACCTGATCACCCTGGTCGGAGACCTGCGCCGCGCCGGGATCGGCTTCCGCTCCCTGCACGAAGCCCTGGACACCACCACCCCTGGCGGCCGGTTGGTCTTCCACGTCTTCGCCGCCCTGGCCGAGTTCATCCGCGAACTCATCGTCCAGGGCACCAAGGAGGGCTTGGACGCCGCCCGCACCGCAGGCAAGCGCCTGGGACGGCCCCCGGCGATGACCCCGGAACAGATCCGCCACGCCCGCGACCTGCTCACCCGCCCCGACAACTCGGTGGCCTCCATCGCCCGCCTGCTCGGCGTCAGCAGGTCGACCCTGTACAAGCACGTGCCGGAGCTGTCCGGCGGCCGCCACGCCCGCCTCCTGGAGAACCCGTGACCCCCACCCCTGTTCCCCGCTTGCTCACCGCCGCCCACCACCTGTTGGAGAGGGCCGGGGAGCTCCCGCCCCTGACCGTCGCCATGACTCCCGGCGCCGACCTCACCCCGCCGGTGACCCTCAGCCCGGCCACGAACCTGCCCTCCGAGGACCAGCACGCCCTGGTACACGCCATCGCCCGCGCTCACCGGTAGTCGGCCCAGCGGCTCAGCCTTGCTGACGGATGGAGCGCCAAAGGCACCGTGGACGGGGTCCGCGTCGAGGTGATGTCCGCCCCTGGGCCCGGCGCCGGCGGGAAGGTGCTGCGCCATCCCGACGCCTCCACCGCGGCGCACGCCGCGCTCCTGCATGGCCTGGTCGACTGGGCGGACACGCTCGACGGCGGCGTGCGGGAGCTGGACGTGATGGAGGAGGCCGAGGACGGCGCCGGGCTGTGGGCACTGGTGCGGGTGCACGAGACCGACCTGAAGGCGGTGCTGGACGCACACGCGGTGATGAGGGTCCCGGCTCCCCACGGGTGGTCGGGCTATCGCGCCGAAGGCGTTCTTCCCACCGGGCACCGGCTCATGATCAGCGTCTGAGGCACCACCGCGCGCACCCCGAGGAGGAATCTGGTGTCCCTGTTCATGGTCCTGGTCAACCGCAACCCTGACCAGCCCGCCTACCCTCGCTGCTCGAAGTGCCACCATGTGGCCGACCCGCACGGCCCCGCCCCGGGGACCATGCGCCTGCACCTGTCGGTGAACCAGACCCACGGCCGCGAGGTCACCCCCACGAGTGGATCTGCCCGGCCTGCGGGCACACCGCGCCGTTGTCCACCGACGACTACGCCCCCGCGACCCAGGCCCACCGGTGCCGTCGCTGGTACTGCCGCCTGCCCTGGAACGCCCCGAGCGAGGTGAAGAGACCGGCCTGCCCGCGCTGCTACACCCGCCTGCGGTGAGGCGGCAGGGGTGGGATATCAACGCATGGCCAGGACCTCGGGGGCGTACTTCGGGTGTCGGTCGACCCAGGTCGGCCAGTGGCGGATGTTCTTCACCGGATCGTCGAACCCCAGGCGGGCCAACCTGTTCCTCTCGCGGACCAGACGGCGGCATTCGTTCACCACACGCGAGCTCGCGACCAGCTCTTCCCAGGTGGGCAGGCGCCGGAGCTTCACCTTCGAGCGGGCATCGGAGCGCAGGTCGGCCAGAATCGCGGGGATCTCGGTCTTGTACACGATGAAGCCGCTGCGGCCCCCGCACGTGGTCATGACGGGGTCCTCGGCGTTGTCGTTCACAGGGTCGTAGAAGTAGGTGTTCTTGGGGAACCCTGTCCCGCGCGAGATCCGAACTCGGCCCTGCACCCAGTCGGGGCCGTGCCGGTAGTACATCGCCGCGTAGGGCCCCCCGTGAGCCAGAAGGCGTAGGGGGACAGCACCTGGATTCCGCAGAGGGAGCCGCGCTCATCGCTCATGAGCCGATTCCACCACACCAGCGTGCCGACCAGTCTGAGTTCACGAACCCCGAGCTCGCGGGTCACGTCCGTGAGGTCACGGCTCTACCGCCAGATCCTGTAGTAATCCTCCTCGACCCCCCAGGCCGAACTGCACCCACATGGGCTGCCGGCTGGCCTGGAACGCGACGGAGACCAGCTGGGACTGCCCCTGCCACGGTTCCCGGTACGACACCGACGGCAGCATCCTCAACGGCCTGGCGGTCACGCCCCTGCCCACCGTTGACCTCGACGACGCCTGACCCCACCACCGGGCCCGGCGGCGAGGGGCGGGGCGGCCCGGACACCCGCAGGAGCCCGGGTGTCCGCCGGAAGCGCGACCGACGCGACCAGTCGTGGTCCGACCGCGGGCATCACCGGAACGGGAACCGCGCCCCTCCCCGACCCGCTGGGCTCGGACACCACTCGGGAGAAGCGCCTCGACTGTTCCCGCCGGATCAGTCCACCAAGCACGCTTTGAGGGCTTGGAGAGCCAACGAGGCGGTCTGGGCCCTCTCCAGAAGCAGGATGTCGCGATGCAGTTCGGTGTCGAGTCGCCCGTAGGTGATTCTCGGATCGCTGCTGTCAGCCGGGATCGGCACGCACGCGACGGCCAGGCCCTCTCGCACCAGCGCGAGCTGGGTCAGATGGTCGGCGACATGGAACGACACGTCGAGCTCGACGCCGTGCCGACGTGCGACCTGCTCGATGGCGGTGTGGGCGTCCGAGTCCTGGGCACAGGTCGCCCAGCGCTCTCCGGCCAGGTCACGAATGCTAAGAGGGGCGTGGGACCGCAGAGAATGGTCGCCCGGCATCGCGATGAACAGGGCTTCTCGTGCGATCTGTTCTGCGACCACACTCGTCGGCAACCGCAGAGGGGAGGCGCTCCAGGACTCGGCGAGCACGAGATCGACGGCCCCGGCCGCGAGGCGGGCGAGATGATCGGTGGTCTCCCCGTCCTCGACGGAGACCCGCACGCGGGGGTACTCACGGTGAAACGCGGCCAGCTTGGAGCCGAGCACGCTTCGGATGGCGGAGGCGATCGCCGCGACACGCAGATGACCGACGTAGGTCTCGTCGCGGTGAAGATCGTTCTCCGCCTGCTGCATGGCATCAGCCATCTGCCGGGCGTACCCGGCGAGCACCTCGCCCTTCGCGGTGAGGCGGAGGCCGCGCCCGTCCGGCACCACGATCTTCGTCCTCGCCTCGGCCTCGATGCGCCGCAACTGCTGTGACACAGCGGGACCGCTCATGTGCAGTACCGTCGCGGCCCGGGTCACCGACCCCGTCCGGGCCACGGCGTCCAGTACGCGGAGACGGTCCCATCCCATAGTCATAAGGAATTCTTAACATAAATGAGCAGAACTATGAAGTAGTGCTGACTCCGGGTGTGAACCTACCGTCGAGTCATGTCTTCTGTCGCTCCACGCTCTCCGCACGGTGCATCCCACACTGGTCGGACGGTAAGAAAAGACGGCCCCGTCGTCGCGTCGTCTCTGGTCCTGGCTGGAGCGCTCTGCCTTTCGGTTTCGGCGATCCTGGTGAAACTGGCCGGCGTCGATGCCGCCACGACCGCGGTGGCACGGTGTGCGATCGCCGTGGTCGTGCTGATCCCCCTGGCGCTTCGGGAACGGGCGCGGGCCGGGACCCTGTCACGCGGCGGTGTGCTGTGGTCCCTCGCCGCCGGGGCTGCGCTGGGCATTGACTACGCCGCCTGGACCGCCTCGATCTACCACGTCGGCGCGGGGATCAGCACCCTCCTCATCAACGTACAAGTCGTGGTCCTGCCCGCGCTGGCCTTCCTCGTCGACCGGGAGAGGGTCACGACGCGCTTCATCATCACGCTCCCGCTGATGCTCATCGGGATCAGCCTGGTCGGCGGGCTGTGGAACGCTTCCCTCCGGGGTCCGGACACGAGTACCGGTGTGCTGCTGGGTGTCATCGCGGGTTGTGGCTACGGCGTGTACCTGTTCGTCACCCGCCGAGCGACACGACGCGACCCGGGCCTGTTCGTTCAACCGCTGACATGGGCGTCGGCCTCCGCCGCGGCCGCCACCGTCATGGTCTCGCCCCTCTCCGGCGGCATCCAGCTGAGCGGGATCTCAGTCCGGTCGTGGGTGCTGCTCGGGCTCCTGGCGGTACTCGGCCAGGTGGTCGCCTGGTTGTTCATCCACCACGGCAGTGTCTTGTTGCCGTTGACGACGACCGGTGGACTGCTGTTGATCCAGCCGATCCTCGCACTCGGCCTGTCCGCGCTGATCTTGGGTGAGCATCCCACGTTCCTGCAGTTGGTGGGAGCCGCAGTCGTGGTCACCGGTGTCGCTATAGCAAACGGCCTGCTGTTTCGAAACCGCACGCACTAGTAGTACTTTGTTAACTCGTGTCGGGGGTGCTGCTGTGCAAGCGGTTGGTGACAGG
>NZ_ANAY01000061.1 GCF_000340965.1 Nocardiopsis kunsanensis DSM 44524
CTCCCCTCAGGTTCGGTTTGCCGTTTTCATCCCACTTCAAAGTCGCTGGGATCACCTCACTGGACAGCGAATCGAGCCGTCAGATCATGGCGCTGTTGCGTGAGGCGGTCGACGAATTCGGGTCGACGCTCGTACTGGTCACCCACGACCCGATCGCCGCCGCATACTCCGACCAGGTCCTTTTCCTGGTGGACGGTCGCATCACCGACATGGTGGAGCGGCCCAGCGCCCAGAAGATCGGTGAAACCATGACCGCACTGGTAGGTGGGGCATGATCGGTATCGCATGGCGCACACTGCGTCGAGACGCGGGAACACTTTTTGGTGCTTTCCTGATGGTCACGGTGGGCGCGGCTCTGATAACCGCGTTCGCCATCGTCCAGGAATCTGTCGACAACACGCGAGCCCCGATTGAACGGTATACGGGCATCGATGTGGTCGCCTCCGGTGACAGCGGCACCTTTCCTGGATCGCTCATCGATGAGATCGAATCCGTCGAGGGGGTCGACACGGCCGTCCCTGAGCTGAACTTGAACGCCACACTTTTGGACAGTGGCGGATCCCCGGTCCTCGACCAGGAGGACACGGCGCAGTTCGCGCATTCGTGGACCAGCGCCACCCTGACCCCTTTCACGGTAGTCGAGGGGAGGGAACCCGCGGCGGCCGGACAGATCGCCATCGATGCAGCGCTGACCGAGCGTGCCGGAGTCAGCACGGGGGAGACCGTCCGGGTCGAGATCGGAGGCCTGGACCACGAGTTCGAGCTCTCCGGGATCGTCGATCCCACCGAGGGCCCGATGGAGCACCAACACGCGCTGTTCCTGCAGCCGGAACAGGCCGAAGAGCTCGCTGACCGCAGCGAGAATCGTTACGACGCCGTCGGGGTCGGCCTCGTGCCCGGTACCGACGGCGCTCAGGTCGGTGAAGAGGTGGAGCGCCTGGTCGCGCAGGCTCTGGCAGCGGATGTGGAAAGTCCCTCGGGTGTCCCATCGCACCAGGTGGCTTGGGGAGCCGACCGGGGCGACCTGGAAGGCACCATGCCCGACCACCAGGCTTCGGCCTCAGCCATGACGATGCTGGTGTGGATCGTCGCCTTCATGGCCGTCGCAGTGGTCGGCAGCGCCCTCATCACCTCGGTGCGCCGCCGAGCCGACCAGTTCGCCCTGCTGCGCGCGGTCGGGGCCACACCCCGGCAGGTCCGCTTCCTCTGCCAAGCGGAGGCACTGTTGATCTCTCTGCTGGCCGTGGTGGCCGGCGGGGTGGTGGGCGCACTGCTGGCCTGGGGCCTGATCGAGGTCTTCCGGGCCCTGGGTGTGGTGAGTCCCGTCCTGACCGTGTCCTACGGCCCCATGCCCCTGCTCGTCTCGGCGGCCGCGGTGCTGGCAGCTGCCCAGGTCGCTGCGTGGTTCACCGCTCGTTCGGCACTGCGAATCCGTCCCGGTGAGGCCCTGACCGGCAGAGAGGCGGCCCCGGTGGGGCGCCGCCGTGCGATCATCAGCAACACCCTGGGCGTGATCGCGGTCCTGAGCGCTGGCGGGCTGCAAGCAAGCAGCATGGCGGGCGCAGTACCCGAAGCACTCGAGGCCAGCTACGGCATGATCGCGAGTCTTCTGGTGATCGTCGGCGTTGGCTTCCTCGGGGCCACTGCGATCCGCCTGGTTGCCTTGGCGGCCCGTCGCCCTGTCGCGCTCTCCCCGGTCGGCGGATATATCGCGGCAGCCAATGTTCGCCTCCATTATCGCAGGTACGCGGGTGTGTCCGCGCCCTTGGCGGTTGGTCTGGCCATCGCAGGTTGGGCGATGAGCGGTCTCCCCCTGTTCGCTTTGGACAATGCCGATGAGGTCGCCGAGCGTTTCGACACCGAGCACATAGTGCGTACGCCCATCGTGCGGGAGGAGCACACCGGACTCTCACAGCCCGCGCACGAAGCGGTGAATCGCGTCGAGGGCGTCGAGAGCACCGTCGGTCTGCGTGAGACCTGGTTGGCGGTGGATGGCGAAGGCAACGGACCAGGGCAGGCCACCGGGTTCGAACCCGGTTCTGCCACCCGGGGCACGGTGTTCTCGGGCCAGGGCATGGACATGCTCGACCTCGGGACTGTCGAGGGCGACCCTGCTCGGGTGGACGCCGGCCAAGGACTCGCTCTGGGCGTCACATACGCCCAGCGGCAGGGCATCGAGTTGGGTGAGACCGTCCAGGTCGGCATCACCGGGTCCGAGAGCGCCGCGGAACTGGAGGTGGCGGCGCTTTTCGCCGATGACCGCAACGGTCAGGAGGCTGCAGTGGTGGCCGCACAGGCTCTGGAGGGCACCACTGGCCGGGCCTGGCACGAGTATGTCCTCGTCGGTGGGCCCGTGGACAGGGCAGAGTTGGCCTCGGTGCTCTCACCGGGCACTGTACTGGTCGAGGACCAGGCGACCTTCCGCGCGACCTACGTCGAGGAGCGCCGCGACGCAATCGACAATCTCGGCACCATAGCCACAACCCTGGTCGGGGTCTTCCTCGTGGTGGCGGCGGTCAATGCACTCGCTCTGTCGGCCTCCGACCGGCGCGACGAGCTCATGGCCATGCGACGGCTCAACGTCGGACGGAGACAGATCCACGCCATGGTCGGTTGGGAAATGGCCCTCACGGTCGTGCCTGCGTGGCTCCTGGGGATGGCCGCGACCTTCTGGATGGCGGTGGCGATGGCCGGCGGAGAGATCAGCGCGGCGCTGTGGGCCTTCCCCTGGGCACTCCTGACCGGGATCGGCATCCTCGCGATGCTGATCGCGCTGATCGGTGCCCGGGGAGCGACCAACGCCGCATTGCGTGAAAGAGCCCGCTCGGACTGAGCAGTGCCGGACCCTGTTCGCGCTCGACTATGACAAAGGTGAGGAGAACCGTGCAAGGCACACCGCCCCCCCCAGGACTCTAGCGCTGAGGCAAGAGAGGGAAAGGGCGTGCATCTGCGCACCCTGTGGTCCTACATCCGGCCCCACTGGCGGCTGATGCTGCTGGGGGGCATCCTCGGATTGGCGGGTAACGCTGCCTCCCTCGCTCAGCCTCTCGCGGCCAAGTGGGTCATCGACTCCGTGGGTGAAGGTGCTTTCGGTGCCGCCCCCCTGGTTGCCCTCACCGGTCTTGTGGTCCTGGGCGGGGTTCTCGCTGCCGCCGGAGCCTACGTGCTGGAACGGATGTCGGCGTGGGTCGTGCACGGGGTCCGTGCAGGCATGGTGCGCCACATCCTGCGTCTGCGCGTGGGTGTGCTGGACCGTCCCGGAGACCTCATCTCCCGAGTCACCGCGGACACGACGCTGCTGAGCAGGGTCGCAAGTCGCTCATTCGTGGACGCAGGCAACTCCGTACTCATGCTTGCGGGCGGTATCGCCCTGATGGCCTACCTCGACCTCCTTCTGCTCGGTGTCACGCTGCTTGTCTTCACCCTCATCCTGGCCGTGGCGGGAGTGGCGATGCCGCGTATCGCCCGGGCACAGGAACGCGCCCAGTCGGCAGTGGGCGAGATCGGGTCCGGTCTCGAACGTGTGCTCGGTGCTTTCCGGACCATCAAGGCGAACGGGGTCGAGGGGCGTGAGAGCAGACGGTTGGTGCGGGCGACCGACACAGCGCGCGATCATGTCGTGACCAGCGCCAAGTGGACCGCCCTGGCCCGAGTGGCCGCAGGTCTGGCCACTCAGGTGGCTTTCCTTTCCGTCCTCGGGATCGGCGGGGTCCGAGTGGCCGCAGGAGACTTGGAAGTCTCCACCCTGGTGGCCTTCCTGCTGTATCTGTTCAGCCTCACTCAGCCGATCGGAATGCTGGTCCAGGGCTTGACGGACCTGCAGTCCGGTTTGGCGGCTGTGCGGCGTGTGCGCCATGTCGAAGAATTGCCCCAGGAGAAAGCAGAGGGTACGAACACTCCGTGGGCCAAGGGGCCGGCCTCGTTGGAAATGGAGGAGGTGTCCTTCTCCTACACGCCGAACGAGCCGGTGCTGGACAGGGTCGGCTTCCAGGTCGGTGCGGGGAGCACTGTGGCCCTGGTGGGAGAGTCCGGGGGAGGAAAGACCACGATCTTCTCCCTCGTGGAACGCTTCTACGAGCCGGACGCAGGACGCTTGCTCCTGGACGGTGTGGATCTGCGGGAGTGGTCTTTGGAAGACCTAAGAGCGTGTTTGAGAAGGGTTAGGAAATGAGATCCTGGCTCGTCCATGCCTGCTGGCGA
>NZ_ANAY01000062.1 GCF_000340965.1 Nocardiopsis kunsanensis DSM 44524
CCCGCCAACAGGGCAGCACCGTCATCGGTCGGAGAGCCGTGCCCGAACCCGCCGAGCGGGTTCGCCGCGTAGCCATCCCGGACGGAGACCGCATGGAGGTCACCGAGGCCGGCGTCGTGCCCATGCTCCCGAGCGTGGGCGCTGCACTCGGGGTCAATGGAGACGCACTGAACATGACAGTGATCAGGCGTGAGGTGATCACGTACAGGGAGGAGCGCCCCTACCGACTCTCGGTGGCCTGGGTCCCGGCCCCCTTCCGCGACGACGTCTCAGAGCTGGTAGAGACCGAGCCAATCCCCAACGTCATTGAGTTGATCGGGCAGAGGACCGGCCGCTACGCCACCGACGGCCGGGAGTACTTCGAGGGGCGTACCGCTGATGAGCGTGAAGCGGCAGCGCTCGGCATTGAGGTTGGGACCGCGATCCTGGCCGGAACGGACGTGTACTGCGATGAGACCGGTCCGCTCATGTACTACGAGTTCGTTTGCCCCCCGAACCACGCAGTGAGCAACGCGTACCAGCTGCCCCGCCGCTGACCCGACGAGGAGCCCAACCGCAGGTTGGGCTTTTCGTCGGCCTCGGATGTGAAACCAGAGCCTCCACAAGACCGTGGATGGTTACCGTGCCCAGACATGACGAAGGGCCGGGAGTTCGCACCTCCCGGCCCTGCAAAAGTCTCCGCCTCTTTAAACGAAAGACATCACCGATGGTACCCACACACCCCGAGCGCACCCACGCGAACAAGAGTGGGGGTGCGCTGTGAGCCTCTACCCGATCATCTGGGCAGCAGAGCACGCCCCGGTACGCGACGCCGAAGAGCGGTCCATCCTTATGGCGCTCGTGATCAAGGCCGACTTCGATGGCTGCAACGCCTTCAGGTCCTACAAGCGGCTGGCCACCGTCGCCAAATGCGATCCGAAGACCGCCGAGCGACGCTGCAAGGCCATGGAGGAGCGCGGCCTCATCCGACGCCAGCCCGGCCCCAAGCCCCGAGCGTGGAAGCACCTGCCCGCCGACAAGAAGACGGTCGTGTGGGAAGCGATGATCCCCGCCTCCTTCTGGAGTGCGGTGCAGCTCGCGGAGATCAACGAAGCCCGCGAGGAGCGTGGCCGCGCACCGGTCACCCCGAAGACCCGCCCGGACCTCCCGGAGGCCCCCCCGAAGAAGGCCCGCGCTGACAAGGGCAAAGCACGCCCGAACCGCCGGAAGAAGAAGCCGGAGCAGAAGGAGCCGGGGGACTACAAGTCCCCCGGCTCGGAAGAGCACACCGCAGAGAGCGGGGGGACTACAAGTCCAGTCGCGGGGGGACTACAAGTCCAGTCGCGGGGGGACTACAAGTCCACCAACCCCCCGAACGCACCTTCCGATTCACCATCCTCCCCCCCAGCCCCCCCGGCCGGTGGTGGCCACGACCGCCCCGAGACCGATCCGCAGGGAGGGGAGGACGAACTCTCTCCCACGACCGAGGAAGAGCACAGCGAGCAGGACGCACGCCTAGAACGCGCCCAGAAGCTCATAGACCACGCCGTGAGGCTCTGGCCCAAGGGACACCGACCCCCCAGTGCCCGTGACCGCGTACGGCTCACTGAGCGCGTTGTGGCCGAACTCGCTGCCGACGGCGACGACACGTCGATCGTCTTCGAGCTGTCACGCGACCTGCGAGACGCCGGAAGCGCGGTCAGCGTGATCATGGGCAGCCGAACGACGGTGCCCGGGTGGGGCCGGATCCACGACCCGCGCCCGGACCACAGCCGGCACGAGATCCAGACCGCGCGCCCGTGGTGCGGACAGTGCACCGAACGCACACGCCTGACGAACTACTACAACCCCCAGACCGGCGAGAGCCGACCCGGCCGGTGCCGCGCACCCGTTGTCGACCACACCGGCCAGACCGTGGCCTGCCACCCCTACGCCACTCCCCGCCGCGAAGCTGACGAGGCCAGTAACGCCCCCGAGGAGATGAGCACCGAGGAGCTCCAGGCCGCCATGGAGGAGTCGTTCGAGAAGGCCACCGCCACGGCTCGCTCCGGCGCAGCCCGTGCCCGAGAAGCGTTGGCTCGCGAACAGGTCACCCAGAGCTGACCCGGACGCACCGGAGCCCCCACCTGTACGGCGTACAGGTGGGGGCTCCTTCAGTGTCCACGGAACTACTGCATTCCGCAGTGCCGTATCCGCGTATCAGCTGTCTTCCGTGTCGGCTGCACCGATGCGCTTGGCCACACGCGCCAGCAACGCCGGATCAGCGGAGGCCTCCTCCAGCAGGGCACGCCACATGGCGGCCGCGGTGAGGGTGGGCCGGTCGGCCTCTTCGGCCACGTCCAGCAGCACACGCCGCATCTGGCTGTAGGCCGGCGGGTCCAGGTCCACCGTCACCCGCACCGGATCGGTCCGGCGGGCCGACTCCCCGCGCTTGGTCTTCTTCCTCGTCGCCTTCTTCGGCTCCTGGTCGACCTTCTCCGGAGCAGTCTTGCGCGTGCCCCGGGATTCGGCCGCCTTCTGGAACCGGTTCGCTCTCTCAGCCATCAGGCGGCCCCCGCCCGCTCCAGCAGCTCGTTCCCCAGCTTCTCGAAGGGCGGCAGGGCGCTCTTCTCGGGCGCGGCCCCGTAGGCCATCGAGTAGGTCTCCCACCGGGGGATCTCGGAGGTGAGCACGTCGTATCCGGCCCCGTGCAGGGCCTCGCGCACCTCCGGACCGGACCGGGCGGAGGCGACCACGCGGGTCAGCAGCAGCGAGGTCCGCACCGGGCGTTCGCGGTTCTCCTCGGCCTCGCCGATGACTTCGGCCATGGCCGAAGTGCGCTCGACCTCGATCGTGGACGGAGCCACCGGGATGACCAGCTCGTCGACGACCCGCAGGATGCTGCGCACCGTGCGCCCGTGGTCTTCGGCCTGCGGCGTGTCCACGATGACGACCGTGTCCGAACCTGCGTACGCACTCAGCTTCGTTCCGGGGTTCTGCGCGCTCAACCCAATCACGTCGAACGGGAAGCCCCCGATCGCGTCCGACCATTCGAGCGCGGATGCGGCCGGGTCGGTATCGGCGAGCAGCACGTCGTGGCCGGCCCCGTGCAGGGCGTAGGCCAACATCACCGACGAGGTCGTCTTCGAGGTCCCTGGTTTCGTGTTCGCCAGAGCGATGCTCAGTTTCATGCAGCGACCGTAGCTCAGCCCCTGCTGAGTCCAGCTCCTACGGCACTCAGCCAGCACGGAATGCAGTAGTTCAGCAACTCTCACTCATGTACACGCCCGTGCATTCCTCAATGAGGCAGGGCAGCAGGAACGAGCATCCGAGGTCCACACACCTAGGCACTATTAGTGATCCCAGGTCAGGAGCGAGCACGAGCACGACGATCACACCTAGGCATCATCGATGCCCCGGCTACCGATCCCCCGCCGTGCTCCTGTTTGTAGGTGCTGGGAGCACCAACCAGTACGGGCAGTCCATGGCGGGGTCTGCTCACGGGATGGCCTGGGTGCTCGCGGTGAGCAGACCCCGCCGCTCAGGGTGGCGGGGCGCGCGGCGGGGCCGGCGGCTGGGTGGACGGCGACCGCCACGGCCCCCCGGTACGAGGGGGCTCTCGCCCCCGTCGACCCCCAGACCCGGACGCGAACCCGGCGCCATGCGGCGTGCACGAGGGGCGGGCGTGGTTGGCGCCGGAACCCCGTCCGGACCGCAACGCTGCGTTGCTCTGGCAGGGGTCCGGATGAGCGCAGGTATCCCTCCGGGATGACCCGCCCGAGAGGTGAGCTCCCGAACGGTGAACGGTGAGCCTTTGTATCTCCGACACGAGGCCTCCGTCTGACTGAGCCTTTGTATCTCCGACA
>NZ_ANAY01000063.1 GCF_000340965.1 Nocardiopsis kunsanensis DSM 44524
ATGTAAACTCGAAGAGTTGCTCACCGAAACCCACCGGGCCCGAGCGGTCCAGGGAAACGGTAGAGTGAAAACCAACGGGCTTCACCCCGATCGGTTTTCCCGGAACCGCCGATTTGGCGGGAAACAGGAAACACTGATAAAGTGAAGACACAACAAAGCAGAAGAAACGCCTTCCGCGGAAGAGCGACCCGGACTCCAGAGTCCGGGGCTCGTACGGGAAGAGCGGTTGTTTCTTGAGAACTCAACAGCGCGTGTTTGATCTATTTCAGCCATAGTTTGTTTTGGCCCCGTCACACACCGGCACCTGATGTCGGAACTGTGTGGAGGGTTCCTTTGATTGATCACCTCGAGTGATCGGTCAGGATTTCTTCTAGGTTTGCCCGACCGAGGCCGCCGTAGGCGCCGGGTCGGGTTGATGGACCTTTATGGAGAGTTTGATCCTGGCTCAGGACGAACGCTGGCGGCGTGCTTAACACATGCAAGTCGAGCGGTAAGGCCCTTCGGGGTACACGAGCGGCGAACGGGTGAGTAACACGTGAGCAACCTGCCCCTGACTCCGGGATAAGCGGTGGAAACGCCGTCTAATACCGGATACGACTCTCCGGCTCATGCTGGAGGGTGGAAAGTTTTTTCGGTCGGGGATGGGCTCGCGGCCTATCAGCTTGTTGGTGGGGTAATGGCCCACCAAGGCGATTACGGGTAGCCGGCCTGAGAGGGTGACCGGCCACACTGGGACTGAGACACGGCCCAGACTCCTGCGGGAGGCAGCAGTGGGGAATCTTGCGCAATGGGCGAAAGCCTGACGCAGCGACGCCGCGTGGGGGATGACGGCCTTCGGGTTGTAAACTCCTTTTACCACTCACGCAGGCTCCCAGTTCTCTGGGGGTTGACGGTAAGTGGGGAATAAGGACCGGCTAACTACGTGCCAGCAGCCGCGGTAATACGTAGGGTCCGAGCGTTGTCCGGAATTATTGGGCGTAAAGAGCTCGTAGGCGGCATGTCACGTCTGCTGTGAAAGACCGGGGCTTAACTTCGGTTTTGCAGTGGATACGGGCATGCTAGAGGTAGGTAGGGGAGACTGGAATTCCTGGTGTAGCGGTGGAATGCGCAGATATCAGGAGGAACACCGGTGGCGAAGGCGGGTCTCTGGGCCTTACCTGACGCTGAGGAGCGAAAGCATGGGTAGCGAACAGGATTAGATACCCTGGTAGTCCATGCCGTAAACGATGGGCGCTAGGTGTGGGGACTTTCCACGGTTTCCGCGCCGTAGCTAACGCATTAAGCGCCCCGCCTGGGGAGTACGGCCGCAAGGCTAAAACTCAAAGGAATTGACGGGGGCCCGCACAAGCGGCGGAGCATGTTGCTTAATTCGACGCAACGCGAAGAACCTTACCAAGGTTTGACATCACCCGTGGACCTGCAGAGATGTGGGGTCATTTAGTTGGTGGGTGACAGGTGGTGCATGGCTGTCGTCAGCTCGTGTCGTGAGATGTTGGGTTAAGTCCCGTAACGAGCGCAACCCTTGTTCCATGTTGCCAGCACGTAGTGGTGGGGACTCATGGGAGACTGCCGGGGTCAACTCGGAGGAAGGTGGGGACGACGTCAAGTCATCATGCCCCTTATGTCTTGGGCTGCAAACATGCTACAATGGCCGGTACAATGGGCGTGCGAGACCGTAAGGTGGAGCGAATCCCTAAAAGCCGGTCTCAGTTCGGATTGGGGTCTGCAACTCGACCCCATGAAGGTGGAGTCGCTAGTAATCGCGGATCAGCAACGCCGCGGTGAATACGTTCCCGGGCCTTGTACACACCGCCCGTCACGTCATGAAAGTCGGCAACACCCGAAACTTGCGGCCCAACCCCGTGTGGGAGGGAGTGAGTGAAGGTGGGGCTGGCGATTGGGACGAAGTCGTAACAAGGTAGCCGTACCGGAAGGTGCGGCTGGATCACCTCCTTTCTAAGGAGTCTTTCTCAGGTCGGTTCTTGTCTATGGCCGGCCGGACTCGAAAGTGGACCCGGCGATCCTTCGGGATCGGTCGGGATGGTTGTGGGAGATCAGACTTTCCTCTGTGGTTTCTTCGGAAGCTGTGGGGGCGCGCTGTTGGGTGTCTGAGGAAGCAACCGTGGGTTGTTTTCCGGGGCCACCGTCCTGAACTCCCGGTGTTGTGCCGGTGTGAGGTAGGGGTGTTTGTGGTTGGTTTTTTGACTTGTGAATAGTGTGCGCGAGCATCTTGTTATCTGTAGTGGCCAAGTGAATGTGGCACACGGTGGATGCCTTGGCACCAGGCGCCGATGAAGGACGTGGGAGACTGCGATAGTCCACGGGGAGTTGTCAACCGAGCTGTGATCCGTGGGTGTCCGAATGGGGAAACCTAGCCCGAGTTGTGTCGGGTTGCTGCTGTCTGAATGTATAGGGCAGTTGGTGGTGACGCGGGGAAGTGAAACATCTCAGTACCCGCAGGAAGAGTAAACAACAGTGATTTCCTCAGTAGTGGTGAGCGAACGGGGAAGAGGCTAAACCGTATGCGTGTGAGAGACGGCAGTCGTTGCGTGTGCGGGGTTGTTGGGGTGCATCTGTCTGGGTCTGCCGGCCCGGAGCGTTGGTGGTTCTTCTAGCTGAAGCCGTTGGGAAGCGGTACCGGAGTGGGTGAGAGTCCCGTAGGTGAAGGAAGAGCCCAGGCGTTGGTGTATACCCGAGTAGCGCGGAGCTCGAGAAATTCCGTGTGAATCTGGCAGGACCACCTGTCAAGCCAAAATACGTCCTGGTGACCGATAGTGCACTAGTACCGTGAGGGAAAGGTGAAAAGTGCCCCGGTGAGGGGTCGTGAAATAGTACCTGAAACCGTGTGCTGTCAAGCCGTCAGAGCTGGTCCTTGTGGCTGGTGATGGCGTGCCTTTTGAAGAATGAGCCTGCGAGTCATGGTGTGTGGCGAGGTTAACCCGTGTGGGGGAGCCGTAGGGAAACCGAGTCTGAAGAGGGCGTTGGAGTCGCATGCTGTGGACCCGAAGCGGAGTGATCTACCCATGTCCAGGGTGAAGCGGGGGTAAGACCTCGTGGAGGCCCGAACCCACCAGGGTTGAAAACCTGGGGGATGAGGTGTGGGTAGGGGTGAAAGGCCAATCAAACTCCGTGATAGCTGGTTCTCCCCGAAATGCATTTAGGTGCAGCGTCGCGTGTTTCTTGCTGGAGGTAGAGCTACTGTTTGGCTGATGGGCCCGACCAGGTTACTGACGTCAGACAAACTCCGAATGCCGGTGAAGTGAAGCGTGGCAGTGAGACTGCGGGGGATAAGCTTCGTATGTCGAGAGGGAAACAGCCCAGATCATCAGCTAAGGCCCCTAAGCGTGTGCTAAGTGGTAAAGGTTGTGGAGTTGCCCAGACAACCAGGAGGTTGGCTTAGAAGCAGCCATCCTTTAAAGAGTGCGTAATAGCTCACTGGTCAAGTGGTTCTGCGCCGATAATGTAGCGGGGCTGAAGTGCACCGCCGAAGCTGTGGAGCCCGATTTTTGTCGGGTTGGTAGGGGAGCGTCGTGCATCCGGTGAAGCTGTCGAGTGATCGTATGGTGGAGGGTGTGCGAGTGAGAATGCAGGCATGAGTAGCGAGAGCAGCGTGAGAAACGTTGCCGCCGATTGACTAAGGGTTCCTGGGGCAGGTTAATCCGCCCAGGGTGAGTCTGGACCTAAGGCGAGGCCGACAGGCGTAGTCGATGGAGAACGGGTTGATATTCCCGTACCCGTGCACGAGCGTCCATGCTGAATCAGGTGATGCTAACCACGCCGGCT
>NZ_ANAY01000064.1 GCF_000340965.1 Nocardiopsis kunsanensis DSM 44524
GTCGGCGCCTGAGACCGGGTTCGTGGCCCGGCCCCGCTCGCGGGGCCGGGCCACACCTGTGTCCGGCCTAGAGGTCGAAGACCAGGCAGCTGGAGGAGGCCGTGGCCACGACCTTGTCCGCGGCATCGCGGATCTCCCCCTCGGCGAAAGCCATCCTGCGGCCCGGTTTGCTCACCCAGCCGCGCGTGTACAACGGCGTTCCCGCGAAGACCGGGCGCAGGTAACTGACCTTGATCTCCACCGAGGTGTAACCCACCCCGGCCGGGAGTGTGGTCTGGACCGCGCACCCCGTCGCCGAGTCCAGCAGGGTGCACATCATCCCGCCGTGCACGGCCCCCATGGGGTTGCACACCGACTCGTCGGGCGTCCCCTCGAAACGGACCCCGCCCTCCTCGGCCTCGGTCAGGGTGAACCCCATGAGCTGGGAGATCGGCGCCGAAGGGAACTCGCCCCCGGCCCAGGAACGCAGGTGCTCGAGGCCGCTGCGGCCTTCCCGGGCCCGTACCACGAGCTGGGGGTCGTGCCAGGTCACGTTCTTGCTTCGGGCCTCGCCCCACGCCTCGGGGGCCTGTGTGTTCTGAGTCGTCATGCAGGCACCCTAACAAGAGGGTTTGATTTCCAAACCACTAGGCGTTCTGTGCCATCATGAAGACGATGACCGAGCCCGATCGGCGCCCGCTGCCCGCCTCCCCCCAGGTCCCCGGCCGCCCCTGTCCCGCAGCCGCCGCCCTGCAGGTCGTCGGCGAGAAATGGGCCCTCCTGGTGGTCCGGGAACTGCTCTTCGGGGTGGGCCGCTTCACCGACATCGCCCGCAACACCGGCGCACCCCGCGACCGGCTCACCGCCCGGCTGCGCACCTTGGAGCAGGCCGGGGTGGTGGAACGGCACTCCGGGGCCGGCCACAGCGGACGCCAGGAGTACCGCCTGACCGAAGCGGGCCAGGAATTGGCCCCCGTGCTGTTCTCCCTGGTCCAATGGGGCAACACCTGGCTCTTCGAGCAGCCCCTGGCGCACCTGCACCACCACACTGACCAGGACACCGCCTCCGAAGGGCACCGGCACGAACTCACCCTGGCCACCACCTGCACCACCTGCGGTGAAGCGATCCGCTCCGGCGAGATCACGGCCGTCCCGCCCAGGAGCGGACCACCGCAGCGGGGATGAACACGCCCCGGGTGCAACACGCCGGGCGCACCGGTGCGAGGAAAACCGCCCACGTACACGTGACCTGGGCCTTCCCTCCCTCCGGTACAGCGGCCGGGAGCACGGACGACAAACCCGTCCTCCACACCACGGCACAATCCTGTGCCATGTCCCTACACCACCGAACCCGCGCCGGGTTCCGACTCGCCGCCGTCGCTGTCCCCACGAGCCTGCTCCTGACCGCGTGCCTTCCCGGCCAGGGCCACATCGGCCTGGAGGCCAGTGGCCACTTCACCGCAGAGCAGAAGTTCCCCACCGCCCTCATCACCTGGTGCGGGGACTCCCCTCCCACCCAGATCGACCTGGTCGCCGAGGACCACCAATGGCGCCTGACCGCCACCGAGGAGCTCACCGGCGGAGAGGTCGGGGTGGACCTGTCGGCCCCGGGTGAGAGATGGGAGATCACCGACGGCGAGGGCGGGGCCGTCTACCGGGTCGTGCCCTCCTCCCCCGGGACCGAGTACACGCTCGGCGTGTCCACCGAGACCGTCGAAGCCGGGGAGGAACCCGGCAACGAGATCGCCGAACTCGTCTTCACCACCAGCGACCTGGCCGCAGAGGAAGGGGTCTATGCCAGCGACCCCGACGGGGGCGGGATGGTACCGGCCGGGGAGTTCCCACCCGAGTGCTGAGCCTGTCTCCCGAGCACTGCTGGGGATTTTCCTCTCTTGTCGACGTTGGTTAGTACAAGTCCCACCTTTTCGTTGTAGATCCGCTCTGGGACGTCCGCACCCGGAAACAGCGGGGCCCGGGACCGGAGCACGCACACAGCGTGACGGCCCGGGCCCGGCGCCCGGGCCGCCCTGTTCCAGGGCCCCGCGCTCGAGGAACGCTCAGGGACGGAAGAGCACCTTCAGCGCCCTGTCCTCCTTCTTCTGGAACATCTCGTAGGCGTGGGCGGCCTCGTCCAGGGGCACGTGGTGGCTGGCGAAACTCTCCGTACCCAGAACGTCCTCCTCGTCCAGCAGGGGGAGGATCTCCGGAACCCAGTGCTGGACGTTGGCCTGCCCCATGCGCAACTGGATCTGCTTGTCGAAGAGCGTGAGCATCGGCAGCGGGTCGGCCATGCCCCCGTAGACACCGCTGAGCGAGATGGTCCCGCCCCGGCGGACCAGGTCGATAGCGCTCTGCAGGGCGGAGAGCCGGTCCACCCCCGCGGTCTCCATCATCCGGGCCGCGGTGTCCTTGGGCAGGAAGGAGGCCACCCGCTGTGCGAACTTGGCCGAACCGTGTCCCGCGGCCTCCATCCCGACGGCGTCGACGACCGAATCGGGCCCCCGGCCGTCGGTGCGGTCACGGATGTGTCCGATGACCTCGTCCATCCCCTCGGAGGGGTCGTAGACCTCAACCCCCCAGCCGGCCGCCCGGTTGCGGCGTTCGGCGACCGGGTCGATCCCGAAGACCTGTCCCGCCCCCTGGTGCTGGGCGATACGGCAGGCCATGTCACCGATCGGGCCCAGACCGAGGACGGCCACGGTCCCGCCTTGCGGGACACCGGCGTAGGCGACCGCCTGCCATGCGGTCGGCAACACGTCCGAGAGCAGCACGTACCGGTCGTCGGGGCCCTGCTCGGGTACCTGCACGGTGTTGGCCTGGGCCCGGGGCACCCTGAGGTACTCGGCCTGAGCGCCGGGAACCGAACCGTACAGAGCGCTGTAGCCGAAGAGTCTGGCCCCGGTCCCCTGCTCCTCGACCCGGGTGTTGTCGCACTGGGTCTGCAGTCCCACCTCGCACATGGGGCACTGGCCGCAGGAGATCTGGAAGGGGACGGCCACCCGGTCCCCCGGTGCGAGGCCGGTGACAGCGGTCCCGGTCTCCTCCACGATCCCCATGGGTTCGTGGCCCAGGATGTCGCCCTGGTGCATGAAGGGCCCCAGGACCTCGTACAGGTGCAGGTCGGACCCGCACAGCCCCGACGACGTGACACGGATGACGGCGTCGTCGGGCTGTTCGATCTCCGGGTCGGGGACCGTCTCGGTCCGTACGTCTCTGGTTCCGTTCCACACGACAGCCTTCATCACAACCCCCCGTGGCCAGTGTGTCGATCTCCTCGGGGATCGCCCTGCCCGGCCCTGCTGCTGGGAACACACCTGGCCGGGTCAGGAGTTCCCACCGAACGCGCGTGCGTTGGGGTGGTGCAGGTCGAAGGCGGGGCGCTCGGACCGGATCCGCGGCAGTGTCTCGAAGTTGTGCCGCGGCGGCGGGCACGAGGTCGCCCACTCCAGGGAGCAGCCGTACCCCCACGGGTCGTCCTTGTCCACCTCGGGCGCGCGCCGTGCGGTGCGCACGATGTTCCAGAAGAAGAGGAGCGTCGAGGCGGCCAGTACGAAGGAGGAGACCGAGGAGATCTGGTTCAACGTGGTGAAACCGTCACCGGGCAGGTAGTCGGCGTAACGGC
>NZ_ANAY01000065.1 GCF_000340965.1 Nocardiopsis kunsanensis DSM 44524
CTGTCACCAACCGCTTGCACAGCAGCACCCCCGACACGAGTTAACAAAGTACTACTAGCGGGAGATCCAGCACGCAGGTCACCGGGGCACGACCCCTTGTTTCGACAAAGCCGCGTTCACACCCGCGTGTGCGAGGCAATGGAGAGCGTGGGCGGTGCTTGACGTGGCCGTCGAGGCGGGGGAGCCCGGCCCCTCACGATTCACTGCTCACAACCGCCAGACCAGGACCGGAGATCCTGCTCCCGAGGCCACGATCATGTGCCCGTCCCGCGTGAGCGAGACGGACCGCAACCGCGCCTGCCCCGTCCGCAACGCCGCCGCCGGCGCGTAGTGCGCCGTGTCGCGCACGAACACCTGCCCGTCCCACCCCGCCGTGACGAGCGCCGACCCGTCGGCGCTGAACCGGGCGTCGCAGATCAGGTCGTGGTGTCCGGCGAACGCGGGGCCTTCCGCGCCGGTGTCCGAGGCCCACGTGCGCACCACTCCGTCGGAGTCCCCCGTGGCCATCACGGGCCGCGCCGGGTTGAACGCCGTCGCCGACACCATCGGCGCGACGGATTCATAATCGGCCAGCATGGCGACGGGTGTTCCGTCCGTGCGCCACATCCGCGCGCTCCGGTCACTGCTCCCGCTCAGGAGGGTGGAACCGTCCGGTGAGAACGACACCGACAACACCATGTCCTCGTGTCCGGGGAAGCTGACCACGCTCCGTCCGATCCGCAGGTCCCACAACAGCACGTGCCGGTCCGCCGACCCGCTGGCGATGAAGTTCCCGTCGGGCGAGAACTCCAGGCACGAGACCGCCCCGGTGTGTCCCGTCAACACTCCCAGCGGCCGCATGTTCACCAGGTCCCACACCCGTACACACCGGTCCTCGTGCCCGGTTGCGAGCAACGTCCCGTCGGCGTTGAACGCCAGCACGTTGACGGACCCGCGGAAACCGGCGAACTCCCCCAGGTGTGTCCCGTCGTAGCCGTTCCACAGACAGATCGCGCCGTAGCCGGCCACAGCGATGAGGCTCCCGTCCGGGCTCACCTCCGCCGGGCCGGGCGGCACCCCCTGCGGGCACGGCGGGAGTGCCCCGAAGTTCGGTCGGCCGGCGGCCCACCGCGAGACCACCGTGCTCAGCGGCTCCGACACGGCCTGGGCGGGTGTGCTCTCCCGCCCGCGCCGGGTGAAGGTGCCGGTAAGTTCGCCGTTCCCGCTGCCCCCGCCGGGGGTGTCGGAACCCTCGGAGCCGTACACAGCGGCAGCGGCTGCAGCCGCTGCCCGGGCGTCCGCAGTCTTCTGGTCGGGCGCCGGCCCGCCTACCCGGGCCGTAGAGCCGCCCTGGCCCGGGTCCGGGTGCGATCCGGGCTCAGCGCCTTCCTCGTACCGGCGCACGTCCTCGGGGCCGGGCAGCCGGAACGTCCCTGTGCTGTTCGGGGCGAGCCTGGGCCCGGCCTGCCCCTCCGGCACCGCGTGCCCCTGCGCGACGGGATATGCCGTCTCCCCGCTCCCCCGATCCGCCGGTGCGCCGTTCCCTGATCCGGCCGTGGTCCCGGTGGCAGAGCTGTCAGCAGCGCCGGATCCGGTTTCCCCCTCCGCCGGCGAGGGGCTGGTCTGCTCCGGTGGCTCACTGTTGGCCAGCGCCGCTGCGAACTGCGCGGACGTGGGACGCGATTCCGGGGTCCGGTTCCAGCAGGCCGCCACGAGTGTCCGCAGCAGCACCGGGAGGTCGTGTGTTGCCGGGGCGTCCCCGGTCAACCGGAACTCGACCTCCTCGTCCGTGCCGGCGTCGAAGGGGTTCTTCCCGGTCGCCGCGTACACGAGCACGGTCGCCAGCGCGAACATGTCGGACGCGGAGTCCCCCATGGCGCCTTCGGCCTGCTCAGGGGCTTTGTAGGGGAGGTGTCCGAGCGGGCATCCGCGAGCCGGTTCCGGGCCCTCGTCGGAACCGGCTCCCGTGCCGGGCGTGGTGCCCGCACTCGCGTTCGATCCCGCGTCGGCGACGGTGGAGGGGGAGGAACCGGTGGGGCCGGGGTAAGCAGTGTCGGCGGCCTTCCCGGCCTCACCGGGTTCCTCCTCGCTGGGAGGTTCCACGGAGACCGGTGCTCCGGTGGGCAGGGGCGGCTCGACCGAGATCGGCGGTCCGGTCGGCGCCGGAGGCTGCCCGGCGACACGCTTTCCTGTGGGCGCGGGCTCCACGGGGACCTCGTCGTCCGAGGGCTCTGGGGCCTCGGAGGCCTCGGTGTCGAGTGCGCCGGGCTCGGGCTCCGGTCCCGGTTCCACCAGCGTCCCCGTGCCCACGTCCGCGGCCTTGCCCTCCCGTACCTGGTCCACGGCGAGGTCGTGGACGTCGTCGGGCAACCGGGTCGCCAGGCGTCCGCCGCCGAAGTCCACCAACCGGATCCCGTCGTCCACGAGCACCACGTCCTGCGGGTTCAGGTCACCGTGCACGAGGTCGTTGCGGTGCAGTTCCTCCAGCGCCCGTGCCAGACCGGTCGCGAGGATGCGCAGCGCCGCCGTCCCGAGGATCCCGAAGTCGGCGACGGTCCGCTCCAGGGTGATCCCGTCGACGTACTCGGTCGCGATCCAGGGTGTTCCGGCCTCGGGGTCGGCGTCCAGGACCCGCGCTGTGTGCGGGCTCTCGACCTCTCGCGCGGAGGCGCTCTCGCGGACGAAACGCACGTGGAAGTCCGGGTCGGAGGCGAGCTCGGGGTGGACCACCTTGACGACGACCCGCTCACCTTCGGGGCCCGCACCGAGGTAGGAGGTCCCCACGCTTCCAGAGCCGAGGAAGTGGGTCAGACGGTACGGACCGATACGGGTGGGGTCAGCGGATCTGAGGGGATGCAACGTACGGTCGCTTTCCGGGTCGTGCTGTGGTGCCGGTGCGGGCGGTTCGGGGATTGTCTCAGGTTCCCCGGGGCATGAGATGTGCGGCACCCGCCCATGGTTCTGAATCCGAGTCGAATTCGGGAAGGATGCGGGGCGGCCTCGGGTCGGCCCCAGCCACGGACACGATCCTGGGCGGCCGGGTCCGCGCCGACCTCTTGTGAGCCTTTTTCATCTTGAAGGCGCAGGTCACAGCCCTGTACCGGTCTCCCTGACCCCCTCCCGAACAGCAAGAAGCCCCTGGTAGACGGGTTAACGAC
>NZ_ANAY01000066.1 GCF_000340965.1 Nocardiopsis kunsanensis DSM 44524
TCTTTTCGGGGGGCGACCCCCCGCACCCCCCGGTGTGCGCTCGCCGGGGCTCGCGCACGTCGTGGCCGGACCGTCGCTGATCCGTGGTCCTGACGTTCGTGTGCCCGAACACAACCTTTGGTAGGCGCCGCGCCACAGCAGATCCGCAGGACGCGGCCCCGGAGCAAAGTCTTCATGCGTGTCGCCCGTGGGAGCGCAGGGCTGCGGGCCCGCGCCCCCACGGAGCCGTACGGCAATACCCCCGCCGACGCCCTGCCCGAGGTCCGGGCCGCGGCTCACAGGGGCCCCAGCGCCTCGCGGAGGTCCCGGTCCAGCG
The DNA here is from genome assembly GCF_000340965.1 of Nocardiopsis kunsanensis DSM 44524. Lineage (GTDB taxonomy): Bacteria > Actinomycetota > Actinomycetes > Streptosporangiales > Streptosporangiaceae > Nocardiopsis > Nocardiopsis kunsanensis. Next base: position 317 of record NZ_ANAY01000066.1, read on the forward strand.
TGAGTGTCTCGAGCACAGTCAACAGCCGACGTTCCTCGTAACGGAAATGGTTCTCCATGACCGCCGCGATCCCCTCGAGGTGTTGCTCGAGTGTGTCGGGCGGATCCGACCTGTCCACCGAGGCCTGCAGCCCGGTGAGCAGGTGGGAGATCATCGAGTGGTCCTGCTCCAGCTGTCGCAACGTCTCCCGCAGGTCCGGGTACGCGGCCGCGATCGCGGGGAACAGCGTGCGGTCCTCGCTCTCGTGGTGTCCATTGAGAGCGGTACAGAAGCCGTGGCAGAAAAGCAGGAGCTCGCGGGTGGCGGATTCGCTGCATCTGCCCTCGCGCAGGGAAGCACGAGTGGCTCGTAGCGCTTCGCGCAGACGCTCGTGCACCGCGCGCATCTCGTTGCTCCAGGCGATCAGCCTGGCCTTCTCGCCCTCAGCCATGTGAGGACGAAGGGAGCGACGTGTTCATCGCCGTTCTCCTTCGTGATCCGGCGCCTCCATACCTGACACGGCCTGCCACCGGCACGCGACGCTCGCGTCAACCTACCACCGCCCGTAGGAGCGTTGAAGGGACGATGGAATCTTCGACGGAGAGAGGTCAACCCCTCGACCGGGCGGGCCTGCGGAGCATGGCCCACGTGCGCGGGCCGCCGCCGGGAAGGTCGTACTCGGCGGTGATCTCGAACCCGAGAGCCTCGTACACCCTCACGTTGCCCTCGGTCGAGGTCTCCAGGAACGCGGGCAGCCCTTCGGCGTCCGCGGCGGCCAGGCCGGGTTCGATCACCGCGCGACCCAGCCCCCGGCCCTGTGCCGAGGGCCGTACACCGACGGTCCCCAGGAACCATGCGGGCCCCTGGGGACGGTGAGGCTCCATGGCGGCCTCGGCCGAGGAGTGCGCGTGGGCACGGTCGCCGGCGATCTCGACCATGCATGGCAGCAGGCGCTCCAGGGCCGGGCCGGCATCACCGCCGGGGGTCGACCACACCGCGACCGCGTCCAGACCGTCGCTGACCCACACACGTCCATGGGGCAGGCCGATCTCGGAGAGGAAGAGGTGCTGGAACTCGCGTAGCCGTGCTTCGTGGTCGTCGGCGGCGATGGTGTGGCGGGTGAACGGGTAGTCGACGAATGCGGCGGTGAGGGTGTCGGCGGCGTTCTCGACGTCCTCGGCGGTGGCCTCGCGGATGATGGTGTGCTCCGTGCTCGGGGGTGACAGTGCATGCAACCGCAAAGTTGCAGTTCGCGCCACAGTAATGCAACCCTGAAATCGTTCAGGAGGTCGGTATGGACAGTGTCGAACGCCACGTGGACATCGACGCCCCACCCGAGCGCGTGTGGGAACTGCTCACCCGCCCCGGCTGGTTCGTCAACGACGGCGAGATCGTCGCGCACGACGTCGAGGAACTCGACGACGGCGTCCACCTCGTCACGGACCCCGTCCACGGATCCTTCCGCGTCGAACGGGTCGCCCTCGAACCGCACACCCGCGCCGCCTTCCGTCGGCACCGTGGAACCGGCGCCGACGACCCCGCCACACTGGTGGAGTTCCACCTCGAGGAACGCCCCGGAGGGGTTCGCCTCACCGTCGTCGAGAGCGGGCTGCAGGCCCTGGGAACCGGCCGCCGACTACACGAGCAGCAGGCCCGGGGATGGAGTGAAGGGCTCGCGACCGCCCGAGCCCACACCGAGCCGGCCCGGGTCAGATGCGCCGTCCACGTTCCTGTCGAGCCCGGACCCGCCTGGGACGTGGTCACCGACCTCGCCTCCTGGTACGCGTTCGGTGGGGCGGTCTACACCCTGGAGCAGGGCGCGCCGATGCGCCTGGAATGGGCGGAGCACGGTATCCACCTGGGCACGGTCGAGCGGGTGGACGCCCCGTCCGAGTTCGCTTTCCGCCTGGCGCGTGAACCCGACCTCGAGCCGGACGAGGACGCGCCACTGGTCCGCGTGACCGTGCGGGCCTCCGGAACGGGCAGCCTCGTGGTCGTCGAGCACACCGGCCTGACCACCGCCGACGACACCACCGTGGAACGCCTCGGCTGGGAAGGCGGCCTCACCACGCTCGCCGAACGGCTCCGGGAGAAACGATGAACACTCCCACCACCACGGCCTTGGCCGCACTCGCCGACGGCACACGCTGGGAGGTCCTGGCGCGCCTCGGGCGGGAACCGGCCTCCGCATCGGCCCTGGCCCGAGAGCTCCCGGTCAGCCGCCAGGCCATCGTCAAACACCTCGAAGTCCTGGTCGGGGCCGGGCTCGTGGTCTCGCGCCGGCGTGGACGCGAGGTCGTGCACGTGGCGGTGGGAGAGCGGCTCAGTTCGCTCGGCCGGGACCTCGAAAGGATCGGTCGGGGCTGGAACGACCGGCTCGCCGCGTTCGAGGAGACGGCGGGGGAGCAGCACTGACCAGCGCGACCAGGTCCGGATCGTCACTGGTCCACCGGTCGACGGCCTCGCCGCCCGTGCAGGTGCACAGTTCCACCGTCACCCCGTCCGGCCCACGCGTGATGACCCGCCAGGTACCGCCGTGCTCCTCCCAACGGAGGAGTCTGTCCACAGGATCGCCCATGTCCCTCTTCCTACCCTTGCGCGCGGCAGCCGACCGCCACGGCGGACCCGTTCGAGGCACCCACTCCGATCCGGTACAGTTGAGACATCGCCTTCCGGCGACCCGCAAGGGGCTATGGCGCAGTTGGTAGCGCGCCTCCATGGCATGGAGGAGGTCTGGGGTTCGA
>NZ_ANAY01000067.1 GCF_000340965.1 Nocardiopsis kunsanensis DSM 44524
CGACCACTGGCGCCACACCCTCACCGGCATCGACGCCCCCACACCCCTGCCCTACGACCACACGGCCGACGGGGCCCACGAAGCCTCCTCCACTGCTCGGGTCCATCACACGTTGCGGTCCGAACTGACCACACGGGTGCACCGGTTCGCCCGGGAGCAGGGCCTGACGGTCAACGCGCTCGTCCAAGGCGCCTGGGCCCTACTGCTGTCGGCCCACTCCGGCGAATCCGACGTCGTCTTCGGCGCCACCACCTCCGGACGCCCCGCCGACCAACCCGGCGTCGAGAACACCATCGGCATTTTCATCAACACCCTGCCGGTCCGCGTCCGCATCACTCCCCACACCCCTACCACCACCTGGCTCCACACCCTCCAGAGTTCACTGACCGAGGCCCGACAGTACGAGCACCTGCCACTGAACCGGGTCCAGGCGCTCTCGGATCTGTCCGGTGACACACCCCTGTTCGACAGCCTTGTGGTGTTCGAGAACTACCCGGTGGACAAGGACACGGCCGACGAGAACGGCCTGGAGATCCTCGACGTCACCGCCGAGGAAGCCACCAACTACCCGCTGACCCTGGTCGCCTACGACGGTGAGTGCATCGACACCCAGCTCCGGTACGATCCGGCCCTGTTCACCGCCGAGACGGCCGAGCGCCTGCTGAACCACCTCGCCCTGCACCTCGAGTCCTTGGTCACCGCGCCCGATGACCCGCTGCGTACCCTGCCGTTGCAGACCGCCGGCGAACACGAGCAGGTCACCGCATGGGGAGAAGGGGCCTTCTCCCCGGAGGGTCTCGGTCTGGTCCAACTGTTCGCCGAGCAGGTACGGCTGCGTCCCGACTCGCCGGCGCTCATCGGTGAGGAGGCGGAGTGGACTTACGCCGAACTGGACGCGCACAGTACCGACCTCGCCCTTCGCCTGGTCCAGCACGGCGTCGGCCGCGGCTCGGTGGTCGGTGTATCGCTCCGGCGCGGGCCGGGCCTCGTCGCCGCTCTGCTCGCGGTGGTCAAGGCCGGCGCCGTCTACCTGCCGATCGACCCCGAGTACCCGGACGAACGCCAGGACTTCCTCGTGCGCGACTCCGGGGTACACCTCCTGATCACCGAGGAAGGCGGTACCGGGCCGTCCGAGCCGGTCCGGTCCGCACCACCGCGCGTGGCTCTCCCCGAGTTGGCCACCGAACCGGTCTCCGAGAACACGGCCGTGCCGACTCCGCCCGGGCCGGACGATCTCGCCTATCTCATCTACACATCCGGATCGACCGGGCTTCCCAAGGGCACGATGGTGCCCCACCGGGGGATCGGTGAATTCGCCGCTTCCATGGCCGAGCGTTTCGGTACCGAACCCGGGTTCCGGGTCCTGCAGCTGGCTTCTCCCAGCTTCGACGCCTCGGTGATGGAGGTCCTGATGGCCTTCGGTGCGGGAGGCACCCTGGTGGTCCCCGGTCCCGGGCCACTGGTCGGTGAGGAGCTGGCGCAAACGTTGCTGCGCCACCGCATCGATCTCACCATCATCCCGCCCTCCGTCCTGGCCACGGTGCCGACCGGAGACTACCCTGACCTGCGCACACTGGTGGTGGGTGCGGAGGCCTGCCCGGCCGAGCTGGTCAACCGGTGGGCCCCGGGCCGTCGGATGGTGAACGCTTACGGGCCCACCGAGATCACCATCGCCGCCTCACTCAGCGACCCCCTGGCCCCAGGGCAGGCCCCGCCGATCGGTCGGCCCGTCCGCAGTGCCCGGTTGCACGTCCTCGACCACCTCCTGCGGCCCGTCCCGGCCGGTGTGGCCGGTGAACTCTACGTCGGCGGTGCGGGGGTGGCCCGCGGTTACCACGGTCGCCAGGCACTGACCGCCGAGCGGTTCGTCGCCGACCCCTTCGGGGCCGGCGGACGCCTCTACCGCACCGGCGACCTGGTCCGCTGGAACCATGACGGTCAACTGGAGTACGTCGGCCGCGCCGACGCACAGGTCAAGATCCGGGGCCTTCGTATCGAACCCGGTGAGGTGGAATCGGCGCTGGTCGCGCTGCCCGGTGTCCGCGAGGCCGCGGTCACGGTCCGCCGGGACACACCCGGTGGAGCGGCGCTGATCGGTTACGTTGCGGGCGGCGCCGACCCCGCCGAGGTACGGGATCGACTCGTACGGACGTTGCCGGCGCATATGGTCCCGGTGGCCGTGATCCCGGTGGAGACCATCCCGCTCACCCCCAACGGCAAGACCGACCACCGGGCCTTGCCCGCCCCGGACTGGTCAGCGACGGCCCGGGACGAATACGTTGCTCCGCGTTCGGAGGTGGAGCGGGAGCTGGGCGAAGTGTTCGCGTCCGTGCTGGGCACCGAGGAGATCGGCGTGCACGACGACTTCTTCGCCCTGGGCGGCGACTCCATCCTGAGTATCCAGCTGGTCTCGCGCGCCCGCCGGGCAGGCATCACCCTGACCTCCAAACAGGTCTTCTCCCACCCCAGCATCGCGGCCCTGGCCCGGGTCGCCCGGACCGATCAGGACACCGAACCCACCTGGACCGGACCGGTCTCCGGCCCGGTGACCACCACCCCCATCATGCGGTGGTTCCTG
>NZ_ANAY01000068.1 GCF_000340965.1 Nocardiopsis kunsanensis DSM 44524
GATTCCCGTTCCGGCGGCCTCGACGGTTTCGTCATGTCGGCACTGCTGAACCTGGTCGAGGACTTCGAGACCGATGCCTTGCCCCGGATCGCCGCCGTGCTCCTGGAGCACCACGACATGCTCCGGCTCCGTGTCACGGACGCGGGGGCACGGATCATACCGGAGGAGACCGGCACGGTTCTGGAAACCGTCGAGGATGTGGACGAGGACACGGTGCGAGAGCACACGCAGCGTGTGCAGGAAGAGATCGACCCGGCCACCGGTCCCATGGTGCGGATGGTGTTGTTCACCGGCCAGAACCCGCCC
>NZ_ANAY01000069.1 GCF_000340965.1 Nocardiopsis kunsanensis DSM 44524
CCCCCCGCCCGCCCCGCCGTGTGCGGGGAGGGCAGAGCCACCGGCCGGTCAGACCGAGGCCAGGTCGCGTGTCTCCTGCACGGTCCAGTTGCCCTCGTCGTCCTGAGCGATGGAGCCGCCGTCCTCCAGGCGCTGGACCTGGTCGTAGAACCAGGTCTTGCCGCGGCTGATGCCCATCTCGGCCAGCTCGGTCTTGAGGTCGGTGATCCGGAAGGTGTGGCCCGGTCCCCACTCGTGGATGAGCGATTCGATGCCAGCGCGGGCCTCTTCGGCGCTGGCCTTGGTGCCCTTCCTCGGTTGGGACAGCACCAGTTCGTCCTCACCGTCGACGGGGGCGACCTCGGTGTTGAGGTCACCGATCACCTCGGGGTCGTCGTCGGACAGGTCGAGCACGATCGGTTCCATCTCGTCCTCCTCGTACTCGCCGTCTTCTTCCTCGACCTCGTCTTCCTCCTCGTCGGTGTCCTCGTCCGGCTGCACAGCGGCCAGGGCCGGGGCGCCGTTCTCGCGGGCGGCCAGCCAGTCCTCGAAGGGCTCACCGAAGGCCTTCCGGGTGATGGGGTCGATCTTGGCGGCCTGGTCGGGCAGGGCTTCGGCGGCCGGGCTCAAGTCCTTGTTTTCGTCCTCCTTGCGGTCGGTGGGCGGGCCGAACATCTTGATCGGCATGGCGTGGCGGTCCTCGTCCGCCTCGCGCACCACGGCGAAGGCGCTACCGGGCTGGTAGTTCTGCCACCGCTCGGGTTCGGCGCCGGCCTCTTGGACGTGGTCGGGCAGGGCGAAGGAGGCGTCGTCGGCGGTGCGTACGCCGAAGCACACGCTGTCGCCCAGGTTCGAGCGGGTGTCGGTATCCAGGTTGGTGAAGGTCGCCCGCTGCAAGGAGACCTCCAGGTGGATGCCTGCCGAGCGGCACATGCGCCCGAGCTTGACCAGCTCGTCGGCGTCGACCAGGTCGGCGGCCTCCTCCACGAGGATGTGCAGGAACGTGAGCCCGCACTTTTTGGTCCAGTTGGGCAGGCCCTTGGACCCCAGGTAGTCCGCGCGGGCGGTGGCGGCCCGCTCGATGGCCTTGAGCATGGCCTTGGCCGACTTCTTCTCGAACGCCGTCCAGGCCAGGGCGTTCTGGACGGGACCGAGGGTTTGGCGGCCCTTGGACACGTCCAGGGCCAGCACGGCCGCGTCGCGGCGGGCGGCGATGTTGAGGATCTTGATCTTGCCGTAGACCGACTTGCCGGACCCGCTCATGCCCACGGTCAGGGTGTGGCGGTCCTCCAGGTCGTCGATGAACTCGGTGCCGTCCTCGTATAGGCCCAGCGGCCCGATGGGGCCATCGGCCAGCGAGGCCCCCACGTGCTTGTCGTCCAGGCCGGGCCAGGGGATGAGCTCCTTCATGACGTTGCGGGTGATGATGGTGATCTCGCCCCAGTCGGCCCGTTCGGGGTGCTCGGTGATGCGCACCGCCCCCGGGGCGACCTTGTACAGCGAGGCCAGTTCCTTGCGGCGGGCCTGCAACGTTTCGACGGTGGCGCCGTTCTCGAACTCCAGGCGGCCCTGGGTGACGGCGTCGGTCTGCTTGGTCAGGCGCATGGACACCCCGCGCAGGTGCAGGATCTCCTTGACCTTGGCCCAAGGCATGATGGTCGGCTTGTTCGCTGTCTCCTCCTTGGTGCCCTGTCCGGCGGCCCACAGGTGCACGTTGGCGACCCCGGCCAGGGCGGCCCCGCCCAGGAGCAGCGCGTCCATGAGCGGGCGGCCGGGTCCGAAGGCGGTGGCCAGGGCCAGCCATCCGGTGGCGGTGCCGACCATGGCGGTGGCGATGTGGTGGGCGTACCAGGTGCGCGCGGCGGTGAGCTGGTGGGTGGCGTAGGTGACCACGCCGCCGGCTGCGGTGATCGCGGCTGAGGCCAGGCCGGTGACCCATCCGGCCTCCCCCCACAGCCAGTGGGTCAGGAACCCGGCGGGGATGAGCAGTGGGGCGGCCACCCAGGGGCGCAGGTAGTCCACCAGCTGCGGGCGCGACGGGCGCCGCTCCTCCCGCTCGTCCCCGCCCCGGCGCAGCGACACCAGCTCGTTCTTCTTGGCCATGATCATCTCCCTCGTGTGGTGGGGGTGGGGCCCGGAGCCGGGCCCCACCGGTGGTGCTGGTGTCAGGAGTCCAGGTCCACGACCCGTTTCTTGGCGCGGTTGCCCTTGCGGATCAGGTGCCCGAAGTGCTTGGTCACCGACCCCCAGGTGCGTACGCCTTCCACGCCGACCAGGCGCTGTGCCTCAGCGGCCCTCCTCAGGTGTTTGGCGACCTGCTTGGAGCGCTTGCGCACGCCGATGCGGCTCTGTCCGGAGGCGGGGGGCAGGTCCCTCAGCCCGGCCTCCAGTTCCTGTGCGGAGTACTCCAGCTCCATGGCCAGGGCGCGGGACAGGCGCCGGACCCGCTCGGTGTACTTGCGGATGTCCGAGCCGGTGTTGAGCTCGATCTTTTCCAGCTCGGCCACGAGCTTGCGGGCGTAGGCGGCCTCATCGCTCACGAGGGCCCTCCTTGTCGGTGTCGGTGGTGCGGTTGGTGATCACGACGAGCAGGCCCCGTCCGGGCCCGTAGCGGCGCACGTGCGCGTGGTGCAGGTGGGTGCGCCAGGTCCGGCCCAGCCAGGCGGCGGCGTCGACCAGGCAGGAGCGCAGCGAGCGCGTATCCAGCCAGGCGGTGGCCAGGTCGTCGGCGCGGGAGATGAGGTGGTCGGCGAAGGCGGCGGCGGCCCGCAGGCGGG
>NZ_ANAY01000070.1 GCF_000340965.1 Nocardiopsis kunsanensis DSM 44524
GCCCACTGGCCACCGCGGCCTGAGCACACCCGGGTGAACGTTTCCGGCCACAGCACTAGCGGCAGGGAGATCGCCCACCGCTTCGAGCACAAGGAACGCTGGGGGCGACTGGTCAAACAGTGGGGTCATCAGGGCCGTTTCGACCAGGTTGTTGTGTGAGTGGCGGTCAATTGGCACCTACCCTCCCCCGCGGGGGCGGTGGAGACTCTGCGCGCTTCGTTGAAAACGTGGACTGTGAACACAGAGACCCGAGTCTGCGCATCAGAGCCAGTTTCGGGAACATGCACGGTCCTCAGGTACAGCCAACCTGATCTCGAGCACCGTTCACCGCGGAAGCGGTCATTGCTGTGACAAGTCTTGGAGGGCACGGCGTACCTGGCTGAGGAGCTGTTCAGGGAGGGTGTTCGGCCCGAGCCCTGCCTTGGCGCACGACCCGGCCAAGCTCTTGCGCTGGGTTCCCAGGAGGTCGGCGCCTGTGCCATCCAGCAGGTCGCTGGCTGCGTAGCCGTCCTTCGACGCGGTTTCGATCAGCCAGAGCAGCAGCCTTTCAGTGAGCCGCCGGTCGCGGATCAGGAGGGCAAACGCGGTGAGTCCAGCCCGGGTGGCGAACAGCGGCGTTTCCAAGGTGCGGATGTTCTCGACCAACTCGTCGGCACCCTCCGCTTCCTGGTCGCAACGCAGGCGAAGGATCAGCTGCACGCAGCGTTCCCAGGGTTCATGAACCTCGCTCTCCTCGACCAACCTCAGCGCCGGTGCGGCCTCACCGCCGGCGAGTCGAGCGAGGACGGTGACCTGGCGCCCGTCGAAGAGTCTCTGGCCGACGCCGCCGAGCAGACGCGCCTGCTCGGCAGCGTCTTGCCATCGGCCCTGCGCAGCCAGTGCCCGCATCCCATCGCCCAAGTACACCGACCATGCCCACCGGTAGACCTCAGGCGCGTTCGCTCCCCGTCCGGGTGATGCGGGCGTGGTCCGGTCACGGGTGGGGAACCGGAAGGAGCGCCGGGTGACCTCTCGGGGAGCGGACCGCGAGCGGCGCCGGGGCAGCAGGTCGTCCAGGAGCTCGCCGAACGCCCACACGTCCAGGGCCCTCAGGTGCTCAGGGGGAAAAACGCCGACCGGTCTGGTTGACCGACCGGCGTGCGGTGTTCAGGGCGGTGGTGAAGCTGACCCGGTCCGGATCCAGCCGTGCGTACCCGGCGGCGCGGGTGATCAGGTCCGATACCGCCTGGTAGGCCAGCAGCAGGGCCCAGGCCTCCTGGCGGACCAGGTCGGGGGTCTGGGAGCGAAAGCGCACCGTCGCGCCCCCGCGCAGCTCGGTCTTGACCGCGTCGTAGAGGATCTCTGCCTCCCAGCGGGAGGCGTACAGGCCCGGGAAGTCGGCAATGGGGTAGCGGCCGGGATCGAGCAGGCTGGTGACCAGGGTGATCGTCTCACCGGTGGTCTCGGTTCGGCCGGTGTCGGTGTAGACGGTGTACTCGATCACGCGTACCAGCGGGCCGCCCTTCTTCAGGTGCGCGGTGTAGGAGCCGTCGGCCAGCACCTGGACGGGGACCAGGTCGAACTGGGCTCCGGCGCGCATGATGACGTGGGCGCCGGTGGCGGTGATCGTGCGGTACAGGTCGGTGCCGCAGAACCCGGCGTCGAAGACGGTGAGCATGTCGGGTGCGAAGGAGGGCGCCAGGGCCTCGCACAGGGCCTTCTCGCTGGTGTTGTAGGCGTCGAAGGAGGCGTCGATGAGGCAGCGGGTGCCGATCTCGCAGTGCGCGACCAGGCGGATCTGGGGGAAGGTCCTGTCGGTGGGGCCGCTGAACGCGGCCCGGTTCGCCGCCGTGTCGGGCACGTCCAGGCAGGTGCCGTCCACCGCGGTCAGGCGGTAGCCGCGCCAGAACGCCCCCGGGGTGTCCGCCGGGGCCAGGGGCCCGGCGGTGCGGGCGAACAGCAGCGCCAGCGGCTCGGTGCCGAGTCTGGCCCGTGCCCGGGTCACGCTGGAGGCCTCGGGTGCGTCCGAGGCCGGAACGGCCAGGTGCTGGTCCCCGCCGCTGAACGCGCAGCCGTCGGCCAGTCGCCGCCAGATTTCCTTGTAGGACAGGTTCCGCCACAGCCACAGCGCCAGCACCAGGTACAGGGTCAGCCGTGCGGGCAGCTCACGCCGTCGTTGCTGGAGGGCACCGCCTTGGGTGGTCACGAGGTCGACCAGGTCCGCGGCGAAGGTCTGGGTCAGCACGCCGAAGGAGGCACGGTCAGCAGCGTTTGTCACGCTCTGGAGTATCTCGCGGGCGGTCGCGGTCGTGAACACCACCCCGACCCGCAGCTCCGCACCAGCGGAAACACCTTAAAACAACGATGTTGGGGTTCCGGGGTGCCACCGGACTTTGAAACAGCTGTGGGAAAGTCCGGCGTTTCCTGTGAAGTGCATGACCTCTGTGGACCTCGACTGGGCGGAGCCTGACCAAAAACCTGACTGTAGGATCCTCTTGGCCTCTCTGACCTTATCCTCGATACATGCCCGGATCACGCACTGAGCCCTTTTCATCCTGCTTCTCGGATTTGAAGTACGAGCACAGCTCGGGTGATCT
>NZ_ANAY01000071.1 GCF_000340965.1 Nocardiopsis kunsanensis DSM 44524
GCGCCAGTCGGTGCCCCGGCTCACCGGCCCCGCTCCTGTTCCTTGGTGATCTGGTCGCACAGGGCGCCGGCGGCGTAGAGCTCCACGGCGGCCAGGGCCAGGTACACGCCGAAGAGCAGCGCCCCGAACAGGGGCAGCACCGTGTGGCCAGCGGTGAGGGTCCACACGGTCATCCCGGCCGCCACGAGCAGGGCCAGGAGCCGGGCGATCAGGTTGGCCGTTCCCATGTGGCCGCTCCCGTGGGCGATCTGGCGGGCCAGCCGGACCGCGCTGAACTCGATGACGGTCTCGTTCTCGTGCTCGTGGCTCATGCGGTGATCTCCTCGAATCCGGGAAGGGCCAGCTGGTAGGCGCAGACGGGGCAGAACTCCCACCAGCGCGTCTTGTGGGTCTTGGGGTCGCGGCACCGGTCTTCCTCGGGCACGGCGACCGCTTCCAGGTGCTCGGTTTTGGCCTGCTCGGAGGCCCCGGGGATGGGTGTCCAGTCGGTGCGGTGGCCGCAGGTGCATTCGAGCCGGTAGTCGAACCCGGGGCCTTCGCCGCCGTAGCGGGCCTGCTTGCGGACCTTGGGGCGGTGCTTCATCAGGCACCCCCCGTCGACCGGGGCGACCGGGTCGGCTTGTACTTGCGGACCGTCTTGGGGTCGACCCCCAGTGCCTTCGCGGCGGTCTTGACCGGCATGCCGGGGTGCTTGGCGTAGAGGTCCTCCACCTGCTGGCGGGCGTCCTCGGAGCGTTTCCGTGCGGATTCAGCGAGGGTTTGCGGGGCGTCGTCCTCCCCCTCGCTGTGGGGGTGGATCGGCCCGCTCGCGCCGTCGTCCCCCCGGGGGAGCACAGCGACGTCCCCCGGGCCCGTGTCCGTGGTCCCCCGCTGGGGGTCCTCGGTGGTGCGCAGGTAGTCGGCCGCCTCTTCGGCGAGGGCGTCGCCCACGACCTGGAGTCCGTCGTCCCCCGTCTCGGAGGACGCCGTCTCCTCGCGGTCCTCGGTCACCTCGGTGACCGTCGTGGCGGTGCGCTGCTCGGCATCCATCCGGCCCACCGCCTGGGCGATGGCCGCCGAGCCGGTCACCGAGAACAGGTAGGCCATCCACGCGAACAGCGCGGCAGAGACCGAGCAGACCGCCCCGATGGGGCCGGACCCGGCCGTGGAGGCCACGATCGAGGCGATCAGGGGGAAGGCGATCATCGCGTTGAGCACCGGCACCGGCAGCCCGGAGATGACCGCCCGGGAGCGGGCCAGGCCGCCGCGCCAGGCGATGGCCATGGTGGCCATCCCGGTCATGCCGACCTCAGCCAGGTAGCCGAGTCCGGTGAGGGTGCCCGGGTAGGCGGCTTGGACGGCGGCGTCCACGCCCGCAGCAGACCCGACCGAGCAGATCAGGGACCCGACCAGGGCCCCGACCACGTACCGCTTGCGGCTGGTGGTCATGTCCAGGGCGATGGACTCGTTGCTGTTGGCATCGCGCGCGGAGTCGATCGCGGCGGCCTTCCGTGCGGCCCGCTCCTCGATCCGGTCGCGCTCGCGCTCACGCCTCAGCTGGCGCTTGTGTTCGAGTTCCAGTTCGGTTTGCAGCCGGCGGGCGGTGAGCTCGTCGGACAGCGCCCGGGTCTCGGGGTTGAGCCGGGGGTTGGCCAGCAGTTCCGTACGGGGAACGCTGTGCAGCGCCTGTGCCTGTTGGGTGCGGCGTTGCAGATCGGCGACCACGTCGGTGGTCACCGCGGTCTTCTTGCTTCCTCGGAGGTTCACCGGTGGTCCTTCCTGTGTGCGCGGAGGGTGTCCAGGTCAGCGCGGCGGTCGATGATGGGGTTGCCGACGATCAGGTAGACCACGGCGACCACCAGCGCGACGGCCAGCAGCGAGATCAGGGAGGTCACCGGCGACCCCCCTTCACGGACTTCTTCCGGCGCCGGGGGACGTCCTGGGTGAGGACCACGCGGGTGCGGCCCCAGCGGCGCAGGGTTCGCCGGCACCGGCGGTATCCAGTGGCCACGCGCAGGGCCCCGAGGACGAGCAGAAGGACCACTACGGCGGTGGCGATCACGTGGGGAAGCAGGTCCGGGCTCATGCCACCCACCCCCCGGGGACAGCCAGACCGATGACGGTGCTGCCCTGTTGGCGGG
>NZ_ANAY01000072.1 GCF_000340965.1 Nocardiopsis kunsanensis DSM 44524
CGCCAACCGGCCCGCCTCGTCCTCACCCAGGTACACCTCGCCGAAACCGCCGCGCCCCAGGGAACGCTCGATGCGGAAGCCGCCCAGGACCTGGCCGGGTCGTGACACTGGAGTCCTCTTTTCCGTGTGGGGAGATCAGGGGGTCGGTCGGGCCCGCTCAGCCCGAAGTGATGCGCCGGGCGGTGTCCAGGTCACGCTGGATCCGGTCCACACCACCCTGCAACTGTCGTAGATGCTCGGACCGGCTCCGCAGTTCCATGGTCCGCTCGGTACGCCGGGCGGGCGGCCCGTACACCAGGCGTAGGGCCGGGCCGGTGACGATCACACCGATCAGCCCGGCGAAGAAGGCCAGGCCCGTGAGCATCATGAGGGGGTCGGACCCGGCCGCCGAGGCGATGGTGTTGCCGATGAGCCCGAGCAGGCACCACTTGGAGATCTTTCCGGCCAGTTCCAGATAGCCCTGTCTGCGTACGGCGCTCCCGAGGGAGTCGTGCTCGGTGGCGACAGCGGCGTAACGGCCCTCCCATTCACGCCGCTGGTGAGCGAGCGTGACCAGGGTGGGCAGGCACCTGTGGACGGCCGCCGCGTACCCCGCCGCGGCCGGTTGTGCGGCCGCGGCGACCTTGGTCCACAGGATGTCGATCCACTCGCGTACCCCGGCGTCGTCGCTGACGGGCCGGGGCGGGGACTGCGGGCCGAGCAGGAAGGCCAGCACCAGCGCGGGGTTGACGCCGCTCTGCACGTCGCTCCACCCGTTGAGCCCGCCGGCCAGCTGCCGTTGGAAGTCGATCCCCGCACGTTCGGCGGTCTCGAGCTGGTCGGCCAGGCGTCGGAGTTCGCCGGGACGGTCGCTGTGGTGCCGTCCCATGGTGCGCAGCACCTCGGGGCGGGCCAGCAGCGCCAGCTCGTTGGCCTGGGGCGCACCGGTCAGGACCGGGGCGGGGTCGGAGAACTGTTCGGTGAGGGCTTCGACGGTGGCCGCACGGCCCCGGAAGACCGGCGGCAGATCAGGGCGCACCTGGGCGACGAAAGCGGCCAGGGCGAGGTTGGCGTCGCTCACCTGGCGCCGGAACAGGGACCGGTCGACCAGAGTGTCGCCGATGTCGTCGGTGAGCCAGGCGCTCAGGGCACCGCGCTCGCCCGGTTCGGCGAAGACCCGCAGTGCTTCGTTCCAGTTCTGCTGCATGGCCTCGGCGAGTGTGCCGGGATCCTCGTGGCGCACGTCGAGGAAGTGGTAGGGCGGCACACCGTCACGGTGCACCCAGCTCCCCGACCCGGCCGGAGCGCTGTGAGGTCCGGAGCTGCGCGCGCCTTCGGACCTGCTCGGTCCGGGGGGAGCGGCCGGCGGTTCCTGGTGGGCGGCCCGCTCCTCGGGGCCGGCGACGCGGGTGTAGGCGCGGGTCGGGTCGACCTGCGCGGGCGGGGCGACCCGGGTGCCGGGCACCTGCTCGGGGGCGGAGGTCTCCATCCGGGTCCGGTCGGCCTCAAGGCTGGTGGCGGCGTCCGGTGAGGGGGTGACCGCGGTCCGGTCGTCGGTCGGCGGCTCCACCGTCGTGGGCGCCGTTCCCCCGCCGGCGGGGCCGCCGGTGACGGGTGCGACACCCTCGGCGGGCAGCGTCACGAGTTGTTGCAGCAGGGTGGCGGCGTCGGGCCGGGCGGCGGGGTTCTTGTCCAGGCAGGCGCCCACGATCCCGCTCAGCGGACCGTCGAGATCCTCCACGGCCGGCTCGCCGCCGAGGATGCGGGCGATGCGGGCGGCCTGGGTCGGTCCGGGAAAAGCCTCACGACCCGTCGCGGCGA
>NZ_ANAY01000073.1 GCF_000340965.1 Nocardiopsis kunsanensis DSM 44524
AAAAAGAAGAGGGGCCACCCACAACAGGCAACCCCTCCCCAAGAAAAACCGTGGCAGCAACCTACTCTCCCACCCCACCACAGGGCAGTACCATCAGCGCAAGGAGACTTAACGACCGGGTTCGGAATGAGACCGGGTGTAACCCTCCCACCATAACCACCACGGAAACCAAACACCCACACCCAAACAGGCACAGGAAAACCATAGTGAACAAGCATGCGCGAGCACCCAATTATCTGCAGCGGACAAGCCCTCGACCTATTAGTACCGGTCAGCTCCACCCCTCACAAGGCTTCCACACCCGGCCTATCAACCCCGTCATCTACAGGGAGTCTTACCCTCTCACGGAGGCAGGAGACCTCATCTCGAAGCAAGCTTCCCGCTTAGATGCTTTCAGCGGTTATCTCTCCCGCACGTAGCAAACCAGCCATGCCCTTGGCAGAACAACTGGCACACCAGAGGTACGTCCGTCCCGGTCCTCTCGTACTAGGGACAGCCCTTCTCAAGTCTCCAACGCGCGCAGCGGATAGGGACCGAACTGTCTCACGACGTTCTAAACCCAGCTCGCGTGCCGCTTTAATGGGCGAACAGCCCAACCCTTGGGACCAACTCCAGCCCCAGGATGCGACGAGCCGACATCGAGGTGCCAAACCATCCCGTCGATACGGACTCTTGGGGAAGATCAGCCTGTTATCCCCGGGGTACCTTTTAGCCGTTGAGCGACACCGCTTCCACACGCCGGTGCCGGATCACTAGTCCCAGCTTTCGCTCCTGCTCGACACGTCCGTCTCACAGTCAAGCTCCCTTGTGCACTTACACTCAACACCTGGTTACCAACCAAGCTGAGGGAACCTTTGGGCGCCTCCGTTACTCTTTAGGAGGCAACCGCCCCAGTTAAACTACCCACCAGACACTGTCCCCGAACCGGATCACGGTCCAAAGTTAGATGCCCGAAACAGTCAGAGTGGTATTTCACCAACGCCTCCATCACCACTGGCGTGGCAATATCAACAGCTCCCACCTATCCTACACAAACCATCCCAAACACCAATGTCAAGCTATAGTGAAGGTCCCGGGGTCTTTCCGTCCTGCTGCGCGAAACGAGCATCTTTACTCGTAGTGCAATTTCACCGGGTCCATGGTTGAGACAGTGGGGAAGTCGTTACGCCATTCGTGCAGGTCGGAACTTACCCGACAAGGAATTTCGCTACCTTAGGATGGTTATAGTTACCACCGCCGTTTACTGGCGCTTAGATTCCCAGCTTCGCGGGGACGAACCCCACTAACCAGTCCTCTTAACGTTCCAGCACCGGGCAGGCGTCAGTCCGTATACAGCGTCTTACGACTTCGCACGGACCTGTGTTTTTAATAAACAGTCGCTTCCCCCCGCTATCTGCGACCCCACCCAGCTCCAGAAGCATGTTCCTTCACCAGACAGGGCTCCCCTTCTCCCAAAGTTACGGGGACAATTTGCCGAGTTCCTTAACCATGGTTCACCCGAACGCCTCGGTATTCTCTACCTGACCACCTGCGTCGGTTTAGGGTACTGGCCACACACGAACTCGCTAGAGGCTTTTCTCGACAGCACGGGATCACTCACTTCACCAAAAACGGCTCGGCATCACGTCTCAGCCCCACGGCATGCGGATTTACCAACACACCGGCCTACACGCTTACCCCCGGACAACCACCGCCGGGTAGAGCTACCCTCCTGCGTCACCCCATCACTTGCCTACTACAAGATCGGTTCCCAGACCAGC
>NZ_ANAY01000074.1 GCF_000340965.1 Nocardiopsis kunsanensis DSM 44524
GTCGTTAACCCGTCTACCAGGGGCTTCTTGCTGTTCGGGAGGGGGTCAGGGAGACCGGTGCAGGGCTGTGACCTGCGCCTTCAAGATGAAAAAGGCTCACTGAAGTCAGCTACCGCCACCGCTGCGAGGCTGAGAAGGGACAGCTTTGAGTGAAATTCGCCCTCTGAGGAAGAACAAGCAGTTCCAGCTCCTGTGGATTGGAGGTGCACTTTCTCAGACTGGCAAGGAGGTCACCAAGCTCGCGATGCCGCTACTGGTCATCGCGCTGACCGGGTCTCCCGCCTGGGCTGGCATCATCGCCGGCTCAGTGGCCGTCGCACACATCTTCGGCCAGATTCCAGCGGGGGCTTGGGCCGACCGCTGGGACCGGCGTCGCCTCCTGCTCATCGGACAGAGCCTGCGATTCGTCAACTCCGCGCTGCTCGCCTCGCTGATTCTCACCGACCACGTACAGGTCTGGCACTTCGTTCTCCTCGGGATCATCGATGGCTTGTGCTCCGCGCTTACGGACCCAGCGCGAACCACCGCGATTCGCGGGGTGGTACCGACTTCGCAGTTGCAACTGGCGTACACGCAGGAGGAGTCGCGGAGCCATGCCGCGAGACTGGTCGGTCCCCCGCTGGGCGGTTTGCTGTACGGGGTCGCACGTGTCGTCCCCTTCTTGGCCGAGGCGGTTCTGTTCCTTCTCAGTGCCCTCTGCACCTTGTTCGCACGAGTTCCGCGCCGCCCGAGCAGCGAGAATGAGGGGACTCCCGAGGCCGTCAATAAGCCCAAGTCGAACATGCGTCAGGAGTTGGCGGAGTCCGTCGCGTGGCTGTGGCGTCAGCCAGGGTTGAGGGAGGTCTACGCGGCAGTACTCATGCTCAATCTGTTGGGCGGTGCTTTCCTGATCCCAGTCATCGTCCTCGTGGGCGAACGCGGCGGAGACTCGGTCAACACGGGGATCGTCCTCACCGGAACGGGCATCGGGGGACTGATCGGCGCACTGCTGTCCAATCGCATCGGCAAGCTTCTTCCGCCGGGGAAGCTACTCATCGCCGTCGTCGCGATCTTCGGGGTGGCGCTGGTATCAATGGCGCTTCCTCTCGGCCCCTGGTGGCCGATGCTGCCCCTTGTAGTCATCACGCTCTCCACTCCCGCTATCAACGTCGTGATGAACGTGGTGATCGCGAGGATGGTGCTCGAGGAGATGTTGGGGCGCATGATCGCCGTCCTCAATGTGGCCGCTCACGGCTTGGCGCCTCTCGGGCCGGCCATCGGTGGCATGCTCGCGGCCGCGATGGGTGGTGCTGGCGCCCTCATCCTGGTCGGTGGCCTCCTGGTCCTGACGTCCCTGGGAGCTTCCGCGAGTCGGGAGTTGCGCGGTTTCACGGGTGAGGCTCCCGCGGAGGAGGGCCGGGACCAGAAGGAGCCCCCGGCCCCGGGGGCGGACTCCTCCACCTCGCCTCAGTAACGGCGCCTGTGGGATGGTCGTTTAGAGGTCATCTCATTTGGCGAGTCTGCGGTAGCAGATCAGCGTGCAGGCGATACCGA
>NZ_ANAY01000075.1 GCF_000340965.1 Nocardiopsis kunsanensis DSM 44524
CATGAGGCTGCCAAGCGGCGGACGTTTGCGGTGATCTCCCACCCCGACGCCGGTAAGTCGACCCTGACCGAGGCCCTCGCGCTGCACTCGGAGGCGATCTCCTCGGCCGGCGCCGTGCACGGCAAGGGCGACCGCAGGGGCGTGACCTCCGACTGGATGGCGATGGAGCAGGACCGCGGGATCTCCATCACCTCGGCCGCCCTGCGCATCGACTACGAGGGCCGGGTCCTCAACCTCCTGGACACCCCGGGCCACGCCGACTTCTCCGAGGACACCTACCGGGTGCTGTCGGCGGTGGACTGCGCGATCATGCTGCTGGACTCGGCCAAGGGCCTGGAACCGCAGACCCTCAAGCTCTTCGAGGTGTGCCGCGCACGCAGGATGCCGGTCATCACCTTCGTCAACAAGTGGGACCGCCCCGGACGCGAGCCCTTGGAACTGCTCGACGAGATCGAGCAGCGCATCGGCCTGCGCCCGACCCCGCTCAACTGGCCGGTGGGTATCGCCGGCGACTTCCGCGGGCTCATCGACCGCCGCTGCGGCGGGCAGTACACGAAGCTGACCCGGACCCCGGGCGGGGCGAGGAAGGCCCTGGAGGAACCCATGTCGGCCCAGGAGGCCGCCGGGACCGAGCAGGAGGCCTGGACCCAGGCCCAGGAGGAGCTCGAGCTGCTGGAGGCGCTCGGGGCCGACTACGACACCGAGTCCTTCCTGGCGGGGGAGTCCTCGCCGGTGCTGTTCGGTGCGGCGCTGTCCAACTTCGGTGTGGGCCAGCTCCTGGACGCGGTCGTGAACCTGGCCCCGGCCCCGGCAGCCAAGGAGGACGACAAGGGTGAGCCGCGCCCGGTCGAGAAGCCCTTCTCCGGGCAGGTCTTCAAGATGCAGGCCAACATGGACAGGAACCACCGCGACCGTATGGCGTTCGTGCGGGTCAGTTCGGGCCGGTTCGAACGCGGCATGGTGCTCACCCACGCCGCGACGGGGCGCCCGTTCGCGACCAAGTACACCCAGGCGGTCTTCGGTTCCGACCGGTCCACGATCGAGAAGGCCTTCCCGGGGGATGTGATCGCCCTGGTCAACGCCCAGGTGCTGTCGGTGGGCGACACCCTCTACGAGGGGCCCGAGGTGTCCTTCCCGCCGATCCCGAGCTTCGCCCCGGAGCATTTCGTGGTCGCGCGTGCGGTCGATTCGGGCAAGTACAAGCAGTTCCAGCGCGGTATCGCCCAGCTGGACGCCGAGGGTGTGGTCCAGGTGCTGACCTCGGACGTGCGCGGGGATCAGGCGCCGGTGCTGGCGGCGGTGGGTCCGCTCCAGTTCGACGTGGTGCGCCACCGCATGTCCGAGGAGTTCCGTTCGCCGATCGAGGCCTCTGCGTTGGAGTACTCGGTGGCCCGGCGTACCGACGAGGGGTCCGCGGCCGGTCTGCACTCGCTCTCGGGGGCGGAGGTGCTGCGTCGCCGTTCCGACGGGGAACTCCTCGTGCTGGTCAACAACAAGTGGCGTCTGCGGGTCATCGAGCGCGACCA
>NZ_ANAY01000076.1 GCF_000340965.1 Nocardiopsis kunsanensis DSM 44524
AGATCGACTACCAGGGCGTCAGCGGCAACATCGACCTCGACGACAACGGCGACCCCACCGCCGCCACCTTCGAGGTCTTCCACTGGGGTGAGGACGGACACGGCACCCTCGAGTTCGTGGACTACTCCGCAGAGGAGTAGGACCGAGCGACTCAGAAGAGCGTGACCCCAGGGCACGGCCTCCACACATCAGGGGCCGTGCCCTTCGTGTCCCAAACACCACGAGGACCGCTCGCGCACAAGACGCAGCACCACCCCCGCGGCCCCAGCGACCGCAGAGCGCCCCCGCCGTGGCGCCCTGCCGGAACCCGGACGGCCGCCCCTCCCCCGGACCGAAACGACCAACGGCGCCCAGGCGCACGACCGAACGGACCACCGCAACCATGACCAGCCCCAGAGCCCTGCCCCTGTCAGCAGTTCTGACCGCCCTCGTCCTCACACTCACCGCCTGCGGCAACGGCGACGGGAGCGACGCCTCCGGCGCCGACGAGGAGGCCCTCAACCTCGGCATCCTCTACCCCCAGACCGGCAGCCTCGCCCACCTGGGGGCCCCACAACTCTCCGCCACCGAATACGCCGTCGAAGAGATCAACGCCGCCGGGGGCGTCCTCGGCACCGACATGCCCGTGCCCATGCAGGGAGACGAAGCCGGTGACGAAGGCCGCGCCAACGACGCCGCCAGCACCCTCGTCTCCGACGGGGCCGACGCCGTCATCGGCGCCGCTTCCTCCGGCATGACCCAAGCTGTCTACGAGACCGTCACCGGCGCAGGCATCCCCCAGTGCTCCGGCTCGGCGACCTCCCCCGGACTCACCGACATCGACGACGGCGGCAACTTCTACCGCACCGCACCCAGCGACCTGCTCGCCGGCCCTGTCCTCGCCCAGGAGATCATCGACAACGGGCACCAGGACGTCGCCGTCATCGCCCGTGCCGACGACTACGGTTCCGGCTACCTCCAGACCGTCCAGAACGAACTGCGCTCCAACGACGTCCGGGTCTCCGTCTCGGAGAGCTACGACCCCGACGCCACCAACTTCGGTTCCGTCGTCGACTCGATCAACGAGAGCAACGTCGACGCCGTCTCCCTCATCTCCTTCGAGGAGGGCAGCCAGATCCTGGCCGCCCTCCTCGAATCCGGTATCAGCGGCGACCAGGTCTACGTCACCGACGGCCTCAACGACCCCGACCTCGGTTCCACCGTCAGCGACAACGCAGCCCTGGTCAACGGGGTCACCGGTGTCGCAGCCAGCGCCGACAACCCCGAGTTCAGCCAGGGCATCAGCGACTTCGACGAGGACCTGGACGCCTTCCAGTTCGCGCCCCATGTCTACGACTGCGTCACCCTCGTCGCGCTGGCCGCCGAATCCGCGGGCAGCACCGACGCCGCCGACTACGCTTCCCACGTGGGCGAGGTCAGCCGCCCCGAGGGCACCGAGTGCACCGACTTCGAACAGTGCCGCGACCTCCTCGAC
>NZ_ANAY01000077.1 GCF_000340965.1 Nocardiopsis kunsanensis DSM 44524
GTACTACAGTCGCGCTTCCGTTTTGTCATGAGATCAGCACCGCTTGTCTGCGGTAGTGGCACCGCTGAGCCTGTGCCTGGTGGGCGCGTCTGAACACCGACCACCCCAACACGTGCTCCAGCCCGTGCTCGACTCTGAACAGCTCGTGCAACAAACGGGCGATCTCATTGCACGACAGCGCCACCAGGCCCGACTGGGGCCGATGACGGCGCAGCTCCCGCAGCCGGCACACGGCCACGAACGCATAAGCCACCATCGCCAGCAGACTCCACCGGTGCCAAGGCCTCCACCTGCGCACCTGGTGCTCGTCCAACCCGGCCAGGTTCTTGCCCTGGGCAAAAGATTCCTCCACCCGCCACCGGCGCCCGGCCACTGCCACCAGACGGGCCAAGGGCACCGCCTGGGGCGCGTAGCAGTGGAAGAAGGCCAGCTCACCACTGGTGCGGTTGCGGCGCATCAACACCCACCGCACCCCGGCAGCGTCGGTGTGATCGTCGATGAGCGCCCAGTCGTAGAACCGCTCGCCCTTGGACCCGGCCCCGGCCGAACGTTTCTGCCACCCCGGCTCGGGCACCAGGACGGCCAACTCTTTGACTGCGATGGGCCCGCGCGGGGTGTGCAGGCGGTCGGTGGCCGCCATCTCCATCACATACCCCACCCGTTGCTGTTCCAGGTAGGAGCGCAGGCCGGGATTGCGGCCGTAGACCTCATCGCCGGCCACCCACGCGTGGGGTACGTGTTCCAGGGCGGCGTGGATCATCTGGCGGGCCAGCTCCGGTTTGGTCGCGAACTCCACGTCCTGGGGCACCCCGGCCGAGCGGAGCCGGTCTTCGTCGTCGGTCCAGGAAGCCGGGAGGTAGAGGCGGTGGTCGGTCAGGGCGTGGGCCTCAGATGTGGTGTAGGCGAGATAGACCGCGACCTGGCAGTTCTCCACCTGCCCCGTAGTGCCGGTGTATTGGCGGGCCGCTCCGACGGTGTGGGGGCCCTTTTTGAGGTCGCCGGTCTCGTCCACGACCAGGACCACGTCGTCGGTGCCCAGATGGCCGATGAGGTAGCCGCGCAGGGCGCTGACCAGGGATCCCTCGTCCATGCTGGCCTGAGCCAACAGGCGCTGGATCCGGTAGGGGTTGCTGTGTCCGGCTTGTTGGGCCAGGCTCCAGCAGTTCTTGGTGGCCAGTGGGGCCAGTAGTGCGCCGATGACCTCGCGGGCGGTGGTGCGGGTCTCGGGTCGGGCCAGGTTGGGGTCAAGGACCGTGTTGGTGAGCTCGTTCAGCAGGTGCGGCCAGCGCTGGGCCGCTAGGCTGGTGTCCGCGGCCGTCGCCACGGGATTTTTTGTCTTCACAACCATCAATGATCGGGCGGCGGCCGTTGCTGTGCCCGGCAAACGCCCAGATCAGCGTGGTCAAACCCGGTCAGGTCATCCCAGACAACATCAGGTCAGAGCAAAACGGAAGCGCGACTGTAGTAC
>NZ_ANAY01000078.1 GCF_000340965.1 Nocardiopsis kunsanensis DSM 44524
TGGACCTGACCGAAGTCGAAGAACTCCGCGAGGACCTCGACGCGTTCTGCGCCGAGGTCTTCGCCCCCATCCCCCGTAAGGACTCGCGCGGGTGGGGCAACTGCTACCTGCGCGGGTTGATGCTGCAGGGGCAGCGCAAGTCCATCGAGCCCATGGCCCAGCGCTTGCCGGACGGCAACATGCAGGCCCTGCAACAGTTCGTGGCTTCCTCTCCCTGGGACCATGTCCCCGTCCAGCGCCGCCTGGCCACCAAGGTCAGCCGGGCCATCGATCCCGATGCGTGGGTCATCGACGACTCGGCCTTTCCCAAAGCGGGCACCGCCTCGGTGGGCGCGGCCCACCAGTGGTGCGGCGCCCTGGGCAAGCAGGCGGTGTGCCAGAACGCTGTCAGCCTGCACGCGGTCACCGACACGGCCTCGGTGCCGCTGGCCTGGCGGCTCTACCTGCCCAAACAGTGGGCGGATCCGGCCGATGAGCGCCGGGCCAGGACCGGGGTGCCCGAGCACGTGGGCCACCGGGAGAAATGGCGGCTGGCCCTGGACATGGTCGATGAGGCCCGCTCCTGGGGGCTTGCCGAGAAGATGGTGGTGGCCGATGCCGGCTACGGGCAGAACCACGGCTTCCGCGACGGCCTGACCCAGCGGGGGCTGGACTATGTGGTGGCGGTGCGCGGTGATCTGAACGCCCACCCCGGCCAAGCGGCCCCGGTGGCCCCTGAGCACACGCGGGGGGTGGGGAGCCCGCCCTTGCCTCGCTACCGCACCCCGGCCCGTTCCTTGAAGGACCTGGCCCTGGAGCAGGGCCGCAAGGCGTTGCGCCGGTGCACTTGGCGCCAGGGCTCGCGCGGTCCGATGCGCAGCCGGTTCCTGCTCATGCAGGTGCGTCCGGCGGGCGTGGCTGCCCGTAAGGCTGCTCTGGCCCGGGCGGGCAGCCGCTCGTCCTGGGACGGGGTCCTGCCGGTCGAGACGCTGATCGTTGAGTGGCCGCCCCACGAGCAGGCGCCGACCGATTACTGGTTGTCCAGTCTGGCCCCGGACACGGCGCTGCGACGTTTGGTGCGCCTGGCCAAGATCCGGTGGCGCATCGAGCACGACTACCGCGAGCTCAAGCACGGGCTCGGGCTGGACCACTACGAGGGGCGCACCTGGCGGGGCTGGCACCACCACGTCACCCTGGTCACCGCCGCCCAAGCCTTCCTCACCCTGCGAAGACTCGCCCCAAAATCGGTGACGTCGGTCTGAGTTTCTACCAGGTCCTGGGCGAGCTGCAGCGGGTGCTGCTGTGCTGGACCGGCGTGTGTCACACCTGTCACCAACCGCTTG
>NZ_ANAY01000079.1 GCF_000340965.1 Nocardiopsis kunsanensis DSM 44524
CTAGTGCCGTGGCCGGGAACGTTCACCCGGGTGAGTGATCGATGCCAGGGTTGACCGCAACACCAGCAGTCAACCCTGGGAGCCGTGGTGTCCGCACCCCTCAAAGCCCGCAGACTCACCGACCCTGAGGGCCAAAAACTCCAACGCATCGTCCGCCGGGGCAGCACCAACAGTGTTCGCTACCGGCGGGCGATGATGATCCTGGCCTCTTCCAGC
The DNA here is from genome assembly GCF_000340965.1 of Nocardiopsis kunsanensis DSM 44524. Classification (GTDB taxonomy): domain Bacteria; phylum Actinomycetota; class Actinomycetes; order Streptosporangiales; family Streptosporangiaceae; genus Nocardiopsis; species Nocardiopsis kunsanensis. The sequence continues at coordinate 217 of NZ_ANAY01000079.1, forward strand.
GGCAACACCGTCCCGGTCATCGCCCGCCTGGTCGCCGCTGACGAGAAAACGGTCCGCGAGGTCATCCACGCCTTCAACGACCAAGGGCTGAGCTGCCTGGACCCTAAGTGGGCGGGAGGCCGTCCCCGCCTGCTCACCCCCGACGAGGAAGACCTCGTCATCCAGACGGCCACGATGCGCCCTACCAAGCTCGGCCGGCCCTTCACCCGCTGGTCGCTGCGCAAACTCGCCGCCTACCTGGCCCGCAGACCCGGACCCGGCCTGCGCATCGGCCGCGAGAGCCTGCGCGCTCTGCTCCACCGGAACGGCATCACTTTCCAGCGCACCACGACGTGGAAGGACTCGCCCGACCCCGACCGCGATGCCAAACTCGACCGCATCGAGCAGGTCATGGAGTACTTCGCCGACCGGGTCTTCGCCTTCGACGAGTTCGGCCCCTTGGGCATCCGCCCCACCGCAGGCTCGGGCTGGGCCCGGCAGGGCCGCCCGGGCCGGCTTGCGGCCACTTACCGGCGCACGCACGGCATCACGTACTTCCATGGCTGCTATTCGGTGGGCTCGGACACCTTGTGGGGCATCAACCACCGGCGCAAAGGCGGCGCGAACACTTTGAAAGCGTTGAAGTCGATCCGGGCCGCACGCCCGGACGGCGCTCCCATCTACGTGATCCTGGACAACCTGTCCGCGCACAAGGGGCCCGCGATCTGCTCCTGGGCACGGCGCAACAAGGTCGAGTTGTGCTTCACCCCCACCTACGCCTCCTGGGCCAACCCGATCGAGGCGCACTTCGGGCCGTTGCGCCAGTTCACCATCGCTAATTCCCATCACCCCAACCACACGGTCCAGACCCGGGCGCTGCACGCCTACCTGAGGTGGCGCAACGCCAACGCCCGCGACCCGGACGTGCTCGCGGCCCAACGCCGAGAACGCGCCCGGGTGCGCAGCGAGAAAGGCCTGCGCTGGGGCGGGCGCCCACTGGCCACCGCGGCCTGAGCACACCCGGGTGAACGTTTCCGGCCACAGCACTAG
>NZ_ANAY01000080.1 GCF_000340965.1 Nocardiopsis kunsanensis DSM 44524
GCTGGCACCTGGGCCGCACCCAGATGCAGACCCGGCGCGAGGCCGGGACCCGCTACCGCTCCCCGTACGTCTCCAACCGGGTTCCCGAGTTCCACCTGCGCCGCAAGCGCTCCGACCGCCAGTGGGAGGTGCCCTACGCCGACGTGTGCGTCGACGTGGACGGCCACACACTGGAGGAGGCCGACACCACAGTCTCCGCCCTGCTCGACGGCACTGTCTCCGACCTCCGGGTGTGGCTCGTCGGTCCTTGGTCGGAGCTGGACGAGGGACGCCGTTCCCCGCTCGACGAGGAGCGCCTCGACCTCCGCCTGATCCGGGAGACCTTCCGGGGCGACGCGCGTGTCCGCTTCGTCGAGGCCGCACCCGGCACGGACCCGAGCGTGCCCTACCGCCTCCACGTCCCCGTCGGTGCCCACCCGAGAAGGAAGGCCGTCGCCGACCTGGTGGACCAGCTCGACCGGACCGGGGCCGGGCTGCTGTGCGCGCCGCTGCCCGGCGCCACCCGGACCGGTGGCGGGATCCTGCGCCTGGAACGCGCCGCCTCCTTCGCCCGTGCACAGCACATCGAGCCCGAGGCCACCGGGAGCGGTCTCGACCTGGTGGTGGAGAAGGTGGCCGGTACCCATTGGATGCCCGGCGCTCCCTTCGTGGTCACCGGCGAGGACGAAGGCTCGGCTGCTCCCGTGGGCCCGGGGGCCGCGTCGGGCGCCGCGGCACGCAGGAACGGGAAGCGGGCGAACGCGGACTCCGGTGCCGTCCGGAAGGGGCTCGGGGACAAGAACGCCGAGGAACTGCGTCGCGAGTTGGAACGGGTCCAGGCCGAGACCGAACGGCTGCGCGCCCGGGCGGTACGGGCCGAGCGCAAGCTCCGCTGGTCCACGCCGGGGCTGGGACAGCGGCTCCTGCGGAAGGTGGTGCGCTGAGCGGGGGCCGGGAGACCGCCCGGCCGGGCCCTGTGGCGCACAGGCCGGGCCGTCGGCCGGGACCCCGACCGGGATGTGTGCGACACGCTTTCGAGTGAACACACAGGGTGGCTGACTTGGTTACGCTGAGGCCGCGCATCGCACACCCGGCACATCGGGAGGTAAACCGTGACCACCGACATTCCCGGCACCGTTCCCGGGGCGGAGGGCCCGGCCCGCCCGCTGTCCGTACCACCAGTGGTCGGGCGCCCCTGGGTCGTGCGCAATGATTACGGTTCGGTGGTGGTTCCTGGTGTGGGGGAGTGGGAGCCGTGGTTGTC
>NZ_ANAY01000081.1 GCF_000340965.1 Nocardiopsis kunsanensis DSM 44524
CCGGCCGGTCCACCCCCCACATGACGAGGCCCCACCCGGCGCCTGGCAGCAACTGGTGGGGCCTCGCTCTCACAGAGAGGTCTCCAGACTATGCGCGAGGTCGAGTGCAAGCGCTGCAAGTCCCGCTACTACGAGTCCGACCCGGCCGACTCCTACGAACACAACAACGGCCTGTGCCCCCAGGCCTGACCTGCCCCCGGTTGGTGGCTCTGTCCGCCCCGCACACGCGGAGCGGACGGGGGGACCACCCGGTCCGCGAACACACGCACGGCCGCCCCTCGCTGTCGAGACGAGACGGGGCGGCCGCACTACTCCCGAAGGAGCACCCCCATTATGAAGCGCTGCTGCGGAACCTCGATCGGCGTCATCATCACCGATGAGCAGGACCGGCTGCTCATGATTACCCGGGGCTGGTGGCCCAAGGGCACCGCCCCCGTCGCCGGACACGTCAAGGACGAGCACACCAACGTCGCGGCCGCCCTGGTCGCCGAGGTCGAGGAGGAGGTCGGCCTGGCCGTGACCGGGTCCGCGCTGGTGTGGGAGGGCCACCTGCCCAACCTGTGCGCGTCCCTGCCGCACCTGCCCCGGCCGGGCCACTACTGGCACCTGGCCACCGCCACGGCCGAAGGCGAGATCGTGGCCGCTGAGGGCGAGACCAAGGGAGCGGCCTTCTACGACCGCGACGAGGTCGACTTCCTGGCCAAGGCCACGCTGGAGCACTACCGCTCCGGTGGCACAGCGGCCGGCCAACCCGACGCCTCGCTGGAGGCAGTCTGGCTGCGCCTGCTGTTCGAGGCCGATCGCCTGCCGTGGCTGACCGAGGACGAGCTCGACCTGGCTGAGGCCGCCTACACCACCGAGCCCGGCGAGTACTGGCTGGGAGGCCGCCGCTGACCTGCCTCATCCGAGGTACCGAATCTGAACCCCCACACGAGAGGACACCACCGATGAACTCCCGCTACCTCGACCAGGACGGCACCCTCCTCCAGGAGCACGCCCCCGGACAGATCAGCGCCGTTCGCGAGGACGGCACCCTCGCTGACCGGAGCGTGCCCCTGCGGCGGTGGGCCGCGATCTGCGGCCCGCTCGTGGCGCTGCCCGA
>NZ_ANAY01000082.1 GCF_000340965.1 Nocardiopsis kunsanensis DSM 44524
GACTGAGCCTTTGTATCTCCGACACGAGGCCTCCGTCTGACTGAGCCTTTGTATCTCCGGAGTGCCGGGGTCGATGGGTTGAGATACGAGGGCTCTGTGGCCGATTCCGGGTGATGGCGGGCACGGGAGCGAGGATGTGCTCATGGAGGAGAACGAGCGCCAGGAGCGCGACGACGAACAGCACCGTCCTCGGGGCGGGGCATCAACCGCGGGGATCGCAGCCGCCATGACCCGTCCCGAGGGAACGGGACTGCCGCACTGGGGCGGACGCCGACCTCCCCGCAGCACTCCGGTGGATGTGGCCGGCGGGACGCCGCCGGGGCGGCGCCCAAACCTGCCGGAGAAGGACCGGTAGGGCCGGAGCTGCGATAGCAACGTCGCGTTGCGTTGTGGGTTCGGACGCCGGTGGCCCGCCCCGGCGCGGTGTTACAGGTCAACGGCGTTCCGAACCGGTTCGGAACGGGTTCGGACGGGGATCGGACAGCAGTCCGGACGCCGGTTCGGACAGGGTTTGGACAGCACTCCGGAACGGGTCCGGACGGCCTGCTTCTCCCGAAGCTACGGCGAGCCGCAAAGTAGAGGTAGCAACGCCGCGTTGCATGGGCACGGGTGCCGTTAACGACCGTGGCACCAGCCGCAAACGATGGCGCCGTCCCCGCCCCGTCGGGGCGGGGACGCCACGGGTGTCGGCAAACGACCGTCTGTCGACGGCGTCGACAGGAGGCTCCGCAGCGCCTCCAAAGCGTCGCTATCCCGTGCCGGAAAACCCCGAAGCTACTCCCTGGCCTCCGATAAGTGGGCCTTCCCGGAGCCCAGAACCCTTGCGATACGGGGCGTCTCGCTGCTCGGGCACGAAAAAGCCCCCGCCGGAACCGGCGGGGGCGTGATCATGCTGTGACCTCACGGGGGGTTGAGGCGCCAGATCCTGTAGTCAGCTTCCCGGCCCGGCGACCCTGCGGCCGGGCCCGTTGCCCCTTCCGGGCTTACCTTGTCCGCCCCCGTTCCGGGCACAAAAAAGGCCCCCGCCGGAACCGGCGGGGGCGGGAGAGCTTCAGGGGGTGGCCGG
>NZ_ANAY01000083.1 GCF_000340965.1 Nocardiopsis kunsanensis DSM 44524
AGTGAGCCTTTCCGGGTAAGCGTTGCTCACGCACGGTTACAACATGGGTGGAGAGAGACCGCATCGGCCGAGCCCAACCCGGCCCCTGAACAGCAGCGAAGCCCCTGGTAGAGGTGGTCTTGCGACAGAAACACCGATAACCAGAGGCTTCGCTTGTCTACCGATGTTACCTACACGTGCGTGCTCGATGCCGACCGCGAGACCGTGCAGTTCCTCTCGCACCTGCTGGCCGGCCGTCGACGCGAGCTCGGCACCCGCACTGGCACCCGTGCGCTGGGCCCCTTCAACCAGGCCGTGCTGGTCATCCGCTGGTTCTTGGACGCAACCCGCCCCGCCCAGCTGGCCACTGACAACACCATCGGCACCAGCACCGTCTACGCCTACCTGCACGAGGGCATCGACGTCCTGGCCGCCCGAGCCCCCGAGCTGCACACCGCTCTGGAGCAGGCCCAGCAGGAAAGCTGCACTCATCTGAATCTGGACGGGACCGTGGTGCGCACAGACCGAGTGGCCACCCCGGGCCCGGCCGGCGCCGACCTGTGGTGGTCGGGCAAGCACAAACACCACGGTGGCAACGTCCAGGTGCTCTCGGCCCCCGACGGGTGGCCGCTGTGGACCTCCGGCGTGCGCCCAGGGCGCGAGCACGATTCCACCTGTGCCAAGGCCGAAGCCGACCTGCTACCTGCGTTGGCAAAGGCCGCTGCCCGGGACGAGCGGCCAACGCTCACCGACCTGGGCTATGAAAACCTCAGTTCCGCGCTGCGCCACCCGGTGAAGAAACCCGCGGGTCGGGAGTTGACCGGCCGGCAAAAGGCCTACAACCAGCTCATTCGGGGCGTGCACGGCATCGCCGAACGTGCCAACTCCCTGCTCAAAACCACCTTCAAGGCCCTGCGCAGGGTGAGTCTGGATCCCTGGCGTATCGGTGCGATTGTTCGGGCCGCGCTGGTTCTGCTGCAGCTCGAACACGGCCGCACAGCTTGACCTGTACTCACACAGAGTCACCGATCATTACTCGGAAAGGCTCAGT
>NZ_ANAY01000084.1 GCF_000340965.1 Nocardiopsis kunsanensis DSM 44524
CTAGATCGTTGATGGGAAATGTGTGCCCTGGTCAGTGGTCGTAGGCGACCAGTGACCGCTTGACCGGGGCGCCGATCTGCCAGTTGTGCCAGATGGCAGCGTTGAGGGCCAGGATCCGCTGGCAGGTGCGGGACCACAACCCCTCGGTGGTGCGTGCGGCATGACGTTCCAACCCGAGCTGGTTCTTCAATGTCCAAATGATCGCCTCGATCCGTTGGCGCAGCCAGGCGGGGAAGACCTTGGCCGGGGGTTGGGGCTCGTCGTGGCGAACTGGGCGGATCAGCAGATACCCCAGCTCAGCCGCGGCCCGCTCGGTCTGTGCGCCGGCGAAGCCCTTGTCGCACACGATCGGGGTGGGTCCCGTGGCAGGGGGTTGGACGTGCAGCAGGTGCAGGGCCTGCTTGCGTTCGTCGAGTTCTTTGGGGCTGGCCAGGCTGAAGGCGCATACCGTCCCCTCGGCGGTGGTGATGAGTATGAGCTTGGCGCCCCAGTAGAAGGCGTGGTGGGAGATGTCGCGCCCGTAGGCAGCGAGCTCTCCCATCTGTGAGCGGTTGACTGTGGTCCGTGAGGCTCCGCACCGCACGGGGGTGCCATCCATCAGGCGCAGCCGGTCGTCGTAGCTGGGCACGGCCCTGGCCAGCCACATCGCGACGGGAAACATCACGTGTGCGAGGTTGCGCAGGTGCCGGTTGTACTCGGACTGGCAGGGCAGACGGGGAAAGAGGTGGCCGATCCGGCCTGGGGCCAGGCGCAGCCATCGGCGTTCGTCGTCGCAGCGCAGCAGCACTTGGGCCACCGCCACGCAGACGAGTTCTGCGTCGGTGAGCAGTCGTGGGCGTCCCGGCCGTCGGGGCTGGTCGGTCGAAGGGATCACGTCATCGTCCAGATGGACGTAGAGTGCTGTTAGAAGGGCGTCTAGGTTGTTGGTCACACATCGATCTTGGGCGCCCTTCGTTGTGCTCGCGACCAGTTCAGAGATTTCCCATCAACGATCTAG
>NZ_ANAY01000085.1 GCF_000340965.1 Nocardiopsis kunsanensis DSM 44524
TGAGGTGATCTCAGCGAGTTTTATGCCAGGCGCCCGTGTTCGAAGTGCGTGAGGACGAGGGCGGCTCTGGCGATGTCCCCGATCTTGCTGGGGCTGGCGGTGATGTGTTGTAGCAGCCGCCACCGCTGGGTGAGCAGTGCGAACCCGCGCTCGCCCAGACAGCGCACACCCCGCTGGAGCTTGTTGAGGGTGCGGTTGTCCAGGGCCAGCGGCGGACCGTCACTCGGCTGCTTGATGGGGGTGATGACACCGATGCCGGCACCCTCGTATCCCAGGTCGGCCAGCGTGGGCAGGCCTTTGGCCGCGAAGGCGTAGAGGGCGCCGAGCATGTGGGTACGGGCCGCGGGTAGGTCATTCACTGATCCTGGCTCGACGTCGCTGATGAACAGGGGGAACCCGTCCGGTTCCATGACGCCTTGGACGTTGCCTCCGTGGTGGCGGGCCTTTCCCGAGTACCACAGATCGATGCTCTTTCCTTTGACGCTGGTCGTCTTCTCCAAACATCGGTCGGTCGGGATCACCATGCCGTCGAGTACCAGGTGGGACACGCCCGCCTCGTGGGCGTTCTTCAGTGCGTGGTGCAGGTGCGGGGCCTGGTCGGCCAGGACAGCGGTGGCTTCGTCGATGTAGCGGTAGCCGGTGGATCGGCCGATGCCGTGGTCGCGGGCCAAGGTGGCGGGGTCGGTTCCGTCGCGGAAGTGGCGCAGGACCATGATCGCCTGGTGGTAGCAGGTCAGGGCACGGGTTCGGTTGCGGGTGCCGCGCAGCTTGCGTTCGGTGGCCAGGAGGCGGGCCAGGAAGAGAACGGCTTCCCTGGGGACGTCGAGGATGGCACGATAGGTGACCACGTGGAGCCTTTCACGGTAGCCCGGCAAGATTCGACACCTCGCCTTCTACCTGGGGCTCCACGTCTATGTCTGCGGAACGGACGTTCCTCCCCTCAGGTTCGGTTTGCCGTTTTCATCCCACTTCAAAGTCGCTGGGATCACCTCA
>NZ_ANAY01000086.1 GCF_000340965.1 Nocardiopsis kunsanensis DSM 44524
GTCCGCAATGTGATCATCATCGGTTCCGGCCCCGCGGGATACACCGCGGCCGTCTACGCAGCACGCGCCGAACTGCGCCCACTGGTCTTCGAAGGCTCCATCACCGCCGGCGGCGCACTCATGAACACCACCGACGTCGAGAACTTCCCCGGATTCCCCGACGGCATCATGGGCCCCGACCTCATGGACAACATGCGCAAACAAGCCGAACGCTTCGGCGCAGACCTGGTCCCCGAGGACGTGACCGAAGCCGACCTGACCAAACCGGTCAAGGAAATCACCGCCGGCGGCGAAACCTTCTACGCCCACACCGTCATCCTCTCCACCGGCTCGGGCTACCGCGAACTGGGCGTCCCCGGAGAGAAGGAACTCTCCGGCCGCGGCACCTCCTGGTGCGCCACCTGCGACGGCTTCTTCTTCCGCGACCAGGACATCGCCGTGGTCGGCGGCGGCGACACCGCCATGGAAGAAGCCCTCTTCCTCACCCGCTTCGCCAGAACCGTCACCGTCATCCACCGCCGCGACGAACTACGCGCCAGCGCCATCATGGCCGAACGCGCCCACGCCAACGAGAAGATCGACTTCGTGTGGGACACCGAGGTCACCCGGGTCCTGGGCCAGGAACGCGTCACCGGCCTGGAGCTGTACAACAACAAGACCGGACACACCTCCACCATGGACATCTCCGGCCTCTTCGTCGCCATCGGCCACGACCCCCGCGTGGAACTGTTCGACAAACAACTCGAACTCGACGAGGAAGGCTACGTCGAGGTCGAGTTCCCCTCCACCCGCACGAGCCTGCCCGGGGTCTTCGCCTCCGGCGACGTCGTCGACCACCAGTACCGCCAAGCAGTCACCGCCGCCGGGACCGGCTGCTCGGCCGCCCTGGACGCCGAACGCCACCTCGCCGACATGGGCAACTGAG
>NZ_ANAY01000087.1 GCF_000340965.1 Nocardiopsis kunsanensis DSM 44524
CCAGAGGCTTCGCTTGTCTACCGATGTTACCTACACCTGCGTGCTCGACGCCGACCGCGGGACCGTGGAGTTCCTCGCCCGCCTGCTGGCCGCCCACCGACACAGACTGGGCACCCGAGCGCTGGGCCCCTTCAAACAGGCCGTCCTCATCATCCGCTGGTTCCTCAACGCCACCCGCCCCGCCCAGCTGGCCACCGACAACGCCATCGGCAAAAGCACCGTCCACACCTACCTGCACGAGGGCATCGACGTCTTGGCCGCCCGGGCCCCGGACCTGGAACAGGCCCTGGACCAGGCCCAACAGGCCGGGGTCGGCCATCTGAATCTGGACGGCACAGTGGTGCGCACCGACCGGGTCCGCACCCCGGGCCCCAACAGGGCCGACCTTTGGTGGTCGGGCAAGCACAAGCACCACGGCGGCAATATCCAGGTGCTCTCGGCCCCGGACGGGTGGCCGCTGTGGACCTCGGGCGTGCGTCCCGGGCGCGAACACGACACCACCTGCGCCAAGGCCGAGGCCGACCTGCTGCCCGCGCTGGACAAGGCCGCCGCCGAAGACGAGTGGCTCACGCTCACCGACCTGGGCTATGAAAACCTCAGCCCCGCCCTGCGCCACCCCGTCAAAAAACCCGCGGGCCAAGAACTGACCGATGAGCAGAAGGCCTACAACCAGCTCATCCGGGGAGTACACGGGGTCGCTGAGCGAGCCAACTCCCTGCTCAAGACCACCTTCAAGGCCCTACGCCGGGTCAGCCTCGACCCCTGGCGTATCGGCGCGATCACCCGCGCCGCCCTGGTCCTGCTCCAACTCGAACACGGCCGTACCACCTGACCGATTATCACCCACGGTCACCAATCATTGCCCGGAAAGGCTCA
>NZ_ANAY01000088.1 GCF_000340965.1 Nocardiopsis kunsanensis DSM 44524
TTAGAGGTCATCTCATTTGGCGAGTCTGCGGTAGCAGATCAGCGTGCAGGCGATACCGACGAAGGCGAGGAAGTGTTCAGCTTTGCGTTCGTAGCGGCGGTGGAGCCGGCGGCTTCCGGTCAGCCAGGCCATGGTGCGCTCGACCTGCCACCGGTGACGTCCCAGCCGTTGGGATGATTCCACGCCCTTGCGAGCAAGGCGGTGGAGGATCCCGCGCCTGCGGAGCCATCGGCGCAGGTGGTCGTAGTCGTATCCCTTGTCGCCGTGGAGCTTGGCCGGCTTGCGCCGCCTGGGACCGCGAGGCGAACGCACCGGTACTATCCCTCGCACTAGAGGTTGCAACGCCTGGCTGTCGTGCAGATTCGCTCCGGAGATGGCCATCGAAAGCGGCAATCCCGCCCGATCGGTGATCAGGTGGATCTTTGCCCCTTTCTTGCCCCGGTCGACAGGATTCGGGCCGGTCAGGTCCCCCCTTTGAGGACCCTCATGTTGACCGAGTCGATTGCGCACCGTGACCAGTCCAGCTCGCCGCGGGAGCCGAGTTCGTCCAGCACCAGACGGTGCAGCTTGGCCCAGACCCGGGCCCGGCTCCATTCAGTGAAACGGCGGTGCGCGGTGGGACCGGAGGGGCCGAAGACCGGTGGGAGCTGGGCCCAGGTGCAGCCGGTGGTGGCCACGAAGATGATCGCGGCCAGCACCTCGCGGTCGCCGTATCTGCGCCGGCCCCCGCCCTGGGGCCTGGTGGGTGCCTGGGGCACCACCTTTTGGAACAGCTCCCACAACCCATCCGGCACCAGTCGTTCGACCATCGACATGGGTCCAGGCTACAGAGAATCCAAATGAGATGACCTCT
>NZ_ANAY01000089.1 GCF_000340965.1 Nocardiopsis kunsanensis DSM 44524
CCCTTTTCATCCTGCTTCTCGGATTTGAAGTACGAGCACAGCTCGGGTGATCTCTCCGGCCCGGTGCGGGCAGCATCGCAGCCGACGTAGGATATTCCAGTTCTTGAGTTGGGCGATGGCCCTCTCACCAGGTGAGCGGAGCTTGGCGTGCTCGGAGTTGGTGTCTTTCTTCCACTGCGGCTTGCCCCGGCCCTTGAACGGGCAGAACACTGCCTCCGACAGGCCCATGTACCCCTTGTCGCCCAGTCCGAGTAGGCCCGCGGCCTTGATGCGTTCGGCGATCTTCCACACCCGGGCGGCCCTGGTGTCGTGCACTGATCCCAGCAGCGACCACGAGGTCCACACGAGCTCCCCGTCCGGTGCGGCCACCACCTGGACGTTCATGCCGTGTTGCTTGTGCTTGCCCGAATAGAACGGGCGGTCGGCCGCCACACGGTCGCAGGCGATCAAGGTGCCGTCCACGATCACGTACCCCCACCCCTTGCGGCGTGCGCGGCGTAGTCCTTGTTCGAGGGTGGGTGCCTGCTCGGCGAGCAGGGCCGTGGTCTCGCGCACGTAGCGCCAGGCGGTCGTGGTGCCCACCGCGAAACCGGCCGCGACCTGGTTGAACGTCTCGCCTTTGTGCAAGTGGACCAGTACGAGCAGGGCCTGCTGTGCGGGGTCCAGGCGTCGCCATCGGGAACCGGTTTTCTTGCGGTGGGCGCGGATGGTGCGGGCGGCCAGGTTCAGAGTCCGGCGTGACAGGGGCAGCGCGGCACGGTAGAACAGCATGTGGAGCCTCTGGTGGGGCAGGTTTTCTTGGTCGTTAACCCGTCTACCAGGGGCTTCTTGCTGTTCGGGAGGGGG
>NZ_ANAY01000090.1 GCF_000340965.1 Nocardiopsis kunsanensis DSM 44524
CGGTGTCGAAGCGGCCGAGGTAGTTGAAGCTGATCTGTGGGGTTGGCAGGCCGGCCAGGGCGGTGCGTTGCTGGTCGGTGCCCAGGTAGCGCAGGGCGCCGAAGCCCAGGCCGTGGTGGGGCAGGGTGCGCAGTATCTCCTTGGTGGTCTTGATCTGGTCGGCCCAGTCGGGGTGGTGGTGCAGGGCCACGGGGAACATGGTGGTGAACCAGCCCACGGTGCGGGACAGGTCCATGTGGTCGAAGAGGTCTTCGCGGCCGTGGCCTTCCAGGTTGATCAGGAGTTGTTCGTGGCCGGTCCAGTCGGTGAGTACGTGGGTCAGGGCGGCCAGGAGCAGGTCGTTGACCTGGGTGCGGAAGGCCTGGGGTGCTTGCAGGAGTAGGGCCTGGGTGGTTTCGGCGTTCAGGCGGGACGAGACGGTGTGCTGTGAGGCGGTGGGCCCGTTTCCGGGATGGTCCAGGTCGCGGGGCAGGTCGACCGGGGTCTCGGTCAGGCTGGTCCAGTGTTCGGTCTCGTCGTCGAAGCGGCCCTTGCGTGCGGAGTCGGCCAGGTGGTCGGCCCAGACGGGGAAGGGTGTGGTGCGGGGACCCAGGTCGATGGGTTGGTTGTCGGTGGTTTGTCGGTAGGCGGTGGTCAGGTCCTGGAGCAGGATGCGCCAGGAGACGCCGTCCACGATCAGGTGGTGGGCGGTGATGAGCAGGCGGGGCGGGTTCTGGCCGGTGAACAACACCATCCGCACCATGGGACCGGTGGCCGGGTCGA
>NZ_ANAY01000091.1 GCF_000340965.1 Nocardiopsis kunsanensis DSM 44524
ATCCGTCCATGATGGCGGATCTGAGACGAAGAATCAGGAACTTAACAAAGTACTACTAGACCGTTGATGGAATTTTGGTGGAACTCCCACGTGCGCGGCGAAGGGCGTCGAGGACCCAGGGGGCGGCCCATGGCCTTGACGTCCTTTCAACAGTGCCGTCTCCGCGAAACCCGGTACACGACAGGCCGGGAGGATGAGGCATGCCAGCATCGCAAAAGTCCCCGATAAGCTGCGCAAACCTACCCCCGCCTGACGGTGAAGGCCTCCAGGGGTCGTCTGAACCCAAATATTTCACTGGGGTTTGCTGCACCTAAGTCGCGACTCCAGAGAGACGGTAAGCTCAACTTACCAGTACTATTCAGCGCTTATAAGTTGCCCCAAGGAGACGGTCTGCGTATGGTGAGAACGTGAACACCCCAATCACCACCGGAACACAGAGAAAAATAGCGGATTCAGCCAATGGCACCAATACTCGAATTTTCGAGTAAAGGTTTTTTGCCGACTCGGCCAACCCTCTCGCCGAGTGACTCCCCATGCCGACGAGCACTGTTCACCGGACTTGACCTGCCCTGACCAATCACGACCGAGTATTCCATCGGGATTGTCGACAATATATCAATAAAAATCCCGAGGTCATGCGGCCAGTGAGCCTTTTTCATCTTGAAGGCGCAGGTCACAGCCCTGTACCGGTCTCCCTGCCCCCCTCCCGAACAGCAAGAAGCCCCTGGTAGACGGGTTAACGACCAAGAAAACCTGCC
>NZ_ANAY01000092.1 GCF_000340965.1 Nocardiopsis kunsanensis DSM 44524
CTGGTCGGGTTCTGTCTGCGTGAGGACACCGGCGGGGCCACCCCCTCCGACTTCCCCCTCACCCACCTGGACCAGACCGACATCGACCACCTGGTCACCCCCACCACACAGGACCTGCTGCCCCTGACCCCCATGCAACAGGGCATGCTCTTCCACTCCCTGCTCGACCAGGGAACCTCCTACCTCGAACAGATCACCCTGCACCTGGACGGAATCGAGGACCCCGAACGCCTGGCCCGAGCCTGGCAACACGTTCTGGACCACACCCCCGCCCTCCGCGCCACCCCCCTCTGGGAGAACCTCACCACGCCCCTGCAACACATCCCCCATCACGCACAACTGCCCGTCACCGTCCTGGACTGGCGCCACCACACACCCGCCCGACAAGACCAAGCCCTGGCCGACCTGCGCGCCCAGGACCAGCAGACCGGCATGGACCTGAACCAGAGCCCCCTGCTGCGCATCACCATCGCCCGCCTGAGCCCCACCCGCGTGGCCCTGCTCTGGACCTTCCACCACCTGCTCCTGGACGGGTGGAGCCTGCCCCTGGTCCTGTCCGACGTCTTCACCGCCTACCACGGCACACCCCTGCCCCCACGCCCACCCTTCCGCGACCACCTGGCATGGCTCTCCCACCAGGACGAACAAGCCGCAACCGACCACTGGCGCCACACCCTCACCGGCATCGACGCCCCCACACCCCTGCCCTACGACC
>NZ_ANAY01000093.1 GCF_000340965.1 Nocardiopsis kunsanensis DSM 44524
CGATGAGGTCCCGGTAGTGGTCGGCGATCTGGATGTAGGGCGGCTTCGGCCGCTGGAGCCGAGGCACAGGGATGTCACGCCGCTCTTGCGGCATCATGGTGTTGCGCACGTTCGCTCCTTGCAGGTCGTGGGTGCGCGAGCCCCGTCCGGTTGCCTCCGGGCGGGGCTCATCTCGTTTCAGATGAGGGTTGGTGCGCAGACCATCGGCGGCGGGGGTGAGCGTGCTCACCTGGTCCATCCCGGTTGACCCCGCGATGAGGGGGCTGGCCTGCGACTTCGCGATCTTCGGTTGTCAAAGCTCAAGTGCCCGGAGGCTGGACTCTGCGGTCCATCTATGTGTACTGTAAGGCATATATGCTGAGCGTGTATATACCCCGCAGCATAAGCCTTCAGGTTTTTTAGATAGCACCAGTTCAGGAGGCATACGAAGCGTCTAGACAGCGAGCGCCTAGACTGGGCATCCGATCACAGGGCATATATGCGCCCTAGGAGGAAGGACTCATGAATCCCCAGCTCCAGCGGCCGAAGCCGCCCTACATCCAGATCGCCGACCACTACCGGGACCTCATCG
>NZ_ANAY01000094.1 GCF_000340965.1 Nocardiopsis kunsanensis DSM 44524
AGATCACCCGAGCTGTGCTCGTACTTCAAATCCGAGAAGCAGGATGAAAAGGGCTCAGTCCGGCATGAGACTGTCAGGAGAGCGAACAATCAGCAGCAACACCGACCTTGGCCTGTTAACGTCGATCACCCTTCAACCTGACGGGAGGGCGCCAGGATCGAAACGCGAGATAGCTGACAGCACTGACTACGACAACTATTTCCGCATCCGTCGCGAGGCCGACCCGGAGAGGTGGTCCAGTGCGGCCCGGAAGGTCGCCAAGGAGGTCGTGGAAGACCTGCCTTCCAGCAGTCTTGACGAGGCGACTCAACGCGATCTCCTAACAGGGATCTCCACACTCCTCCTGTCGGCATCCCGGTGGCCGGAAAGATCGGATACTGCCGGGGGCACGGAGTCGACCCAGGTTCCGGATCGTGAGGTCCGGGTGTCGGTCACCCGTTGGAAGGTCGGCCACCACCTATTCCATCTTCTATTATCGATCATGAACAGGCACAGTGAGCCTTTCCGGGTAAGCGTTGCTCACGCACGGTTACAACATGGGTGGAGAGAGA
>NZ_ANAY01000095.1 GCF_000340965.1 Nocardiopsis kunsanensis DSM 44524
CTAGATGAGTAATTCCAAGGGGTCAGTGGTCATAGGCCGTCAGGGAGCGTAGGACGGGCTGGCCGGTCCGGTCGTTGTGCCAGATAGCGGCGGTCAGCGCCAGAACACGCTGGAGCACCCGCACCACCACCCCTTCCGGGGTGCGCCCCCCGTGTCGTTCCAGGTCCAGCTGGCCCTTGAAGGTCTGGTTGATCGACTCGACCACCTGCCGCAAGGGACGGAACAACGCTGCTCCGGCCCGTGGGGACTCGCCCTTGCGGGCCGGACGCAGCAGACACAGTCCCGCTTGGGTCAGGACCTGTTCGAAATCGCGTCCGAAGTAGTTCTTGTCCGCGATCAGCGTCTGGTTCGGGCGCTGGTTGACCAGGTCCGGTTCGGTTTCGAAGATCTCGGTCAGGGTGGTGCGCTCGTCGGCCTTGGCGCCGGTCAGGGCGAAGGCGATGGGCAGTCCGCTCAGGGTGCACACCAGGTGCAGGCGCAGCCCCCAGAAGAAGCGGGAGTGGGAGGCGCAGTAGCCGTACTGGGCCCATCCGGCCA
>NZ_ANAY01000096.1 GCF_000340965.1 Nocardiopsis kunsanensis DSM 44524
CAGGCACCCACCCTCGAACAGGGCCTACGCCGCGCACGCCGCACAGGGTGGGGATATGCGATCGTCGACGGCACGCTCATCGCCTGCGACCGCGTGGCGGCCGACCGCCCCTTCTATTCCGGCAAGCACAGACGACACGGCATGAACATCCAGGTCGTCGCGGCCCCGGACGGGGCTCTGCTGTGGACCTCGGGAGCGCTCTTGGGGCAGTGCACGATGTGCGGGCGGCCCGGATCTGGAAGATCGCCGAACGCCTCCGGGCCCAAGGACTGCTCGCTCTGGGCGACAAGGCCTATGTGGGCCTGTCCGAGGTGGTGTTCTGCCCGTTCAAAGGCCGGGGCAAGCCGCAGTGGAAGAAGGACATCAACTCCGAACACGCTCAGCTGCGCGGGCCAGGCGAACGGGCGATCGCCCAGCTCAAGCAGTGGCGCATCCTGCGCCGCCTACGCTGCTGCCCCCACCGCGCCGGCGAGATCGCTCGTGCCGTGCTCGTTCTTCAGCTCCGAGAAACAGGATGAAAAAGGCTCACTG
>NZ_ANAY01000097.1 GCF_000340965.1 Nocardiopsis kunsanensis DSM 44524
TCGATCCAGTGGGTGTCGGCGGTGGCGGGATCGAACAACGCCCCCGCACGCCCGGCCGCCACCTCCTCACGCACCCGCTCAGCAGAATGCCGCCCCGGAACCCAGTCCACGAACAACTTGTGCCCCAACACCGCCGCATAATCCAACCGGTGATGCCACCGCAACTGCGACTCCACATGCTCACGGAAAACCAGCATGTCCGCGTCCAACCGCAGCACCACATCCCCCGACGAAGCAGCCACACCACAATTGACCGCGTGCGCAGAACCCCACGCACCCCCCGAAGAACGGATCAACCGCACATGCTCCGGCACCACCGGACCCAACACCAACGGCTCCGGCGACCCGTCATCGACCACCACGACCTCGAGAAGACGCGAGGGATAACTCTGCGCCGCCAACGACGCCAACACCAGATCCAACTTCTCCTGATGCCCGTACGCCGGCAACACCACCGACACCGACAACCACGGCTCCCACTCCCCCACACCAGGAACCACCACCGAACCGTAATCATTGCG